>JACJZH010000039.1 GCA_020635695.1 Flavobacteriales bacterium | reverse complement strand
TCGTCGCGGTACAGGTTGGTGATGGGCACCTCGGCCGTCGGGATCAGGTACAACCCGTCCTCGGTGGCATGGTACATCTGCCCCTCCTTGTCGGGGAGCTGGCCGGTGCCGAAGGCGGAATCGGCGTTCACCAACAAGGGCGGCATCACCTCGCGATAGCCGGCGGCGATGGCGCGGTCCAGGAAGAAGGCGATCAAGGCGCGCTGCAGCTTCGCCCCGGCCCCGGTGTACACGGGAAAACCGGCTCCGGTCAGCTTCACGCCCAGGTCCATGTGGATCAGGTCGTACCGCTCGCCCAGTTCCCAGTGGGGTTGGGCACCTTCAGGCAGCCCGGGTTTGTCGCCATGCTCCATCACCACCACGTTGTCGTCGGCCGAGCGGCCGGCGGGCACTTCAGGCAGCGGGGCGTTGGGCAGGTCGCTGAGGTGGTCGTGAAGGGCTTTTTCAGCGCTGGTCAAGCGGTCCTTGAGGACCTGAATGGCCTCCTTGAGCTCCGTGGTCCGGGACTTGGCCGCTTCGGCCTCCTCGCGTTGGCCGGCCTTCATCAGGGTCCCGATCTCCCGGCTGATGGTGTTGAGCTCGGCCAGGCGGGCGTCGTGGTCGTTCTGAACGGAACGCCGCTCGCCATCCAGCCGCAGGGCCTCATCGACCAGGGCGGCGGCATCAATGCCGCGTTTGGAGAGGCGCTCGACCGCCTCGTCACGATTCGTTCGCAGGTACGTCAGTTCCAGCATGGAGGGGGCGTTCCGAAGGCCGTAAAGGTAGCCCGGTGGGAAGGAAGAAGCCCCCGTCACCGGTGGTATCCGGCCGACGGGGGCTTCCAAGGAGGGAATGCCGCTCAGTCCTGCTGGGCGGGGATCACGCTCACGAAGCTGCGCTTGCCGCGGCTGCGGCGGTACTCCACGGTCCCGTCGACCAGGGCGTACAGCGTGTGGTCCACACCGATCCCCACGTTCCTGCCGGGGTGGTGCTTGGTGCCGCGCTGCCGCACGATGATGTTGCCGGCGGTGGCGTGCTGTCCACCAAAAAGCTTGATCCCGAGTCGTTTGCTGTGTGACTCGCGACCGTTGTCGGTACTGCCTGCGCCTTTCTTGTGAGCCATGGCTGATGAGGTGTTGAACGCGGGTTACTTGCCGCCGTTCAGTTCGTCCTGGAGCTTCTTCAGTTCATCCCACTTGCCATCGGCGGCGAGCTTCGCCTGCTTCGGCCAGGTGGTGGGGTCGTGCATCTTGTAGCGGCTGCCGGCGGCCTCGAGCACCTCCTTGATCTTCTCCGGGGTGGCGGCGGCCACGTCGGCGTAGGTGGCCATGCCGGCGTTGGCCAGCAGTTCGGCGATCTTGGGACCCACGCCTTCGATCTTCTTCAGGTCGTCGCCCTTGGCGGGAGCGGCCTTCTTGGCGGCGGTCTTCTTCGGAGCGGCCTTCTCGGCGGGGGCGGCCTTCTTGGCCGGGGCCTTCTCGGCCTTCTTCGGGGCGGGAGCCTCGGCCTTGGCGGTCACGGCCGGGGCCGTGCTCTTCTTGGCGTCGAACTTCTCGCCCTTGCCCAGGATGGCCTCGATCCAGAGCTCGGTGAGCGCCTGGCGGTGGCCGTTCATCTTCTGGTAGCCCTTGCGGCGCTTCTTGTGGAAGACCAGGACCTTGTCGCCCTTGCTGTGGGTGAGCACCTTCACCGCGATGCGGGCGCCCTCCACCACGGGAGTGCCCACGCTCACGGACTTGCCGTCGCTCACCAGCAGGACCTTGTCCAGCTCCACGTGCTTGCCTTCCTCGGCCTCGAGGCGGTGGACCTTCAGCTTCTGGCCCTGCTCCACCTTGTATTGCTGGCCGGCGATATCGACGATGGCGTACATGACTTCTCGGAAAATGGGCTGCGAAGGTAAGCGATCTTCCGCTTTCCACAAATGCTTGTGGACGGTGATGTGGGCCGGGTCAGGAGACCTCCTGGCCCTTCCCCTCTTCCTACAGCCCGAAGGCCTTCTTGACGGCCGGCAGGGCGTTCAGGTCCTCCCAGGGGAAGAGGCGCACCTTCGCCTTGGTGCTCTGCCCGGCGTTGTTGAAGACCTTGGTCACCGTGCGGGGCTGGCGGCCCATGTGGCCATAGGCGGCGGTCTCGGCGTAGATGGGGGTGCGCAGCTGGAAGCGCTGCTCGATGAAGTACGGCCGCATGTCGAACTCCTTCATGGCCCCGATCCGGCGGGCGATCTCCCCGTCGCTGAGGGCTACGCGGGCGGTGCCGTAGGTGTTCACGTACAGGCCCACCGGCTTCGCCACCCCGATGGCGTAGGCCACCTGCACCAGGCATTCGTCACAGACGCCGGCGGCCACCAGGTGCTTGGCGATGTGGCGGGTGGCGTAGGCCGCGCTGCGGTCCACCTTGCTGGGATCCTTGCCGCTGAAGGCACCGCCCCCGTGTGCCCCCTTGCCGCCGTAGGTGTCCACGATGATCTTTCGGCCGGTGAGGCCGGTGTCGCCGTGGGGCCCGCCGATCACGAAGGTGCCGGTGGGGTTCACGTGGTAGGTGGTGTCGCTGCGGAAGAGCTTCTGGATGCGGGCAGGCAGCTGCTTCTTCACCCGGGGGATCAGCACGCGCTGGATGTCCTTGGCGATGCGCTCCAGCATGGCCTTGTCCGCTGCCGCCTTGGCGGCCTTCGAACGGTCCTTGGGCTTCACGAAGTCGTCGTGCTGGGTGCTCACCACGATGGTCTCGATCCGCAGCGGCCGGTGGTCGTC
>JACJZH010000038.1 GCA_020635695.1 Flavobacteriales bacterium | reverse complement strand
CTTGAAACGATCGGTGGGGATATAGGCGTCGCGATCGCTGCCCATGAAGAGGCGCTGCATGTTCCGGTCCTCGGTGGCAAAGTCCATGGCCTTCTTCAGGTCGATGAAGGTGCCCTTCTTGTTCTGGGAGCCCAGCAGGGCCACGATGTCGCGCGTGCCCTGGCGGTATTTCTCCGGCTCCATGCCGAAGGGCACCGGCTCGCTCTCATAGGCCTTGCGGCGCATCTGGTCGGCGTACCAGTCGGTGTTCAGCAGGCTCAGGTTCACCACGCGCACATCGGTACGGATGCCCTCCACCTCCTGGGCGTACCAAAGCGGGAAGGTGTCGTTGTCCCCATTGGTGAAGAGGATGGCGTTCGGCGCACAGCTGTTCAGGTAGTCCGCGGCCAGGTCGCGTGCGGGCGTGCGGTTGCTGCGGTCGTGGTCGTCCCAACCCTCCGCCAGCATGATGCCCGGCACCACCAGACATACCAAGGTGGCCAATACGGCCACGCCGGCCTCCTGCTTCAACACCTTCCCCAGTACGTGGAAGAGGCCCAGCAGAACGCCTCCCATCACGGCCATGAACAGGATGGCATAGCTGATCGCATGGTCATCCCCACCGATGGACTCCACCAGGTACTTGAGCACGCCGAGGCCCAGCGCGCCGCCAAAGGCGATGCCCAGGTCCTTGGTCGTGAGGCTCCGTGCCGCGTCGAAGACCGCGTACACCCCGAGCCCGATCCAGATGGCGAAGGCGTAGAACGAACCCACGTAGGCGTAGTCCCGCTCCCGAGGTTGTAGTGGATACTGGTTCAGGTACAGCACGATGGCGATGCCCGTGAAGAAGAAGAGCAGCGCCACCACCGCCCAGTCACGCAGGTGCCGCACCAATTGGTACACCAAGCCGATCAGGCCCAGCAGCAGCGGGAGCAGGAACAGCCGGTTGTGCGCCTTGTTGTCCTTGATGAAGCCGGGAAGGGCATCCTGGTTGCCCAGGCGCTGGGCGTCGATGGCCTTGATGCCGCTGATCCAGTTGCCCTCGGTGATCCCCCCATGCCCCTGGATGTCGTTCTGGCGGCCGGCGAAGTTCCACAGGAAGTAGCGCCAGTACATCCAGTTCATCTGGTACTCGAAGAAGAACCGCAGGTTCTCGCCCATGGTGGGCTTGTGGATGATCGTGGGCTTGCCCTCGCGGTCCGTGGTCCGTATCGGGGTGCCTTGGAAGTCGCTCCACTTCTTGTACTCGGCCTCATGCTGCGGCTGCGAGCTGTACATCCGTGGGAACAGCATGGTGAACTCCGGATCGTACACCGGCTCGGAACCCTTGCGGTCGTCGGTGACCTCGTAGACGTGGTCCACCGTGTGCCCCGGGTTGTCCGCCAGGAAGTGGTCCACGCTCCAGCGGTCATAGAGGCGCTTCACGGTGCGGCCGTCCTTCTGGATCAGGAAGGTGGCGGTGTAGACCGGATTCCCGTCCTTCCGCTCGCTGCTCAGCGGCGAGCCCCAGAACTGGCCGGTCGCCAGGGGCCGGTCCCCGTACTGTTCGCGGTTCAGGTAGCTCAGCAGGTTGAAGACGTTCTCCGGGTTGTTCTCGTCGATCGGCGGGTTGGCGCTGCTGCGGATCACGATCATGGCGTACGAGGTGTAGCCGATCACGATCACGGTGACGCTGAGCAGGATGGTATTGAGCACCACCTTCCCCTTGCGTTGGGTCCAGCGCAGGCCCAGGACGATGAGCGCGGTGATCAGCGCCCCGTAAAAGAGCACCCCGGTGTTGAACGGCAGCCCGAAGGAGTTCACGAACAGGCGCTCGAAGAACCCGGCCGTCTTCACCAGGCCCGGGATGATGACGCCCTGGATCGCACCCAGGATCACCGCGGACACCACCAGCGTGGTCAGGATCCCGTTGCGGGTGACCTTGAACTTGCGGAAGTAATAGACGAACGCGATGGCGGGGATGCAGAGCAGGTTCAGCAGGTGCACCCCGATGCTCAGGCCCATCAGGTAGGCGATCAGGATCAGCCAGCGTGTGTCGTGGGCCTCGTCGGCCACGCTCTCCCACTTCAGGATGGCCCAGAACACGATGGCGGTGAAAAAGGACGACAGGGCGTACACCTCGCCCTCCACGGCGCTGAACCAGAAGCTGTCGCTCCAGGTGTAGGCCAGGGCGCCCACCACGCCGCTCCCGATCACGGCCAGGCTCTTCCCGAAGGTCAGCTCCGCTCCGTCCCGTGTGGCCATCTTGTGGGCCATGTGGGTGATGCTCCAGAACAGGAACAGGATGGTGAAGGAGCTGGCCAGCGCACTGAGCACGTTGATGGCCACCGGTACGTTCTCCGGCGACACGAAGGCGCTGAACACCCGCGCCAGGATCATGAACAACGGTGCACCGGGCGGGTGGCCCACCTCCAGCTTGTAGGCGGTGGCGATGAACTCCCCGCAATCCCAGAAGCTCGCCGTGTCCTCGATCGTGGTGATGTAGGTCCAGGTGGCCACCAGGAACACGATCCAGCCGGTGACGAGGTTGAGCTTCTTATGGTCCATGCGCAGGGTGGGTGGCGGGCCGGGTGGCCCGGGGCGTGGCGAAAATACCAAAGTACCCGGGGCGGGCATGGTGGGGGGAACGTGAGATCTTGTTAATTTTGCCCTGCCTTTCGCCGGGATGGTCCCCTGGGAGCACCCCGGCGAAGGCCCCAGCAATGGGGCGGCTGCACCGGAATGGCCGATGGTGTAACTGGCAACACGTCTGATTTTGGTTCAGAAGAGTCCAGGTTCGAGCCCTGGTCGGCCAACTCGAAAATGTACAGGACCCCGCCACGAGCGGGGTCTTGTCATT
>JACJZH010000037.1 GCA_020635695.1 Flavobacteriales bacterium | reverse complement strand
GTCGAAGGCCTCGTCGGCCAGCCCATCGGCCACCAGCTTGGGCCGCACCTTGATGGTGAGCTTCAGGAAGCTCGGGGCCTGTTCCTCCAGCGCGATCTTGAAGGGCACTCCGGCGAATTCAGGCCTGGCATCGAGCCGTTCCCGGAAAGCGTCGAGCGCTTCGCTGGGCACCGAGATCTGGGCATTGATCCCCTCCCCGGCCAGGTAAGTTCGCCCGAGCACGCCCAACTCGTCCCATTCAGCGTACAGCGCATCCCGGAGGGTCACCGGATCGGCCAGCCGCACATAGCGGTAGAAGGACAGCGTGGTCCGGGGGCGTGGGTCCTTCGCCAACCGCTCCCGGAGCACCGCCGGACCGTGGATGTTCCTCAGTTCCTTCAAGGCATGCAAAGGTACGGATGCAGGCCCGCCGGCCCCTAATTTGGCACCCTGAAGCAGGGGCACATGGCAGACCGCAGGATCCTCGTCATCGGCAGTTCCGGACAGATCGGCACCGAGCTGGTCGAAGGCCTGCGTGAACGCTTCGGCGCCGACCACGTGGTGGCCTCCGACATCAAGGAGCCCCAAGTGGAACAGACCGGGCCGTTCGTCATGGCCAACGCCATGGACCGCCGGGGCATTGAGCGGATCATCGACAAACACGGCATCAACGAGGTGTACCTGCTGGCGGCCCTGCTCAGCGCCACGGCCGAGAAGGACCCTGCGTTCGCCTGGCAGCTGAACATGGAGAGCCTCTTCATCGTGCTGGAACTGGCGCGGGAAGGCAAGCTGAAGAAGGTGTACTGGCCCAGCAGCATCGCCGTGTTCGGCCCCACCACCCCGAAGGACGGCACCCCCCAGCATACCATCGCGGAACCCACCACGGTCTACGGGATCAGCAAGCTGGCCGGCGAGGGTTGGTGCCACTACTACCACAAGCGGTATGGGGTGGACGTCCGCAGCATCCGATACCCGGGCCTCATCGGCTGGAAGAGCGCTCCGGGCGGTGGCACCACGGATTACGCGGTGCACATCTTCCACGAGGCCATCAAACAAGGCCGGTACACCAGCTTCCTGGGGCCGGGCACCACGCTGCCCATGATGTACATGCCCGACGCCATCCGGGGCACCATCGAGCTCATGGAAGCCCCTGCGGACCGGGTGAAGGAGCGCACCAGCTACAACCTGGCCGGGTTCAGCTTCGCCCCGGAAGAGATCGCCGCGGAGGTGAAGAGGCACATCCCGGACTTCGTCCTCGATCATGCCCCGGACCAGCGGCAGGCCATCGCCGACAGCTGGCCGCGCAGCATCGACGACAGCGCCGCCCGGGCCGACTGGGGGTGGAAGCCGGAATATGACCTGGCCGCCATGGTGGACGACATGATGGCCAATCTGGTCCCTTTGCTACGCGGGTAACCTTCCGGGGCTTCCCTGCGTACGGGGGGCAGTTCGGAATCCCTTTCGGCCATGCGCATACCGCTCTTCATGCACCTGGGCCTGCTGCTTCTCTTCGTTCAGGCCGGCTTCGCACAGGCTTCCTCCGGGATCGTGGTCCCACAGGACACCCTGAACCGGGTCGATGAACTCGGCCGCAAGCAGGGCTGGTGGAGGATCGTGGCCCCTGCGAAGGACAAACCCGGATACCAGGACGGTCAGTTGGTGGAGGAAGGGCAGTACACCAACAGCAAGCGGGTGGGCGTCTGGCGCAGCTACTGGCCCAACGGCGAGCCCCGCAGTGTGATCACGTATCAACTCGGACGTCCCCGGGGCGAATACACCCTCTACTACCCCTCGGGAAGGACCGAGGAGACCGGTACCTGGGACTATGACCGGAACACAGGCACCTTCAAGCGCTGGCACCCGAACGGGAAGCTCGCCCAGGAGTTCGTGTTCGATGAGCATGGCATGCGTGACGGTCAGCAGAAGTACTACCACGACAACGGACAGCTTGCGGTGGACGTGACCATCCGGCAGGGCCGCGAGGAGGGCACCTTGAAGCGCTACTACAACAACGGCGACCTTCAACAGGTCGCCGAGTTCAATGGGGGGGTGATCAATGAGGCCAACAGCCGCTACCTGAAGCCCGCGCGCCAGGTCCAGCCCGAGGCCGTGCCCGATGTTCCTGTGAAGGCCGCTCCCGCCGTGGAACCGGAGGAAGGCACCAACGTGACCCTCTTCAAACGGAACGGGTACAACACGCTCTACGACAAGCAACTGCGGATCACCCAACAGGGCGAATACCGCGAAGGCAGGCTCTGGAACGGCCGGTTCTACCGCTACGACCGCAACGGGCTGCTCTACCGCATCGAGGTCTATCAGGAGGGCCGCTACATCGGCGACAAGCCGATCACCGACGAGGACCTGCCCTGAGCGGGGCGTCCTTCACCTGGTCTTCACGTTCCGAGCGGGGGTGCGGCATACCTTTGCCGCCCCATGTCCGACCTGCGGAAACTGCCGTTCCACCTGACCAACACGCTCACCCGGCGCAAGGAGGAGTTCGTCCCCTCCGCCCCGCCGCATGTCGGGCTGTACGTCTGCGGGCCCACCGTGTACAGCGATGTGCACCTGGGCAACGTGCGCAGTTTCCTCACCTTCGACGTGCTCTACCGCTGGCTGAGGCACCTGGGCTACAAGGTCCGCTACGTCCGCAACATCACCGATGTGGGGCATCTGGTGGGCGATGTGGACGAGGGCGAGGACAAGATCGCCAAGCGGGCCCGGCTGGAGCAGCTCGAGCCGATGGAGGTGGTGCAGAAGTACACCAACGGATTCCATGCGGTGATGCGGATGTTCAACATCCTCGACCCCAGCATCGAGCCCACAGCCACCGGTCACCTGATCGAGCAGATCGGGATGGTGGAGCGCATCCTGGACAAGGGTTATGCCTACGAGGTGAACGGCAGCGTGTACTTCGATGTGCCCAAGTATGCCGCCGAACATGAGTACGGAACGCTGAGCGGCCGGCGCATCGAGGAGCTGCAGGCCAACACCCGCGGCACCGAAGGGCAGGACGAGAAGCGCAGCCCGCTGGACTTCGCCTTGTGGAAACGCGCCGAGAAGGGCCACCTGATGCACTGGCCCAGCCCTTGGGGTGAAGGCTTTCCCGGCTGGCACCTGGAGTGCAGCGTGATGAGCACCAAGTACCTGGGCCTCACCTTCGACATCCACGGCGGGGGCATGGACCTCAAGTTCCCGCACCACGAGTGCGAGATCGCCCAGAGCGTGGCCGCCGACGGTCAGGCCCCCGTACGCTACTGGATGCACGGCAACATGCTCACCGTGAACGGCCGGAAGATGGCCAAGAGCGAGGGCAACGGCTTCACCCCGCAGGAACTGATCTCCGGCGATCACAAGCTGCTGGAGCGTGGCTACAGCGCCATGACCGTGCGCTTCTTCATGCTCCAGTGCCACTACGCCAGCACGCTCGACTTCAGCAA
>JACJZH010000036.1 GCA_020635695.1 Flavobacteriales bacterium | reverse complement strand
GGGTCGAAGCGCCGCACGCTCTCCACGGTGTCGCCGAAGAGCTCGATGCGGTAGGGGCGGTCGCTGCCGTAGCTGAACACGTCCACGATGCCGCCGCGCAGGCTGAACTGGCCGGGCTCGTACACGAAGTCGGCGGCCTCGAAGCCGGTCTCCTGCAGCCATTCCAGCAGGGTGTCGGTGGGCAGCTGTTCGCCGCGCTTCACCTTCAGCGTGTGGCGCTTCATGCGCTCGCGGCCCACCACCAGCGGGGCCAGGGCCTCGGCATGCGTCACGATGGTGAGCCGGCGCCGGCCGCGCATCAGTTCCTCCAGCACCTCGGTGCGGGTCACCCGTTCGCCGTCGTGGTGGCCCTCCGGGTCGTAGGGACCGCGGGACGGGGCGGGGAAGAAGAGCGGCTCGGGCTCGTCCTTGCCGCGCAGGGTCTGCAGGTCGTTCAGGAAGTAGGCGGCCTCCTCCTTGTCGTTCAGCACGAACACGTGGATGCCCCGGTGCCGCCCGGTGATGGCCGTGGCCGCGAAGGCCGCGCTGCTGCCCA
This sequence comes from Flavobacteriales bacterium, assembly GCA_020635695.1. GTDB lineage: Bacteria > Bacteroidota > Bacteroidia > Flavobacteriales_F > PHOS-HE28 > PHOS-HE28. The sequence continues at coordinate 2,882 of JACJZH010000036.1, read as the reverse complement.
CCAGGCCGCTCAGCTGCAGGCGGGCACGCTCGGTGCCCAGCGCATCGGCAGCGGCGGTGCAGCGGGGGTCGTCGTGGTAGGTGGTGAGGAGGTCGGGGAGGGAGGTCGCTTCCATGCAGGTCCAAAAACCCGAAGCCCGACACCTGTTCGTTCAGGCATCGGGTGGGGCGGCAAAGGTACGGTGGCTCAGGCCTTCACGACCTCCTCCACCATGGCCTTGGAGCCGATGAAGAGGGGGCAGCGCTGGTGCAGTTCCTCCGGCCGGATCTCCAGGATGCGGCGGGTGCCATCGCTGGCCAGACCACCGGCCTGTTCCACGAGGAAGGCGAGGGGATTGCCTTCGTACAGCAGCCGCAGCTTGCCGTTGGGCGCCTTGGTGGTGCCGGGGTAGAAGTAGATCCCGCCCTTCAGCAGGTTGCGGTGGAAGTCGGCCACCAGGCTGCCGATGTAGCGGGCGCTGTAGCGGCGCTCCTTGCAGGCATCGATGTAGGCGCGCACGCCCTCGGAGAAGTCGTTGTAGTTGCCCTCGTTCACCGAGTAGATCTTGCCCTGCTCGGGGGTCTTCATATCGGGGTGGCTCAGGCAGAAGGTGCCGATGCTGGGGTCCAGCGTGAAGCCGTTGACGCCGTGCCCGGTGGTGTACACGAGCATGGTGCTGCTGCCGTAGATCACGTAGCCGGCGGCCACCTGCGCGGTGCCGGGCTGCAGGAAGTCCTCGGGCATCAGGTGCTCACCGGTGCTCACCCGCCGGTAGATGCTGAAGATGGTGCCGATGCTGACGTTGACATCGATGTTGCTGGAACCGTCCAGCGGGTCCATGGTCACGATGTACTTGCCCTGCCTGGCGCGTTCGGTCTCGAACACCACGTAGTGCTCGTCCTCCTCGCTGGCCACGCCGGCCACCTCGCCCTGGCCCTTCATGGCGTTCATGAACAGCTCGTTGGCCACCACGTCCAGCTTCTGCTGCTGCTCGCCCTGCACGTTCTCGTTGCCCATGGCGCCCAGGATGTCCTCGGCCAGGCCGGCCTTGTTCACCTCGCGGCTCACCACCTTGGCGGCCAGTTCCACGGCGCCCAGGATGCGGCTCAGTTCACCGGTGGCGTGCGGGAACTCGTGCTGGCGGTCCAGGATGAACTCCGAGAGGGTGGTGATGCGCATGGGGGAGGAATGTGGAAATGGGGGAATGTGAGAATGTGGAAATGGTGGGATGGCGCGGCAAATATCGGGAGTTGGCGGGAGCGGCTACTTTCGGGCCATGGAGGTGACCATACGTCCCGCCCGCCCGGAGGATGTGCCCGCGATGCTGGAGCTGGTGCGCGAGCTGGCGGTGTTCGAGAAGGAGCCCGAGGCCGTGACGGTCACCGAGGCCGAGATGCTGGACGCGGGCTTCGGGGAGAAGCCGGTGTGGTGGGGATGGGTGGCGGAGGGGCGATCAGATGATCAGATGATCAGGGGATCAGATGATGGGAACGCCATGCTTGTTGGGATCGCCGTGTGCTATGAGCGCTACTCCACCTGGCGGGGGCGTGTGGGCTACCTGGAGGACATCGTGGTCACCGACCGCGTGCGTGGAAAGGGCGTTGGAGAAAAGCTGTTCAAGGCCTGCGCGGGGGAATGTGTGCGGAGGGGTTATCACCACCTCACCTGGCAGGTGCTCGATTGGAACGAGGGGGCCATTCGGTTCTACAAGCGCTTCGGAGCCGAACTTTCCAGTGAATGGTTGAACGGCCGGCTATATCGAGAGCAGCTCCAAGAGATCGCTTCGGCATGAAAGTCTTCAAGTTCGGTGGAGCCAGTGTGAAGGACGCGGAAGGTGTGCGCAACGTGGCGCAGGTGCTCAGGCACTTCCCGGACGATGAGCTGCTGGTGGTGGTGAGCGCCATGGGCAAGACCACCAACGCGCTGGAGGAGGTCCACGCCACCTGGCTCACGGGAGGTGATCCGTCGGCCCATGTCGCGGCCCTGCGCGACCGCCATGCGGTGGTGCTGCGCGAGGTGGTGCCGGGCTTCGACGAGGCCGAGGCCTGGCTGCTGGGCAGCTTCTCGGAGCTGGAGGACGTGCTCCGCGAAGGCCCCATCGGCGATGCCGAACGCGACTACGACCGGGTGGTGTCCTACGGCGAGCTGTGGAGCACCATGATCGTGAGCGCCTACCTGAGCGAGGAGTTGGGCCAGTGCACCTGGATGGACGCCCGCGACCTGGTGGTGACCGATGCCACCCACCGCGCCGCCCGGGTGGACTGGGAGGCCAGCGAGGCCGTGGTGCACGACGCCTTCGAGCAGCGGCCGGACGAGGGGAAGGTGGAATTTCCCGTGGTCGTGCAGGGCTTCATCGGCGCCACGGCGGAAGGCGATCCCACCACGCTCGGGCGCGAAGGCTCCGACTTCAGCGCGGCCATCTTCGCCTACCTGCTGAACGCTGAAAGCGTGACCATCTGGAAGGACGTGCCCGGCATGTTCAACGCGGACCCGAAGCGGTTCCCGGACACGCGGTTGCTCAGCCACATCAGCTACCGCGAGGCGATCGAGCTCAGCTACTTCGGCGCCAGCGTGATCCACCCGCGCACGCTGCAGCCCCTGCAGCGCAAGCACATCCCGCTCTACGTGCGTTCGTTCGCGGAACTCGGCGCACCGGGCAGCACCATCGACGATCGCAGCGAGAACGACTCCCTGGTCCCCTCGTTCATCCTGAAGCCGAAGCAGCTGCTGGTGAGCATCTCCCCCCGCGACCTGAGCTTCGTGGTGGAGGACCACCTGAGCCGCATCTTCGGACTGTTCGCCGAGCGCGGGGTGAGGATCGAACTGATGCAGAACAGTGCCGTGGCCTTCAGCGTGGTGGTCGATGACACCGTCCGTGCCCGCGACCTGATCGAGCGGCTGCG
>JACJZH010000035.1 GCA_020635695.1 Flavobacteriales bacterium | reverse complement strand
GTGCAGGAACGCCTGGAGCGCGAGCTGGGCGTGATCGCGCAGAAGGACTTCGTGAGCTACTTCCTGATCAACTGGGACCTGGTGCGCTTCGCGAAGCACCACGGCTTCTTCCACGTGGGTCGCGGCAGCGGTGCCAACAGCCTGGTGGCCTACTGCCTGGGCATCACCGACGTGGACCCCATCGAGCTGGACCTCTACTTCGAGCGCTTCATCAACCCCAGCCGCAGCAGTCCGCCCGACTTCGACATCGACTTCAGCTGGAAGGACCGCGACCACGTGACGCGCTACCTCTTCGACAAGTACGGCGACCGCCGCCGGGTGGCGCTGCTGGCCACCTACAGCACCTACCAGTACCGCGCGGTGATCCGCGAGCTGGGCAAGGTCTTCGGCCTGCCGCCGCACGAGATCGACGCGCTGGCCGACCCGCACACGCCCAAGCGCGATGGCGACCTGGACCAGGTGGCGCGCACCATCCTGCGCTACGGGCAGCACCTGCACGAGCACCCGCACCACCTGAGCATCCACGTGGGCGGGGTGCTGATCGCCGAGGAACCGCTGACCCACTACACCGCGCTGCACATGCCGCCGAAAGGCTTCGCCACCACGCAGTTCAGCATGCTGGAGGCCGAGGACCTGGGGCTGTACAAGTTCGACATCCTGAGCCAGCGCGGCCTGGGCCACATCCGGGATTGTGTGGAATTGGTCCAACAGCGCTCGCCCGATCGCGGCACCCGTAGCGTCGACCCACCGGGTCGAGCAAATGATGATCCGGCCGCGGTCGACATCCATGACGTGCAGCGTTTCAAGACCGACCCGCGCGTGAACGAGCTGCTGCGCACGGGCGACACCATCGGCTGCTTCTACGTGGAGAGCCCGGCCATGCGCATGCTGCTGAAGAAGCTGGGCGTGCAGGACTACCCCACGCTGGTGGCGGCCAGCAGCATCATCCGTCCCGGCGTGGCGCAGAGCGGCATGATGCGCGAGTACATCCTGCGGCACCGCGATCCCGAGCGGCGCAAGCAGGCGCACCCGGCCATGGCCAGCATCATGCCCGACACCTACGGGGTGATGGTGTACCAGGAGGACGTGATCAAGGTGGCGCACCTCTACGCGGGCCTCACCCTGGCCGAGGCCGACGTGCTGCGGCGGGGCATGAGCGGCAAGTACCGCAGCCGGGCGGAGTTCCAGCGGGTGCAGGAGCGCTTCTTCGGCAACTGCCGGGCGAAGGGTTATCCGGAGCACGAGGTTGCCGAGATCTGGCGGCAGATCGAAAGCTTCGCCGGCTACAGCTTCGCCAAGGGCCACAGCGCCAGCTACGCCGTGGAGAGCTACCAGAGCCTGTACCTGAAGGCCTATCATCCGCTGGAGTTCATGGTGGCCGTGGCCAACAACTTCGGGGGGTTCTACCGCACCGAGTCGTACCTGCACGAGGCGAAGCGCGCCGGGGCCGCGGTGGAGGCGCCCTGCGTGAACACGAGCGAAGAGCTCTGCACGCTGGTCCGATCAGATGATCAGATGATCAGGCGATCAGATAATCACAAGGCACCGCGCATCTTCCTCGGGCTCGACCACATCAAGGGCTTCGCGGCGGAGGCCACGCAGCTGCTGCTGAAGGAGCGCCGCCGCCACGGACCCTTCGCCGGCCTGCCCGACCTGCTGCGGCGCGTGCCCCTGCACGTGGAGCAGGCGCGTGCCCTGGTGCGCGTGGGCGCCCTGCGCTTCACCGGCCGCAGCAAGCCCCGGCTGTTGTGGGACCTCACCCTGCTGCACCGCGGCGTGGCCGATGCCGTGCCGAAGGGAGACCTCTTCGAGCCGGAGCCGCCCGCGCCGCGCCTGCCCGAACTGCAGCACCACCCCCTGGCCGATGCCTTCGACGAACTGGAGCTGCTCGGCTTCCCGCTCGGCGATCCCTTCACCCTGCTCGACGGCGACCCCGGTCCGCACCTGCTGGCGCGCGACATGCCCGCGCACGTGGGCGAACGGGTGACCATGCTCGGCTACGTGGTGCACGTGAAGCCCACCCGCACCGGCGCCGGCGACCGCATGAGCTTCGGCTGCTTCATCGATCCGGCGGGTGATTTCTGGGACAGCACGCAGTTCCCCTCCGTGGAGGCCCGCTACCCCATCCGCGGGCGCGGCATCTACCGCCTCACCGGCCGCGTGGAGGAGGAGTTCGGCCACTGCTCGCTCAGCGTGCAGCACCTGGAGCAGCTGCCGTGGAAGCAGGATCCCCGTTACGGTTCCACCTGAACGCCCATCCGGTGGGCCATGGCGCGCAGCACGCGCAGCGACTCCTGCAGCACGAGCGGCCCCCAGGGCTTGGCGGTGATGCGTTCCCAGCCCAGCACGCGCCGCACCTCGCGCAGGGCGATGAGCGCAATGGCCGGGTCCAGCAGGTCCTCCAGCTCGGCGGCCCGGGTGTGCACCGCGGCATGGCCGGCCAGGAAGGCGCGGCGCAGGTCATCGGCATCCGGCTTCGTGGTGGTGTAGGTGAGCGCGGTGGCCATGCCCAGCACCACGGGGGCGGTCAGGCAGTCGTCCAGGTCGATGATGCCGAGGTCGTCGCCGTCCAGCAGCAGGTTGCCGCCCTGCAGGTCGAAGTGCACCAAGGCCTTCGGCGAACGCGTGAACAGGTCGGGGATCCGTTCCCGCAGGTAGTCCCCCATGCGCAGGACCAGTGCCCAGTCCGCGTCTTGGAGCACGGGTTCGCCGGTCCGGTGGACCTCGGTCCAGCGGAGCGCCTGGTCGGCCGTGAGCCGATGACGGTCCCTCGCATAGGCGGGTTCGTGCTCCAGGGCGAAGGCATGCATGCGTGCCTGCAGCCGACCCAGCAGCTCCATTTGTTGGGGGGTGGGCTCGTCGCCATAGGCCTCGCCGGCCATCCAGGTGAAGAGCACCACGAGCCGGGTGCGGCCATCATCGCCGGGGAGTGCCTGCACCAGTTGACCATCGTGGCCGGCAACGGCTTCGGGTGTGCGGATGCCCAAGGTGCCTTGAAGGTCGTCGCCGTAGGACAGCTCGGCCCGTACCTGATCCATCGTTCTACGGCCGGGTCCGCCAATGCGGAGCGCGTAGACCTTGCCAGCATGTTCCACCCGGAATACCAGATTCCCGGACGCGCTCAGGAAGCGCAGCTCCGCACCGGGCAGGTCGTACCGTTCCAAGGCCTTCAGGGCCAGCTGGTACTGTCTGCGCCGTTCCAAGGGTACGGCCAGAGTCAGCCGCCAGGCTTCCAGCCAAGAGGTCTCGGGCTCGTACCGGTAGTGCAGCGTGGCGCGTGTGGCAAGTTTGGCCAGGGGAGACAACATGGTCCTGTGACCTTCGCCATTCAAGTTCGGCCATTCCGCTCCGGACCGCAAGTCCGGTGAACGTCCCATGGCCCCATTACCTTGGCTTCGTGCGTGTGATCGTCATGTGCCTGGCACTACTGCGCCTTCCGTTGGTCGATGGTCAGCAGATCCTGCACTACACCGAGACCTCCGGTTTCGACCACCAGACCCGTGCGCAATCGCTTGCGATGTTCCAGGACATCGCCGCGCAGCACGGCCTCACCGTGGTGGACGACCAGGACGGGAGCAGCTTCGACGACCTGGCCGTGCTGCAGCAGTTCGCGGTGGTGGTGTTCAGCAACACCTCGGGCGATGCCATCCTGGACCCGCAGCAGCGTGCGAACTTCGAGGCGTACATCAACGGGGGCGGCTCTTTCCTGGGCATCCACGCCGCCAGCGATACCTACCGGCACAGCACGGCCAACGGCGGCAACACCGGTACCTGGGACTTCTACGCGGAGCTGGTCGGTGCCAGCGTGCAGCAGAACCCCAACCACGTGAGCGGTACGCCGGTGTACGCCATGCAGCACCTGGCGCCGCATGCCTCCACGGCGTCCCTGCCGGATCCCTGGGTGAAGGCCGAGGAGTACTACTACTGGGAGAACGGCTATTACCGCCCGGACAACATCGCCGTGCTGGAGGTGGAGGAGACCGTGGGTCCCAACAACCAGGTGAACAGCTACGATGCAGCGCGGCCCATGAGCTGGCACCGGACGCATCCGCAGGGCGGACGGATCTTCTATACGGCCCTGGGCCATGCGGTGAGCAACTACACCAGCGACACGCTCTTCCGGGCGCACATCCAGGATGCGCTCCTGTGGTGCGTAGCCGTGCCCACGGGTTGGACGGAAGTAGCTCAGGAGAGCCTGCGGGTCGCGGTCATCG
>JACJZH010000034.1 GCA_020635695.1 Flavobacteriales bacterium | reverse complement strand
GCCGACCGGTTGGACCTGCGGGCCAATGGCCTGGGCCTGGACCTGGGCCGGGTGGTCGCCCTTCTGCCCGATGCGGTCCGCAAGCCCCTGGCCAGTTATGGCATGGACGGAGAAGCCGACCTGGCGCTGCACTACCACGGCCTGGTGCAGGGCGAAGGGCCCATGCTCTCGGTGGGCATGCAGGTGCGTGAAGGCCGCATGAAGGAACGCAGCACCGGCATCACGTTCGACCACATCGGGGGCGACATCAGCTTCGACCTGCCCCCTTCCGGCAAACTGGAGCGGCTGGTGGTGAAAGGCCTTACGGCCAGGAGCACCGGCGGCAGCGTTCAGGGAGACCTGGAGCTGGCCGGGTTGAAGAACGCTCCGCTGACCCTGGCGCTCAATAGCGACATCGGCCTGGCCGACCTGCTGCGCTTCGCCCGGGTGGACACCCTGGAGCAGGTGGAAGGGCGGCTGCTCACGGACATCCGGGTGAAGGGGCGCCTGCGGGACGCCTCCGCCATCCGCGTGGCCGACCTCAAGGCGCTCACCATCGGCGGCACCGTGGCCTTCCGCAGCGCTTCGTTGAAGCTGAAGGGCGTGAGGCACCGAGTGACCGGCCTGGACGCCGACCTGCGCCTCAACGGCAACGACGCCAACGTCACCGGTCTGCGCGCCGAGCTGGGTGGCAACACCCTGGAACTGGAAGGCGATCTGAAGGGCCTGGTGCCCTACCTGCTCTTCCAAGACCAGCAGCTCACGATCGTGGCCCACGGCCGCTCGCCCCGCATCGACCTCGCCACCCTGCTCCAGGAAGGTGAAGCACAGCATGGAACCACCGGGGCCTACGCCCTCACCTTCCCCCGCTCCCTGGCCTTGGACCTGCAGGCCGAGGTGGAGGAATTGGTGATGGAGGAGTTCCTGGCCACCGACGTGCGCGGCCGGGTGCAGTTGCGCGATCGCGTGCTCACCGCCAAGCCCGTCACCTTCAACACCGCCTCCGGCGCCGTGCTGGCCAGCCTGACGTTGGACACCCGCTCCCCGAACAGCTACCCGCTGGCGATCGATGCGTCGATCGAAGGGATCGCCATGGAGCAGCTCTTTGCCGAGTTCCAGGAGTTCGGGCAGGACTTCATCACCTCCAGGCACCTTCGGGGCGTGACCCGGGCCCAGGTGGACCTCGACGCCCCCCTGACGCCCGACCTGACCCTGGACCTGGACCGCCTGACCTGCACCCTGGACCTGCGCATCGACAATGGGCACTTGACGGGACATCAGCCCCTGATCGACGTGGCCGAGCACCTGCAGCGCAACAAGCTCGTATCGCCCTTCGTGGACACCGACCAGCTGCGCCGTGAACTGGCGGACGTCTCCTTCGCCAGCCTGGAGAACCGCATCGAGATCCGTGACCGCAAAGTGATCATCCCCGCCATGACGGTGCACAGCAGCGTGATGGACATCAACCTGAGCGGCGAGCACGGCTTCGACGACCGCATCGACCACCACCTGGACTTCCGGCTGGCCGACCTCTTCCGCAAGGGAAAGGCCGATGACGACTTCGGCCCGGTGGTGGACGATGGGACGGGCATGCGCATCTTCCTGCACATGTACGGCACCGCGGCAGACCCCCAGTTCGCCAACGACGGGGCCATGGCTGCCGCGCGGCGCAAGGCGCAGTTCGACCAGGAGAAGCAGGAACTGAAGAGCATCCTGAAGAACGAGCTGGGCCTGTTCACCCCGAAGGACCGCAAGGACGATCTGCCCGGGAACGAAGAAGGCCCCACAACGCCGACGATCCAGGTGGACTGGGGCGATGCGGACAGCACCGACCTGGCCACCCCGGAACGGCCGAGGAAGAAGAAGGGCCTGTTCCGCCTGTTCGAGGAGGAAGGAGCGCCCCAGGAGACCATCCAGGTGCTGGACTGACCGAGGAGTCCCGAACTTCACGCCGTGGACCTCTATTCCCGCAAACAGCGCTGGAAGCTCGTGCTGGCCGGGGTGGCCCTGCTGATCGTGGGCGCCTCGCTCTGGTACAGCGACCGCATCGTGAGCAAGGTGCGCGAGGAGGAGCGCCGCAAGGTGGAGCTCTGGGCCGAGGCCGTGCGCAACCGCGCCGAGCTCGTGCTGATCACCGAGAAGCTCTTCGACCGGCTGCGTGAGGAGGAGCGCAAGAAAGTGGAGCTGTACGCAGGTGCGCAACTGGGCCTGGTGAGCGGCGATCCCGGCGACCTGGGCTTCTACCTGAAGGTGGTGAGCTACAACACCACCGTGCCGGTGATCATCACCGACGCGAAGGGCGATGTCAAATTCCACCGCAACCTGGACCCGGCCATTGCCGGGAATGACAGCCTGATGCGGCGGGAACAGCAGGCCATGGCCGCCCTGCACGACCCGATCGAGATCCCCTTCTTCGACAACGAGAAGCAGTTCCTCTACTACAAGGACTCCAAGCTCTTCACGGAGCTGCAGGAGGCCATGGACGGGATCATCCGGGCGTTCATCAGCGAGACCGTGATGAACGCCGCGGCCGTGCCCGTGGTGCTCACCGACAGCACCCAGCGGCGGATCGTGGCCATGAACAACCTGCCCGAGGAGATCGCCTCGGACACCATGCTGGTGCGCGCCCGCATGGCGGAAATGGCCCAGGCCAACACCCCGATCGCCATCACCCTGCCCGGGGAAGGCCTGCACTTCGTGTTCTACGAGGAGTCGCTGGTGATCACCCAGCTCCGCTACTTCCCCTACGTGCAGCTGGTCATCATCGGGCTGTTCCTGATCGTGAGCTACTTCCTGTTCAGCGTGTTCCGCCGGGCGGAACAGGACCAGGTGTGGGTGGGCATGGCCAAGGAGACGGCGCACCAACTGGGCACCCCGCTCAGCTCCCTCATGGCCTGGGTGGACCTGCTGCGAAGTCGTGGCACCGATCCCGAGCCGCTGAACGAGATGCGCAAGGACCTTGACCGGCTGGACGTGATCACCCAGCGTTTCAGCAAGATCGGCTCCGAGCCCGACCTGCAGCCGGAAAAGCTGTACCACATGCTGCGCGCCACCGTGCTGTACCTGCGCCCTCGGCTGCCGTCCAAGGCGAAGATCGAGGTGCTGGTGCCGGCCGACCCGGAACTGGAAGTGCCCCTGAACCGGGCGTTGTTCAGCTGGGTGGTGGAGAACCTGATCCGCAACGCCATCGATGCCATGGAGGGCGAAGGCAGCATCACCATCACCACGGAGCAGGATGCAGGACACGTGCACGTGGACGTGACCGACACCGGCAAGGGCATCCCAGCCGCACAGCAGCGCACCGTGTTCGAACCCGGCTTCACCACCAAGAAACGCGGCTGGGGCCTCGGCCTCTCGCTCAGCAAGCGCATCATCGAGAAGTACCACGGCGGCCGCATCGCGGTGAAACGCAGTGCCCCCGGCAAGGGCACCACGTTCCGCATCACGCTCGACGCGTGAGCGCCCTACTCCCTCACCCAGGTGGCACGGGCCACGGGAATTCCTTCCTTGTTCCGCAGGACGGCCAGATAGACACCGGCTGGAAGGTTCTCGGCTTGGTAGGTGGTGTTGCCACCTCCTAGAACGGATAGCGTTTCCACCACCCGCCCGGAGGCATCCTGTACCTGGATGCTCCCGCCCGTGATCGGCCGATCGTAGGTGAACGTGACCGTGCCGGCCGTCGGAGACGGGTTAGCCTGTAGCACACCCAGGGAGGCCGAGGGGACCGGTGCCAAGGAATTGGGAGCAGCGGCCGGCCAGAACTGGAACGGAAAGACCGCCTGGGTCACATACTCCTGACCCAGGTAGAGGCCTGTGGTATCCAACTCCGCCGCAGCTCCACCCTCGTTGGGGTATTTCAGGTAGATCAGGTGCGATAGCTCCCAACTGGTGCCACCACCTGGAACACACCACAAGCGGCCGTCCGGACCCAGTTGGCCCTGGCTCGTGCTCTGCAGCATCTGGCTGGTGGCCGGGTAGGCGTACTGCGAAGCGATGATGTCCGCCGGAGAACCGGCCGAGAGGTCGTACTGGTACAGGAGCGGAGGCGTGTCCGGGCTCGTTTGATAGGTCCCCACGTACAAGTAATGCCCGTCCGGAGAGAACTCGAACCATTGCACTGCATGGTCGAAAGGCAGCAACTGTCCATTGGAGATGCTGCCCAATTCCGCGTCCAACTGGTACAGGTAGTACTGGCCACTACCCTGCTTCACCATCATCTGGTCATTGTTATGTGATATCCGACCAAGTTGTCCAGT
>JACJZH010000033.1 GCA_020635695.1 Flavobacteriales bacterium | reverse complement strand
TCGGTGATCGGCCGAAACAGGTGTTGCGGCTGACCAAGCTCCGCTCCTCCGCCGATCAGGTCGGTACGGAAGACGTCGTCCCAGTCCATTCCACCGATGCCGAGCATGCCGCGCAGTTTCACGGCAGTGAACGGCAGGAAGGGTTCGAGCACGATGCTGAGCACCGCGGTCACGTTCAGCCCGTTGGAAAGGACCGTTCGAACGCGGTCCGGGTCGGTCTTCTGGAGCTTCCAGGGCTCGGTGTCGGTCAGGTACTTGTTGCCGGCCCGGGCCACGTTCATGGCGGCCGCCAGGGCTTCCCTGAAGCGGAAATGGTCCACGTGGCGGGCCACCTCCTCCACCTGGGCGTGCACGGCGCTCCACAGCTCTCGGTCCAAGGCGTCAGGTGTACCCGGCTCAGGCGACCGGCCTTCGTAATACTTGTGCGAGAGCACGAACACCCGCTGCACGAAGTTGCCGAGGATGGCCACCAGCTCGTTGTTGTTCTTGTCCTGGAAGTCCTTCCAGGTGAATTCGCTGTCGCGGAACTCGGGCAGGATGGTGCCCAGGCAGTAGCGCAGCTCGTCCTGACGATCGGGCCAGCGTTCCAGGTACTCGTGCACCCACACCGCCCAGTTGCGGCTGGTGCTCAGCTTGCGCCCTTCCAGGTTCAGGAACTCGTTGGCCGGCACGTTCTGCGGCAGCAGGAAGCCGCCGTGCTGCTTCAACAGGATGGGGAAGATGATGCAGTGGAAGACGATGTTGTCCTTCCCGATGAAGTGGACGAGGCGGGTGTCCTGGTCCTTCCACCACGGCTCCCAGTCCTGCCCCCTGTCCGCGGCCCATTGCTTCGTGGCGCTGATGTAGCCGATGGGCGCGTCCAGCCAGACGTAGAGCACCTTGCCCTCCGCGTTGGGAAGCGGCACCGGCACGCCCCAGTCCAGGTCGCGCGTCATGGCCCGTGGGCGAAGGCCGTCCTTCAGCCAGCTGTTGCACTGGCCCAGCACCTGGGGTTTCCACTCCTTTACGGCATGGTGCGGCTTCCCGTCCAGGGTACCCTCGTTCAGCCAGGTGTCCACCCATTGCTGATGGCGTTCCATGGGCAGGTACCAGTGCTTGGTGGGTCGCAGCACGGGCGTACTTCCGCTCAGGGTGCTTCGGGGGTCGATGAGGTCCTTCGGGCTCAGGGCGCTTCCGCACTTCTCGCATTGGTCGCCGTAGGCCTCCTCGTTGCCGCACTTGGGGCAGGTGCCCGTGATGTAGCGGTCCGCCAGGAACTGCTTCGCCTCCTCGTCGTAGTACTGCTGCTCCTCCTTCTCGGTGAAGGCACCCTGCTCGTGCAGTTCCAGGAAGAAGGCCTGGCTGGTCTCCCGGTGGAGTTCGCTGCTGGTGCGGTGGTAGATGTCGAACTCCACCCCCAGCCCGGCGAAGGCATCGCGGATCATGCCGTGGTACCTGTCCACGATGGCCTGGGGCGTGGTGCCCTCCTTCAGCGCCTTGATGGTGATGGCCGCGCCATGCTCGTCGCTGCCACAGACGAAGAGCACTTCCTTACCGCGCTGGCGCAGGTTGCGCACGTAGATGTCCGCCGGCAGGAAGGCCCCGGCCACATGGCCGATGTGCAGCGGCCCGTTGGCATAGGGCAGGGCGGCGGTGACGGTATGTCGCTTGGGCTCCTTCACGTTCCCGAACTTGGCCGGCGAAGTTACCATCCCACCCCATGCTCATTCCCCCCTCCCTCCGCCCCGGCGACACCGTGGCCATCGTGCCCACGGCCAGGGCCATCACCGCCGAAGAGCTGCAGGCCGGCATGGAACTCATCGAAAGCTGGGGCCTGCGCGTTCAACTGGGAGCGGGGGTCGGGCGCAAGGCCTTCCAGCAGGCCGGCACCGCCGCCGAACGCACCGCCGACCTGCAGGCGGCGATCAACGACCCCGGGGTGCGGGCCATCTGGTGCGCCCGTGGGGGTTATGGCACGGTGCACCTGTTGGACGGGCTGGACCTTTCGCCGCTGCTGAAGGACCCCAAGTGGATCGCGGGCTTCAGCGATGTGACCGTGCTGCACAACGCGTTGCACCACCTGGGCGTGGCCTCCCTGCACGCCCAGATGCCCTTTCACGCGGACCGCAAGTCGGATGGCACACGTGAAACACTAAGGAAGGCCCTGTTCGGAGAGGCCTATTCCGTGAGCAAGGAAACCGCAGTTTCCGGCGACCGGCCCGGCACCTGCGAAGGGGTGCTGGTCGGAGGGAACCTGAGCGTGCTGTACAGCCTGCGGGGCACCCCGGCCGACCTGGCCCCCACGGGCAAGATCCTGTTCCTGGAGGACCTGGACGAACTGCTCTACCACATGGACCGCATGGTCCAGAACCTGAGGCTGGGTGGCTGGTTCAGCGGGTTGGCCGGATTGGTGGTGGGCGGCATGACGGACATGCACGACAAGGACCCGAACGACCCGTTCGGACGGACCGCCGAGGCGATCATCTCCGAGGCCATCGGGGACGTGGAATACCCGGTCTGCTTCGGATTCCCCACCGGGCATGGTCGCGACAACCAGACCCTGGTCCTGGGTGCCAAAGCAAAGCTCAGCGTGACCCCGGAGGGTGCGACGCTGAGCTTCGACGGCCCTGAAAGGCCGGACGCGAGCGGGGCTTAGTTCCGCTCGAAGCGGTTGTAGCCGGCCGGGATCTCGAACAGGCTGGTCTTCTGATCCCCGTGGGTCACCTTGGCCACCTCCAGGCGGCTCACCTCGGCGCCGTCCAGCTTCTGTTCCACGCCGAGCATGGGGAACACCCCACCGGCATCGGGGATCTCCAGGAAGAACACGGCCTGTTCATCCTTTCGGTTCAGCGTTTCCAGCAGGGGAATGAAGAACTCGAAGGCATCGGCGGCCACCCAGTAGGTGAGCGTCCGGTCCTCCTTGTCACTGCGCACGGTCCATTTCTCGCATTGGTATCCGGCCAGCTCCTTCATCTCGCCGGTCTTCTTCACATCGGTCTCCACCTCCCGGGGCAGCCGCATGTTCGGCACGTCCATGTACAGCTTGCGTTCCGGACTGATCGCCGTCACCGTGCGGTCATGGGTGTCCACCAGCATGATGCCCTGCACCTCGCCACGCGAACTGACCTCCTCGATCCGAACGCGGTCGCCCTTGACGAAATAGCGGTAGGTGGTGACCACCGGACCGGTGGTCTTGGTGAACTCAATGACACCCTCGAAGGCCTGCGCCACAGCGGGCGACAGCGCGAGGGAGACAAGCCCGGCCAGGGCGAGGGATCGGAACGGTGAGCGCATGGTCAGGAACGATTGGACCTGGATCGAGCTGGTGGAAAGATGCTCAATTTTACAGCCTCGTACGTCGACCGCCCTCCGGGGGTTACGGTCCGTGCGTCAGGAAGGATGGCAGAGCATCTGGACACCGGCCGGGAAGGCGAACAACTCGCATGCCGTTTTCTGGAGGAGCTCGGGTTGGAGGTGCTTCACCGCAACTGGCGGCATGCCCGTGACGAGGTGGACCTGATCGCCCGCACGGCCCGGGAGATCGTGTTCGTGGAGGTGAAGACCCGGCGAAGCGACCGATCAGGGCAACCCTTCGAGGCCGTGGGCTTGGCGAAGCGCCGCAAACTGCTGCGGGCCGCCGAGGCGTACCTTGCGCAACATCCGAGCGAGCTCGATGTGCGCTTCGACGTGGTGAGCATCGTGCTGGGTCCGAGCGGACCACGGATCGAACACCTGCCCGAAGCCTTTTTCAACACACCCGATGGCCCCCAATAGACCCGGTCGCAAACCCGGCCCCGGCCGCCGGCCGAAACGCTCCTCCCCGGACGGAAGAAGCGATCGCCCCAGGACCGGTGACCGCTCCGGTGCCAAAGGCGCCGGCCGCAACGCGGAAGGACGTTCACCGGCCCGCCGCGACGGAGGGAGGCCCAATGACAAGCGCGGACCGGGGAAACCTGCCAGGGCCCGATCCACCAAGCCCACCGCCGCTGATGACGGCCTGGTACGCCTGAACCGCTACCTGGCCCAGAGCGGTGTGGCCAGCCGGCGTGAGGCCGATACCCTGATCCAGGCCGGTGTGGTGACGGTGAACGGGAAGGTGGTCACCGAGTTGGGCACGAAGGTGGCACCCGGCGATGTGGTCCACTACGGCGGCCAACGCCTGAGCATGGAGCAGAAACGCTACGTGCTCCTGAACAAGCCCAAGGACTTCATCACCACCACGGCCGACCCGGCCGACCGGCGCACCGTGATGAACCTGATCGCCCACGCCTGCACCGAACGCGTTTATCCCGTAGGACGTCTGGACCGCATGACCACCGGAGTGCTCCTGCTGACCAACGACGGAGAGCTGGCGAAGAAGCTGACCCACCCGAGCCACGGGGCCGAGAAGATCTATCACGCCACCCTGGACCAGCCCGTGAGCGCCGCACACCTGAAGCAATTGGTGGACGGTGTGGAACTGGAGGACGGCCCCGCACAGGCGGACGAGGCGAGCTTCGTTCCGGGCAGTGACCGTCATGAGGTGGGCATCAAGCTGCACATCGGACGCAACCGGATCGTGCGCCGCATGTTCGAGGCACTGGGCTACAAGGTGGTGAAGCTGGACCGCGTGCTCTTCGCCGGGCTCACCAAGAAGGACCTGCCCCGGGGCAAGTGGCGCCATCTCCGCGAGAAGGAGGTCACCCTGCTGAAGCGGATCCGCTGAGGACCCTGTCGTCCCAGCACACCAGCGGCGGGATCCGGCACGTTATTCGCTCTGGTAACACCGGGCTGTGGAAGAGCCGGTCGTTCACGGCCGAACGCCGGCCTGCATCCCGGGTACCTTTCGTCGCTTCGCCATGTTCCGTCCGCTCCGCAAGCTGCTCCTGGTCCTCGGCACCCTGTTCGTGCTGCTGCTGACCGGGCTGGCGCTGATCGGCCATTTCTACGAGGACGAGGTGAAGGCCCGGCTGCTCGGGGCGCTGAACGCCCACCTGAACGGGCCGGTGGAGGTGGACCAGATCGAGCTCACCCTGATCCGGCGCTTTCCACAGGCCTCCCTGCACCTGCATGACGTCCTGGCCCGCGAGGCCCTGCCCGACCAGGTGTTCCCCGACACCCTGCTGCACGCGGAGGACCTGTACCTGGAATTCGGGCTGCTGGACCTGTTCCGAGGCGACTACGTGGTGCGCGAGGTGCATGGCTCCCATGTACGCCTGCATGCGGCCCGCGACGCGGAAGGCCGGCCGAACTGGATGCTCTGGCGGAGCGACACCACCGGCAGCAGTGGCGGGCTGGACCTGGCACGGGTCAGCATGCAGGACCTCACCGTACGCTACCGCGATGCCGGCAACGCGCTGGAGGTCCTCACCCACAGCGATGAACTGGCGCTCCGGGGACGATTCACCGACGCGCTCAATGAACTCGCCCTGGAAGGTGACCTGCACCTGAC
>JACJZH010000032.1 GCA_020635695.1 Flavobacteriales bacterium | reverse complement strand
TGACCGGTCCGGGGCGCAGGCTGTCCGCCACGTTCGTGCGTTGAGCCCCACGTACCTTGCGCCCATGCGATCCGTGGCGGTGGCCATCCTGATCCTTGGCACGGTGGCCTCTGCCAGTGCACAGGTAGAGCTTTCCCTGGCGGCCGGCAATGGGGGCTACGACACCACGTATGTGCTGGACTACACGCATATCCTGACAGGCAGGCTTTACGCCAGCACGAAGACCAACAGCTTCTCCTTCACGGACAGCAACACCGGCAGTGAGCTGGTGTACCGCCCCAACAACCAGGTGAACCTGGGCTTCGGGGCCAGCTACCGGGCCTTCACGCTCAACATCGGCATCGGCTTCAAGTTCCTGAACCGCGATGATGAGGCGAAGGGCAGCACCGAGTACTTCGATGCGCAGGGGAACATGTTCGGCCGCAAGTGGGTGGTGAACCTGTTCTTCCAGACCTACAAGGGCTACTACATCGATGGGCGATCGAAGGACTCCCTGGGTTGGGATGTGCCTACGACCGTGCCCTACCGTGGGGACATCCGGCAGTCCAACTTCGGGTTCAGCGCGTTGCACGTGTTCAACAACGAGCGGTTCAGCTACCGGGCGGCCTTCAACCAGGACGCCTGGCAGCGGAAGAGCGCCGGTTCCTGGTTGCTCGGAGGGTACCTCACGTACTATGACATCCGATCGGACTCCTCCCTGGTGCCTTCTGCGTTGTTGGCCCAGTTCGACACCACGTTGCAGTTCAAGAGCGGCTCCTTCCTTGACTTCGGCGTGATGGGTGGTTATGCGCACACCTTCGTGGTGTCCAGCAACTGGTTCCTCACCGGCTCCTTGGCGCTGGGCATCGGTCCCACGTTCTACAGCAAACAGTTGGACACACCGGAGCGTGTCGGGGACTCGGACGACCGCCGCAGCGGAGGGTTCCATGCGCAAGGCCGTGTGGCCTTCGGCCGGAACGGCCCGCGCACCTGTTTGGCGCTGAGCTACAACATCGAGAACGTGACCTATTCCCTGGGCGACGGGGAGGACTTCAGCTGGAGCGTGGGCAACTTCCGCGTGAACCTGGCCCACCGCTTCGGGGTGCAGGTGAGGCCTGTGGACAGGGTCATCGAGAAGATCGGAGGTTAGGCGTCCGGCTTCTCCACCCGTTCCGTATTGTCGTCCGGCACCCGGTCGAAGAACAGGTGCATGGGGTCGATCACGGCCTCGTGCGGCAGTTCGTCCACGTGGAAGGTCACGGTGTGTTCGCCTTCGGTGAACCGGATGCGCCGCTGTACGATCAGCTCGCCTTCGTCCTCATCGTCCACGGCCTCGCGCTGCAGGCCCACGTCGATCCAGTCGTTCATGGGCATGGTGGTCTCACGCCCCAGGCTGTCGGCATGGAACTTCGCGCAGCTCAGCTTCACGGTGACGTCGTAGCCCTTTCCGGAGGGCACGGCGCTGGCGGAAAGCAGCCGGTTGTCGTACAGGGTGATGTGTGCCAGCTGGTCCTCCAGCAGGTAGTGGAGGCTGTCGGGCGTGACATGGTCCACGGCACGGTACAGGTCCATGGAGGTGGGATAGGGCGCACCCTGGTAGGCGAAGGAATCGACCAGCGATCGGAAGGCCTTGTTCAGCGTGTCCTCACCGAGGAACTCGCGCAGGGCATAGAGCACCACGCTGCCCTTGTTGTAGTGGATGTAGCCCTGGTTCTCCACACGCAGCAAAGGCAGTTCGCGCTGGGTCTCGCTTCCGCGGGCACGCATGTACTTGTCGTTCTCCAGCTTCAGGAACTTCCGCATGTGGGCACGGCCGTACTCCTGCTCCATCACCATCAGCGCGCTGTACTGGCTCATGCTCTCGCTCAGCAGCGTGCCGCCCTGCATGTCGGCGCCGATCACCTGGTGCGCCCACCACTGGTGCCCCATCTCGTGGGCCACCACATAGAACACCATGTCGATGTCGCTCTCCGCGCTCAGGTCGGTGATGAAGCCGATGCTCTCGCTGTAGGGCATGGTGCCCGGGAAGGCCTGCGCGAAGCTGAAGTAGCGCGGGAACTCCAGGATGCGCACCTGTCGATGGCGGTAGGGGCCGAAGTGCTGCGTGTAGTAGGCCAGCGCCTGCTTCATGCTGGCGATCATGCGCGGCACGTTCACGCCGTGCTCGTGGTGGTAGTACACCTCCACGTCCACGGGGGTGCCACCTCCCGGCGGGGTCCATTGTTCGCGGGCCACCTCGTAGCGGGCGCTCAGGAAGCTGTAGAAGTTCTGCGAGGGGTGGTCCAGCGCGTACTCGAAGTGGTTGCGCCCGTCCTCGGTCCATTGCTTGCGCAGGGACCCGGGTGCGACGGCGATCTGGTCTCCGGCGGTGCTGATGTGCGTGCGCACGTCCACCCAGTCGCTGTTGGCCATCAGGTAGGTGTGCTGCCGGAGGGCGGGGTCCTCGCTCAGCGGGGTCATGCGTTCCTTGGGCGGCAGGTCGTGCTTGCGCCGGTCGTTGCGGTCGCTCAGTTCCGCGCCGGGGTTGTAGCCGATCCCCGGCACCAGGTCAGTGTTGTTGAAGAAGCTGCCGTTGTTCACCAGCTGGATGAAGGAGATGCGGTGCTCGAAGCCCTTGGCGGCGTAGCTCCCGCGCACGGTGAAGGGCAGCTCGGCCCCGGGCGCCAGGGGCGGGTCCAGCCGGTAGATCCGGTAGTCGAGGTCCTCGTCGTTGAGGACCAGCTCCCCGCCCGGCAGGTCGATCTCCAGGTCCACATCATCCGGCAGGAGCAGGTGCAGTGAATCAATGGAGACCGCGTCCACGTTACGGGTGGTCACCTGCGCAGTGTATTCCATCCGGCGTTCCTCCGGGTACAGCGCGATGTCGTAGTCCACGGCGGTGAAGTGCGGTTGCGGGATCCCGTCGAAGCGTTTGAACTCCTTCTCGTAGCGCACACGCAATTCCTCGCCCTGGTCGCTGGTGGTGTAGGTGTTCAGCACCTTGGTGTTGTAGTAGCCCCAGGCGCCGAGTCCGGCCCAGAGAAGCACGAGGGGCAGGGCCACCTTCCACCGCTGGGAAAGCCGCCAGCGGGCGATGCGCATCCGCCACTTGGCACCGGTCTCCCGGCCGCGGACCCGGAACAGGAAGGACACGAACAGCAGGATGCCCCCGAAGGCCCACCAGTAGGCCTTGAAGAAGGCGAATCCCTTCACATAAGGGCCGAAGCGACTGAGGTCCGAGTAGCGCAGGCCGCTGTCGCTGTTCATGCGCACCAGCCGGCTTTCGATGTCCAGCGCGGGCCACGCGAAGGCGTTCAGCACCACGATCAGGATGAACACGAAGTAGCCGAGGTACTTGTTGTTCACCAGGGTGTGCACGCAGATGGCCAGCATGCTCAGGAAGCCGAAACCGAGGATGCCCGGTACGATCAGGTACCAGAAGTAGACCTCGGGCCGCAGCACGGTATAGCCGTTGGCCAGCTGAGTGAGCGTGCCCGCGGCAGTGGCCAGCAGGAACACGATCGCAAGCAGGGCCAGCATGCTCGTCATCTTCGCCAGGATGCCCAGCCCCGTGGGTAGTGGCAATGCATCGTGGATGTCGTGCATGCGCGGGTCGCGTTCGCGCCACACCAGGAGGCCGGAGTAGAAGACCACGATGATGATGACGTACAGCCCCAGCGCGTTCTCGATGGTGTCGATCACGTTGTAGGTGACCGGGTAGGCCACGTTGTCATAGAGCTCGGTGACGTAGGCCAGCGAGGTGATCAACTGGATGACACCCAACAGCATGACCACGATGAACACCGGGCCGGTGACGATGGCCTTGAGCTCCATGCGTACCTGCGCGATGAACTGCTTCCACCGGGCGCCGGTGCCGTGGTGGCGGGACACGTTGGGCAGGGCGATGTGCGCCATGGAGGCGGACGCGGCCTCCCCCTGCTTCGCTCCACCCTTGCGGGCGCGTTCGTGGAAGCTGAAGCGGCGGTAGGCCACCACGAACACCACGATGGACACCGCGACCCAGAGCAGCCGGTTCCAGCCGATGGGCCCATCCATGGGCAGCAGCAGCGTGTTCTTGTCGGCCACCGTCCAGTACTTGGTCACCTGGCTTAGCGCGGTGATGCCGAAGGGGTCGAGCATCGCGGCCAGGAATTCGTTGTCCAGGTCGCCGATCAGGTTCTGCGCGATGATGTAGCCCACCAGCAGCACGATGGCCGTGATGAAGGCCGCGATGGTGTTGCGTGCATGGATGGCCACACCGAAGATCACGGCGGCGGTGAACAGCACGTTGGGCACGGCGTAGAGCAGGAAGGCCTGTGCGTGCGCGTTCCATAACGTCGGGCCCATGCGTTCGGCATCGGCCCAGGGCACCACGCTGCCCAGCAGGATGCCGAGCGAGATGCCCAGCATGGGGACGAGAGCCACGATCGTGCTTCCGGCGAAACGGCCGATCAGGTACTGCCTGCGCGAGATCGGCGTGGCGAAGACCAGCTGTGCGGTGTTGTTGCTGAAGTCGCGGATGGCCGTGCCGTTCACGAAGGCGGTGACCATGAGCAGCCCGAGGAAGCTCATGAGCGCGTAGAAGTTGTAGATGACCTCCGGCGCGTTGCGGTACACGCTGCCCAGGCCCCCGCCGATCTGGATGTTGTCCGAGCTCACCGCGCCCATGCAGAGCAGCAGGTTGATCAGCAGGAAGATGTACACCATCGGCTGGCGGAGCCAATAGCGCAGCTCGAAGCGGACGAGGCGACCGATCATCAGGCGGGGGCGTGTTCGGTGATGCCGCCTTTCAGGGTGCTGAAGAAGACGTCCTCCAGGTTCGGTTCCGCGGCCTTGAAGCCATCGCCGGGTGTGCCGTCGCTGAGCACGTGCACGATGGGCCGGCCCGCCACGAGCTTGTGGCTGATCAACCGGTGCTGCGACGCCACGGCCTCCAGCTCCTGCTTGTCGATGGCCTTTTCCCAGACGCGCCCGCGGATCGCGCGCAGCGCGTCGGCGGGCGGACCGCTGTAGCGCACCTGCCCCTGGTCGATGATGGCCATGCGCGAGCAGAGCTCCTGCACGTCCTGCACGATGTGGGTGCTCAGGATCACGATCACCTGTTCGCCGATCTCGGTGAGCAGGTCGTAGAAGCGGTTGCGTTCACCGGGGTCCAGGCCGGCAGTGGGCTCGTCCACGATGATCAGCAGCGGGTCGCCGATCAGGCACTGGGCGATGCCGAAGCGCTGTTTCATGCCCCCGCTGAACCCGCTGATGCGGCGCTTGCGGTGGTCCCACAGGTTCACCTTCTTCAGCAGGGCGTCCACCAGGTCGCGACGTTCGCCGCTGCGGGTCACGCCCTTCAGCAGGGCCAGGTGGTCCAGCATCTGCCAGGCGCTCACCCGCGGGTACACGCCGAACTCCTGCGGCAGGTAGCCCAGCACGCGGCGCACGTCCTCCTTGTCCGCCAGCACGTCGATGTCGGTGCCGTTGCCGCGCAGGCGCACGGTGCCGGAGTCGGCCTCCTGCAGGGTGGCCACGGTGCGCATCAGGGTGCTCTTGCCGGCGCCGTTGGGGCCAAGGAGTCCGAACATGCCCGTGGGGATGTGCAGGGTCACGTCGTCCAGGGCCTTCACGCCGTTGCCGTAGGTCTTGCTCAGTCCGTCGATCAGGAGTTCCATGCGCAGCAGAGGGGTTGTTGCGGGGTCAAGATGCGGATCGTCCCCCATCGGTCCGGCCCGATCACACGGGCGGTCGGAGGTGGAGGATGGTCGGAAGTGGGACGGGGATGGGGGCGGGAGGTTACAGGGAGGGTTGGTCAAGTATCATGGGGCAAGTGGCAAGTGTCAATTGGGCGAACCACCCATGTAAGACCTTGAACTCTTGATCCTTGGCACTTGCTTCTTGCGCCTTGCTCACGTCCTTCTGTTCGCCAGCAGCAGCGGCGCCTGCCCGTCGAAGGGGTCGTCCATCCTGCCGATGCTGCGGGCGCCCATGCCGCTGGCGCGCATCACGGTGCGGTCGCCGAAGCGCTTGCGCACCTTGTCCATGGCCTGGTAGAGGCTCATGGCCTCCTCGGTGTCGGTGAAGGCATCGATCTGGTGGCCGCCGCCCACCAGGTGGCTGAAGCGCACCCCGATGAGCCGCACGCGCTGGCGCCGGTCGTACAGCCGGGTGAAGAGCTCGTGCACCACGGGCAGCAGCAGGTGGTCGCAGGCGGTGTAGCCGATGCGCTGCTGGCGGGTGTGCGTGTTGAAGTCGGCGTAGCGCACCTTGACGGTGATGCAGCTGGTGAGCTTCCGCCCGCGGCGCAGCTGGAAGGCGAGCGTTTCGGTCATGGCGGTGAAGAGACCCCGCAGCTTCGCCACGTCGATGGTGTCGCGCTCGAAGGTGCGCTCGGTGCCGATGCTCTTGCGTTCATGCCAGGCGATCACCGGGCTGTCGTCGATGCCGTTGGCCTTGCGCCACAGCACCGGGCCGTGCTCGCCCAGCAGCCGCTGCATCAGGTCGATGGGCACCTCCTGCAGGGTGTGGATCTTCATCACCCCCATGCTGCGCAGCAGGTGCGCGGTCTTGCCGCCCACGCCGGGGATGCGTTCGATGGGCATGGGGGCCAGGAAGGGCTTCTCGGTGCCGAGGGGCACCTGCAGTTCACCCAAGCCCTGCTTGGCCTCGCCGGTGGCCACCTTGCTCACCGTCTTGTTGATGCTGAGCCCGATGCTGTTGGGCAGGCCGGTCTCCTTGGCGATCCGCTGCCGCAGTTCGGTGGCCAGCTTCCAGCTGCCGAAGAAGCGGTCGGTGCCGCTGAGGTCCACGTAGAACTCGTCCACGCTGCTCTTCTCGAACAGGGGCACGTGCGCGCGCACGACCTCGGTCACCTCGTCGCTCTTGCGCAGGTACAGGCCGCTGTCGCCCCGCAGGATGATGGCCTCCGGGCACAGCTGCTTGGCCACCTTCATGGGCATGGCGCTGCGGATGCCGAAGGCGCGGGCCTCATAGCTGCACGAAGCCACCACGCCGCGGTCGCTGTCGGCGCCGATCAGCACGGGCCGGCCGTTCAGCTTCGGCTCGCGCAGCCGTTCCACGGAAACGAAGAAGGTGTTGAGGTCCAGATGAAGGATGGTGCGCGGCGCCTGCATGACGGAATAAATGGCGATCGAATGACCATAAA
>JACJZH010000031.1 GCA_020635695.1 Flavobacteriales bacterium | reverse complement strand
AGCACGCCGACGAGATCAAGGGCAAGCTGGGTGAGCGGGTGCGCGAACACGCCGAGCAGGCGCGCATGAGCCGCAAGCTGGCCACCATCCTGACCGATGCCCCGGTGGCCATCGATCACGAAGCCCTTCATCTGGATCCGCCGGACCGTGAACGTATCCTGGAAGTGTTCAGCGAACTGGAGTTCCGCACCCTGGCCAAACGTGTCCTCGGCGACGAAGGCACCCTGCAGGCGGTGTCCACCAACGGGCAGGGTGATCTGTTCAGCGGCATGGACGAGGGAAGTGGAGAAGCCGCGGAACTTGAGGACCTCGCCACCATCGCTACGGTCGAACACACCTACCACCTGGCCGCCGATCCCGCGTCACAGGAACGCCTGGCCGAGCAACTGGCCGACCTGAAGGCCTTCTGTTTCGATACCGAGACCACCGGATTGGACGAGCGGAAGGCGGGACTTGTCGGGCTCAGCTTCAGCTGGAAGGCCCATGAGGCCTGGTACGTGCCGGTGCCGGAGGACAGGGAGGGATGTGATGCCGTGCTGGAGCGCTTTCGTGCGGTGTTGGAAGACCCCGCGATCGAGAAGGTGGGCCAGAACATCAAGTACGACCTCATCGTCCTGGCCATGCACGGGGTGCGCATTCAGGGCACCCTGTTCGATACGATGCTCGCGCACTACCTGCTGCAACCCGAGCTGCGCCACAACATGGACTACCTGGCCGAGACCTACCTGCACTACCGGCCGGTGCCCATCACCGAGCTCATCGGACCGAAAGGCAAAGGCCAGAAGAGCATGCGGGAGGTGGCCGTGGAACAAGTGGCGGAATACGCCGGCGAGGATGCCGATATCACCTGGCAGTTGCGCGATCGGTTCGCTCCCCGGTTGAAGGAGGATGAGCTTGGTCCGCTCTTCACCGACGTGGAGATGCCGCTGGTGAGGGTGCTCGCCGACATGGAGATGGAGGGCATCCGCCTGGACGTGGACGCCCTGCGCAAGTTCAGCAGGGAGCTCGGTGAGGACATCCTCAAGCTCCAGGACCGCATCCGTGAAGCCTGCGGCGGGATCGACTTCAACATCGATTCGCCCAAGCAACTGGGCGATGTGCTGTTCGAGACCCTGAAGATCGGCGGGGAAAAGCCCAAGCGCACGAAGACAGGTCAGTACCAGACCAGCGAGGATGTGCTCTCCACCCTCGTCGATGCGCACCCGGTGGTGCCGCTCGTCCTCGAATACCGGGCCCTGAGGAAGTTGAAGAGCACCTACGTGGACACCCTGCCGGACATGGTGGACCCCGCCACGGGCAGGGTGCACACTTCCTACCGCCAGGCCGTGGCCGCCACCGGGCGGTTGAGCAGCGAGAGCCCCAATCTGCAGAACATCCCCATCCGCACCGAGAAGGGTCGGGAGATACGCAAGGCCTTCGTGCCCCGCGACGAGGACCACCTGCTACTGAGCGCGGACTACAGCCAGATCGAGCTGCGGGTGATCGCGCACATGAGCGGGGACAAGGGCCTGCAGGAAGCCTTCAGCAAGGGCCTGGACATCCACGCCGCCACGGCCGCCAAGGTCTTCGGGGTGGACATCGACGCGGTGGACCGCGAACAGCGCAGCCGTGCGAAGGCGGTGAACTTCGGGATCGCCTACGGGCAGGGTGCCTTCGGGCTCAGCCAGACCCTCGGCATACCGCGGGGCGAGGCCGCCGCCATCATCGAGGACTATTTCGCCCAATTCCCCGGAGTGCGCTCCTACATGGACACGCAGATCGCCTTCGCCCGGGAGCATGGCTACGTGAAGACCCTGATGGGCAGACGCAGGTACCTGCCGGACATCACCAGCGGGAACGCCACCGTGAGGTCCGCGGCCGAACGCATCGCCATCAACGCACCCATGCAGGGTACTGCGGCGGACATCATCAAGGTGGCCATGGTGCACATCCACGAACGGATCGCCCGGGAGGGCCTTCGATCCAGGATGCTGCTGCAGGTGCACGACGAATTGGTCTTCGATGTGCAACAAGCGGAGGCCGATCGCGTACAAGCGCTGGTACGGGAGGCGATGGAAGGTGCCATGGAGCTGGACGTACCCCTTGTTGTTGACATGGACATGGGGAAAAACTGGCTCGAAGCGCACTGAAACGCGCGTCAGTACAGGGGACCTTTATCCGAACCTCCCACGAACCGAAACGATCCCATGCGTACGAGCCGTTGGCTGCTCCTGTCCTTTCTATCCGCTGGCATCATGGCCTGTGGAGGACCGGAGCCCCCTCAGAAGGACACCTTGAGCACCGAGGACAGCGGTGATGGATCCGTTCAGCAGGTCCGTCAGAAGAAGACCAAGGCGATCTTCTACAGCATCCCCTCCCCCATGGAGACCGCGACCCTGCTGAAAAAGGCAGGCGCGGAATACGAGACCGGGCTGCTCAACGACGTGGAGAAGGTGAACACCTACACCTCCGCCAGCAAACAGGCGCTCAACCTGGGCATCTACGGTGCCGACCTCAGCTATGCGAGCGTATACGACCATACCCAGGAGAGCATGTTCTACACCTCCTGCGCCCGCAACCTGGCCGACAAGCTCGGCGTGCTCAGTGCCTTCAATGACACGATCATGGACCGCCTGGAGCGGAACAAGGGCGAACGGGACTCCCTGCTCACCATCATCAGCGGCATCTACTGGAACGTGGACGCCTACCTGAAGGAGAACGGTCGTGACAACATCGCCGCCCTGATGATGGCCGGCGGGTGGATCGAAGGTCTCTACCTCGCCACGCAGGTCACGGCAACGAACGACACGCCGGAGCTGCGGCAGCGCATCGCCGAGCAAAAGCACGCGCTGGACGACCTGCTCGCCTTGATGAACACCTATGAGGATGCCGGCGAAGGGCAATTGGCCTCCACCATGGCCGACCTCAACGCCCTGGCCGAGCTCTACAAGGATGTCGATCTGGGAGAGAGCGGGACCGTGACCCAGGAGAACGGAGTGACCGTTCTTGCCGGCGGCAAGGCCGCAACGCTCAATGACGAGCAGCTCACCGCCATTCGCGAACGTGCCGCCACGATCCGCAACAACTACGTCAATTGAACTCCGCGATGATCCCGGTCCGCACACTTCTTCCCGCCCTGTTGCTGACTGCCGGAGCCATGATCTCCGGCGATGCCTCGGCCCAGTGCCGCAGCTTCGCCAAGAACAAGTGTCTTCCCGGCCTCGCACCATACACCTTCAACGAGACCTTCAATGCCGCCCAGCTCGCCCCCGGCGAAGAAGCCGAGGTGGACCTGACCTTCTTTTCAGGTCAGGACTATCGGCTGATGGTGTGCGCCCACCCGATCCTGGGCGAGGTGAACTGGAAGGTGATCGACCAGAACGGACAGGTCGTGTTCGAGAGCTTGGCCGATGAGCCCAAGTCCCATTTCGACCTCCAGGTGCAGACCACCCAGCAGCTCACGGTGCAGGTGTGGGTACCTGGCGATGGCAGCGGTTCGGACATGGTCCATGTGGGCTGCGTGGCCATTCTCATGGGCTTCAAGTAGACCCCGCACGAGCACGAACGAAAGAACCCCGCGGATCGCGGGGTTCTTCATTCAGTGACCCAGGGTCATTCGAGGGTGAACCGGACCACACGTCGCTCATCGGCCGTGGTCACCTGGACCAGGTACATGCCGCTGCGCAGGCCGTCCACGCGAAGCGAGATCTTGTGAGGACCCTCCATGAGCATGCCGTCCAATACGGACCGCACCACACGGCCCAGGGGGTCCAGGACCTGGATGCTGGTCCGTTCCCCAGTGCCCTCCACCCAGAGCTCCGCACGATCGCGGGCGGGATCGGGCACCACCTTCAGTCCATCGCTACCGGCCTGCAGGTCCTCCACTCCCACCGGAGTGCCGTTCAGATTGATGTCGTCGATGTACAGGTTGTTGCCACCATCGTTCTCGAAGACGAACTTGAACCGGAAGTTGGGGACGTGGAAGAAGGAGCTGATGCTCGTGACCTCCATGTACTCCCACTGGGAGGCGGATGAAGGCGTGAAGAACCCGGGTTGCACACCAGCGGTGGTCAACGTGGTGCTGGCACGCATGTTCTTGCGCAGGCTCCACGTGGCCCCACAATCCGCGGAAACATAGACCTGCAGCACATCGTCGTTGCTGCTGTTCCGTTGGGCGAACGACCACCGGAAGCTCAGGGTCACATCCGTGGCATTGCTGAGGTCCACCGTAGTGGAGATCAGTTCATCCACATCACCGTCCGATCCGAAGTAATTGTCCAACCGCACCGAGCTGTTCCCCGAGAAGGAGGCGGTACCGACCGGTTCCCAAGCCGCATTCCCGGTGGCATCCAGGGTGTACCAATCGTTGTTGGGCAGGGTCGTCACCCCTTCGAAGCCTTCCGAGTAGGGCGTCGACTGCCCCATGCTGGGCAACACCAGGATGTAATCGGACTGCTGGGTGGAAACGGTGTTGTTGCCATCGCCCACCGTGAGTCCCACCGGATAGAGCCCAGGCGTGTCATAGACCACGACCGGGTCCTCTGAGCTTGAGGTGGCCGGGGAGGCGCCGGTCAGGTCCCAATCCCAGCTCACGATGCCATGGAAGCTCTCATCGAAGAACCGTACGCTATCCCCGGCACAGACCACCTGCGTCGGGGTGCTGAACGCGGCCTGGCAGACCACGGGGTCGTCAAGCACACCGGTGGCCGCGAGGTTGGACGGCTGCCAGAGCTGGTTCCGTTGCGCGGTACCCGAGTTCAACGCTGCCAGCATCCGCTGCTTCTGGCCTTCCGTGAACATCTTGGAACAGTAGGAGTACTCCATGTAGTTCTCCACGTTGTCCAGGGAACCGCACGTGCTACCGTTCAGACTGCAGCTCGTCCATCCGATGGTGTTGGGGGTATCGGAGACGTTGTCGTCCCCGTTGCAATTGCTGGTGAGACCGGGTTCATTGCTGTTGCCCCAGGTGTGCGCCAGGTTGATCCAGTGGCCCACTTCGTGGGTGAGCGTGCGGGACCGTGAAGGGGCGCTGGTACCGATGCTGCCCGTGTAATTGTGCAACAGCACGATGCCGTCCCAGCTTGCCGCCCAGCTCTGGGAAACGGCGTTCGGCCGGAACGTATATCCCGCCGCACCATCCGCCGAGGCGGCCACCCAGACGTTCAAGTACTTGTTGCGGGGCCACTGTACCAGGTCCTTCATGTCCTGATCACCCTGGTAGGTCAGGGTGGACACCGTCCGTGTGATCCCGTTGGTGCAATTGCCGAAGGGGTCCTTCGTGGCCAGGCGGAACTGTACACCCACGTCCGCGACGAGCCCCAGAAAAGCGGCGTTCACATTGTCCCAGTCCGCGTTCAACTTGTTGAAGTCGTCGTTCAGCACGCGGACCGCATCGATCACCTGTTCATTGGAGATGTTCTCCGGGCCGTTGTTGTGGATGATGTGGAACACGACCGGTATGACGTACTGCCCGCCACCGGCCCTTCCATAATTGTCCGCCACGTACTCCGCCGTAAGGAGTTCCAGTTCATCGTCCGCCTCGGCGATCTGGGCGAGCTTCAGCGGGTCGTTCCCGGTGAGTTCCACGATCCTCTCCTGGTCGTGGGTACTGCAAAGAAGCACATCGGCCTGCTGGGCCATTGAAGCCCCGGGAGCGCAGGCCAACAGGCCCACGGCCAATGCCATGCGGTAGTTCTTGGTGTTCATCTTCATTTCCTGATGCTAAAGGTACGGAGGCAACCCCCTGTGGACCTGTGACTTCGAACACGATCCTTGGAAGCCGAACACCCTCCGGGGAGGTTTCGTTCACAGGGCCCGGTGTTGCGGACCAGGGAGCGGCGCTTCCCGGTTCAGGACCGGTTCCCGATCGCCTGGTCCAGATCGGACAGCAGGTCCGCCACATCCTCCAGCCCCACGCTCAGGCGGATCAAGGTGTCGGCCAGTCCGTTCGCGATCCGCTCTTCCCGGGGAATGCTCGCGTGGGTCATGGAGGCCGGGTGCCCGATCAGGGACTCCACCCCTCCCAAGGACTCGGCCAGGGAGAACATGCGGGTGCTGGAGAGGACCCGAAGGGCATCCTCCATGCGGTCACCTTTCAGCGTGAAGGACACCATGCCACCGAAATCGCGCATTTGTGCGGCCGCCACCGCATGCCCCGCATGGCTTTCAAGCCCCGGCCAGTATACCCGGTCCACTCCGGGGTGCTCGCTCAGGAAAGCGGCCACCTCGGCTCCGTTCTCACAATGACGTTGCATCCGTACATGCAGCGTCTTGATGCCCCGCAGGACCAGGAAGCAATCCATGGGTCCGGGAACGGCTCCTGCACTGTTCTGCAGGAAGGCCAGCCGCTCGGCGAGCCCGTCATCGTTCACCACCAGGGCCCCCATCACCACATCGCTGTGGCCACCCAGGTACTTCGTCACCGAGTGCATCACCAGGTCCGCACCGAGGTCCAACGGGTTCTGCAGATAGGGCGTCGCAAAGGTGTTGTCCACCCCGAGCAGGCATCCGTGCTCCCTGGCCAGAGCGGCCAGCCCCGCGATGTCGATGATGTTCAGCAGCGGGTTGGTGGGGGTCTCGGCCCAGATCAGTCGGGTGTCCGGCGTGATGAGCGCGGCCACCTTGGCGGGGTCGGACATGTCCGTGAAGGTGAACGTGATGCCGTAGGTGGCGAACACCTTGGTGAACAGGCGGTAGGTGCCGCCGTAGAGGTCGTTCGTGGAGACCACATGGTCCCCTGGCTTCAGCGTCTTCAGCAGGGTGTCGATGGCCGCCATGCCGCTGGAGAAACACAGACCATGCCTCCCGTTCTCCAGGGCTGCCAGGCTGTTCTGGAGCGCCGTCCGCGTGGGGTTCTGCGTCCTGGAATACTCATACCCCTTGTGATCGCCAGGTGCGGCCTGAACGTAGGTGGACGTCTGGTAGATGGGGGTCATGATGGCCCCGGTCGTCGGGTCCGGTTCCACCCCTGCATGCACGGCACGGGTACCGAATCGTAGTTCGTTGTCCATGGTCAAGAAACTGGCCCGCGAAGGTAGCCGCTTCAGCGCGCCACCACGAACCGGGAGGTACCCAGCACCTCCCCCCCACGCCGGGCGATCCGCACCAGATAGCCGCCTTCAGGCAGCTCGGACACATCAAGCAC
>JACJZH010000030.1 GCA_020635695.1 Flavobacteriales bacterium | reverse complement strand
CTGGACCCCGACCAGCTGCCCATCGCCCTGGTGGGGCACACGCCCTGCTTCCGCCGCGAGGCAGGCAGCTACGGGAAGGACGTGCGCGGACTGAACCGGGTGCACCAGTTCGACAAGGTGGAGATCGTGCGCATCGAGCATCCCGACCGGAGCCGGGAGGCCCTGGAGGAGATGGTCGCACATGTCAGGGGACTGCTCGAGGCCCTTGAATTGCCCTACCGGCAGCTGCTGCTTTGCGGGGGCGACATGGGCTCCGTGAGCGCGATGACCTACGACATGGAAGTGTGGGCCGCCGCACAGGGACGCTGGTTGGAGGTGAG
This sequence comes from Flavobacteriales bacterium, assembly GCA_020635695.1. Classification (GTDB taxonomy): domain Bacteria; phylum Bacteroidota; class Bacteroidia; order Flavobacteriales_F; family PHOS-HE28; genus PHOS-HE28. The sequence continues at coordinate 6,998 of JACJZH010000030.1, read as the reverse complement.
CTCCATCAGCACCTTCACCACCTACCAGAGCAACCGCCTGAAACTCCGCTACCGCGACGGCAAGCGCAACCAGCTGGCCCACACGCTGAACGGCAGCGCCCTGGCCCTGGCGCGCATCGTGGCCGCGCTGCTGGAGAACAACCAGACCCCGGATGGCATCCGCATCCCGGCAGCATTGCACCCCTATACCGGTTTCGATATCATCCGCTGATGACCGTGCGCGTTCTCCTGCTCGCCACTTCCGCCTTGCTGGTGCTGGCCCTGGGGGGCTGCCAGCGCGACAGCGATCCCGCCCTCGTGTCCGAACTGGACAGCCTGATCGTGCACCTGGACAGCCTGGAGGCAGCCTTCGCTGCGATCGATCCGGCGGAACACCAGCACATGGACTCCGTGTTCCAAGGCCAGGTGGTGGCCCTGCAACAGGCCTTCATGGACACCCTGCAACAGGACACTGCACTGCTCCTCGGGAACTACTACCGCGCCATGACCAAGTCGCAGCGCCGCCTGCTCGGCGAGTACGGCCGGGTACGAACCGCCTTGGACAGCTCGTTGAAGAAGGTGCGTGACCTGCGCAGGGACGTGGACCGCGGACTGATCCCCTTGCCCGACCGACGGCTCTATGCGGACCAGGAAAAAAAGATCGGAGAGGAACTGGACCGCCAGGTGACCGTGCTCTTGAACAGCCATGCCACCGTGCTGCGCCACTGGCCCGACCGCGAAGCCGTGGAGGCCATCCTGACCGCCCGCTCCGACACCCTGCACTGATCCATGCGTCCGCTGCTGTTGCTCCTGTTCCTGCTTCCCGCCGCGCTTGGCGCGCAGCCCGGGACCGATGAACAGCTGGCGACCCAGTACTTTCAACAGGGTGACTATGAACGGGCGCTGCTCTACTACGAGAAGCTCTACCGGCAGAACAACACGCCCTTCTTCTACGACCAGTTGCTCAAGAGCTACACGGCCCTGCAGCGCTACGACGATGCCGAGAAACTGGCCAAGGAACGGGTGCGCCGCTCGGACGACCCGAAGTACCTGATCGACCTCGGCGGCGTGTACAAGCTGATGGGCGATGAGGACAAGGCCAGGCAGCAGTACGACAAGGCCCTGAAGGACATGCGTGCCGATCAGAACGGGGTGCGCACCGTGGCCAATGCCTTCAGCAAGGAAGGGGAGTACGATCGGGCCATCGAGGCCTATGAACGTGGGCAGAAGCTGCTGCGCAACGACCAGATCTTCAACTACGAGCTGGCCACGTTGTATGCCGCCAAGGGCGACATGGAACGCATGATCACTTCGTTCATGGACCTGCTGGCCGTGAACGAGAACTACATCCAGAGCGTGCAGAACAGCCTGGGCCGCTACATCGACTTCGAGGTGCGCGACGAACGCTCCGACCTGTTGCGCACGGAGCTCCTGCGACGCATCCAGCGCGACCCTTCCCGCGAGATCTACCAGGACCTGCTGATCTGGATGTACGTGCAGCAGAAGGACCTGACCAGCGCGTTCGTGCAGAGCAAGGCCATGGACAAACGGAGCCAGGGAAATGGCGACCGGCTCATGGAGCTCGGCGACATCGCCCTCTCCAACCACGCCTATGGCACCGCTGTGAAGTGCTACCAGTACGTGGCCGACCTGGGTGGGGGACTGCCCAACTACCCGTTGGCCCGCATCGGGTTGGTGCAGGCGCTGAACGAAGAGGTGACCGCACAGGCCGAACCCGCACAGGAGGACCTGATCCGCCTGCGTGATGAATACCGCAGGACCCTCGATGAGCTTGGACGCCTGCCAAGCACCGTGAAGCTGATGCGCGGTCTCGCACGGGTGGAGGCCTACCACCTCAACGAGACACCTGCTGCGCGCAACACGCTGGAGCAGGCCCTGGCCCTGCCCAACCTGGAGCCCGCCACCGAGGCCCAGCTGAAGCTGGACCTGGCCGACGTGCACGTGCTGGACGGCGACATCTGGGAGGCCTCCCTGCTCTACTCCCAGGTGGACCTGGACTTCAAGTACGACCTGATCGGCCACGAGGCCCGCTTTCGGAACGCCAGGGTGTCCTTCTACGCCGGGGACTTCCTCTGGTGCCAGGCGCAGCTGGACGTGCTCAAGGCCTCCACCTCCAAGCTGATCGCCAACGACGCCATGGAGCTCTCCCTGCTGATCAGCGACAACCTGGGGCTGGACAGCAACAGCGTACCCCTCTCCCACTACGCCCGCGCCGAGCTGCTCGTGTTCCAGCACCGCTACGACGAGGCCCTCGATGCGCTGGACAGCCTGGAACTGGAATACCCCATGCACAGCCTCGGCGACGAGATCCTCTACCAGCGCTACCACATCGCCTACGCCCGCCAGCAATACGACACCGCCGCGGTGTTCCTGGAGAAGCTGCTGGAACTGTACCCGCTCGACATCCTGGTGGACAACGCCCTGCTGGACCTTGGGCGCCTGTACGAGGACAAGCTGAACGACCCGGAGAAGGCCCAGCAGTATTACGAGAAGCTCCTCTTCGAGCAGAGCGGCAGCATCTTCGTGCCCGAGGCCCGGGAACGCTTCCGCCGGCTGCGCGGCGACCTGCCCGCCCCGGAGGAGGTTCCAGCCCCCCCAGCATCGGACCCGCACCCATGATCCTCTACAACGTCACCATCAACATCGACCACGACGCCCACGACGAATGGGTGCGGTGGATGCGCGAGGAGCACATCCCCGAGGTGATGGCCACCGGTTGCTTCCTGGAGCACCGCATGAGCCGCGTACTGGCGGACGACGAGGGCGGGGTCACCTACGCGGTGCAGTACGCCTGTGCCGACATGCCCACCTACGAGCGCTACCGGGACGACCTGGCGCCGGCGCTCCAGGCGAAGACCCAGGGCCGCTTCGGCGGCCGCTTCGTGGCCTTCCGCACCCTGCTTGAGGTGGTGGACAAGAGCTGATCGTGGTCCGACCCAAGAAGCATTTCGGCCAGCACTTCCTCAAGGAGGAGGGCATCGCGCAGCGCATCGCCTCCAGCCTGACCGGGCATGGAGGGTACACGCGTGTGCTGGAGATCGGGCCGGGCACCGGGGCCCTTACCCGCCACTTGCTTCAGCGCCACGACCTGGACCTGACGGCCATCGAGCTCGATGCCGAGGCCGCCACCTACCTGCGCTCCGAGCACCCGGACCTGCACTTGGTGGAGGGTGACTTCCTGAAGTTGGACCTGCGTGCCCTCACGCACGACGAGCCCTTCGCCGTCATCGGCAACTTTCCCTACAACATCAGCACCCAGATCGTGTTCCGCGTGCTGGAGCACCGCGACCGCTGCACCGAGGTGGTGGGCATGTTCCAGAAGGAGGTGGCCGACCGCCTGTGCGCCCCGCCGGGGTCCCGGACCTACGGCATCACCAGCGTGCTGGCCCAGGCCTGGTACGACCTGGAGTCCCTCTTCCACGTGGAGCCGGGCTCCTTCATCCCCCCGCCCAAGGTGCGCAGTTCGGTGATCCGCATGCGGCGGAACGGGGTGCAGCAGCTCCCTTGCGATGAGAAGGTGTTCACCGCCCTGGTGAAGATGGCCTTCAACCAACGGCGGAAGACGTTGAACAACGCACTGAAGGGCTTCCCTGGCCTGGAGGGCGGCGTGCCCGAACCCTGGCGTGGGCTGCGTGCCGAGCGGCTTTCCGTGGCCGACTTCACCCAGTTGGCGCTGGCCGCCCGCCCGGCCGGCTCTTCGTAGCTTTGGCGGCCCCGAAGCCCGGGGTGTCCATGGAAAGCCGATCCGGATGTCCTTCGAACTCACGAAAAGCCTCCTGGAGCGCCTCCAGGACGACGTGGAGGAGGGCCGCGACAGCGACATCCTGTCCGTGGTCAGCGAGCTGCACCCCGCCGACATCGGGGGCGTGCTGGACCGCCTGAGCCCCGACGAGGCCCGCTACGTCCTGCGCCTGTTGGAACCGGAGACGGCCGCCGAGGCCATCCTGGAACTCGACGAGGACGTCCGCGAAAAACTGCTCGAAGGCCTCACCTCGCAGGAGATCGCCGAGAAGGTGATCGAGAACATCGAGTCGGACGACGCCGCCCTGGTGATGTCCGAACTGCCCGAGGACAAGGCCAAGGAGGTGCTGGACCTGCTCGAGGACGCCGAGCAGGCGGACGACATCGAGGAACTGCTCGGCTACGAGGACGGCACCGCCGGCGCCATCATGGGCAAGGAGCTCGTGAAGGTGCGCTCCGACTGGACCGTGGCCCGCGCCATCCTGGAGATGCGCAGACAGGCCGAGGAGGTGGACCAGGTCTACACCGTGTACGTGGTGGACAAGGACGAGCGCCTGCTGGGCATCCTGCCGCTCAAGCAGCTGCTGTTCTCCGCAGAGAGCACGCGCACGCTCATCAAGCACATCTGCGACGAGGACGTGGTGAGCGTGAAGGTCGATGACGATGCCGAGGACGTGGTGAGCACCATGAAGAAGTACGACGTGGTGGTGCTCCCGGTGGTCACCGAGGACGGCCGGCTCACGGGCCGCATCACCTTCGACGACGTGATGGACGTGATGGAGGAGGAGGCGGAGAAGGACTACCAGATGGCCTCCGGCATCAGCGGTTCCGTGGACTCCGACGACAAGGTGCTGCGCCTCACACGCGCCCGGCTGCCCTGGCTGCTGATCGGCCTGGTGGGCGGCATCCTCGTGGCGAACGTGATCTCGCTCTACGAGGAGCAGCTGCGCATCGACCCCAAGCTGGCCTTCTTCATCCCCCTGATCGCGGCCATGGGCGGCAACGTGGGCGTGCAGAGCTCGGCCATCATCGTGCAGGGCCTGGCCAATCGCACCATCGCCACCGGCGGCATCGTGGCACGCCTGATGAAGGAGCTCTCCGTGGCGTTGCTCAACGCGCTGGTCTGCGGTGCGCTGATCCTGGTCTACAACCTCACCATCGGCAGCGCCCAGCCGCTCAGCTTCACGGTCAGCATCGCCCTGTTCACCGTCATCATCTTCGCCGCCCTCTTCGGCACCCTCACGCCGCTATTGCTGGACCGCGTGAAGGTGGACCCCGCCCTGGCCACCGGCCCCTTCATCACCACGCTCAACGACATCTTCGGACTGATCGTGTACTTCGTGGTGGGGCGGCTGCTCTACGGCATGCCCTGGTGAAGCCCATGCGCATCGCCTTCATCGACCACGTGCATCCGGTGCTGGCCGAACGCCTGCAGGCCGCCGGCCATCAGTGCCTGTCGCTGGAAGGGACCCCTGACGAACAGCTCACCTCCGCACTGGCCGGGGCTGAAGGCATCATCGTCCGCAGCCGCCGGCTGGATGCATCCACCATCGCCGCCATTCCCGCCCTCCGCTTCATCGGGCGCGTGGGCTCCGGCCTGGAGAACATCGACCGCGAACAGTGCGCCGGGCAGGGCGTGCAGGTCTTCAACAGTCCCGAAGGCAACCGCGACGGTGTGGGTGAGATGGCCATCGCCCACCTGCTGGTGCTCATGAAGCACGTCTGCCGCGCGAACGCGGAAGTGCGCGAGGGCCATTGGCGGCGCGAACCGAACCGCGGCCACGACCTCGCCGGTTCCACCGTGGGCATCATCGGCTACGGGCACATGGGCACGGCCTTCGCGGAGAAGCTCGCCGGCTTCGGGGTGCGCGTGCTGGCCCACGACAAGTACCGGAGCGGCTTTTCGGCCGGTCATGTGGAAGAAGCCTCGCTGGAACGCGTCCAACAGGAAGCCGACGTGATCAGCCTGCACCTGCCGTTGAACAACGAGACCCGCCACTACGCCGACCACGACTTCTTCTCCACCCTGCGGAGACCGGTCTGGTTCCTGAACACCTCCCGCGGTCCCGTGGTGGACACCGCCGCCCTGCTCGAAGCGCTGGACAACGGCCGTGTCCGTGGCGCCGGGCTCGATGTACTGGAATTTGAACGGCCCGACCTTTCCGGCCTGGACCGCGAAGCCGGTGGCGAGACCCTCGACCGCCTGCTCCGCCACGAACGGGTGCTCATCACCCCCCACGTCGCGGGCGTCACCCACGAGGGGAAGGAGAAAATGGCCGCCGTGCTCGCCGACAAGATCCTCAACGCCTTTCCCCATGGCACGCCCTGATCCCCTGCTCGCCGTAGCTTTCCTCCTGAGCGCCTGCACCGCCATGACCGAACACCGCGATCCGCCCGAAGTGCATGGCCACCGTGGCTGCCGGGGGCTGCTGCCCGAGAACACCGTGCCCGCCTTCCTGAAGGCCGCCGAGCTGGGCTGCGACTGGATCGAGATGGACGTGGTGGCCAGTGGCGATGGCCAGCTGGTGGTGAGCCACGAGCCCTGGATGAGCCACCGCATCTGCCTGGATGCCAACGGCGACAGCATCGCCGCCGAGCACGAGCGCCTGCTGAACATCCACGCCATGGCCGCCGCCGACCTGGTGCAGTTCGACTGCGGCAGCCGCCCGCATCCCGACTTTCCCCAGCAGGAACGGGTGGCCGTGTCCAAGCCGCTGCTCAGCGAGGCGGTACGCACCATCGAGGAGCACGTGATCTCCGAGGGCCTGCGCACCATGAGCTACAACATCGAGGTGAAGAGCGACCCCGACTGGTACGGGCGCTTTCAGCCGCACCCGGAGGCATACGCCACGCTGGTGGTGAACACGATCGATTCGCTGGGCATCAACGACCGCTGTCTGCTCCAAAGCTTCGACCCCGCCATGCTGGAGGCCCTTCATGCCGTGGACCCGGACCTGGACCTGGCCCTGCTGGTGGAGAACGATGACGACGTGACCACCAACCTCGGTCGTCTGAGCTTTTCACCGTCCGCCTACAGCCCGTGGTTCGGCGTGGTGGACGATGCCTTGGTGCGTCACCTGCGGGAGCGCGACATCCAACTGGTGGTGTGGACCGTGAACCAGGAGAACGACATGCAGCGCATGATCGATCTGGGCGTGGACGGCATCATCACCGATCACCCGGACCGCTTACTACGCCTGTTGGAGCGGGAGTGATCAGCGCAGTACGAAGCGCGCCGTCACCCGGCTGCGCTGTTC
>JACJZH010000003.1 GCA_020635695.1 Flavobacteriales bacterium | reverse complement strand
GAAGGGTGGACCCGCGCTTAGAGGAGCTGGTGGATGGAACGGAGTACCACCGCACCCTGCTCTGCAGGCCTGACCTCCCTTGGGACCCTGACCCGCTGCGCGAGAACCCGCTCGACCGCGATCGCCTCTTCGGCCTCTACGAGCAGGAGTTGAACGCCCTAGGCCGCACCTACGCAGTGATCCAAGGGGAGCGCACGGAGCGCCTGCATCGCGCGGTGCACGCGGTGGTGGGCTGAAGCTCCATCGGCCCATTATCTGATCATCTGATCGCCTTCAGCGTTCAGCGTTCAGCGTTCCTACTTTTGTCCCTGTCATCGACCGGGGTGTCCGCCTATCAGCGGACTGAGATCACACCCGCAGAACCTGGGCAGGTCATGCTGCCAAGGGAGTACCAGTCCCACCCGCGTGGGCACCTCCGTGCGATGACGGCCAACACGGAGGACCATGAACAAGCTGCTTTCCCTCGCCTTCGCCCTTGCCGGGGCCACCGCCTGCGCGCAGACCACCCTGCAGGGCACCATCACCAACACCGAAGGCCAGCCGCTCTTCGGGGTGGCGGTCGTGGTGGGCGACCAGGCCTTCGGCACCACCACCGATTCGCAGGGCGCCTACCGCCTGGCCGGCCTGCGTCCGGGTCCGGTGCGGGTGCGGCTCTCGCACGTGGGCCATGCACCCATGGACACCACCTTCACCCTGCAGGCCGGCTCCAACTCCGCTAGCCTCACGCTGCGCACCAAGGTCTACGAGATCCGCGAGGCGGAGGTCACCGCCGTACGTGCGGGCGACCGCACACCCGTGGCCAAGAGCACGCTCACCCGCGAGCAGATCGAGCGCATCAACACCGGGGTGGACCTGCCCATCCTGCTGGACCTGCAACCGAGCGTGGTCACCACCACCGATGCAGGCACCGGCTTCGGTTACACCGGCATCCGCGTGCGCGGCACCGATCCCACGCGCATCAACGTCACCGTGAACGGCGTGCCCATCAACGACGCCGAGAGCCAGGCCGTGTTCTGGGTGAACATGCCCGACCTGGCCAGCAGCGTGCAGGACGTGCAGCTGCAGCGCGGCGTGGGCACCAGCACCAATGGTCCGGGTGCGTTCGGGGCCAGCATCAACCTGCGCACCACCACGCTGCAGCAGGATCCGTTCGGGGAGGTGAGCGCCTTCGGCGGTTCCTTCAACACGCAGCGCTACAACGCGCGCTTCGGCACCGGCCTCACCAAGAGCGGCCTCAGCCTCGACGGGCGCCTCAGCACCATCAGCAGCGACGGCTACATCGACCGGGCCAGCGCCGACCTCAAGAGCTACTTCCTGCAGGGCGCCTGGGTGGGGAAGAAGCGCAGCCTCCGCTTCATCACCTTCGGCGGCAGGGAGGTCACCTACCAGGCCTGGGCCGGGGTGCCGCGCGAGGTGATCGACACCAACCGCACCTTCAACCCCTACACCTACGAGAACGAGGTGGACGACTACCGCCAGACGCACTACCAGCTGCTCTTCGACCAGGAGCTGGGCGCTCACACCACGCTCAACATCACCGGCTTCCGGGTGGACGGCGCGGGCTTCTTCGAGAGCTTCGAGGACGAGGCCGACCTGGCCTTCTTCGGCATCGGGAACCCCGTGATCGGCGGCGACACCCTCACCAACGGCGACCTGGTGCAGCGCCGCTGGCTGGACAACACCCTGCTGGGCGTGAACGCCTCGGTGACGCACGCCTTCGGGCAGCATCGGCTGATCGTGGGTGGCAGCTACAGCGACTACGTGGGCGACCACTTCGGGGAGGTGATCTGGGCCCGCTACGCCGGCGACACCGACATCCGCGACCGCTACTACGAGAACGATGCGCGCAAGACCGACGCGAACGCCTTCGCCAAGCTCAGCTACAGCGTGAACGAGCGCTTGCAGCTCTTCGGCGATGTGCAGGTGAGGCAGGTGAACTACGACTTCCTGGGCTTCGACGATGAGCTCGACAACGTGACCCAGAACGCCGCCTTCACCTTCTTCAATCCCAAGGCCGGGGTGGACTACACCGTGCACGAGGGCGGGCGGGTGTACGCCAGCGTGGCCGTGGCCAACCGCGAGCCCAACCGCGACGACTTCACCGAGACCACGCCGGAAAGCCGCCCCACCAGCGAGCAGCTGATCGACTACGAGGCCGGCTACGAACGCCGCAGCGGTCGCCTGGCCGTGGGCGTGAATGGCTACTACATGGACTACACCGACCAGCTCGTACTCACCGGCGAACTGAACGACGTGGGCGCTGCGCTGCGCACCAACGTGCCCATGAGCTACCGCACCGGCATCGAGCTCACCTGGGCCGCGCAGCTCACCCAGCGCCTGTTGTGGAAGGGCAACGCCACCTGGAGCCGCAACCGCATCCGCAACTTCACCGAGTTCGTGGACGATTGGGACAGCGGCGAACAGCTCACGTTCACCTACGGCGAAACGCCCATCGCCTTCAGCCCCGACTGGATCGCAGGCAGCGAACTGGGCTTCACCTTCTGGAAGAAGGCCGAGCATGGCCGCGCCGACCTCACCCTGGTGACCAAGTACGTGGGCGGGCAGTACCTCGACAACAGCGGCAGCGATGCCCGGAAGCTGGATGCCTACCTGGTGAACGACCTGCGCCTGAACGCATCGCTTCAGAAGCTCTTCGGCATCCCGCAGGTGGACGTGAACCTCACCGTTCGGAACGTTTTCAATGAGCTCTACGAGAACAACGGCTGGAGCTACAGCTTCGTGGAGGGCGGCTCGCGGCAGGAACTCGTGGGCCTCTACCCACAGGCGCCGCGGAACGTGCTGGTGGGAGTCGTAGTGCGGTGGTGACGATCACTCGCCCGCGTTTGCAACGCGGGCGTACTTGTTACAACGCGGGCGACGAGATCTTCATTCATTCACCTTGACAATTGCAACGCTGGCCGAAGTGCATCTATCTTCAGGTCATGGAAAATGGTCTTGGCAGTTGCGCTAGCGGCTGTGCGGAACGCGCTGCAAGCGCGGCAAAAGGCATCGCCTGCGTTGCAAACGCGGGCGAGAGTGGGAGTGGGGGGTGGGACACTGGCTTAGAAATGGCGTGGCAATAATGTTACTGGCCGAGAGCCGGGGCATGATTCAGGAGGAACCGAAAGTAGTTGGGGTAGTTTACTCTCAGATGCTCAAATGCCATTGCTTCACCGTAGTTGTATTCGGTTCTATTCGACAATGCTGGAAATCCACCACCCGTGGAACTGGACCAAGCATGCCGGGCATAGGGAGAAGTGTCCAAATGTGCCACATGGTGTCCAGCATTCATGACATCATGGAACCACTGAGTTCCGGTATCCATGCCATATGATGCTCCGATAGGCATAGCACCGCCCATGGGTATGGTTGTTTCCCTGGCCTTCTGGAGGTCAACTAGAAGTGTCCATTCGTTTACACGACATTCCGGAAGCGGCCATGGCCGGTCACGGTCTACTACTTCAGGATACCTGTCAGCTCGAGCGCCGGGATGCCGGGTAGAAATCCTGATCCATTCCTCGTATGTAGGTCTGTACTCCATGAATGAATCCGGCGAACAAACCTGAGCGGTCCGGGCAGGGCAATTCCAGCATTGGCCTATGGGACCAGCAGCGAGATGCCCTTCAATGTGATCCAGCAAGGGGGCCAGGATGTCAGCTGAGTACAGAACGTCATTATGAGTGATATACAGGTACCGTTGAATGCTATTCTCCCAAGCATATTGGTAGCGTGTTGACCACCTGATGGGCCGTAGGCGATATAGACTACGCCATGGAAGCTGCGCTGAGCCCAACCAGAAAGGTGGACGGTAGTACCGGATCCGATAACCGAGGAAATCGCGTAGGGCCGTGAACTTGGCATCGAACGGTTGTTTGCGTTCTTCGATGAACCAAATCGTTCCTATGCACTCTCCTGAATGCTCGAGCAGCGATAACAAAGTGACCGCTGTCTGAAGCGGTTTGCCGTACACCTGTATGGCTACATCGACGGTCTCCAATTGACCTTTCGGCTAGAAGGGAGGAGGGTAAACATAGCAAGCAATTCCTTGATAGGTGTAGCTATAGGCTCCTGAACCGAGTTCACCCCAATTGATCGTGTAGAGATGGTCTCCGCTAATCGTGTTTCGATATCGATATAGTGGAAAGGTACCAGGCTGTTGTGTTGGGAAAACGTATCCAACCGAGCCCTGATAGGAGTAAGGCTGCCCACTATTAGTTACCTCGGATGGATTAATCGTGTAGAAGTGACGATGATTGACACTATGCTCATAACGGTAGAAGGGTACCATTCCTCCACATTGACCTCATTGTCACGGTGCGGAACCTCTTCAACGAGCTGTACGAGAACAACGGCTGGAGCTACAGCTTCGTAGAGGGCGGCACGCGGCAGGAGTTCGTGGGCCTATACCCCCAGGCGCCGCGGAACGTGCTGGTCGGGGTGGTGGTGCGGTGGTGAAACCCTAACCAACGTTCTATTGCCCGCCAGCCTTACCACCGGTAGGTTTGCTCGCGAACCAACCGTCCGGCCATGCGCTTCCTCTTCCTTCTCGCGTTCCTCACACCCTTCCTCGCTTCCGCCCAGAACGACTATGATGCCCGCATCGTGGCGTACCGCGGCCTGCGCTACCCCTGCGTGGATTCGGTGACGCCGGTGCTTCGGATCCAGAACGCAGGTGCGCAGGCCATGAACAGCTGCGTGGTGGAGACCTGGAAGAACGGGGTGATGGAGAACTCCTTCGACTGGCAGCTGGCCATCGCGGCCGTGACGAACGAGGAGCGGCAACCGGCCTTCCCCACGGTGGCCGCCACGGCCGGCGATGTGCTGGAGTTCCGCATCATCTCCGTGAACGGTAATCCTGACCAGGACACCACCGGCAATGTGCTCCAGTTCACCGTGAGCGGAGCCGCCAGCACTTGTGGTCAGCAGACCGTGGAGGTGGAGGTGCTCACCGATGCCCAGCCGGGCGAGACCACCTGGCTGATCCGCAATGACCTGGGGCAGGTGGTGGCCGAAGGCGGGCCCTATGCGACCGGGAGCAGCATCGAAAGCCATTGGGTGACCCTGCCACCGGGCGCCTGCTTTGGAGTGGAACTGAACGATGCCGGCGGCGACGGCATGCCCGGCGGTCACCTGAACGTGTACTGCGACGGTGTTGAATTGATCAGCGTGGACGGGTCCACGTTCACCGATGCAGCTTACGAAGGACTCCGTTCAGGTACGGTGCTGGGGCTTCCCGAGACTCACGCAGCCCGGCAGTTGCAGGTATATCCCAACCCGGCCCACGACCAGGCGACCCTGCGCGTGGACGGTTGGCAGGGCCGGGCCCAGGTGCAGGTGCTCGACGCCTCCGGTCGTGTCGTGCGTGAGCATACATGGAACGATGCCCAGGGTCTGGTGAACCTCGATCTGCGTGGGCTGGCCCCCGGCCTGCATGCGGTGGTGCTGCGCGGTGCTCAGGGCGTGTTGACCGCGCGGCTGCTGGTGGAATGACCGGCTTCCGCTGTCCATTCCCATTGGACCGGTGAGACTTGCAGGTCGATCACCGACCCGCTACCACCAGCCGCTCGGTGTGTGTTGCACCGTCTGTCGTCCGGATTTGGACCATGTAGAGACCGGATACCTGGTCGCTCACATCCAACCGATCCACGGCTGGCTTGAAGCCCCGGACGACCTGGAGCGTTCTTCCCGTTGCATCCATTATGCGTACTTCTTGGAGGATCGTGGGAGCGTCTGTCCAGAGGACCACGACCTGTCCGGTGGCGGGATTCGGTCCGAGAAGGATTGCCGGGGCCGCCGCGCGCCGTTCCTTTATGCTGATCGAAAGCCGGGGCTGTGGCGTACCCGTGAGGTAATAGATCGGACCGCCCAAGGCTGTTGGTATGGTATCCGCGTACATACTTCCATCCGCCGCGATCTCCATCAGACCGTACCGGCCGTTCAAGGTGCCTGCGGCGATGAAGCTTTCGCCGTTGTCCGTCCAGATCGGATTGCCGGTGAAGGTGGCCATGTCGTTCGGCGCGTTCCACGTCAACTTGGTCAGACTGTCCCCGTTCTGCTTGATCTTGAAGTAGTTCACCACATTCAAGGCATAGTCCGCCGGGGAGTAGGTCGAGTTACTTCTGCCGAACAGGATCCACTCCCCATCGGGGGACCAGGTGGGCCACATGTCGTACTGTACGGTGTTGGGGACCGCTGTTCGCCCAGTGCCATCGCGTTGCACTGTGAACAACGAGCTGAAGACGTTGTGGCCGACGATCAGCTCATCGCTCTGGCGGATGCGCGGAAAGTCGTCGTTACAGTCGGTGGTGATGGTGCCGAGCACGGAGGTGTTGTCGAAATTGTTGTTGAAGATGTTGCAGGCGTACGCCACTGCCGAAGTGCTGTCGCTGAGGAAGAGGTCGTAGCCTTGCGTGAAGTCGGTGCTGTTGTAGAGCGTGACATCATTGCCTGTGGCCAAGGTGCGCCGGTTCCATTGGCCGCCTGAAAGCAGGTTGTTGGCGGATCCGTTGATCAGCGTATTGCTCAAGTAGAGCAGGTAGCGCCCGTCCATGACCAATTGCGGCACGGTGGCACTGTCGATAAGCATCGTATCCAGGCCTGCGCCATCGCTCAATCGCATACTGGCGTGGTTGGCTTCCAGGCGCGAATAGATGATGCGATCGGCATAGGATTGCCCGCTGAGTTGGACTGTGGCCGAAAGAGTGAAAGCAGCGATGATCACGTAGCGTGCGTTCATGTTCACTGGGTCTGAAGTGGGATGCCGATGTTGTTGTTGGAAGAAGCGGATCGCTCATTCCTGTTTCATGATCTTGATGGTGGTGGGTGGTTCAAGGTCGCGAAGGATGCGCAGGAAGTAGTTGCCGGAGGATAGGGCGGACAGGTCGATCAGGAAGCGGTCATCCATGCGTTGGGCCGCTATCTGGACCGACCGACAGGAAGCATCGAAGAGGGCGAACTGCGCCACGCCTGCAAGGAGTTCCGGTAGCATGATCGTCAACCGATCAGGTGTCGGGTTGGGGAACACGCCGATGTCCGAAGGGTGTTCATTTGGAAGACTGGTAGTGATGTCCGGATGGGTCTGCTGAAATCCCTGAGTGGCCAATAATGATGGGCTGACCGCCGAGCTCACCACTAGATCACCCAGTGTAGCTTCCAATGAGATGCTTCCTGCAGTGCTGATGGAGCCCCAAGAGCAGAGCAGGCTCCGCTCCAGCACCACCTGCGCAGGAGTGGTAAGGAACAAGAGCAGGCAGATCGTGGCACAGAGCGCCCTCATGGCTTTCCGTTCTTCATGGTCCCGAGCAACTGGCGCAGCGCCTCGACCTCGGCTTGGAGTTCCAGGATCATGTCCTGCTGCTCCTGCACGGCCTTCACCAGTGGCACCACGAACTGCTCGTAGCTCACGGTGTACAGTTGGTTATCGTTCGGTGGTGGGGTAACGCCGCTGAATTCGTACCCGACCTCCTGTGCTGCGTGCTCCACCTGCTGCGCCAGGAAGCCGCTGAATTTGATCCGTTCGATGTCGTACTTCTCTGGAAAGTCGCGTGTGGGCTTGTTCCCGGTGAGTTCGGCCTGTCGGTCGATGTCGCGGTGATAGGTGATCGGTCGCAGGCGTGTGATGAAATCCAGACCGTGTACGTCGTCGCGCACATCGGTCTTCACGCGTTCATCCGAGTAGGTGGACCACGTGACGTTCCCCCCGTTCCAAATGGTACTCAGGTTCCCGATGAACGCCTGGTTGCCGAAAGCGTTGAGGTATCCATAGTTGCCGATGTTGATCGTGTTCGTGAAGCTGGATGTGGTTCCGGAACCCCAGCCAACTGACACATTGTCGTCGCCGATCAGATTATTGGTCAGAGCGAAATTCCCAATGGTCGTATTGAAGGTTCCTGTCGTGTTCTGGTATTGTGATTGAACACCGATCGCCACATTATCAGCGCCAATGGAGTTGTTCAACAGCGCGTACCTGCCGATCCCGGTGTTCTGCGATCCAGTGCTATTGTACCGTAAGCTGAGGGACCCGATCGCACAATTGCCTTGCCCTGTCGAGTTGATGCGGAGTGCCTCGGAACCGATCGCGGTGTTCTGATCACCGTTGTTGAATTCCAGAGCATGGTCACCCAGCGCTGAATTCCCGTAGCCGGTGGTGTTCGTGAAAAGGGTTGAATTTCCTACTGCCGTGTTCCCGACCCCGCTCCCGTTGGCCGCCAATGCCAAAGAGCCGATCGCTGTATTCCCGCTTGCCGTGTTCACGTACAGAGCACCGGTACCGACCGCCGTGTTGTGTTCGCCGGAGGAGTTGAACTGCAAGGCACCGCTTCCCATGGCCGTGTTGCTGGTACCGGTGGTATTCGCGGCAAGTGAGCTGGCGCCAAGGCTGGTGTTCCCCGAGCCGACCAGCCCGATCCTGCCGGCTTCGACCCCGTTCACCTTGAAGACCAGGGGTTGTGCATCATTCGTGCCGATGAAGTCCGTGGTGGGATCCGTACCCGAATTGCCGGTCAGTCCCCAACCGCTTGATCCACCGCCGCTGCTCTCCGCATACTTGGCATACGGCACGCTCACCATTTGTTCTGCGCCCAGATCCACATACCCGCCACCTGGGTTCACCTCCACCTGCAGCCAATGGCTGTTCCCGCCCCAGTCGATCCCGGCGAAACTGCCGCTCACCACCGTGCCGCCGCCCACCTGCGCGTTGAACACGCCGTACGCGTTGGTGGTCACGCCATGCGTTTCGCGGTAAACGTTGGTGCCGTTGGCGCTTCCGGTCCGCACGGTGAAACGCACGGTGAGCGCGGTGCTCACCAGCAACACGCCGCCGCCATCCCGGGCTGCAGCCTGGTAGTTCATCAATGCCGGGGCTTGGGCGCTGGCATGGGCTGATGTGATCGTGATCAAGAGCAGGAGGAGAAGGTGACGGACGATCATGGCGGAGACTTTTGGCGTGTACAAATGGAATCCGGAGGAGTGTCACTCTCCCTAACATCTTGATGCGAGGAGGATCCCGTGGTCGCCAAGCCCACCTGTGCGACATTTGAAGGATGATCCGCGCGCTCCGCCTGTTGTTCCTGTTCGGCTCCGTGCTCTTCGGGCTGGAGGCCTTCGCGCAGCGGACCAACACGGATAGCCTGCTCCGTGTGGTCGACGCGTGGGAGCACGAGCACGCCCCCGGCGATACCACCGGCCTGGTACAGATGAACCGGCTGGCCGTGATCTTCAGCATGCGCCTGCAGATCGATAGGCAGATCGATGTGCTTCGCCGTGCGGTGGCCGTAGCCGAGGCTGATCGCGAGAAGCTCTCCGTGGGCAAAGTGCGGGATCGGGTGAGCAGGCACCTGATCGACAGTTACGGACTGCTGGGCGATGCGCTGACCTACCAAGGCGATCTCGAATCCGCGATGCACAACAGCGAGCGCATGTACAGTACTGCGCTGGAGATCGGGGATAGCGTTCAGGCGGCTGGTGCATGCCAGCACCTTTCATTGCAATGCGCCATGATCGAGGACAACCAACGTGCACTGGAATGGGCGCGCCGTTGCCTGGCCTTGACCCCGAAGAATGGAAAGGTACCGCTTGCCCAGGCCTACAGCGAGCTCGCCCAACAGCTGTACCGGGCCAATGCGCCTGACAGTGCGCTGTTGCTATGGCGCAAGGCGATCACCCTTCGCATACAGGACCGCGCCCCGATCACCGCGTTCGATGCGCACGACGGCTGTTTCCGCATCCACATGGAAGCAGGGGACCTTGATTCCGCTGCGTTCCATCTGCTGCGGGCGCGCGAATCCTTCGGTGCGGAACCCTCCGGCATCAATACCAGTCGCATGGAATTGATGGAGGCGCGTTATCTCATGGCGCTCGATCGATCGGAAGATGCGTTGCCCTACCTGCAGCGAGCGGACAGCTTTGCAGTGGCTCACGGACTGCATGCGGGTCGATATGCCATCGCACAACTTCAGTCCACCGCGTATCACAGGTTGGGCGATCTGCGCGCAAGCCGCATGGCCGCCGATACGGCGTTGACCGAGATCAAGTTGCACCTGGGCATAGACGAGGCTCGTCGCACGGCCGCTTTCCAGGAGCGCATCACAATGAAGGCCGAACAGCAAGCCACCGCCGCCGCGCTTTCCGCCCAGCGTCGTGTGTTGATCATCGCGTCGATCGCCTGCGTGGTTCTGCTGATCGCCGGTGTACTCCTGTTCCGCGCAGTTCGAAGAGGCAAGCGTTTCGCAGCGGAACTGGGGCGGACCAATCAACGGTTGGTGGCCACCCAGGAACAGCTGGTCCGTACGGAGCGTGAGCGCGAGGCCGAGGCGGTGCGCACCAGGATCGCACGTGACATCCACGACGAGCTTGGCGGGAACCTCACTAAACTGGCGTTGATGGGCGATCTGCTTCGCGGCAGCCCGGAGAATGCGCTGCCCAACGAGGTGTCTCTTGAAGCGTTGAGCATGGAGGCGCGGTCGCTCAAGGAAGGCCTGAACGATGTGGTGTGGGCCGTGGATCCAGGGGCTGACACCGCTCAGGGACTTCTGGACCATGTTCGGGATCAACTCACGCGGATGTTCATGGGTTCCACAACCCAGCTACATCTTGATCTGCGCACCAGCGGACCCGTTGCCCCGCTCACTCCGGATGCGCGTCGTGCCATCTACCTCGTGGTCCGGGAAGCCGCGCACAATGCACTGAAGCACGCCAAGGCACAGCACGTTCACATCGCGTTGGAGCTGGGTCCGGAACACTTTCAATTCGAGGTCCAGGATGACGGTTCAGGTTTCGACCCGGACGCGATGGAGGGCCGGGGTCTGCCGAACATGCGCGAGCGCATCGCTTCACTTTCCGGCAAGTTGGAAGTGAATGCGGCTCCAGGACAGGGTACATGTGTCCGTGCCTCCGGGAAGCTCTGACCCAGTGGCTTCGTCGAATTACCTTGGTGTCCGTGGTCATGGGCAAACCTGTACGGACGATCATTGTTGAGGACGACAACACGCTGCGCGCGATCATCTCCGCATCGCTCAGCGCCGATCCGCGCATCGAGGTGGTCGCCTCCTACCGCAATGGCGATGCCTTCCTGCAGGCGCTTCCTGCGTTGGACGCTGATGTGGTGATCATGGACATCAGCATGCCAGGGACCAGTGGCGTTGATTGCGTCGGCCAGGCCAAGCCCTTGAAACCGGCGATGCAATTCCTGATGAGCACGGTGTTCGAGAATCCGACTTACATCTTCCAGGCCCTTTGCGCTGGTGCGACCGGTTACCTTGTCAAGAGCGCGCCGGGTGTTGAACTTGCGGATGCCGTGTGCGACATCCACCGCGGCGGTTCACCCATGACCCCGGCGATCGCCCGCATGGTGGTGACC
This sequence comes from Flavobacteriales bacterium, assembly GCA_020635695.1. Taxonomy (GTDB): domain Bacteria; phylum Bacteroidota; class Bacteroidia; order Flavobacteriales_F; family PHOS-HE28; genus PHOS-HE28. The sequence goes on along the minus strand of JACJZH010000003.1, from coordinate 443,103 downwards.
TCCATGCACGCAGCAGTTGCGCCCGCGATCCGCCATGAGCAGCTCACGGATCGTGAACAGGAGGTGCTGGACGGATTGGCGGCTGGACTGATGTACAAGGAGATCGCGGCGAAGCATGGGATGGGCCTCAACACGGTGCGCACCCATGTGCGCGGCATCTATGAGAAGTTGCAGGTGCATTCGCGGCAGGACGCGGTGCGACGAGCATTCCCCGGAGGAATGAACGCTTCCTGATGCGACCGGATCAATTTTCATCCTGTCCGGCAAGAACAACTTCCGCTCAACAAAGGATCAAGAGCTGATCACCATCGGTCGAGGGGTGGCCGGGTCCACGAAGACCATTTCCACCGCCCCCTTGCCCTTGGCCTCCACCAGGCCGCGTGCCGTGAAGCGCAGGCCCGGCTCGTCCTTCAGCAGGGCATGGGTGGCCGCGCTGATGTTCACCCGGCCCACCTCGCCGCTGCTCTCCATGCGGCTGGCGGTGTTCACGGTGTCGCCCCAGATGTCGTACTGGAACTTGCGGCTGCCCACGATGCCCGCCACCACGGGGCCGGTGTGACAGCCCACCCGCATGCGGAAGGCCGGCAGCCCCTGAGCGGACCGGCTCCGGTGGCGTTCCTCCATGAAGGCCTGCATGGCCAATGCCGCACGCACCGTGGCCAACGCGGACCCCGGACGCGGTTCGGGCACTCCGCCTGCGGCCATGTACGCGTCTCCGATGGTCTTGATCTTCTCGATGCCGTGCTCGTCCACGATCGCATCGAAGGCCTTGAAGCAGGTGTCCAGCTCAGCGACCAGTTCCGCCGGTGAAAGCTGCTCGCTCAACTGCGTGAAGCCCTTCAGGTCGGTGAACAGCACGGTGACCTCGTCGAGGTGGCGGGCTTCGGCGTGCCCCTTCTCCTTCAGTTCCGTCGCCACCTCCTCCGGCAGGATGTTGTGCAGCAGGTCGTCGCTGCGCTGCTTCTCCTTCGCGATGGCGGCCCGCGAACGCCGGGTGTAGCGTAGCCGGTTCCACAACCCGCCGGCCAGGACCAACATCAGGATCCCGCCGCCCAGCAGGAGGTTGCGCCGCTGTTGTTCGCGTCCCAGCTCTTCGCGGTGCGCCAGTTCCAGGGCGAAGCGGGCGCGCTCGGCGTCCAGGCTGTCGGCGATCTGCTGCTGCTGGAACTGCCGTTGGAGGTCCAGGCGCAGCACCTCCCTGGCATTGTTCCGCTGGTCCAGCGAGTCGCGCACCTCCATGAACTCCTTCTGGGCACGGAACGCGTTGCCCAGGTCGCCCAACGCTTCGTAGGCCTTCATCAGGCACTCGCTGCATTCCTTGCGTTGCAGGTCCAACCCAAGTTCCCGTGCGATGCGCAGTCCTTCGGCGCAGGCCTCCCGGGCCTTTCCCGCCAGCCCCCGCTCCAGCAGTAGGCTTCCGCGGTGGTACAGGTTGCGGGCCAGCTGGCGGCCGTTGTCCATGCGGGTGAAGAGCGTGTGCGCGGAATCCAGCGCGGCGAAGGCCTCTGTGTCGCGGCCCAGTTCACCGTAGGTGCGGCCCAGGTTGTTGAAGGCGATGCCCATCTCCAGCTTGCGCCCCATGGTGCGGTAGAGGGAGAGGCTTTCCGTGAATTCCTCCATCGCCCTTTCCCGTTCGCCCAGGTCCAGGTGGGTCACGCCCAGGTTCATGAGCGCCTGAGCGCGGCCCTTGGTGTTGTCCAAGTCCCGGTACAGCTCCGCGCTACGCTCGTAGTTGGCCAGGGCCTGGGGCAGGTCGCGCAGCTCGGTGTGTACGTTGCCGATGTTGTTGTAGGTGCCCGCAAGCCCTTCCTGGTTCCCGAGCGCTTCGTCGATCTTCAGGCTCTGCTGCAACTGGCCCAGCGCCGTGGGCAGGTCGCCCAGGCTGCGGTACACGTTGCTCAGGTTGCTATGCGTGTTGGCCTCGCGTTTCCGGTCGCCCATGTGCCGGGCGATGCTCAAGCATTCCTCCAGGTGCTCCAGCGCAGCGGGGAAGTCGCTCTTCATGCTGCTGCCCACGGCCAGGGTGGTGTGGGCCTCGTAGCGGGCGCGATCGTCGCCAGTGCGGTCGGCCAGTTCCAGCTGCAGCCGGGCCAGGACCATGCCGCTGTCCGGTCGCTCGAAGACCGCCCGCCAGGCGAGCGTTTGGATGGCTTGAAGGCGGGCGCTGTCCGGCTGGGTGGAGCTGTTCCACACGCGCCAGAGCGAGTCGGTCTGAGCCTGGACCGTGCCCGCGAGCAGCACGAACAGCAGAGCGGCCCGGCGCAAGCTCATCGGCGTGCCAGGGTGACCGCCTCCCGCAATGCGAACACCCGCTCGGGGTCCTCCTCGAAGGCGGTGCCCACCACGAGCATGTCCGCACCCGCCTCGCACAGGGCCTGCGCCTGTTCGGTGCTGCGGATGCCGCCGCCCACGATGATGGGCAGGTCCACGGCCTGGCGCACGGCCTTCACCATGTCCGGGGCCACGGTCCTTGGAGCACCGCTGCCGGTGTCCAGGTAGATGGCCTTCAGGCCCAGCAGTTCCCCGGCCAGTGCCGTCGCTGCAGCGATGCCCGGCTTGTCGTGCGGGATGGGGGAGGTCTGGCTCACGTAGTGCGCGGTGGTCATCCGTCCGCCGTCCACGAGCAAATACCCGGTGGGGATGGCCTCGAGCCCCAGGGCCTTCACCGTGGGTGCGGAGGTGACGTGGTGCCCGATGAGCAGCTCCGGATTGCGGCCGCTGATCAGCGAGAGGAAGAGCAGTGCATCAGCATGCCCGCTCAACTGGGCGGGGCTTCCGGGGAAGAGCACCACGGGCCGGTCGCTGAGATCCTTCACCCGCTTCACGCAGGCATCGAAGCCGTTGGTGGTGAGCAGGCTGCCGCCCACGAGGATCACATCGGCCTTGGCCATGCAGGCGTGCTGCACGGTGCGTTCCAGCAGTACACCGTCGGCCGCGTGGTCGGGGTCGATGAGCACGCCCAGCAAGGTGCGGTCCTCGGCACGGGCCTGTTGCAGGAGCGGGAGCACGCCGGCCATGATGCGAACTTACCGAAGAGCGGCGGCTTCAGCCCTTGTCGATCACCACATGGGTGAAGGGCGACACCGGAAGACCGGCCATCCGGCGCAGCCGCGCCACGCGGTCGGGACCCTGCAGCACCTGTGCTCCGGGGCGGTCCAGCAGGTCGGGCAGCCGATGGGCGTGGTAGTGCGTGGCCATGTCCGGGTGGCCCATGGCGGTGTAGTAGGCCTTCGAACGGTCCAGGGCGGCTTGCGCGGCCGGGGCATCGGGGTAGAGGATGCTGTCCAGCACATGCACCTGGCCGCCTTCCGCCAGCAGTTCCTGCGCCCGGTCCAGCACGGCCTGCATGTCGGCGAAGTACTGGATGCTCGCGGCGAAGACCACCACGTCGAACCCACCTGTGGGAAGCAAGGCCCACCAGGGATCGGCCAGCGCGAAGGCGGGACCGGTGAAGAGGCGTGCGGCCTGCTCCACTTCGGGCACGCAGGCGTCGATGCCCAGCACCCGGTGCCCTGCCCGGTGGAGCAAAGCCGATAGCCAGCCGTTGCCGCAGCCCACCTCCAGGACACGCGCCCCGCCCTTCCACAGGCGCAGGGCTTCCACCAACCGCCGGCTGCTGGCCGCCCGGACCTTCCATTCCTCCGCCAGTTGACCGGACCCGCCTCGGGGCAGCAGGAGCACGTCCTCATCGCGCAGCAGACGGCCCTCTTCACCCCGTACCGCCGCATACCGTTCGCTGAACGCTTCGGACGCAAGGCCTTGGTACACGCCGTGTTGGCGCCGAGCCTCCGCCAGCCAGGGCCAGGGGTCCGGGTTCATGCGCGCTTCCGCAGGATGATCAGGTAGTGGTCGCCCCAGGCGCGGAACGGCCAGCGGTGGGCCAGGGCCTCCTCCATCCGGTCCAGGGTCCGGTAGAGCCGCGGGTGCTTCCGGTCGAACTGTTCCACATGCGGCGGCGGTACCAGCAGCGAAAGCGCCCGCTGTTCCAATACAGCGTAGCGTTCGCCCAACAGTCGGCGCACTTCCGAGGCTTCATGGTAGTGGCAGGGGAAGGACACGCCCTCCACCTGCGCAGGCGCACCCCCTCTCCGCCAGCGCCGGAACGCCAGCCGGAAATGCCCCTTCAGCGCGGCCAGCAGTTCCCACGGACTGAAGCGCGGCATGATCACCAGGGCGCAGGTGCCTCCGGGCCGCAGCACATGGTCCACGCCAGCGAGCACACGTTCCAGATCGGGTGTGCAGTTGATGCCTCCGAAATTGCTGAAGACGTGATCGAAGCCTTCCGCGGGCAGGGTGTCCAAGTCCAGGAAGGAGCGTTCCTGTACAGCGAGTCGGAGCTCAGGATGGGCGTTGCGCCGGGCTTCCAGCTGGGCGAGCATGCCGGGTGCCGCATCGGTGGCCAGCACCTGCAGTCCCTGCTCCGAGAAGAACAGGCTGTCGATGCCCGTGCCCGCGTTCAGTTCCAGCAGGCGTTCGCCTGGCTGCATGTGCCGCCGGGCCGCATTCCGCACGATGGCTCGCATGCGCCCGATCAGTGCGTTCTCGCGGTCGATGGCATCGAACACGGGGGCCTGCTGGCTGAAGGCCTCGAGCGCCGGGGAAGTGCTGGCGGTGCCCATGGCTCAACTTCTGGCCAGCGCCGACACGCGCAGGCTTTCCACGAAGGCGGCCGGAGCATAGTACAGGCCGGAGAGCACCCGGCGCGGAGTGAAGGCCACCTTGCCCCGCAGCGCACCCAGGGCCTGCGCCCGCCGGAAGCGCTTGTGCACGTAGCGGTGCAGCCGTTTGTAGTACGCGGGCCGGTGGCGGTTCCGGAACATCATGGCCAGGTCGTCGCTGTCGGTCCAGTTGGCCTTGTCGCCCAGGTCGGCCTTCACGCGATCGTGGAAGGGCGTTCCCGGCAGCGGATAGGAAACGGACACGCCGATGTCGTCCGGCAGGGTGCGCTCCACCATGCGGATGGTCTCCTCCACCTGCTCAGGTGTTTCGCCCAGGTAGCCGAACTGCAGGAAGTGACCCACGCGGATGCCGTGCGCCTGCAGCCGCCGGGTGGCCTCCTCGATCTGGGCCACGGTGGTGCCCTTGTCCATGGCGTCCAGGATGGCCTGGCTGCCGCTCTCGGCGCCCACCCACACCTCCTCCAGCCCGCTCTGGGCCAGCGCCTCGATGGTGTCGTCCTCCAGCAGCAGGTCCACCCGGCCCTGCATCTTGTAGCGCAGTTCCAGCCCCCGTTCGCGCAGCACGTCGCGGAAGCGCTGCACCCAGCCGGGCTTCAGGCCGAAGATGTCGTCGGCGAACCAGATGTGGTCCGGCCGGTGCAGGCGTTGGAGCAGTTCCAATTCGTCCGCCACATGTTCCGGCGAGCGGCTGTTGTAGCGGTTGCCATAGATGGGCTTGGCGCACCAGTTGCACTTGAAGGGACAGCCGCGCGTGGTGGCCATGTTCAGCGAGAAGAAACCCTGGCTTTTCCGCCAGATGGCCGCGTAGGGCCGCGTGTCCACCAGGTCCCAGGCCGGCAGGGGCAATGCGTCCAGGTCGCGCATCACCGGGGGCTTCGGGGTCGAGACCACTTCACCGCCCTCCAGGCGCACGGTGCCGGGCACGTCCTGCCAGTCCGCGCCATCGGACCAGCGCTGCACGAGCTGGCGCAGGATGTCCTCGCTCTCGCCCAGCACCACGGCCTCCGCGCCGGCGTTCAGGTAGGTCTCCGGATGGTCGGTGGAATCGGAGCTGTTCACCGCCACCCGGCAGCCAGCGGCACGTCCCAGGTCGATCATGCGCAGCACGGCCTCGCGCATCACGGTGAGGCACATCTTGGTCAGGTAGTTGAAACCGTCGTCCTGCAAGATCAGGATATCCGGTTTCCAGCGGTCGAGCGCTTCCCGGATCTCGTCCGGGCCGTGACGGAGACCGGTGTCGAAGACCTCCACCTCATGGCCGGCCTCACGCAGGACCGCGGCCAGTTGCAGGGTGCCCAGGGGCGGGTAGGGGCGTCCGTCGCGCCACTGCTTGGGGTCCAGGCGGTAGAAGTAACCGGAGGCGGTGAGCACGCGGGCCATCGTCACTGCAGGGGAAGGCCCACACGGCGTTCCAGTTCGCACAGCCTGCCGCGAAGCGCATCCAGCACCCGCTGCTGGAAGTTGCGCGGGTGGTGCTTGCTCACGTAGCTGCGTGTGCGCAGGGCCACCTCGAAGCTGCCGCGGTCCATGTGGGGGAACTTGATCTGCCAGTACCGCCAGGTGAGTCGCATGCACCAGCCATCGAGGGTCTCGCCCAGCGCCCCGGAAAGCCGGCGTTCCCACCGGCGCTTGCGGGGGGTGTCGCCCTCGGCCACCTCCAGGCTGGGGCGCGGGTCCGCACCCGGCAGCTGTTCAAAGGCCCAGGCGTTCCGGGCGAAGAAGGCCTCGGTGGTGCCGTTGCCGTACATGGGCAACAGGGTGGCCACTTCCATGGCGGTGAAGCGGTTCCGGTCCTCCACGGCCAGGTGCTCGGTGTCCAGGAAGTAGTTCACACAGAAGTCACGCCGGCTGTTCAACAGGAACACCTTCTTGTAGAGCACCAACAGCGTGCGTGCCAGCCAGAGGCGCCCCGGTGCGGTGATGATGAAGAAGTCGATGTCGCCGTCATCGGCCAGGCGCCCCTTGCTCAGGCTGCCGCTCACGAACACGGCCCGCACGAAGGGGAATGCGGCGATGCGCCGGGCCATGGCCTCCGCACGTGGCATGCGCTGGCGGGCCCGTTCCTCGTCCTCTCGGCGACCGAGCACCGCCTTGGAGGCATCCCTCAGGGACCAATGCCCCTCATGCCGCTGCACAAGGCCTTCGGACCTCAGTGCTTCCAGGGTCGCCAGCAGGCGCTCCCGTTCCAGGGTGCGGTCGGAGAAGCGGGCCAGTTCGTCCACCGTGACCGGATGCCGGAAGATGTCGAAATAGGCCAGCGTCCGGAGCACGGAGGCTTGCACCGCATCGGTCTCGGTCCGGGTCTGAGCTAAGGGCATGGAGCCTAAGGTTGACGGTCGGCGGACCACAAAGGTGGCCTCTTCATCAGGAAACGCCAGGCTCCGGCAAGGATGGTCCATTGGGCGCATGCGGTTCCCCAGAGCCCGCCTGCGATACCGAGGAACGGGACCAGCACCAGGGTGATGACGACCAGGATCCCTGCGGCCAGGAAGGACAGGGCCATCAGGCGCCGCTCCTGTCCAAGACCGAGCACCCGGGGAAGGAGCACCACATAGGCACTCGCCGGGACCACGGAAAGAGCGCCCGCCAACAGGACGCCCATGTCCGGTGCAACGTGGAAGAACGCCCGAAGCACGATCAGGACGATCATCGTTGCCGGGACCGCCAGCAGTGCGCCGAGGAGGAGTCGTCGTGCGGCATGGTGGATCAGGGAGCGTTCGCCGAGCCGCATCAAGGCCGGCAGATGGGGCTTCACCAGGAGGCCTGGAAGCACCTGGAGTTGCAGGAACAGGCCGGCGATCACCTGGTAGGAGCCGAGCGCATCGTCATCCACGAGCCAGGCCATGGTGTAGAGGTCCGCGCGGGTGGCCAGAAGCCCGCCCAGGCCGATCAACACGAACGGAAAGGCCTCGGCCAGATGATGATGGGGCGCCCAGCGCCAGGACAGCGGCCCGGGACGGCCAACGGCGATCCAGATGCCCACGGCCCGGACCAATTGTCCGATGGCGAAGGAGGCGACGACCAGGGCCGGATCGATCGTTCCGGTGGCCACGAGGGTCGCGAGCTGTGCCAGCAGACCGGCCAGATCGGCCAGCAGCGCCTGGTGAAAGCGCTTGGTGTGCACCACCAGGGGTTCCATGGATGCGCTCAGGGCGGCCATCAGGCCCCAGCCCAAAACGATGGCGCCCGGGACCTCCGGGAAGAGCACCAACGGCATCAGCAGGATGGCCAGGAAAGGGACCCGGGTGCACAGGTTGGTCCACCACAAGGCCGAGGCATCCGTTCTGCCATCGCTCAGGTCCCGCAGCAGCAGGTCCCGCTGCCCCCATTGCACCAGATGGACCAGCAGCTGAATGGTGATGAGCATGGACACACAGGCTCCCCAGGTCGCGGTGCCCGTCCGTCCGATCACCAGCCACGAGATCGCCAGGGTCCCGGCCGGCTGGGCCACATGCCTGAGCACCGAGCCGCTCGTGGCCAGGTATCTGCGTTGCAGCCGGGTGGTCACGCGGTGAAGGTGCACAATGTGGCCGAGGTCGTGCGCCTACATTCACGCCGTGGTGAAGGAGCTCAAGGCCCGCGGGTCCTCCTGGATGTGGTCCGCCGTGCCCATGTTGGCGGCGTTGTTGGGCCTGGCCTGGGTGGGTTTTGACGGCCTGAACGGGCAGGATGCGTATGACTACCTGAGGCTGTCCAAGGCCTGGAGCGCATGGCCCGGAGGCGGACCCCGGCCCGTCCTTTCCGAGCATCCGCACGGCTATCCTCTGGTGGGCGCCCTGCTCGGACCGGTGCTGGGCGGAGAGGCCATCGCGCTCCGCTTGGTCTGCGTGGTCGCGTTCATCGCGCTGCTGGGGATGGTGCATGCCCTGGTGAAGGGCTTCGTACCGGGTCGTTGGAGCACGGTGTACGTGCTGCTCGCCTGCGGGCTTTCACCCTTCCTGCTTCGCGCTTCGCTGGTGGTGATGAGCGATGTGCCCGCACTGGCGTCGTTGTTCGGTTCCTTCCTGATGACCGTACGGTGGCACCAGGGCGGGCGCGTGGGCCATCTGTTGCTGGCGGTCGCCCTGTCGCTGCTCAGCCTGGCCTTCCGCCTGGCGGCACTTCCGATGCTGGCGGTGCTTGGCTGCTGGTGGGCCTACGGCCTGTGGAAGGTCCTTCCGCCCCGTGCCCGGTACCTGTGGATCACGGCGATCACGGTGGTCGCGGCGGTGGCGGCGATCCTGCTCTGGGAGCACATCGGCAGGGAGGGCCTCTTGTCGGACTGGTCGTTCATGAACCTGTTCCGCCGGGAGCTCCGATCGGACGACGGGCTCCTGACCTACACGTTGCCCAATGTGCTCAGGGCCTTGTTGGTGCTCGTTCATCCGGGCTTCCTGACCATGGCGGTCGTGCTCCTTCCCTTCGTGCGCCGGCAGGACCTGAAGGACCCGGTCATCGGAATGGCTGTCCTGCTGGCGCTGGTCTATCTGCTGTTCGTCGCGGGCATGCCCTATCAGAACGACCGGGTGTACCTGTTCGCGCAGCCGTTCCTGGCGGTGGCGTACGCACCTGCCTTCCAGCGGGTCATCGCTCGTTCCAGCGGTCCGATCGCCAGGCTTCGCAGGACGTGGCCATTGCTCGTGGTCGTGCAGGCTGCCTTGTTCGTCCGGGCCATGGTGCCCTTCGTGCAACAGGCCCGCATGGAGCACGAGGTGGCTGACGAATTGCGTCGTCTCGGTGCGGGGCAGGTGTATACGCACGGCATGGGCGCGGCGCTGGATGAACTGCTGCCGGACGCCAACGTGATCGAGCTCTGGTACGGGGAGATCGGGGCATTCACGCCGGAGGCCTACCTCGTGGTGCGTCCCCGGGACCTGGAACGGCAATGGGGTGGGCTGCCACCCGCGGTGAACTGGGAGCGGGCCCGCGAACAGGGACTGGACGTCCTTGCGGAACGCGAGGACGGTTGGTGCATCGCCCGGGTGCGTTGAACCGGATCGGACGTCCGGGCGTTCATCGATCGTTACCTTTGCGGCCCCGGACAAGCACCGGACATCCAAGACCACGAGTTCATGAGTACGCAGACAGCCACCGCCGTGCAATACAAGGTGAAGGACATCAAGCTGGCCGATTGGGGCCGCAAGGAGATCGAACTGGCCGAGGCCGAGATGCCGGGCCTGATGGCCCTCCGGGAAGAGTTCGGCAAGGACAAACCCCTGAAGGGTGCCCGCATCGCTGGCTGCCTGCACATGACCATCCAGACCGCCGTGCTCATCGAGACGCTCGTGGAGCTGGGTGCGGAGGTGACCTGGAGCAGCTGCAACATCTTCAGCACCCAGGACCATGCCGCCGCCGCCATTGCCGCTGCGGGGATCCCGGTATTCGCCTGGAAGGGCATGAACGCCGAGGAGTTCGACTGGTGCATCGAGCAGACGCTGACGGCCTTTCCCGACGGCCAGCCGTTGAACATGATCCTGGACGATGGGGGTGACCTCACCAACATGGTCTTCGACAAGTTCCCCGAGCTGGTGAACGGCATCCGCGGCCTGAGCGAGGAGACCACCACCGGCGTGCTCCGCCTGAAGGACCGCGAGAAGAACGGCACGCTCGTGATGCCTGCCATCAACGTGAACGACAGCGTCACCAAGAGCAAGTTCGACAACAAGTACGGCTGCAAGGAGAGCGCCGTGGACGCCATCCGGCGTGCCACCGACGTGATGATGGCCGGCAAGGTGGCCGTGGTCTGCGGCTACGGCGATGTGGGCAAGGGTACGGCCGCCAGCCTCCGCGGTGCCGGTGCCCGGGTGGTGGTCACCGAGATCGATCCCATCTGCGCCCTGCAGGCCGCCATGGACGGTTACGAGGTGAAGAAGCTGAGCACGGTGATCGGCCGGGCGGACATCGTGATCACCGCCACCGGCAACTTCAACATCATCACCGAGGAGCACTTCCGGGCGATGAAGGACAAGACCATCGTCTGCAACATCGGCCACTTCGACAACGAGATCGACATGGCCTGGCTGAACAAGACCTACGGCAGTTCCAAGGTGGAGATCAAGCCGCAGGTGGACAAGTACACGATCGAAGGCAACGACATCATCGTGCTGGCGGAGGGCCGTCTGGTGAACCTGGGCTGTGCCACGGGCCACCCGAGCTTCGTGATGAGCAACAGCTTCACCAACCAGACCCTGGCGCAGATCGAGCTGTGGCACCACCACGAGAAGTACGAGAACAAGGTGTACGTGCTGCCGAAGCACCTGGACGAGAAGGTGGCCCGGCTCCACCTTGCCAAGATCGGCGTGGAGCTGGAGGACCTCACCGATGCCCAGGCCAAGTACATCGGGGTGCCGAAGGAAGGTCCCTACAAGAGCGACGAGTACCGCTACTGAGCGCAGCGCTCATCCCAACAACGAACGGCGGGCCCCAGGGTCCGCCGTTCTTCGTTCATGCAACCTCCAACCTCCAACCTCCAACTTCCAACCTCCAACATTCAACATTCAACCCCCAACCCACCTAATTGAATATCCGCAGGGTGGTCCCGTTGAACGTGGTGTTGTACTGCTGGAGCCCCAAGGCGCTGGGCCCCTGGGTCACGCTGCCGTCGATGATGAGAAAGGCGCTGCCACAGCAGTCGGCGTCGCGTGCGGTGATCTCGGTGCTGTCCACCGCCACCTGGCACAGGTCCTGTGGCTGGTAGGGACAATGGCGGTCGAGCGCGGTGAACGTGTCGATGGTATTGCGGTAGACGATGATCCCGAGGGATCCTCCGGTCAGGTACAGCCAGCCCCCGGGTACTGCCAGGTCGTTGTAGGCCGGGTTGTTGATGTTGATCTGGATGTCCACCTGGTTGAACGGCACTCCTCCTGCCGTGGTGTTGCTCTCCTTCTTGCACGAGGCGAACATCAGGGTGAAGATCCCAAGGAGCGGCAGCAGGCGGTGTACGGGCATGGTGATCGATGGACCGGAAAGGCGAAGGTAGGCAGGAGGCACCGGGGCGGCCTTACCTTCGGTCCATATGCGCGTGTTCAGGTACCTATTGATCGCGGTCGGCCTGGCTGGTGTTCCGGTCATGGTCTCAGCCCAGGAAGGCATGACCATGAAGCAGCAGGAGAAGGTGCAGGCCAAGAAGGAGAAGGAACGGAAGAAGGCCCAGAAGCAGGTGGAGAAGGAGAAGCGCAAGAGGCATCTGGAGCTGCAGGACAAGGCGACGCGCAAGCGGATCAAGCGCCACAACAAACGAGCGGACAAAGGAGGGTCGGACCGGCATCGGGACCCTTTCCTGCAACGTCTGTTCGGGACCCGGCACTAGGGTTGGGACTTGTATAGTCGGGGCCAGGGTTGGCGGATCGGATTTGCATGATGGCGCCCTTGGTTCGATATCTTGCCCCCATGTTGATCCCAGGTGAAGCGATCCAGTGCCCGCCCGTGGACGGCCCCGGTGGGCGGTCCTCCGGAAAGGTCCGTCTGGCGCGGCTTTCCGAAGGTATTGCGATACCGGGATCTTTCTATCTTTACCGCCCCTCGTTGCGCAGAGACGCAGAACGTTAAACCTTTCGTTGATGGTGAGAAGGCTATTCTCCACAGCTGTCCTATCGTTCATTGGTGCGGTCACCCTTCAGGCCCAGGTGGGCACGGGTAGCCTCCGCGGAACGATCACCGACAAGGAGTCGGGTGAACCACTTCCGTTCGTGAACGTGGTGGTGGACAACAAAGGCACGCAGGCGGCCGGTGGAACCTCCGACTTCGATGGCAAGTACGACATCAAGCCGATCCCCCCGGGCACGTACTCGGTGATCGTCAGTTATGTCGGCTATCAGCCGCAGCGCCAGGAGGGCGTGGTGATCAACAGCAACAAGATCACCTTCCTGGACATCCAGCTCACCTCCGGGATCGAGCTGACGGAGTTCGAGGTGGTGCAGTACACCGTGCCGCTGATCGACAAGGACGGAGGCGCCTCGGGTGGTACCGTGACCCGCGAGGACATCGCCCGCATGCCGGGCCGTTCGGCCGCATCGATCGCCACCACCGTGGGCGGTACGAGCGATGCCGGTACGGGAGGTGGCATCAGTATCCGTGGAGCACGCTCGGAGAATACCTATTACTACATCGATGGGGTGAAAGTGCCCGCCGGTGCTGGCACGGGCCTGCCCAAGAGCGCCATCGAGGAGGTCCAGGTGATCACCGGGGGGGTGCCCGCCAACTACGGCGATGTGACCGGTGGCCTGGTGAACATCACCACCCGGGGTCCCAGCCGGACCTTCTTCGGTGGTGTGGACTACCTGACCTCGGGCTACAAGGTCGGTGAGGACATCACGGACATCTATGGTCTGGACAAGTTCGCCTTCAACCAGCTGGAGGCCAGTCTGTCCGGCCCGATCTTCTTCCAGAAGGATTCCGTCGGGAACAAGACCAAGCCCCTCATGGGCTTCTTCCTTTCCGGTCAGTTCACCAACGTGCAGGACGGTGGTCCGCTCTATACCGGTGACCTGCGGGTGAAGCCCGAGGTGCGGGATGAGCTGCTCGCCAATCCGCTGCAGATCCGGGACCTCGCCGGCAGCGATGCGGTGGTCTACAGCAGTGACTACCTCCGGGAGTCCGATATCGAGACCCTGAAGACCCGGCAGAACGCCGCCCGGACCTCCTACCTGGCAGCGGGTAAGCTGGACATCACCACCACGCCCACGATCAACCTGACGTTCGGGGGATCGGTGGACTACGATGACCGCCAGCTCTTCTGGCGCAACAACTCGCTGCTGAACGCCGACAACAACCCACGCTACAAGGACCTGACCTGGCGCGTGTTCGGGAAGTTCACCCAGCGGTTCAATGCCCGTCAGGAGGACGGAGAGGAGGACCGTTCCGCCATCCGCAATGCCTTCTACACCATCCAGGTGGACTACTCCAAGCGCGAGCAGAAGGTCGAGGACCCCGAGCATGGTGAGAACCTGTTCGACTACGGTTACATCGGTAGGTACGACACGTACCGGATGGACAATTTCACCTACGACGGTGCCCGTCAGGCCTTCGTCCAGGACGGATTCATGGACACCTTGGTCACCTTCAGCCCGGGTACGGTGAACCCCGAACTGACCGCTTACGGCACGCAGTACTTCCAGCTCTTCGAGCAACAGCCGTTCAACATCTTCGGTGGAGGTGAGCCCGGGCCATACTCGAACTTCAACGAGATCCGTGCCCGGAACGGTCTGCTGAACGGCGATCGTCCGGCAAGCCTGTATGGTCTGTGGAACAACATCGGCCTCATCGATGATCCCAACGGAGGCGAGTTCAGGCGTTTCCAGACGGACCAGATCCGGATCTCCGCGATCGGTTCCGCGGACATCGGCGAGCATGCGGTCAGCATCGGGGTCGAGTACGAGCAACTGACCCAGCGCAATTACAACCTGGCCCCCGCCGGTCTGTGGACCCGGGCCAGGCAGCTGGCCAACTTCCACCTTCAGGAACTGGACCGCAGCGATTCAACGGTCACGTACCTGCTGGGCACGATCCCCTTCATCACCTACGACCGTCTGGTGGGCGACGACCAGACGTACTTCGATGCCAACCTGCGTGAAGCGCTCGGCCTGGACGTCCGGGGAACCGATTTCGTGGACGTGGACGCACTGGCCCCGTCGGTCTACTCGATCGACATGTTCAGTGCCGATGAGCTGCTGAACTTCGGTCAGGGCATCGTGAACTACTACGGTTACGATCACCGGGGTAACAAGATCACCGGCCGTCCGAGCTTCGACGATTTCTTCCTGGAGCAGGAGGATGGTCAGTTCACGCGCGTCCAGGCCCCGTACCAGCCCATCTACATGGCCGGTTACGTCATGGACAAGTTCGCGTTCGACGACATCATCTTCAACGTGGGTGTGCGCGTGGACCGCTGGGATGCGAACCAGAACGTGCTGAGCGATCCCTACCTCTGGCGCCCGGCCTACACGGCGGGTTCCGCCGTGCCGAACTCCGCAGTGGCGGGTGAACTGGCCAACCGTCCGGGGAACATCGGCGACGACTTCGTGGTGTACGTGGACAACATCAACAGCCCCACCTCGGTGGTCGGTTATCGCGATGGCGACACCTGGTACAATGCCCAGGGCGCTGTGCTGAGCGACCCGCGTGTGCTTCGGACGGCCGAAGGCATCGCTCCCTATCTGGTGGACTATGACACCGATCCGGACGGCAGCCTGCCAGGGTCGAAGCTGCGCCGCGAAGCGTTCGAGGACTACAAGCCCGTGGTCAATGTGATGCCCCGGATCGCGTTCTCCTTCCCGATCTCCGACGAGGCGGTGTTCTTCGCGCACTATGATGTGCTGACCCAGCGTCCGACCAGTGCCGGGCGCCTGGACCTGCTCGGGTACGCGTACATCGAGAACACCAACGCCATCCTGAACAACCCGAACCTGAGCCCGACGAAAACGATCGACTACGAACTGGGCTTCCAGCAGGTGCTGTCCAAGTCCTCTTCCTTGAAGATCGCGGCCTTCTATCGTGAGCTGCGCGACCAGATCCAGATCCGGAACGTGACGGAGGCCTGGCCGGTGAGCTATCGTACCTACGACAACTTCGACTTCGGTACGGTGAAGGGCCTGACCCTGACCTACGACCTGCGCCGCACGGGCAACGTCTGGTTGAAGGCCAGCTACACGCTGCAGTTCGCCGATGGTACCGGGTCCGACCCCAACACGAGCTTGAGCCTGATCAATGCGGGCCAGAACAACCTGCGCACCATCAACCCGCTGAACTACGACCAGCGCCACCGGGTGCAGGCCACCTTCGACTTCCGCTATGGGGACGGCAAGGACTACAACGGTCCCATGCTCTTCGGCAAGCCGATCTTCCAGCGCACCGGTCTGAACGTGGTGAACATCCTCGGCAGTGGTATCCCGTACAGCGCGAGCAGCCGTGTGGTGAACGAAGGTGCTGGCATCGGCCAGAGCCGCCTCGAGGGCTCCATCAACGGCAGCCGGTTGCCGTGGCAGTTCACCACGGACCTGCAGTTGGATCGCGATGTGCCCCTTTCCTTCGGAGGCAAGGACGGCGACAAGGCGCGTTCGGCCAACCTGAACATCTATCTGCTGGTGACCAACGTGTTCAACACCCAGAACATCACGGGTGTCTGGCGGTACACCGGTTCCCCGGACGACGACGGCTACCTGGCCGCACCTGACTTCCAGAACGAGATCGACCTCCAGACCGATCCGCAATCCTACCGTGAACTTTATGCCCTGAAGGTGGACAACCCGTTCTTCTATGGGGCTCCGCGCACCATTCGCCTCGGTGTGCGTTTCGATTTCTAAACACCGCCAGCTCAACATGAAAGGCATCGATCGCATGAACCTTACCAGAACGATCGCGATCCCACTGGCGCTCCTGCTCACGCTTGGCGTCCAGGCCCGAGAACACAAGGATGGTCGCTCGGAGCAAGCGGGCAACAGGGCATCGGCACAGCCGAAAGGCGCTGGCTGTTCGCCTTCCACGGCCATTGCGGAGTTGGAACTGAACAACGTGCGTACCCAGATCGAGACGGGTGGCAACATGTGGCAGCGCCGGAGCTCTCCCGGTGGACCCGCCTATGAAGTGCCGAAGACCCCGGACCGTTCCGGGGCCCACTCGCTCTTTGCCGGGGCCCTCTGGATGGGTGGATTCTCGCCCGACAACCAGTTGAAGCTGGCTGCCGTGCGCTTCCGCCAGGTGGGTAACGACTACTGGCCGGGTCCGTTGACCACGACCGGTGATGCTTCCGTCACGTCCGAGACCTGCATCGCGTTCGACCGCACCTGGAAGACCCGGCGACAGGACGCCCAGCTGCACGATGTCTATTTCACCTGCCTGAACGATCCGGATTGTGAGGTGAACGACATCTTCGAGGACGGCTACACGATCCCTCCGGTGTTCTTCGAATGGCCTGCCATCGGGAACGTGGCCCTGGGCCAGTCCCTCTATCTGGCGCCGTTCTTCGATTACAATGGGGATGGTGACTACCAGCCCACGGACGGTGACTACCCCGGTTACGACCTGGACGGAGTGATCGACTGCAAGAACAAGTTCCGGGAGGATCCCGTGCCCCTGTTCGGTGACGAGAACATCTGGTGGGTGTTCAACGACAAAGGGAACGCCCATACGGAATCCGGCGGTCTGCCGATCGGCATGGAGATCCGTGCGCAGGCTTTCGCCTTCAGCACGAACGACGAGGTCAACAACATGACCTTCTACAACTATGTGCTGATCAACCAGGGTACACAGACCCTGCTGAACACCTACTTCGGACAGTGGGTGGACGTGGACCTCGGTTGTTCGGATGATGATTTCGTCGGTTGCGACGTGCAGCGCGGACTCGGGTACGGCTACAACGGTGACAAC
This sequence comes from Flavobacteriales bacterium, assembly GCA_020635695.1. Lineage (GTDB taxonomy): Bacteria > Bacteroidota > Bacteroidia > Flavobacteriales_F > PHOS-HE28 > PHOS-HE28. The sequence continues at coordinate 426,082 of JACJZH010000003.1, read as the reverse complement.
AACGATGAAGGCTGCAACGGGTACCCGGGCTATGGCCTGCAGCCGCCTGCGATCGGTGTGGACTTCTTCGAAGGTCCGTTCCAGGATTATGACAACATCGACAACCCATTGACGACCAACATCGGCGATGCGGTGGACTCGCTGGGCATTCCCTACAAGGGCATCGGTATCGGCTATGGCGATGGTGTGGAGGACAACGAGCGCTTCGGCATGCGCGCCTTCCTGTACCACAACAACAACAGCGGTGTCACCGGTGACCCGTCCGTGGCCATCCAGTACTACAACTACCTGCGTGCCATCTGGAAGGACAATTCCCCGAACCTGTACGGGGGCACGGGCCACATCTCGGACCCGGACGCCGACCCGAACACGCCGGCATTCTACATGTTCCCTGGCGACAGCGACCCGCTTGGCTGGGGTACCGGCGGGGCCGTTCAAGGGGACGTTTGGACGGAGGAATCCGAGGGTAACGACCCTGACGATCGTCGCTTCATCCAAAGCGCCGGCCCCTTCACGCTGGAGCCGGGTGCGTTCAACAACGTGACGGTGGGCGTCGTGTGGGCCCGTGCTCCCGGAGGAGGTCCCTTCGAGAGCGTGAACGAGGTGCGGAAAGCCGACGACAAGGCCCAGTCGCTCTTCGACAACTGCTTCCAGATCCTGGACGGTCCGGACGCCCCGGACATCGCCATCCAGGAACTGGACCGCGAATTGATCGTGTACATCGACAATCCGCAGGGCAACAACATCAACGAGGAGTACGAGCAGGTGGACCCCACGATCCCGGAATCGGCCTCCGACCGCACGTACAACTTCCAAGGTTACCAGCTTTATCAGGTGGCCAACGAGGACGTGAGCGTGGCAGACCTGGGTGATGTGAACCAGGCCCGCCTGGTGTTCCAGTGCGACGTGGAGGACGGCATCGGACAGATCGTGAACTACATCCAGGACCCGCAGATCAACCTGCCGGTGCCCACGGAGATGGTGAACGGCGCGGACGAAGGCATCCGTCATTCGGTGCGCATCAGCACCGACCTGTTCGCCACGGGCAGCGATCCGCGCCTGGTCAACTTCAAGAGCTACTACTTCATCTGCCTGGCCTACGCCTACAACAACTACGAGGACTACAACTCGAGCCTCCTCACCGGGCAGCCGTTCCCGTACCTGGCCGGCCGTAAGGCAGCCTCCGGTTCCATCCGTTCCTATGTGGGCATTCCGCACAAGCCCGCTCCGGAGAACGGCGGTACCTATCAGACGGCGGACTACGGCGATCAGTTCCAGATCACCCGCCTTGAAGGTCAGGGCAACGGCGGTCAGGAAGTCGACCTGTCCGAGGCGACGGTGGACCTGATCATGAACGGTTCTCCCTGGCGTCAGGATGAGCTGAAGTACCGGACCGATATGGGCCCGGTGCGCATCCAGGTGGTCGATCCGCTGAAGGTGCCTGCAGCCCGCTTCGAGCTGTGGTTCCAGGACAGCACGGCCACCGATGATCCGGATGAATTGCTCGATACCCGCTGGAAACTGGTGAACCTGGATTCGGCCGCGACGGGTGGGCCCGGAACGGTCTACAGTGACCGCACCATCGAGGTACGCAATGAGCAGCTGATCCTCGATTGGGGTCTGTCGGTGACCATTGAGCAGCGCCTGTACGACGGGGATTTCACGGCCTTCCTGGGGGCCGAGGTGACCTTCACGGGAGAGCCCTGGCTGACCGGTGTTCCCGATGGAGAGGACCAGAGCTTCTTCAACTGGATCCGCTCCGGTACGTCGAACGAGGACGGCAACTCCTTCAACGATTACCTGGGCAAGGACGATGACGAGGTGTACGAGAACGTGCTTCCCACGGACCTGTGGACCAACGTGGGTGCACCTGCTGGTGGCACCTGGGCACCCTGGCCCTTGTGCGGTGATACGGCGTTCCAGCCCGGTGCTCCGCGCGTGCTCTCCACGATCAACATCGCCAAGATCAACAACATCAGCAGCACGCTGGTGGTGCTGACCCCGGACAAGAACAAGTGGACCCGTGCCGGTGTGTTGGAGAACGAGGAGAACCCGGTCCTGGCCGCTGATGGTGCCGACAAGATGGACCTGCGGCCCTTCCCGAGCGTGGACAAGAACGGGATCCCCTCCGGACAGCCTGGATGCAATGAGGCGGAGGCCACGTTGAACGGCGAACAGCCTGAAGGCATGGGGTGGTTCCCGGGCTATGCCATCGACCTGGAATCGGGTGAGCGCCTGAACATGGCCTTCTCGGAGAACAGCTTCTGGGGAGGCGCCATTGGGCGTGACATGATCTTCAACCCGACCGATCAGTTGATCACGGACCTGGGTGGCGCCGTGTTCGGTGGCAACCACTGGATCTATGTGTTCCGGAACGACCGTCGGGAGGCCGCCAATGATACCCGCATGCCCCAATACGATGAGGGCCGTTTCCTGTACCAGGAATTGAACACGGGCAGCACGACCAGCTACATCCGGGTGTTCCGGGCCTGTACCTGGGTGAGCGGTGCCATGTGCGCACCAGGCTACAGCATGCTCTCGCCGCAGGACGGCCTGGTCCCCAGTGAGGTGCGCATCCGGTTGAGCGTGGAGAAGCCGTACGAGGAGTACGTGGAGCCGTATCCCGGCTATCAGCCCACGATCGCGCCGTCACGCAACGGTGGTCTGGGTCTCTATGCGTTCAACAGCGGTTCGCTGGCCACCCAGACCATGCAGGTCGACGTGGCGGAGAGCGCCTGTGACCTGATCGACGTCGTTCCGAACCCCTATTACGGGTACAGCGGGTATGAGACCAACCGGTTGGACAACCGGGTGAAGTTCATCAACCTGCCGCAGCGTTGTACGATCAGCATCTACAACGTGAGCGGTACGCTGGTCCGGCGCTACAGGAAGGACAATGACCTGACCTTCCTGGACTGGGACCTGAAGAACGAAAGCAATGTGCCCATCGCGGGTGGTGTCTACATCTGCCATGTGGACGTGCCCGGAGTGTGCGAGCGCGTGGTGAAATGGTTCGGTGCGCTCCGTCCGGTGGACCTCCAGAACTTCTGATGCGTGAGCAGGTTACGTGAAGATCTCAACATGAAGAAGATGCAACGAGCGATCGCCGTGCTGGCCACGAGCCTGATGATGACGGCTCCGGTACTGGCAGGGAATCCCGATCGGGCCGGCGCTGCTGGCGCCACCCAGCTCTTGATCAACCCCTGGGCCAGAAGCAGTGGCTGGAGCCTGGCCAACACGGCCGACCTCCAGGGTGTGGAGGCCATGTTCGGCAACATCGCCGGTCTGTCGCGGGTCCGCAAGACGGAACTCGTCTTCACCAACACGCGTTGGCTGGAGGGTTCCGGGGTCGGTATCAACTCCTTCGGGTTCGGTCAGAAGATCGGGTCGGGTGTGATCGGTATCAGTGCCACGGTGCTTTCCTTCGGTGATCTCCCCGTCACCACGGTGGACCTTCCCGAAGGTGGACAGGGCACGTTCCGCCCCAACCTGGCCAACATCGGGATCGCCTATTCGAAGGAGTTCTCGAACAGCATCTACGGTGGCCTGCTGGTCCGTGTGATCTCCGAGAGCATCGCGAACATCCGCTCCCAAGGGGTGGCCTTCGATGCCGGCATCCACTACGTGACCGGTCCCCAGGACAATGTCCATTTCGGCATCGCCCTGAAGAACGTGGGTCCGCCCATGGCCTTCGAAGGGGACGGGATGTCCGTGCAAGGGCTCTTGGTGACCGGCAGTGACCAGCTCACCCTGGAGCAACGGTCCGAGCGCTTCGAACTGCCCTCCCTGTTGAACATCGGGGCCAGCTATGACTTCCACTTCACGGAGGTCCACCGGATGACCCTGGCGGCCAATTTCACCTCCAACTCCTTCACCCGCGACCAGATCGCCGTGGGCGTGGAGTATGCCTTCAAGAAGATGTTCCACATCCGGGGCGGCTATCTGTGGGAGGATGGTGTGACCAATGAGGATGAGCGCGCCACCGTGTTCACCGGCCCCTCCGGAGGGATCAGCGTGGACCTGCCCTTCGGCAACGAGAAACAGTCGGCCTTCGCCATCGATTACGGATACCGGGCCACCAACCCCTTCTCCGGGGTGCACAGCATCGGCCTGAGCATCAGTCTCTAAGGGCGATCATCGTAACTTTGGGAAAGAGGGCCTCTCGGTCCTCTTTCCTGTTGAATACAACCCAACGGTCATGTCCAACACGGCCTACTACACCGAGGAAGGTCTCCAGAAACTGGTCGACGAGCTCAACCAGCTGAAGACCGTGGAGCGTAAACGGATCGCCCAGCAGATCGCCGATGCGCGCGACAAGGGCGACCTGTCGGAGAACGCGGAGTACGATGCCGCCAAGGATGCCCAGGGGCTGCTGGAGGCCAAGATCGCCAAGCTGGAGACCCTGGTGAGCAACGCACGCGTGGTGGACCCCGACCAGCTGGACGATTCCCGGGTCTACATCCACTCCAAGGTCATGGTCCGGATGGTGGATTCGGACACCCATCGGGAGTTCATCCTGGTGGCCGAGAGCGAGGCCGACATCAAGGTGGGCAAGATCAGCGTGAGCTCACCCATCGGTAAGGGATTGTTGGGCAAGGAGAAGGGCGAGACGGCCGAGGTGGAGACCCCGAGCGGGAGCACCATGCGCCTGGAGATCGTATCCATCGCCCGCTGATGCCCAGCATCTTCACACGGATCGTGAACGGGGAGATCCCCTGCCACCGGGTGGCCGAGGACGACCGCTACCTGGCGTTCCTCGACATCAACCCGCTGCGGGAGGGACACACCTTGGTGATCCCCAAGGTCGAGGTGGACTACCTCTTCGACCTGGAAGAGGACCTGCTGGCGGGGATCCTGCCCTTTTCCCGGGAGGTGGCCCGGAAGATCGAGGCCGTGGTGCCCTGCGCACGCATCGGCGTCTCGGTGATCGGCCTGGAGGTGCCCCATGCCCATGTGCACCTGATCCCCATCGACGGGGTCCACGACATGGAGTTCAGCCGCGCCCGGCCTTCGTTCACCCCCGAGCAGCTGGCGGCGACCGCGGAACGGATCCGCAACGCCTAACGCAAGCGGTCCGGGTTGTTCCGGACGAAGGAGGCCCATCCCTTACCGCGACCTCCGGCGGGCATCCCCCGGCCCGAGGCCGCGAAGTGGTGGCAGACGGCCACGGCCACGGCGTCCGTGGCATCGGTGCTGTCCGGGAGTTCCTTCACGCCCAGGATGCTGAGCAGCATGCCCGCCACCTGTTCCTTGGTCGCGTTCCCGTTGCCCGTGATGCTCTGCTTGATCCGCTTGGGCGCATATTCCACCACGGCCAGTTCCCGCTGAAGAGCGGCGGCAATGGCCACGCCCTGGGCCCGGCCCAGCTTCAACATGCTCTGTACGTTCTTGCCGAAGAACTGGGCCTCGATGGCCAGTTCGTCCGGGTGGTGCTTCCGGATCAGCTCGGTGGTGCTGGCGAAGATGGCCCGCAACTTCAACGTGTGATCGTCGCCACGGGGGAAGCGGATGGCACCGGCCTCCAGCAGGGTGCAACGCATGCCCTGCTCCAACAGGATGCCGTAACCCATGACCGAGGTCCCGGGGTCGATCCCCAGGATCACCCGTTCCTTCGGTGCCGTGCCGTTCGTGGTCCGTTGCATCCCGCTACCTTTCACCGTGCGCTTGACCAGCCGGACCCTGTGGCCGATCCGCTGGGGCATCTTCGTCCTGGCCTGCGCGTTCCTGTACGCGCAACTGACCTCGCCCAAAGGTATCGCCGACCTGGAAGCGCTGCGCGATCGGGCCGCCTCCGATGTGCACGCTGGCGTGTGGGTGGCCCTGGTGCTGCTGATGGTGCTGAACTGGGGCCTGGAGAGCGCGAAGTGGCGGTGGCTGGTGGCCCCGGTCGAGGAGATCGGCGGTCTCCGGGCCTTCCTGGCCACCCTGGCCGGAACCAGCGTGGGGTTGGTCACCCCGAACCGCACCGGGGAGTTCCTGGGCCGCGTGTTGTTCCTTTCGCCCGACGCGCGCATCGCCGCCAGCTTCGCCACGGCCCTGGGAAGCATCGCCCAGTTCGTGATCACCCTCCTGGCCGGCGGACTTTCGCTGGTGGTCCTGCTCCTCCTCGAGCGCCCCTTGCCGTGGCCTGGAGGAGGCTTGTCCGTGACCCTGGTGGTGCTGACCGCGATCGTGGCGGGTGCGGCACTGGTGCTGTTCCTTTCCCCGGGCCTGTTCCGACAACTGCTGTTGTTGGTGCCTTTCCTGCGCAAGCTGGGTGAAGCGAGCGGCATCCTGTCCCGCTACGCGCGTCATGAGCTGGTCGTGGTGCTGCTCCTCAGCCTGTTGCGCTACGTGGTGTTCACGGTGCAGTTCGTCCTGATGTTGCTGGCGTTCGATGCCGGTCTGCGGCTCGGGGACGCCCTGCTGGCCGTACCGCTGATCTACCTGGTCACCACGCTCGTGCCCACCGTGATGCTCACCGAACTGGGTGTACGGGGGTCGGTCTCGCTGGCCGTGCTGGGCGCCTTGGGAGGCGTGGCCTCGGGTATCCTGCTGGCCGCGTTCACGGTGTGGCTGGTGAACCTCGTACTGCCCGCCGTGGCCGGCAGTGTGGTGCTGTTGGTGGTCCGCATACGCACACGTCGCGCATGAGCACGTTCCTGATCCTGGTGCTGCTCGTGTTCCTGGCCACGCTGGTCCACGCCTCCGTGCTGGGGGGCTGGCGGGATCGCCTGCTACGCATGGAAGTGACCAGGCCGGAACCGACTTCGCCCGGTCCATCCATCAGTGTGGTGGTGCCTGCCAGGAACGCCGAACGGACCATCACCTTCCTGCTCCAGGACCTGCACGAGCAGACCCTGTCGAAGGAACGCTATGAGGTGATCGTGGTGGACGATGCCAGCACCGATGGCACCGCGGCGCGTGTCCGTTCGATGGCGACCCGATGGCCCGGCCTGCAGGTGGTGCCGGCGGAAGGGCAGGGGAAGAAGGCCGCGATCACCACGGGGGTCGGCCGGGCGCGCCATGCCTGGGTGCTGGTCACGGATGCGGACGTGCGATGCGGACGGGAAAGGTTGGACGTGTTCGCTCGACATCTCGGGGCAACCGAGGACGTCCTGGTCGGAGGTCCGGTGCGCATGACCCATCGGAGCGGTCTTCCGGGCACCTTGCAAGCGGAGGAGACCGCGGCCCTGCAGGGAGCCACCCTGGGATCCGGGATCGGCGGGCGACCGGTGCTGCTGAACGGGGCCAACATGGCCTTCCGCAAGGAGGTGTTCGAGCGGATGGGAGGCTATGCCGGCGACCGCTGGGCCAGCGGCGATGACGTGTTCCTGCTGGAGCGGATCGTTCGCCATGGGGGACGTGCGGGAGTGCTCCCCGATCAGAAGGCCGCCGTGGAGGTGGAGCCCGAGTACGAATGGTCCGGCTGGTGGCGGCAGCGCCTTCGCTGGGCGGGGAAGATGCGCGGCTCCCGAAGCGTCCTTGGCCTGGTCGGTGGGCTGGCCGTGCTGCTGCTGCCCTGGATCCTCCTGCTGGTCACGGCGCGTTTTCTGGGATCCGCTCACGTGGGGATGGGGCTGCTGAGGTCCGGGGCCCTGCTCGTGGCAGCCTGGCTGTTGTGGGTGGTCCCGGTGCTGCGTCTGGTGGGGGCCGTGAAGCGTACCTGGCATGCCCCGCACCGGCCCCTCGCATCCCTGATCGCCCTGCTTGCGTTCGCGATCTACGCCCCGCTCATCGCGATCGTGTCGATCTTCGTCCGCACCACCTGGAAAGGACGTCGCGTGTGAGCACTTCGGACGATCGGGGAACGAGCCTGGGCCGCATCGCCTGGCAACGCCTGCGGCGCGACCCGCTGGCCGTGGCGGGCATGGTGGTGATCGGGCTCGCGGTGGGCATCGCCCTGTTCGGGGCCAACATCCGGCCCGACCCCACGCCCTGGGCCAACCGGCAGGTGCTGGGCATCCGCGACCAGCCTCCGGGCTTCAAGGTGCCCATGCTGAAGGTGCCCCGGGCGGAGCCCTCCACCTCCGGCTTCTTCGGCAGGATGTTGTTCGGCGGCAGCGAGGAGCCCTTCTCGCTGCTCCCCGTGCATGCCTGGCGTCTGCAGGGTGATACCGTGGTCGTGGAGGAGTTCAATGGGCACAACGACCTGGTCCCCGGCGAGGAGCACCGCATCCCGCTGACCGAACTCTCCGCCTTCCCGCCGGGAAGCTTGATGACCGCGCCCCTGTCAGGTGAGGCCCGGGTGCAGGCCAGCCTTGTAGAGAAGCGTTTCCTGCTGGGCACGGACAGCTTCGGGCGCGATGTGCTCAGCCGCTTGATGGCGGGTACGGTGATATCCCTGAGCGTGGGGCTGATCGCCGTGCTCATCTCGTTGCTGATCGGCATCCCGCTCGGTGCCTTGGCCGGCTACTTCAGGGCGGAGGCCCCCACCTTCCGCCTGTTCGGAAGGGTGCGGCGCTGGCCGGTGGACGATGTGATCATGTGGCTGGTGAACGTGGTGTGGAGCATTCCCACGCTGCTGCTGGTCATCGCCATCACCCTGGCCCTTGGGAAGGGATTTGTGCAGGTGTTCATCGCCGTCGGTCTCACCATGTGGGTGGAGGTGGCGCGCGTGGTCAGGGGCGAGGTGGTGCGGGTGCGCGAGATGGAGTTCGTGGAGGCGGCCAAGGCACTGGGATACACTCCTGGCCGCATCATTTTCCGCCACATCCTGCCCAACGTGATGGGGCCGGTGATCGTGATCAGCGCGGCCAACTTCGCCACGGCCATCCTTATGGAGGCGGGCCTCAGCTTCCTCGGCATCGGAGCGCAACTTCCGATGGTGAGCTGGGGTGGGATGATCCGGGCCTACTACCCCTACATCGCCACGGGCCTCCCGCACCTGGCGATGCTTCCGGGCGCCTGCATCATGGTGCTCACGCTGGCTTTCATGCTCGTGGGCAACGGGTTGCGCGATGCGTTGGACACGCGCGGCATCACCGGGCGCTGAACCCGGAAAGTGCCTTCACCAGAGGAGCAACGTGGCACAGAAGACCACCGCCCCCAGGGCCATCAGCACGAGGGCATAGGGGAGGATGGCGCGCGCCTTCAGCCCTGTTATCCCCAGCAGGGGGAGGGCCCAGAAGGGCTGCAGCATGTTCGTGAGCTGGTCGCCGTAGGCCAGGGCCATGATGCTCCGCGGAAGGCCCGTACCCAGGCTCTCGGTGGCCTGCACGATGATGGGCCCTTGGACCGCCCATTGCCCGCCGCCGCTGGGCACGAACACGTTCACCACGGCGGCGCTCAGGAAGGTGAACAGTGGAAAGGTGGTGGGTGTGGCATGCGCCACCAGGGCTTCGGAGAACTGCTGCACCAGCCCCGAGCCGCGCATCAGTCCCATGATGCCGAAGTAGAGGGGGAACTGCACCAGGATGCCGGCGGCGCCGGTCACGGCCTCGTCCACCGCCCGCAGGAAACGCGCGAAGCTGCCATGCAGCACCACCGCCAGCCCCAGCAGCAGCAGGTTGATCCGGTCCGGGGTGATGAAGGCAAAGCCCTCGCGGCCGAAATGGGCCAGTGAGGTCCAGGCGCCGTACAGCAGGATGATGCCCCCGAAGAGCCAGGCCGCCACGGGTGAGCGGTCCAGCCGTTCCGCACCCTTGGCCGGACCCTCCTCCGGGTCGTCGTGCCAGGTGGTGGGCGGCAGCGCGGGCACCCCGCTCCGGTCGTTCCTCCCCAGCAAGTACAGTGTAAGGGGCACCAGCACCAGCAGGGCCAGGGCGGTGACCAGGTTGGGAGAGGCGAAGACCGTTTCCTCGAAGCCGATCCGCTCGGGGAGCCGGGCCAGTTCGGTATCGGGCACCAGTCCGGCCATCAGGGTGCGCAGGTGCCCCGCCTCGGCCACCTTGATCGGTGCCGAACCGGAGATGCCGCCGTGCCAGACCATCATGCCCGCATAGCCCGCAGCACCGACAAGCGCATAGTTGAGCCCGAAACCCTTCCGGGCGGCATGTTCGGCCACCTGCCGGGCGAAGAGCGCACCGAACACCAGCCCGAGCCCCCAGTTGAAGAAGCTGACCAGCAGGGCGCAAAGCGCCACCGTGGCCGCCGCGCTGGGGGTGTCGCGGCAGGTGAAGAGCGCCAGGCGCACCACCCGCTGTACCGGCCGGCTGAGGGCGATGGCATGCCCCAGCACCAGGATCAGCATCATCTGCACCGTGAACACCAGCAGGGGCGGGCTCCAGAGGCCCTGTTCCCAATGGCCGAGCAGGCGCAGGACGCGTTCACCGGGAGGCAGGTCGGCGCCGGTGAAGGCGAAGGCCAGCACGAAGGTGAGCGCGGTGAGCACCACCGCGATGGAGAAGGGCGAGGGCAGGACGGCGCGGAGGGTCCGGATCAGCCGGTCCGCGAAGGCCATCTCAGAAGGGCAGGTCGTCCTCGTCGCCGCCGATGGGCTCGTCGGCCGCGGTGGGAGGCGGGGGCGGGGGGGCGCCAGCGCCCGGTGCGGGGGCGTCCACGCGGTCGATCCGCTGGCCCTTCAGGCTCAGGAAGTACTTCACCGTGCCGTCGCGGGCGGTCCATTCGCGGCCATTGATGAAGAAGGACACGGTGACCTTCTCGCCCGGGGCGAACTGGTCCAGCATGGCGCCGTCGTCCTGGATGAACTCGATGGGCACGGGCTGGTCGCGGTTGCCGACGGGTTCCAGCAGGATCAACTCCCGCTTCTTGAAGGTGGGGCTGATCTCCTGGGTCTGGCCGATCTGCTTGATGGTTCCGGTGATGCTGTAGGTGGGCATGGTGGTCAACGGTCGTTGAAGGCGAGCAGGGTCATCCAGGCCTCTTCCACCCGGTCCTGCTCAAGGAGTTCATGGGCATGGCGGTGCAGGGCCTCGCGCAGGGCGTCGGGTCGGCCTTGGTGCTCCAGGAAGAGGTCCGCCAGATCGGTGAGCTTGTATTCGTTCACCCGCGTCTCGTCGGGCAGTTGTTCGGTGTTACCCAGGCGGCCCAGGTCGTTGCCGGTGAGCACGGTGCTGCGGCGCACGTCCTCCGGCAGGCCGTCCACCCCGATCCCGAGCCGGCCGATGGGCTTGGCCACTTCGAAGAGGGCATCGCCATGGGCGCGGCAGTACCAGTTGCCGCCCATGCGGGCCACCAGGTCGATCTTCCGCTGGTCGATGCGTCCCTCGGCATCGAGCACGTCCTCGTTGATGTGCATCAAGACCACTTCGCAGATGATCAGGTTGCCGGCCCCGGGCCCCTGTCCGGTCTCCACCACCTCCTTCACGCGGCATTCCAGCTGCACGGGGCTTTCCTTCACCCGGAAGGGCCTCACCAGCTCGGAGGGCTCTGGCGTGAAGCCGGCCTTCTCGAACTCGTTCACCTCGGGCGGATACTCCGTGCTGGCCAGCGACATCTGCTGCACCATCGCGTAGGTCACCACGTTGATCACCACCTCGCCGGTGGCCTTGGCGTTGTGGTAGGTGTCCTTGGTGGTGTTGGTGGTGCCGCGCCGGGCCGGGCTGAAGATGCAGATCGGCGGGTTGGCCCCGAACACGTTGAAGAAGCTGAAGGGGCTCAGGTTCGGGGTGCCATCGGCGGCCATCGTGCTCGCGAAGCAGATCGGCCTTGGCCCGATGGCACCCAGCAGGTGGCCATGGAGCTTGGGGACCGGTAATTCGCTGGGAACGATGCGCTTCATGCGGGCCGGCAAAGGTAGCCATAGACCCCGGATCGGTTAACTTCGCAGCCCTTTTCGGGAGACCGGGAAGGCGCTTACGGACGTGGCGGAATTGGTAGACGCGCCAGACTTAGGATCTGGTACCGCAAGGTGTGGGGGTTCGAGTCCCCCCGTCCGTACCATGATCGCCACGTTCCGGCGCAGCTGACAACGAACAACGCACAACGGTCAACACCCAACGGCCGCAGCCCACCATGCACATCGAGAAGGAAGAGACCGGCACGCTCACCGCCACCCTGAAGGTGAAGCTGGCCCCCGAGGACTACACGCCCGGCGTGGAGCAGGCCCTCAAGGAACAACGTCGCAGTGCCACCCTTCCGGGGTTCCGGCCGGGCCAGGTGCCCCTGTCCATCATCCGCAAGCGGGTGGGCAAGGCCGTGCTGGTGAACGAGGTGGAACGCCTGGTGGGCGAGACGCTGAACGACTACATCCGCACGAATTCCCTGAAGGTGCTCGGTCAGCCGCTGCCCACGAACGACAGCATCGAGGGCAACGATTGGGACAGCCCCGGCGAGTTCACCTTCGCCTACGAGGTGGGCATGGCCCCCGCCTTCGAGGTGGAACTGGACAAGAAGCTCGGTGTGGACCGGGTGCTGGTGGAGGTGGACGATGCCCTGCTGGACAAGGAGATCGCCGACATGACCCGGCGCTTCGGCAAGCTGGAGGACGCCCAGGTGAGCGAGGCGAAGGACATGCTGCTGGGCGACATGATCGAACTGGACGCCGAAGGGAACATCAAGGAAGGTGGCATCATGAACCGCGCCACCATCAGCCTCGAGTTCCTGGAGGATGAGCACACGCGGAGCAGCCTGACCGGGCTGAGGTCCGGCGACGAGGTGCAGGTGGACCCCCACAAGGTGAGCAGTGGCCACGATGACCTGGCCCGCATGCTGGGCATCACGCACGAGCAGGTGCACCACCTGGAAAGCTCCTTCCTGTTCCGGGTGGCCGAGGTGAAGCGCATGGTGCCCATGGAGGTCGGCCAGGAGCTCTTCGACCGCGTGTTCGGTCAAGGCGCCGTGGAGGACGAGACCGCGTTCCGCGCCAAGGTGAAGGAAGGCATGGAGGCCTCCTTCGAACGCGACAGCGACCGGCTGTACCTGCGCGATGTGCTGCGCAAGTTGGAGGAGAAGCACCAGGTGGAGCTTCCGGACGGCTTCCTGAAGCGCTGGATCCAGGAGACGAGCGAGAACCCGGTGACCCCCGAGGAGGTGGAACAGGGCTACGGTGAATACGCCGAGGGCCTTCGCCGGCAGCTGCTGCAGGACGGCATCATCGAGAAGTACGGCCTGGAGGCGAAGGGCGAGGAGCTGGACGCCTTCGCGAAGCGCTACGTGGCCGACCAGTTCGCCCAGTACGGCATGCCCGCACCCGAGGAGGGCGAGATCCAACGCATGGCCGGCCGCATCCTGTCCGACCGCGACCAGCTGGGCCGCATCCGCAACACCATCGTGGAGCGGAAGCTCATGACCCACTTCAAGGCGATGTTGGAGCCGAAGGAGCGTCGGATCCCGCTGGACGAGTTCGTAAACTTGGCCCGTTCCTGAGCGACCAACGCCGGCCCGTCCGGTCCAACCAGATCCCCTGCATGTTCCCCACCGACGAGTTCGAGAAGTATGCGGTGAAGCACCGCGGCATCGCCAGCACCACGCTGAACGGCTACGTGACCTCGATGACCCCCTACATCATCGAGGAGCGCCAGCTGAACGTGGCGCAGATGGACGTGTTCAGCCGCCTGATGATGGACCGCATCATCTTCCTGGGCACGGCCATCAACGACCAGGTGGCCAACATCATCCAGGCGCAGCTGCTGTTCCTGGAGAGCGTGGATCCCAAGAAGGACATCCAGATCTACCTGAACAGCCCCGGTGGCGGGGTGTACGCAGGGCTCGGGATCTATGACACCATGCAGTACATCAACTGCGACGTGGCCACGATCTGCACCGGCATGGCGGCCAGCATGGGCGCGGTGCTCCTGTGCGCCGGGGCCAAGGGAAAACGATCGGCGCTGCAGCATGCCCGCGTCATGATCCACCAGCCGATGGGCGGGGCCGAGGGCCAGGCCAGCGACATCGAGATCACCGCGCGCGAGATCCTGAAGCTGAAGAAGGAGCTCTACGAGATCATCAGCCAGCACAGCGGGCAGGACTTCGACAAGGTGGAGAAGGATGGCGACCGCGATTACTGGCTCCGCGCCGAGGAGGCGAAGGAGTACGGCATGATCGACGAGTTGCTGGTGAAGCACACCAAGTGATGCGTGAGGGCCGCGGTGGAACTTCCGTGGCCGTTCAACGTATCTTGGGGGACGTTTTCTCCGGAAGAGGTTCCGGACACCCAGGCGCGACATGGACAAGAAGGAGATCAAGTGCTCGTTCTGCGGGCGTGACAAGCAGGACACCAACGTCCTGATCGCCGGCATTACCGGGCACATCTGCGACAGCTGCATCGCGCAGGCCCAGAACATCATCCAGGAGGAGCTGAGCCAGCGCTCCCGGAGCGAGATCGAGGGCAGTCTGATCCTGCAGCGTCCGGCTGACATCAAGGGCGCCCTGGATGAGCATGTGATCGGTCAGGATGAGGCCAAGAAGGTGCTCTCGGTGGCCGTCTACAACCATTACAAGCGGCTGCTCCAGCGCCCTGCCACCGGGCAGGACGAAGTGGAGATCGAGAAGAGCAACATCGTGCTGGTCGGCGAGACCGGCACGGGCAAGACCCTGCTTGCGCGGACGATCGCCAGGATGTTGAACGTTCCGTTCTGCATCGCGGACGCCACGGTGCTCACCGAGGCCGGCTATGTGGGGGAGGATGTGGAGAGCATCCTGAGCCGCCTGCTGCAGGCCGCCGACTATGATGTGAGCAAGGCGGAACGCGGGATCGTGTTCGTGGACGAGATCGACAAGATCAGTCGCAAGAGCGACACCCCGAGCATCACGCGGGACGTGAGCGGCGAGGGGGTGCAGCAGGCCTTGCTGAAACTGTTGGAGGGGTCCGTGGTGAACGTGCCGCCCCAAGGTGGCCGCAAGCATCCCGAGCAGAAGTTGATCCAGGTGGATACGAAGAACATCCTCTTCATCTGCGGAGGGGCGTTCGATGGGATCCAGAAGATCATCGCGCGGCGCGTGAAGAGCAGTGCGGTGGGGTACAGCGCGAGCAAGGAGAGCGGACGGGTTGATGATGACCGGCTGCTCCAGTACGTGAGCCCCTCGGACCTCAGGAGCTTCGGGCTCATTCCCGAGCTCATCGGCCGCTTCCCCGTGCTCACCTACCTGGAGCCACTGGACCGCGACACCTTGCGCCGGATCCTCACCGAGCCCAAGAACGCGCTGATCAAACAGTACGTGAAGCTGTTCGAGATGGACAAGGTGAAGCTGAGCTTCGACAAGCGCGTGCTGGATTTCATCGTGGACAAGGCGATCGAGTACAAGCTGGGTGCACGTGGGTTGCGTTCCATCTGCGAGGCCATCATGACCGATGCGATGTATGAGGCACCGGGGGGAACGGAGCATGGCGGCGATCTGCGCATCACGCTGAGTTATGCGCGGGAGAAGTTCGAGCGCTCGCGCATGAGCCAGTTGAAGGTGGCCTGACCACCGGTCCGGATGCTGGGGTATCTTTGCCCGTCCTAAAGCATCCACCATGAAGCACATCGCCATTCTCGCGGGTACCCTGTTCGCCCTACAGGCAGCAGCTCAGGACCTGCCCATGCCAAGTCCGCACGCCGAGGTCGAGCAGACCATCGGGCTCACCGAGGTCGAGGTCACCTATTCACGTCCGAGCGCACGCGATCGGAAAGTGTTCGGCGACCTCGTTCCGTTCGATCAATTGTGGCGCACCGGTGCCAACAAGTGCACGACCGTCGAGACCGACGGGCCGATCGTGTTCGGTGGCACGGAAGTTCCTGCGGGGACCTATTCCCTGTTCACGGTACCCGGTGCCGAGGCATGGGAGTTGGTCCTGAACACGTCCACCGATCTCTGGGGCACGGACGATTACAATGCCGAACAGGACGTTGCCCGCGTGAAGGTTCCCGTCGCCAAGAACGAGTGGACCGAGACCTTCACCATCTCGTTCGACGAGGTGAAGGACGACAAGGCACGGATGGACCTGCGCTGGGCCGATGTGCGGGTGAGCGTCTGGATCGAGGCGAACAGCCGCGAGAAGGCCATGGCGAACATCCAGAAGGCGGTGGCCGATCCGGAGGCCGACTTCCGGGTGTTCAATGGCTGTGCCCGCTATTACATCGACAACGGGATCGACCCGAAGATGGCCTTGGAATGGGCGCAGAAGAGCGTCTCCATGGAACGGAAGTTCTGGAACCTGCATACCCTGGCCCTGGCCCAGGCGGCCAATGGCGCGTACAAGGATGCCATGGCCACGGCCGAGGAGAGTATGGCCATGGCCCAGAAGGCCGAGTACGAGCCCTACGTGAAGATGAACAAGGAGAAGATGGACGAGTGGCGCATGGCCATGGGGAAAGAGGGGAAGTCCAAGGGCAAGTAAGCCCGTTACGAACGTGTCGCGGAAGGCCCTTCGGGGCCTTTCGCCGTTCAAGGGCCTACATGCCGCAGGCCAGGAAGCCGCCGTCCACCACCAGGCACTGTCCGGTGATGTAGCTGCTGCGGTCCATGGCCAGGAACGCAACGGCCGCGGCCACTTCCTGCGGTTCGCCCACCCGGCGCATGGGGGTGCGCGCCAGGATCCGTTCCAGGCGTGTGGGATCATCCAGCACGGGCCGGGTGAGCGGCGTGCGGATGTACCAAGGGGCCACGGCATTCACCCGGATCCCGTCGGCTGCCCACTCCACGGCCAGGCTGCGGGTGAATTGCAGCAGGGCGGCCTTGCTCATGGCATAGGCGGTGCCTGAGCCCACGTCCACCAGGGCCGCCACCGAGGCCACGTTCACCATCGCTGCACCCGTTCCGTTCCGTAGGTGTCCGTGAAGCGAGCGGGCCAGTTCGGTGGGGGCGGTCAGGTTCAGTCCCAGCACCTTCTCGCGTTCCTCCGCCGTCATCGCCACCCAGGGCTTGCGGATGTTGGTGCCGGCGTTGTTCACCAGGATGTCCAGTCCGTCCCAGCGTCCGGTCACCGTGCGTACGAGCAGCTCACGACCGGCCGGGTCGGACAGATCGGCCTGGATGGCTCGGGCATCATCCACTTCGCCACGGGCGGCATAGAGCACCTCCGCGCCCAGCTCGGTGAACATGTCCACGATGGCACGGCCGATGCCGCGCGAGCCACCCGTGACCAATGCCCGTTTTCCCTTCAGGTCCCAGTTCATGTCGTTGGCGTGTTCCTTGCCGGCAACACCGCCTGCAACACCATCGCCAGCACCACCACGATCGCGGGGGCCAGCAGGTTGTACCACAGGAAGGCCAGTTCGATGTCCGAGAAGTGGATGAAGAAGATGATGGCCTGGGCGATGAGCGCGGCCACGAAGACCGCCGTGCCCTGTACCCAGCGCACGAAGAAGGCCACCAGGAAGATGCCCAGGATGGTGCCGTAGAACAGCGATCCCAGGATGTTCACCGCCTGGATCAGGTTCTCGAAGAGCGAGAAGATGGCGGCGAAGGCCAGGGCCAGCAGCCCGAAGACCACCGTGGCCAGGCGCGCGGCCTTCACCTGCTGGGCATCGCTGCGGGGCATGCGCACCACGTCCACCGTGCTGGTGGTGGCCAGGGCGCTCAGTTCGGCGCTGGTGCTGCTCATGCCCGCGCTGAAGATCATGGCCAGCAGCAGGCCCACGATGCCGATCGGCAGGTGGTCCATCACATAGCTCACGAAGATGTAGTCCTTGTCGTTGGGCTCGCGGTCGGGGAACTCGTTGCGCAGCAGGGCGGTGGTCTCCTCCCGGAGCATCCTGTCGGTGGTCAGGCTCTCGTCCAGGGCGGCCTTGGCCTGCTCTTCTACTGCCGCATCACCGGACCGGCGGGCCTCCACCCAAGCCAGGGAGCGTTCCTCCAACAGGGCCTGGTTCTCCGCGTGCATCGTCCGCAGCTCGGCCAGTTCCGGGGAAACGGGTGACGTCGCCATCGCCTCCACATTGGCTGCGTTCCAGTGCACCGGCGAGGCATTGAACAGGTAGAACACGAACACGAGCACCCCGGTGAGCAGGATGAAGAACTGCATGGGGATCTTCAGCACGGCGTTCATCCAGAGCCCCTGCCGGGCCTGGGCCACGTTCTGTCCGCCGAGGTAGCGCTGCACCTGGCTCTGGTCGGTGCCGAAGTAGGAGAGCTGCAGGAAGAAGCCGCCCAGCAGCCCGCTCCAGAGCGTGTACTTCGTGGAGGGGTCCCAGGAGGTGTCCACGATGTTCATCTTGCCCAGGGCCCCGGCCAGGGCCAGGCTTTCGCCGAAGGAGGCATGCTCGCCCAGGTAGTGCACGGTGAGGCCGAAGGCGGTGAAGATGCCCAGGAACATCACGGCCATCTGCTGCTTGTGCGTCACACCCACGGCACGGGCCCCGCCGGTGGTGGTGTAGAGGATCACCAGCGCACCGATGAACACGCAGGTCCAGCTGAGCGGCCAGTGCAGCACCTTGCTGAGGATGATGCTGGGCGCGTAGATGGTGATGCCCGCGGCCAGGCTGCGCTGCACCAGGAAGAGCCCGGCGGTGAGCAGCCGCGTGCGTCCGTCGAAGCGTTTGCCGATGAATTCGTAGGCCGTGTACACCTTCCACTTGTAGTAGAGCGGGATGAACACGAAGCCGATCACGAGCATGGCCAGCGGCAGGCCGAAGTAGAACTGGACGAAGCCCATGCCGTCCAGGTAGCCCTGCCCGGGCGTGCTCAGGAAGGTGATGGCGCTGGCCTGGGTGGCCATCACGCTGAGGCCCACGGCCCACCAGCGGTTGTCGCTGCCGCCCTTCAGGAACCCGTCACTGGTGCTGGTGCGCCGCGTGCGCCACACCCCGTAGCCCACGATGAAGCCGAGGGTGCCGAGAAGGATCGTCCAGTCGAGCCAATGCATCGGTCAGCTGTTCAGATGAACGGATGATGGCATACCGGTCTCGCGGCAAGGCACCCGTAGCGTCGACCCACCGGGTCGACCATATTGGGACCCGATGGCGTGATCGGACATGGCCTATTGCGCAGCACGTGGCGAGATCAGGTTCGCGAAAAGCCGGTAGGCTCCCGGCACGCCCGCGGGAAGTTCCCGGAAGAAGCTGATGCCTGTGTACACGTAGCGACCCTTGCCGTGCTCGCAGGTGATCAGCGCGCCGTCCAGCGGATCCTCGCCCGGGTCGTTCCAGGCGATGAGCGCGGTGTAGCGCGGGTCGCGGTCGCCCACGAAGTAGAGGCCGCGCTCCTGCACCCATCCCTCGAAGTCCGCGGTGGTGATGGCGTTCGGGGTGTTCAACAGCGCGTGCTTCGGGTCCAGGAAGGTCGGTGGTGCCTCCTCCACGGTCACACGGCCCCGGGTCAACTCGAAGGGGTAGGGGCCGATCAGTGAGTCGGGCAGCATCATGTCCCGGCTGCGGGTGTTGTACTGCGCGACGACGGTACCACCCTCCTCCACGTAGCGCATCAGCAGCGGGTTGAAGCGCGGCATGGCCTCCACGGTGTTGTAGGCCCGGATGCCCACCACCACGGCGTCCAGCCCCCGAAGGTCGTCCAGGGTGGTCGTGGCGGGATCCAGCATCCGCACCTCGACGCCCAGCCGTTCGATGGCCTGCGGCACGGCATCACCGGCGCCTTCCACATAACCCACCACGCTCGCGGTCGTGGTCACATCCAGTGGCACCAGCTTCACTTCGGCGGGCGTGTAGTACACCTGCGGCATGATGTGCGGGTGGTCGATCTCGTGCAGCGTGCGGTCGGACCTGCCCTTGGCGCCCACGAACGCGAAGCGGACCGCGCCCGCCTGGGCCTTTTCACCCGGGATCAGCTGGAAGGTGAAGCTCTGGCGGTCGTTCTTCTTTGCGATGTTCACCGCCTTCAGGTCCTTGGTGGTGGCCCAGCCTAGGGGAAGTGTGATGTTCAACTGTCCGGAGAGGTCGTCCGTCAGCGCTTCCACTTCCACGGTGATGTTCTGGGGTCCGCCCCGTGCGATGAGGATCTCGGACTTGGGGATCACCGAGGCCACGGGCACGGCGTAGGCCGGGCTGGTCCGTTCACCCTCCACCCGGTCCACCCACTTGTACAGGGGCGGCATCTCGGCGACCACGTCCGTTCCCGCGATGTTCAGCGGCAGGAAGGCATGCTGCTTCAGAACAGGCAGGCCGATCAACTCCGATGGGATGTCGAAGAGTGTCCCATGGGGATTCTCGAGCCAGAATGGGGCATCCATGGGTTTTCCACCGAGGGGCTGGACCTTGCTGCTCTGTTCGGCGTTCGCCTTCAATAGCTGGCCGTTCCAGGAGGGAACGGTCACGGATGCCTCCGAACGGTTCACGACCACCACCTCTGCACCTTGGGCCCCGTCCGGGATGTAGGCAGCGGGGAACAGGTATTCCGCAGTGAGCCCGGTGCAGGCACGCAGGAGGTCGTTCACACGGCGGATGGCCCACTCCAGTTGCCAGTCACCGTCGGTGTTCAATTGGTCGAGCGCTGCCCGCAGCTCGCTAAGAAGCGGAATGGCGTCCGCAGGCTGTTCCGCCTCGTAGCTCGCGATCACTTCGGCCAACATGGAGGCCACCCGTTCCGACCCCTTCACCCTGTTCCATGTCATGTCGATCCCCTCGAAGATGTCGTTCCCCTTCGGCCGGTCGCCCTTTTCGAAGTGGAGGTATTCGATCAACTCTCCGCGCGACTGCGAAGCGCCGAAGCCCTGGCTCTTGTGCATGCTGCGGCTGCGCCCGGCGATCTCGGTGTAGCTGAGGCCCAGCAGCGGGTCGTAGCCGCCCACGTCCACGGCGAACCAGTCGGGTTCGCGGGCGGCGATCTCGGCCAGGTCGCTGCGCCACCAGGTGCTGCCGTTCCAGAACAGGCGGCGGGGCTGCCAGGGTTCCAGGCCCTGCTCGAGTTGCTCGGGGAAGGCCTTTGGGTCACCTGCCAGGTCGAAGGCCTCCGCGGCCAGGATGGCGCTGGCCTCATGGTGGCCATGCCCGGCCTCGCGGTTGGGCGGAAAGCGCGTGATGATGATGTCCGGCCGGAACATGCGGATCACACGCACCACATCGCTCAGCACTTCCTGCTTCCCCCATTTCTCGAAGCTTTCCTCGGCGCTCTTGCTGTAGCCGAAGTCCACCGCGCGGGTGAAGAACTGGTCGCCACCGTCGATGCGGCGTGCCTCCATGAGCTCCTGGGTGCGGATGATGCCGAGCGCGTCGCCCAGCTCGGGACCGATCAGGTTCTGGCCGCCATCGCCACGGGTAAGGCTGAGGTTGCCGGTGCGCACCTTCTTGCCATTGGCCAGCCAGGCGATGAGCCGGGTGTTCTCGTCGTCCGGATGGGCCACGATGTAGAGCACGCTGCCCACCACCTGGAGCTTCTGCATGCGGTGCAGGATCTCGGCGGCGTTGGGCTGCTCAGGCGGACGCTGAGCTGAAACCTGAAAGCTGAAGGCGGAAACAAGAAAGCTGAGGAAGGCCGTGCGCAGGCCGGGGTTCCGGAAAGGGGGCATGGGGCTAAGGTAGAGCGGGCTGCTCGGTACTTGCTGCTGGCTGTTGGCTGCTGGCTGCTGGCCGTTGGCTGCTGGCTATTGGCTGCTGGCTATTGGCTATTGGCTGCTGGCCTTTGGCTCATTGCTGCTGGCTGAACGCCATGTGCCGTTTGCGGGCCTTTCCTACTTCAGGGCTCCAGGTGGAAGGGACCGCGGCCAGTAGGAACTTTGCGCTAAACCATTCCACCATGAGGGACTTCACAAAACTGGAGATGTGGCAGCTGGGCATGGAGGTCGCTGATGAGGTGCTGGAGATCCTTGAGCAGGTACCGCCATCCCAGATGGGCTTCAAACTGAGGGACCAGGCCACTGATGCGGCGTGTTCGATCCCCTCCAATGTGGCGGAAGGAAGCTCCCGACGCAGTGAGAAGGAGAAGTTCAGGTTCTTCGAGTTCGCTCTGGGATCCGCCTTTGAACTTCAGACGCGCCTTCTGATCGTTCAACGACGGAACTGGGCGGATGAGAATAGGTTGGATGCCGTGCTCACGAAGGTGTTGCTGGTACAACGAAAAATAGGCGCCTTCATGGGCGTATTGAACGCATGAGCCGATCGGCCAGGAGCCAGAGGCGAATGGCCAGTGGCGCCTAGACCTCCTGCTCCGCCAGCACCTTCGCGATGGGCTCCTTGTAGCTGCGCCCGCTCACGATGCGCTCGCCGTTGTCCATGGTGAAGATGAACTCGTTGTTGCCGCTGTACCGCGTACCACGCACATGGGCCAGGTTCACGATGTAGCTGCGGTGGATGCGCAGGAAGCGCTCGGGGTCCAGCTCACTCTCCACGGCGTTCATGGTCATCCGGTACAGGAACTGGCGGTCCTTCATCTTCAGGCACAGGTAGTTCCCCTCGGCGCGGAGGTACAGGATGTCGTCCACGGCCACCTTGTGCTCCCGGCCGCGCTCCCGGATCTGGAACACCTCGGTGAACTCGCTGTTGGCCTGCATGTGCTCGCGCACCAGGTCCATCAGCCGGCCGGTGAGCTTGCTGCTCATGCGCAGGTCCATGAAGCGCTTGGCCTTGTCCAGGGAGTTGTGGAACCGCTCGTCGTCGTAGGGCTTCAGGAGGTAGTCCACCGCGTTCACATCGAAGGCCTGCAGGGCGTACTGGTCGTGGGCGGTGACGAACACGATGAAGGGCAGGCGGTTTGGGTCCAGGTCGGCCACCACCTCGAAGCCGTTCTTCCCGGGCATCTGCACGTCCAGGAAGAGCAGGTCGGGGCGGTGCTTCTTCACGGCCTCCACGGCCTCCTGGCCATTCCGGCACTGGGCCACGAGCTCGATCTCGTCGTCGCGTTGCAGCAGGCGCGCCACGCGGTCGCGGGCGGCGGGTTCATCGTCCACGATGATGGTCCGGATGTGTCTCATGGCCGTTGCGTGTTTCGTAAGGAAAGGTGAGGTCCACGATGAAGCCCCTGCCACCGGGCGAGCGCACCGACATGGTGGCCTGGTCGCCGTACAGCAGGCGCAGGCGTTCGCGCACGTTCTGCAGCCCGATGCCGCCTTGGGCGATGGCCTGGTCCACGTCGCGACAGCCGCGCCCGTCGTCGCTCACGGTCAGCGTCAGGTGCCCGTTCGCCCGGGCGGCCTTCACGGCGATGGTCACCTGGTCGCTCACCGTGTCGGGGCCGTGCTTGATGGCGTTCTCCACCAGGGGCTGCAGCACCATGCTGGGCACCATGGCATTGGTCAGCTCACCGGGCACGTCGTAGGCGATCTGCAGGCGGTCGCTGAACCGTTCCGCCTCGATGCCCAGGTAGTTGCCCACATGGTCCAGCTCCCGCTCCAGCATCACCTGGTCGCGTTGCTCCTTGTCCAGCGACACCCGCAGCAACTGCCCCAGGCGCGAGAGCACCCGGCGTGCACCGTCGATGTTCTCGTCCATCAGGGCGCTCACGGTGTTCAGGGCGTTGAACAGGAAGTGCGGCTGGAGCTGCTTCTTCAGAGCGTTCAGTTGGCTGATCTGCAGCTCGTTCCGGAGCTTCAGCAGCTGGGTCTGCTTCTCACGCATCTGGCGCGCGTTGTCCAGGGCGATCAGCACCACCATCAACGTCCAGTATTCCATGAAGCGGCTGAGGATGGCCGGGGGAAGCGCATGCACCGCCCAGTTGCGCATCATCGGCTCGCTGAAGTCGAAGTCGCCGCGCCAATCCAGGATGCCGTAGTAGACCGTGCTGGTCACCACCTCGTGGAAGGCGCCGATGAGCAGGCTGAGCCCCACATGGATGGCGATGACCGGGGCCAGCGGCCGCCGGTTGAAGGGCCAGCGCTTCAGGATGCTGTAGACCAGGGGCGTGAGCAACGCCCAGAACAGGAAGTTCAGGTAGGGCACCGGGGCCTCGCGCCACCAATTGAACTCGCCCATGTCCTTCAGCTCGGCATACACGTAGTGGTGCATGTAAGCCTGCGTGAGGAACAGGGTGGCCATCACCAGCGCGGTGATCAGGATCACGCGGTACCGGACCGGGGTGCGCTGGAAGTAGTTCATCGTGGTCCTTTCATGGGACAGCCCCGATGCAACGGGGCTGTCCAGGTGGCCGATCGGTCGTTGCGCTAGGTTGACCTCTGGTGGTCCGGAAATGAAGTGATCGACCGAAAGCGAAGCTACCGGCCGGGTGCAGGGGGCTGCAAGCGGAACGTGATGAACGGCGGCCGCAGGGACGGAAGGGGGCCGGGTGAACCCATGAGCGGGGATCAGCTCCGCTCCAACAGCCGGAACGTGAACGCGTGGGCGTGGCGCTCGTCCGCCGCATGCTCCTCGCGCCAGGTCTCCTTCCAACGTTCGTCCAGGTCCGGGAAGTGCGTGTCGCCCTGCACCTGTGCGTGCACGGTGGTCAGGTATACGCGGTCCACCACGCCCAGGCGGAAGGCCTCCGCGTAGATCTGCCCGCCTCCGATGATGAAGGCCTCCTGCTCCCCGTTCCAGCGGGCCAGGGCCAGGGCCTCCTCCAGGGAGTTCACCACCACGGCACCGAAGGCCTCGTAGCCCGGCGTGCGGGTAACCACCAGGTTCGTGCGGTCCTTCAGCGGGCGGTACTTCTCCGGGATGCTCTCGTAGTTCTTCCGGCCGGTGATCACGTGGTGACCGCGCGTGGTGCGCTGGAAGAACTTCATGTCGTCCGGCAGGTGCCAGGGCAGGTCGCCCTCCCGGCCGATCACCCCGTTCTCGGACGCGGCCACGATGGCGGTGACGATCATACGCTGACGGCCGCCTTGATGTGCGGGTGCGGGTCGTAGTCCACCAGCGTGAAGTGCTCGAAGCGGAAGGCGAAGAGGTCCTTCACCGAAGGGTCCAGCCGCATGGTGGGCAGGGGGCGCGGGTCGCGCGTCAGCTGCAGGCGGGCCTGCTCCAGGTGGTCCTGGTAGAGGTGCACGTCGCCGAAGGTGTGCACGAACTCGCCGGGCTCCAGGTCGCACACCTGGGCCAACATCAGGGTCAGCAAGGCATAGCTGGCGATGTTGAAGGGCACGCCCAGGAAGGTGTCCGCGCTGCGCTGGTACAGCTGGCAGCTCAGCTTCCCT
Source organism: Flavobacteriales bacterium (assembly GCA_020635695.1). Lineage (GTDB taxonomy): Bacteria > Bacteroidota > Bacteroidia > Flavobacteriales_F > PHOS-HE28 > PHOS-HE28. Next base: position 401,265 of record JACJZH010000003.1, on the reverse strand, counting down.
TCGGCCACGTAGAACTGGAACATGGTGTGGCAGGGCGGCAGCGCCATGCGGTCCACGTCGGCGGGGTTCCAGGCGGTCACGATGTGGCGGCGGCTGTCGGGGTTCCGCTTGATCTGCTCCACCACGTTGGCGATCTGGTCGATCACCCGTCCGTCCGGCGTGTGCCAGCTGCGCCATTGGTAGCCGTACACCGGCCCCAGGTCGCCGTTGGCATCGGCCCATTCGTCCCAGATCCGCACGCCGTTCTCCTGCAGGTACTTGATGTTGGTGTCGCCCGCGAGGAACCACAGCAGTTCGTGGATGATGCTCTTCGTATGGAGCTTCTTCGTGGTCACCAGCGGGAAGCCCTCCTGCAGGTCGAAGCGCATCTGGTGGCCGAAGCAGCTGAGCGTGCCGGTGCCGGTGCGGTCGCCCTTGGGCGTTCCGTGGTCCAGGATGTGGCGAAGGAGGTCGTGGTACTGCTTCATGGCCCCGCAAAGTTAGCCGAGCCCCAGGTCGGTGTTCTCCTCGTCGTCGTCGCGTTCCTTGGGTGCGAAGCGCTCGCGCTGCCGTTGGGAACGGGTGGATGTCTTGGGTTCCGGAGGCATCACCCGGGCGATCAGCCGCTCCTTCATGCGCTCGTAGTAGCTCTTGCGGTCGATGGCCATGGCGATGACGTAGCCGATGGAGGCCGCGTACATCAGCTGGAAGATCACCGAGTGCCGGTCGGTCATCTCCAGCACGAGGATGGCGCTGGTGAAGGGACTGCGCGACACCCCCGTGAGGAAGGCGGTCATGCCGGCCAGGATCAACACGTTCAGTTCGCCGCGCGAAGGGTTGAACCATTGCCCGATCCACCCGCCGATGGCGGCGCCCGAGCTCAGGGCGGGGGCGAAGATGCCACCGGCCCCTCCCGCACTGAACGAGAACAAGGAGCCGAAGAAGCGTGCTCCGATGTCCGTGAGACTGGGGTCCACCATGGGCTCGAAGAGGTACTCCTCCAGCAGCATCTTCCCGGAACCCAGCGTGTGCGGGCCGAGCACCTTGAACACCACGGCGAAGCCCAGCGCCGCGCCCAGCACGAACAGCCCCTGGGCCTTCACGCTGCGCAGCCCTCTCCGAAGCTTGTCCCCGATCAGCGCCGCCCGGCAAAAGAGGGCGCCCCCCGCCCCGGCGACCAGCCCGATCACGAGCACTTTGTACATGAAGGAGAAGCCCACGGGTTCCAGCTTCGGGTAGCCCAGGAACAGGTAGGGTCCCAGCACCCACTGCGCGGTCATGCCGCTCAGGATCACCGCGGTGAGCACGGCGGTGCGGAACTGGGCGATGTGCGTGCGGGTGAGCTCCTCCACGGCGAACACGATCCCGCCGAGCGGCGTGTTGAAGGCCGCGCTGAGGCCTGCGGCCCCCCCGGTGATCATCATGACGCGGCGGCTCACCTTGGGCCAGAACGGCGGCAGCACCTTGTGCACGGTGCGGTACACGGAACCCGCGATCTGCAACGTCGGTCCCTCGCGCCCCACCGCCCCGCCACCCAGCACCATGGCCAGGCTGCTGAGCACCTTCACGATGATGATGCGCACGTTGAGGAAGCGCCACGACCGGTCGGTCTTCTTGTCGTTGGCCACCTCGATGGCCGCCATCAGCTGGGGGATGCCGCTGCCACCGGCCATGGGGGCCAGGCGCCGGACCAGGTACCAGGAGCCCAGGAAGGCGACCGGGGCCACCACGAAGATCCAGTCGGGATCGGTGGCGTACAGCCAGAGGTGGAAGGCCTCCACCTGCTTGAACAGGGCGGCATAGCCCACGGCGATCAGCGCCGTGACCACGGCGGCCACCTGGTAGGGCAGGGTCAGCAGGAGCAGGTCCTTGGTGCGGTTGTTCCGCAGGGCCAGGCGCACGCGTTCCAGCAACGCGGTGGTGCGCTGCTGCAGCTTCTCCAGGTAATCCCAGCGTTCGGAACGTTCGCCCATCGTTCGGGCCGCAAAAGTAGGTGGCTTCGGACGGCCGTGCAGGCCGGACCTTCAACCTTCAACCTCCAACCTCCAACCTTCAACGTTCAACCCTCAACCCTCAACCCCTACACCAACATCCCCACGATGGTGGCGCTCAGCAGGCTGGCGAGCGTACCGCCCACCAGGGCACGGAAGCCGAACTCGCTGAGCCATTGCCGCTTGCCGGGTGCCAGGGAGCCGATGCCGCCGATCTGGATGCCGATGCTGGCGAAGTTGGCGAAGCCGCAGAGCATGTAGGTGGCCATCACGATGCTGCGCTGGTGCGCGAAGGCCCCGGCCGCCTTCAGGCTGCTCAGGCTCTCGTACCCGACGAACTCGCTGGCGATGATCTTCTCCCCGATCAACCGGCCGGTGAGGGTGATGTCCTCGCTCGCCACCCCGATCAGCCACATCAGCGGGGCGAAGAGGTAGCCCAGCAGGAACTCGAGGGAGAAGGACCGGAAGTTCCCCCCGCTCACCTCGGCCACCCAGCCGTTCAGGCCCATCACGTCGCCCAGCTTGAAGAAGGCGTAGTTGAACATGGCGATGAACGCGAAGAACACGAGCAGCATGGCCCCCACGTTGGCCGCGAGCTTCAGGCCCTCGGTGGTGCCGTTGGCCATGGCGTCCAGGAAGTTGCTTCCCACCCGTTCCATGCTGATGTCCATGCGCTGGTCCACCGGTTCGGTCTGGGGGTACAGCACCTTGGCCACCACCACGGCGCCGGGCGCGGCCATGACGCTGGCGGTGAGCAGGTGCTTGGCGAAGAAGAGGCGCTGCACCGGGTCGTCGCCGCCGAGGAAGCCCACGTAGGCGGCCAGCACGCCCCCGGCCACGGTGGCCATGCCGGCGGTCATGATCAGGAAGATCTCCGAGCGGTTCATGCGCTCCAGGTAGGCCTTGATCATGAGCGGGGCCTCGGTCTGCCCCAGGAAGATGTTGCCGGCCGTGCTCAGGCTCTCCGCCCCGCTCAGGCGCATGGTCCGGTTCAGGGCCCAGGCCAGGGCGTACACCACCTTCTGGATGATGCCCAGGTAGAAGAGCACGCTGGTGAGCGCGCTGAAGAAGATGATCGTGGGCAGGATCTGCAGGGCGAAGATGAAGCCGAAGCTCTTCACGTCCATCAGGTCGCGGAACAGGAACTCACTGCCGGCCTTGGTGAAGTCGAGCACCTTGACGAACACCTTGCCCACCACCTCGAAGCCGAACTGGACGGCAGGCACGTACAGGATGCACAAGGCCAGCACGAACTGCAGGCCCAGTCCGATGCCGACCACCTTCCAGTCCACCTGCCGGCGTTTGGCGCTGAAGGCCCAGGCGATGGCGATCAGGGAGGCCATGCCCAGCAGGCCCCGCAGGAGGCCCATGATGGAGATCCCCTCCAGCGGCAGCGGACCGGCACCGTTCATGGTCAGTTTGACTGTTCGCGCCGTTTGATCTCGTCGCGGAGCTGGGAGGCGCGTTCGTAGTCCTCCTGGTCCAGCGCATCGTCCAGCATCTCCTTGAGCTCGTCCAGGGAGGAGTTCCCGATCGGTTTCACGAGCTGACCCTCTTCCCGGTCCTCCTCTTCGGAGCTGTCCTCCGGCTCATCCTCCACGGTGAGGCCTGCGGCGCTCATGATGAACTCGAAGGAGAAGATGGGACAGCCGAACCGCAGTGCCAGGGCGATGGCATCGCTGCTCCGGGCGTCGATCTCGATCGTGTCGCCACCCTGTTCCAGGATGAGCCGGGCATGGAAGATGCCCTCCACCAGGTCGCTGATCAGCACCTCCTTCATCCGCACGTCCAGCGACTCCGCGAGCGACTTGAACAGGTCGTGGGTCATGGGCCGGGCGGGCTTGATGTGCTCCACCTGGATGGCGATGGCCTGTGCTTCGGCCGCGCCCACGATGATGGGCAATCGGCGATCACCTTCCACCTCGCCCAGGATCAGGGCATAGGCGCCCGCGTGGGTGTGGCTGTACGTGATCCTGAGGAAGCGCAGTTCGACCTTCTCCATCCTGTCCCAGGGTACCACCGATCGCCTTGCCGGTGAGGGTCACGAAGATAGCGGAACCGAGCGATCCGCAAGGCCCTTCAGCAGGCGTGTCAGGCCTCGGACCTCAGCTTCTTGGCGGCCTCGATCAGCTTCGGCAGCACCTCGAAGGCGTCGCCCACGATGCCGTAGTCGGCGGCCTTGAAGAACGGCGCCTCGGGATCCTTGTTGATCACCGCGATCACCTTGCTCTGGTTCACACCGGCCAGGTGCTGGATGGCACCGCTGATCCCGATGGCGATGTAGCAGTTCGGACGGATGGCCACGCCGGTCTGCCCCACGTGCTCGTGGTGCGGACGCCAGTCCATGTCGGCCACCGGACGGCTGCAGGCGGTGGCGGCACCCAGGACCTGCGCCAGCTCCTCGATCGGCCCCCAGTGCTCGGGACCCTTCATGCCACGACCGCCGCTCACGACGATCTCGGCCTCGGGCAGGGGAATGCCGGCGCCGGCCTTGCGCACCTCCTTCACGGTGACCCGCGCCGCGCCCAGATCGCCGGAGAACTCCTCGACCGTGGCGGTGCCCTCCCCGTTCGCCGGGGCGATCGAATTGGGCATCAGGCTCAGCACCCGGCGGTCGCTGCGCAGCTCCACCCAGGCCTGGGCCTTGCCACTGAACACGTTGCGCTTCACCTTCCCATCCTCGGGGGCGGCAATGGCGCCGGGTACGTGGGCGGCCTTCAACCGGGCGGCCACGCGGGGGGCAACGGCCTTGCCGGTGCCGTCATGCACGCACACGATGGTCTTGGCGCCTTCGGCTTCCGCCACCGAGGTCACCAGCTTGGTCAGTTGCTGGCCATCCAGGGCGTTCACACCGCGGGCCACCACCACCTTTCCGGCACCCTGCGCACCAAGGGCTTCCAGTCCCTGGGCCGGTCCGAAGGTCACGGCGGTCACGGGGCCACCGGCCAGCTGGCTGGCGAAGGTCACGGCCTCCAGGGCCGCCTTGGGCAGTTTGTCACCGCGGGTGTCGATGAATACGATGGTGCTCATTCGATCGGCAGGTTGGGGGTTGCAGGTTGGGGGTTGCAGGTTGGCTGGCTGATCATCGGTCGCGGTCAACCCTCGACCTATGCCAACCTCCAACCCTCAACATCAAATGACTTTGGCTTCGGTGTGCAACAGTTCGATCAGCTTTTCGGCCTCTTCCGCGGGGATCAGCTTCACCGCACCCTTCGCAGGGGGCAGCTGGAACTTCACCGTGCCGCCCACATCGTCCGTGCCGGCGGGTGCCTCCACGTTCAGGGGTTTGGTGCGGGCGGCCATGATGCCGCGCATGTTCGGGATGCGTTGTTCGGCCATGCCCTTCGCAGCGCTCAGCGCCAGCGGCAGCTTCACCTCCAGCACTTCGACACCTCCGGGCACATCGCGTTCCACGGTGGCCGTGTCGCCGTTCACGTCCAGCTTGCTGGCCAGCGGCACGTAGGGCATGTCCAGCAGCTCGGCCACCATGCCGCCCACCTGGCTGCCGTTGTGGTCGATGGTCTCCTTGCCCGCCAGCACCAGGTCGAAGCCCTTGTCCTTGGCGTAGGCGGCGATCAGCTCGGCCACCTGCAGGCCTTCGACCGGCTCGGCATCGATGCGCACGGCCTCATCAGCGCCAATGGCCAGGGCCTTGCGGATGGTGGGGTCGTGCGAGGCGGGGCCCACGGTCACGGTGGTCACGGTGCCACCGGCGGCCTCCTTCAACTCCAGCCCACGCACCAGCGCGTACCATTCGTCGTACGGGTTCACGATGAACTGCACGCCGTTCGTGTCGAAGCGGGTGTCGCCGTCGGTGAAGGCGATGCGTGCCGTGGTGTCGGGCACCTGGCTGATGAGGACGAGGATCTTCATGCGTCTGAAGAACGTTGGTCGTTGAACGTTGTTCGGGCCGTTCAGGAAGCCGGGGCTCCACACCGCCGGACCTGCGGGGCCGCGAAGTTAGGCCCTGGTGCCGGATCGCATCACGAGGCCATGCGGCGCACCGCTTCCACGCACCAGAGCAGGTCGTCCAGGAAGCCCTTGGTGCGTTTCGCCCAGGCGTCGGGGTCGGCGGGAACGCCTTCCTCGTTGAACTGGTCCTTCACCTTGGGCACGTTCAGGGGCGTGTTGCTCACCCAGGCCTTGATCTTCCACAGCGTGGTGAGCAGGACCATCAGGGCCTGTGTGCCACCGAATGCGCCGCTGGAGACGGCCGCGATGCCCACGGGCTTCCGCCGCCACTCGTCCACCAGCAGGTCCACCACGTTCTTCACGCTGGCAGGGATGCTGCCATTGTACTCGGGTGTCACGAACACCACGGCATCGGCCTGGCGGACCCGTTCGGCAAAGGCCACGGTGGCCGGGGCCGGGTCCTCCTGGAACTTCAACCGCTCGCTGAACAAGGGGAAGGCCAGCTCGTCCAGGTCGATCAGGTCCGCCTCATGACCGGCCTCCCGGATGCTGCGCTCCAAATGAAGCGCCACGCGGTGGCTGGCCCTGCCGGTTCGGACGCTCGTGGAAAGAATGGCGATGCGGGGCATGCGGACGAAGGTAGGGGAAGGTGAAGGGGGCATGAGCGGAAGGAGGAAGGGACAAGAGAGGAAGGGACAAGAGAGGGAGGGACAAGAGAGGAAGGAAGAAGACCGGAAGAAGCAGATGCACCAAGACCGCTGACTACCGACCGCCGACTGCTGACTGCTGACTGCTGACTGCTGACTGCTGACTCCCGACTCCCGACTCCCGACTCCCGACTCCCGACTCACCCCTACCTTTGCCACCCTACCGCAAAGACCATGCGTACGATCCAGTTCCGAGAGGCCCTGAACGAGGCGATGAGCGAGGAGATGCGCCGTGACCCGAACGTCTTTCTCATGGGCGAGGAGGTGGCGGAGTACGACGGGGCCTACAAGGTGAGCAAGGGCATGCTGGCGGAGTTCGGGCCGGAGCGGATCATCGACACACCGATCAGCGAGCTGGGCTTCACGGGCATCGGTGTGGGTGCCGCCATGAACGGGTTGCGCCCCATCGTGGAGTTCATGACCTGGAACTTCGCCATCCTGGCCGCCGACCAGATCATCAACCACGCGGCCAAGATGCTGCAGATGAGCGGTGGGCAGTTCCACATCCCCATCGTGTTCCGCGGCGGCAATGGCCATGCGGGACAGCTGGCCGCCACGCACAGCCAGAGCTTCGAGGCCATGTACGCCAACGTGCCCGGCCTGAAGGTGGTGACCCCGAGCAACCCCTACGATGCCAAGGGCCTGCTGAAGGCCGCGATCCGCGACGAGGACCCGGTGCTCGTGATGGAGAGCGAGCGCATGTACGGCGACAAGGGCGAGGTGCCCGACGGCGAGTACCTGATCCCGATCGGCGTGGCCGACATCAAGCGCGAGGGTACCGACGTCACCATCGTGGGCTTTGGCAAGATGATGAAGGAGGCCCTGGCCGCCGCCGAGGAACTGGCGAAGGAGGGCGTGGAGGCCGAGGTGATCGACCTGCGCACCATCCGTCCCATGGACCATGGGGCCATCCTGAAGAGCGTGCGCAAGACCAACCGCTGCGTGGTGGTGGACGAGAACTGGCCCGTGGCCAGCATCGCCAGCGAGGTGGCCTACCGGGTGCAGAAGGACGCGTTCGACTTCCTGGACGCCCCGGTGCTGCGCATCAACCAGGCGGACACGCCGCTGCCCTTCAGCCCGCCGCTGATCGAGGCCAGCATCCCCAACCCGGCCCGGATCATCGCCGCCGTGAAGGAGGTGATGTACCTGCGGAAGTAGGGTCCCACATCGAGGGAGTGGCCCGGACGGTGCCCTGTCCCGCCCGATGCTGCCGACGCCGGTCAGGGGCACACAACGGGCAACGTCCAACCCCCAACGTTCAACGTCCGACCCACCCAACTTCCCCCCATTCCCCTATTTTTGCCGCCTTCGCAGGCCGCGGTGATGCGGCAATCGGTTGAGCGACAAGATCTTACATACGCATAACACGAGCCAAGATGGGCAGTGAACTGATGAACTACCTCCCCGTGCTGGGGTTGATCGGCCTGGTGGTGATGATCGCCAAGGCGGTGTGGGTGAACAAGCAGGACGCGGGCGACGCGAACATGAAGGAGTTGGCGGGCTACATCGCCGACGGTGCCAGCGCGTTCCTGCGGGCGGAATGGAAGGTGCTCGGCATCTTCGCCGCGATCGCGGCCCTGGTGCTGGGCTGGAGCGGCACGCTCGTGGAGCACAGCGACTGGGTGATCGCGGTGGCCTTCCTGATCGGTGCCTTCTTCAGCGCCTTTGCCGGTTGGATCGGCATGAACATCGCCACCAAGGCCAACGTGCGCACCACGCAGGCCGCCCGCACCAGCCTGAAGAAGGGCCTGCAGGTGAGCTTCAACGGGGGCACGGTGATGGGCCTCGGTGTGGCCGGTCTGGCCGTGCTGGGCCTCAGCTCGCTGTTCATCGTGTTCTACCACATGTACGTGAAGGGCGCTCCCGCCAATGGCGAGGAGATGATGACCGCCCTGGAGGTCCTCGCCGGGTTCAGCCTGGGCGCCGAGAGCATCGCGCTCTTCGCCCGTGTGGGCGGCGGCATCTACACCAAGGCGGCCGATGTGGGCGCCGATCTGGTGGGCAAGGTGGAAGCCGGCATCCCCGAGGACGATCCCCGCAACCCGGCCACCGTGGCCGACAACGTGGGCGACAACGTGGGCGACGTGGCCGGCATGGGTGCCGACCTCTTCGGCAGCTACGTGGCCACCATCCTGAGCACCATGGTGCTGGGTCGTGAAGTGGTCAGCCAGGACGACTTCGGAGGCATGGCCCCGATCCTGCTGCCGATCCTGATCGCCGGCCTCGGCATCCTCTTCAGCATCGTGGGCACCTTCTTCGTGCGCATCAACAAGGACTCCGACAGCGTGATGGCCGCCCTGAACCGGGGCAACATCGGCAGCATCCTGCTCACCGCGGTGGCGAGCTTTTTCGTGATCCAATGGATGCTTCCCGCCACCATGACCTTCGAGCGCGGGGACGTCGTCCTCGAGATCGCCAGCATGAACGTGTTCTACGCCATCGTGCTCGGCCTGGTGGTCGGGTTCCTGATGAGCTACATCACCGAGTACTACACCGCCATGGGCCGCAAGCCGGTGGACAGCATCGTGCAGAAGAGCGGCACGGGCCACGCCACCAACGTGATCGGTGGTCTGGCCGTGGGCATGGAGAGCACCTTCCTGCCCATCCTGGTGCTGGCCGCCGGCATCTTCGGTGCCTTCGAGTTGGCCGGTCTCTACGGCGTGGCCATCGCAGCAGCGGGCATGATGGCGACCACGGCCATGCAGTTGGCCATCGACGCCTTCGGCCCCATCGCCGACAACGCGGGAGGCATTGCTGAAATGAGCGGACTGCCCAAGGAGGTGCGTGAGCGCACGGACATCCTGGACGCGACAGGCAATACCACGGCCGCCACCGGCAAGGGCTTCGCGATCGCCTCCGCGGCGCTCACCGCTCTTGCGCTCTTTGCCGCGTACGTCGGTCTGGCCGGCATCACGGCGATCGACATCTACAAGGCCAAGGTGCTCGCCATGTTGTTCGTGGGTGGCATGATCCCCTTCCTGTTCAGCAGCATGGCCATCAGCGCGGTGGGCAAGGCCGCCATGGACATGGTGAAGGAGGTGCGCCGCCAGTTCAAGGAGATCCCCGGCATCATGGAGGGCAAGGCCAAGCCGGAGTACGAGAAGTGCGTGGCCATCAGCACCCAGGCCTCCATCCGTGAGATGATCCTGCCCGGTGCCCTGGCGCTGCTGAGCCCCGTGATCGTGGGCTTCGCCTTCGGCCCCGAGGCCCTGGGCGGTCTGCTGGCCGGCATCACGGTGAGCGGCGTGCTCATGGGCATCTTCCAGAACAACGCCGGTGGCGCCTGGGACAACGCCAAGAAGAGCTTCGAGAAGGGCGTGCTCATCGACGGCCAGGACTTCAAGAAGGGCAGCGACCCGCACAAGGCGGCCGTGACCGGCGACACCGTGGGCGACCCGTTCAAGGACACGAGCGGACCTTCGATGAACATCCTGATCAAGCTCACGAGCATCGTGGCGCTGATCATCGCACCGCACATCGCGGAGGAGGGGCATGGCGCCGGGCATCATGCCTCCCCTGTGCTCGACAACATGCCGTACCGGAGCAGCGATGCGCTGGTGCCCGAGGAAGGAAATGATCCCCTGGCAGCGAACGCGCTGCAGGTGGGCGATCGCTTCTGAGAACGGTCCTGACACAACAAGAAAGCGCGCCCCACGAGGCGCGCTTTTCGCTTTCCAGCAGCCGAGAGCCTACTTCTTTTTGGTGGCCTTCTTCGCAGCCTTCTTCTTCGTGGCCGCCTTCTCGGCGCTCTTCTTCGCAGGGGCGTCCAGGACCTTCCCGGTCTCCGAAGGGAAGAGCCCGTGGATCTCCGCATCGATCGCGTTGATGATGCGGCCCAGGTCCTCCTGATCGGTATGGAAGGCGTTGTCGTCCACGTCCACGATCAGCAGACGTCCCTTGTCGTACTTGCTGATCCACGCTTCGTAGCGCTCGTTCAGGCGGCTCAGGTAGTCGATGCTGATGCCCGTTTCGTACTCACGGCCGCGTTCGGCGATCTGCTTCACCAGGTTCGGCACGCTGGCGCGGAGGTAGATGAGCAGGTCGGGCGGAGCGATCGCGCTGTCCATGTTCTGGAACAGGCGGAAGTAGTTCTCGAAGTCCCGCGTGGTCATCAACCCCATGGCGTGGAGGTTGGGTGCGAAGATGTAAGCGTCCTCGTAGATCGTGCGGTCCTGCACCACGTCCCGTCCATTGCTGCGGATCTCCAGCAGCTGCTCGAAGCGGCTGTTCAGGAAGAAGATCTGGAGGTTGAAGCTCCAGCGCTGCATGTCCTTGTAGAAGTCGAACAGGTAGGGGTTGTTGTCCACCGCCTCCTGCAGCAGTTCCCACTTGTAGTGCTTGGCGAGGAGCTTGGTGAGCGTCGTCTTGCCCGATCCGATGTTTCCGGCGATCGCGATGTGCATGGTCCGTGTCGTGCGAATGCGCACGAAGTTAGCCGCACCACCGGAAGTGGCCGGCGCGTGTGGAAAAGTCGGAGCGCTCAGGGCTCCACGACGCGCATGATCAGGATGCGGTCCGGCGTGCGTAGGTACAGGCGTCCGCGCTCCATGCGTGCATCCAGCACGGTATGTCCTTCAGGCATGGGCAGGGGATCGATGGCGAACGACCGGAGGTCGTATCGCTGCAGCACACCGTCCTGGAAGAAGTAGATCGCCCCGTCCCGCACCTCGAAGCGTTCGATGCCGGTGATGGGGATCGTCTTGTAGTAGGCCGCGAACAGGTCGAACACGAGGATGCCCTCGTCCGGGTCGCTCACGTACAACCAGTTGTCCAGCTCCTGCATGTGGGTGGGGTGCGGTGTGAAGCCCAGCAGTTGGTCGATGCGGCCGGTGGAGGCGAGCTGGCGCAGCTGAGCGTCCACCCGGATCAGTTGCAGGTCGCGTGCATCGAAGAGCCAGAAGCTGTTCTGCACGCTCATGCAGGCCAGCTCCACCTGGGGGAAACCGTTCCGGGGCAGGTTGATCACACTGCCCTGCAGGCTCAGGGTGTTGTCCAGGACCGCCACCTGTCCCTGTTCCAGGGTGAAGACCATCGGCTTCAGCGAGTAGAACGCATCGATGAGCGTGATCCGGCCGAAGGTCTTCAGGCTGTTGCGGAGCCAGCTGCGCCCGTCCGGGTACCAGAGCGAGAGCTCATCGCCCTCGAGGGCGTAGACGTTGCCGAGCTCGTCCGTGGTGAAGGTGTCGAAGGTGCCCTTGATCACGGCCTCCTGCACGAGCTGCTGGGCCGATAGCGCGAGCGGCAGGGCGATCAGCCAGGTGGCAAGTGTGCGGTGCATCAGGCGTGCGCGAGCAGGGCGTCCAGGTAGGTGCGGTCGTTGGACAGGCGCGGGACCTTGTGCTGGCCGCCGAGCTTGCCGCGTTCCTTCATCCAAGCATAGAACGTGCCAGGCGGCGCGGCGTGCAACAAGGGGGGAAGCAGGGCCAGGTCGGCGGTCCGCTTCGCATCGTAGTCGGAGTTCAGGTCGCGCAGCGCACGGTCCAGCACCTCCGCGAACCGGGTCTCGTCGGCGGGCGCGCGTTCGAACTCCACCAGCCATTCGTGGCGGCCCTTGCTCCCGTTCTCCATGTACACGGGACCGGCGGTGTACTCGCTCACCACGGCACCGGTCTCCCGGCACGCCGTCTCCAGGGCCCGTTCGGCATTGTCCACGATCACCTCCTCCCCGAACGCGTTGATGAAGCTCTTCGTGCGCCCGCTCACCTGGATCCGGTAGGGTGAGGTGCTGGTGAAGCGCACCAGATCGCCGGGCATGTAGCGCCACAGGCCTGCATTGGTGCTGATCACGATGGCGTACTGCCGGCCTTCCTCCACCTCGTGCAGCAGCTTGGTGGGCGGCTGGTCCCGGTGCAGGTCCTCCTCGGGTATGAACTCGAAGAAGATCCCGTAGTCCAGCATCAGCAGCATGTCGTCCGCACCACGCCGGTCCTGGATCCCGAAGAAGCCCTCGCTGGCGTTGTAGCTCTCCAGGTAGTTCATGGAATCCCCGGGGATCAGTTGCCGGAACTGCTCCCGGTAGGGCCGGAAGCTCACGCCCCCATGCATGAAGAGCTCCAGCTCCGGCCAGACCTCCAGGATGTGGTCCCTGCCCGAGATCTCCAGGATGCGCCGCAGGATCACCAGCGTCCACGAAGGCACCCCGGCGATGCTCCGCACATCCTCGCGCACCGTGCTCCGTGCCATCTGCTCCACTTTCTCCTCCCAGTCCTCCATCAAGGCGATCTCGCGCCCCGGCACGCGCCGCACCTCCACCCACAACGGCAGGTTGCGGATGATGATGGCCGAGAGGTCACCACTGTATGCCTCGGGGCGGAACTGCTCGATGGCGCTGCTGCCACCCACCACCAGGCTCATGCCCTGGTACAGCCGGCTCTGGGGGAATTGCTCGTAGTGCAGGGCGATCAGGTCCTTGCCGCCTTTGTAATGGCAGTCCTCCAAGGCCTCCCGGCTCACCGGGATGAACTTGCTGCGGTCGCTGGTGGTGCCGCTGCTCTTGCTGAACCACTTGATCTCGGTGGGCCAGAGCAGGTTCTGCTCCCCCCGCCGGAGCCGGTCCACATAAGGCTTCAGGTCCTCATAGTCCTGGAGCGGCACGCGCTGCCGGAAGGTGTCCGGGTCGCCGATGCCCGCGTAGTCGTACTGCCTTCCCCATTCGGTGTACCGGGCCGCGCCGATCAACCGGGCGAAGACCTCCAGCTGCGCACCGACGGGGTCGTCCCGGAACAGCGCGATCTGCTGCAGGCGCTTCTTGATCAGGAAGGAGAACAGCGCATTGACGGGCATGGCGGCGGTCGGTGGGGGAGGCGCCTATCTTCGACCAAAAGATACGGATCCGCGGAATGGAGGACGTGCAGGAAGGGGTGTTGCGGAAGATGCTGGCAGGCCTGGAGCCCGATGGCGCCGGCGAAGGTATCGTGCATTACGCGCTGCGGCGCGGGGCCTCCACCACCGAGATGGCCCCCTTCATCGGGGAGCCGTTCACCCTGCGCTTCACCGGCGAACGCAGCTGCATCGTGTGCGGCCGTTCCGTGAAGAAGCTGTTCGGGCAGGGGTTCTGCTTTCCCTGCTTCCGCGACGCTCCCGAGGCGTCGGAGTGCATCGTCCGTCCCGAGTTGTGCCGGGCCCACCTGGGCGAAGGCCGCGACCCCGAGTGGGAGCGGACCCACCACGATCGGGAGCACGTCGTGTACCTCTCCGATACCGGTAAGATCAAGGTGGGCGTCACCCGCAGCGATCAGGTGCCCGTCCGCTGGATCGACCAGGGCGCGGTGCAGGCGGTGGTGATCGCACGCACCCCCTACCGGCAGCTGGCCGGGCTCATCGAGGTGGAACTGAAGAAGTCCTTCTCCGATAAGACCAATTGGCGCGCCATGCTGAAGCCACAGCTGCCCGATCGGGATACGCTCCTGGCTGCCCGCGACCGCGCCATGGAGGCGTTGGGGTACGAGTTGGGCGCCTACTCGCTGCCGGGTGAGGAACCGCTCGTTCTCCGCTATCCCCTGGTGGACCCTCCTCCAAAGGTGGTCAGCGTCTCGTTGGACAAGGTGCCCGAGGTCAGTGGCACCCTGGCGGGCATCAAGGGCCAGTACCTGATCTGGAAGGATGGCCGGGTGTTGAACGTGCGCAACCACAGCGGACATCATGTGGCGATCGGCTGAACTGCTGCTGCTCACCCTCCTGGCCGGTGCCTTGCATGCCCAACCCGGCTGGACCTGGACACCGTTGGCCCCCCTCCCAAGGCCCATGGCCAACCACGCCTTCTGCACGGCTACGGTGAACGGCGATGAGCGTGCCTACGCCTTCATGGGCATCACCACGGGCCTCACGTCGGACAGCATCACCCTGCGCGCCTACCAGTACGAGTCCTCGATCGATGCCTGGAGGGTGCTGCCCGACGTGCCGGACACCCTTGGCCGCGTGGCCTCCGCCGCGAGCGTGGTGAACGGGGTGGCATACGTGATCGGGGGTTACCACGTGTTCGACGGACCACCCTTCGAGCTCAGTTCCGACCGGGTCCACCGCTTCGACCTGGCGTCCGGGGTCTGGCTTCCCGACGGCGCTCCGGTGCCCGTTCCCATCGATGATCAGGTGCAGGCGGTCTGGCGGGACAGCCTCATCTACGTGGTCACCGGATGGAGCGACGGCACCAACGTGCCCGATGTGCAGGTCTACGACCCGGCCAACGATGCCTGGCAGTCGGCCACGCCCGTCCCGAACAACAACCTCTACAAGGTCTTCGGTGCCTCGGGCACCATCGTCGGCGATACCATCTACTATTACGGCGGCGCTTCGTTGGGCTTCAACTTCCCGGCCCAGGACGAATTGCGCATGGGCATCATCGATCCGGCGGACCCGCTGCAGGTCACCTGGCTGCCACCGGTATCCACGGGCCGCACGGTGTACCGCCCCGGCTGCTTCACCCTGGCGGGAAGGCCGCACTGGCTGGGTGGTTCCTCGGTGAGCTACAACTACGACGGTCTTGCCTATGCGGGCGGGGCCGTGGTGCCGCCGTTGGCCGAGGTGGCTGTGTACGA
Source organism: Flavobacteriales bacterium (assembly GCA_020635695.1). Classification (GTDB taxonomy): domain Bacteria; phylum Bacteroidota; class Bacteroidia; order Flavobacteriales_F; family PHOS-HE28; genus PHOS-HE28. The sequence goes on along the minus strand of JACJZH010000003.1, from coordinate 386,142 downwards.
CCCCGGCGGCGGCTGGCTGGGCGTGGAGACCACTCCGGAGGCGGTGATGGACCTGCGGGGCATGGGCGGTTGGCCGGGGGGAGAGGTGATGCTGGCAGGCGGCATCGGTCCTGACACCACGGTCCTGGCCTCGGCTTGGCGGATCGATCCACTACCGCTGGGTGTGCCTGCCGCGAGCGAGAGCCAGCCGATCATTCAGGTCTTCCCGAACCCGGCGCGCGACCGGATCACGGTCCTGCTTCCTCCGGGCTCCGAAGGCGGGGTGCTGGAACTCTTTTCAGCCGTCGGTCAAAGGTTGGAAGTGTTTGACGTAGAAGACGTTACGGTGCAGATCGACCTTTCCGGCCATCCTGCCGGCACCTACGTGCTGCAACTTTCCTCCGGCAGCACCGTAAGCAGGGTCAGGTTTTGGTCAGTGGACTGATCGTTAGGGTAGGCGAAGGGCCCGGCAGTAGCCGAGCCCTTTGCTTTTTTGGTCAGGTCCGTGCCGGTCAGTGCACGCGCAGCACATAGGGCATGCGGGCCTGAACGCCGGTCATGTCCTTGGCCCTGCGGGCCAGTTGAAGGTCCTTCAGCAGTTCCACGTCCTCACCGAGCCATTCGCTGGCCACCCACGTGCGGGTCTGCGTGTTCAACTCCTCCATCAGCTGCTGGAAGAACTCCTTCTGTTCGGGCAGCTTCACCACCTTGGGATCGCCGATGCCTGCCATGTCGGCGGCGGCTGCGATGGCGTCCTCCAGTCCGCCCAGCTCGTCCACGAGGCCACGGGCCTTGGCATCGGTGCCGGTCCACACGCGGCCCTGGCCCACGGCGTCCACGGCCTCCACGCTCATGCCCCGGCCATCGGCCACGCGCTGCTTGAAGGTGTCGTAGAACCGGTCGATGTAGCCCTGGATCATGTCCTTCTCGTCGGCGGTGAGCGGCCGCGAGGTGGTCATCATGTCCGCGTAGGTGTTGGTCTTCTCCCCATCGAAGGTGATGCCGAGCTTGTTCTTGAAGAAGCCCTGCATGTTGGGAATGATGCCGAAGACCCCGATGGAGCCGGTGATGGTGGTGGGCTCGGCGTAGATCTTGTGCGCGGCGCAGCTGATGTAGTAGCCACCGCTGGCGGCCAGGTCGCCCATGCTCACGACCACCGGTTTCACCTGGCGGGCCAGGTCCACTTCACGCCAGATCACGTCGCTGGCCAGGCCGCTGCCACCGGGCGAGTTCACCCGCAGCACGATGGCCTTGATGGTGCTGTCCTCCCGCGCCTCGCGGATGGCCGCGCTCAGCGGGTGGCTGCCGATCATGTCGTCGCCACCGTCGCCGTCCACGATGTCGCCTTGTGCGAACACCACGGCGACCTTGCCGCGCTCCCCTTCGGCCGTTCCGTCCTTCCGCACCACGGCCCGCGTGTACTTGGAGAAGGAGGCCAGCTCCAGGTCATCGTCCGTATCCACGCCCATGCGCTCCTTCATCAGGTCCAGCACCTCGTCGCGGTACTTCACGCCGTCCACGAGGCCCAGCGTCACGGCGTCCCCGGCCTTCTGGATGCGCATCTCCTCGGCGATGGCGTCCAGCTGCGCCGTGTCCACCTGGCGGGCCTCCGAGATGGCGGTGAGGTAGGTGCGCCAGAGGCTGCCGAGCAATACCCGGTTCTGTTCGCGGTTGGCCTCGCTCATGCCCTCTTCGGTGAAGGCCTCGCCGAAGCTCTTGAACTGGTTGTTGCTGCCGCGGATGAACTGGATGTCGATGTCCAGCTTGTCGAACATGCCCTTGAAGAACATGTACTCGCTGCGCAGGCCGCGGAAGTCCAGGTCGCCCTGCGGTTGCAGGTACACCTCATCCGCTGCCGAGGCCAGGTAATAGGTGCCCTGGGTGTACCAGTCGGCATAGGCCACGACCGGCTTGCCGCTTTCCTCACGGAACTCGATCAGCTTGTCGCGCACCTCCTTCATGGCGCCCATGCCCATGTTCATCATGCCGAGGTCCAGGTAGATGCCCTTCACGCGGTCATCGCGCTTGGCCTTTTCCAGGTTGTCCAGGATCTGGTCCAGGCCCAGACGGCCCATGCCCTTGAAGGGCCCGAAGTCGAGCATCAGTTCATCGGAGCGGCCACGGTCCACCACCTCCTGTTCCAGGGTCATGTGCAGCACCGAATGGTCCTTGACCGTGGTGGGTTTGCCGCTCTGGAAGGAAAGGGAGCTGGCGAGGGACGCGGTGAGGGCCACGATGAAGATCAGGATCAGCACGCCCCCGATCAACAGGGTGCCCAGCATGCTGGCCAGGGTGAATTTCAGGAATTGTCGCATGGGTCGTCAGGTTCGTTCGTCGGCGAAAGTAGGCCGGTCCGGAACGCGGAGCGGGGTGCGATCACACCGGCGGCGGCGGTGGTGGATGAAAGGACATGGCCGATACCTTTGGGGCCATGCTCCAAGGCACTGCGGCCTATCTGCTGCTGGGTGGCAATGAGGGCGATCCCGAGGCCATGCTGGGGGAAGCGGAACAGCGGATCGGGCAACGCTGTGGCCGGGTGCTGGCGCGCAGCCGTGACCATTGGACGGAACCCTGGGGCTTCCGGGATGAACGGCTGTTCCTGAACCGCGCCATCCTGGTGGATACCACCCTGGCCCCGGAGGATCTCCTGAGCGAGTGCCTCGAGATCGAGAAGGAGCTGGGTCGCGTGCGTACGGGCAAGGGTCCCGGGCCCAGGCCCATCGACATCGATCTTCTGCTGTATGGCTCCCTCCGGGTGGAATGTCCCTTTCTTACGGTCCCGCACCCGCGCATGCACGAGCGCGCCTTCGCCCTTGCCCCGCTGGCGGACATCGCCCCCGACCTGTGCCCACCGGGCAATGGGCGGTCCATCCTGGAATTGCTCGACGCCGTGAAGGCGGGTTCCGCATGAAGTACGGCTATGTGGCCCTCGAAGGCCTGATCGGAGCCGGAAAGACCACGGTGGCACGCCGACTGGCCGCTCACTTTCAAGGACGGCTCGTCCTGGAGGAGTTCGAGGACAACCCCTTTCTGCCTCGTTTCTATGCGGACCCGGGACGCTATGCCTTCTCGGTGGAGCTCTCCTTTCTGGCCCAACGCTACCACCAGTTGAAGCGGACCACCGAACAGGACCTGTTCAGCCAATGCACGGTGGCCGACTATTCACTCGGCAAATCGCTGGTATTCGCCAAAGTGACCCTTCCGGAGGACGAGTACGCCCTGTTCCTGGACCTCTACACGATCATGTACGGCGACCTGCCGGCGCCCGAGCTGGTGGTCTACCTGCATTTGAACATGGACCTGGTCCGTGAGCGGATCCGGATGCGGGGGAGGGCCTACGAGCAGGACATCGACGTGAACTACCTGGAGCGACTTCAGGAGCGCTACCTGGACCACCTGCAGAAACTGACGCGGAGCCAGGTGCTGGTCGTGGACATCGGTGAGCACGACCTGCGGGAGGATGGTCCGGGTTGGCAGCGGTTGTTGGAGCTATTGGACGAGGAGCCCCCATCTCCGCATCGGATCCGGACCATCTGAGCGGCCATCGACCGCCGATCGTGGAGAACTGTTGGAAGGCCGACTCCGGGCCCCTCTCCCGATGGTGCGTATACTTGCCCTCGAAATAGCGAACCATACCCGCTCCCACATGAACTATCGGCAATTCCGCAGCCTGGGCCTCACGCTTGGCGCGGCCCTGATCATCACCGGTTGCGGTGGTCTTGGCAAGATGAACAAGTACGTGGAGAACATCACGTACACCATCGACCCCAACCCCCTGATCGTGCAGGGAGATTCCGTGGCGTTGAACATCAACGGCAACTTCCCCGGGAAGTACTTCTACAAGAAGGCCTCCGTGGAACTCGTGCCCACGCTGACCTACAGCGCCGGTGAAACGCCGTACAAGTCCGCCTTCTTCCAAGGCGAGAACGCCGCCAGCAACTACACGGTCATCCCTTACGAGACCGGTAAGAGCTTCAACTACAACGACAAGGTGGCCTATCAGCCCAGCATGGAGACCAGCGAGCTCATGCTGAAGATCATCGGGCGGCAGGGCAGCAAGGAGATGGAGTTCGACCCCGTCAAGCTGGCCGACGGCGTGATCACCACCCCGTACCTGGTCATGAGCGACGACAAGGTGCTGCTGGGCAAGGATGCCTTCCAGCGGGTCACCAGCCACACCGAGATGGCCACCCTGAACTACCTGGTGAACAGCTCCCAGGTGCGTTCCAGCGAGCTCACCGATGACGACATCAAGGCCATGAAGGCCTTCCTGAAGATGGCCGCCAAGGACAGCACCCACATGCTGAAGGGCGTCAAGATCGATGCGTGGGCCAGCCCCGAGGGTGAACTGACCCTGAACGAGGACCTCGCCGACGACCGCGCCAAGAGCGCCATGAGCTGGCTGAAGGGCGAACTCAAGCGCAACAAGTTCAAGATGGCCGACGATGAGGCGTTCTGGACCCTGACCCCGCGCGGAGAGGACTGGGACGGCTTCAAGCGGGCCATGGAGCAGAGCAGCATCGCCGACAAGGACCTGGTCCTGCGCGTCCTGCAGATGTACCCGGACGGTACCAAGCGCGAGGAGGAGATCAAGAACATGGCCGCCACCTACGACGAGATCCGGGATGACATCCTGCCCGCCCTGCGCCGTTCGGAGATCGCGCTGAACTACGACATCCAGGGCAAGACCGATGCCCAGCTCACGGCCATGGCCAAGGACATGCCGGATTCGCTGAACGTGGAGGAGCTGCTCTTCGCGGCCACCCTCACGAACGACATGAACGAGCAGCTGCGCATCTACAAGGAGGTCGAGCGCATCCATCCGAACGACTACCGCGGCGCCAACAACGTGGGCTACATCTACATGATGCAGAACAAGCTGGCCGATGCCGAAGCCCAGTTCCAGAAGGCCAACAGCATTCAGGACAACCCGGTGAGCACCAACAACCTGGGCGTGGTGGCCCGCCTGAAGGGCGACCGCAAGAAGGCCGCCGAGCTCTACAACAAGGCCATGGCCGCCGGTCCCGAGGTGAAGTACAACCTGGGCATCGTGAACATCCAGAACGGCGACTACGGTGCGGCCAACAGCAACATGAGCGGGGTGAACGACTTCAACAGCGCCCTGGCGAAGCTGCTGGGTGGCGACCCCGCCGGAGCCCAACGCACCCTGGAGCAGAGCAATGACAAGGACACCGCCATGGGCCACTACCTGATGGCCATCTGTGGCGCCCGCCAGAACAACGGCGACATGGTCCGGAACCAGCTCCAGATGGCCGTGCAGAAGGACGCCAGCCTGGCCGACAAGGCCCGGAAGGACCTGGAGTTCCGCGACTTCAAGGACAACCTGGGCATCTGATCGGGCCACCGACCGCACACGAAGCCCCCGGCGTCTGCCGGGGGCTTTTTCATTGAGGTCCTTCGATCGGACTCGTCGGTGGACCTGCGGCCCCATCCGGCCGTGGATGGGTAATGTGCGGCGTGGTCAGGGGCCGGTGCGCAACCGGGTGGTCGTGGAGAGCTGTTCCCTGAGAAGGCCGACGCCCGCGTAGGCCAGGTATGCCCCGCTCCAGATCACGCCGGACCAGAGCGGTTCATCGGCGACACGCAGGAAATAGACCAGTTCCAGCGCGGCGGCCCCCATGATCAGACCTTGCATCCGACGCCTGTCCCTGGCCATGAACGCGGCCAGATAGATGAGGTTGAACAGGTGGCCAAGCAGGTCCCAGAGGTCGTGGACGCCGATGAACATGCACCCAAGTTCGCGCCATGCGGTCGGTCGGTATCGCGGCAACGCGTGAAGCATACGCGCCGATCAGTGAACGGACCCGGGTCGGTGGCGAACGAAAGAGCCCGGCGTTCGCCGGGCTCTTTCAACAAGGTCGCAACACCGATCAGAACACGATCTTCTGACGGCGGATGCGCGTACGGTACTTCTTGCTGCTGCTCCGGTACTTGTACAGCTTGTAGTGGATCTGGAACTTGAGGAAGAGGTAGGCGTCGTAGTCGCTGCTATCCCCGCGTTGGGAATTGGTGGCCCCCATGCCATCGATCTTCCCCAGGCTCGGGTCGGCCAGAAAAGCGGCCAGCGGGCCTCGGGCCGCGGCCAAGGCCTCGTTGTCATAATAGACCGTGCTCACATCATCGATGTAGTCGGTGAAGGTCTTGGTGTATTGGAGCTCGAGCCCGCCGCTGATCTGCTTGCTGAAGCTCTTCCGAAGACCGAGTCCCATGGGGATGCCGATCTGGTACAGCGTATACTCCTCGGGTCCATCGGGCAGGCCTTGTCCCTCGGTGTTCAGGGGTTGCAGTTCCACGAGGGTGCCGCCCACATCGGCCTTGGGGTTGAAGTAGAAGCCGCAGACCCCGCCGAACACGTACAGGCCCACCCGGCTGCTCTTCTCTCCGGACACGCCCCGCAGGTCGTAGATGTGCCCCAGCTGCTCCTTGAAGAAGTGGATCTCGTAGACCAGGGAGAACTCAAAGAGATCGGACCGGAAGTTCAGGTTCCTGTCCTGGCGGAAAGGTTCGCTGGTAAGGTTGTCGTTACCCGCGAGCACCCCGTATGCGAGATTGGCCCGGAGCGCCTGTTTCTCGAAGGTGTAGTAGCGGAACCCCACGCTCAGCGTGGGTTTGGTCTGGCTCAGTTCCAGGTCCCAGATGAAGGGTGAACCGATCTGGTCCCGGCCACCGAGCTCGCCCAGGAAGTTGCTCGCCCCGAGCCCGATGGTCAGCTCATTCCGGTGGGTCTTCCAGTAGTTGGAGTTCCGGAAATACTGTGCCTCCACCTGCAGGGCGCAGGCGGTGAGAACAATGATCAGGATCGGCAGGCGTTTCCAGAGGTTGCCCATGACACTTCTTCCGGTGCTGGCCAAATATAGGATCTTTTGGTACGGGCGAAAGGGCCCGATCCGTGGGCGTTTCCCCTTAGACAGGGATCCGGCCCAAGGGTTGCCTGTATACGCAGGCGGATCATTGGGGTTGCCGGCGGGCTGGAGCGCACCACCAGGCCAGGATCCCCGCGCATACCGCGATGTTCAGCGAGTGCTTGCTTCCCTGCTGGGGTACCACCAGGCATCCGTCACAGGCCTGCACCACGGAGTCTGCGACGCCCTGTAGCTCATTCCCGAACACCAGGGCGATCCGGTCCGCGGGGGCGGGGTCCAGTTCAGTAAAGGGCAATGCCTGCCTGGTCTGTTCCACGGCATAGACCGTCCAACCATCCCGCTGCAAGGCCTGGACCGCGGAAAGGGTGTCCTCCGATCCGGTCCATGGCACGCTCACGGTGGCCCCCAGGGCCGTCTTTTCGATCTCCCGATGCGGAGGGCGCGGCGTGAAGCCCGCCAGCACCAGGCGTTCCACCCCGAAGGCATCGGCCGTGCGGAAGATCGACCCCACGTTCATGCGGCTCCTCACGTTGTCCAGGACCAGGCATAGTCCGCCGGCCACCGAAGTGGCGTATTCCCCGGCCGGGATGCGGCCCAGCTCGTCCATGGTCAGTTTTCGGTCGCCTGCGGGCATGGTGGCAAAATGTGAAAAAGCGGGTGTGTGAAGGCCCTGCAAAGGTGGCTACCTTGGCGGATCGATGGGCGCGCAGGGCGGCAAGGCGAAGAAGACCCCATTGATGGCGCAATACCAGCGCATCAAGGAACAGCATCCGGACGCGGTGCTGCTCTTTCGTGTGGGCGACTTCTACGAGACCTTCGGCCCGGACGCGGTCACCGCCTCCCGGGTGCTGGGCATCGTGCTCACCAAACGGAACAACGGGGGGGCCGTGGAGGTGGAACTGGCCGGTTTTCCGCACCATGCGCTGGACACCTACCTGCCCAAGCTCGTGCGGGCCGGCCACCGCGTGGCCATCTGCGACCAGCTCGAGGATCCCAAGCAGACCAAGACCATCGTGAAGCGGGGGGTCACCGAGGTGGTCACTCCGGGCCTTTCCTTCCACGACCAAGTGGTGGACCACCGTGCCAACAACTGGCTGGCGGCCGTGGTGGGCGAGAGCGGTCATGCGGGCGTGGCCTTCCTGGACATCACCACGGGCGAGTTCCTGGTGGGTGAAGGTGGACGTGAGCAGGTGGCGAAACTGCTGGATGGCCATGCGCCGGCGGAACTGCTGCTGCCGAAGGACGCCAAGGGTGGCATGGTCCAGGAACTGGCCGTTCGCCCGGAGGCGCATCTCCTGGAAGGCTGGGCCTTCACCCCGGACCTGGCCCGCGAGCGGCTCCTGCGGCAGTTCGGCACCACCAGCCTGAAGGGCTTCGGGATCGAGGACCTGGAATTGGGCCAGCGCGCCGCCGGGGCCATCCTGTACTACCTGGAGGAGACGCGCCACCAACGGGCGGCCCACGTGAACCGCATCGCCCGGCTGAGCAGCGGCCGGCATGTGTGGCTCGATCGCTTCACGGTCCGGAACCTGGAGCTGGTGGCCCCGGTGAACGAGGGTGCCCGCACGCTGCTGCAGGCCATGGACCGCTGCGCCACACCGATGGGCTCACGGCTCCTGCGGCGCTGGCTGCTGTTCCCGCTGCTGGACCGGGGTTCCATCAGCGAACGGCTGGATCGCGTGGAAGCGCTGCTGAAGCATGGAGGCTGTCGTATCGATCTGGGCACGGAGCTCGACCGCATCGGAGACCTGGAACGCCTGGCCGGCAAGGCTGCCGCCGGACGCATACAGCCCCGCGAACTGCTGCAGTTGGCGCGGGCCCTGCGTTCATCGGATGCGATCCGGTCCTCCCTGACCAAGGCCGACAAGGCCCTGGCCGCCGCCGCCGGTGAGCTCGATCCTCCGCTTGGACTCGCGGACCGCATCGAGGCCACGATCGAACCCGATACCCCCGCCTCCCTGCAGAAAGGAGGGGTGGTGAAGGAAGGCGTGAACACCGAACTGGACGAGCTTCGGCATGTTTCCGGCCATGCCAAGGACCTGCTGCTGGAGGTGCAGCAGCGCGAAGGCGAACGCACCGGCATCACCTCCCTGAAGGTGGGCTTCAACAACGTGTTCGGCTACTACCTGGAGGTGCGCAACGCCCACAAGGCGAAGGTGCCTCCCGAGTGGGTGCGCAAGCAGACCCTGGTGAACGCCGAACGGTACATCACGGACGAGCTCAAGGCGCTCGAGGAGCGCATCCTGGGGGCCGAGGAGCGGATCCTGGCCCTGGAGGCCGAGCTGTACGAGGGCCTCGTCCGTGAGGTGGTGGCGGAGATCGTTCCCGTACAACGCACCGCAGCGGCGCTGGCCGGATTGGACGTGCTCCGGGCCTTCGCGCTGAACGCCGATCAGTGGGGGTACGTGCGCCCGGTCATGGACGATGGGCAACGGATCGACATCCGCGCCGGCCGCCACCCCGTGATCGAACAGCAGCTGCCGCCCGGGGAGCCATACGTGGCCAATGACCTGCTGCTGGACCCGGACGAGCGCCAGGTGGTGGTGATCACCGGTCCGAACATGAGCGGTAAATCGGCCCTCCTGCGACAGACCGCGCTGATCGTGCTGATGGCCCAGGTGGGCAGTTTCGTGCCCGCAGAGGCGGCACACATCGGGGTGGTCGACCGGATCTTCACCCGGGTGGGTGCTTCCGACAACCTGACCACCGGCGAGAGCACCTTCATGGTGGAGATGAACGAGACGGCCAGCATCCTGAACAACCTTCAGGGGCACGGTCTGGTGCTGCTCGACGAGATCGGGCGGGGTACCAGCACCTACGATGGCATCTCCATCGCCTGGGCCATCGCGGAGTTCCTCCATGAGCATCCCTCGCGCCCCAAGACCCTGTTCGCCACCCACTACCACGAACTGAACGAGATGGCGGCCAGTTTCCCGCGCATCCGCAATGCGAACGTGGCCGTGCGCGAGGTCGACGGCCGGGTGCTGTTCCTGCGGAAGCTGATGGCCGGCGGCAGCGACCGCAGTTTTGGGATCCATGTGGCGCAGATGGCCGGCATGCCCGCACCCGTGATCGACCGGGCCAACAAGGTGCTGGCCCACTTGGAGCGGTCCCATGCGGGCGACCTGGGAGCGGACACGGTCCAGGGCGACGGGCCCGTGCCCACCGCGCCCCCCAAGGACGCCACCGCGGGTCTGGAGCGGGATGTCCAGCTCAGCATCTTCCAACTCGACGACCCCGCGCTGGAGCGCATCCGGGATGAGATCGCCGCGATCGACATCGATACGCTGACACCCGTGGAGGCGCTCCTCAAGCTCAACGAGATCAAGCGCCTGTCCGGGGTGAAGGACACCCGCCTGCACAAGGCCTGAGCGGCGCCTATCTTGCCCGCATGGCGCACCCGCGCTGGCTCCGCTACGCCGACCTGTGGATCGCCGTCCTGGTGGTGATGGCCTGGTGGCCGCTCACCTTCGGGGTCAACAGCCTTTCCGCGGGCGATACGCTCGATTGCTGGCTCCCCTGGCGTGCCTTCATCACGGCCTCGCTGCGCGATGGGGCGTTCCCCCTGTGGAACCCCTATCAACAGATGGGCTATCCGGTGTACGCGGACCTGCAGGGGCCGGCCTGGTACGTGGAGTCCCTGGCCCTGGGCGGTACCATCGGGCATACGGTGTACACGCTCCAAGCGTTGTTCCTGGCCTACGTGATGGTCGGGGCCTGGGGCATGCGCCGCCTGGTCCTGCGTCTGGGTTCCGGAGCCCTGCCGGCCTTTCTCATGGGCAGCACCTGGGCGCTTTCCGGTTTTCTCACCGCCCATGCCCAGCACTTCTTCAGTGTGATCAGCGCGGCCTGGTGGCCCTGGCTGCTTTGGTCGTGGCTGGGGTTGTTGGAACGTCCAGGATGGCGGCCGGTGTTGCGCACCTCCCTGTTCGCAGCCCTGCTGCTGGCGGGTGGGAACCACACCTTTCTGCTCATCGGGAGCTACCTGCTGCTCGCCTTGTTCGTCCAGCGGGTTTGGCGTCCTCAAGGAGTTCCCCGGTCGCGCCTGCTCGCACATGCGGCGGCGGTGGTCCCGGTGACCGTGAGCATGGCGCTCGGTGTTTTCCTGGCCTGGTGGCGGGCGGCGCCCATCATGGACCGTTCCGGCGGGCTGGCCATCGAACGGGCGCTGGAGAACCCCTTCACGCTGAAAGCCCTCGCATCGTACGTGCTTCCCGCCATCACCGCTGCCAGGCCCGAAGCACTGGGCACCGATCCGGCCATGGCCAATGCCTTCGTGGGCCTTACCGTGCTGGGACTGGCCCTGGTGGGGCTGGGTGGCAGGCTGCGTGGACCGCTGGCGGTGATCGCAGGCTTCGGTGCCGTCGCGTTCGTGGCATCGTTCGGCGACCTCACCCCGGTGCATGGTCTGCTCTGGCGCTGGGTGCCGGGCCTTGATCTGTTCAGGTTCCCGTCCTACTACCAGTTCTTCGCCATGCTTGCGCTTCTTCCGCTGGCGGCCCGGGGACTTGAGACCTGGACCGCGGTCGTTCAACAACGGCCCTGGTGGATCATGGGTGCCATCGGAACGTTGGTCCTTTTCGCTGGCTGGAGCACCTGGGTCGCATTCGGGTTGGAGCCGGCGTCGACTCCAGAAATGGCGGTGGGGTGGACCGCCACGCTTGCCGGGCTGCCCTATGCGAGCAAGTTGCTGATCCCGTTGGCGTGCAGCCTGTTGGCCCTGGCCGCTCTGCTGATGGTGATGCACCGTGGCCGGGCACCGGCAGGGCTCTTGGTGGCGCTGTTCCTGCTGGACCTGTTGCCCGCGCATCAGCTGTCCCTGGGCACTGCCCTGGGCCCCCAGCACCCCGCGGCCGTTCAGGCGCGACTGGACGCCCTTCCCGAAGGTCCCCTGGCCCCTCCGCCGGACCCGATGGGAGAAAGCCAGGATGGCTCGGAGCAGTTGCGCTACCTGTGGCGGAACACCCAGGGTCTTGTGGGCCTGCCCACCCATGACGGATTCAACTCCTTCTGGCCGAAGGACCACCTCGCGCTGGAACGGGAGCACCCGGAGCTCCTGCTGGCGATGAAGGCCGTGCCCTTCCTGTACCTGTCGGATACGCTCGTGCCTGGCGACCATCCCTCCCTGGCCACGGGGCCCTTGCCCGCTGGGGTGGTGGTGCCGGATCAATGGAACGCTGGGTTCCACGACATCCGGTCCGGAGAGCCTGGAACGATCACCTGGGAATCCTTTCGCCATGCCTCGTTCCGGGTCAGCACCTGGTGTCCGGCACCGCGCTTCCTGCTCGTGCAACAGAACCATCTGCCTGGTTGGGAGGTGCTGGTGGACGGTGCCTCCGCACCTGTGCATCGGGTCAACGTGGCGGCATTCGGGGTGGTGGTCCCTGCCGGGGAGCACGATGTGGAGGTCCGGTTCGTGGACCCCTTCGTGAAGCCCGTGCTGGTGGTCCAGCTGCTTGCACTGTTCGTGGGCATGCTGCTCCTGGCCTGGTGTTCAGGCGCCTGCAGGATGTGGTGGCTGAGCGGGTGGATGCTGTTGCTGGGCCTGGTCTCCTGGTCGCTCCTGGGTCACCGGCCGCTGCAGGAGCGCATGGCGAATGACATCGAGATGGTGCAGGAGGAACTTGCCCGGAGCCGGAATGCGGCGGTCCTCTTCCATACGGATCGGCCGGCACTGCTGAGGCGCAGCTCCGCGGGTGGACCCACGACCGTGATCCCGTGGGGTGCGGAGGCATGGGTCTCCTTGGAACAGGTGCTGCGAAAGGGGCGTCCGGACACCCTGCTCTGGGCCTGGGCCGGAACAGGCGAGGACCGCCTGGCACGGGTGGTGCTGGCGGACCGGTTCGCATCACGCGATGTGCTTGTGAGCGGTCCCGCTGCCGGTCTTGTGCGCTGGTCGGGGCGCATCCCCGAACGACTTCCCGGCAGGGAAAGAGGCGGCTATCTGGAGGATGACGGACTGGTCCTCCGGGAAGGGGACCTGCCCTGGTCCCCGGCCGTGGAGATCCCCATGGCGGAACTGGGTCCTGCGGATCGCCTGCTGGTGGTGGACCTGCAGCACCGGGGCGTGAGGGAGGCCGGTCCCAGGGTGGCCTTTGAACGACGTTCCCAGGGTCGTGTGACCGGCTACGACACCCAGGAACTGCCCGTGGATACCATGCTTCGGACGGCCCATGCCCCTTGGGACCTGGCCGAGGTGGCCCCCGGCGACGACACCCTGCGCGTCTACGTGTGGAACACTTCGGCCACACCCTTCACCTTGGAAGGGCTGCGTATCCGGACCTTCCCTTGAGCGACATTCCAAGGGGTGGATCGTTTGCACGAAGGAAGTCCTGCTTATATTTGCAGCCCTTCCGGAAACGGAGGGAACAGGCGAGAGTAGCTCAGTTGGTAGAGCACGACCTTGCCAAGGTCGGGGTCGCGGGTTCGAGTCCCGTTTCTCGCTCAGAAGATGCCTCCCCCCGTGGGAGGCATCGCTATTTTGGACCGCCCGCCCGGGTGGTGGAATGGTAGACACGAGGGACTTAAAATCCCTTGGCCTTGCGGCCGTGCGGGTTCAAGTCCCGCCCCGGGCACTCCCATGATCGGCGGCCTTCCCCTGCATCCGCGTTCGCGCATCGCGCCCACACCGAGCGGCTTCCTGCATGAAGGGAACCTCGCCTCCTTCCTGTTCACCCATGACCTGGTCCGGCGCCTGGGTGGGAGCCTGTCCCTGCGGATCGATGACCTGGATGCGGAACGCGTGCGCCCGGCCTACGTCCGAGACCTCTTCGACCAGTTGTCCTGGCTGGGGATCACCTGGGATGAAGGTCCGCGTTCACCCGACGACCTGCAGCGCACCTGGTCGCAGTCGCTCCGGCTGGACCGCTACCTCGCCATGGTCCACCAGTTAAAGGACCTCGGACTACTTTATGCCTGCAACTGTTCCCGGAAACGGATCCGGGAGGCCGGGGGCGGGGAACGGTATCCGGGGACCTGCCGGGACCTTGGACTTCCGCTGGACTCGGCCGGTGTGGCCTGGCGCGTCCGGCTTCCGGAGCTGTGCGAGGTAACGATCCAAACCTGGCCAGGCGGCGAGGTCCGGGTCGATCTCGCCGGGTCGATGGGTGATCCCGTGGTCCTGCAGCGGAACGGCAGGCCATCCTACCAGATCGCCTCGCTGACCGATGATCTGGACCAACGGACGGACCTGATCGTTCGTGGAGAGGACCTGTTGGGCTCCACGGCCTGTCAGGTGCATCTTGCGGAGGTCCTCGGTCACCGGTCCTTCGCTCAGGCCACCTTCATCCACCATCCGCTCGTTCGGGATGCGCAGGGCCGGAAACTCTCCAAGACGGCAGGTGACGGCACGCATGCCCCCGCTGGCCGGGATGACCGGCGACTTGCCCGGATACTTCGGCTACGGGACCGGCTGGAAGCCGGGCTCAGCGCACCAGGACCTGCCTGAGCGCACCTCCCTGGCCGGTGTCCATGACCAACCAGTAACTGCCGGCCTCCAAGGTGGGAAGTGGAAAACGGGCATTGGCGGTCGCCGGGTGGTCCCACCGCTTTCGCAGGGTTCCACCGGCATCAACGAGCTGGATGCTCGCGCCCCGGGCGGGGATCTGGTACAGGATCAACTCTCCGTTCCGCACGAAAGCCGTCCAAGCCACCTTTTCCATCCATGGAACGTGCCCACTTTCGTCCACGCAGGGACCCGGGAACGGGGCCACCACGGTCGTGAGATCAAGACCGTTCGTGATCCGCACCCGGTAGGTGCGCTCGCCTCCCAGCACCCGAACGTCCGGGGCTATCGGCAGCTTCATCCGGGTCCGCCCGCCTGACAGACCGAAGTGCAGCACGTTGCCATCCGGGTTGCCAATGATCCTTCCGCGGTCGTCGATCACCTGCACGATCGGATAGTCCACGAAACGCTGACGAACTCGCAGGTCCAGGGTCACCAGCAGGGAGTCGTCCGGTACCAGTTCCAGGTCCAGCACGCATACCTCCTCCTCAAGAGGCATGTCGCCTTGGGCGGAAGCGGGTCCGGCCAGAAGCCCGAGGACCAATACCAGGGAACAGCGCCAATGGCCTCGCATGGTCGGCGAAAATAGGCGGGTCCTTCGGATCGGGTATCTTCAGCCCACTAGGACCAACCATCATGGCGAACGGAAAATTCATCGTGAAGACCGACAAGGCGGGCGAGTACCGCTTCAACCTGGTGGCCGGCAACGGCCAGGTGATCCTGAGCAGTGAGGGCTACGTGCAGAAGGCCTCCTGCATGAACGGCATCGAGAGCGTGCGCAAGCATGCCGGTGACGACGGGCGCTACGAGCGCACGATCGCGGCCAATGGCAAGCACCACTTCAACCTGAAGGCCGCCAATGGTCAGGTGATCGGCACCAGCCAGCTGTACGCCGACAAGGACGGCATGGAGAACGGCATCCGCTCGGTGGCCTCCCACGCGCCCGATGCGGCCGTGGTGGAGGAGTGAGCCCCGCCCGCGCGTGAAGGCCGTGTGAACCGTGCATCAACGTTCACGGCTTTCCACAAGATCTCAATCAGCCTTCATGTCCTGTTCACCGGGGACCGGTCGCTTTGCGCCCGTAACCAACGACCAGAACAAGGACATGCGAACTGCAAGAGGAAGACAACGGACGGCCCTGACCCTGGCCACGCTGGGGCTGAGCGGCCTGGTGAACGCCCAGGACGACGGTGGCAAGCTGATCGAGGAGGGACTGGCCCTGGTGGCCGATGAGCGCCCCCTGAACACGGCACTGCCCGAAGGCGCGGAAGTGCCCCCAGTGCCACCCATCACGGACGATGGCCTGGAGGACGACCTGCTGGACACCCGGCAGCTGGTGATCGCCCTGCTGGCCGAACAGGAGGAACGCTTCACGGTGTCCATCGTGAACGAGGCCGGCGAACTGCTGCGCGAGGTGGACGTGGTGGCCGGACCCGGCCGGCACGCCCTGCCCGTGGACCTGGGCACCCTGACCAAGGGACGTTATGCCGCGCTGATCAGCGGGGCCTCCGGCGGGTCGGTGGTGCGCTTCCGGCGCGATTGAGCCGGGCCGCTACCTTGCGGACATGAGCCGTCTACTCGTGTCCGTGCTGCTCCTGCTGCCTTGCGTAGCGGCAGCGCAGGACCCCGAGGCCGTGGTGCGGAAGCTCTTCGCCGACTTCTGGAACGGCGCCGAGGTGGGCAGCGTGGAGGAGCTGATGGCTCCGGCCACCATGGCCCACACGCCCTTCCTGGGGGAGGAGGGCCGCACGATCAACCCCGGTCAGGCGCGGGCCTGGCGCGTGCGCATGGCCGCCCAGATGCCCGACCTGCACTACACCCTCGACAGCCTGTGGACCTCCGGCGATACCGTGTTCGTGCGGGGCATGGCCGCCTTCACCCACGACCGCGCCGTGGACACGCCCTGGGGCCGCGCGTTTCCCACAGGCAGGCGCGTGGAATACCCGTTGGACATGGCCTTCCGAGTGAAGGCGGGAAGGGTCCATGAATTCTGGGACCGTGCCGACGGGAAGGCGTTGAGGCGGGAACTCGGACTCCGCTGAAGCCCTCAGTTCCCGAACATGTCCTTCACCTTCTCGAAGAAGCCCTTGTCCTTGCCGGAGGGCTTGGGCTGGAAACCGGGGCTTTCGCGCAGGTCCTCGAGGGCCTTTTTCTCCTCCTTGCTCAGGTCGGTTGGGGTCCACACGGCCAGGTGCACGAAGAGGTCGCCGGTGCCGCGGCCGTGCACGTCGGGCAGTCCCTTGCCCTTCAGGCGCATCACGCGGCCGCTCTGGGTGCCGGGTTCCACCTTCACCTTGGCGCGGCCCTTCACCAGGGGCACCTCGATGCTGCCGCCCAGGGCGGCGTCCACCACGCTGATGTAGGCCTCGTGGTGCAGGTGCATGCCGTCGCGCTTCAGGTGCTCGTGCGGTTCCTCCTCGATCACCACCAGCAGGTCGCCGGGCACGCCGCCCGCGGGGGCCTCGTTGCCCATGCCGCTGATGTTGAGCTGCATGCCCTCCTCCACGCCGGCGGGGATCTTGATCTCCACCACGCGTTCCTCGCGCTTCAGGCCGTGCTCATCGCCGCCGGTGCCGCGCTTGCTCACGGTCTGCCCGATGCCGCCGCAGGCCGGGCAGGTGCTCACGGTCTGCATCTGGCCCAGGAAGGTGCTCTGCACGCGGGCCACCTGGCCGCTGCCTCCGCAGGTGGCGCAGGTGCCGTACTCGGCCCCTTCGGCGCGCACCAGCTTGTTCACCTTGATCTTCTTCTCCACGCCGTTGGCGATCTCGGCGAGGTCCAGCTTCAGCCGCACGCGGAGGTTGCTGCCCTTCACCACCCGCCGGCCGCGTGAACGGCCGAAGCCGCCGCCACCGCCGAAGCCCCCGAAGGCGCCCCCGAAGGCATCACCGAAGATGTCGCCGAACTGGCTGAAGATGTCGTCCATGGACATGCCGCCGCCGAAGCCGCCGGGGCCGCCCATGCCGGGGCCTGCGTGCCCGAAGCGGTCGTACTTGGCCTTCTTCTCGGGATCGCTGAGGATCTCGTAGGCCACGGCCGCCTCCTTGAACTTTTCCTCGGCGGTGTTGTCGCCGGGGTTCTTGTCCGGGTGGTACTTGATGGCCAGCTTGCGGTAGGCCTTCTTGATCTCCTCCGCGCTGGCGTTCTTACCGACGCCGAGCACCTCGTATGGGTCGCGTTTGCTCATGGTTCCTGTCGACCCGGTGGGTCGACGCTACGGTTCCCGTTCATTCACCTACCACGACCTTGGCGTAGCGCAGCACCTTGCCGTGCAGCGTGTAGCCGTCCTCCAGCACGTCGATCACCTTGCCCTTCAGGTCGTCGCTGGGGGCGGGGGCCTTGGTGATGGCCTCGTGCCAGTCGGGGTCGAAGGGCTTGCCGTGCGACTCCATGGGCTGGAGCCCCTGGGCCTGCAGGATGGTGCGCAGCTTGTGGTCGATCAGGCCGAATCCTTCCTTCACGGAGTTGAGGTCCTCCACCTGCTCGTTGTTGGCCATGGCCCGTTTCAGGTCGTCCAGCACGGGCAGCACGGAGCGCAGGGTCTCGGCGCCGGCGGTCTGCACCAGGTCCAGCCGTTCCTTGGCGGTGCGCTTGCGGAAGTTGTCGAACTCGGCGAAGAGCCGGACGTACTTGTCGTGCAGGGCCTGATGTTCGGTCTTCTGCACGTCCAGTTCGGCCTTCAGGTGCTCGAGTTCGCTTTCACCGGCCAGGGCCTTGTCGCTGTCATCGGTCCGGTGGCCGCTGGCGGCCTCGCTGGCAGGTCCGAGGGGGTTGCCCTGCGGGTCTGTCGTTTGGTCACGTTCAGGTGCCTCGGGACTGACGTTCGGTCGTTCCGACATGGTCTTCTTTCGCTTTTTGAACAACGCTGCCATGGGGACAAGGCCCGTGCCATGCCGGGCGGCGCGAAGGTAAACGGACAGGATGGCAGCACCGGGTGTTGGATCGATTGCCAACACCCCATGACCAGCGGTGCGCTCAGAAGGACTTCACGTACTTGTCCAGCTCCTGGTGCAGCGACAGACCGCGCAGGTTCTTGGCCACGATCACGCCCTTGGGATCCACCAGGAAGCTCATGGGGATGGAGCGCACCCCATAGAGTTGGGCGGCCTTGCTGTTCCAGAACTGCAAGTCGCTCACGTGGGTGTCCCAGGCGAGCTTGTCCTGCTCGATGGCCTTCGCCCAGGCCTCGGCGCTCTTGTCCAGGCTCACGCTGAACACGGTGAAGCCCTTGCCGTCCTTGAACTTGGCCTTGCTGTACTTCTCGTAGGCCTGCACGACGTTGGGGTTCTCCCGGCGGCAGGGACCGCACCAGCTGGCCCAGAAGTCGATGAGCACGTACTTGCCGCGGAGGCTGCTGAGCTTCATCTCCTTGCCATCGGGGTTGGGGAAGGCCAGTTCGGGGGCGGTGTCGCCGATGGCGGTGCCCACCTTGGGCGCATCGCCGGAGCCCTGGTCCAGCCTGGCCGTGAAGCCGTAAATGGCAAGCAGGGCCACGGCGGCGATGGTGATCACGCGGGTCTTGTTCATCACGGTGCGGATTTCCATGGGGCAAAGGTAGGAGGGTGGTCGGTCGGCCGGGAAGCCAAAACCGTGCCGCCTTGCAGGGCTGAACCCGGTCCTACAGCCGTTCGATGCGGGCCCCGAGCGCGTTCAACCGCGTGTCGATGTGCTGGTAACCGCGGTCGATCTGCTCGATGTTGTGGATGGTGCTGGTACCCTCGGCGCTCAGGGCGGCGATCAACAGCGACACCCCGGCACGGATGTCCGGACTGGTCATGCTGATGCCCCGCAGGGGTTGTTGGAAGTCCTGCCCGATCACGGTGGCCCGGTGGGGGTCGCAGAGGATGATCTGCGCGCCCATGTCGATGAGCTTGTCCACGAAGAAGAGGCGGCTCTCGAACATCTTCTGGTGCACCAGCACGCTGCCGCGGGCCTGGGTGGCCACCACCAGCACGATGCTCAGCAGGTCGGGCGTGAACCCCGGCCAGGGATGGTCGGAGATGGTCAGGATGCTGCCATCGATGAAGGTCTTCACGCTGTAGTGGTCGTGCTCGGGCACCAGGATGTCATCGCCCTGCCGCACCACGGTGATGCCCAGCCTGCGGAACACGTCGGGGATCATGCCCAGGTGGTCGTACCCGGTGTCCTTGATCAGCACTTCGCTGCGCGTCATGGCGGCCATGCCGATGAAGCTGCCGATCTCGATCATGTCCGGCAGCATGCGGTGCTCGGTGCCGCCCAGTTCCTTCACCCCGTCGATGACCAGCAGGTTGCTGCCGATGCCCTGGATCTTGGCGCCCATGCGCACCAGCATGTGGCAGAGCTGCTGCAGGTAGGGTTCGCAGGCTGCGTTGTAGATGGTGGTGCGGCCCTCGGCCATCACGGCGGCCATCACGATGTTGGCGGTGCCGGTCACCGAGGGTTCGTCCAGCAGCATGTACGCACCCTTCAGCTGCTTCGCCTCCACCTTGTAGAAGCGCTCCTTCGGGTCGTATTCGAACTCCGCTCCCAGCTGCTGGAAGCCGATGAAGTGGGTGTCCAGCCTGCGCCGGCCGATCTTGTCGCCACCAGGGGTGGGGATGTAGCCGCGGCCGTAGCGGGCCAGCAACGGGCCCACGATCATGACGCTGCCCCGCAGGCCCCCGCCCAGCTGGCGGAACTCGGGCCGGCGGAAGAACTCGATGTCGACGTCCTTGGCGGTGAAGCGGTAGGTGTCGTCGGCGATGCGTTCCACCTGCACGCCCAGCGCGCGCAGCAGGTCGATCAGCTTGTTCACGTCCACGATGTCCGGCACGTTGGATATCGTGACCGGCTCGGCGGTGAGCAGCACGGCGCAGAGGATCTGCAGCGCCTCGTTCTTGGCACCCTGCGGCACCAGTTCACCCTTCAGTCGTCGTCCTCCCTCGATGCGGAAACTGCCCATGGTCCGTGGTCCCTTGTGGTGCTAAAGGAACAACGGCGGGGCAAGGCCGTGCCGTGCGGAACGGCCGGTGTTTGAACGATGGGCTGTGGAACCCGGCGGCTCAGTGCCGCTTCTTGCGCTTGCTGCGGCTGCGGCTGCGACCGCGCTTGCGGGCCACCACGTCGTTCTTGGGACCGCTCTGCTGCTGGCGGAGCAGTTCGCCGGTCTGCGCGAGCTCGGTGTCGTCGGGCAGGGTGAGCCGGCCCTTGCTCAGCTCCTTGAGGTCCTTGAGGATCACCTTGTCCTGCACGCTGTCGCGGTTCCAGGCCAGGAACTGCCGCTTCATCAGGTTGGCGAGGTCCAGGGTGAAGGCCTCCTTCTCCGGTCCGGCCTCCAGGGCGGCGCACTTCTCGATCAGCCGCTCCACCAGCAGGCCATAGTGGCCGAAGCGCGGGCTCTCGTTCGGGTAGGGCACCCGCTCCGGCTTGGTGTCCAGCTCCTCGGGCGTGGGCTTGGGGAAGGGGGCGTCCACATCCAGCTTGAAGTCGCTCATGATGTGGAGGTGGTCCCACAGGGTGTGGTCGCCGTCCTCCGAGTTGCGCAGCTGGGGGTTCAGCCGGCCGATCACCTGGATGATGGCCTTGGCCAGGCGCGTGCGCTCGTCGCGGTCCTCCGCCTCCATGCAGTGCTCCACCATGCGGTGCACGTGGCGCCCGTACTCGGGAATGATCAGGCGGGGACGCTGGGTGTTGTAGTCGAACTCCACGATGGGTCAGGGAATGCCGCGCGGGAAGCGCGTTGGCCAAAGGTAGGGTATTGGGAACGCTGAACGCTGAAGGTTGAACGCCATATGGGTCGCCCCTGTGGGCCGATGCTGCGATCGCATGCTCTGGCAACGTTCAACATCCAACATCCAACGTTCAACCTTCAACTTATCGATCTGTCCAGAACGCCCGGGTGAAGAGCACCAGCACGGTGAAGATCTCCAGGCGGCCGATCAGCATCAAGGCCATGAGGAAGAACTTGCTGGCGGGGTCCAGCCAGGCGAAGTTGTCCACCGGGCCCACCTTGCCGATGCCCGGGCCCACGTTGCCCAGGCTGGTGGCCGTGGCGCCGATGGCGGTCTCCAGGTCGTGGCCCAGGGTGGTCATCACGATGGCGCCGAACACGAAGATGGTCACGTAGAGCAGGAAGAAGCCGAGGATGTTGAAGGTGACGCTCTCGTTCATGGCCGAGCCGTTGATCCGTACCGGGAACATGGCGCGGGGGTGCAGGATGCGCTTCAGCTCCAATACCCCGTTCTTGATCACCACCGCGAAGCGGATCACCTTCACCCCGCCGCTGGTGCTGCCGGAGCTGCCGCCCACGAAGAGCAGCACGAAGAAGAGCGTGGTCAGGAAGGGCGTCCAGGCCGTATAGTCCGCGGTGACGAAACCCGTGGTGGTGATCACCGAGATGACCATGAACAGGCTCTCGCGGAAGCCCTGCTCCAGCCCGGTGTCGGTGACGCCCACCACCACGCCGGTGCAGATCACCGCGAGCAGCAGCACACCCAGCAGGTAGATGCGGAACTCCTCGTTGGCCCAGGGCTTCTTCAGGCGGCCTTTCACCAGGTAGTAGTTCAGGGTGAAGTTGACCCCGGCCAGGAACATGAACAGGGTGATGACGTACTGCACGCCGGGCCCGAAGGCGGCCGCGCTGGCGTTGCGGGTGCTGAAGCCGCCGGTGGCCAGGGTGGTGAAGCTGTGGCAGAGGGCGTCGAACAGGTCCAGGTCCAGCAGCATCAGGGCCACGGTCTCCACGCCGGTCAGCAGCACGTACACGGCCCAGAGGCGCTTGGCGGTCTCCTTGATGCGCGGGTGCAGCTTGTCGGCGGTGGGGCCGGGCGATTCGGCCATGAAGAGCTGCATGCCCCCGATGCCCAGGATGGGCAGGATGGCGATGGTGAGCACGATGATGCCCATGCCGCCGACCCACTGGGTGTAGCTGCGCCAGAACAGCACGCTGCGGGGCAGGGCCTCGATGTCCACCAGGATGGAGGCACCCGTGGTGGTGTAGCCGGAGACCGATTCGAAGAAGGCGTCGGTGAAGGAGGGGATGGCCCCGGTGGTCAGGTAGGGCATGGCCCCGCTGAACGTGAGGAAGAGCCAGCCCATGGTCACGACCAGGAAGCCTTCCCGCTTGCCGATGTTCGGTTCGTGGTCGCGGGTGCCGTTCCACAGCGCCAGCCCGATGGTGCCGGCGATGGCGGAGGCCAGCAGCAGGGACGGCATGGTGCGCTCGCCGTAGTACCAGGCCCAGGGCAGGCACAGGAGCATGCCCAGCCCGTTGATCACGAGCAGCAGGCCCATGATGTGGAAGATGATCCGCCAGTTGAGCCGCTTCATCGGAAGTACGGGGCCACCTTGCCCACGGACTCGGGCAGGCAGAACACCAGCACCCGGTCGCCGGGCCGCAGCTCGGTGTTGCCGAAGACCGGATGGCCCTTCCCGTCGCGTACGTACCCGCCGATGATGGCGGCCCGGGGGAAGTCGACATCGCGCACCCGGCCGCGGGTCAACTTGCTGCCAGGCGCCACTTCGAACTCGAGCACCTCGGCCGGCATGCCGTGCAGGTTGGCCATGTTGATGAGCTCGCCCTGGCGCACGTAACGGAAGATCTGGCTGGCCGCCACGTGCTTCTTGTTGATCAGGGTGTCGATGCCGATGTTCATCGAGAGGTTGATGTACTCGATGTTCTCGACCAGGGCGATGGTCTTGGGCACCCCGTGGTTCTTGGCCACCAGGCAGCTCATGATGTTGGTCTCGGAGTTGCCCGTCACGGCGATGAAGGCGTCCATGTGGCCCACGCCCTCCTCCTCCAGCAGGTCCACGTCGCGGCAGTCGCCGTTCACGATCATCACATCGCCCAGCTGGTCGCTCAGCTCGAAGGCCTTGTCGCGGTCGCGCTCCACGAGCTTCACGTGGTAGGAGCGGCTGAGCTTCTTGGCGGCGAGCACCCCGATCCGGCTTCCGCCCAGCACCATGATGCTGCGGATGTCCAGCGGCTTGTTGCCGGTGAGCTGGTAGATCTGGTCCACGCCCTGCGGCCCGGCGATGAAGTAGGCCTTGTCGCCGGCACGGAACACGGTGTCGCGCCGGGGGATGATGGCCTCGCCGCCGCGGCTGATGGCCACGTTCAGGAAGTGCAGGTCCTGCACTTCGGCGGCCACGTCCTCGGCGCTGCGGTCCACCACGCGGGCACCCGGCTCCAGCAGCACGCCGATCAAGGTCAGCTGCCCGTTCTCGAAGTCGAGCGTCTCGAAGGCGGCCGAACGCTTCACCAGCTGCAGGATCTCCTCGCTCACGAGGGTCTCGGGGCTCACCAGCGCGTCGATGCCCAGCTGCTGCATGTCGATGCGCCGGGTGTCCAGGAACTCCGGGTTGCTGATGCGCGCGATGGTGCGCTTGGCGCCCAGCTGCTTGCCGATCATGGCGATGGCCAGGTTGCTGGTCTCCGAGTCGGTGGCGGCGATCAGCAGGCGTGCCTTGCCGATCTCGGCCTGTTCCAGCACGGAGGGCAGCGTCGCGTTCCCCCGCAGGGTGATCACGTCCAGGTGGCTCTCCACCTGCTGCAGGCGGAACTTGTCGCGGTCGATCAGGATGATGTCCTGCGCCTCGTTGCTGAGCAGCTCGGCCAGGTGGTTCCCCACCTCACCAGCACCGGCGATCACGATCCTCATGGCCTAAGACCGGCGCAAAGTAACGGAGAAGAGGGAAGGAGGAAGGAACAAGATGCAAGAGGGAAGAAGGAGGAAGGAGAAAGGGAGAAGTAGGAGGAAGGAAGAAGAGCGGAAGAGCGGAAGAGCAGAAGAGCCAGGACGATGCTCCGCTCGGTCGACTCCCGACTCGAGACTGCTGACTCCCGACTCAAGACTGCCGACTCCCGGCTCGAGACTGCCGACCGCTGACTGACCCCTACCCGACCACCTTCAGCTTCGCGAAGCGCAGGAGCAGCTGCTTCTGGCCGGAGCTGGGGAAGAAGACCGTGGCCTTGATGTCGGGCGCGCGGCCCTCGAGCTTTACCACCTTGCCCTTGCCGAAGCGTTCGTGCTCCACGGTCATGCCCTCCTCGAGCTGGGGCACTTCGCCGCCCAGGGTGCTGGTGGCCTCGGCGGGCGCTCCGGTGGGGGCGATCTTCTTCAGGTTGCGCCGCGGCTGGGGCGTGGGGGGCGCGGCAGGCCGGGGAGCTGCCTTGGGGGCCGGCCGCGCGGTGGGCTGCGGACCTTCGAAGGCCTTGCTGCGGCTCTTCCAGGGCGGGGTCAGGGAGGCGCGGTCGCTCTTCAGGTCCCAGGCAGGCTGCTGGCGGGTGGGCAGGTCCAGGAACTGCGGGTCGATCTCGTCGATGAAGCGGCTGGGTTCGCAGGCCGTGAGGTTGCCCCAGCGGTAGCGGCTCACGGCATAGGTGAGCGTGCAGCGCTGTTCGGCCCGGGTCAGGGCCACATAGAACAACCGGCGTTCCTCCTCCAGGTCGGCGCGGGTCTGCACGGCCATCAGGTTGGGGAAGAGGTCCTCCTCCAGGCCCACGATGTACACGTGGGGGAACTCCAGTCCCTTGGCGCTGTGGATGGTCATCAGGCTCACCCGGTCCTGGTCGTTGGGGTCGTCGTTGTCGGCGTCGGTGAGCAGGGCCACGTCGATCAGGAAGTCGGGCAGGGTGCGCGGGGTGTCGGTGCCCTCATTGCCTTCGCTGAACTCCTTCATGCCGTTCAGCAGTTCCTGGATGTTCTCGTAGCGGCTGATGCCCTCAGGGGTGCGGTCGGCGTACAGGTCCTGCAACAGTCCGGTGGTGCGGGCGATGTATTCGCCCAGCTGGTGCGCGCTCTGGCCCTCGAGCATGGTCTGGAAGCTGCGGACCATGGTCACGAAGTCGACGAGCCGCCGCTTGGTGCCTTCGTGGAAACCCAGCTCGTGCAGGTGCTGCAGCAGCGTGTCCCAGATGGGCAATTTCCGTTCTCCCGCGGCCACCATCAGCTTGTCCACGGTGGTCTTGCCGATGCCGCGGGCGGGGTAGTTCACCACGCGCTTGAAGGCCTCCTCGTCGCGCGGGTTGCAGGTCAGGCGGAAGTAGCCCAGCAGGTCCTTCACCTCCTTGCGCTGGTAGAAGCTGAGGCCGCCGTAGATGCGGTAGGGGATGTTGAGCTTGCGCAGGGCCTCCTCCATGGAGCGGCTCTGGGCGTTGGTGCGGTACAGGATGGCGAAGGCGCTGTTGGGCAGCTGGTGCTGCATGCGCGTTTCGAAGATGTCGTGCGCCACGAAGGCCCCCTCCTCGTTGTCGCTCATGCTCCGCCGCACGCGGATGGCGTCGCCCTCCTGGTTCTGCGTCCAGATGGTCTTCTTGATCTGGTCGCGGTTCTTGTCGATCAGGCTGTTGGCCGCGCCCACGATGGTCTTCGTGCTGCGGTAGTTCTGCTCCAGCTTGAAGAGGGCGTGGTCGGGGTAGTCGTTCCTGAAGTTGAGGATGTTCTGGATGCTGGCCCCGCGGAACGCGTAGATGCTCTGGCTGTCGTCGCCCACCACGGTGAGGTTCTCGTGGCGGGCGGCCATGGTGCGCACGATGTTGTACTGGGCCAGGTTGGTGTCCTGGTACTCGTCCACCAGGATGTACTGGAAGCGCTGCTGGTACTTCAGCATCACGTCCGGATGGTCGCGGAACAGGATGTTGGTGTTGAACAGCAGGTCGTCGAAGTCCATGGCGGCCGACCGGAAGCAGCGCTCGGCGTACTGGCGGTAGATCTCGCCGAGCTTCTCGCGTCCGGATGCCGCGTCATTGGCCATCAGCTCCACGTTGTTCAGGTACTCCTCGGGGCCGATCAGGTTGTTCTTGGCGATGCTGATGCGGCCGTGGACGAGGTTGGCCTTGTACAGCTTGTCGTCCAGCCCCCATTCCTTCACGATGGTGCGCAGCAGGGAGCGGCTGTCGTCGGTGTCGTAGATGGTGAAGTCGCTCGGATAGCCCAGCTTGCTGCCCTCGGCCCTGAGGATGCGGGCGAAGACGCTGTGGAAGGTGCCCATCCAGAGGCTTCGGGCCTCCGTATTCCCCTGTGGGCCAAGCAGTTTGGCGATCCGCTCCTTCATCTCCCGGGCCGCCTTGTTGGTGAAGGTGAGGGCCAGGATACGGAAGGGGTCCACCCCTTGGGCCAGCAGGTGGGCGATGCGGACGGTGAGCACCCGGGTCTTGCCCGACCCGGCGCCGGCGATCACCAGGTTGGGCCCCGTGGTGTGCAGGACGGCCTCGCGCTGGGCCTCGTTCAGTCCTTCGAGATGCTGCATGGGCAAGCCACAAAGGTAGCCGTGCCTGCCAGGGCGCCGGGTGCCTGTGGATAACTGGGCTCAGTTCCGATGATAGCTGGCCCGTCGCTTTTCTCCCCTTCGCTCCAGCAGACCCGCCTGTACGGCCTGTGCCAGGTCGCGGGTGGCGGTGGCGGTGCTCAATCCAGGAAAGAAGGTGAGGTAGTCCTTGCGGCGGAAAGCGCGTGATGGAGCCTGGCGCAGGAAGCGCTCCACACGTTCCGCCGAGGACAGCACGGGATCGGGCATGGCCAGCAGTTCGGCCAGCGCCTCATCGATGCGTTCCAGCATGTAGGTCAGGAAGCCGGTGCAGTCCCCCGTGCGGTCGGCGTACTCCAGGGCGGCATGATAGGCGGGTTCGGTGCGGTGTACGAAGGCTTCCACCGGAAGGAAGCCGAACACCGGCCAGTGGTCCATGAGCAACCGGCGCTGCCAGAGCCTCGCCATGCGGCCGTTGCCGGCCGTGAAGGGCCGCAGGTACACCAGGCCGAAGTGCAGCACGCAGCTGGTGAGCAGGGGCGGACCCTCGTCCGTGGCGGCATGGTGAAGCAGCTCTTCCACCTGGGCGGGCAGGTTGTCGGCAGGGGCGGTCCGAAGGGGGCGCGGATCACCGTACAGCACATCGATGGGCCCGTCACGATAGCTCCCCGCATACAGGGACAGCCCGTGCATCAGCACCCCGTGGGCGCGGCGCAGGTCGGGTGGCGAGGCCGGGTCCAGTCCCGGCAGCAGGTCATAGACCCGGTGGGTGTTGATCACCTCCAGTTCCTCCGGACCGCTTTCCGCAGCGCGCGGGTGGTCCACCAGCTCGGCCACGGGAAGGGGGTCCAGTACATTCCCCTCCATGGCCAGGGTGCCGTGCACGGCGCTCACCCGGTAGGCACGTTCCAGATCCTGTTCTGGCCGCTGCAGGTGGCGGGCCTTCACCTCGCCCAGGCGGTGATGTGCGGTGGCCAGCAGGTTCAGCAGGCGCGGTGGGTGGGTATGGCTGGCGTACGCCGGAAGTGGCATTCTATAGCGTCATGTGATGCTAACAAAGGTACGAAATGCGCCTGTGGTGGTCTGCCCGGAGCCTCTCGGGAGGAGCACCTATGAGCCCGACCGGTGCAGGGTGGGGATGGGATGTAATGTGCTGAAGAACAGGTGGATGATGGCCGTCAGGACCCGTTGTTGCATCACCTTGGAGCAGGTATCGGGCTGGTGGCAGCTGGTTTTTTCCACCAACACCATGCGGTCGATAACTCGATCCTGCTACCTTTGCAGCCCGTTTTTCGCCCGGAGTGGGCTTAAAGCGCCTGACAGACAAGAAGAAACGGAAAGTTCATGCCGACGATCCAACAGCTGATCCGCAAGGGACGCGAAGGCCAGACGATGAAGAGCAAGTCCGTTGCTCTGACCCGTTGCCCGCAGCGCCGCGGGGTGTGCACCAAGGTGTACACCACCACCCCGAAGAAGCCGAACTCCGCCCTGCGCAAGGTGGCCAAGGTGCGCCTGACCAATGGGTACGAGGTGATCGCCTACATCGGTGGCGAGGGCCATAACCTGCAGGAGCACAGCATCGTGCTGGTGCGCGGCGGACGGGTGAAGGACCTGCCCGGCGTGAAGTACCACATCGTGCGCGGCGTGCTGGACACCGCCGGCGTGGAGGGCCGCAACCAGCGCCGCTCCAAGTACGGCACCAAGCGGCCCAAAGCGAAGAAGTAAGCCTTAAGCACCTGAACGAGCGATGCGCAAGAAAGCGACCAAACACACGGTGCTGCCCGATCCCCGGTTCGGCGACGAGCAGGTGACCAAGTTCGTGAACAACCTGATGCTCCAGGGCAAGAAGAGCAAGGCGTTCGACATCTTCTACGAGGCCATCGACATCGTCACCGATAAGACGGGTGAGGAGGGTCTCGAGATCTGGCGCAAGGCCGTGACGAACGTGACCCCCCAGGTGGAGGTACGCACCCGCCGCGTGGGCGGTGCCAACTTCCAGATCCCCCAGCCCGTGCGCGACGAGCGCAAGCGGAGCCTGGCGGTGAAGTGGCTGATCGGCTACAGCCGTCAGCGGAACGAGCGCAGCATGGCGCAGAAGCTCGCCAACGAGATCATGGCCGCCGCCCGCGAAGAGGGTGCGGCCTTCAAGAAGAAGGAGGAGACCCACCGCATGGCGGAGGCCAACAAGGCCTTCAGCCACTTCCGCTTCTGAACAACCGAAGCACAAGGACACCCATGGCCAAGAGGGACCTGAAATACACGCGCAACATCGGCATCATGGCCCACATCGATGCCGGTAAGACCACCACCACGGAGCGCATCCTGTACTACACCGGTCTGGTACACAAGATCGGTGAGGTGCACGACGGTGCCGCCACCATGGACTGGATGGAGCAGGAGCAGGAGCGGGGGATCACCATCACCAGCGCCGCCACCACCACCTTCTGGAAGTACCGCGACCAGGAGTACAAGATGAACATCATCGACACCCCGGGCCACGTGGACTTCACCGTGGAGGTGGAGCGTTCCCTGCGCGTGCTCGATGGTGCCGTGGCCCTGTTCTGCGCCGTGGGCGGCGTGGAGCCCCAGAGCGAGACCGTGTGGCGCCAGGCCAACAAGTACAACGTGCCCCGCCTGGCCTTCGTGAACAAGATGGACCGCAGCGGCGCCGATTTCTTCAGCGTCGTCGGTCAGATCAAGGAGCGCCTGGGCGCCAACCCCGTGCCCCTGCAGGTGCCCATCGGTGCCGAGGCCGAGTTCAAGGGTGTCGTCGACCTGATCAACATGCGCGGCATGGTGTGGAACGAATCCGATCAGGGCATGACCTGGGAGGAGGTGTCCATCCCCGCCGACCTGGAGGAGACCGTGCAGGAGTGGCGCAACCACCTGATCGAGGCCGTGGCCGAGAGCGATGAGGCCCTCATGGAGAAGTTCTTCGAGGACCCCGACAGCCTCACCGAGGCCGAGATCATGACCGCCATCCGGAAGGCCACCATCAGCATGAGCATCACCCCGGTGCTCTGCGGTTCCGCCTTCAAGAACAAGGGCGTGCAGACCATGCTGAACGCCGTGATGGCCTACCTGCCCAGCCCGGTGGACATCGACGCGGTGGAAGGCACGGACCCGGACAGCGGTGAGACCATCATCCGCCGCCCCGACCCGGACGAGCCCATGGCCGCCCTGGCGTTCAAGATCGCCACGGATCCCTATGTGGGCCGTCTGTGCTTCTTCCGCTGCTACAGCGGCAAGATCGACGCGGGCAGCTACGTGCGCAACATGCGCACGAACAAGAACGAGCGCATCAGCCGGATCTTCCAGATGCACTCCAACAAGCAGAACGCGGTGGAGGCCATCGAGGCCGGTGACATCGGTGCCGGCGTGGGCTTCAAGGACATCCGCACGGGAGACACCCTGTGCGATGAGAAGAAGCCCATCGTGCTGGAGAGCATGAGCTTCCCCGACCCGGTCATCGGTGTCGCGGTGGAGCCCAAGAGCCAGGCCGACATGGACAAGCTGGGCAACGGCCTGGCCAAGCTGGCCGAGGAGGACCCCACCTTCAAGGTGCACACCGACGACGAGACCGGCCAGACCGTGATCAGCGGCATGGGCGAACTGCACCTCGAGATCATCGTGGACCGTCTGCGCCGCGAGTTCAAGGTGGAGTGCAACCAGGGTGCCCCCCAGGTGAAGTACAAGGAAGCCATCACCGGCAATGTGGAGCACCGCGAGGTGTACAAGAAGCAGACCGGTGGCCGAGGCAAGTTCGCCGACATCCACGTCCGCATCGAGCCCCAGACCGATCTGGAGAAGACGGGCCTGGAGTTCGTCGACGAGATCAAGGGCGGTGTGATCCCGAAGGAATTCATCCCCTCGGTGCAGAAGGGCTTCGCGGCCTCGCTGCAGAACGGCGTGCTCGCCGGCTACCCGATGGAGAGCCTGAAGGTGACGCTGTACGACGGAAGCTTCCACAACGTGGACTCCGACCAGCTGAGCTTCGAGGTGGCCGCCAAGGCGGCGTTCCGCCACGCCCTGCCCAAGTGCAAGCCCGTCCTGCTGGAGCCCATCATGAAGATCGAGGTGGTGACACCCGAGGAGAACATGGGCGACATCGTGGGCGACCTGAACCGCCGTCGCGGCCAGGTGGAGGGCATGGACGACCGGGGCGGCGCCAAGGCCATCAAGGGCAAGGTGCCCCTCAGTGAGATGTTCGGCTACGTCACTTCGCTGCGCACGCTCTCCAGCGGTCGTGCCAGCAGCACCATGGAATTCAGTCATTACGCCGAGGCCCCGGCCAACGTCACCGAAGCGGTGCTGGCCAAGGTCCGCGGCAAGGTCTCTGCCTGATCACACGAAGAACGATGACCCAAAAGATCCGGATCAAGCTGCGGTCGTACGATCACAACCTCGTCGACAAGAGCGCCGAGAAGATCGTGAAGACGGTGAAGGGCACCGGTGCGGTGGTGAGCGGTCCCATCCCCCTGCCCACCGACAAGCGCATCTTCACCGTACTGCGCTCACCGCACGTGAACAAGAAGGCCCGCGAGCAATTCCAGCTCAGCAGCTACAAGCGCATCATGGACATCTACAGCTCCAGCAGCAAGACCATCGATGCCCTGATGAAGCTCGAACTGCCGAGCGGGGTGGACGTGGAGATCAAGGTCTGACGGATAACACGCAAGAGCCATGAGCGGATTGATCGGCAAGAAGATGGGCATGACCAGCCTCTACGATGGAGAGGAGCTGGTCGGCTGCACCGTCCTGGAGGCGGGGCCCTGCGTGGTGACCCACGTCAAGACCCGTGACAAGGACGGCTACAAGGCCGTGCAGCTTGCCTACGGCGAGCGCAAGGAGAAGAACACCCCGGCGGCCCTGGTCGGCCACTTCGCCAAGGCGGGCACCAGCCCCAAGGCGCGTGCGCACGAGTTCAAGGACTTCGAGGAGGAGTACGCCCTGGGCGACCAGGTGGACGTGTCCATCTTCGAGGAGGGCAGCTACGTCACGGTCACCTCCCGCAGCAAGGGCAAGGGCTTCCAGGGCGTGGTGAAGCGTCATGGCTTCTCCGGGGTGAACGACCAGACCCACGGCCAGCACGACCGGAACCGGGCCCCCGGTTCCGTGGGCGCCAGCTCCTACCCCTCGCGGGTGTTCAAGGGCATGCGCATGGCGGGCCGCATGGGAGGCAAGCAGGAGACCACCGAGAACCTGAAGGTGCTCAAGGTGGACAAGGACAGGAACCTGATCGTGCTCAAGGGTGCCGTTCCCGGCCCCAAGGGCGGTCACGTGATCATCTGGAAGTAAGATGGAACTCGAGATCTACGGCACGGACGGAAAGTCCACCGGCAAGAAGGCCAAGCTCAGCGACGCCGTCTTCGGCATCGAGCCGAACGACCATGCCATCTGGCTGGACGTGAAGCAGCACCTGGCCAACCGCCGTCAGGGCACCCACAAGACGTTGGAGCGGAGCGAGATCTCCGGTTCCACCCGCAAGCTGCACCGCCAGAAAGGGACCGGTGGCTCCCGGAAGGGCAGCATCAAGAACCCGCTGTTCCGCGGAGGTCCCCGCGTGTTCGGTCCCCGGCCGCGCGACTACGGCTTCAAGCTGAACCGCAAGGTGAAGGACCTGGCCCGCCGCTCGGCCCTGACCCACAAGGCCAAGGACGGCGCCATCAAGGTGCTGGACGCCGTGGCCCTGAGCGCCCCGAAGACCAAGGAGTACGCCGGCATGCTGGCCAAGCTCGAGCTCAAGGGTCGCAAGAGCCTGCTGGTGCTCTCGGGCCGTGACGAGAACGTGCTCATGAGCGCCCGCAACATCCCCGGTACCCGGGTGGTGACGGCCGCCGAGGTGAACACCTATGACATCATGAACGCCAACGGCGTGCTGATCGTGCAGGACGCGATCGCCCCGCTGGAGGCCACCCTCACCAAGTAAGCCATGTCCCAGATCCTCATCCGTCCGATCATCACCGAGAAGATGACCGCCCAGACCGAGAGCGAAGGGCGCTACGGCTTCGTGGTGGACAAGAAGAGCAACAAGGTGCAGATCAAACGCGCCGTGGAGGAGCAGTACAGCGTGACCGTCACCGGCGTGCGTACCATGATCGTTCCCGGCAAGGACCGCACGCGGTACACCCGCAACGGCATCCTGCGCGGCCGCACGTCCAGCTACAAGAAGGCCATCGTCACCCTGAAGGAGGGTGAGGCCATCGACCTGTACGGCAGCATCTGATAACCGACGAGAGCACAGAGACCCATGGGCGTCAAGAAACTCAACCCCGTCACTCCGGGCACCCGT
The DNA here is from genome assembly GCA_020635695.1 of Flavobacteriales bacterium. Classification (GTDB taxonomy): domain Bacteria; phylum Bacteroidota; class Bacteroidia; order Flavobacteriales_F; family PHOS-HE28; genus PHOS-HE28. The sequence continues at coordinate 353,273 of JACJZH010000003.1, read as the reverse complement.
CACCGGATCATCTCCGACAACTCCGACATCACGGCGGGGCGTCCGGAGAAGTCCCTGACCAAGGGTACGCAGCGGTCGGGCGGCCGGAACAACCAGGGCAAGATGACCATGCGCTACATCGGCGGTGGTCACAAGCGCCGGTACCGGCAGATCGACACCAAGCGCGACAAGTACGGTGTGCCCGCCACGGTGAGCACCATCGAGTACGATCCGAACCGTTCCGCACGCATCGCCCTGCTGGTGTATGCCGATGGCGAGAAGCGGTACATCCTGGCACCGAACGGCCTCAAGGTGGGCCAGGCCCTGCTGAGCGGCCGCAAGGACGTGGCCCCCGAAGTGGGCAACTCCCTGCCGCTGAGCGAGATCCCGCTCGGTACGGTGGTGCACAACATCGAACTGCGCCCCGGCAAGGGTGGCGCCATCGCACGCAGCGCGGGCACCTTCGCCCAGCTGAGCGCCCGCGAAGGCAAGTACGCCACGCTGAAGATGCCGAGCGGTGAACTGCGCATGGTGCTCACCAGCTGCATGGCCACGGTGGGCACGGTGGGCAACTCCGAGCACATGCTGCAGCGCAGCGGGAAGGCCGGCCGCAGCCGTTGGCTGGGTCGCCGTCCGCGCACCCGTCCGGTGGCGATGAACCCGGTGGACCACCCGATGGGCGGTGGTGAGGGCCGGGCCTCCGGCGGTCACCCGCGTTCCCGCAACGGGATCTTCGCCAAGGGTCAGAAGACCCGCCGGCCGAAGAACCAGAGCAACAAGTTGATCATCGAGCGCGCCAAGCGGAAGAAGCGTGCCTGAAGCAGATAGACCATGAGCCGTTCGCTGAAGAAACCGCCGTTCGTCCACTACAAGCTGGAGAAGCGCGTGCTGGACGCCAAGTCATCCGGCAAGAAGAACGTGATCAAGACCTGGTCGCGCTCCTCCACCATCACCCCCGATTTCGTGGGGCTGACGGTAGCGGTGCACAATGGCAACAAGTTCATCCCGGTGTACGTGACCGAGAACATGGTGGGCCACAAGCTGGGCGAGTTCGCCCCGACGCGCACCTACCGCGGCCACTCCGGTAACCGCAAGTAACAGACGATGCGACGCAAGGAAAAGAACGCCAAGGCGCGCAAGGAGGCCATGAAGGACGTGGCCATCGCCAAGCTGCGCAACGTGCCCACCAGCCCCCGGCGCATGCGCCAGGTGGCCGACCTGATCCGTGGTGAGAAGGTGGAGCGGGCGCTGGACATCCTGCGCTTCAGCACCCGGCACAGCAGCCGCGACCTGGAGAAGCTCCTGATGAGCGCCATCGCGAACTGGGAGGCCAAGCACGAAGGCCAGCGCGCCGACGAGGCCGACCTGGTGGTGAAGACCATCATGGTGGACGAGGCACGCGGCCTGAAGCGCATGCTGCCCGCCCCCCAGGGTCGTGCCTACCGCATGGTGAAGCGGAGCAACCACGTCACCCTCATCGTCGACACCGCCAACTGAACGAGCCCGAGAACCGATCCATGGGACAGAAAGCACATCCGACCGGCACCCGCCTGGGCTTCATCAAGGGCTGGGACAGCAACTGGTATGGTGGGGACAACTACACCGAGAAGCTCGTCGAGGACGAGCAGATCCGCCAGTACCTGGCCACCCGCCTGAAGAAGGCCAGCGTGAGCAAGGTGATCATCGAGCGCACGCTGAAGCTGGTGACCGTCACGATCAACACCGCCCGCCCGGGCGTCATCATCGGAAAAGGCGGTGCCGAGGTGGACAAGCTGCGCGAGGAGCTGAAGAAGCTCACGGGCAAGGACGTCCAGATCAACATCTTCGAGATCAAGCGTCCTGAGCTCGACGCCAAGCTCGTGGCCGACAGCATCGCACGTCAGCTCGAGGGCCGCATCAGCTTCCGCCGCGCCATGAAGATGGCCGTGGCCAGCACGATGCGCATGGGTGCCGAGGGCATCAAGCTGCAGGTGAGCGGCCGTCTGAACGGCGCCGAGATCGCCCGTACCGAAAGCTATCGCGAGGGCCGCGTGCCCCTGCACACCTTCCGTGCCGACATCGACTTCGCCATCTCCGAGGCGCACACCAAGATGGGCCGCATCGGGGTGAAGTGCTGGATCATGCGCGGTGAAGTGTACGGCAAGCGCGACCTGAGCCCCAACGCCGGACAGCAGAAGGGCCCCAAGGCTCCCCGCGCAGGCGGGCGCCCCGGTGGCCGTCGTCCTAACCGCATGAACAAGTAAGCCATGCTGCAACCCAAGCGTTCGCGTCGTCGCAACATGCACAAGGGCCGCATGAAGGGCAATGCCCAGCGCGGTCACCGGGTGGCCCTGGGCTCCTTCGGCCTCAAGGCCCTGGAACCCGCCTGGATCACCAGCCGGCAGATCGAAAGCGCCCGTGTGGCCCTCACCCGCTACATGAAGCGTGAAGGCCAGGTGTGGATCAAGATCTTCCCGGACAAGCCCGTGACCTCCAAGCCCGCCGAAGTGCGGATGGGTAAGGGCAAGGGCTCCCTGGACCACTGGGTGGCCGTGGTGGACCCCGGACGGATCCTGTTCGAATGCGAGGGCGTTTCCCTGGAGACCGCCCAGGAGGCCCTGCGCCTCGCCGCCCAGAAACTCCCGATCAAGACCAAGTTCGTGGTCCGCGAGGACTACGACGGCAAGTGAGCCGAGCCATGAAGAAGAAAGGGATGGACCTCAAGGACCTGACGCTCCAGGAGCTGCAGGACAAGCTGCAGGAGGAGCGCGCGTCGCTGACCCGCATGCGCTTCGATCATGCCGTGAGCCCGATCGAGAGCCCGGCGGAACTCAACCGCAAGCGCAAGGACGTGGCCCGGGTGCTCACCGAGCTGCGGGCCCGCGAACTGAACGCCAACAACGCCCAATGACACGGGACATGGAACGGAACCTCAGGAAGGAACGGATCGGCATCGTGACCAGCGACGGCATGAACAAGAGCATCGTGGTCACCGTCGAGAGCCGTGTGAAACACGCCAAGTACGGCAAGTTCGTGAAGCGCTCGAAGAAGTTCATGGCGCACGACGAGAGCGACGACTGCCATGTGGGTGACACCGTGCGCATCATGGAGACCCGTCCGATGAGCAAGCTCAAGCGCTGGCGGGTGGTGGAGGTGATCGAACGCGCCAAATAAGACTGAACGATGATCCAGCAGGAATCCCGGTTGAACGTGGCCGACAACAGCGGCGCCAAGGAGGTGCTCTGCATCCGTGTGCTGGGCGGCACCGCCCGGCGCTACGCCCGGATCGGTGACACCATCGTGGTGAGCGTGAAGGACGCCATGCCCAATGGCAACGCCAAGAAGGGCACCGTGCACAAGGCCGTGGTGGTGCGCACCAAGAAGGAGCTGCGCCGCAAGGACGGAAGCTACATCCGCTTCGACGACAACGCGGTGGTGCTGCTCGACGGCCAGGGTGAGATGCGGGGCACCCGCATCTTCGGACCCGTGGCCAAGGAGCTGCGCGAGAAGAAGTTCATGAAGATCATCTCCCTGGCGCCCGAGGTGCTCTGACCCGAAGAACGAACGAGCGATGCAACAGAAGCTGCACATCAAGAAGGGCGACATGGTGAAGGTGATCGCCGGCGAGGACAAGGGCCGTGAAGGCCGTGTGCTCGAGGTGGAACGCCGGAAGATGACCGCCATCGTGGAGGGCCTGCGCATGGTCACCAAGCACAGCAAGCCCACCACCGAGAACCCGCAGGGTGGTATCCTCAAGAAGGAGGCCCCCATCCACATCAGCAACCTGATGCTGATCGACCCCAAGAGCGGTGAACCCACGCGTGTGGGCCGCAAGAAGGAGCAGGACGGGAAACTGGCCCGCTACAGCAAACGCACCGGAGATCTGATCAAGTGATGAGCTACGAACCGAGGCTTCGCGCCAAATACCAGAAGGAGGTGGCCCCCGCCCTGCAGAAGGAGTTCGGGTACAAGAGCCCCATGCAGGTGCCCCGCCTGGTGAAGATCAGCATCAACCAGGGACTGGGTGCCGCCGTGGCCGATCGCAAGATCGTCGAATCCGCCGTGGCCGAGATGAGCATCATCGCCGGTCAGAAGGCCGTGCCCACCGTGTCCAAGCGCGACATCAGCAACTTCAAGCTGCGGAAGGGCATGCCCATCGGCTCGCGGGTGACCCTGCGGGGCGACCGGATGTTCGAGTTCCTGGACCGCCTGATCGCCGTGGCCCTGCCGCGGACCCGCGACTTCCGCGGGGTGAAGGCCTCCGGCTTCGACGGCCGTGGCAACTTCACCTTCGGGGTGAAGGAGCAGATCATCTTCCCGGAGATCGACATCGACAAGACCGACCGGATCCAGGGCATGGACATCACGTTCGTGACCACTGCGAAGACCGACCAGGAGGCCAAGGCCCTGCTGAAGGCCTTCGACTTCCCGTTCGCCGACAAGGACAAGCAATAAAGCCAGAAGAGAGATGGCCAAGGAATCGATGAAAGCACGCGAGCGCAAACGCGCCAAGCTGGTGGAGAAGTACGCCGCCAAGCGCGCCGCGCTGAAGGAGGCGGGTGAGTGGACGAAGCTGCAGCAGCTGCCGGCCAACAGCAGCCGCGTGCGCAAGCACAACCGCTGCCAACTGACCGGACGCCCCAAGGGCTACATGCGCACCTTCGGCGTGTCCCGCTACGTGTTCCGCATGATGGCGCTCGAGGGCAAGATCCCGGGCGTGACCAAGGCCAGCTGGTGACCAACGATCAACGACAGGCAAGATGACCACCGATCCCATCGCCGACTACCTGACCCGTCTGCGGAACGCCATCCAGGCCCGCAAGAAGGTGGTGGAGGTGCCCGCGAGCAACCTCAAGAAGGACATCACGCGGATCCTCTACGACAAGGGCTACATCCTGTCCTACAAGACCGAGGAGGACGGCAAGCAGGGCCTCATCAAGATCGCCCTCAAGTACGACCCGCAGACCCGCCAGTCCGCCATCCGCGAATTGCAGCGCGTGAGCCGTCCCGGCCTGCGCAAGTACGCCCACAGCGACAAGCTGCCCCGCGTGCTCAACGGGCTCGGTGTGGCCATCATCTCCACCAGCCGCGGCGTCATCACCGACAAGGAGGCGCGCCAGTTGAAGGTGGGTGGTGAAGTGCTTTGTTACGTAAGCTGAACAACCAGGACCACGAGACGATGTCACGCATTGGACTAGCACCGATCAACATCCCGCAGGGGGTGGAGGTCACGATCGACAAAAAGAACGTGGTCTCCGTGAAGGGCCCCAAGGGCACCCTCACCCAGCGGGTGGACCCCGACCTGGAACTGAAGCTCGAGGACGGCGTGCTCACCGTGGCGCGCCCCACCGACCAGAAGCACCACCGGGCCAAGCACGGCCTCTACCGTGCGCTGATGGCCAACATGGTGAAGGGTGTGAGCGAGGGCTTCGTGATCGAGCAGGAACTGGTGGGCGTGGGCTACCGCGCCACCGCCAAGGGCCAGCTGCTCCAGCTCTCCCTGGGCTATTCGCACAACATCACCCTGGCCCTGCCGGACGAGATCAGCGTCACGGCCCAGCAGGAGAAGGGGAAGAACCCGATCGTCCGCCTGGAAAGCCCCGACAAGCAGCTCGTGGGCCAGGTGGCGGCGAAGATCCGTTCGCTGCGCAAGCCGGAACCCTACAAGGGCAAGGGTGTACGCTTCGTCGGTGAGAACATCCGTCGCAAGGCGGGCAAGGCTGCCGGTAAATAAGACAGGCCATGGCATTCGACAGGAACGCACGACGCGCGAAGATCAAGGTCCGGGTACGCCGGAAGGTGCAGGGCACCCCGGAGCGTCCCCGCCTCTCGGTCTATCGCAGCAACAAGGGCATCTATGCCCAGATCATCGACGACGAGAACGGCCGCACGCTGGCCTCCGCGTCGTCCCTCAAGGACAAGCAGGCCAACGAGGTGGCCAAGACCGAGCAGGCCCGCATCGTGGGCCAGGCGATCGCCGAGAAGGCGAAGGCCGCCGGTATCGCCTCGGTGGTCTTCGACCGCAACGGATACCTGTACCACGGCCGGGTGAAAGCCCTCGCCGACGCCGCCCGCGAAGGAGGGCTCCAATTCTGATCACCGATCCGACATGGCAGAAGCTAACATCAAGAAGGTCAAGAGCAGCGACCTCGAGCTGAAGGACAGGCTCGTGGCCCTGAACCGCGTGACCAAGGTGACCAAGGGTGGCCGCACCTTCACCTTCTCCGCCATCGTGGTGGTGGGGAACGAGAACGGCGTGGTGGGCCACGGCCTGGGCAAGGCCAAGGAGGTGCAGGAGGCCATCGCCAAGGGCATCGACGATGCCAAGAAGAACCTGGTGAAGGTGCCGGTGCTGAAGGGCACCATCCCGCACGCCCAGGACGGCAAGTACGCCGGCGCCCGCATCCTGCTGAAGCCGGCCGCGCATGGTACCGGTGTGATCGCCGGAGGCGCCATGCGTGCCGTGCTGGAAAGCGTGGGCATCACCGACGTGCTGGCCAAGAGCAAGGGCTCGAGCAACCCGCACAACGTGGTGAAGGCCACGATCGAGGCCCTGACGAACCTGCGCGACGCCCATGCGGTGAGCCGGCAGCGCGGGGTGAAGATGGAGAAGGTGTTCAATGGATGAACGGGAACGGCCTCCCCAAGGCCATGAAGACATGAACAAGCTGATCATCACCCAGGTCCGAAGCCAGATCAAGTGCCCCGCCCGCCAGAAGGCGACGCTGCGCGCACTGGGTCTCGGCCGCATCGGCAAGCGGAACGAACTGGAGGCCACCGCGCAGGTGCGCGGCATGGTCGAGAAGGTGCACCACCTGGTGCGCGTGGAGGAGCAGGCGTAACCATCAACGAACGAAGGACATGGACCTCAGCGATCTGAGACCGGCCAAGGGGGCCACCAAGAAGGAAAAGCGCATCGGACGGGGCGAAGGCTCCGGCCGGGGGGGCACCTCCACGCGCGGCCACAAGGGCGCCAAGAGCCGCAGCGGTTACAGCCGCAAGCGCGGTTTCGAGGGCGGCCAGATGCCGCTGCAGCGCCGCGTGCCCAAGTTCGGCTTCAAGAACCCCACCCGCGTCGAGTACAAGGGCATCAACCTCGATGCCCTGCAGACCCTGGCCGAGGGCAAGGGCCTGAAGGCGATCGATCCCGCCGTGCTGCGTGAGAACGGCCTCATCGCCAAGAACGACAAGGTGAAGGTGTTGGGACGTGGTGAGCTCAAGGGAGCCCTCGACATCACCGCCGACGCGTTCAGCGCCACGGCCAAGGCACACATCGAATCCAAGGGAGGCAAGGCCACCGTGGCCGGCGCCACCGAGCAGAAGGAGGCATGAAGAACCTGATCGACACCATCAGGAACATCTGGCGGATCGAGGAGCTGCGCAAGCGGATCCTGATCACGCTGGGCCTGCTGCTGGTCTACCGCATCGGGAGCTTCATCGTGCTGCCCGGCGTGGACAGCGCCCGACTGGCCTCTTCGGCCACTGGATCGGGTGGTCTGGTCGAGCTGCTGTCCATCTTCACCGGAGGGGCCTTCACCCGGGCGAGCATCTTCGCCCTGGGCATCATGCCCTACATCTCCGCCTCCATCATCGTGCAGCTCATGGGCATCGCCGTTCCGGCCGTCCAGAAGATGCAGCGCGAGGAGAGCGGTCGTCGCCGCCTGAACCAGTGGACCCGCTACCTCACCATCCTGATCTGCGTGTTCCAGGCTCCGAGCTACATCTACGCCACGATCGACGCGAGCGCACGTCCTGAAGGCACCTTTTGGATGTTCACCAGTGTGGTCATCCTCAGTTCCAGCACGCTGTTCGTCATGTGGCTGGGTGAGCGCATCACCGAGCGCGGTCTCGGCAACGGCATCTCCCTGTTGATCATGATCGGCATCATCGCCAACCTGCCGCAGGCCTTCATCCAGGAGGTCGTGGGCCGCACCGGTCCCGGCGGAGGCGGACTGGTGCTGCTGCTGGTGGAGGTGGTCATCTGGCTGCTGATCATCGCGGGCACCATCCTGCTCGTGCAGGGCACCCGCCGCATCCCCGTGCAGTTCGCCAAGCGTGTGCAGGGCAACAAGCAGTATGGAGGTGTCCGGAACTACATCCCCCTGAAGGTGAACGCCGCAGGTGTGATGCCCATCATCTTCGCCCAGGCGATCGTGATGATCCCCTTGTACCTGGCCCAGGCCTTCGAGGAGCCCCCCGGATTCCTCCTCGCATTGAGCGACTTCGGCGGCTTCTGGTACAACTTCCTGCTGTTCTCCATGGTGGTGCTGTTCACCTACTTCTACACCGCCATCACGGTGAACCCGATGCAGCTGGCCGACGACATGAAGCGCAACGGGGGCTTCATCCCGGGCGTGAAGCCGGGCAAGCGCACCTCCGATCACATTGATGAGCTGCTCTCCAGGATCACCCTGCCGGGTGCCATCTTCCTGGGGTTGGTGGCCATCCTTCCCGCCTTCGCGCTCATTTTCGGCGTGAAGCAGGGATTCGCACAGTTCTTTGGTGGCACCTCGCTGCTGATCATGGTGGGCGTCCTGCTGGACACCCTGCAGCAGATCGAGAGCCACCTGTTGATGAGGCACTATGACGGTCTGATGAAGTCGGGCCGCATCAAGGGCAGGGCAGGAGGAGCGGCCTTCGGCCTCGCCGGATAGGTTCATGGGACGTTCCGTGAACATCCTGGGCGAGGAGGAGATCGCATTGGTGAGGGAGAGTTCTTTGCTTGTTGGAAGGACCTTGGCCGAAGTGGCACGCCACATCGCGCCCGGTGCGAGCACGGCCGACCTGGACCGGATCGCGGAGGAGTTCATCCGCGACCACGGAGCGGTGCCGGGCTTCAAGGGGCTCTACGGATGCCCCAGCACCCTGCTCATCAGCGTGGACCACGAGGTGGTGCATGGGCTCCCGGGCGAACGCGTCCTGGAGGATGGCAGCGTGGCGAGCATCGACTGCGGTGTGCTCATGAACGGCTTCTATGGTGACAGTGCGTACACCTTCCGGATCGGAGAGGTGAAGCCCGAAGTGAGGGCGCTCCTGGACGTGACGAAGGAGTGTCTGGAGCGCGGCATCGCCGCGGCGGCCGACGGCAACCGCACGGGCGACATCGGTCACGCCATCCAATCGCATGCAGAGTCGAAAGGCTACAGCGTGGTGCGGGAGCTGGTGGGGCATGGTGTGGGCCGCAAGCTGCACGAGGCCCCCGAGGTGCCCAACTACGGGCGGCGGGGGCATGGTGTGAAGCTCGGCAACGGCCTGGTGATCGCCATCGAGCCCATGATCAACATGGGGCGCAAGGAAGTGCGCCAGCTGGACGACGGCTGGACGATCGTGACGGAGGACGGCCTCCCGAGCGCGCATTTCGAGCACACCGTGGTGGTGCGCCCCGGCGGGGCGGAGGTCCTTTCAACGTTCAGCTTCATCGAAGAGGCATTGAACGCAGTGGAACACGGATAGGAACGGAACACGAACGAACGGAACACAGGAACGAACGATATGGCAAGGACAGGGAACATCGAGCAGGACGGCGTCATCAAGGAGGCGCTGAGCAATGCCATGTTCCGCGTGGAGCTTGAGAACGGGCACGTGATCACGGCCCACATCTCCGGCAAGATGCGCATGCACTACATCCGGATCCTCCCGGGCGACAAGGTGAAGGTGGAGATGAGCCCCTATGACCTGTCCAAGGGCCGGATCACGTTCCGATACAAGAGCTAAGCACCCAAAGCGATGAAGGTCAGGGCATCACTCAAGAAACGCTCGGCGGACTGCAAGATCGTCCGCCGCAAGGGGCGTCTGTACATCATCAACAAGAAGAACCCGAAGTTCAAGCAGCGTCAAGGCTGAGGAACTCATACCACGGCATCATGGCACGTATCGCAGGCATCGACCTACCCAAGACCAAGCGCGGCTGCATCGGTCTCACGTACATCTACGGGATCGGGCGCAGCAGGGCGCTGGACATCCTGAAGGCCGTCGACGTGGATCCGGACAAGAAGGTCCAGGATTGGGACGACGACGAGCAGGGCCGCATCCGCCAGTTCATCATCGACGAGGTGAAGGTGGAGGGTGCGCTCCGGTCGGAGACACAGCTCAGCATCAAGCGCCTGATGGACATCGGGTGCTACCGCGGGGTGCGTCACCGTGCAGGCCTGCCGTTGCGCGGCCAGCGCACACGCACCAACGCCCGCACCCGGAAGGGCAAGCGGAAGACCGTGGCCAACAAGAAGAAAGCGACCAAGTAAGCGACACCGCTGAACGGCACCCATTAGCGACCGACAGACATGGCAAAGCAGGATAGAAAGTCCGGCAAGAAGAAGAAGAACGTGGTGGTCGAGGCCTATGGCCAGGCCCACATCCACGCGACCTTCAACAACCTGATCATCAGCCTCACCAACAACAAGGGCGAGGTGATCAGCTGGTCCTCCTCCGGGAAGATGGGTTTCCGGGGCAGCAAGAAGAACACGCCCTACGCCGGCCAGGTGGCCGCCGAGGAGGCCGCCCGCGAAGCCCACGAACTGGGTCTGCGGAAGGTGAAGGTGTTCGTGAAGGGACCGGGCTCCGGCCGTGAATCGGCCATCCGCTCCCTGCACAACAGCGGCGTGGAGGTCACCGAGATCATCGACGTGACGCCGATGCCGCACAACGGATGCCGCCCGCCCAAGAAGCGTCGCGTGTAAGAACCAGGACGAACGACAGACCATGGCACGTTACAGAGGACCCAAGACCAAGATCGCCCGCCGCTTCAAGGAGCCGATCTACGGGGAGGACAAGTGGATGGACCGCAAGCCCTATGGGCCCGGCCAGCACGGTCCCAACCGCCGGCGCGGCAAGCAGAGCGAATATTCCGTTCAGCTTGCGGAGAAGCAGAAGGCCAAGTACACCTACGGCCTGCTGGAGCGCCAGTTCCAGAAGATGTTCCAGGCCGCGGCCAGCCGCAAGGGCATCACCGGCGAGACGCTGCTGCAGCTTTGCGAGGCACGCCTGGACAACACCGTCTACCGCCTGGGCATCGCTCCCACGCGTCGGGCCGCACGCCAGCTGGTGGGCCATCGTCACATCACCGTGAACGGTGACGTGGTGAACGTGCCGAGCTACACCCTCCGTCCCGGTGATGTGGTCGCCGTGCGCGAGCGCAGCCGTTCCCTGGAGACCATCACCAACAGCCTGGCCACGAGCGCCACGCGCTTCGACTGGCTGGAGTGGGATGGCTCGAACATGAGCGGCAAGTTCATCACCATGCCCGAGCGTGCACAGATCCCCGAGAACATCCGGGAGCAGCTCATCGTGGAACTGTACTCGAAGTAAGACCCCAACCCGACACAGAACACCATGCCGATCCTTGATTTCCAGCGGCCTGACAAGGTCACGATGATCGAATCCGATGACCAGCGCGGCACGTTCGAGTTCCGTCCGCTCGAGCCGGGTTATGGCATCACCATCGGGAATGCGCTCCGTCGCATCCTTTTGTCCTCGCTCGAGGGCTTCGCCATCACCTCGGTGCGCATCGAGGGTGTGGACCATGAGTTCTCCACCATCAAGGGCGTCATCGAGGACATGACCGAGATCGTCCTGAACCTCAAGCAGGTGCGTTTCCGCCGTCAGCTGGAGGACGTGAGCACCGAGCGGGTGTCCTTCACCGTGGGTGGCAAGGACGGGTTCACCGCAGGTGACATCGGCAAGCACACCACGGGATTCCAGGTCCTGAACCCGGAGCTGACCATCGCCCGCATGGAGGGCAATGTGAAGCTGCACGTGGAGCTCACCATCGGCAAGGGCCGTGGCTATGTGCCGGCTGATGAGAACCGCGTGGAGGGCAGCCCGATCGGGACCATCTACATCGACTCGATCTTCACGCCGATCAAGAACGTGCGCTACACCGTGGAGAACACCCGGGTGGAGCAGAAGACCGACTACGAGAAGCTGACGATCGAGGTGGAGACCGATGGTTCCATCAATCCGAAGGATGCCCTTCAGGAGGCCGCCAAGATCCTGATCCACCACTTCATGCTCTTCAGCGATGAGCGCATCACCCTGGAGGTGGAGGAGCAGGTGGAGGTCGAGGAGTTCGATGAGACCAGCCTCCACATGCGCCAGCTCCTGAAGAGCAAGCTGGTGGACATGGACCTGAGCGTGCGCGCGCTGAACTGCCTGAAGGCCGCTGACATCGAGACCCTCGGTGACCTGGTGGCCTACAACAAGAACGACCTGCTGAAGTTCCGCAACTTCGGCAAGAAGAGCCTGACCGAACTGGAGGACCTCGTCGAGAACAAGGGCCTGAGCTTCGGGATGAACGTGAGCAAGTACAAACTGGAGAAGGAGTGATCGAAAGGCGGAATTGCGCCGCCTTCCCGGTCGTCCATTAGGCTGTTGCCATGAGACACAACAACAAGAACAACCACCTGGGCCGCAAGGCCGGCCACCGTTCGGCATTGCTGAGCAACATGGCCGCGTCCCTGATCGAGCACAAGCGCATCGAGACCACCCTGGCCAAGGCCCGCGCCCTGCGCCGCTATGTGGAGCCCTTGATCACCAAGAGCAAGGACGACACCACCCACAGCCGTCGTGTGGTGTTCAGCCACCTCCAGAACAAGGAGGCGGTGAGCGAGCTGTTCCGGGAGGTGGCGCCCAAGGTCGCTGAACGGGCCGGAGGGTACACCCGGATCATCAAGCTGGGCAACCGCCTGGGTGATGCGGCCGAGATGGCCCTGATCGAACTGGTCGACTTCAACGAGCTCTACGTGAAGGAGAAGGCCGGTGCCGATGCGAAGAAGACCCGCCGGAGCCGCCGTAGCAGCGGTGGTGCCAAGAAGGCCGCCGAGAAGCCGGCAGCCGAGGCCAAGGCCGAGGAGGGCGGTGATGCCCCTGCTGCCGAAGGTGGTGAGGAGGCCAAGGCCGAATGACCGGACGGTTTTCCACAGCTGTGAAGAACGAGGCGCCCTTGGGCGCCTCTTCTTTTTTCACCCCGGGTATCTTTGCCGCGACATGCTCATAAGCCAGCGTCCCGAGGCCGTTCTGCTCCTGGCGGACGGCACCGTGTTCAAGGGCCGGGCCGTGGGGGCTCCGGGCACCACCACCGGCGAGATCTGCTTCAACACCGGCATGACCGGGTATCAGGAGATCTTCACGGACCCCAGTTACACCGGCCAGATCATGACCATGGCCACCGCGCACGTGGGCAACTACGGCGTGAAGGACGAGGAGGTGGAGAGCGGTTCGGTCAAGATCGCAGGCCTCGTGGTCAAGAAGTTCAGCGAGGTGTGGAGCCGCCCGGGTGGCCACGCATCGCTGGACGACTACCTGAAGCGTCATGGCATCGTGGGCATCAGCGATGTGGATACACGTCAGCTGGTCCGTCACATCCGCGACCACGGTGCCCAGAACGCGCTGATCAGTACGGCGACCGATGATCTGGACGGGTTGAGGAAGCAACTGGCCTCGGTGCCTTCCATGGAAGGCCTGGAGCTGTCCAGCCGCGTCACGAGCGAAGAGCCCTGGGAGGAAGGGCCTGAGGATGCAGCGCACCGGGTGGCCCTGGTCGATTTCGGGGTGAAGCTGAACATCGTGCGCTGCCTCACCGAACGCGGCTGCCGTGTGCGGGTGTTCCCGATGCGCACAACGCTGTCCGACATGCTGGCCTGGAAGCCCGACGGGTTCATGCTGAGCAATGGCCCCGGTGATCCGGCGGCGATGCCCGACAGCGTGGACCTGGTGAAGCAGGTGGTGGGGACCGGTCTTCCGGTCTTCGGTATCTGCCTGGGCCATCAGTTGCTGGGCGAGAGCCTGGGCATGGCCACGGAGAAGATGCACCACGGCCATCGGGGGATCAACCATCCCGTCAAGGACCTGACCACCGGGCAGGATGAGGTCACCAGCCAGAACCATGGCTTCGTGGTGAAGCGGACCGATGCCGAGGCCAATGAACGGGTGGAGATCACCCACATGCACCTGAACGATGGCAGCGTGGCCGGGTTCCGGCTGAAGGACCGTCCCGTGTTCAGTGTGCAGTACCATCCGGAGGCCGGCCCGGGTCCGTATGACAGCCGCTACCTCTTCGACCGGTTCGTGGAGAACCTGCACGCGGCGGTTCCCGTTGAAAGGGCCTCGAAGCAGAACGCCTGAATACCGAACCATGACGCTGATCGCCAAGATCCTTGCCCGTGAGATCCTCGACTCGCGGGGCAACCCCACCATCGAGGTCGATGTGTACACCGATGCCGGACACATGGGACGCGCCGCCGTGCCCAGTGGGGCCAGCACCGGAGCGCATGAGGCCGTGGAACTGCGGGATGGGGATGAGAAGCGCTACCTCGGCAAGGGTGTCCAGAAGGCCGTGGAGAACGTGAACAACGTGCTGGACGAGGAGCTGCGCGGTGCCCGGGTCTCCGAACAGGCCCTCATCGACCGTGTGATGACCTCCCTCGACGGTACGCCCAACAAGGCGAACCTCGGTGCCAACGCGATCCTGGGCGTGAGCCTGGCGGTGGCCAAGGCGGCTGCCAGTGAGGCCGGACTACCGCTCTATCGTTACGTGGGCGGGGCCAATGCGGCCGTGCTTCCGGTGCCGCTGATGAACATCCTGAACGGTGGCGCCCACGCCGACAACAAGGTGGACGTGCAGGAGTTCATGATCATGCCCGTGGGCGCTTCGAGCTTCTCCCAAGGCCTGCGCATGGGAGCGGAGGTGTTCCATCACCTGAAGGGGGTGCTGAAGGAACGCGGCCTGGGCACCAACGTCGGGGATGAAGGTGGCTTCGCGCCCGATCTGGCCAGCAACGAGGATGCCCTGAAGGTGGTGATGGAGGCCATCGAAAAGGCGGGCTACAAGCCCGGGGATGACATCGTGCTCGCGTTGGATTGTGCCAGCACCGAGTTCTACGACGCCGGCAAGCAACGGTACACCTTGGAAAGCACCGGGGATGTGCTGACCAGCGATGAGCTTGTGGACCTGTGGGCGGATTGGGCGAAGCGCTACCCCATCGTGAGCATCGAGGATGGCATGGCCGAGGATGATTGGGCCGGATGGGCCAGGTTGACCAGGACCATTGGCGACAAGGTGCAACTGGTCGGCGATGACCTCTTCGTGACCAACACCGATCGCCTGGCGAAGGGCATCGAGGAAGGTATCGCCAACAGTATCCTGGTGAAGGTGAACCAGATCGGTACGCTCACCGAAACGCTGGAAGCGGTCGACATGGCCCACCGCGCCGGCTACACGGCGGTGATGAGCCACCGCAGCGGCGAGACCGAGGACAGCACCATCGCCGATCTGGCCGTGGCCACCAATTGTGGCATGATCAAGACGGGTTCCGCTTCTCGGAGCGACCGGATCGCCAAGTACAATCAACTGCTGCGCATCGAGGAGCAGCTGGGTTCCGCGGCGCACTATCCGGGAAGGTCGCTCCGCTGCGTGCCTTGACCCGCGTTCTACTCGATCACCACCGACACCGGTCCTCCCGGTGAACGGCTCCCGAGGAACTCCAGGGAATACTGTCCAGCAGCAAGGCCCTGGACGTCCATGACCGTGCGGGTCGACGTGCTGGGCATGCTCCTGACGATCCTGCCGCTCATGTCGCGGAGGAGCAGTTGACCCGCTGTGTCGGTCCCTCGCTTGATGATGATCATCTCGTCCGCGGGGTTCGGATGGACCATCAGTGTTTCCGGTCCCGTGACGGGGGATCCCATGCCTACGGCGCTGCGCCGCCACCCGAGCGTATAGTCGCCAGCCATCAGTTCGGGGAATTCGATGAACGCATAGCCGTCCGTTGGGCTGCCGATGGTGAGCACCGAGGTGCCTGGAACAGCGGACCAGGGCTGGGAGGCGTCCGAACGGTGGAGCAGGACCAGGCTGTCCTCGTGGAATACGACCCCACCGCCGCCCTGCACCAGACCCAGGTCCAAGGACCCGGTCACCGTGGGTCTCGCGTCCACCAGCACACGTCCTTCAATGTCCGTGCCCGGTGGCAGGTCGGCCTGCACCCGCCACCAGCGATCGGGTGATACGACCCACGCCCAGGCGTCGGCGGCCCAGGGATCGGCGGCCACCCAATATTGTTCCAGGCGGATGGGCGTCGGGGCGGGCACGTTGTTCAAGGTGAGCCGCAGGTTCGCGTTCCCATAGGTCCTCAGTCCGGTGCCGCTCAGGGTGTCCGTGTCCGCAGTGATCGCCAGGGCCAGACGTTCGTCCGTGTTCAGGGCAACAAAGACCGGCGCGAAGGGGGCGGTGAAGGACACGCTGGTCAAGGTCCCACCGACGAACAGGCTGTCCGGGGTGGTCCAGGAGGAGCCGTCATCGGCCGTGCAGGTGAACGTGATGGGCACACCCGAGTAGGGGTGGTCCGCGCCGCGGAGCTTCTGTTCCACATGGACGGTGACCAGATGCTCACCGCCTTGAGGTGCTGTGGAGAAGCTGTCCACCTCGAAGGCCGCCCAGCCGGGTTGCAGGATCCAATCATCAAAGAACTCCGTGAGGTCCACCCCGGTGACCTGGGAGAGGTGATCGCGGAGGTCGGCCGTTCCCACGGGTTGGAAGGCAAAGGCGACCAGGAAGTCGGTGAGACCCGCGTGGAACAGGCTGTCACCCAGATAGCTGCGGAGGGTGTGGAGCACATCAGCGCCCTTGTTGTAGCTGTGGTCACCGTAGGTCCAGTCCTGCGGTACCTCGGCAAGGGCCCACCATCCTTCGTCGCGCAAGTGTGCACGATGCACCATGTCGCGGTGATTGTCACGGACCAGGTCCATGTAGGCCTCACGGCCGTACACATGCTCCACGAACACATAGCTCAGGTACTCGGCGAAACCTTCGTTGATGTACATCTCCTCGGCCCGCTCACACGTGACCAGATCGCCGAACCAATGGTGGGCCAGTTCGTGTGCCATCGTGGTCTCATAGGTGGTGCCTCCGTCCACGATGGAGCTGGGATAGGCGATGTTCGTGGGGTGCTCCATGGCACCGACCGGGGTCAGCACATACCCGATACGGTCCCACCGATGATGCCCCAACCGCTGTTCGAAACAGGCGAAGGCATCGGGCAGGTGTACAAAGGAGCTCTTCAGGTCGGAGGTGTCGCCGGGAAGGGCGATCAGGTCCACGGGTACCGTGCCACCGGCCAGGGTGGGGAACGTATCCCTTGCCACGACATAGTTCGCGCTGGCCACGCTCGCCAGGTAGGAAGGCATGGTCTGGTCGATGGCCCAATGCGTCACCACGGTGTCCCCACCCGGAAAGGTCTGCGCGACCAGGTCGCCATTGCACCAGGCCGTCCTGCCACCCTTGGTGGTCACGATGAACTCGTAGGTGCTGCGTTCCACGAAATTGTCAAAGCAGGGGAACCAGGCACGGCCGAACGAATGTGGCTGTGCCGTGAAGGCCACGCCCAGGTTGTAGGCGATGTTGCCTCCGGTGTAGAAGCCTCCGAACCCGCTGGCGTCGGTGGCAGGGTCACCGCCATAGGCGATCAGGACCTCCAGCGTG
Organism: Flavobacteriales bacterium; assembly: GCA_020635695.1. Taxonomy (GTDB): domain Bacteria; phylum Bacteroidota; class Bacteroidia; order Flavobacteriales_F; family PHOS-HE28; genus PHOS-HE28. The sequence continues at coordinate 335,845 of JACJZH010000003.1, read as the reverse complement.
TCACCTGGCCCGAACGGCTGACCCAGGTCGATGATCAACCGATCGTTCAGGTGGGAATAGGAGAGCGGAAGACCGCCTGCCTTCACGGAATCGACCGTCAGGTCCAACAGGTCGAGCGGAAGCGTGTTCACCCCGTTCACTCGTGGTGCGAACCGCAAGGAGCAGATGCCGCCGATCTCACCCTGGTCCACCCGGGTCAGGTCAAGCTCGATCCGGTGATGCAGGAGGTCGATCGAATCACTGATCGAGGCAGTGGACGAGCGGAGCTCATGACCGTGCCTGCCTGTGGACCTGGCCTCCTGACAGGTGGTCTGTGCCACGGCCAGCGTGTTCAAGAGTCCCAGGAAGGCAAGCAAGGGGAAGGTGAGGTGGTTCATCGGGCGTTCCGTTGCGATGGCCAGGCCGGCTCACGAGGATCGTCATCCAAAAGTAAGGTCTTCCGATACCCCCTGTTCCCAGCGGTCTGGATCCCTAGATTTGAATGTGGACCTTGGGTTCCTGAACCGTATCGCATGAAGCCGAGCACAGAGCTCTTCGATCTCATCAGTTCGCTATCCAAGTCGGAGAAGCGGTTCTTCAAGTTGCATTCCTCGCTCCAGTCGGGGGACAAGAACTACCTGAGGATCTTCGATGCGATCGACAAGCAGCGGGCGTATGATGAGAAGGCGCTGAAGGCCCAGTTCAAGGGGGAGACCTTCGTGAAGCACTTCCCTTCGGAGAAGAACCATCTGTACAAGCTGATCCTCAAGGCGCTCCGGGCATATCATGCCGATAGCTCGGTGAGCGGGGTGTTGAAGCAGGAGATCAAGAACATCGAGATCCTCTATCACAAGGCCCTGTACAAGGAGTGCAACAAGCTCCTGCACAGGGCCAAGCGCACGGCCCAGGAGAACGAACGGTTCTACTACTGGTTCGAACTGCTGAGCTGGGAGAAGATGCTGTTGGAGGAGGCCTACGAATCCGGACAGTTCACCAAGGACCTCGATGCCTTGATCGATGAGGAGCGGGATGTGATCGAACGGCTGCGGAACCTGGCGGCCTATCATATCCTGTATTCCAAGATCAACTATGTGTTCAGGAGCGGAGGCCATGTCCGCACCGAGGAGGAGCATGCGATGGTCGAGGAGATCAGTGACCATCCGTTGATCAAGGGCAAGAACACGGCGCAGTCCCTGCGTGCGGCGACCATCTGCTACTACACCCAGGGGTTCTGTCACTGGGCGAAGCGCGAGTGGCCGATGAGCCTGGAGAAGTTCGAGAAGGTGAGGTCCATTCTCGATGGACATCCGAAGATCCGCCGGGACCTGCCCAAGCGCTATGTGCGCACCTTGAACTACATCGTGCTGGCCGAGATCGAACTGCATCGTTTCGACGATGCGCGCAAGCACATCGAGCAGATCCGCTCCGTGAGCTCAATGGACGGGTTCGGCGGGATCGATATCGAGGTCCAGACCTTCAATGCCAGCTTCCTGTGCGAGCTATGGCTGCTCGACCGCATGGGAGAGCATGAACGGGCGCTGGAACTCGTGCCTCCCCTGCTCGATGGGATGGAGGAGCTCGGAGGTCGATTGCACAAGGAGTATGAGATCGAGTTCCACTATGCGCTGGCCGTGGTGCATTTCGGTGCCGGGGAGGTCAACAAGGCCTTGTTCTGGCTGAACAAGGTGCTCAACGACAACGAACCCACGTTGAGGCAGGACATCTTCAGCTATGCCAGGCTGTTCAACCTCATCGTGCATTATGAGCTCGGCAACTACGACCTCCTGGAGTACATCGTGCGGTCCACGCAGCGGTTCCTGAGCAAGAAACAGCGGGCACACGAGGTGGAGGTGCTCCTGATCGATCACATCAGACGATTGGCGCGCTCGGACAAGGAGGAGGAGCGTGCGGCCTTGTTCGATTCCCTGGACGAGGGATTGAACGACCTCTTCAAGGACCCGAACGAAGGCCTCATCCAGAAGTATTTCGATGTGCTGGCCTGGGTGCGTTCGCATCGCGAAGGCATCACCTACAGCGAGGCCGTCAAGGCCGGGCACGGGTCCCGGACCTCCACCAAGGGACGCAAGGTCCGGGCTAGTGGGAAGAGACCAGCTCCCTGATCCCGGTGACCTTGAACTCGGTCCGTCGGTTCTCCTGATGCTCCTCCTCGGAGCATTCCACGCCATCCACGCAGCGGTTCACCGGTCGGCCTTCACCGTACCCTTTGGCGGTGATGCGTGCAGCATCCACACCCGAGCGCACCAGGTAGTCCACGGCACTGTTCGCCCGGGCCTCCGATAGCACCAGGTTGTACGTGTCACTGGCCCGGCTGTCCGTGTGCGAGCTCAGCTCGAAGCTCAGCTGTGGGTTGTCATTGAAGAGGCGTACCAGCTTGTCGAGCTCCTGGGCGGCTTCCGGCCGGATATCCCATTTGTCGTAGTCGTAATAGATGTTCTCCACCACGATCGGTTTGTCCACGACCACCCGGGCAAGGTCGAAGTTCTCTTCGTAGGTATGGCTCACACGTTGTCCCTGGGTGTCGATGTCCCGACTTTCAGTGAACATGCCGTCCTTGCTGCCCTTGATCCGGAAGTTGTGCCCGGCCTTCAGGGGGAACAGGTAGCTCCCATCGGCCTCCGTGTAGAAGGTGAGCGCTTCACCTGTGGTCATGTCCAACAGCTTCACTTCCGCTCCCGCCATGGGAGCACCCTCCTCATCGTCCACGATGTGGCCGTACACGGCAAGTGTAGGAGGATGGACCGACACGGCGTAGATCGCATCGTCGCCATTCCTGTCCGAGCTGAGATGACCGCTCCACCCGTCCGGCGAAAGCACCAGCCCCAGGTCGTCCGCGGAGGTATTGAGCGGGTATCCCAGGTTCTCGGGCTCGGCCCAACCACCGTCATCGGTCGGCCGCGTGCGGAAGATGTCCAGTCCGCCAAGGTTCAGGTGGCCCGTGCTCGAGTAGTGCAGGTCCTTGCCGTTGATCGTCGGGAACACATCGTCCCCGGGAGTATTGACCACCGGACCGAGGTTCTCGGGAACGGACCATGAACTGTCAAGTCTCGTGCACATGTAGAGGTCGCTGCCACCAAGGCCCCCCGGCCGATCGCTGGAGAAGAACAGGGTGTCCCCGCTCATGCTCAGCGCCGGATGTCCGGTGCTGTAGCCGTCCATGTTGTAGGCGAACGCGCGCACATCGGTCCAGTTGCCATCCTCGTGGAGCGTGGCACGGAAGAGTTGGAGATGGCTCACCGAGCTTTCATCCTTCACGAGCCGGTGGCGGAAATAGTCGCTGCGGGTGAAGTACAGGGTGCGTCCATCGGGAGCGATCACCGCAGGCCCTTCATGGAACCGGCCGTTCACGTCGCCCGGAAGTCCGGTCACCGTTCCAGTGGCGGGGTCAAGGAGATAGAGGTCGAGGAAGGATTCGCCGTTCCACGGGTTGCGCTGTGATCCCGAGATCGGCCTGTCCGCGGCGATCAGGAGCTTGTCTCCGCACGGGCTGGGGCTGAACGCGTTCGAGATGCCGGGAAGTTCGACATGCTCCAGGGTGAACAGGCTCGTATCTGCGAACAGCACGGTGCGCTCGTCCAGATTGCGCTGCAGGGCAAGGAACTCGCCGTCCTCCGGGGTCTCCTTCAGCGAACGGTCCACCTGCTTGCGGGCTTCATCGTACTGTTCCAGGGCGATCCATGAACGCACGCGCAAGAGGTCCTCCTCTCTGGTGAGCGGAGCGATCGTGGCGGCATGGGCCAGCAGTTCCTGGGCCCGGGCGTGTTGGTTCTGAAGGTGATATGCCTTCGCGGCACGAAGGGCCGCCTCGCGATCATCGGGACGACGTTGGAGGACTGCCTCGTAGTGCCTGGCGGCCTCGGCATAGGCCATTCGATCGAACGCCTTGTCACCCACCACGGAATGGTGCATGGCACAGGAGCCGAGCAGGCCGCAGGCCGCGAGCAGGAATGGGGTCCGTTTCGCCTTCATGTCAGAAGTATCTGGGGGTCTTGATCCGCACGGCATCCTGGCCCAGGTCGAGCCCGAGCATCACTTCGTGTGAGCCGCCGGTATGGCCGCGCAGGGCCGAGGTGTTCATGTCGTAGGCATAGCCGATGCGAAGTCGCGGCGTCACCTGGTATTCCATCATGCCCACCACGGATTCACCGGTCCGATAGCCGGCACCGAACCAGAACCGCTCCCGGTACAGGAAGTTGCAGTTCACGTCCACCTGCACCGGTGCCTCGGGCTGGTACTTGACGAGCACGCTGGGCTTCACGTCGAAGTATTCACCCAGGGGGAACAGGTGGCCGGCGTTCAGGTAGTAGTGTTGCGTGAAGTAGTGGTCCAGGGCATTGGCCACGTCGCTGGTGATGTTCCCATCGGCCGCATGGATCGTGGGGACCGACAACCCCACGTAGGCCCGGCTCGAGTACCAGTACAACCCGAAGCCGAACTTGCCGATCAACTGGTTGCTGATGTTGCCTTGGTAGACCTGGTCGCCTCCGTCCCAGTAGACGAGGTCGTTCAGGTTCGCGGAGTACACCGACAATCCGGCGCGGAGGCCCAGTGACAGGCGACTGTCCGCGCCCAGACGGAGATGGTAGGCGTAGCTGCCGCTCATGTCCAGGTCCCGGCTCACGCCGATCTCGTCATGCACGATGCTGAAGCCCACGCCCATCTTCTCGTTCATCAGCGGACCATCGATGGCGAACATGCTCGTGCGCGGCGCTCCCTCCACGTTCAACCACTGTGCCCGGTGGAGGAGACTGGTGCTGAAGTAGCTGTGCGTTCCGGCATAGGCCGGGTTCAGGAACAGCCCGTTGAACATGTACTGGCTGGTCATCACCTCCTGTTGGGCATCCACGTTCATGGCAGCCAACAGGACCAACGGAGCGAGTAGCTTTTTCATGGCCGTTGAGGGGTGGGTGGAGTGCGTGTTAGCGACGGAGGTCCACATAGCGTTGTTCCTTGATGGTGCCATCCGCCACGGTGAGCAGGACGAAGTAGGTGCCGTTGGGCAGCGGCTCTCCGTTCATGTTCGTGCCGGCCCAGTCGTTGCGGTAGTTGATCGTCTCGAACACCGTCCCTCCCCAGCGGTTCACGACCAGGAAGGTGTTGCGCGGGAATCCGTCGAGGCCACGGATGAAATAGACATCGTTGGCGCCGTCCCCGTTCGGGGTGAAACCAGTGGGAAGGTCCAGTACGTCCGGCTCGTCCAGTACCACGGTCACCACGCGGATGCATCCATTGGCATCCGTGATCGTGATGGTGTAGGTGCCCGAGGGCAATCCGCTCTGGAACTGGCCGGTGGCGCCGTTGCTCCAGGCGAAGGTGTAGGGTGCCGACCCTCCGGAAACGGATACCTGGACATTGCCGTCGCTCGCACCCGCCGTGCTTATCGCATAGCCATTGGCATAGCGGAACACGGTCGTATCCACGTCCAGCGGAGCTGGTTCGGTGACCTCCGCCTCCAGTGCGGCGGTGCACCCATTGGCATCGGTAACGGATACATCGTACCACCCCGCTGTCAGGCCGGAAAGGTCCTCGTCGGAGCTTCCGTTGCTCCAGACCATGACGAAGGGCGCTGAACCGCTCGTGATGCTCAGGTCGATGGCCCCATCATTCCCATCGTTGCACAGCGACCCGGTCACGTCAGCGATCAGCTCCACACCCGGGGTGCCGGTCACAAAGGCCGTGAGGCTGTCCAAACACCCGTTCGCATCGGAGACCAGCACCTGGTAGCTGCCTGGTGCCAGCCCGGAAAGGTCCTCGGAGGTGGCTCCGGTGCTCCACAGGGGTGCGAAGGGCCCGGTCCCGCCCATCACGGTGAGGTCGATCGTGCCGATGTTCTGTCCGCAGGCGGCCTCGTTGATGGTCGTGGAGAGATCGAGAGGCTGTGGTTCCACCAGTTCGATGCAGGTCTGCGTGATGCAGTTGTTCGTGTCGGTGACCTGCAGGCAATACGTGCCGGCGCCAAGTGCTGAAAGGCCAAGGGGACTGGCGGGGGGCACTCCGGGTCCGCTCCACGCCCAGGTGTATCCGGCCGTTCCGCCTGCGATGGTCGCAGTGATGCTGCCATCGCCGGAGCCGGCACAGGAGATGGCGGTTCCGCCAGGGTGCAGGTCGGGGTCGATGACCACCGCCAACGGATCGGGAGCCGACAAGGTCACATCGGCGATGAGTTCACAGCCGTTGGTATCGGTCACCGAATACGTGTAGGTGCCTGCGGCGAGGCCGTTCAGGATGCTGTCCGTGGAACCAAAGCCTCCCGGACCGGTCCACGAGACCTGGTATCCACCGTTCCCGCCCGTGATCGAAAGGTCGATGGCCCCATCCGTGCTTTCCGCACAACTCACCCCGTGTCCGCCAGGATGATCGGAGATCAGCACGGAGCCCATGAGCATGGTGTCCGGTTGGGTCAGTGTGATCTGCGTGCTGAACGTGCATTGGTTGCTGTCCACCACCACCAGTTCGTAGGCGTAGTTGCCGGCCGGGAGTCCGTAGATGTCCTCGGTGAAGAATTCCAGGCTGTCAGGGCCGCGCCACGCGAATTGGTAGGGTCCGATCCCGCCCAGGACGGTGGCATCGATCCATCCGTCGGAGGCACCATGACAACTGATGTTCGTTCCGCTCGGGTACACACCGGCCGCCAACTGCACATCGAGACCATCGCTCGGTGCGGTGAGCGTGATGCTCGTGTCGGTCACACAGCCATTGGCATCGGTGATCTGGACGAGATAGTTCCCGGCGACCAGGGAATCGAGTTGCAGACCGGCGAGCATATTGCCCCCCGGCGCCACGGTGGTGACGGCATAGGGAGCTGTTCCGCCGGAAGGTGCCAGCTCGATCACACCGGAGCTGTCACCTGCGCACTGCAGGTTATGGCTCCCGTAGAACGATACGTAGGCGTTCGCAAGAAGGTCCTGCGGTCCGCTCACGGAGACGTCGGTGATGGTCGTGCATCCTGCCGCATCGGTCACGACCACGGAATAGCTGCCGCTGGCAAGGCCGTTCAGGTCCTGCTGGTCAAGGCCGCTGATGCCTGGGCCGTTCCAGGAATACGTGAACGGGCCCACACCTCCCTGAACGTTCAGATCGATGGCTCCGTCCAGTGCGCCGGGGCAGGGGTTGGGTGTCACGCTCACGGAGGTCCCGAGCGCGTTCGGGGCGTTCAGCACCACCGCGGTGTCCCAGGTGCATCCATTGGCATCCGTCACACCGAGGGTGTAGCTGCCGGCGTTCAGGCCGTTCAGGTCCTCGGTCGCCGAAGCGAAGCCCGCAGGCCCGTTCCAATCGAAGCTGTATCCCGGTACGCCACCCTGTACCTGGAGGTCGATGCTGCCATCACCTCCGGAACAGCTCACCTGGTTCCCGAAACCGTCGTCAGAGGTCAGGATGATGCCGGACAATGCCAAGGGGCCGTCGATGGAAACGGACGCATCGGTGGTGCAACCGAGCGTGTCCGTGACCTGGAGCGAATAGGTCCCGACCGGCAGGCCGGTGATGGACGTGCCTGTTCCCATGGCCCCATCTGGTCCCGTCCAGCTGAGCTGATAACCCGGCGTGCCTCCCGAGACCACCGCCTGGACACTGGCAGTGGAGTCGCCTGCGCAGGCCACGTCGTACCCGCCACCCACGCTGGGTACCAGAAGTTGGGCTTGGAGTGGCGCAGGGCCCGTCAGGGTCACCGTGCTGGTCAACACACAGCCATTGGCATCGGTCACCGTGGCCGTGTATGCACCTGCGCCGAGGTCATCGATGTCCTCGGTATTGGCTGAGAAACCTCCGGGCCCCGACCAGGAGATCATCATCGGGGCGGTTCCACCCGACACGGTCAGGTCGATGCTCCCGTCCGATGCTCCGGTACAGCTGACGGCACTACCTCCGGGGAACTGGGAAGGAGCCATATCACTCTCAAGGACATCCGGGGCCGTCAAGGAGAAGGAGGCCGTGGCGCTGCATCCATTGGCGTCGACGACATCCACGTCGTAACTGCCGGCCGACAGACCGGCCAGGTCCTCGGTGGTGGGCCCATGGGACCAGGTCGTGGAGTATGGCCCGGTTCCTCCTGCGATGGTCAGGTCGATCGAACCGTCCGATCCGCCGGCACAACTCACGTTGCTCCCGTTCATGACGGACACAAGTCCGTTCACGGTGAGCGGCGCGGGTGCCGTGATGGGCACGCTCAAGGTGGCCTGACAGCCATTGGCGTCTGTCACCAGCACATCATAGTCCCCGGCACCCAGTCCGGCAAGGTCCTCATCGGTGCTGCCGTAGCCTTGTCCGTTCGACCAGAGGAAGGAGTATGGACCATTCCCGCCGGTCACGGCAAGGTCGATGCCACCATCGTTCGCACCTGCGCAGCTCACTTGGGCCCCGTTGCCATGGTCGGTCGTCGAGGCACTGAGCTGGAGGCTGTCCGGGGAAAGGACCATCATGGAGTCGGAGCGCTCACAACCATTCATGTCCGTCACCAGCAACACGTAGTTTCCCTGCATCAGGGCATTGATGTCCTCGGAGCTGCTGAGGAAGCCGTTCGGACCGGTCCATGCCGTCAAGTACGCGGGTACCCCTCCGGAGAGGGTGATCTCGATGCTGCCATCCGTTGAACCGGGACAGGATACCTCGCTGACCTGCGTGGTCCAGTCAAGGACAGGTGGGGCTTCGAGCGTGAAGGACGCCTGACTGGAACACCCGTTGGCGTCGCTGACGGAGAGCACGTATGTACCCGCGGTCAGCGCACTGATGTCCTCTTGCCCCGCACTGAATCCGCCCGGGCCGCTCCAGTTGAACTGGTAAGGTGGGGTGCCGCCCGAAACGTTCGCATCCACGGCACCGTCCGATCCTCCCGAACAACTCACGGCGAACCCGTTGTGGTCGCTGATCGTGGCTGAGATCGAGAACAGTCCTGGTTGTGTCACGTTCACCGGCACGATCAGGGTGCACCCGTTCGCGTCGGTCAAGGTCGCCGAGTAGATACCGGCAACGAGTCCGCTCAGGTCCTCGGTGGTCGCGGTGAACCCTCCTGGGCCTGACCATTGGACACCAACGGGAGCGATGCCGCCGGATATCGAAAGGTCGATGGCGCCATCGGCCGCGCCCTGGCAGTTAGCGGGCACCACGCTGGCGGTGGCGCTCAAGGCCGGAGGTTCATCCAGGCTCAGGGTGGTGTCCAGCGCACACCCGTTCGCGTCGCTCAAGGTGAGGGTGTACAGACCGGGTCCGAGGTCGGCCAGGTCCTCAATGCCGGTCTGGTTGCCCAAGGTATCGGACCACTGCCAGTAGTAGGGGGACTGTCCACCGCTGATGGTCAGGTCGACCGCACCATCCTCCGCACCCGCGCAGGAGATCGGGAACCCATTGTGGTCACTGACGCTGAGGTTGATGGCCAAGGGTGATGCCGGGCCGGTGATCGTCAAGGGCACTTCCTTGGGTGTATCACACCCGTTGTCATCGCTCACCGTGGCCGTGTACATGCCGGGTGCCAGCCCGCTGGCGGTGGCCCCCATCTGCGGTGGAGTGGTGTTCCATACGATCGTGTAGCTGCCACTTCCACCGCTCACGTCGAGGGTGGCAGTTCCGTCGGAGGCTCCAAAGCAGGTCGCGTTGGAGAAGGACTCCACATAGGCGAAGAGCTCGCTGGCCACCCCTTCCACCTGGACCGTGCCGCTGAACGAGCAGCCGTTCGCGTCGGAGATGGACACCGTGTGTGCACCAACGGGCAGGTCGGTCGCCAGCGGACCGGTCTGCGGGGGCACGGTGTTCCAGGCATATACGTATGGTGCGGTGCCCCCGGTGGCCTGCACGGTCACCGAGCCCGAACTATCCTCATAGCAGAGGACCGGGACGTTGGAGGTCACGACCATGTCCAGTGGCAGGCTGGGCTCCACGATGGATGCGTTCACCAGCGTGCTGCAGCCATAGCCGTCCGTGATGGAGGCCGAATAGCTTCCGGCCGGAAGGCCTGTGGCCGACGTTCCGGTCTGTGGGGGTGTGGAGTTCCAGGAGACGCTGTACGGTGGTATCCCTCCGGCAATGGATACCGATGCTTCGCCATCCGCAGCTCCATGGCAGGATACATCCTGAACGGATTGGACCTGTGCGGTGAGCATGGGAGGTTCCACCAGGGTCAGGTCGCCGCTGGTCGAACAACCGTTGGCATCGGTCACCGTGACCTGGTAGGTGCCGGCTGCCAGCCCGCTGAGGTCCTCGGCTGTATTGGTGTATCCGTTCGGACCGCTCCATTGGAACGAGTATGGGATAGTGCCACCGCTCATCGCGAGGTCGATGGCCCCGTCGCTTCCCCCGTGGCAGGAGATGTGCTGCCCGAAAGGCAGGATCACCGGGGTGAGCGTTACAGCAAGAGGCGCCGGCAGGTTCACATTGAAGCTCCGGGTCCGGTTGCAGCCATTCGCATCGGTCACCAGGACCGAATACGTCCCCGCACCGATGTTCACCACGTCCTCCGAAGAGGCGGTGTACCCGCCCGGGCCGGTCCAGGAGTATTGGTAGGGCGGGATGCCACCGGACACGTTCAGGTCGATCGCACCGTTCCCGCCGCCGCTGCACAAAGGCGCGGTGACGTTCCCGGTGAGCTGGATATCGCTGACGGTCACCGTGGTGCTCAGGACCCGGCTGCAGGCGCCTGCGGAAACCGTCACCTGGTAGGTCGTGGTCGCAGAAGGGGTCGCCTGGACAGAGGCCGCCGAGGCATCGTTCAATCCTGCCGAAGGACTCCAGGAATACGAATCGCCACCGGTGGCGGTCAGTGAGGTCGTTCCCCCGGCGCAGATGGTGCTGCCGGGTGGAACGGAAGCGTCGAGGCTGTCACGTACCAGGACCTCCAGGCTGTCCAACACGAATCCGGGACACAGCAGATTGCCCAGGTAGACCTGGATCGTCTCGGTGCCTTCCGCGATGCCGTCCGCGATCGGTTCCAGGGGAACGTCCACGAAGGCCTGGTTGGCCGGAATGGTGGCCACCTTGGGCACCATGGGGTCCGGATCGGTGCCGACCAGGGGGAAGTCGGTGCCGTTGGTCGCGGTACCACCGATGAAGAACTGGACATCGAGCGGGGTCGCCGTGACCGTCTGTCGTGTGAATCGCACCCAGCCGGGATTGCAACCCTCGACCAGGTCGGGAAGACCGGCCGCGTTGCCGGTCGTCATGGTCACCGCATTGCTCTGGATCCGTTCAATGAACACGCCCGAATCCCATTTGCGGTCGCTGGCATCGGCCACGATCAGCTTCAGGTGGTAGGTCTGGCAGGGCTGCACCACGGCGAGCGCCTGCAGTCCTTGGGTGAACCCATCGTACTGCACCTGGCTTCCTCCGGCGTTGTCATGGTAGAAAGCGCTGTTCGAGCCGTTGTTGATGTTGTTGATGGTGATCGCCTGGTTGGTGCCAGGCACCAGGGCGATGTTGTGATCGTTCCCGATCCCCGGGTCACCTGCGATGCCGGGCCCGCTGATGAAGAAGCCGAAGACATCGTTGTACTGCGATCCGACCCACTCGTTGTATTCCTCGGACGCGAACACGAAATCGAAGGTGAGCGAGTCACCACCGGGGATGATGTCGAACTCGAACATGCAGGCGTCACGGGTGGTCCGACCGGTCACGATGTCGAGGATCGTGCTGCCCGATGTGAATTGCTGAAAGGACTTGTTCTCCACGTCGTTCGGTCCCACGGCATTGCCGATGGTCCCGGAGGTGAGGATGATGCCTTCGTTGATGCCCAAGGGGCCCCCACCGTAGGTGAACTCCCCGAAGCCGTCCTGATGGCAGGTCATCACGGGGTTCTGGATCAGTACGCCGTCACCGGTGATGGTCTCGGCCAGCTGCTGCAGGTCCGCTTGCGGGGAGACGCTCAATTGCGCGTTCGCCACCAAGGCATGCATGGCCAGGGTGACCGCGGTCAGGCCACGCAGGTCGGCAAGGAGGGATCGGCCGTAGTTCATTGACCTCGTTGTTGGGAACACAGCTGCTCCAGTTCGGGCATGTCCATGTCCAGGCGTTCCACGCTGGCCCGTTCGTTCTGCTGGCGGAGAAGTCCTGCTACCTGGTCGTGCGCTCCTTCAGAAGTGGCTTCGAAGGCGATGAGCCCGGCCGGAACGCAGGCATAGACCACTTTGAGGTCCGGTCGGGTGGCCAGCTCCCTGACCAGGGCATCACGAGTGGCCGAAGTGAGGGACTCCGTGCGGTATACGAGGAGTTCCCCGGTGCCGGGGCCTTGGGCCAGGGCGGCCTGGGAACTGCCACCAAGGACAGCCACCACCAGGGCCAGCCTACGGAAGAGTAGCGAGGCGAGCATGGTCGTTCGTTTCGTTCCGACCGACCGGAGCCATTCCCAAGAAAGGCCGGATCGGTCCGGCCCCTTATACATGAAGCAGGAGGGAAAGGTTATCCCCCGGAGGAACCCGCGTCCGAGCGGCTGCGCGACACCGCGTACAGGGCGATACCGGCAGCCACGGAGACGTTCAACGACCCCAGGCGGCCCTGCATGGGAATGCGGAGCAGTTCATCGGCCATCCTGAGGATGGGTGCGCTCACGCCTTCGCCTTCGGATCCAAGCACCAGCACCAGGGGCTGGCCGAGGTTCCCGGCATCAAGCGCATGCGGGCCCTTCTCCGTGCAGGCGGCAATGTGCAATCCGTGCCCGCGGGCGCGTTCCAAGGCCTTCACCAGGTTGCCGACCCTGCACACGGGCAGCCGCATCAAGGCACCCGCCGAGCTCTTGATGGCATCCGGCCCCAACCGGGCGCTCCCGGCCATGGGAACGATCAGGGCGTCGGCACCGAAACACTCCGCACTGCGGGAGATGGCCCCGATGTTGCGGACATCGGTCACGCCGTCCAGCGCAAGGAGCAGGGGTGTCCGGCCTGCTTCGTAGGCTTTGGCGATCACCTCGTCGAGGTCCTGCACGGGCACCTCGCTCACGAAGGCGACCACCCCCTGATGATCACCTTTCGTGGCCCTGTCCAAACGTTCGGGGGGGACCAGCTGTATGGGAACTCCGGTCTGGCGGGCGACCTGCTGGACCTCGCGCAACTGGTCGGAAAGCGGACCCCGCCTGAGCAGGACACGTTCCACGACGCGCCCTGATCGCAAGGCCTCCAACACGGGCCAGATGCCCCTCACGGTTCCTCCGTCGCGTGCCATGTTCAGTAGACCCTGCCGTTGCGCCAGCTTTCCACGTTCCGGTACCAGGCACCTTTGAAGGTCGGGTCCCTGTCCAGCACCAGGTCGTTGTCCGTGAAGGGCTGCTCGCGCCGCACGAAGACGAAGTTGAGCGACATCAGGCTGCTGGCCTCGCCATAGGTCCAGGTCTCCGAGTTGGTTCCCCGATGGATCGAGTTCGGCGGGCCGAAGATGATGTGCACCATGCCGCGGTCCGTACGCCAGCCTTCGATCCAGGTGGTGAAGTAGCGGTTCGCGTTCTCCACGCGGCCATAATAGGTGCGAATGGCCTGCCTGGCCCGGTCGCGTTCCCCGAAGGCATCGAGCCAGAACGCCTCCACCTGGGACCGCACGTTGTCCGCCTGCCGGATGTTGTCGTATTCCTGCATGGACGTGATGTACCGCAGGGGCGCCAGCATGTCCGTCCCTTGCCGGACGTAGGGGTAGGCCTCGGACAGGGTGAACAGGGTATAGCCCTCCATGGTGGAGGTGTCCGAGCGCACATGCAGGAACCCGGCGCTGCCGGTGTTCAGGGTCAGCAGGCCATCAGCGTCCACCTTGACCAGGAACACACTGTCCGGGGCGTTCGCAAGCCCGGACGGCGAGTTGGCCGAGAACACCGGTGGCGGTAATCGGTACGCTGGGAGATGGCGCTCGGCGATCAGGGTCTGACCTGCCAATGCTTCACACCGCACACGCACCTCGGTGCCTGGCGGTTGGTGGTCGTCGAACAAGGGCAGGCCGCCCGTGGGGGCCACCGGCAGGAAGTATTGACGGCCACCGGGCGGGCCATGCTTGACCTCCAGCAGGACGGAGCTTTCCTGCTCCCGGTACAGGTCATGCGCCGTGATCCGGAGCACGAGGTCACGGTCCCGGGCCCTGCGCATCGGAATGCTCCCGATCAGCTCCTGATCGCTGTCCGGCCCTTCGGCGCGGTCCTTGATCAGGGTGGAGGCGCTGTCCAGCAGTTCCTTGGAGTTCCAGGAAGGGAACGCTTCATAGCGAAGCTCCACCAGGGAGTGGAAGCCTTCCCCTCCGGTGCTCTTGTAGAGCAGGTCGGCCGTGTGCAGCTTGAAGTAGATCACCGAACGCTCGTTGCTCTCATGATGGATCCTGGCCTCCAACCGGAGCGTGCGGTCGCCTCCCGAATAGAGGTAGGACATGTCGCTGCGCGTCCGGGCGGCCGTACCCTCGCCACAGCCCTGCACGATGGGCAGGGCGACCAGGAAGAAAGGCCAGAGGCGCAGCGCGTTCATGATGCGGGATCGTCCTGTGCCTCGCCGGCACGCTCGAGCAGTTTCGGATGGATCGTCTTGTTGGTCTTGGCGCCCAGTTCCTTGAGCATCTCCACCTGGCGGACCAGGCTTCCCGGGCCGTCGCTCAGCTTTCCGAGGGCCTGCTCATAGCTCTGTTGTGCGTCCTTCACCAGTTTGCCGATCCGACCCAGGTCCTCGGAGAATCCCACGAACTTATCGTAGAGCTTTCCGGCCCGGTCGGCGATCTTCATGTGGTTCTGGGCGATCCGCTCGTTCTTCCACAGGCCGTGCACCATGCGCAGCGTGGCCATCAGGGTGCTGTGCGTCACCATCACCACGCCCCGGTCGTAGGCTTCCTGGAAGATCTCCGGACGTTCACGCAGGGCCAGCAGGAAGGCGGGTTCGATCGGCACGAACATCAGCACGAAGTCCACGCTGCCGATCCCGTGGATCTTGGTGTACTCCTTCTGGCCCAGCCCCTTGGCGTGTGTGCGAAGGCTCTCCACATGCTGTTTCAACAGCCTGTCGCGTTCAGCGGGATCGGTGGAAGCGGTGTGCCGCTCGTAGTGGACCAGCGACACCTTGCTGTCGATGATCAGGTGCTTGTCCTCGGGCAGTTTCACCACGGCGTCCGGACGCAATCTGCCCCCATCAGCGCCGGTGGTGCTTTCCTGCAGCGTGTATTCCACGCCCTTCACCAGGCCGGCGTCCTCCAACAGGCGTTCCAGGATCATCTCGCCCCAGGCGCCCTGGGCCTGGGAGTCGCCCTTGAGCGCTCGTGTCAGGTTGTCGGCCTCCTCGCTCAGGCGCTGGTTCTGTTCCACCAGCAGGGCCACTTCCTTCTTCAGGGCAAATCGCTCACGCCCTTCCTTCTCATAGGCCTCCCTGACCTGCAGCTCGAACTCGCGGATGCGCTCGTGCAGCGGCTTCAGCAACGTTCCGAGCTTCTCCTGTTGCTGATCGTTAAGCTCCTTGCCCCGCTGGGTCAGCAGCCGGTTGGCGATGTTCTCGAACTCGGTGGTCATCCGCTTCTGCAGGGCCTCGAGTTCATCCTTCTGTTGCTCAAGGCGCTGGGTCAGTCCGCGGTTCCGTTCCTGCTCGGCGGAAAGCAGGCCGGAGAGCTCGGTCACCCGTTCGCGTTCGCGCTCACGTTCCGTGGAAAGCTCCCGGACCCGGGCTTCGTGGTCCTTCCGGTCCCGGTCGCGTTCGTCCCGCAGGTTGCGCAGCAGGTCCGCCGAACGACCCCGCAGCACGAGGAACACGATCGCGGATCCGATCAGGAGCCCGGCAAGAAGACCGATCAGCAGGCTGGTGGCGTCCATGCCCTGCGAAGGTAGCGCCAGCGAGCCCCGTCAGTTGTCCAGGATGATCACCGGAGTGCCTTCGGCCACATCGGCGAACAGACGGATCACGTCCTGGTCGGAAAGCCTGATGCACCCTTCGGAGGCCGGCGTGCCGATCCGCGCCCGTTGCGGGGTGCCGTGGATGTAGATGGCACGGCTGAACGAATCCACTCCCGGACCACGGTTCAGGCCGGGTTCAGCACCTTCCAGCCAAAGGATCCTCGTGGTCACCAGGTCCTCCTTCACCGTGGTCCCCGGTGAAGCGATGCGTCCCGTGAAGCGCCTGCCCCGGAGGATGCCCCCCTCGGGGACGTCCTCGCCGATCTTGCGGGCCACGCGATGTAGACCGAGGGGCGTGCCATGGGAATCAGCTTCGCAGTCGGGTCCGCGCCAGGCCGTGCTCACCGGCATGGAACGCACCACGCGCCCACCGCGGATGAGCAGGAGCCGCTGCCTGTGGATGGACACATAGAGCACATCGCCCTGCCGGTCCACCTGCGGGTAGCGCACCTCCACATAGTCCAGAAAGAGGTCGGCCAGTCCTTGGGCCGGATGCGGGTCGGGAACACCGGCGGCACCGGCGAGCGCGGCTACCAGGATCATGACCGCCGGACGCATGGGGCCAAGGTAGCACCGTTCAGAACAGGCTCAGGAACCCGAAATGGACCTTCCCGCTGCGGAGCTCGATGGGATTGGAGAACTGCCGGCCAAGCGCATAGGTGAGGCTGAAGATCCCGGCCTTGGTCTCGAAGTTGGCCCCAAGTCCGAAGCCCAATGGCGAGTCCTTCACGTACGCGTCGCCGGCCGCGTTCTCCCACCAGCCCTGGTCCACGAAGAGCAGGAAGTTCGAGTTCTGCTCGAACAGGAAGCGGTATTCCACGGTGCCGATGGCGTAGGCGGAACAGAAAATGGAGGCTTCGTCAGCTCCACGCATGGTCTTGAGCCCCCCGATCCGGTAGAGCTCATTGGTGAAGAGCCGGTCGTTCACCATCCATCCTCCCTGGCCGGCGAACCGGATGGTGCTGCGCCCGCCGAGAGGCAGGTGCAGTGCTCCCTGGCCGGCCAGTTCGTACTGCACGGTGCGTACCTCCGTGATACCCCCCTCCCCGGGGATCCCGGTCACGCTCCGCTTGTTGCCGGCCGAGGCCTCGGCCTTCAGGGCATGCCCACGGCGTGGGTTCAGGCGATAGTCCAGTCGCTCACGCAGCACGGCGAACCCGTAGGAAAGCAGGTCCACATCGGCAAGGCCCGGAGTGGGAGCGGACAGGCCGCCCAGGCGATCGCTGGTCCGGCTGTTCACGAACACGGACAGCTTGTCCCCCAGGGGAAGCAGGTACTCCAGTGCGGCACGCGCGTTCACTTCCAGGAACGTGGTGTCCCGGCGGAAGATGGATAGGTTCAGGTCCGTTCCGAAAGGCGTGTTGAAGACGTACGGATAGGTGAAGCCCAGGCGCAGGTCCTGGGTCCGGTCGGCCAGCCGTCTCCAGTTCAGGTTGATCGCCTCGCCGCGGCGCAGGGCGTTCCTCAGTTTGAGGTCCAGGTCGCCCGTGATCACCACGTCGCCGGTGATGGCGTCCGGTTGCACGCCCAGAATGCCGCTCACGGCGCTGGCCCGGCGGTGGTCCAGGAACAGGTAGAGCTTGGTGCGCTCTGCGCCGAACAGCACATAGGGTTGTTGCCGCTGCTGAACGAAGGGCAGCTCCCGAAGGCGTGATCCCAGTCCCACGATGGCCGATTCATCGTAAGGGTCCCCGGGTCGGACGCCGATGTAGTTGTAGAGGTAGCGGAGGTTGGTCCGAGCATCCCCTTTCACCAGCACGCTGTCCAGCTTCACGAAACGGCCCTTGTCCAGCCGGATGGAGGCATGGAGCCCGAGGCTGTCATGTCGCAGGCTGTCCAGGCGAATGCTGGCGAAAGGGAACCCGGAATCCTCGCAGTGGTCCAGCAGGTCCTCCACCAGCCTGCCCACCTGGGCCGGAGTCACGGGGCGGTCCTGGTAGAATTTCTCCCGGAAGTGGGCCTGACTGGCGATCTCGGGGTCCACGTTCCCCCGGCTCAGCCTTGCCCATTGGTACAGGCGGCCCATATGCAGCCGGCAGGTGGTCGTGTCCCGTTCAACGGTGCAGCCATCCACGGAAGCCTCCAGCCTGCCTTCTGCGATCGCCCGGGCAAGTGCTTCGGACAAGGCGGCCGGAACGGCCTCAGGGTTCCGTAACACACTGACCTCCCGCACCTTGCGTGGCAAGGGGCCCTCGGCCACCAGCCGCAGGTGGTGTTCCTGCCCCACGAGCCACTGCACCGATAGCAGGATCAGCAGAAGGGTGGTGGCCGATCGGATCATAGGCTCCAGTCGATGGCCTGGCCTCCGCGTGCCTGCAGCAGCTCATTGGTGGCCGAGAAATGGCCGCAGCCGATGAACCCGCGATGCGCACTGAGCGGGGAGGGGTGGGGGGCGCGCAGCACATAGTGCCTGTCGGTATCGATCAAGGCCTCCTTGCGCTGGGCATGTCTGCCCCAGAGCAGGAAGACGAGCCCCTCGTGCGAACGGGACAGGTTCCTGATGGCCGCGTCCGTGAAGGTCTCCCAACCGCGTCCCTGGTGCGATCCCGCCGCGTGGGCCCGCACGGTCAGGGTGGCGTTCAGCAGCAGCACTCCCTGGCGGGCCCAGGGCGACAGATCGCCCGAGGTGGGGCGCGGCATGGCCAGGTCCCGTTCAAGCTCCTTGAAGATGTTGTCCAGGCTTGGCGGATGCGGGGTCCCGTCCGGGACCGAAAAACACAGGCCATGGGCCTGGCCAGGACCGTGATAGGGATCCTGCCCGAGCAGGACGACACGCACCTGGTCGAACGGTGTCAACGCGAAGGCGCGGAAGATGTCCTGGCCTTTGGGGAATACCCGATGCTTGGCACGCTCCTCCACCAGGAAACGCTTCAGGTCGTTGAAATAGGGCGCCCGGAACTCAGGTGTCAGCACATCGGCCCATCCCGGCTCAATATCCGGGCGGACGTCGACGTTCTCCGTTTGCTGAGGTCCTTCGTTCATCTGCCCGAAGATCGACGATCGGATCGTTGAAACATTTTTCCGGAGGCGGCGTACGAACGGCTAACTTTGACGGGACCGACCGTTGAAGGTACCCTTCGGGGAGGCAAACGATCGAACTATGAAAAAGGTGTTCCTGGTACTGGCTCTTCTTGCCGTGGGTGGCATGTTGTTCAGCTCCTGCAGCTCGGCGCACTCCTGCCCCGCCTATTCGAAGGTCCACGAGCTTCCCGAGGGCCAGCCCAGCTGACCCGTCCAGGCGTGTGAACGCTTCCAGGCCCGGTCCAATGGTCCGGGCTTTGCCCATTTCGGTGAGGTCAGGGGCATTCCGCCTCATCCCCCGTCGCCGTTCCCTGTCCTCTGCCGGCCGGTGGTGTAACGAGCGCCTCCCATGAACTACGCCGCGGCGGGCTACGTTGACCTATCGTAGTTTTGTGTTCCGCAACGGCATGTTCCGAACCCACGTCCTTCTGTTGCTCGTCGTCGTCACCATTCCATGCGTGGCGCAACAGACCGTTTACGATGAGACCAGGGTCCTTTATCGCAAGGAGATCGGCGGCGGGTTCATCGCCCACGGTGGTGGATGGGGGCTGAACTTCTTCCTGGGCAGGCACCTGACCGCGAGGGACCGCCGCATGTATGGCCTGGAGATCGTGGGCATGAAGCATCCGAAGGAGATCAAGAGCTTCAATCCCTACTACGAGGACGCCCGGGGCTACTTCTACGGCAAGGTCAATTCCTTCCTCATCGTACGTCCGACCATCGGCCACAAACACCAGATCACGGACAAGATCCGAAGCAGTGGGGTGGAGGTGAACTGGTTATGGGGCATCGGGCCATCCCTGGGCCTGGCGAAGCCCGTCTACCTGCAGATCGGAAAGCCTGAGATCCCATACGAGTACATCGAGGTGGAGCGCTACGACCCGAACGTTCACTATGTGGACGACATCTTCGGACGGGCCTCCTGGTTCAATGGATTGAACGAACTGAAGGTGTATCCGGGCGTCTTTGGCCGGTTCGGCTTCAATTTCGAGCATTCCGGAGAGGCCGCCGGCATCAAGGCCATCGAGGTGGGCGTGTCCGTCGACGCCTACCTGGAGGAGGTCCCCATCATGGCCGAGCTGGAAGGTGTGGAGAACAAGCAGATCTTCCTGGAATTCTACGTGAGCCTGAAATTCGGCAAGAAGTCGATCCGATGAGCGTGACCGTGACCGAAGAGCCGGAACGCCGGCAACGCAAGCCCGACTGGCTGCGCGTGAAGCTGCCCACCGGTGAGAGTTACCGGAAAGTGCGGGAGATCGTGTCGGAGCACAAGCTCCACACCATCTGTCAGAGCGGCAACTGTCCCAACATGGGTGAGTGCTGGGGCGCGGGTACTGCCACGTTCATGATCCTCGGCAACGTCTGCACCCGGTCCTGTGGGTTCTGCTCCGTGGCCACCGGGCGTCCGGACGAGGAAGACCCTTTCGAACCGGCCCGCGTGGCCCGTTCAGTGGAACTCATGGGGGTGAAGCACTGTGTGATCACCTCCGTGGACCGGGATGACCTCAAGGATGGCGGGGCCCATACCTGGGCCAGGACGATCCGAGCCATCCGCAGGCGTTGTCCAGGTACCACCATGGAGACCTTGATCCCTGATTTCCAAGGGAAATGGGATAACCTGCAGGTGGTGTTGGACGCGGCCCCGGAAGTGTTGTCGCACAACCTGGAAACGGTACGTCGATTGACCCGGCAAGTGCGCGTTCAAGCGAAGTACGATCGCAGCCTGGAGGTGCTCATGCGGTCCAAGCGTGCCGGCCTCCGCACCAAATCAGGGATCATGCTCGGCCTCGGGGAAAGCGATGCCGAAGTGCTGGAGAGCATGGAGGACCTGCATAGCGTGGGAGTGGACATCCTTACGCTGGGCCAATACCTGCAGCCCACCAAGGCGCACCTGCCGGTGGCCGAGTTCGTTCACCCCGATCGCTTCGCCCGGTACAAGCAGCTGGGCCTTGACATGGGCTTCCGGTACGTGGAAAGCGGCCCCTTGGTGCGTTCCTCCTATCATGCGGAACGCCACCTGGTCTGAGCCTTCTGGATCGTAAGAATTCCCCATATTCGGGGCTTCATCGGATCCCCTCGGAACCGATGGTGGTCTATCTTTGTTGAGCTTCCGAACGAACCTGTATCGAGATCGCATGACACGAGCGCTTCCCCTTGCCGCCCTGGCCCTTGCCACCGTGGCCTCCGCCGGCCTCTATGTGGCCCGCACGTCCAGCCCCACTTATGTGCCCCGGGACCGGGCCACTCAGGATGCGAGCATTCGCGGTGCCTGGGAATTCTACCGCATGGTCCGTGGCAATGTGAACACGGGTGAGGTGGAGTTGGAGGACATCCGTCGTGTTCGCAAGGGGTATGAGTCCTTCGCGAAGCAGCAGACCAAGAACGTCGGGCTGCAGTGGATCGAAATGGGTCCCGACAACATCGGCGGCCGTATCCGCTCGGTGGTGGTGGACCCGAACAACCCCGACGTGATCTGGACCGGTGGCGTTTCGGGCGGTCTTTGGCGCAGCGACGATGGCGCCAACACCTGGCAGAAGATCGAGGCCTTCAGCGACAACCTCATCGTTTCCACGGTGGCCTTGCTCGGGAACGGACATGTGTACATCGGTACCGGCTCCACCTTTGACGGTCCCTCGGGCTCCGGCGGGTCCGGTTTCGTGGGTGCCGGGCTCTTCCGCACCACCGACAACGGTGCCACGGTGGAGCTTGTCGAAGGCCCCACCTCCAACTGGACCACGAACACCCCTTGGGCGATCATCGACAAGCTCGTTGCCGACCCCACGGATCCGAACAAGCTCTGGGTGGCCTACGATCGCGGGTTGAGGCTCTACGACGAGCCGTCCGATTCGTTCTCCACGCCCAATGGCCTCCCCAGCAACCAGAAATGCCGGGCCTTGGAGGTCAGCACCGACGGGGGTACGATCCTGGCCAACTTCGCCATGGACGCCTACCTGAGCACGGATGGAGGTCAGAACTTCAGCCTGATCAATGGAAGTGACTTCCCTCAGAGCCAGATCGGCCGGATGGAGTTCGCCATCTCTCCGGATGATGCCAACTACATGTACACCATGTGCGCCAACCTCTCCGGTGCCATGTTGGGCGTGTGGGCCTCCACGGACCGCGGGAACACCTGGTTCCGCATCTGGCCGTCCGGTGTGGGTTCGCAGGGAGTGCCTTCCCTCGACATCTTCCGGGACAACTCGCAAGGCATCTACGACAACGTGCTGGCGGTCCGCCCGGGTGCTCCCGAGGAGCTCTGGCTGGGAGGTGTGGAGCTGTGGAAGACCACCCTCAATGGTGCACCTGAGCAGATCGCGTTGGCCTTCGACTTTCCGGGATGCTTCTCCTGTGTCCATGCCGATGTACACGACATCACCTGGGCTCCGGATGGTCAGACGGTCTACATCGGTTGCGACGGCGGGATCTACAAGTCCTTCAACGCCGGAGGCATCTTCGTGGCCGCCAACCGCGACCTGAACATCACCCAGTTCTACGGGATGGGCTTTGGCCCCAATGGCCATGTGAACGGGGGCACGCAGGACAATGGGTCCCTGTACATCGATCTGCGGGGGAATACCGAGAAGGAGGCCGTGGAACTGACCGGCGGTGACGGGTTCGACAGCGACATCTCGCAGATCGATACCAACATCATGTTCACCACGCTCTACTATGGCTCGATCTTCAGGACGAGCGATGGTGGCATCAACTTCGCGGACTTCCTGGACCCGCGGATGTTGGCGTTGGCCAGCAATACGGTGTTCGGGGCCGGATTGGGAGATTTCTACACCAATGTCCGCCTGTACGAGAATTGGAACGATACCGGAAGCCAGGATTCCATCGCTTGGGTGAACAACACCGAGGACACCCTGTTCTTTGGCGAGACGATCGAGTACCGAGGCCGCGTGCCGGTGGTGGTCCAATCAGCGACCATCACCCAATCCATGGTGCTTCCTGGGGATACGCTCATGCTGCAGGACCGGGTCCAATCCTTGTTCGCGGCCGGATTCGGAGGGAATCAGGGCGTTTGGGTGACACGGGATGCGTTGAATTTCAACGATACCCCCGAGTGGTGGAAGGTCATAGACAACCTCGGCGGTGGTACCACCACCTGCCTGGAATGGAGCAGTGACGGGGATGCGCTCTTCGTCGGGACCAGTGATGGGCGCGTTCTACGTGTCGCCGGGTTCAATGATGCCTACACCCTGGATGCCGCCGATGCGGAGCAGGGCATGAACGTGGTGCTGACCACCGCCACGATCCTGAACACGGGGAACACGGTCACCGGCATGGGGCCTGACCCCAGCGATCCCAACCGCTTGTTGGTGACCCTGGGCAATTACGGAGGTGGCGGCAAGGTGCGTCTCACGGAGAACGCCATGGACCCGAGCCCGAGCTTCCAGATCGTGTGGAGCGTGCCGAACGAGTTGCTGGGGATGCCCGTCTATGATGGCATCATCCATGCCGGGAACGGGGACATCTTCGTGGTGGGTACCGAAATGGGCATCTTCTCCAGCGATGATGCCGGCCAGACCTGGAGCGTGGAGAACAACGGTATCCCGGCGGTCCCGGTGTTCGCGGTGCGCCAGCAGACCTGGAACTGGCAGAACAATCCTTACGGCCCCACCTACGTGCAGAACCCGTACGTGATCTATGCGGCTTCCCACGGTCGGGGTTTCTTCCGGACCGAGACCCTGCTGGGAGTGGACCCCGGCACACCGATCGCCGGTAACGAGGATCAGCTCGACGCGCTCACCTTCTTCCCGAACCCGGTGGTGAACATGGGCACGCTCGTGTTCAATCTGAAGGACCGGGCCGAGGTGACCGTAACGCTGTACGACCTGAACGGCCGCCAGGTGCAGGCCCTGCCCCGCCGGGTGCTGCCTTCGGGCGAACAGCGCCTGGACATCCCGGTCAACGGACTGGCCAACGGCACCTACCTCGTGGAGGTGCGCACGGAGACGGCCCGCCGCATGGCCCGTTTCGTGGTGTCGCGCTGATCCGACGACCTACGATCGATACCGAGCCCCCGCCCTGTGCGGGGGCTCTTCGTTGGCCCCTACTTTTGACGCCAAGCACTTCCTGCATGATCCGCATCGCCATCAATGGATTCGGCCGCATTGGCCGGGTCACCACCCGTGCACTGCTCCAACGAAGCGACATCGAACTGGTCGCGGTCAACGACCTGACCGATGATCGCACGCTCGCGCACCTGTTCAAGTACGATTCGGTGCATGGGGTCTTTCCGGGGGAAGTGGGTCATGGGGACGGACATCTGCTGATCGACGGCCGGCAGGTGCGTTCGTTCGCCGAGCCCGACCCGGCCAGGCTTCCCTGGGGCGAGCTGGGGGTCGACATCGTGATCGAGAGCACGGGCTTCTTTCGCGACCGCGAGAAGGCTTCCGGCCACCTGAAGGCGGGTGCCCGGCAGGTCATCATCAGTGCACCGGCCAAGGACGCCGACATCAAGAGCGTGGTGCTGGGGGTGAACGAGAACATCCTGGATGGCAGCGAGGAGATCATCAGCAACGCCAGTTGCACCACCAACTGCGCCGCGCCCATGGTGCAGGTGGTGAACGAGCTGTGCGGGATCGAAAGCGGGTACATCACCACGGTGCACAGCTACACGGGTGATCAGCGCCTGCACGATGCCCCGCACAAGGACCTGCGCCGGGCGCGTGCCGCGGCGGTCTCCATCGTGCCCACGACCACCGGTGCGGCCAAGGCCATCACGCGGATATTCCCCGGCCTGGAAGGCCGTCTGGGTGGCTGCGGGATCCGGGTGCCCGTACCCGACGGTTCCATCACCGACATCACCTGCCATGTGCGCAATGTGGTGGAGGCGGAGGCCCTCAATGCGCGCTTCCGCGAACTGGCGGAGGGCCGTTGGAAGGGCATCCTCCGCTACACGGAGGACCCCGTGGTGAGCGTCGACATCGTGGGGGATCCGCACAGCTGCATCTTCGATGCGCAGCTCACATCCGTGGTCGGCAACTCGGTGAAGGTGATGGGTTGGTACGACAACGAGTTCGGTTACAGCAACCGGCTCGTGGACCTGGTCCTCCTGATGGCGCGCCTCAGGAAGTGAAGGGCGGTGCACCGGAGATCCGGTGGTCCTCGGAAAGGGGTCCGTCGCCCTGCCGCTGCATCAGCTTCATCTCCGAACCATCGAACACCGCATAGGTGTACCAGGTGATCCAATCTCCCAGGTTCACGTAACGCGCCCCGGGCGCCACCTCCAGGTCCAACGGCAGGTGCCGGTGCCCGAACACCAGGTGGTCGTAATGCGTGTCCTGAAGCCGTTCACGACAGTACTGGACCAGCCATTCGTTGTCCAGGCCCAGGTACTTGCGGTCGTTCTCGTAGTTCTTCTTCCGGCTGCGGCCGCTCCAGAACTCGGCCATGGCAATGGCGAAGTTGGGATGCAGGCGGGCGAACAGCCACTGGCACACGGGGTTGCGGAACACCCGTTTGATGAACTTGTAACCGTGGTCGCCAGGCCCCAGGCCGTCCCCATGCCCGATCAGGAAGCGCCTGCCGTTCCACGTGCGTTCCAGCGGTTCCCTGTGCAGCTGCAGGCCCACCTCGTCGGGGATGTAATCGAAGATCCACATGTCGTGGTTCCCGATCCAGAGGTGGACGGGGATGCCCCGGTCGCTGAGCTCGGCCAGCTTGCCCAGCAGGCGCACATGCCCGCGGGGCACCGCCTTGCGCCATTCGAACCAGAAGTCGAACAGGTCGCCGAGCAGCAGGATCTCCGCCGCGTCCTTGGAGGCCTCGTCCAGGAAGGCGCAGATCCGCTTCTCCCGTGCCAGGCTGCTTTCCGCATCGGGCACCCCGAGGTGGAAGTCCGAGAGGAAATAGATCTTCTTGCCGGGTTCCATCAGTGCGGGGCGCGCCGCAGCGCGGTGGTGGGGTCCAACTTTTCCAGGGCGACCACGAATCGGATGCGCTCCAGGAAGTCGAAGTTGTTGAATTCCAGCTGATCGGTGATGTCCTGGGAGGCCGCCAGGGGGATCCAGACCTCGGCGATGTCCCGGATGAAGCGCAACCCGATGCCCACCTCCCAGTAGCTCCTGACCTCCTCCATCCGGCCTTCCTGGGTCACCAGGGTCGCCGGCGAGACCCCCAGGCTGCCGAAGAACGCCAGGGGCAGGGCAAAGGGAGCATCGGCCTCCATGTTCATGGCCAGCATCCAGCTGTCGGAGGTGCCCAGGGAGTTCGGTGTCTTGAAGCCACCCTGGTACTTCGTCATCTGCTGGGAGTCCAGGTCACCCACATCCTCCCGGTCCACGAACAGGTGGTCGTAGAGCAGGTCGGAGGCTCCCCAGTGCAGCCTCCAGCCGAACTCCCGGCGCATGAGGTCGTCCTCTTTCCGCAGGAACTGCCCCGCGAACAACCGGAAGCTCACCCGATGCTTTTTACGGTCGTAGAGGAAGGACTGCTGCGCATCGAGCGCAATACGGGTGAAGGCAGCATGCTGTAGGGTGGTCACGGACACATCGAAAGGGCGCAGACCTGCACCACGGCGCATGTTCCATCGCAGCTCGTGGAAGATGTCCTCGCCGAGCACATCGACCGGGGTTCCTTCCGTGGTGCCCTCCACACGCTGCTGCAGCACCACGCTGCGGGCGCGCACCGTGTGGTCCACCAGCCCGCCCTCGGGCCCGCGCAGGTCCAGTTGCAGCTGGGGCACGAAGCGCACGTACCAGCGGTCCAGATCGTCCTCCGCCTTCAGCGAGGCGCTGTTCATGCCGAGGCCCACATGGAGGTTCCGCAACCAGTTGCTCCGCAGCCGGTCAGCATGCCAGAGGAACTTGGCGCCACCGACCAGACGTTCGCTTTGGAAGCCGTACAGGGGAGCCACGGCCCATTCGAACCGCTGGGAGGGGAACTGTAGGTCGTGCACCGCCAGGCCGGCCATGAAGCCGTCGTGCGCGTTGTAGGCCAGTGCAGGAAGCCAGTAGAAGCTGCGGCGATCGTCCTTTTCCAGCCCAGTGCCGAAGCGTAGTTCCGGCTTTGTCCAGCGGCGGAAGAGCCCTTGGGCCTTCACTGTGTTGTTGCGGCGGTCGATGTCCAGGGTCCGGTGCCCTGCGTCGATCTGCGCAACGGCCAGGGCTTCCGAAAGCTCCGTGCTACCCGTGGTGACCGGGTCCGTCCACACGGCCGGGTCCTCCGTGCCGGAGGTCGGTCCCACCGGGAAAGGTGCTGCGACGCCACCGGTCACCTCATGTTCGAACCTGGTGCCATCCAGCCTGCGCGCTTTGGCGTCCACCTTGGCATCCGTGCCCATCAGGCCATCGAACACCCAGCTGAGGTCCATCCTGCATTCACGCTCGAACACGGCACGAACGTCCCCCGGCCGGGGGTGCCGGAACCGCCATTCCTCGAAGTACGCGTGCATGCACCGGTCGAAGACCACTTCACCCAGGAAGGCATGCAGCTGATCGAACACCAGGGCCGTCTTGCCGTACACGATGGCCCCGTAGTTGATCGGGCTGAAGGCCTCGCTCGGCAGACCAATGGCCTGGTCCAGGTTCCTCCGGGCATTGAAGCGGTACATCAGTTCACTCTGCAGACGGTGTCGGTCGCGACGTCGCTTCAACTGCTCGCCGATCCCCGGTAGTCCGATCTCCAGGCCGCCCTCCGGATGACGCTCACGCATGTAGCGCAGCTCCACGAAGCTGTTCATCCCTTCGTCCATCCAGGGGTGGTCGCGTTCGTTGCTCGCGAGCATGCCCTGGAACCAGTTGTGGCCCACCTCGTGGGCGATCACGTTGTCGAGCTCCTCGGCATCGCCCATGTTGCCGATGATGGTGATCATCGGATACTCCATACCGCCACCGGCGCTGATCGTACCGTCCACCGCGGTGCAGCGGTCGTAGGGGTAGGGCCCGACCCACTCGCTGTACCGGAGCAGGCTTTCGTTCACGTATTCGGTGGCACCGCTCCAGAGCCCGGCGTTCTTCGGGGTGAAGAGCACCTGGGTCATCACCCGATGGCCGTTCTCGAGCGTCACGCTGTCCCGCCGTACCAGGAACCGTTTGTCGGCGAACCAGGCGAAGTCGTGCACGCGGTCCTGGCGGAAGCGGAGCACCTTGCGTTCGTCCGCAGAGGGAGGAAAGGCGTTCGAGCGCTGTTCGGGGAGAGGTGCTGCGGCCCGTTCGGCCATGAAGGCCTCGTCATCCTGGCCGGGTACGGGCACACCGGTGGCGCCCACCACGTAGTTGGCCGGCACGTCGATGGTCACGTCATAGCTGCCGAACTCGCTGAAGAACTCACCCAGGGTCAGGTAGGGCATCGTGTGCCAGCCCTGCTCATCGTACACCGCAGGCTTGGGGTACCACTGGGTGATGTAGTAGGCCTGACCGGTATGTCCGAGCCTGGAGAAGCGGCCATCGGGGATGTGTACCCGGAAGGGGGTGCTGATGGTGACGGCCTCGCCCGTTCGGAGCGGCTCGGGCAGCGCCACCCAGCCGATGTCCTGGTGCCGGGGGTGCAGGCCCCAGACCAGTTCGGAGGAGGTGCCGTTCCGCTCCATGCGGAAGGCCAGGCTGTCGATCCCCCCGAGCAGGGAGTCGGGAGCGAAATGCAGATCGAGATCGCCCATGGCGTCGAGCTGCCGGCAGAGGGCGCTTCCACGCTGGTAGGCGTTGGGCCAGAGGTGCAGCCAGAGGGTGTCCAGCGCCTCGGCCGCATGGCTGGTATAGGTGAAGGTCGCCGAGCCGCTCAGCTCGTGCCGGCTGTCATCGAGCCGCACGGAGAGCACATGGTCCACCTGCTGCTGAACGCGTTCCTGGGCTGACAGGGCCGAGGAGAGGGCCGTGAGTCCTGCGAGCAGCGGAGCGCAGCGTCCGGCGATCACGACCCCAGGACCTCGGCAAGTTTCTGCTCGAGTCCGTTCCCACGAAGTCCCTTGGCCAGGATCTTTCCTTCGCGGTCCACCAGTACGGTGTAGGGAATGCTGCTGACCCCGTACAACTGGGCGGCCTCGTTGTTCCAGAACGCCAGGTCGCTGACGTGCTTCCACGGCAACCCGTCCTGTTCGATGGCCTGAAGCCAGGCATCCCGGTTGCGGTCAAGCGAGACGCCCAGTATCTCGAACCCCTTGGCGTGGTACCGATCGTATACGCGTTTCACGTTCGGGTTCTCCAGCCGGCAGGGTTTGCACCAGCTGGCCCAGAAATCGATCAGGACCAGTTTGCCTCGGAGGTCGCTCAAACGGAGGGTGCCACCATTCGGGGTCTGCTGTGCAAAGTCGGGTGCATCGCCTCCTATCGGCAGCAATTGCTCCAGTTGTTGCTGCCGTTCCTGTTGTTGTCGCAGGGCCTCGGCTTGTTTCACCATGCGGTCAACGGCATTGCTGTATCCCTGGTAGATCGGCGACCCGGCCATCGTGCCGCGCAGGTCGTCCCGCACCTTCACGTACCGGTCCATATGGTCCTGAGCGTTCAACCGGGTCACGGCGTAATACTGCACCGGACTTCCCGGGTTCTGGTCAACGGCCTCCTTCGCCAGCGTCATCAGCTGGTCGTTCAGCGCGTTCAGCCGGTCCAGGTCATCCGGGTCCTGGTCTCCGTTCGCCAACCGCTCACGGATCCCTTGGGCTTCCTGCTGCAGTGCGTCGGATCGCCGGACGAAATCGAGCAACAGTTCACTATGCGTATTCCCACTGGCCTGGGCGGTCGCGGGCATGTCGCCCATGGTCGCCTGCACGGAGACCGAGGACGTGCTGTCCAAGGCCAGCACGAGCTGGTCCTGGTCATCGAAGGCGACCCTGTAGAAATCGAGCGGAAGCGATGCGATGGAAAGTGAACCCTTTCCTTGGGCGTCCAAGGTCACCGAGTCCAGATGGACGGGCCGGTTGTTCTCATAACGGTCCAGATAGAGGGTGCGGCCGGCCCCACCGTCCACGTGGACATCGAGCATGGCCTGGTCACCTCCTGAACAGGCGGCAAGGAGCAGGGTGCCCAGGGACCAGAGGATCGTCTTCGTGTGCATCATGCGTTGTCGGCTTCGAGCATTCGTCGTACCAGTTCGTTGGCCTTGCGTGGATCGGCCTTGCCCTTGGTGGCTTTCATCACCTCGCCCATGAACAGGCCCAACAGGCCCTTGTTGCCTGCACGGTAGGCGGCCACTTTGTCCGGGAAGCGTTCCATGGCCGCCTTCAGCGCTTCGGTCACCTGATCGGAGGCGTCCACCTGCAACAGGTCGTTGCGCTCGGCGAGCTCGCGAGGGCCCACACCAGGCTCGGAGAGCATCAGTGGGAGCAATTTCTGGGATGCCGTCGTATGGCTGACCCCGCCTTCGTCGATCAAGCGAACGAGGGCGGCCAGCCCTTCGGCCGATACCGGATAGTCGGCCATGGCAAGTCCCTTGTCGTTCATCCAGGAACGGACATCACCCATCACCCAGTTGGCCGCGGCCTTGTGGTTCTCCGTGTGGCGGATCACTTCCTCGAAGTACAGGGCGGTGTCGCGATCGTCGGTGAGCACGCCCGCATCGTACTCCGAGAGGCCGAGCTTCTGCGTGTATTTCATCCGCAGTTCGCGGGGCAGGGGCGGCATCGCCGACCGGACGGCCTCCCGTTGCTCAGCGCTCACCGTGAGTGGCAGGAGGTCGGGTTCGGGGAAGTAACGGTAGTCGTGGGCCTGCTCCTTGGAGCGCATGCTCAAGGTGTTGCCTTTGGCGGCGTCGAAGGTGCGGGTCTCCTGTACGATCGTACCCCCCGCCTCCAGGACCTCCACCTGCCTGGCCGCCTCGAACTCGATGGCGCGCTGCACATTGCGGAAGCTGTTCAGGTTCTTCACTTCAGTGCGCGTGCCATAGGTGGTGCTGCCTTTCGGACGCACGCTGATGTTGGCGTCGCAGCGCAGACTGCCCTCTTCCATGTTCCCGTCGCAGATGTCCAGGTAGCGCACCAACCGGCGAACCTCCACAAGGTAGTCGTAGGCTTCCTGGGAGGTACGGATATCGGGTTCGCTCACGATCTCGACCAGGGGCACACCAGCCCGGTTCAGGTCCACCAGGGTGTTGAACGGGTCCACATCGTGTATGCTCTTGCCGGAGTCCTCCTCCATGTGGATGCGTACCAGCCTGATCGGTCGCTCACCTCCCTGGGGTGTGGGCACCATCACCTCACCTCCTGTGCAGATGGGGGTCGTGTCCTGCGTGATCTGATAGCCCTTGGGCAGGTCGGGATAGAAGTAGTTCTTCCGGGCGTAGTGCATCCGGTCGGCGATCCCGCTGCCACAGGCCAGGCCCAGGCGGATCGCCAGTTCCACCACCTTGCGGTTGGGCACGGGCAGGGTGCCTGGATGCCCAAGGGACACCACGCTCACGTTCGTGTTCGGGTGGTCGCCATAGGCGTTGGGGTCGCTGGAGTATGCCTTGCTCTCCGTGATCAGCTGCGCATGGACCTCCAGGCCCACGACCAGTTCCCAGCGTTCGCTCCAGTGCCCGTTGCTCATCGCCCAGAGGTCTTCATGATGAGGGAGGTCAGGCGGAGTCCTTCGCGTTGGAACTCCAGGACATAGGTGCCATCGGCGAGAGCCGTCAGGTCCGCCAGGTAGGTGGAGCCCATGACATGATCGGTCCATATGACCCTTCCCACAGGGTCGATCAGCCGGAGCTGGCCTCCCTGTTCGTCCGGGAGCTGCACGGAAAAGGGCCCTGGCGTGGGGTTGGGTCCGACGAGAAGGTCCCCGTTCGGACGGCTCGTCTCGGCAATGGCGGTGCTCCCATCCACTTCCAACACCCATAGCCCTGTCTGCATATCGCTCACGAGCACCCGGCCCGAAGGCAGGAAGGGATACACGCCCCAGGCTCCGCGATAATTTTCCGCATGCGGCTCATGGCTGGTGTCGTAGTGTCCTGCTTCCATCAGGCTTCCGTCCGGGAGCAGGCGCCAGACCCAGTAGCCATCATGGTAGTAGGAGGTGTGGAGGAGGTCTGCCTGCCAGATGGCGTTGTGGGCGATCGACAAGGTGTCCACGCCGCTCCCGAACAACGTGTCCACCTGGATGTCGGACAGGTCGCTCACGTCCATCAATTTCATCCGGCTGCCATGGGTCTCATCACACATGGCATAGTACATGCCGTCCTCGTGGAGCCAGCCGCTGTGGTTGTAGCCGGGCTCCGGATACATGGTGAGGGATCCGAGCAGTTGGGGCGCGTTCACGTCGCTCAGGTCCACGACGGAGAAGCCATCCTCATCGTGGCAATGAGCGATGCCTTCGCGGACATAGGCGTCATGGACATAGCCCACGGTCTGTCCCCACCAGGGTACATCGGCCTCCAGGTCCAGCAGCAAAGAGGGTTGTGCAGGGTCCTGCAGGTCGTACACACTGAATTGGCTGGATCCACCGCAGCTGTACATCCGTCCCTGCAGGGTATCGATGAAGATGTTGTGCGCCCGCACCAGCAGGTCGTTGGAATCATACACCACCACCACCGAGTCCGGCAGGTACTGGAGGTCCACCACCTGAAGGGTGCTCGGGCCTTCGTCGCACACGATGTAGAGGTGGTGTCCGAAGGTCTTCATGTCCCTGTGCACCACGGCCACGCCTTGGAAGGCCCCGGGGACGAAGCCCACCTCGTTCACCAGGCCAAGGTCCACGTCGGTGATGTCCAGGAAATGAGTGCCCATCGTGGAGCCGATGATGGCGTATTCCCGGCCATTCCGGGCATGGCCCCAGACCTCATTGTAGGTGTTGTCATGGGCCAGCGAGGCCGGCAATGATGGATCGGTCCATTGGAAAAGGGCCCTCACGTTCAGGCTGTCCTGAGCACCGGAGGTTTGGATGGCGAGGGCCAGGAGGATGGACGGTGCCGCGCGCATCAACCGACTTGTACGAGTTCGGTGAAGATCCTGGTCAGCGTGGCCTCGGCCTTTCGGGCCACCGCCTGCACCTCCTCGTGGGTCACCTCCACGATCCTTCCCGGAACACCGAGGTCGGTGATCACGCTCATGGCGAAGCAGGGAAGGCCCATGTGGCGGGCGACGATCACCTCCGGTACGGTGCTCATGCCCACGGCGTCCGCTCCGATGATGCGCATCCGCCGGTACTCCGCCGGGGTCTCGAAGCAAGGCCCGCTCACACCCGCATAAACCCCCTCACGGAGTTCCACTCCGAGGCCTGCGGCGACCTTATGGGCACGTGCGATCAAGGCCTTGTCATAAGGTTCGCTCATATCAGGGAACCGGGGCCCCAGCTCGTTGAGGTTCGCACCGCGCAGCGGGTTGTCGGGGAACAGGTCGATGTGGTCGTTCAAGACCATCAGATCACCGACCTCCATCTCCGGGTCCACGCCACCGCTGGCATTGCTCAGGAACAACCGCTCGATGCCCAGCAGCTTCATCACACGCACGGGCAGGGTCACCTCGCGCATGTCATAACCCTCATAGTAGTGGAAGCGGCCCTGCATGGCCACGACTGGGGTGCCACCCAGCGTGCCGAAATGAAGTTTCCCCGGGTGCCCCTCGACGGTGGAGACCGGGAACCCGGGGATCTGCTCGTAGGGGAGGGAGACCTCCACCTCGATCTCATCGGCAAGCCCGCTCAGTCCGGTGCCGAGAATGATGCCGGTGGTCGGCTTCACGGTGGTCCGCGCCAGCAGGTGATCAGCGATCCGCTGGATACGTTCCCACAAGGTCTCTGACGAGGTGCTCAAGGTGTTCGGTTTCGTTCAGGATCCGGGCCCGGATGCCGATGGTCGCCAATGGAAGACCCTGCAACGGACCATCCATTTCCGCGAAGTCCAGCCTGGCGGCGTCCTTCTCGGTGGTGACCAGCCATTTTGGGCCGGCGGCGAAGTTAGCGTATCGGCGTGCTAGGCCTTTGAGCTCACCGGCACTGAACGCGTGATGGTCCGGGAAGGCCATGTGTTCCACACGGGCAAAGAGCTTCCCGAGATGAGCGACCAGGGGGCCAGGGTCGGCGATCCCGGTGAACAGCAGGCAGGAAGCCTCGCGGAGCGCACTTTCCGCCAACTCGCGTCCGGCCGCGCGCGGGCTCTCATACACGATGTCGCTGAAACAGAGCAGTTGGTCCGACCGCAGGCCCAGGCGGATGCGCCATTGCCGCTCCTCTTCGGGGGTGGGGCGCTCCATGCATTTGGTCACCACCACGGCCTGGGCATTGCGGGCCCGGGCCGGCAGGTCACGCAGGCTTCCGGCCGGGATCAAGGCATCGTCGCTCCAGGGAAGGTCCCATCGGGTGAGCAGGACGTTGAGGTGGGCGTTGAGGCGCCTGTGTTGAAAGGCATCATCCAGCACCACGGCCCTCGCATCGGGCACGGAACGCTGGATGTGGGCGATGGCCTTCACCCGGTCGGCACCCACGAACACCCGTACCTCCGGCATCCTGCGCTTCAACTGCACGGGTTCGTCGCCACTGCGCTCGGCGGTGTCGGTCGCCTGCACCTCATGGATGTCCGTGCCACGGCGGCCATAACCCCGGCTCAGCGAGGCCAGGGCGCCCATGTCCATGAGCATCCGCAGCACCAGCTCCACATGGGGGGTCTTGCCCGTGCCGCCCAGGGCCAGGTTCCCCACCACGATCGCCGGCAATTCCGGTCGATGGCGTCGGAGCAGGCCCAGGTCGTAGGCCGCATGACGCCCACGGAGCGCCAGCCCGTACAGCAGCGCGAACGGTCCGAGGAGGATCCGCCGCCAGGTCGTTACTTTCCGCCTTTCAGCCAAGCTCACAAAGATGCGGATACGGGACATCGCGGAATTCCTCGAGGGGCGTGCGCCCCGCTCGTTGCAGGAATCCTATGACAATGTGGGACTACAGGTCGGCGATCCGGACGCGGAGGTGCAACGGGCCCTGGTCTGCCTGGACTGTACGGAGGCCGTGGTGGAAGAGGCGGCCGCCAAGGGGTGTGGCCTGATCATCAGCCACCATCCCGTCATCTTCAAGGGGTTGAAGGCCCTCACCGGTACGGACCATGTGCAACGCACCGTGATGGCCGCGCTCAGGCAGGGCATCGCGCTGTATGCCATCCATACCAACCTGGACAACGTGATCGAAGGCGTGAACGGGGAGATCGCCCGGCGCCTGGGCCTGAAGCCTGTACAGGTGCTGGACCCGAAGCCGGGACAGCTCCGGAAGCTGGTGGTGTTCGTACCGATCGACCATGCCGATGCGGTGCGCGATGCCCTTTTTCATGCCGGTGCGGGGCATGTCGGGAACTACGACGAGTGCAGTTTCACCGTGGGAGGGATGGGGTCCTTCCGGCCGGGTCCGGGATCCGACCCTTACCTGGGCGAGCAGGGAAAGCGCGAACTGGCCTCCGAGTTCCGGATCGAGGTCATCTATCCCGTGGCGAAGGAGCGGGCCATCCTGAAGGCCATGCACGGGGCCCATCCCTACGAGGAGGTGGCTCATGACCTCCTTGCCCTGGAGAATCACCACCAGGGGGTGGGCAGCGGGCTGATCGGCGAATGGGAGGAGCCGCTTGATGAGCCCCGGTTCCTGGCCCGGTTGAAGGACGTGTTCCGCATACCCGTGGTCCGGCATTCACCATTGCTCGATCGCCCGGTCCGCCGGGTGGCCGTGTGCGGTGGTTCCGGGGCCTTCCTGATCGGCCGTGCACGGGCCGCAGGCGCCGATGCCTTCATCACGGGTGACGTCAAGTACCACGACTTCTTCCTGGCGGAGCGGGACCTGTTGCTGGCCGATGTGGGCCACTATGGCAGCGAGCAGTACACCATTCAACTGATACAGCGCTGGTTGGGGGAGAAATTCCCTACCTTTGCCGTCCTTTCGACGGAGACCGTCACCGACCCCATCCACTATTCCTGACATTGCACGACATGGCGAAAAGCGACGTGAAGACCGCGGCCAAGAAGAAGGCGACCAGCGGTAAGAACGGTGCCGAGACCGCAACGGCCAAGAAGCCCGCCCGGGTCGAGTCCCCGGTGGCGGACAAGCTGACCTCGCTGTACCGCCTGCAGACCATCGATTCCGAGGTGGACCGCATCCGCATCCAGCGGGGTGAACTGCCCTTGGAGGTCCAGGACCTGGAGGATGAGGTGGCTGGTCTGGAGACCCGCCTGAACAAGCTGGAAGGCGAGCTGGCCGACCTGGAGGGTCAGGTGAGCGACAAGCAGAACCTGATCAAGGACGCCAAGGCCCAGATCAAGAAGTACGAAGGCCAGCAGGCCAAGGTGCGCAACAACCGGGAGTACGACTCCCTGACCAAGGAGATCGAGTTCCAGAACCTGGAGATCCAGCTCGCCGAGAAGCGCATCAAGGAATTCAAGGCCCAGATCGAGGCCAAGAAGGAGCTGGTGGATGAGAGCCGCACCCGGCACGAGGAGCGCGCCAAGGACCTCGAACTGAAGCGCAAGGAACTGGATTCCATCATCGCCGAGACCGAGAAGGAGGAAAAGACCTTGTTGACGCAGAGCGAGAAGGCCGCCAAGGACATCGAGGAGCGGCTGCTGAGCGCCTACAACCGCATCCGCAGCAATGCCCGCAATGGCCTGGCCGTGGTCCCCGTGGAGCGCGGTTCCTGCGGTGGCTGCTTCAATGCGATCCCGCCCCAGCGTCAGCTGGACATCGCCGCCCACAAGAAGATCATCGTGTGCGAGCATTGCGGCCGCATCCTGGTCGACGACCAGATCGTGGAGCGCGTGCAGGAAGGGTGATCCCTCGGAACCTCTGAACGACAAGAAAGGCCCGCTCAGCGGGCCTTTTTCTTGCACCGATGTCAGGGCCGGTAGGCGATCGTCAACAGGGCCTGGGACGTTGTCCTCTTCTCGGTAGTGGGTTCCACGAGATAGGCCGCGTACTGATAATAGGCGCCCGAGGAGTTGCTCTGCTGGTAGGCCAGGTCAAGGGAGAGGTGGTCCGTGCGGAACCCGAACCCACCGGTGTAACGCATCAGGGCATCCCCGGAGCGTGCATCGGTGTCCACGTAAGCCCCGGGATGATAGCCCACGCCGGCGCGGAAGTACCAGTTGCCCGAGCGCCACTCGGTGCCGGCGCGCACGCTCAACGTATTGGCCGCCACGTTCCGGATCGCCTGGTTCTCCGCCTCGAAATCGTAGCTGTCGAAGCCGTCCAGGCTCTTGCGCAGCTTGGTGGCCCGATGGTCCGTCCATTCCGCGTCCACGCTCACCAGCCCCCGTTCGCCGAACACGTAGGCGAAGGAGCCCAGCAGCCGCCAGGGGGTGCGCAACCGGTACGCGAAGGCGCCGTCCGGAGAGGACTGGGTGTATCCATCGCCTGCCCGGAAGGAGGTGCTCATCTCCGTCCGGTAGGCATCGTTCATGTTCACCCACATCGGAGTGTGGAAGGCCAGTCCCACGCGGGCCGAGCTCCCTGCCTGCACCACCGCTCCCAGTTTCAGGTCCACGCCGGTTCCGCGTGTGCTCAGGTCCTCGCGGTAGGTGAAGGTGGCCAGGTCAAGACCCTGGTCCAAGGTGGTCTCCCGATGAACGGTCGTGCGGTCGTACCGGATGCCCACGATGCCCAGGGAGGCGCCGATGAAGAGCTTGTCCGCATAATTGGCCGCATAGAAGAAGGAGGTGGTCTTGGTGGCTCCTTCGCTTTCGATCGTGTGTTCCTGGCGGACGTCCGAGCCGGAAGGGAACGAGGGGATGTACGAGGTGCCCAGGGAGTCGGTCGGGTCCGCCGGGTCGATCCCATAAGTGTCCCATGCCAGTCCGGCGGTGAATGGGAAGATGCTGTACAGGTCCCCGGAGAACGTGCCTCCGGCCTCATCCGCGAAATAGTCGAGCAACGAGGTGTTCACGGGTGCAGCATCAGCCTCCCGTCGCCAGTAGTGCGAAGCGTTGCGGTCGTAGACAAGCCCGAAGGTGTTGTAACGCCATTCGCTGCCCCGCTCGGTGGGGGTGCTCAGCACCAGCGCGAAGTTGTTGAGGAAGAACCGGTCTGCCGTGCCCGTGGCACCTTGTCCATAGTGGTCGGACGTTGTCGTGTTCACCTCCAGGGAAGGCGTCAGGGAGACCTCGGTCCGCGTGTACAGGCCCAGCCCACCCGGATTCAGTCCGATGCATCCCGGGTCCGCACCGACCGCCCCGAATGCACCAGCCAGCGCCCCGCTGCGTGCCGTGCCTCCAGGCAGCTGGAAAGCGAAGCGCAGGGCATCATCCTCACTTTGGGCCTGCATTTCATGGGCCGCCAGGACCAGCAGCAGAAAGGGAAGGAAGCGCCTCATGCGGTCAGCGCGGGCGTCCACCCATGGAAGGCCGGGAGCCGCCACCACCCATGGAGGGCCTGGAGCCACCGTTCATTCGTCCCGGGGAAGGTTGGACCGACGGAGCACCGCCCCGCCGCGAGGGACTGGTGGAAGGCATGGACCGGGACCCGGAATTCCGTTCCATCGAAGGCCGGGAGGAGTTCGTAGGGACCGATCGACCGACTCCCCAACGTGGGTCCGAAGCGCTCTGCCTGGGTGGTGCGATCAGCCCGGCAGGGTCGCGGCCTAGACGCTGTTGCCCGGTGGTCCCCGGTGCACCCGCACCACCCATGAGGCCGGGCCGGTGCTGGTAACTGGTGTTCCCACAGTACACGATGGGCTGGTAGCAGCCCCAACAGGAGCCTCCCCAACCGTAGTAGGGGCCTACGCCACCCCACCCCCAGTACGGGTTGTAGAACGGGTCGTTCCAGCCCCATGCGCCCATCGGCCGGTAGAATGGATCGTTCCAGCCCCAGCCCATGCCGTACCCCATGCCCATCGACATGTTCCAACCGTTCATGCCCCAGCCGGGGGTGCCCCAACCGTAGTTCATGTTCCACCCGGAACCCCAGGTGCCCATCGTGGCACCGAACCCGAAACGGCCGTAGTTGTAGTAGTACGGGTCGTTGTAGGCCATGTCGTAATAGCTGCGCTCCGTCAGGCTGGAGGCCGTTGCCGGATCGTAGTACTCATCCTGACCGGTGCCTGCCGGAGCCGTCGAGGTACCGCCCGCCAGGGCCCGGCCATCGGGTCGCTGGTACACATCATCGCTCACCCGGGCCGTGGGCGCCGTGGACGCGCAGGAGGCGAGCAGGAGGACCGTCAGAGCGACGATCGGAACGGGGGCGTGGAAGGTGGTGCGCATGATGGTGTGTCCTTAATGGAGGAACGCAGGGAGGCGGCCCTTGGTTCCTTACTTTTGGCTCCCTTTCTCCATCAAAAATAATACCGAAGTCCCCCGCATGGCCGATCGCCTCACCCCGAGGGCCGAGAACTACGCCCAATGGTACAACGACCTGGTGCTGCGGGCGGACCTGGCCGAGCATTCCGATGTGCGTGGCTGCATGGTCATCAAACCGCACGGATACGCCATCTGGGAGAAGATGCAGGCCGCCCTGGACGGCATGTTCAAGGCCACCGGGCACGTGAACGCGTACTTCCCGCTGTTCATCCCCAAGAGCTACCTGGCGCGTGAGGCCAGCCATGTGGAGGGTTTCGCCAAGGAATGTGCGGTGGTCACCCACTACCGGCTGAAGAGCGATCCGGAACAGGGCGTGGTGGTGGATCCCGAAGCGAAGCTGGAGGAGGAGCTGATCGTGCGCCCGACCAGCGAGACGATCATCTGGAACACCTATAGGGGTTGGATCAAGAGCTACCGCGACCTGCCCCTGCTCATCAACCAGTGGGCCAACGTGGTGCGCTGGGAGATGCGGACCCGGCTCTTTCTCCGCACGGCGGAATTCCTCTGGCAGGAGGGGCATACGGCCCACGCCACGCGGGAGGAGGCCATCGAGGAGACCGAACGGATGCTGGAAGTGTACCGTCGCTTCGCGGAGGAGTGGCTCGCCATTCCGGTGATCAAGGGCATCAAGACGGCCAGTGAACGCTTCGCCGGGGCCGAGGAGACCTATTGCATCGAAGCGCTCATGCAGGATGGGAAGGCCCTGCAGGCCGGCACCTCGCATTTCCTGGGCCAGAACTTCGCCAAGGCCTTCGACGTCGTGTTCACCAACAAGGAGAACAAGCAGGAGTTGGTCTGGGCCACCAGCTGGGGCGTGAGCACCCGCCTGATGGGCGCCCTGATCATGACCCACAGCGACGATCATGGTCTGGTGCTTCCCCCGAAGCTGGCCCCGGTCCAGGTGGCCGTGGTGCCCATCGCCAAGAACGAGGAGCAGCTCAACGACCTGCGCGGCTACGTGGCTCCGGTCCTGGAGGCCCTGCGTGCACGCGGCATCAGCGTGAAGTTCGACGACGACGACACCAAGAAGCCCGGCTGGAAGTTCGCGGAGTACGAGTTCAAGGGCTATCCCGTCCGCATCGCCGTGGGTCCCCGAGACATGGAGAACGGCACCGTGGAGGTGGCGCGCAGGGACACCCTGGAGAAGCAGGTGATGCAGGTGGTGGACCTGGACGAGAAGGTGGAGCACCTGCTCCAGGCCATCCAGGACAACCTCTTCCAGAAGGCGCTGGCCATGCAGGAGGCGGGTACACGCGCCGTGGACACCTATGCCGAGTTCCAGGAGGAGCTGGAGAAGGGCGGGTTCCTGCTGGCCCACTGGGACGGTACGCCCGAGACCGAGGAACGGATCAAGAACGAGACCAAGGCCACCATCCGGTGCATCCCGCTCGACGGGGACACGACACCGGGCACCTGCATGGTCACAGGACGCCCCAGCGCGCGCCGGGTGTTGTTCGCCAGGGCTTATTGACATGTCCGACCCGCAGAACAAGCAGCGTGATATCCTGGACCTGCTCCTGACGAAGGGGGGCATGAAGCAGGACGTCTATGTGAGGCTGCAGGAGGTGTTCCTGGACATGAAGGGGGTGCTTGAAGAACTGGCCGGAGGCTTGGAGAAGCAGCTTCTGGAGCGGGATCCCCGGGTCACTGTCAGGTTCCGGGACAAGGGCCAGATGGCCTGCGAACTGCAGGCCGCGGGTGATGTCGTCATCTTCCACATGCACACCAACGTCTTTCTGCTGGACCAGAGCCACAGCCTGTGGCGCAGCAGCTACCTGGAGGAGGATGCGACCAGGGGGTATTTCGGGGTGGTGAACATGTACAACTTCCTGAACGACTCCTTCAAGTTCAACCGCATGCAGGACCTGGGCTACCTGGTGGCCCGGCTGCTGGTGAACCGGGAGGGGCACTTCCTGGTGCAGGGCAAGCGGCAGCTCGGTTTCCTGTTCAACGACCTGGCCGGAAGTGTGCTGGACCGTCCGGCCATGGAGGAGGTCCTCCATCAGGTGCTTCTGCACGTGATCGATTTCGACCTGCTGGCACCTCCCTACGACCACGTTTCCCAGGTGACCGTGCAGGAGATGAACCACTTGAACGACAACCTGAGCCTGCGCACGGGCAAACGGATGGGATTCCGCTTCCACGACGAAGAGGAGGGTCCTCAGGCCTGACCCATTGCCGGGAGGAAGTTCGTTGTTATCTTTGCGCTCCCGTTCGCGGGAATGACTTCATGGCCCGTTCGTCTAGGGGTTAGGACGCGTCCCTTTCACGGATGAAACAGGGGTTCGATTCCCCTACGGGCTACGAGTTGCAAGCGCCTCTCCCTTTGGAGGGGCGCTTCGCGTTCCGGGAGTTTCCCACGACTGGCGGTCGATGCTGACCTTGGGACCGGCAACCTTGCGCTGAGGGCGCACGTATCTTTGGGCCTTTGTGTGGAAAGGCCACGTGACCGGAGCCCCCGGGTGCGTCCAAAGGCCCGGACCACCCGGAACAGAACAAGGATGCGCGCGACCCAATTGTTCGGATGGCCATTGCTGCTGCTGGCCATCGTGCTCACCAGTCCTTCCTGCATCACGCGGAAGAACGTGAACATGCTGCAGGACCGGTCCCTGAGCCAGGGGGCCAGCAAGCTGTTCGAGAACCGGAAGTTCGAGTACAGGATCCAGATCAATGATGTCCTGTCCATCCGGGTCGTGGGCATCGATGACGAGACGAACCGGTTCTTCAACATCGAGAGCACCAACGGGGGCGTTGGCGTGAACGATGCATCCCTTTACGTGAACGGGTTCTCGGTCGATAAGGGCGGTCATGTACAGCTGCCAACGGTGGGCAAGGTGAAGGTCCAGGGCCTGACCGTCGGTGAAGCACAGGAGCTCGTCCAACGGAAGATCAACGAGTATTTCACCAATGCGACCGTGGTGCTCAAGCTGGTGAGCTTCCGGATCAGCGTGCTGGGCGACGTGGGCCGGCCTGGTTACTACGTCGTGTACAACAACCAGATCACGGTTCCCGAGGCGCTGGCCTTGGCCGGGGGGGCGAACGAGTTCGCGGACAAGGCACACATGACGCTCGTGCGTCAGAGCGACCGGGGTGCGCAGGCCGTGTACCTGGACATGTCCAGGACGGAAGTGCTCAGTTCGGAGTATTACTACCTGCTGCCGAACGACGTGCTCTACGTGCCCACGCTCAAAGCACGTCCGGGTCGTCTGAACATCGAGTTGCTCAGCCTGCTCTTCGCGGGCATCAGCGCCGGGGTGCTCGTCCTATCCTTCATCAACAACAACTGATGTCCAGTCAGACCGGCAGCGAGACGATCGATATCAAGGCGATCTTCAAGAAGGTCCTGGCCAAGTGGTGGCTGTTCATGATCACCT
Organism: Flavobacteriales bacterium; assembly: GCA_020635695.1. Classification (GTDB taxonomy): domain Bacteria; phylum Bacteroidota; class Bacteroidia; order Flavobacteriales_F; family PHOS-HE28; genus PHOS-HE28. Next base: position 293,466 of record JACJZH010000003.1, on the reverse strand, counting down.
GTGGCCTCATGGGGGCCTTGGCGGTCGCGTACATCAAGACCACTCCCAAGCGGTTCCTGGTCCAGGCCACGCTGCTCATGAGCGATCAGCGGCAGGATGCCTTCGGCGGCGGCCGGGAGGAGTTCCTGAAAGGGGTCTCCTTCCTCAAGAACAACGTGGCCGTGGAGGACCAGATCGCGGTCCTCACCTCAAGGAGCATGATGACCCGGACCCTGAAGAGGCTGGACTTCGGGATCACCTATTACCAGACCAAGAACTATCGGACGGAGGAGCAGTACGAGTACCCGCCCTTCTACGTCAAGCTCGATTCCGTCTCCCAGCAGGTCATCGATGTCCCGGTCCATGTGACCGTTGACCGGGCGGCCGGGACCTACCGCGTTCGTTCCGAGGGCAAGTTCGTGCACCTCTACAACGTGGCGAAGCAGACCGAGCTGGACGGCTTCGTGGAGAGCTATGAGGTGGACCAGGAAGCCAGGATCGGGGAGCCCTTCGTGGCGGACCACCTCAGCTTCACCATTGAGTTCCCCGAGGACCGGGAGTACACCAAGGATGTGGACCAGTTCTTCGTGATCCGCAGCCTCGAGGGTCTCGTAGGCGACTATCGGAGGAGCTTGACGGTACAGCCCTTGAACGACGAGAGCAGCATCATCCTGCTGAGCACGGTGGGCGAAGTGGTGTCCAAGGAATCGGCGTTCCTGAACAAGCTCATGGAGACCTACATCGAGGGTGAGCGCTACAAGCAGGAGCAGAAGGGCTACAAGACCATCAACTTCATCGACAAGCAGCTCGGCAACGTGTCCGATTCCCTGCGTCGGGTGGAATCCAGCATGGAGTCGTTCCGGGGTTCCAGCGGGGGCATGATGAGCGCGGAGAGCACATCGGACGTCCTCTTCCAGGAACGCAGCCGACTGGAGGATGAGCGGTCCGTGTTGCTGCGCCGCAAGCGTTACTGCGAATCCATCCTTGGCAAGCTCCGGAGCTCGGACGACCTGCGGAACGTTCCTGCACCCTCCTCCTCCGGCATCGATGATCCCGTGCTGAACAATCAGGTCCTGGAGTTGACACGACTTTCCGCAGAACTTGCTGCGCTGAACCTGACCACGGTACGCTCCAATCCCACGGTGATCGCCATGGAGCGCAAGGTCAAGAGCATCAAGTCCTCCCTGGAGGAGACCGCGCGCGGGCTCGTTGAACAGGCGGAGATCAGTCTGGCGGAACTGGACCGCCGCATCGGAGGCATCAACTATCAGTTCAACCAGCTTCCTGAGAACGAGCGTCAACTGGTGAACATCGAGCGGAAGCAGAAGCTCACGGACAATCTCTACAACTACCTGATGGAGAAGCGTGCCGAGGCGGGGATCGCCATCGCTGCCGATCAGGTGGACAAGACGGTGGTCGATGAGGCGTTCCTCGGATCCGTCGGTCCGGTCAGTCCGGACAAGAAGACCATCCTCGGGGGTGCCCTGCTCGTGGGACTCCTGCTGCCCGTGCTGTTCATCCTCCTGCGGGACCTGCTCAACGACAGCATCGAGGAGCTGGATGAATTGAAGCGCCTGAGCCCGATACCGGTCCTGGCGACGATCCCCTCGGCCAAGCGCAAACGGGTGCTTCCGGAGGACCCGAAGTCGATCCTGGCCGAGAGTTTCCGCACGGTGCGGATCAACCTTCAGTACCTGAACCCCGGTGAGCCTTCCCGGGTCATCGGCCTGACCAGTTCGGAAAGCGGGGAAGGAAAGACCTTCTGTGCGGTGAACCTGGCCAGTGTGATCGCCTTGAGTGGGAAGCGGACCATCCTGATCGATGCGGACATGCGACGCCCTCGGGTGGGGGATACGCTGGGCCTGGAGCCAGGCAATGGCCTGAGCACCTACCTGATCGGAGAGGCGTCCGTGGATGAGCTCATCCGACCCACCGATGTGCCCGGGTTGGACGTGTTGACGGCCGGCCCGATCCCACCGAATCCGTTGGAACTGGTCGAGGGCGAGCGGATGTCCGAGCTGTTCGACTCCCTGAAGCAGCGCTACGACCAACTGGTCGTCGACGCTTCTCCCATGGGACTGGTGAGCGAGTACGTGATCCTCATGAGGCACCTGGACACCACGGTCTACGTGGTCCGGCGCGGTCAGACCCGTCGCAACGCGCTTCGCCTGATCAACGACATGTTCCGGCAGGGGAAGTTGGGCCGCATCGACCTGCTCTTGAACGATGTAAAGCCCGGGCAGGGCTACGCCCAGGGCTACGGATACTATTCCAAGTAGCCGCCTGCTACATGCTCCGTTCCGAAGGGTTCCGCAAGTACTTCAGGAACACCTCCTGGCTGTTCCTGGAGCGCATGGTCCGTCTGGTGGTCGTGCTGGTCACCGGGATCTATGTGGCGCGCTACCTGGGCGACTCGCTCTTCGGACAGCTGAACTATGCCACGGGTTTCGTGGGGCTTTTTTTCGCGCTCACCACCATGGGGCTGGACGAGATCGTGGTCCGCGATCTGGTGAAGCATCCCCAGCGGCGGGATGAACTGCTCGGCACCTCGGCGGTGATCAAGTTCGGCGGCTCCCTGCTCCTGGTCCTGCTCGTCCTTGCCGCCACCCTGCTGAAGGACATGGATGGTCTGACCGCCTCGCTCGTGGTGGTGATCGCCGCGGCGGAGCTCCTGCGCCCCTTCAGCGTGATCGATTTTCATTTCATGGCCCAGGTGAAGGCCGACCGGGCCGTTCGTGTGCAAATGGCCCAGGTGTTGGTGAGCGCGGGCTTCAAGTTCCTGTTGATCGGACTCCAGGCACCGCTCATCTGGTTCGCCTGGACCTATGTGCTGGAGACCCTCGTGCTCTCGGTCGGTTATGTGGTGGCCTATGCACGCGACGGGGCCACTGTCCGTGCCTGGCGGTACACCCGGGAGATGGCCGGATACCTGCTCGGCCAATCCTGGCCGTTGGTCATCTATGGCATGGCCTTGTACGTGCAGGCCAAGATCGATCAGGTGATGCTGGGGGACATGCTGGGAAGCCGGATGGGAGAGGAGGCCGGCTATGCGGAGGTGGGCCAGTATTCCGTGGCGTTGAAGATGATCGAGGCGATGGGATTCCTGCCGGTGATCGTGCAGAAGTCGCTTGCGCCGGCCATCACACGGGCGAAGGCCGAGGACCCTGCGAAGTACGCGGACCGATTGCTGAACCTCTACCGGCTCATGTTCCTGATGTTCCTGGTCACCAGCATTCCGCTCTACCTCCTGGCCGAACCGATGGTGGTCCTGTTGTACGGAGAGGAGTTCCGTCCGGCCGGATACCTGCTCGGCCTGTTCGCGATCCGCCTCTTCTTCACCAACATGGGTGTCGCGAAGGCCAGTTTCATCACCAACGAGAGCCTGTTCAAGTACTCCCTGTTCACCGCACTGGTGGGTGCGGTGCTCAACATCACCATGAACTATTTCCTGATCCCCCCGTTAAAGGCGATCGGCGCGATATGGGCCACCATCGGATCGTTCCTCGTCAGCATCTTCCTGCTGGACCTGTTGTTCCGCGGGACGCGGGCCAATTTCGGCTGGATGATGAAGGGGATCGCCACGTTCTGGAGGTTCCATCGCGCGGGATGAACGACACGATGCACGACCCGCACCTCGTACCTCTCGACCCTTCCGGCTGGACGCATGTGCGTTGTCCTGCCTGCGGGTCGTCCGATGTGGACACGAGCGGTGTGGTGACCCCGGGCATCCACATGATGGGCGATCATTCCTGTCGGTCCTGTGGCTATGAGTTCCTCCTTGACCTGCCCGTTGGGTTCGGTGTCCAGCATCCCATGGCCATCGGACGGTCGGACGGTCGGCTGCACAATCCGGGGGATGGGGGGGCTTGGATCCACGGACCTCTCCTGGAAGGATTCCGGGCCCCGGACGATCGCCCAGTTCGCATCGAGCGGATCGTGCACCGCGAATGTCGTGAGGTGGTGTTCCTGAACACGCTCGACTTCCTCTACGGACATGTGCTGCTGAAGCTGTTCAACGCTCATCACTACCTGGAGGAACGTCCCGACCTCGGGCTCGTGCTCCTGGTGCCGCGCATGTTCGCGTGGATGGTGCCGGAAGGTGTCGCCGAGGTGTGGCTGGTCGACCTGAAGCTCTCTCAGCTTCATGGCTGGTATACCGACCTGGATCGCCAGGTCCGTGAGGGGCTCGCGGGCTTCGGAACGGTCTTCTTCGGAAAGGGCTATGCGCATCCGGACCATGTTCCCATCGACATCGCCCGCTTCACAGGCCAGCAGCCTTTCCCCATGGAGCGGTTCCTGGAAGAGCCGCCCCATGTCACCTTCATCGCACGTGAGGACCGGTTGTGGTTCCGTTCTCCGCTTTCGAAGTTCCTGTTCCGGGCCACTCATCCGCTCGGCCTTCGCAAGCTGCTGGCCCGCCTTTGGGTGTCCGACCAGGACCGGCTGATGCGAGGGACCATGAAGGCCATCCGCCGGGAGTTTCCGGGTGTGAGCTTCACCGTGGCAGGGCTTGGGCGTCCCGGCGGGTTCGGAGGTCTGGCCGAGGACCTGCGGACCTTGCAGATGGACGAGGCGACCGAACGCCGATGGTGCGCGGCTTATGGCCGCAGCCAGTTCGTGATCGGCCTGCATGGCAGCAACATGCTCCTGCCCACCGCCCATGCCGGAGGATGCATCGAGGTGCTGCCCTACGATCGCTATGAGAACTTCGTGCAGGACGTCGCCGTGCGCTATGCGGACGTGATGCAGTTGTTCCTGTACCGCTTCGTGGACGAGTTCGCCACGCCCAGGCAGGTGGCCCGCCATGCCTTGTCGATGTTCAGGGATTTCCGGACCTACTACCGGAACAACAGGACCAACGTCTTCTGAGATGGATCGCAGAGAAGGAAGGGACACACCGGCAGGGGGGCTTCGCACCGCCGTGCTGTTCATCGGGTTCAACCGGCTGGACACCGCTTCGCAGGTGTTCGAGGCCATCCGCCGGGCACGCCCTGCCAGATTGTACTTCGCGTGTGATGGCCCTCGGAACGCGGAGGAGCGCGTGCGATGCGAGGAGGTCCGTTCCCTCGCCGATCGGGTGGACTGGCCTTGTGAGCTGCACACCCGGTTCAACGAGGAGAACATGGGGCTCCGGAAAGGTGTGAGCAGCGCCATCTCCTGGTTCTTCGATCATGAGCCCGAGGGCATCATCCTGGAGGATGACACGCTCCCCGTTCCCACGTTCTTCACCTTCTGCGAGGAGCTGTTGGAACGGTATCGGGATGACGAGCGGATCTGGGTGGTGATGGGCAACAACCTGATGGACGAGTGGAACGGACAACGTGACGGTTCCTACTACTTCTCGGCGCACGGCTATGGCGCGCCTTGGGGCTGGGCGAGTTGGAGGCGGGTCTGGCGACACTACGATGTGGAGCTTGGCCAATGGCCCGCCCTTCGGGAAAGCACCCTGTTCCGTGACTTCCTGCTGAACAAGGACGAGGCCCGTGAGGCCACGAACATCTTCGATCATGTCCACGCAGGCCGCATGAACTCCTGGTCCTATCAGCTGGACATCACCCGCATCACCAACCATGCCCTGAACATCATTCCGGAGGTCAACCTCATCCGGAACATCGGGTTCGGGCTGGAAGGCACGCATACCGTGAGCCTCAAGGATCCGAGGAACAAGGACAATGCGAGGGACATCGCATTCCCCCTGCAGCACCCTTCCACGATCATGTTGGACGCTCGCAGGGACGAGGCCTATTTCATGCGGTACATCAACACGCCCCGGTCACGCCGGTTCAAGAACCGGGTGAAAAGGTTCCTTCCGGGTGGGGAGGACAACGTGCTGGTGCGTACGGTGTCGGCCATCAAGCTTAAGTTAGGCCTGCGTTGAGCCCTTGAAGGGTAACCGCACCGCTCGTGATCCGCAAAAAGGCGCTGGTCAATACGCTGTTCCTGGTCGGTTTCACCGTCTTCGGGTTCGGCAGCTACATCAGCCTGAAGAGGGGCTTGTCCGAAGGCATGATCGTGTCGGTCATGCCCTTCCTGGCCATCATCGCGTTCTTCCTGGTGGATTCCGTCTACCGGGAAAGGATCCGTTCGATGCTCACCGGGACCTATTGGCTCTCGATGCTGTACATCGGAACGTTGGTGGTATCCATGTTCGTGGCCCTTCGGGGAGGGATCCCCGGTGTCAACTTCGGCAACGCGTTGCTTTCGAGCCTGCTCTTCGCAGCGCCGTTCAACGCGGCCGTGATCGTGCAGTACTACAACCGGGACGATGATGACTTCGACTTCAGCAGGATGCTGTTGCTGGGCCTGGGCATGCTCATGGCCGTCAACGTGCTCGGATATGCCGCGGGGATCAAGGCGTTCGGTCATGGCTTCGAGGGTCGTGCCAGCTTCCCGTTCATACGAGGCATCTACACCGGGGCCCACGTGCTTGCCGTGCTCAGCCTCATGCTCCTGTTCCACTTGAGGGACCCGCTGGGGCGACCGGTCCGTTATTTCATGGTCGTAGCCTCGCTGGCCGTGGCCTTCGTCCTCATGCTCAGCATCAACAGCCGGCTGAGCCTGATGATCTTCCTGCTGCTGGCGATCATGATCCTGACCCGGGCGATCAAGGTCGCTCGGGGCATCTATACGATCTCCCTCTTCACCATGCCCCTGTTGCTGAGCTTCTCCTTGCTCGTCTATCAGGTGTTGTCGCTGCCTTTCTTTGAAGCGATCCTGCAACGGGTCAGCAAGGAGGACGTGACCACGTTCAATGGCAGGTCCTACATCTGGAACGCCGTCGCGGACTGGGCCTTCAATGATCGCACGGGGCTGTTGTTCGGCAACGGGTTCAAAGGCCACTACAAGTTGCACATGCTCGACCTGGTGGCCAAGCTTTGGGGCGAGCCCCATGCCTACAACCTGCATTCCCACAGCACCTTCACCGAGGTGCTCGTGGCCCAGGGCGTGTTCGGGGTGGTGCTGTTGTACATCCTGCTCTGGCGTGGGTTCAAGTACTACCGGAACTGCTATCTGCGTGGTAGCTCGGAGGCTCCCATCTTCGGGGGGCTGGTGTACATCCTCTTCATCTGGCAGATCGACATCTTCTGCTACGGGGTGGACATCGGCCATGCCATCCTGTTCACCATGCTGGCCCCGTTGGCGATCGATCGCAAGTTCATCGGGAGGAAGGAGAAGGACATGGATGGAGCATGGCTGGAATGAGCATCATGGAAGGCGGAACGCGGACAAGGGGACGGCAGGTCACGGGTACGCCGGACCAGCCCCTGGTGAGCATCGTGACAGTGGTCTTCAATGGGGCCGCGACCCTGGAGCGGACCCTGAAGAGCGTGCGTGAGCAGGACCACCCGCACATCGAGCACATCGTGGTGGACGGGGGCAGCACGGACGGTACGGTCGATCTGCTCAGGGCCCATGACACGGACCTGGCATACTGGTCCAGTGCGCCCGACAAAGGCATCTACGATGGGATGAACAAGGGACTCTCCCTCTGCCGGGGGGAGTGGGTGGGATTGATCAATGCGGACGATTGGTATGAACCCGGGATCATCTCCCGGATGATGCACGAAGCGCAGGGCAGGGATGCGGTGAACATCCTGCATGGTGACATCTGGATCCATTACCCCAACGGCACCCGCCGGAAGAAACGGGCGAGGAACTCCTCCTTCCTGCTCAGGTACTGGGAAATGGTGTTGAACCATCCCAGTTTCTTCGTACGCAACAGGTACTACGCGTCCCATCGGTTCGATCCGAGCTTCCGGGTGAGCGGCGACCACCTCTGGACCTTGAGGGCGCATCTGGAGGACCCTGCCCAGTTCCACTACGTGCCTGTGCCGGTGGCCAATTTCAGTGCGGGAGGCGCGAGCATGAGCGTGCCGTTGGGCAAGGTCCTTCGGGAGGGAGCACGGGTGTCCCGCGCCGCAGGGATGGGGCCCGGAGGGGTGCTCATGGGCCATTTGGTGCGCACCGCCCTTCACGTTCCTCAGTACCTCAAGCTGCTCGCCAACCAGTACCTTTCTTCAGGCAAGTGAGCCATGTCCAATGCCTTCAACATCTTCCAGGACTGGTCCGCCAATCGCGGAAATCCGAAGGGGCGCATCGTGATGGTCCTGTTCCGGACCGCACATCTGCTCCGCCTGAACCTGGTGACCTTCGTGCTGTTCCTGCCCTACTTCATCCTGTACCGGCTGCTGGTGGAATGGTTCCTATGCATTGAGCTGCCTTGGAAAACGCGCATCGGGGCCGGGTTCCGGATCGATCACGGACAGGCGCTGATCGTCAACGACAACGCGGTCTTCGGTGCCGGTTGTACCGTGCGGAACAGCACCACCATCGGCAATCGGAAGTTGAAGGACGGCACCTACAGTGCGTCGCCCCGCTTCGGGGACCGCGTGGACATCGGTGCCAATGCGGTGATCATCGGACCGCTCGTGATCGGTGATGACGCGGCCATTGGTGCCGGAGCCGTGGTGGTCAAGGATGTGCCCGCTGGCCATGTGGCGGTGGGCAACCCGGCCAGGATCATTCCCAGGCGTTCCTGAACGTGGCGGCTCCCGGTCAACGGATCATGACCCGCTGACGCCTCGCCTCGGATCCATTGCTCACATCCAGCACATAGAGCCCGGTCGCGAGCGCGGTCGGGATCGTCGCCCGCCCGGTCCCGCCCTGCTGGCGCCAGGTATGGACCACGGTGCCGCGCAGGTCAAGGAGCCGCAGGAGGTGGTCGCCATCCGGCAGTTCGATCCGGACCTCCGATCCCCGTTCCACCGGGTTCGGGTAGGCGAACGGAGCCTCGTTCGTGGCGTCCACGACCGGCGTTCCCTCCATCCCGGTGGACAGGCCGCAGAGGTCGTCCTCCTCCTTCACGAGCACGATGCTCCTGAACGGCTGGAGGGTGATGCTTCCACTGTACAGGTTGCCGTCCACATCGCTCCAGCACCCGACCAGCGGTACGTCCTGTGAGGTGGGCTGGTCGTTGTGGAACAGCTGATGGCGCTCGAACGGGTCCAACTCCACCACGGTCACCCGCTTGAGGCTGATGTTGTCGATCCAGTAGGTGCCCTCCTCGTAGTGGTTCGTGAAGGAGCAGTATGCCTGATCGGAAAGATCGCTTTGGAAGATCATGTCCACGTCCCGGCGTTGCTCGTCGAAGGGGATCTGTTCGGCCGCGATCATCTGAGGCCCCGTTTGCTGGGTGAGCCCCTTCAGACCGGCCTTCACTTCACCGTGCATGGTGGAGGTGATGCTGAAGCTCAAGCGGTAGAACTGGCCGTTCTGAATGGCGTTGGTGGCATCCTGCCGCATGGTGAACCAGTCGTAGGTGCTGTTGTTCGAGAACTGGACCTTGAGGGAACCATTGTCCAGTTCACTGTAGTTCTGGGTCATCTGACCCTGGGAGGGCCAGCCGCTCCAGCCGTTCAGGTCGTAGTCGAACGTGCCGTTCTGCACCAGCTCACCACTGAGCTCGGACGTCACCTCATACCGGTCCAGATGCAGCGGGCTCCGTGTGGAGGCGGCATCCTCGCCACGTTCATCCTGCCAGCGCTCCAAGGTGAAGTACCGGTGCTCGCCGGTCACGTGGTTCACCTGCAGGATGCTGCGCTCATTGTAGGGGTTGAAGTAGAAGTTCCCGTCGAACGTCCCGTAGTCCACCCAGTTGGCCCCGTACACGTGCAGCTGTTTCATGCACAGCTGGTCCTTCCGCACGCAGTACATGACGTTGCCCGTGTACTGTCCATTGAACGCCGGGACGTGATAGGGCGGGGCGGCACCAGGCCCGTTGTAGTTGGAATAGTCGGAGATGCTGAGCTGGACGCCGTTGTTGAACAGCACGTTGTCGCGCACCTGGTTCCCCGTGCTCACCATGGTGTGGTCCACATGGATGCCGCTGCTGGAGCAGTTGGCCACCGTGTTCTTCTCGACCAGGGTGTTCTTGATGGTGATGTTCCCGAAGTAGATGCCGTGGCAGATGGAGAAGAAGCTGGTATGCTCCGGTGCCACGCTCTCGAACTCGCCGTCCAGGTCCATGACCAGGTTCTCCCTGACGATCATCCCGTCGGCGTTGTCCATGGCGATGCCCCCGCCGTCGTTCAGGATGGCAAGAGCGTGCTTCACGACATTGTGCTCGACCAGGGAATTCTGTTCGGTCACCATGCCGATGTATCCGATATGCTCCAGGCGGTTGTTGCTGAACACCATGTCGCTTCCCGTGGCCCGGATGCCGAAGTAGCCCCAGTTGCTCTCGCCCAGTCCCGGGTGAAGGGCGATGTCGTTCAGCTGGCAATGGTCCACCGTGGAGTTGTTGTCGAGCAGGTACATGGCCGTGGCGAAGGTGTTCTCGATCACCAGGTGGTGGTAGTCCGAATTGCCCCCCGTGCTGTAGATGGCCTGATGGAGGTCGCGGAACTCGCACCCGTCCACCTCGATCCCCGAGGTTCCGGAAAGCCGGACGGCAGGCCCGGACTGATGGCGGAACTGCAGATCTTCCATCCGCACGTCATGGCGTTGCCAGCCCACATAGACCCCGTTCTCGTGCACGGAAGCCTCCACGTACCGGCTGGCAGGGTCGGCATTGGCCGGGCACCACAGGTACAACATGCCGCCTACCGGGTCGTAGTACCATTCCCCGGGAGCATCCAGCAGTGCCAGCTTGTTCCTCAGGAAGTAACCCCATTGCTGGGCACCCATGTTGTTGCCGGTGCTGGTATGGGTCAGTGTGCCGTTGTTGAAGGCCGTGACATGGGCGGTATCGTAGCTCCAATTGGTGGTCCGGATGATCAACGTGGCACCGTTGAAGTGGCCGGCAGGCTGGGTCAGGTCGGCGTCCACGGTGCTGGTGCTCGAGCAATTGTCCGTGCGGGCCCAGCCCGTGTTCGGGTACCGTGCAAGTCGCTGCAGTTCGCCATCCACGAACACATGGCGCACGGCCTGGCCGACCGGTGCCTTCCAGATGTTCCCACTGTGGTTGGTCCACCCGGTGACCACCTGGCTCCCGGAGATGACAGGGGCCTCGCCAGTCCCATAGGAACCGAGGACGATGGGTTGGGAGGAGGTGCCTGAGGTCTGAACGTTGATGCGACCCCGGTACGTGCCACCACGCTGGAACAGGACCTGATCGCCCGGTTGCAGCCCGCTGCCGAGTTGGTTCACCCGGTCAATGGTCCGCCAGGCCTGGGCCTGGCTGGTGCCGCTGTTGGCGTCATTCCCTGATGGCGATACGTAGTAGGTGGTGGCCAGGGCCGAGGTTTGGATGAGAAGGATGGCCAGGCCCAAGGATGACCATTTCCGGAAAGCGTTCTTGCTCAAGCGCATGGGGGTCCACATTGAGGTCCTTCAACCTGCGCCGGGAGGAGGGAGTTGCGGGTCGTCGACGAACGGCGCCTGGCCTTCGACGAATCGCTCCGGCAGGGTGCTCACGCCGGGATGTGAAAAGCCGCCGCAGGCCCCTTTACGGCCCGAGACGTACGCCGATTAGCTTCGCCGCCATGTCTGCAGGCCCTCTGCGCGTGTTGGTGGTCGGACAGACCCCCCCGCCTTTCGGAGGGCAGGCGGTCATGATCGAGGCCCTGCTGGCGGGGCGCTACGATCGCATCCACCTTGAGCATGTGCGCCTGGCCTTCTCGGACGACATGGACAGCGTGGGCCGGTTCCAATGGCGGAAGGTGCTGCTGTTGTTCACCACCATCGCCAGGATCTGGTGGGCACGCCTTCGCTCTCGGACTCCGGTGCTGTACTACCCTCCCAGCGGGCCCAACCTCGTTCCGGTCCTGCGGGACCTGATCCTGCTCTGCGCCACCCGTTGGATGTTCTCACGCACGGTGTTCCACTTTCATGCCGGGGGCGTGTCCGGTTTTCGCGGCCGGCTTCCGTTCCTGCTCAGGCCCTTGTTCGACCTGGCCTATGGCCGTCCGGCGCTGGCCATTCGGACCGCGGCCGAGAACCCCGACGACGGCCTCGCTTTCCGGGCCTCTCGGAGCATCGTGGTCCCGAACGGTGTGGCGGACATGCGGGGGACCGTTCCTGAGCGGGCCCCGGAGCACGAGGGTCCCATCCGCATCCTCTTCACGGGTGTCCTGATACCGAGCAAGGGGGTCAAGGTGCTGTTGGAGGCCTTTGTGCTGCTCTTGAACGAAGGGCGCGACGTGGAACTCGAGCTCATGGGCCGATGGGGTGACGAGGAATTCAGAAGGGAGTGTGAGCGTTTTCTGCATCAGCGGGAGGCGACGGACCGCGTGCGTTTCCTGGGCGTGAAGCGGGATGAAGAGAAGTTCCGGCACTTCGCGGCGTGCGACATCTTCTGTTTCCCCTCGCACTTCGAGGCTGAGAGCTTCGGCCTGGTGCTGGTGGAGGCCATGCAGTTCGCCAGGCCGGTGGTGAGCACGCATTGGCGGGGCATACCGTCCGTGGTGAGCGACGGTGTGAACGGCTATCTGGTGCCCGTGGAGGATCCTGGCGCCGTGGCCGGGCGACTGGGCGTTCTGGCGGACTCGCCGGAACTTCGTCGAAGGATGGGAGAGGAGGGCAGACGCATCTTTGAGCAGCGATTCACGTTGGAACGGTTCCAACGGAACATGGAGGATGCCCTGGCGGGGCTCCGGAACACGACCTGACATGCGCATATTGATCACCGGAGGCTCCGGGTTCATTGGCACCAACCTGATGCAACATTACCTGGACCGGGGCATCCAGCCAGTGAACCTGGATTGGAACCCGCCGCTGGATCCAGCACACGCGCCATACTGGCAGAATTGTGACATCCTTGAGCAGGATCGGGTCAGGGCGATCTTCCAGGAGACCGCCCCCACGCATGTCGTGCACCTGGCCGCCCGGGCCGATACGGACGAGCACCACGACATGGGTGGCTATCTGCAGAACCATGAGGGCACCCGGTCCCTGCTGGAGGTGGTCCGGGAAACGCCTTCCGTGGAACGCTTGATCGTTACCAGCACGCAGTTCGTGTGTGAGGCGGGCTATCAGCCCAAGGATGACCTGGACCACAAGCCCTTCACCCTGTACGGGGAGTCCAAGTGGCTGACCGAGGTGAACACCCGGGAAGCGGGACTTTCCTGCACCTGGACGATCATCCGGCCGACCACCATCTGGGGCCCATGGTCCCTCCGCTACAGGGACCTGATGTTCAAGGTCATGCGCAAGGGCCTGTACCTGCACCCGGCCAATGTGCGCGTGGTCCGGAGCTATGGATACGTGGGGAACGTGGTCTGGCAGATCGACAAGATGTTGAGCGCTCCAGTGGACCAGGTCGCCGGGCGCGTGTTCTATGTGGGCGACCGGCCGTTCGACCTGAGGACCTGGGTGGATGCCTTCCACCGGGCGCTCACCGGCAGGAAGGTCCGGTACATCCCTGGCGCACTGGTCAAGGTCATTGCCTGGATCGGCGATGGTCTGGCCCTGCTCAGGATCCCCTTCCCGATCAACAGCGGGCGGTTCCGGAGCATGACCAGCGATTACATCACACCGATGGACCGTACCATCGATGCCTTCGGTGAGGCACCGTGGAGCTTGGAGGAAGGCGTGCGCGAGACCGTGCGCTGGTACGACGATGTGAGCGGTCCCATCATCCCGCACACCCTGAAGGACGTGCGGCAGAAGGAACGGGCGCGCGCATGAACCAAGACGGGGTCCTGGGAAGGAAGCGCGTGCTCACGGCCGATATCAGCCTGGGCAGCTTTGCCGCGCATGTGCGGGCGATAGCCGATCTCGGAGAGGCCCATCGATCCTCCTACGTATGCTGCGTGAACGCGCACATGACGGCCGAGGCCAGGGATCCCGGGTTCGCTTCCGTGGTGAACGGCGCCGACCTGGCCACGGCGGATGGCATGCCGGTGCTCTATGCGATGCGGCTCTTTCATGGCGTGGATCAGGAGCGCGTTGCCGGGAACGACCTGTTGCCGGCCCTGTTGTCGGAAGCGCACGCCAGGAAGCTCAAGGTCTTCCTCTACGGTGGCAGGCAGGAGGTCCTGGATGCCATGGTGGAACGGGCGGGCAGGGAGTTCCCGGGCATCGAGGTCTGCGGAGCCTATTCCCCTCCGTTCGCCGCTTTGGAGGAGATGGACCTTGCGGGAGATGCCGAGCGGATCAACGCCTCGGGTGCCCACCTGGTCTTCGTTTCCCTGGGCTGCCCGAAGCAGGAAAGGTGGATGGCGGCGATGAAGGGCCGCGTCCAGGGCGTGATGCTCGGGCTGGGGGGCGCCTTTCTCCTGTACGCGGGCATGGACACCAGAGCTCCCAAGTGGATGCGCGACCTCAGCTTGGAATGGTGCTACAGGCTCTGGCTGGAACCCGGACGCCTCTGGAAGCGGTATCTGGTGACCAACAGCATCTTCCTGGGCCTGTTCCTCAAGCACGGCATCCACCGGCTGCTCGGTAGGTAGGGGAGGGGCGCGCCTTCGACGAAATGGCCGATCCCTTCGACGGATCCATTGGTCCCTGGCCTCCATCCGGTCTGCATGGATTGGACGCAAGGTCCTGGTCATCAGGAGGATAGGTTCGACGGAATGGCGATCGTGACGCACCGGGGTGGTCAACGTCCAAATGGACGAAACCGCCCTTATTGTCGACGAATGAGATTTTTTTGGCGACGAGTGTTGACATCGCACAACGCCTCACCCTACATTTGGACCACTTCTTCGGAACGGCCGTCATGAAAATGCGACCATGGAGGAATTGAACAACGCACTGATCGGTAGAAGGAGGCTGCTCTTCCAAGGGCTGCTCTCCGACCGCATGGCTTCCGGAGCCCCTGCTGAAGAAGCGCTGTCCGGAACCTTGCGGAACCGCAAGTTGTCCCTGCAGAACGTGCAGAGCGGTCTTTCGAAGGTGCTGACCCTGGAACCGCTCACTACGGTCAAGGACCTGGTGATCGTGGGTGATGGCCCGGCGGCCGAGGAGATCTTCCAGTACTGTGAGGACCAGACCGTTCGCGGGTACCGGTTCTGTGGCGTGTTCAATGATGGCCCGATCGAGGGTCCCTTGGGAGCACACGTGCTGGGTACGGTGGATGCGCTCAAGGAGCATGTCCTCCGTCACCGGATCGACATCGTGTACTGCGCACTTCCGGGCACGCGGCGCGAGGAGATCACCGAGCTCATGGAGTTCTGTGAGCGCAACACCATCCGCTTCCGGGTGATCCCGTCCGCGGACAGCTTCATTCCGGTGGTGCAGACCTCGGAGCTGGAGTTCCATGGTGCCGTTCCCGTGAGCAAGTTGCGCCGGGAGCCCTTGGAGCGCGCCGTGAACAGGGCCGTCAAGCGTGCCTTCGACATCGTGTTCTCCCTCTTGGTGATCACGTTGGTGTTCACCTGGCTGTTCCCCATCCTGGCCCTGCTCGTGAAGCTGTCCTCCAAGGGACCTGTCTTCTTCAAGCAGGTGCGGCTTGGACGGGACAACAAGGAGTTCGTCTGCTGGAAGTTCCGCTCCATGCGCATGAACAAGGAGGCCGACTTCAAGCAGGCCACCAAGAACGACCCCCGGGTCACTGCCGTGGGGCGTTTCCTGCGGAAGAGCAACCTGGACGAGATGCCGCAGTTCCTCAACGTGCTGTTCGGCCAGATGAGCGTGGTGGGTCCTCGTCCCCATCCGCTGCGGCTGAACGATCAGTACTGCGACATCATCGACAAGTACATGGTGAGGCACTTCGTGAGCCCGGGGATCACCGGCTGGGCCCAGGTGAACGGCTTCCGTGGAGAGACCAACACGCCGGACCTCATGGAGAAGCGTGTGGAACTGGACATCTGGTACCTGGAGAACTGGTCCTTCACGCTGGACCTGAAGATCGTGGCGCTCACCGTGCTGAACATGTTCCGGAAGGACCCCAACGCCTACTGAGACGAAGGGCACCCATGAAAAGGTCGGCCGCGGTCGGCCTTTTCTTTTGGAGACCACTTGCCGAACCCGGGAAGCCCTTATATTTGCGCTCCCTTTCGGGGAATTGAACAGGAACTGCCATGGCCAATCACAAATCCGCCCTCAAGCGTGTTCGCCAGTCGGCCACCCGCAACGAGCGCAACCGCTACCAGCACAAGACCACCCGCAATGCGGTGCGGAAGCTTCGCAGCCTCTCCGATGCCAAGGAGGCCACCAAACTGCTTCCGGAGGTGAACAGCATGCTGGACAAGCTGGCCAAGCGGAACATCATCCATGCCAACAAGGCCGCCAACCTGAAGTCCTCGCTTCAGCGGCATGTCAATGGCATGAAGTGATCGGCCCTTCGACGAAACTCTGAACAGGTCCTCCTTCGGGTGGGCCTGTTCCATTTTCAAGCGATATGGACCCCGAACCCAATGGCCGGCTGAGCATCCGGAACTGGGCCCCGGACGACCGGCCCAGGGAACGGTTGTTGGACCATGGGCCCAGGGCGCTTTCCGATGCCGAACTGCTGGCCATCCTGGTCCGCACGGGTTCGGTCAAGGCCACGGCCTTGGACCTGGCCAAGGAGATGCTCCACAGCTGCGGGAACGATCTTGGCCGCCTGGCCAGGCTCAGTGTGCACGACCTCATGCGGTTCAAGGGCATGGGACAGGCCAAGGCCATCACCATTGCCGCCTCCCTCGAACTGGGTCGAAGACGCCGCGATCGGGGAGCGTCCAAGGGTCCTGACAAGGTGACCACCAGTGCTGACGCGTACGAACTGCTGCGCGGTACCCTGGAGGACCTGCCACATGAGGAGTTCTGGCTGCTCCTCCTGGACCGGGCCAACCAGGTGATCGGGCGCAGACAGGTGGGGCGCGGAGGTTTCCATGGTACCGTGGCCGATCCCAAGGTGATCTTCCGAAGTGCGCTGGAGCACCAGGCTTCCGGCATCATCCTTTTCCACAACCATCCATCCGGCCAGCTGCGTCCCAGCGAGGCGGACATCCAGTTGACCCGCAAGTTGGTCGCTGCCGGCAGGGTCCTTGACCTGGCCGTACTGGACCACCTGATCGTCGCCTCCACCGGATTCTTCAGCTTCGCTGACCAGGGAATGCTCTCGGCATGAGCCGTTCATTGCATCTGCTGACCATCATCGGGGCCAGGCCCCAGATCATCAAGGCCGCGGCCCTGAGCCGCGCGGTCCACGGACCCTTTGCGGGCCGCGTGAAGGAGACCATCCTCCACACGGGGCAGCACTACGATGCCAACATGTCCCAGGTCTTCTTTGATGAGCTCGGCATCCCCAGGCCGGACATCGACCTCGGCGTCGGCTCCGGAAGCCATGGCGTTCAGACGGCGCGCATGCTGGAAGGCATCGAGGCCGGTATCCTGGAGCATCGGCCGGATGTCGTCGTGCTGTACGGCGATACGAACAGTACGCTGGCGGGTGCGATCGCGGCCGCGAAACTCCACGTGCCGGTGGCCCACGTGGAAGCCGGATTGAGGTCCTTCAACAAGGCCATGCCGGAGGAAGTGAACCGCATCGTCTGCGACCATTGCTCCACCTGGCTATTCTGTCCCACGCGTACGGCGGTGGACAATCTTCGGAACGAAGGATTCAGGGCCTACCCGGAAGGGAGGCCCTCGGTGGACCGGCCCCTGGTTGATCAGAGCGGGGATGTCATGTACGACAACAGCAGGCATTTCGCGCGCCTGGCCGCAGAGCGGAGCGATGTGCTGGAGCGATGGGGACTTCGGCCGAAGGAATTCGTGCTTGCCACGGTGCATCGTGATCACAACACCGACGCTCCCGAGCGGCTGAACGCCATCTTCCGCAGTCTGTTCGCCCTGCACGAGCGCAGTGGTTCCACCGTGGTGCTTCCGTTGCATCCGCGCACGGCGAAGTGCATGGAGCGCTTCCTGGACCCCACGCTGCTGGCCGATATCAAGGGCGCCGCCGGCATGCTCCTGATCCCCCCGGCGGGTTTCCTGGACATCATTGAACTGGAGCGCAATGCCCGGCTGGTCGTCACCGATTCGGGTGGTGTGCAGAAGGAGGCCTATTTCTTCGATACGCCCTGCCTGATCCTGAGGCCGGAGACCGAATGGGTGGAGCTGGTGGAACATGGCCATGCGGTGCTCTGCGATGCCGATCCCGTACGGATCGCTGCGGCCGCGGACGACTTCCTGGAGCACGGTATCAGGGACTCTCCACCCCTGTTCGGCGATGGCCATGCCGCGGAACGGATCCTGGAGGTGCTCCTTCGCGATCATTCCTAGCACCCATACCGGTGCGGCGTGCATCGCCGTTACCTTGGCGCAGGCCCGGACATGCATGCGGTCTTCCATATGGAGCGGCCTTCGCCGCGGGCGAGGTACCTGATCGGGCACCTCCTCGGGGGCATGATGGGAAGGGAGCTGGTGGAGGAGACCGATCGCCAGCGCTTCGACGCCCACCAAGGACCGAGGCTGTACTATGGCGAGGGCGGCCCGGCCGATGCGTTCGTCCTCACCCCGTCGCCCACCCTGGATACGGGCCTCCCTCCCCTGGATCCCCAGGTCGACCCCCTTGGAGCGGCGTTCCACCTCCTCACATTGGCCCACGAGACAGGTCTGCCGGAAGATGAGCACGGAAGGCCCGATCACGAGCAGCTCCAGGGATGGACGCTTGCTGCCATGGAGCGGCCGGTGGTCGACGAATGGGCCCTGGCCTTGGATGATGCGTGGAGCAGGCAGGACCACCGGCTTCCGCCACGCCGCAGGTCATACACGCAGGTGGTGACCCTTGATCTGGACAACGGCTTCAAGTACCTCGGTCGCCCCTGGTGGCGTACGCTGGGTTCGGCAGCTCGAGACGTGCTTCAGGGACGGCTCAGGGAGCTTGGCGAGCGGGGTGCGGTATTGATGGGCCGGGCCAAGGACCCCTATCTCATTGATGAGCTCTTTGAACAGGTGACGAGCCGATATGCGGACCGGACGGTGGTGAACCTGCTGGTCGCCGAACGGGGAAGGCATGATCATGCGGTGCCCCTGGCATTTCCACCGATGGCGGAACGCGCCAGAGCACTTTCCCACCGCCATGCGATCGGCCTCCACCCATCCTATGCCAGCAGCGAGGTGTCCGGAGCAACGGCCCGGGAGAAGTCGCGCCTGGAAGCGGTCATCGGTTCATCCGTGAAGGTGAGCAGGCAGCATTTTCTCCGGTTCAAGGTGCCTGGGACCTTCGTCGAGCTCGAGGGTCTCGGCATCCGCGAGGAGCACAGCCTAGGGTTCTCCAGGCGCACGGGTTTCCGCTGTGGAACGTGCACGCCTTTCCCGTGGTACGACAGGAAGAATGAACGACGAACGGAACTGGAATGCTGGCCGTTCCAGGTCATGGACAGTGCCCTGGCCTACGGCATGCGCCTGGGGCCCGTGGCGGCCATCGAGGAAGCTTTGCGCTTGGCAGGAGCGGTGCGGCAGGTCGGCGGCACGTTCGTCAGCGTCTGGCACGAACGGTTCATCAGCGGACACGGGCACGAGGCGGGATGGGAGGTCGTTCTTCCGCGCGTGGCCGAAGGTGCGGCACCATGATCAGGCATCTTCGGCACGAGGCGATCGACAAGCAGGAGTGGGACCGGCACCTGTCGTCCTGTCCAGGCCCGACCTGGTATGCCCGAAGTGCTGTGCTCGACGTGGCATCGCCGGGATGGGAGGCCCTGGTGGACGAGGATGGATCCCGGATGCCATTGACCTGGAGCCGACGCTTCGGGGTGGACTACCTCCGTCAACCCTTCCTCCTTCAGCAGCTGGGTGTGTTCGCCACGGGGACGGCTCAAGGGCATGTCGTGCCGTTCCTGGAAGCCTTGCCGCGGCGGTTCAGGTACGCTGACATCTACCTGCGGCCCGCGAAGCAGCCTAAGCCCACGAAGGGCTTCGTGTTCTCCGAGCACACCGACCTGTGCCTCCGACTGGACAAGGACATCCCGGACCTGCGTGCTGCGTACTCGAGCAATCACCGCAGGAACCTGCGCAGGGCCCATGAGGCGGGGCTGCGGTTGGACGAGCAGCTTGATCCCGGGCGCTTCCTCGAGTTCGTGCTTGGCAGCAGCCAGGCCGCCCGGTGGAAGCTTTCCGACGAGCAGCGTCGTGTGTTCAGGGGGCTTCTGGCCTTGTCGGTCGCCGAGGGGAATGCCCGGGTCCTTGGTGTCCGGAACGGCCGGGATGCACTACTGGCGGCCGGCTGGTTCGTCCAGTGGCAGGGACGCAGTTATTTCCTCAAGGGTCTGGCCGCTCCTGAAGGGCGCGAGGAACGCGCCATGTTCCTGTTGTTGGACCAGCACATCAGCGACATCGCCGGACGAGCCGGGGTCCTGGACCTTGCCGGTAGTGATGACCCGGCCCTGGCGCGGTTCTACGCGGGTTTCGGTGCAGGCCGGCACGTATATTTACGGGCCTTGATGAACCGGTTGCCCGCCCCCGTACGCTGGATGAAGCCCTAGGAACGATGTTGAAGGAACTCATCAAGGACCGCTCGATCGTCAATCGCTTCATCGCGGAGGTCCGTGATGCCCAGGTCCAGCAGGATCCGATGCGGTTCCGCAGGAACATGGAGCGGATCGGTGAGGTCATGGCCTACGAACTGAGCCGGACCATGGAGTACGATACGGAGCAGGTGACCACCCCGCTTGGAGAGGCCGTGGTGGACGTGCCTCGCGAACAACCGGTCCTTGCGACCATTCTCCGGGCAGGGCTGCCCCTGCATCAAGGATTGCTCAACTATTTCGATCGCGCGGATTCGGCGTTCGTTTCGGCCTATCGAAAGCACCGCAAGGGCGAGGAAGGCTTCGACATCGAGGTGGAGTATTTGAGCAGTCCACGCATCGATGACCGGGTGCTGGTGATCAGCGACCCCATGCTGGCCACCGGACGCAGCATGGTACTCGTCCACAAGGCCCTTCTCCGGATGGGGAAACCTCGGGCCCTGCATGTCGTATCAGTGATAGCAAGCACCGAGGGAGTGGAACATGTGAAGGCACATCTGCCGGCCGGTACCCGCATCTGGGTGGGAGCGGTGGACGAGGAAATGACCGCACAGGCCTATATCGTTCCCGGACTGGGGGATGCGGGCGACCTGGCCTACGGGACCAAGGTCTGAACGATGCCCATCGCACTTGAAATAGCGACCATCCTGGCCATGAGCATGGTGAAGTTCTTCTTCTCACCCATGCTCGCGCATCAGCTCGGGTACTCCTTCCTGGAAACGCTGTTGTTCACGAGCACCGGTGGTTGCCTGGGGACCCTCGTTTTCTACCGGCTCAGCGGTTGGCTGATGCGCCGTTCGCGTCTGCGGCGTCTGCATCGGGAGATCGCGGAGATGCACGGTGGGGCGCCTGTCCGGGGTCGCAGGGTGTTCACCCGGACCAACCGGTTCATCGTTCGCGTGAAGCGCGGACATGGAATGCATGGGCTTGCCATGATCACTCCGCCGCTGATCTCCATCCCCATCGGGAGCATCCTTGCCGCCAAGTACTTCCACCACGACCGGCGCACCCTGCCCACGCTGCTGTCCTCGGTGGTCATCTGGTCGGTGGTGCTGACGGCGGCCTGGACGTGGGTGTTGTGATGAAGTACCGGCACGTCTTCTTCGACCTGGACCACACGCTCTGGGACTTCGAGACCAACAGCCGCGCCACCCTGCGCGAACTTCACCGCGACCTGGACCTGGACGGATCGGGCATCCCGGACGCGGATGAGTTCATACTCACCTACGAGGAAGTGAACACCTCGATGTGGGGTGGCTATGAGAGCGGCAGGATCCCGAAGGAGGTCCTCCGGGTCCTGCGTTTCCGGAACACCCTGCTCCACTTCGGCGTGAAGGATGACCGGCTCGCGACCGAGCTCTCACGTCAGTATCTCCAGCGCTGTCCGCTACGCACCGCATTGATGCCTGGAGCACTGGAACTGTTGGATGCCTTGACCGGTCGGGCGCACCTGCACATCATCACCAATGGGTTCGAGGAGGTGCAGCGGGTGAAACTGAAGGCGTCGGGCATCCAGGACCGCTTCCGTGTCGTGTTGAGTTCGGAGCGTGCAGGACATCGGAAGCCGGATGTACGCATCTTCGAGAAGGCGATGCGCACGGCCGGAGCCGATCGCTCCAGTTCGGTGATGATCGGTGACAGCATCGGTTCGGACATGGTCGGTGCACGTTCCGCCGGGCTGGATCACGCCCACCTGGCCTCTGCCGGGATGCAGGACCCTGAGGCCACCTACCGGGTGGCTGAACTCGCCGAGCTGATGCCGATCCTCGTTCCCTGATCAGGGATCGGGCGTGAAGGCATACTCGAGCTGGGCCTTCCTGCCGTTGATGTGGCTGTGCTTGAGCACGTGCAGCACGTCCTCACCGATGAGGCAGGCGTAGCTGATCGACCCCCGCAGGGCCTCGACCTCGAAGAACAGGCTGTCGTTCCGCCGTGTCACCGGCACGTTGTAATACCCGATCTCGGGTTCACCGGCGGCGTCCTCCGTGAGCATGGAGGTCAAGCTCTCCCGCATGTCCACCGGACCTGCGGACAACACCACGTTGCCCTTCGGAAAGAACCGCATGAGGTACAGGCTCCGCTCACCCATCACCGTGCTGTACGTTCCGTCGAAGCGCGGTCCGTCGCCGTGCCCGATCTCCTGGCCCGATGTCGGTCCTTGGCCGGAGGTGGCATCGCTTCCCTTTTCCTGAGGAGCCGTACCACACGCCGAGAACAGGGCCAGGGAGAGCAGGAGCAGCGGCGTTCGTTGGGTGATCCTCATCGTGAAGGGAATTCGGCGATCACGGAACGGGCACCCTGCACGCGGTCGCCGATGCCCACGGAGACCTGCGCGTGAAGTGGCAGGAACACGTCCACCCGGGAACCGAACTTGATGAACCCGAACTCGGTCCCTGCGCCCACCTCATCTCCCGGCCGGCTGTAGGTGCAGATCCTGCGGGCCAGTGCGCCGGCGATCTGCCGGAAGAGCACTTCGCCATGCTCCGGGGTCCGAACGACCACCGTGGTGCGTTCGTTGTCCGTGCTCGATTTGGGATGCCAGGCGACCAGGTAGCGGCCGGGATGGTACTTGAAATAGCTCACCTCACCAGCCACTGGATACCAGTTCACATGGACGTTGAGCGGTGACATGAAGATGGACACCTGAATGCGCTCATCGCCGAGGTATTCGCCCTCCTTCACGCGTTCGATGGCCACCACGCGGCCATCGGCCGGGGCCAGCACCAGGCCCTGTGTGTCTGGCGGTCGCCGTTCGGGTTCACGGAAGAAGTAGACAACGATCAAGAGGAGCAGCACCACCACTGCCGACAGACCCACCTGAAGGGGGGGCGGCAGCAGCGACCACTTCCAGATGCCGAACAACAGCGACCCGGAGAGGGCCAATGCGATCAGGATGGTTCCGGTGCCTTCTCGGTGGATCCGCATGGTCCTTGGGGGACGGCCAAATATAGCGGCCCTGCTAGCCCGGGCCGAAGGCGAGGAACAGAACGTAGACGGGGATGGCGATCAGCAGACCGTCCATCCTGTCAAGCACCCCGCCATGTCCGGGAAGCAGGGTTCCACTGTCCTTCACGCCGCGTGCACGCTTCAAGGCACTCTCGAGCAGATCACCCAAGGTGCTGCTCAACGAAATGAGGAGCGCCAGCGCGCACCGATCGGAGGTGGAAAAGGAGGGCCAGGCCCCCGAAAGTCCCCACCCGACCAGCACGGTGAGCAACAGGCCTCCGAGCAGGCCTTCCACGGTCTTGTTCGGGGAAACGCTGGGCAGCAGCTTCCGTCGCCCGAGCGTCCTCCCTGCCAGGTAGGCACCGGTATCATTGGTCCATACGAGCACGAAGACCCCCAGCATGATCATCGGACCTTTCGCGGCCAGGTGCGCCAGCAGGCCCAGTGGAACGGCCGTGTAGGCCACCATGAACAGGATCCCGGCGATCCGAACAAAGGGCTCGTCGAGCCCCCGGACGATCAGGTCCGTGACACGCACAAGGATGACGAGCAAGGCCAGTGCGAGGGCCGCTCGAAAGGACCAACCTGCCAACATGGCCCCCGATGCCACGGCGAGGTAGATGATGCCGGCGAGCACCAGATGGACCGGTCGTTCCGAAGCGGTCCCATGAGGCCCTAGGCGATGCAGTTCCGCCGCTGCCACAAGGCCTATCGGGAGAAAGAGTAGCGTGGTCGTGAACGGACCACTGTAGGCGGCCCCGATGGTGAGCAGTACATAGACCGCCCCGGTCAATGCGCGGCGGGCCAGTTCGCTCACGTTCCGCGGAACTTTTTCACCAGGTGGATCGCCCTGACGACCAGCTCTCGCGGCACCATCACCTTCACCTCACCCAGATTCGGGTACGCGGATGACCGATGGTCCATGACGAATGCCTGCACCTCCTCGGCCTCCAACATGCCCCTGAGCAGCTCGGCCTCATGGGGATCGGTGGTGTTGTACACCTCGGTCCAGTCGGTCGCTGTCATGGGGGGAGGTGCTTCAGGAGGATGCCGGTGCAGGTCCCTGATCGCCGGTCTCCTCCACACCGGCGGTGTTCTGCCCTTCGGCAGCAGGAGCTTCGGTCGCACCCGGGGTGGAGGCACCGTTACGGATCAGGGGTTCCTCCTCGCGTTTCGCGAAGGGTCGGTCGCCGAAGATCTTCTCCAGGTCCTCCTTGAAGATCACCTCCTTGTCCAGCAGTTGCCGGGCCAGTGCCGTGAGCTTGTCCTTGTTCTCGGTCAGGATGCGCTTGGCCCGCTCATACTGGCCCTCCACGATCTTGCTCGCCTCCTCGTCGATCAGCTTGGCGGTGTTCTCGCTGTAGGGCTTGCCGAACGCGTATTCGTTCTGCCCCGTGCTGTCGTAGTAGCTGATGTTGCCGATCCGGTCGTTGAGGCCATAGATCGAGACCATGGCGTAGGACTGCTTGGTCACCTTCTCCAGGTCGCTCAGGGCGCCGGTGCTGATCTTGCCGAAGATGATCTCCTCGGCAGCACGGCCACCGAGGGCGGCACAGATCTCGTCGAGCATCTGCTCGGTGGTGGTCAGGTGGCGTTCCTCGGGCAGGTACCAGGCCGCGCCCAGGGATCGTCCTCGGGGTACGATGGTCACCTTCACCAGGGGCGAGGCATGCTCCACCAGCCAGCTCACCGTGGCATGGCCGGCCTCATGGAAGGCGATGTGCTCCTTCTCCTCGCGGTTGATGATCCGATTCTTCTTCTCTAGCCCACCGATCACGCGGTCCACGGCGTCCAGGAAGTCCTGCCGGTCGATGGTCTTCTTCTTCTTCCGGGCGGCGATCAGGGCGGCCTCGTTGCAGATGTTGGCGATGTCGGCCCCCGAGAACCCAGGCGTCTGCTTGGCGAGGAACTCCACGTCCACTGAGGTGTCCAGCTTCAGGGGTTTCAGGTGCACCTGGAAGATGGCCATGCGCTCCTTGAGGTCGGGCATGTCCACGTAGATCTGCCGGTCGAACCGGCCCGGGCGCATCAGGGCGCGGTCCAGCACGTCGGCGCGGTTGGTGGCCCCGATCAGGATCACCCCGGTGTTGGTGCCGAAGCCGTCCATCTCGGTGAGCAGCTGGTTCAGCGTGTTCTCCCGCTCGTCGTTGGCACCCATGCTCACGCTGCGGCCACGCGCCCGTCCGATCGCATCGATCTCATCGATGAAGATGATGCTGGGGGCCTTCTCCTTCGCCTGCTTGAACAGGTCGCGCACACGGCTGGCACCCACGCCCACGAACATCTCCACGAAGTCCGAGCCGCTCAACGAGAAGAAGGGCACCTGGGCCTCACCGGCCACGGCCTTGGCGAGCAGCGTCTTGCCGGTGCCAGGAGGGCCCACGAGCAGGGCGCCCTTGGGGATCTTGGCACCGAGGTCGGTGTACTTCTTCGGGTTCTTCAGGAAGTCCACGATCTCCTGGAGCTCCTCCTTGGCCTCATCGAGCCCGGCCACATCGTTGAAGGTGACGTTGGTGCTCTTGCCGCCCTCGAAGACCTGGGCCCGGCTCTTGCCGATGTTGAAGATCTGGCCACCGGGTCCTCCGCCGCCACCGATGCGGCGCATCACGAACATCCAGATGGCGATCATGATGCCCAGGAACAGCACCCACTGCAGCACCTCGCGGCCCCAGTTGTCCTGGCGCTTGAAGGAGTAGCGCACGCCGTAGTCCTTGTTGAACTCCTGCAGCTGCTGCTGGAAGGTGTCGATGGACCCGATGTTGAACGCGTAGTGAGGGCCGCTCACGTTGGAGCCGGACATCATGGACCGGGGGATCCGCGACTTGTGCGGTTCCTGGTCCAGCTTGTCGCGCTTGATGTAGACCTGGGCCACCTCATCGTTGATGACCACGACGCGTTCCACATCGCCGTTCTTCACCATCTCCTGGTACTCCATGGGTTCGATCTCCATCGATCCGCCACCCATGGTGAAGAGGTTGATCGACAGGATCACCACGATGATGATCCCGTAGATCCAGTAGAAATTGAAGGTGCGCTTGGGCTTGTCGCCGTCGTTGCGCGGTCCTTTGGGCTTATTGTTCGGTTGCTCCACGGATCAGGTCCCCTTCGGTTCGTTCAGGCCACGTTGTCGTACACATGCCGCGCGGCGTCGGCCCACAGGTCCTCCAGTCCATAGAAGGTCCGCTTGTCCCGCAGAAAGATGTGCACCACCACGTTCACGTAGTCCAGCAGCACCCATTCCGCGTTGTTCGCACCTTCACTGTGCCAAGGTTTTTCACCGGCCTCCTCCCTGGCGAACTTCTCCACCGACCCGGCGATGGCCTCCACCTGGGTCACGGAGTCGCCGTGACAGATAACGAAGTGGTCACAGACGGTGTTCGGCACCCCTCTCAGGTCCAAATGGACGATATCCTTTCCCTTGACCTCCTGGACGCCCTTCACAATGGCATCCACCAAGCGGGCGGCGTTCTGGTCGCCCTGCGCTTTCTTCATCCGGTGTAATTTGGGCCGTTCAAAGGTACGAATGTTCCCATGCCCACGCGGGACGCGCCATTCACGATCTCCGGCACACGTGAGATCGGCAGGGAGCTTGTCGAACTGGCCACGGTGGGCAGCACCAACAAGCATGCTGCCGATCTGCTTTCCCTGTCGAAGGTGCAGCATGGGGCTGTCATCCTGGCGCATGAGCAGACCGAGGGTCGGGGCCAGCGGGGGAGGACCTGGAGCTCGGCCGCAGGCAAGGACCTGACCTTCAGCATCGTGCTTCAGCCACAGGTGTTGAAGGCCAGCGGGCAGTTCATGCTGGCCAAGCTGGCGGCCCTGGCGGTGCATGACGTGGTGGCCGGGCAGTTGAAATGGGGCGTGGGCAAGCGGGACGAGGAGGTGCGCATCAAGTGGCCCAACGATGTGCTGGTGGAACGCCGAAAGATCGCCGGGGTGCTCATCCGTACGGAGGTGCAGGGGGAACGCGTGACCAGCGCCGTGGTGGGCATCGGACTGAACGTGAACAGCACCGAACTGGAGGCCGAGCTGGGTGCCACAAGTCTCCGCCTGGAGACCGGGCGGGAACAGGACCGCGAGGCCCTGCTGAGCGAGATCTGCCTCCGGTTCGAGCACCATCTGGCCACCTTCCGCAGTGGCGATCAGGCCTGGGCCGCCTCCTATACGGAACGGCTCTACGCCCGTGGGCGCTGGGCCGACCTGGAACTGGACGGCGAACCCTTCCGGGCCCGTCCGGTGGACGTGGATGAGCAGGGGCGCCTGCTCGTGGAGGACGAGGCGGGGGAGGTGAGGGCCTATGGGCACGACCGCCTGCGGTTCCTTCGTTCCTGAAGGGGTTTGGAGCGAATGGGAAAAGGTCTATCTTTGCGCCCCGCCTGAGCAGAACAGGCCCATCCCAGACCCTGGCGAAGTCATGAAAAGGACCTACCAACCCAGCAAGCGCAAGCGCGCGAACAAGCACGGTTTCCGCAAGCGCATGAAGACCGCCGCCGGCCGCGCCATGTTGGCCCGCAAGCGCCGTCAGGGCCGCAAGAAGCTCTCCTCCAGCGACGAGCGCGGGGACAAGAAGTGAGTTGACCCGATCACGACCGGAAAGGGGCTTTCGGGCCCCTTTTTTCATGCCTTAGAGGAGGTCCCGCTCCACCAGGTACCGGGCCACGGCGGGGGTCAGCAGCACATGGCCGGCCTCCACCTCGTCCACGGTGATGGCCTGAGGGGCCAGTTGCTGGAACTTCCGACCCTGCTCCGTGCGGATCACCCGGTCGTGGCGGCCGAAGACCAGGTGCAGGGGCACACCGCCCCGAGCCTGCTCCGCCACGCGCCCCAGGTCGGGCTCCAGCAGGCGGAAAGCCACCCACACATCGTGCACCAGCTGTCGGAGGTGCTTCTCCTGCATGTGTTGGAGCAGGAAGCGCGCCATGCGCTCATTGATCCCCCCGAGGCGTTCCAGGCCACGGGTCAACCCGATCGCCAGGTCGGGAGAGCGCACGAAGCCCCGGTACAGCCAGCGTCCAAGACCGAAGCCTGCCAGCGCGCGGTACCAGGGGTGACGTACCAGCCCGTCCGGCGCCAGCAGCACCCCCTTCAGCGCGCGTTCCGGCAGGCTTTCCAGCAGGCATAAGGCGATGCGACCGCCGAGGCTGTAGCCCAGGAACACGGCCTTGTCGATGCCCTGAGCGTCCAGGTATTCCCGGAAGAAGGCCGCGAACTCCTCCTTGCCGTAGGGTAGCAGGGTCCGTTCGCGCGGTTTCGGGCTGTGCCCGTGGAAGGGCAGGTCGAAGGCGTGCACCGTGCAGCGTTCGGCGAAGGCAGGCTCCAGGAAGTGGAAGTCGGTTCCGGTGCGCCCGAAGCCGTGGAAGGCCAGCACGTGCACCGGACCATGGCCGTAGGTGCGCAGCGCCAGGTGAAGGCCGGCATGGCGGGCGTGCAGCACGTTGCTCATGCCCGGCAAAGATGGTCAGCCTCCGCGTTCTCCACGATCGGCGGACGTTTTCCACATCGGTGCCCGGGCGCAGGCCCCAGCCGGTACCTTCGCGACCCGGAAATCCTCCGGACATGCCGAAAGACACCAGCATCAAGTCGGTCCTGATCATCGGATCGGGACCGATCGTGATCGGACAGGCCTGCGAGTTCGATTACTCCGGCAGCCAGGCCAGCCGCTCCCTCCGCGACGAAGGCATCGAGGTCACGCTGATCAACAGCAACCCGGCCACCATCATGACCGACCCGGTCACGGCCGACAACGTGTACCTGCGCCCGTTGAAGCCCGAGAGCATCGAGGCCATCCTGGAGCAGCACCAGATCGACGCCGTGCTGCCCACCATGGGCGGACAGACCGCGCTGAACCTGGCCATCGAGTGCGAGAAGCTCGGCATCTGGGAACAGCACGGGGTGCGCATGATCGGGGTGGACACCGAGGCCATCGACATCACCGAGAACCGGGAGCGCTTCCGCAAGCTGATGGAAAGCATCGGCGTGCCCATGGCGCCCAGCCGCACCGTCACCAGCTTCCTGGAAGGCAAGAAGGTGGCCCAGGAGTTCGGCTTCCCCCTGGTGATCCGCGCCAGCTACACCCTGGGCGGGGCGGGGGCGGCCTTCGTGAAGGACCCCAAGGAGTTCGACAAGCTGCTCAAGTACGGCCTCGAGATCAGCCCCATCCACGAGGTCATGATCGACAAGGCCCTGCTCGGGTGGAAGGAGTACGAGCTGGAGCTGCTGCGCGACAAGGACGACAACGTCACCATCATCTGCAGCATCGAGAACTTCGACCCGATGGGCATCCACACCGGCGACAGCATCACCGTGGCGCCGGCCATGACCCTGAGCGACCGCACGTACCAGCAGATGCGGACGATGGCCATCAAGATGATGCGCGCCATCGGGGATTTCGCCGGCGGCTGCAACGTGCAGTTCGCGGTGAGCCCGGACGAGAAGGAGGAGATCTACGCCATCGAGATCAACCCGCGGGTGAGCCGCAGCTCGGCGCTGGCCAGCAAGGCCACCGGCTACCCCATCGCCAAGATCGCCAGCAAGCTCGCCATCGGCTACCGGCTGGACGAGCTGGAGAACCCCATCACCGGCACCAGCGCCTTCTTCGAGCCCACGCTGGACTACGTGATCGTGAAGGTGCCGCGCTGGAACTTCGACAAGTTCGAGGGCAGCGACCGGCGGCTGGGCGTGCAGATGAAGAGCGTGGGCGAGACCATGGGCATCGGCCGCAGCTTCCAGGAGGCGCTGCAGAAGGCCTGCCAGAGCCTGGAGATCCGCCGCAACGGCCTGGGCGCCGACGGCCGCGAGATCACCGACCCGCACGTGCTGCTCGAGAGCCTGAGCAACCCCAGCTGGAACCGGCTCTTCCACATCTACGACGCCATCAAGGCCGGCATCCCCTTCAAGACCATCCACGAGCGCACCGGCATCGACCTCTGGTTCCTGAAGCAGATCGAGGACCTGATCCTCACCGAGAAGGAGATCCAGCGGCACACGCTCGGGACGCTGCCCAAGGACCTGCTCTTCGAGGCCAAGCAGAAGGGCTACGCCGACCGGCAGATCGCGCACCTGCTGCGCTGCCTGGAGAGCGAGGTGTACAAGCGCCGCGAGGAGCTCGGCATCCGCCGGGTGTACAAGCTGGTGGACACCTGCGCCGGCGAGTTCCCCGCGAGGACGCCCTACTACTACAGCACGTTCGAGGAGGAGAACGAGAGCGAGCGCAGCGACAAGAAGAAGATCATCGTGCTCGGCAGCGGTCCCAACCGCATCGGGCAGGGCATCGAGTTCGACTACTGCTGCGTGCACGGCGTGCTGGCGGCCAAGGAGGAGGGCTACGAGACCATCATGATCAACTGCAACCCGGAGACCGTGAGCACGGACTTCGACACGGCCGACAAGCTCTACTTCGAGCCGGTCTTCTGGGAGCACATCTACGACATCATCCAGCACGAGAAGCCCGAGGGCGTGATCGTGCAGCTGGGCGGGCAGACCGCGCTGAAGCTGGCCGAGAAGCTGCACCGCTACGGCATTCCCGTGATCGGTACCAGCTACGAGGCGCTGGACATGGCCGAGGACCGCGAGCGGTTCAGCAGCCTGCTCCGCGACCTCGGGATCCCCTACCCGCAGTTCGGCGCGGTGGACAACGCCGAGGAGGCCATCGCCCTGGCGCGCGAGCTCGGCTTCCCGCTGCTGGTGCGGCCCAGCTACGTGCTCGGCGGCCAGAAGATGAAGATCGTGATCAACGAGGAGGAGCTGGAGGAGCAGGTGCTCGACATCCTCCGCGTGATGCCCGACAACAAGATCCTGATCGACCACTTCCTGGACGGCGCCATCGAGGCCGAGGCCGACGCCATCTGCGACGGGGAGATGGTGCGCATCATCGGGATCATGGAGCACATCGAACCCGCCGGCATCCACAGCGGCGACAGCAACGCCGTGCTCCCGCCCTTCGACCTGAGCGAGGACGTGATCCAGCAGATCCGCGAGCACACCCACAAGATCGCCCTGGCCCTGAACACCGTGGGCCTGGTGAACATCCAGTTCGCCGTGAAGGACGGCACCGTGTACGTGATCGAGGCCAACCCCCGCGCCAGCCGCACCGTGCCCTTCATCGCCAAGGCCTACGGCGAACCCTACGTGAACTGGGCCACCAAGGTGATGCTCGGTGCCAAGCTCAAGGACTTCGCCTTCAAGCCCAAGCTGGACGGCTACGCCATCAAGGTGCCGGTCTTCAGCTTCGAGAAGTTCCCGAACGTGGACAAGAGCCTGGGGCCCGAGATGAAGAGCACGGGCGAGGCGATCTACTTCATCAAGGACCTGAAGGATCCGTTCTTCCGGCAGGTGTATGGGGAGCGGAGCATGTACTTGAGCAGGTAGGGCACCGTTCGGGTGGACAGGGTGGACACGGTGCGGCGACCGGCACCGTGTCCACCCGGTCCACCCAGTGCGCTAAGGCTTTAGCGGTTCCGGGCCCTTGGGCGGCTCCGGGTCCTTTGGCTGTTGCCCGCCGTCATCGCGGGCCTGTTTCCGCAGGCGGTACAAGCGCTCCCCGAACCCGCCGTTCTCCGTGAACTCCCTGGCCAGGGTGGCGAGTTGCCGGTCCAGCAGACCGATCGCCACCATGCAATACACGTGGCCGATGTTGCCCACGATCTCCGCATGACCGCGCCCCGGAGAGCGTTTGTGCACACCGGCAGCCCAGTGGGCCACTTCATCGGCCGTCCTGAAGCGGCGATCGATCAGCTCCTGCCGGATGGGATCGGCGATGGGCCATAGTTCCAGCTTGTTCTGGCGGAGGAAGGAGGCGTAGTCCTTCTTCAATTCCGTCAAGCTGGCCCGGGCCACGTTCGTCAGGTTCATCTCCACCTTCTTGGACGTGGCGCTGAACACGCTGCCCTCGGCGATGTTCCTGGACCCGCTGCGCGCCGCCTGTTCCATCTGGTCGCGGGTACGGCTGCCGGGTTCGATGTAGCGCTTGGTGAACCGCACGGTGATGTCGTACAACATCTCCGCCACCTGGTAGCTGAGCAGCTTCTCAAAGCCGCCATGCTTCGGGTAGATGCCGCCGTCACCGGTCTTCTCGGCCATAGGTCCAAGATAGAGGGCACGCCGCTCCTAGGGTTGATGTCAAGACCAACCCGTTACCCCACCCACTCCCGTGCATTCCATCCCCAAACAACCGTAACATGCGCATCGCATCCGTCCTTGCCTTTCTGAGCGCCGCCATCCTGGTCTCCGGCGGCCTGTTCAAGGTCTTCCACTGGCCCAGCGCCAACATCCAGCTGCTGGTGGGGGGCGTCCTGTTGGTGGTGGCCCTGCTGTCCTTTGCGGTGCAGATGGCCGTGGGCCGGCGCGTGCCGCCGGTCTGCTGAGGTGGTCTTCCACCCGGGTGGGATCCCAAGTTCCCCCGGGTGGGGCCACTGGCGCCGCGTGCATCAACTCCCGAGCTTTGCACCATGAACGGGAGGAAGGTTCCGGTCCGGCGGCGTGCCGGGTGTGTGCTGGTGCTGTTCGCGCTGGCGGTGAGCCTGCCCGCTTGTGGGCAGTCGGCCTCCCAGAAGAGTTCGGTGCGCATGTCCGCCCTGGTGGACAGCCTGCAGCCTGCCATCACCCTGGAGTGGGAGGCCCAGACCGGGGCTTCGGGCCATACCGTGTATCGCCGGGTGCCTGGTGCCAGTGCATGGGGTGCGCCGGTGGCCACCCTGGCCGGTGGGGCGACCGGTTGGACCGACAACGCGGTGAGCGTGGGACTGGCCTATGAGTACAAGGTGCACCGCACGGGCACCAACGCAGGGTACGGATACGTGCGATCGGGAATTGCCGTGGCCCCGGTGGAGGACAGAGGGTCACTGGTGCTGCTCGTTGACAGTGCGTTGGCCGCCGACCTCGGAGGCCAGGTGCAGGACCTGGTGAACGACCTGACGGCGGACGGCTGGTGGGTGCACCGGCATGATGTGCCCGGCTCGCTGGCCGTTCCCGATGTGAAGGCCTTGGTGACGGCCGATGCGCAGCAGGACCCGGACGTGGAGGCGATCTACCTGTTGGGGCATATCGCCGTTCCCTATTCCGGGAACCTGAACCCGGACGGACACGCCGAACACCGGGGTGCCTGGGCCTGTGATGCGTTCTATGGTGACCTGGACGGCCTGTGGACGGACGTATCGGTGAACAGCACGTCAGCGGCCTTTCCGAGGAACCATAATCTGCCTCAGGACGGCAAGTTCGACCAGAGCGACCTGCCGTCGCCGGTGGAACTGGCCGTGGGCCGGGTGGACCTGAGCGACCTGCCGAGCTATTCCCAATCGGAGACCCAATTGGTCGCGTCCTACCTGGACCGGGCCCATGCCTGGAAGACCGGCGCGTTGACCGTACCTGCCGAGGCCCTGCTGTTCGATGACCTGCAATGGACCGCCTACCCGCTTTCCCAGAGCGGCCACATGGGGTTGGCGGCCTGCGTGGGCCCGGACCACCTGACCGAGGTGCCCCCCAACAACGGGCCGTTCTCGGACCATGTGCTGAGCACGCCTGCGCTATGGAGCTACCAATGCGGCGCAGGCCTGCAGGGCACGGGCAGCAACAACCAGGTGACCTTCGTGGGTACCACCAACGGCATCCGCACCCAGGACGTGGTGCAGGGCGACGTGGGCACGGTGTTCAACATGGCCTTTGGCAGCTACTTCGGGGATTGGGACAACGAGGACAATTTCCTGCGTGCCATGCTGGGCAGTGGGAACAGCCTGGTGCACCTGTGGTCGGGCATCCCGAACTGGTACGTGTATCCGATGGCCATGGGTGGACCGGTGGGCTCCTGCATGCGGATCTCGGTGAACAACACCCAGCAGGACCACGCCCCGCAGAACGCCGGCTGGCAGGGCCAGAACATGGGTCGGGTGCACATGGCATTGATGGGGGATCCCACCTTGCGCCAGTCCTACGTGGGACCACCGACCGACCTGGTGGTGGGGCCATCCGGTTGGACGACCCAGTTCTCGTGGAGCCCATCGTCGGATGATGTGGACGGGTACCTGGTACACCGGATCGACACGGTGAGCGGTGGCTTCGTGCGCGTAACTCCTCAGGTGGTCACGGACACCTTCTTCGTTTCCACCGAGCTCTATGCCCCGGGCACCCGTTACCTGGTGCGGGCGATCAAGCTGGTGACGAGCAACACGGGCAGCTATTTTGACCTGTCCCTGGGGGCCTCGGCACAGGCCATGGGCCCTGCCGTTCCGGATTGCGAGAACGTACCGGGAGGCCCTGCGATACCGGGGACCCCTTGCGATGATGGAGATCCCCTGACCATCCAGGACACCTTCGATGAAACGTGTGCCTGCGTGGGGGTCTCCACGATCGGGATCGAGGAGCAGGTGGGTCGGGCGATCATCGTGGTCCAGGTGGCGGATGGTCTGCTGGTGGACATGACCATGCGCGAAGGTGGTACGCAGCCCTACCAGGTCTTTGATGTCCGGGGGCGCGTCGTGCTGAACGGGACCCTGGGTCCGGGCCGCAACCGCATCCGTTCACAGGACCTGAGAGCCGGCCTGTACGTGCTGGCCATTCCCGGGGCGGCCTTCGTACATCGTTTCGTGGTGGGAGGCCGTTAGGGCTCCCGTGCCTTTGCTCAGGTCGGGAACGCTGCCGAGGAGGTCTTCTTCACCCGAGTTCACCACGGCATGGGCCGCTCCTTGGGGGCGTTCAACGCGTTACCACCCATGGCAGCAGCCATCTGCCCGCCTCACCCTCGACCAGGACCTGATAGCGCCCCGCACGGAATTCCGTGCCGAGGATGAGCGACCCCTGGACAGCCGTGTGAGCGGTGATCTGCCTTCCGACGATGTCGTGCACGACCACATCATACGTGCCCTCCGGAAGGACGATGGACGCATGCCCAGCGCGACCCGGATTCGGGAACAGCCGGGGACCCATCCGGTCAAGCTCCGTCAGGGCCGTGCTCGTCTGTGCGGTCAGGAGCACCAACCGGTCATCCATCGGACCCGGCGTGCCGGACCAGTCCTTGTTCGATGTGCAGACCAGCACGCGCCCGTCGGGAAGTACCAGCACATCCCGGAGCCGACCGAGCACGTTGCTCAGAAAGGGTTGGGCGGCCGTTACCTGGGTGCCTGTGGGGTCCAATTGCAGCTGCCACAAGGCCTTGCCACGCAACGTGGCGATCAGAAGGCTGTTCTGCCAGCCCGGGATGGCCGGGTGGTCGTAGTGGTCCAATCCGCAGGGGGCCACGATCTCCGTGGTGAACTCGTGGATGGGCTCCACGACGTTGTTGGCCGTGCAGTAGGCCATCTCGGCCGGAGTGTTGCATAGCCCCAGCACGGTGGGCCATCCGTAGTCGCGGTCCGGAAGCACGACGTTCACCTCATCATCGAAACCCTGGCCATGGGCGGAGTTGTACCAGATGCCATTGGAGGCATGCACCAGTCCCTGTGGGTTGCGGTGACCCCAGTTGTACACGTAGCTGCCCGCAATGGGGTTGTCCGCTGGAACGCCTCCTAGCGGATCGAAGCGCAGGAACTTTCCCTCCACGGCGTTCAGGTCCTGCACGAGCGCCGAACCGGTCATGTGATCACCCATGGTCAGGATGAAGTTGCCCGTACCGTCCTCCACCAGCCGGGACCCATTGTGCGATGCGCCACCGGGTATCGGGACCGACAACAAATGCCCGGAGCCGCCCCCGAAGCTGTTGGTGCCTTGATCATAGAGGAAGCGCTCCACCACGGAGGAGGTGGTGGAGTTCATGTAGTGCACGTACACATAAGGCTCATTCGTGAAATCGGGGTGGAAGGCCATGCTGTGCAGGCCCGCCGTGAAGCCGGATAGCACCACGTCCTGGACCTGATGCACGAGTTCCAGCGTATTGGTGGACAGGTCCAGTCTGTGGATGTTGCCATTGGCCTCGGTGAACCACACCATGCCGTCAGGTCCCAGCACAAGGTCCCAGGGCACGTCCAGCCCTTGGGCAACGGTGGTGGCCTCCACCGATGTGGATCCCACCAGGAAGGTGGTCTGAGCGGAGAGCAGGCTGCCCTGAAGCATCACCAGGATGAACATGTTCCTCATGGCCATGAAAATAGGAGGTCGCGCTGACACGCGGACGCTCGATCGGACCGATCAAGTGGCCGTGGATCAAGGTGTGTGGTCCGGCCGGTCGATACCTTTCACCCCATGACCCACTTCGCCGTCTTCTGCGGGGCCAGCACCGGCCATGATCCCGTGTACCTGGAGGCCGCCCTTCGGTGAGCGCATCGCCAACGACACCATCGACGCCGGCTACTTCGTAACGAACACCTGGGCGAGCAAAGTGGCCAGGCTTCCGGGGCCAGCGGCGTTCGGGGGCCTGCCGATCGCACAGGTGCGGACCGCCAAGGCATTCATCGAAGTGATGAAGGACTTGGAAGGCCGGCACCAGATGTTGTACCCGCGTGCCAATGCGTTCAAGGGGAAGGTTTATGTCCCCACAAGCCGCAATACGGCCAGCACCTGCGAGCCGATCGCGGCTGCGCGGAACGATCGGGCCGCGCGACCATCGTGGGGGAGAACACGGCAGGTGTGATGTTGAGCGCGACCGTGTTCCAGGTCAGCGGCAAGTACCACCTCTTCCTGCCCATCGCCGATGACCACGATGCGGAACTGCAGCGTCTGGACCAAGTGGGGGTGAAGCCCGAGATCGAGGTG
The DNA here is from genome assembly GCA_020635695.1 of Flavobacteriales bacterium. Classification (GTDB taxonomy): domain Bacteria; phylum Bacteroidota; class Bacteroidia; order Flavobacteriales_F; family PHOS-HE28; genus PHOS-HE28. The sequence goes on along the minus strand of JACJZH010000003.1, from coordinate 256,474 downwards.
AAGGATGATGATGCCTTGGACCACGTACTTGCGCTGCCGTGTTGATACCGACCAGCTAAGCGGCAGGATGTCCTGGCGACCTCCGTCATGGTCTAGCGGCCGCGCTATTGCAGATGACCCTGCGGTACTGTGTGGCGTGCCGATCGCTCGGCGCCCTTACTCCACCACCACCGTCTTCGTCAACACAGCGTCCTCGGTCCGCAGTTGCACGAGGTAGGCGCCAGCGGGCAGGTCCAGGTCCAACGTCGTGGACATCCCCGTGCCAGCACGCTGCGTATGCACCAAGCGGCCCTGGGCACTGTACACGTGTAGCGCCCGTACCCGCTCGGAGGCATCCCAGCGGATGGTGAAACGGCCGCCGGACGGGCTGGGGTACACCTGCAACATGCCGGCCTCGCGTTCACGTACGGCGGTCGTTACCGTGTTGTTCCAATACACGTTCGTGTTGTCCACGAAGCCCTGGACCACCAGGTCCACAAGGCCATCTCCGGTGAAGTCTTCGGCCGTGCACACGGCGATGTACTCGCCCCCCACCGTGTCGGTGGGGACGAAGGTGTTACCGCCGAGGTTCTCGTACACGATGTTGTAGATGTTGGGCAGCCCGCCCATCTGGGAGCCGATGATCACCAGGTCCTGGTCGCCATCGTTGTCCATGTCCGCCGTCACATTGGTGCCCCCAAAGGTGTCCTGCAGGCCGGTCGCGGTCAGTTCGGTGAAAAGGCCGCCACCATCGTTCAGGTACAGGATCGTGCGCACCGCGAACGGGTCGGTGGTCCCGGACATCAGGATGTCCAAGTCGCCATCGCCATCGGTATCCGCCACATCCACGTCATTGGCGTTCAGGGGAACGAAGGTGTTGACCGTGTCCGGAGCGAAGATGCCCCCACCGTCGTTCAGGTACAGCAGGGTCGAAGGGTCGCCGTTCTGGTCGGTGCCCGCGATGATGGCATCCAGGTCCCCGTCACCCTCGGCATCGAGGAAAACGACGGCCCCGAACTCCACTGGGGTGAACCCGGTGCTACCGGCCGCGGTGAACATGGCGCTGCCATCGTTCAGGAAGACGTCGGCCACGAATGTGTTGTTCTGGTCCTTCACCGCAAGCAACAGGTCCGGATCGCCATCACCATCCACATCACCGATGGCCACGCCGGTGCCTTGGAACTGCGGGAGCGCGGGGTTGGGGAGCAGGGTGAACGAGCCCTGTCCGTCGTTCACATAGATGTGCGCGAATTCCTGTACGCCAGATCCCAGGCCCGAAAAGAAGAGGTCCAGGTCGCCGTCGCCATCGAGGTCCACAAAGCGTGTGACGCTGCTGGAGGCGTCAGGGAATGGCGTGGTCATCTCCGTGAAGCCCCCGAAGCCATCATTGAGGTAAAGCGCGGTCTGCCGGCCGGGGTCCAGGCCCACCAACAGGAGATCATTGTCGCCATCCCCGTCGATGTCGCCGCTGGCGGATGAGCCGGAGTAGACCTCGATCAACGCCGGTTGCGGGGTGGCCAGGGTGAAGCTGATGTTCTGCGCAGGACAGAGGGGCGCGGCGGCGAGCAGCAGGAGTAGGTGTGACAGGAACTTCATGAAGGTCTGGTGCAAGGTCGATGCGTTCTTGATGCAGGCGTTGTCTCCATGTGCGGTCGTCATGGTCACTACGCAGGTAGGGATGACCAATTGGCTGCGTTCAGGGTTGCCTGAGGTCCTCATCTGCCTGCAGCGTTGTGTAATGCAAGGCGCACAAGCGTCTGTTGCTCGTGGCTCTCCGTTTCAGGTGTGGGCAGCGCGCATCACTGGCTCCTTGGTACTACAGCGCGTACAGGCCTTCGTCATCACTGCGCCCGGTACTTTCGTCCAGACCAACACCGCCCATGACCCTCGAGGAGTACACCTCCATCTACACGCCGGAGGATGCCGTCGGTTGGCATTGCATCGATGCGCACCTCGCCACCCTGTATGGCGAACGGAAGCCCAGGCACTATGCGCCTCCGCTGCATTTCATCGCAGGTGGCACCGATCCCCTGGATGGCACGAGCTTCTACGACCATCCAGGCGATCCCGCACACATCCATGTGGTGAGCTATGGCCTGAGCGCCCTGTACTACGATGAGTCCGCGGTGGGTGCCCTGTACAGTGGCCTGGGCTTTGAGCTCACCTTCCGCGTGGTACCGGAGCCCGGCGAGGAGGGCGACCCCACCTGGGTCACTGGCCTGATGAACAACCTGGCTCGCTACCTGCATGACAGCGGGCGCTGGTTCGAGCCCAATGAGTTCATCCCCGGCAACGGTCCCATCCGGCTGGGAAAGGACACGGACATCACCGGGCTGGCGATCACCGAGGATCCCGAACTGGGTACCATCACCACCCCGCACGGCGAGGTGCGCTTCCTGCAACTGGTGGGGCTCACCACCGCAGAGGTGGAGGAGCTGCAGCAGGACCCCACGGTGGGCGCGGTGGAGGACCTGCTCAACGCAAAGCGCGCGGTGGATCCGCTGCTGGTGACCCGGCTGTGACACCGGGCAGGGACCGGCCTTCGGGTCGTGCCGCCAGGATGGAGCCATGAGGATGCTGAAGTTCCGGCATTGTGCAACTTCGCACATGGTCACCTCCGGACCTGTGCAGCAGGATCGTGTCCCAACCCGCCTGGAACGGATCCCCTGGGGGTGGTGGGTCCTGCTGGGGACCGTGTTGCGTGGGGTCCATGGCGTGGCTGCCCACACGTGGAACACCTCCCCCGATCAGTTGGCCTGGGGCCTGGGCTTGGAGGACGCCTGGCGCTCGGGCGGAGCGGCCTACCTGCAGTGGGTCCATTACCCGCATGAGGGTGGGTCGTTGTTGCTGAGCCTGCTGGCCCGGGTGTTTGTTCCGTTGGCCTCCGTCATGCCGCCGCTTTCCTGGGCGGCCTTGGTGGCGGACAGCGGCTGCCGTGCAGTCCAGATCCTGGTGGCCCGTCGTTCCTTCAGCCCGCGGGCCGCCCTCGCGTTCACCTTGTGGACGGTCCTGGCCGTGCCATTGATGCTTCCATGGGGCACCATCAACATGGGTCTTCATGCATTGGTCTCGTTCGCACCCTTCCTGCTCCTGGCGGCCGTTCAGCGTCCGGTGGAACGCCCCTTGCTGCTCGGGGTGGGGGTGGGGGCACTGTGCATGCTGGCGTACGACGCCGCGTTGCTGGTACCGGCCTATGTGGGGTTCGTATGGCTGGGGGCGTCAGGAGTGCAGGCGCGTGCGGGACACGTGTTGAAGTTCCTGCTCGGAGCGGTGCTTGGTCTCCTTCCACATGTGCTCACGCGTCTGTGGGTGGATCACGGGTTCCAACTGGAGCAGTTGCCCATGTTCTCGATCCGCGGCTTGGAGCGGGATCCCTTGCATCTGGTGGATGCTCCCGGGCGGCTGCTGGCCTTCTGGACCACCTGGCTGCCGGGTTCCTTGTTCATGACCGCGGTCGATGCCCCGCTGGTCCGGGTGCTTGTGCTGATCACCGCCGGCCTGCTCGTGTGGGGTGGGCTGGGGCTGCGCGGTGTGCCGGCGGCCCAACGTCGCGTGGTGTACATGGGCCTGTGGCTGATCGCCGTGTTCTGGGCCGTGGTGGTGTTCGCCCCCTTCTTCGAACCGCGGGATGACGGCGCAGGCTATGTGTACTACCGGTATTTCCCGTTCATCGTTCCGCTGGTGGCATTGTTGGTGTTGGAAGGCCTTGTGCAACGCCGCGGAACCTGGGCCGCCTGGGGTTTCGTGGGGTTCTGCGGACTGTCCTCGTTGGTCTTCCTGGTCCGGCAGGAAGATCGACCGCTGCCCATGGACGAAGCCACCGGTTGGGTGCTGGGCCGCAAGTACGGGCACGATCCGCAGCTGCTCGGCCGCATCATGGCGGGTGCGGGCACCGAGCGGAAGTACCAGCTGACCTTCGGTGCCGGCTGGGGAACGGCAGCCGCCATGTTCGATCGACGCACGGCGACCGATACCGCGGCCATGCATCGCTTCCAACGAACGCGGGCCATGTGGCCCGTCGGGGAGCTTACGGCCTTCGATCATGGGGTGGAACGCGCCTTTGGACCGGATGTGACCCCGAGGTTGGACCCGGCGATCCGGGAGCTGTTGGACCTGGAGGGGATACCCTGAGCCCCACGTACGCTCAACATCCTTGGGTCAACGCTCCGGCGGTAGGTAACTTCCACCCATGACCCACTTCGCCGTCTTCTGCGGGGCCAGCACCGGCCATGATCCCGTGTACCTGGAGGCTGCCCGCTCCGTGGGCCGTGCACTGGCCGAACGCGGGTTGGGCGTGGTTTACGGCGGCGGGCATGTTGGCCTGATGGGCGCCGTGGCCGATGCGGCGATGGAAGCCGGAGGCCACGTGGTGGGCGTGATCCCCGGTTTCATGACCGAGAAGGAAGTGGCCCATGAGCGCGTGTCCGAGCTGATCCTCGTGAAGGACATGCACGAGCGGAAGATGGTGATGCACCAGCGCAGCCAGGCGGTGATCGCGCTGCCGGGCGGCTTCGGCACCATGGACGAGTTGTTCGAGCTGCTCACCTGGAAACAGTTGCGCCTGCATGCCAAGCCCATGGGCCTGTTGAACGTCAAGGGTTACTACGATGGCCTCCTGACGCAGATGGCGCACATGCGGGAGGAAGGCTTCCTGCACGACGATACACGGGTGCTGGCCCACCATGACGTGGCCACCCTGATCGACGACCTGCTGGGACGTATCGTGCGGGTATGAGCAGGCCCTTGCATCCGTGGCTGGAGCCACTGCGGGAGGCTTTCGAGACCCGCCGGTGCGCGGAGAGCGCGGCCGAGATGCAGGCCTACATGAAGGACATCGCGCCCTTCTTCGGGCTCAAGACCCCGCTGCGGCGTGCCCTGCTGAAGGAGCACCTGTCCCGCTTCGGGAAGCCGGCCCTGCAGGAGCTGCCGGCGATCGCCCGGTCCGCGTTCGCGCAGCCCGAGCGGGAATGGCACTACACCGCCGTGGACCTGCTCGTGCGCCAGGCGAAGCAACTGGGCCCTGAACACCTGCCGCTGCTGGAGGAACTGATCACCACGAAGAGCTGGTGGGATACCGTGGACGCGCTGGCCGCCAACGTGGTGGGCGTGGTGCTGAAGCGCTACTCCGGGGAGATCCCGGCCTGGAACACGCGCTGGATCGAAAGCCCGGACCTGTGGCTGGACCGCACGGCCATCCTCTTCCAACTGAAGTGGAAGGCGGATACCGACGCGGAGCTCCTCTTCGCCAATTGCGCGCGGCATGCCGGGCATCCGGACTTCTTCATCCGGAAGGCGATCGGTTGGGCACTGCGGGCCTATGCCGATACCGATCCCGAGGCGGTGAAGGCCTTCGTGGCGTCACGGACCCTGAGCCCGCTCAGCGTGCGCGAGGCGCTGCGGAAGCTCTAGTCGAAGCGGCGGCCGCCGCTCTTCGGTCCCTTGCGGTGGGGCTTCTTCGGACCCTTGTCGAAGGAGCGGGGCCCCTTGCGATGCTGGGGCCGGTCGCCGCGGTCCTGCCGGGGGCGGTCGCCACGGTCCTGCTGCCCACGGCCCTCGTCCACGCGCACTTTGCGGCCCTGGTAGTTGGCACCCTTCAGCGAGTTGAACACCTGCTGGAAGTGGTCCGGCTCGATGTCGATGAAGGCGTGGTACTGGTCGATGTACATGCGGCCGATCATGTCGCCGGACAGGCCGCTGATGCCGCAGATGTAGCCGAGCATCTTCCCCTTGTCGAAGCCATGCTCACGACCCAGGTTGATGAAGAGCTGCCGGCCCGTGGTGAAGCGTTCGCGGGAGCTGGGGCGGTCGTTGCGCAGGGTATGGTCCTTGGCGCTGAGGTCGATGTTCAGGTCCGGCAGGGCGCCGAACTGGCCCAGCAGTCGGTCGAAGGCCACGCTCATGAAGCGCTCGATCAGCTGTTCCTTGCTGAACTCCGCCAGTTGATCGTGGGCGATGGGCAGGAGCGCCTCCAACGCTTCGTGGTCCACCTGCACGCGCTTCAGCTTGCCCAGGTAGGCCATCAGCTGGGCCTGGCCGATCTCGGGCCCGCCGGGTACGCGCACGTAGGTGAAGTGCGTCTTCAGCATGCGCTCCAGCTGCTGCACCTTCCGCCGTTCGCGGACGCCGATGATGCTGAGCGAGATGCCGGAGCGCCCGGCCCGCGCGGTGCGGCCGCTGCGGTGGGTGTAGCTCTCGGCCTCGTTGGGCAGGTCGAAGTGGATCACGTGCGTCACGTCGTTCACGTCGATCCCGCGCGCGGCCACGTCGGTGGCGATCAGCAGCTGCAGGGTGCGGGCCCGGTAGCGGCCCATCACGTGGTCGCGCTGCGCCTGGCTCAGGTCGCCGTGGATGGCGTCGGCCACGTAGCCGTCCTTCACCAGCTGGGTGGCCAGCTGCTGGGTCTCGTGCTTGGTGCGGCAGAACACGATGGCGAAGAGGTCCGGGTCGGCGTCCACGAAGCGCTTCAGGGCGCCGTAGCGGTCGCGGCTGTGCACCACGGTGTACTGGTGCTTGATCTCGGCGGCTGCGGCGTTGCGTTCGCCCACCTGCAGCTCCTCCGTGCCGTGCATGTAGCGCTTGGCGATCTGCCGCACCTCGCGGCCCATGGTGGCGCTGAACAGCCAGGTGCGCTTGTTGTCCGGCGTGGCCGAGAGGATGGAGGTGAGGTCCTCCTGGAAGCCCATGTTCAGCATCTCATCGGCCTCGTCGAGCACCACCACCTGCACGCGGGACAGGTCCAGGATGTTGTCCCTGCCCAGCAGGTCGAGCAGGCGCCCGGGGGTGGCCACGATGATGTTGGCCCCGCGCTGGATGGCGCGGATCTGCTCACGGATGCTGGCCCCCCCGTAGATGGCCACGGGGTTGACCCCGGGGAGCTGCGCGGAGAACCGCTCCAGGTCGCCGGTGATCTGGACACAGAGCTCGCGCGTGGGGGCGAGCACGAGCGCCTGCACCGAGCGGTCCTTCGGGTCGATCTCCTCCAGCAGGGGCAGTCCGAAAGCGGCGGTCTTGCCCGTGCCGGTCTGGGCCAGCACCACCAGGTCGTGGTCGCTGCCGAGCAGGCGTGGGATGGCCTGTTCCTGCACGGGGGTGGGCGAGGTGAAGCCCATTTCCTCGAGGGCGTGCAGGAGTTCCGCCCGGAGGCCGAGCGTGGAGAAGGAGGTCATATCGAACGGGGGGCTGGGGGAACGGAGCGGGCTTCAGCGCCCGGATGCTGGTCCGGCAACACGCCGGAAGCCGCAAAGGTACGGGTTCCCGGTGGCCCGCTACCTTTGACGGCCATGCTCTTCCTCAGCCTGCAGGGGACCTTCCGCACCGTGCTCGTGCTCGTGGCCGTGTGGGTCGTGCTGCGCTTCATCATGCGCTTCGCCGGAGCCTCCCGGAACGCCCGGGGGTCCTTCCGCCAGACCCCGCCGGATGGACGCGAGCCCGGCGATGTGCGCATCGAGCGCCCCGACCGCAAGGGTGGCCGTACCAACGGTCCCGATGTGGTGGATGCCGATTACGAGGAAGTGAACTGAACCAGCCATCATGAACACCTTCGACTGGAAGAAGCTGCTCCCCGCCGGTGCGGCCATCGTGCTCTTCTACCTGCTGAGCCTGGCCTACTTCAGCCCCGTGCTGGAAGGCAAGCGCCTGGTGCAGGGCGACAAGCGCAACTGGCAGGGCATGGCCCAGGAGGTGATCGAGCACCGCGATGCCTACGGGGACGAACCCCTCTGGACGGGCAGCATGTTCAGCGGCATGCCCGCCTACCAGGTGAGCGTGCAGTGGAGCGCCAACCTGTTGCACCATGTGGACCGGCTGTTCCACGGCTTCCTTCCGCGCCCGGCTGGCTTCCTCTTCCTCTATCTCGTGGGCATGTTCATCCTGCTGCGCTGCCTGCGGGTGGACCCCTGGCTCGGGGTGGTGGGGTCGGTGGCCTTCGCGTTCAGCAGCTACTTCTTCATCATCCTGGAGGCGGGCCACAACAGCAAGGCCAACGCCATCGGTTACATGCCCATGGTGCTCGGCGGCTTCTACCTGCTGTACCGGGGCGAAAAGCTGCTGGGGGCGGCCTTGTTCGCCCTGTTCCTGGGGCTGGAGATCAGCATGAACCACGTGCAGATCACCTACTACCTGGGCATCGTGCTGGTGCTCTTCGCGCTGGCCGAGGGGGTGCGCGCCATGCGGGAGAAGGCCCTGGCCGGCTTCGTGCAACGCTCGCTGCTGGGCCTGGCTGCCGTGGTGCTGGCGGCCAGCTGCAACCTGGGGCTGCTCTGGAGCACCTGGGAGTATGGCCAGTACACCACCCGCGGGAAGAGCGAACTGACCATCCGGCCGGACGGCAGTCCCGCGGACGACATCCGCACCGAAGGCCTGGACCGCGACTACGTGACCGACTGGAGCTACGGCAAGCAGGAGAGCTTCTCGCTGCTGGTGCCCAACGCGAAGGGCGGTGCCTCGGGTTCCATCGTGCAGAGCCAGGCCGACCTCGCGCGCATCACCGACCCGGCCTTCCGCAACGCGGTGGTGAAGGAGTACCAGGGCGGCAGCTACATCAACAACTACTGGGGCGACCAGCGCTTCACCTCGGGTCCGGTGTACCTGGGCGCCGTGGTGGTGTTGCTGCTCTTCCTGGCGCTCGCCCAGGCCGAGGGCCGCGCGCGCTGGTGGGTGCTGGCGGCCATCCCGTTGGTGGCGGTGTTGCTGGTCGTTCAGAGCCCGGTGCTCGCCGGCCTGTTGGTCATCGCCTACCTCGTCGCCGGCCTCTTCCTGTGGAACGAGCCCCTGCGCTACGCGCTCTTCGCCGGGCTGTTGCTCACGCTGCTGCTCAGCTGGGGCCGCAACTACATGCCGCTCACCGACTTCTTCCTGGACCACGTGCCGGGCTATGACAAGTTCCGCGCGGTCACCATCATCCTGGTGGTGGTGGAACTGGCGGCGCCTGTGCTGGGCGTGCTCTACCTGGAGCGTCTGCTGAGCAACGGCGCCTGGGACAAACTGAAGGAACGCCGTTTCCTGATCGCCTCCGGGGTGCTGGTGCTGTTGTTGCTGGTGATGCTCGCCGCGCCGGGCAGCCTCTTCGACTTCCTGAGCGATGCCGAACGAGCCCGCTTCAACGCCAGCTACGATGCGGGCGGTGCGGGCCAGGCCGAGGTGGTCACGCTCGTCGACGGCATCAAGTCGCTGCGCATGGAGGTGTTCCGTGCCGACGTGTTGCGCAGCCTGGTCTTTGTGTTGCTGGCCGGTGGGCTGGTGTTCCTGGCCGGTCGCCGGAAGGTGGGGAGGCCGGTCTTCCTGGCCGTGCTTGGCCTGCTCGTGCTGGTGGACCTCTGGGCCGTGGACAAGCGCTACGTGAACAACGAGAAGGAACAGGGCCGCTACGTGCAGTGGGAGGACGAGCAGCGTTCCAAGCTGCCGTTCTCGGCCACCGCCGCCGACCAGGCCATCCTGCAGCAGGAGTTCGCCCCCGCCATGGAGCAGGACCTGCAGGCCACGCTCGCCCGGTTGAAGGAGGCGAAGTCCGACGCCAAGGGACGCGACAAGCTGGTGACGCCAGAGGAGGAGGAACTGGCGCGCTTCGGGGTGCTGCGCCGCAACAGCCACTACCGTGTGCTCACGTTGAACAACCCCTTCAACGACAGCCGCGTGAGTTACTTCCACAAGAGCGTGGGCGGCTACCACGGCGCCAAACTGAAGCGCTACCAGGAGCTGATCGAGTTCCACATCTCGCCCGAGCTGCAAGCCGTGATCGGCGCGCTGCAGAGCGGCACCGACCTCCAGGGCATCAACGATGTGCTGGCGCAGCAGGGCGTGCTGAACATGCTGAACACTCGCTACCTGATCTACAGCCCGGACCAGGCGCCCATCCGCAACCTGCACGCATTGGGCGCGGCCTGGTTCGTGGAGGGCGTGCGCTGGGTGCCCGACAGCGATGCGGAGATCCTGGCCCTCGGCGAGGTGGACCCGGCGCGCACCGTGGTGGTGGACGAACGCTTCCGCGGCAGGTTGGACGATGCGAAGGCCACCGCTGATGCCTCCGCGGACATCACCCTGACCGGGTACCGCGCCGACCGGGTGACCTACCGGGCGACCAGCGCCAACGGCGGTGTGGCCGTGTTCAGCGAGATCTGGTACGGACCCGACTGGCAGGCCTACGTGGACGGTCAGCCAGCCGACCACGTGCGCGGCGACTACGTGCTGCGCGTCATGGACCTGCCGGCGGGCGAGCATACCGTGGAGTTCCGGCTGGAGAGCCGTCCCTACCGCACGGGTTCGGCCGTCATGACCGCCGGTTCGGCGCTGGTGATCCTGCTGGCCCTGGCCGCGCTCGGACGGGCCTGGCGGCGTTCACCGGGCGGCGAGGCATGAAGCGCGTCCTGATCGTCACCTACTACTGGCCGCCCAACGGCGGTGCCGGCGTGCAGCGCTGGCTGAAGTTCGTGAAGTACCTGCCCCAGCATGGCTGGCAGCCGGTGGTGTACACCCCTGAGAACCCCGAACTGGTGGCCGAGGACCCGGGCCTGCTGGACGATGTGCCACGGGAAGCGGAGGTCATCAAGCGGAGGATCAGCGAACCCTACGGACTGTACAAGCGACTTACCGGCAGGGGTGTGAAGGAGAAGGTGCACACCGCCTTTCTCAGTGAGGAGAAGCGTGAAGGCTGGCGCGATCGCATGGCGTTGTGGGTGCGCAGCAACTTCTTCATCCCCGATGCCCGTGTGGGCTGGGTGGGCCCTTCGGTGCGTTTCCTGAAGCAGTACCTCCGGGAGCATCCGGTGGACGTGATCGTGACCACCGGACCGCCCCACAGCATGCATTTGATCGGCCTGCGGCTCAAGCGGGCCCTGGGCATCCGCTGGGTGGCCGACTTCCGCGACCCCTGGACCAACATCGACTTCTACCGGCAGCTGAAGTTGTCGCGCAGCGCCGACCGTCGGCATCGTCGCCTGGAGGCCGAGGTGCTACGTGAAGCGGACACCGTGGTGGCCGTGGGCTGGACGCTCGCGGACGAACTGCGCGACCTGGGTGCGGAGCGGGTGGAGGTGATCACCAATGGCTTCGACCCCGCCGATGTGCCCGACCCACCCGAGCCGGTGGATGAGCGGTACAGCCTGGTCCATGTGGGTAGCCTCACCGCCACGCGGAACGCACCGGGCCTGTGGAAGGCCCTTGCCAAGCGCTGCGCCGATGATCCCGAGTTCGCCGCCCGCTTCGTGCTACGCTTCGTGGGTCCGGTGGACCATACGGTGCTGGACAGCATTGAAGAAGCCGGCCTGGCGGACAACTTGGAACGCATCGGTCCGGTGGACCATGCGCAGGCCATGCGCGAGATGCAGCGGGCACGCGTACTGCTGCTGCTGTTGAACGACACGGCCAACGCGAAGGGGATCCTGACCAGCAAGCTCTTCGAGTACCTGGCGGTTGGTCGTCCCATCCTGGCGGTGGGCCCGAAGGATGGCGATGTGGCCCGGGTGCTGAAGGCACCGCATGTGCTGGTGGAGCGGGGAGAGGAAGGGGCGACACCCGATCTTTTTCGTGCGACAGCCCCCCCTGTGTCGCCTCAGTTCTCCAGGAACGCGCTCACCCGTGACTTGGTCAGGGACGTACTGGAACGTATGCGATGAACGAGAATCCCATCTTCATCGGAGGTGCGCATAAGTCGGGCACCACACTGCTGCGGAGCCTGCTGAGCGATCATCCGCGCCTATTCGCCATACCGTTCGAGACGGTGCTGCCTGAACTGCTGGGCTGGCAGGTGGACATTCCTTACCGACGTCAGCGTGCTTCCAGGCGGACTCCAGAACAGGTCCGCGAACACATCCTCCGGTGGGTGCGGTTCTCGAACGAGCAGGACCTTGACCGGCTCAGCGACAACCTGCTACTTGGACGCATGGACATGGCCCGGTTCGAGCGGGCACTGCGTATCGAGGACACCTCGCTGAGGCATGTGGGTGAGGCGGTCTTTCGTGCCTGTCATGCCGGGTTGATGGGGCAGGAACTGCCGGGATCGATCCGTGTCGTCGAGAAGTCCGTGGTGAACCACGCCTTCGCCAGGGAGTTCATCGAGGCATGGCCGAATGCCAAGCTCGTGCATGTGGTGAGGAACCCCTACGGACATTTCGTCTCTTTCCGCCGCTACAAGCAGCGCTCGGGAGCCTATCCACTGTTGTCCAAGCTGATCGGCACGCTGCAGGTGCATTTTGAGATGCTGGAGCGCAATCTGGAGTCGATCCCGGGGTATGAGATGGTCCGCTACGAAGATCTGGTGCTGCGTCGCGAAGCCACCATGCGCTCGCTCATTCAGGAGCTGGACCTGGCATGGGACGACGCACTCCTGGTTCCTACGAAGACCGGCGTGGCCTGGAAGGGCAACAGCAGCCGTGTGGCCGATGCGGAAGCCGGGGTGGACCTGAACGCCTGGCAGCAGGACATCACGGACCGGGAGGTGGCGTTGGTGGAAAAGCACCTTGGCCCATGGGTGGACCGCATGGGATATGATCGTTCTCCCGTGAAGGGCACACGTGCGGCTGCCCTTGATCAATGCAGCGGTCTGGTGCGCACCTTGAGGAACCGCCTCTGGGAGATGTCCCACTGAGCCACCTCGGGTGAGGGTCTATCTTGCCGGTCCTTCGGGCCGTCATGAGCAGGTTACGTGCAGCGATCGATCTGGCACGGTTGGGGTTGAGGTCCCCGGGCCGCCTGTTGAAAGGGCTGTACCACCTGTCCACCATCGAATCCTGCAGGCACCATGTGGTGTCGGGCTACGGTCTCGCAGAGGGCCTTCCACAGGTGGACCTACTTGAGCTTCTCGGTGGGAAGCAGCAGCTGATCGGCAGCTATTCCTTCCTTGATGGCACGTCCCGTCCCACGGACATCGCCCTGCTGCGTGGACTGGCCTCGCGAACCTCCTGCAGGCGCTACATCGAGTTCGGGACCTGGCGTGGAGAGAGCCTGGCCAATGTGGCTCCCTTGGTCGAGGAAGCCTGGGCGATCAGCTTCTCGGCCGATCAGATGCGGTCGGCGGGCATGCCTGAGAGCGCGGTGAAGGCGGCGCACTTCTTCTCCGGGGAGCTGCCGAACAGGACCCTGATCGAGGCGAACACCCAGACGTACGACTACTCGGAACTCGAGGGCAAGTTCGATCTGGTGTTCGTGGATGCCGACCACGAGCATCCGGGCGTGACGATCGATACGCGCAACGCCTTCCGCCTGCTGCGGGATGAGCACAGCGTGATCGTATGGCACGACTACGGGAAGGACTACGAGACCGTGAACTGGCCGGTACTGCGAGGGATCCTGGACGGATGCCCCGATGATGCCCACCGTGGGCGCATCCGGCATGTGTCCAATACGCTCTGCGCCATCTATACCCGGCAAGACCTGCCCGCCTATCGGCCGGAGCGCTTTCTTCCGGACAAGGTCTTCGACATGACGCTGAACGTTCAGCGGCCCCGATAGGTCATCGATCGGAAGGGACACGCCTTCCCCGCCTTACTTTGCCCCCATGGCCTCCCTCGCCCGCCAGGCCACGGTGAACACGGCGCTCGCGTACGTGGGCATCGGGCTCGGTTTCGTGAACGTGGTGCTCCTGTACCCGCGCGTGCTCGCGGCCGAGGAGTTCGGGCTGCTCCGTCTGCTGGTCTCCATCACCGCGGTGGTGGCCCAGGTGGCGCAACTGGGGTTGGACAACACGCTGATCCGTTTCTTCCCCTACTTCCGTGATCCGGACAGCGGCCATCGCGGACTTCCTTCCCTGGTGCTGCTCATCGGTCTGGCCGGTGCGTTGGTCGCCATGGCGGTCCTCGGGATCTTTCACGGCACCTTCACCCGCATCTTCGCCGATCGCAGCAACCTGTATGGGCTTTACGGGCTGTACCTGCTGCCCCTGGTGCTTTCGGAGGTCGTCTTCATCCTGCTGCGGGCCTACAGCCGGTCACTGGGCCGGAGCACACGGCCGGTCTTCATCCGCGAGTTCGGCCTGCGCATCGGGCAGACGTTGTTGATCGCGGTGCAGCTCATGGTGGAGATGCCGTTCTCCACGTTCATCGCCTGGTACGTGGCGGTGTTCGCGGCCATGGCGCTGTGGCTCGTGCTGGACATCCGCTCGGCCGGTGAGCTGGACCTGCGCTCGCCGCGGGTGAGCATGCCCCGCCGGTTGCGGCGCAGCATGGTCACCTACGGGGCCTTCACGCTGTCGGCCAGCCTCTCGGCGATCGTGCTGGGCAATCTGGACCAGATGATGATCGGGGCGCTGCTGGGGCAGGTGGCGCTTCAGCAGGTGGCCTACTACGCGGTATCCTTCTACTTCGGGTCGGTGATCTCCGCACCTTCCCGCGCCTTGAACCAGCCGGCACTGCCGCTGCTGGCCGACGCCTGGAAGCGACGGGACATGGCGTCCATCGACCGGCTGTACGGACGTTCCGCCATGGTACAGCTGGTGGTGGGCGGTTTCCTGTTCCTGTGCGTGATCTCCGGGCTGGATGACCTCTACGGCCTGCTGGACCCTGCCTACGCCCAAGGGCGTGAGGTGGTGCTCTTGGTGGCCGCGGCCAACCTGTTCCACATCGCGCTCGGCCTCAACGGCGGCATCATCACCATGTCCCGCAACTACCGCTTCGATGCCTTTACCAGCCTGCTGCTGCTGGTGATCAACGTGGTCGCCAACTTCTTCCTGATCCGGGCCATGGGCATCGTGGGCGCCGCCTGGGCCACGCTGATCTCCCTCGTGGCGGTGAACCTGCTCCGCCTCTGGTTCCTGTGGTCGAGGCACCGGCTTTGGCCCTTCCGCTGGCGCACCCTGGTGGCGGTGGGCCTGATCGCCCTCGTCGGCCTCGCCGTGCACTGGCTGCCATTGACCGGAAGTCCCATGCTGGACCTGGCCTTGCGCGTGTCGGCGATCGCCCTGCTCTACTGGCCGGCCGCGTTCGTGCTCAAGCTCACTCCCGAGCTGGTGGCGATGCTGCGTCGACCGCGCTGAGGGCGGCCAGGAGCTCCTGCTGCCGGCGTTCCGGGGTCCAGCGCGCAGCGACGCGTTCCCGTGCGGATCGTGAACGGTCCTCCAGTTCCTCTTCGGAAAGTGCCTGCAGGGACAGGATCGCCTCCATGAGCGACTCCGCCGTCCGTTGTGTGACCAGTGCCCCCGTTCCGCCCACGATGTCCGGCATGGCGGCCATGGTGCTCACGATGGGGATGCAGCCGCACAGCATGCCTTCGCAGAGGGCGTTCGGGAAACCCTCCATCACGGACACCTGCAACAGATACCTGGCCCTGCGGTAGTGTTCACGGAGCGCTTCCGCATGCTGACGGCCTTCCACGGCGACGTTGGGTGGCAGGTCCTCGTACGCTCCCGGCTCGGGGCTGCCGATGATCAGGAATCGCGCATCCGGAAGCAGCGGGGCCACCTTCAGCACCAGGTCCACGCCCTTGCGGGCATGGGTGTCGTTGTCGGGACGTGTGCCGCTGGCCACACAGAGGTACAGCTGGGGGTCCCGGGAGCCGGTGTCCGGCGACCAGTACGTGGCATCGAAGCCATAGGGCACCTCGGTGAAAGGGGTACGCAGGTCCGGTACGAAGGCCTTCAACCCCTGGTTCCGGGGTGCATCGGGGTCGTAGTCCTGCTCCATGCCCATCAGGCTGTGGTGAACGGGAAGCAACCGTCGCGCCCGGCGGACCGAGAAGGAGGTGGCCCATCCGTACAGGGCCTTGCGGAAGTTGCCGTAGCCCATGGCGGGGAAGGAGGCGCAGTCGCTGCCGGCCAGCACGATCACCAGGTGGCGGCACCACAGCGCGGGAAGCAGACCGTGGTACCCTGCGAAATGGCAGATGGCCGTGCGTCGCCAGGCGCGGTTGCGGACCAGGAAGAGCAGCTGGGCCAGCAGGCGGAAGGGGAGCGCCCACTTCGGGCCGCGAAGCAGCTCATGCGTGCGCACCTGGAAGTGAGGGCCGAGCAGGTCCAGGTCCCGGTCGATGAACACCGACCGCCTCGGGTACAGGTACAGCAGCACCGGCCGGGTGCCCGACCGCCCCACCGGTTCAGCCGCCCTCATAGCGCAGCCAGGTCTGGGTGCGGAAGAAGAAGGCCACGTAGCCACGCACCTTCAACGTGCCGTCCTCCAACCAGATCTTGCAGTCGTACACCTTGCCGTTCTCCGGGTCCAGGATGGTGCCGTCGGCCCATTCGGAGCCGTCGCGCACGAGGTCCCGGATGATCTCCAGGCCGATCACCTTGTGGTCCTTCCGGTCGTCGGGGCATTCGTCGCAGATCGGGTCCGGATCCTCGCCGGGGTCGCGGAACAACTTCACGATGCGGCCCTGCAGCCGGCCTCCCTGGTCGGTGATCTCCACCACGGAACGCGGCTTCCCCGTGTTGTCATCGATGGTCTTCCACATGCCCGTCACGCCATGCTGGGCGGGGGCCACCAGCGGGAGCAGGAGCGCAAGGATCACGATCGTACGCATGAACGCGAAGGTATTCAGGCCACGCCCTGATCGCGACGCACGCGCAGCTCACTGCTCCGCGACCGCCTGGCCCGCGAGATGCTCGTGTTCAGCTCGTAGCCCACGAGCAGGACCAGCATGTTCAGGTACAGCCAGAGCTGAACGGCCAGGATGGCCCCGATGGAGCCGTACAGGGCGTTGTAGTCGGTGAAGTTGCTGAAGAAGTAGGCCAGGGCCTGGGAGACGATGATGAAGAGGAACGTGGCCAGGATGGCACCCGGCGTGAAGAACCGGAAGCGTTTGGCCATGGGGTCGCCGGCGTAGTAGAGCAGTGAGAAGGCGCCCAGCACGAGCAGCATGGAGATGACCCAGCGTGCCAGTTGAAGGCCGAACACGGTGAGGTCCCCGGGCAGCAGCCCGTGTGCATCCGCCCAGGTGATCACGCTCCCGCTCACCGTGAGCAGGAGGATCGCCACCACGCTCATCAGCGTGAGTGCGAGCAGCAGCCCCATGCTCAGCAGGCGTTGCTTCAGGGGGTTGTGCCAGGTGTCGTGCTGGCTGCTCTCGCTGAACCCGTTCAGGATGGCGTCCACGCTGTTGCTCGCGAAGTAGAGGCCCAGCAGGAAGCTGACGCTCAGCAGGGTGGAATGCTTCTTCACCACCAGGTCCTCCAGGGTGCTCTCCACGAAGCGGAACACCTCGGCCGGCATCAGCTCCTCCAGGTTGCCCATCAGCTTCTCCTGGAACTCCGCGATGGGCACGAAGGGGATGAGCGTGAGCAGCACGATGATGGCCGGGAACAGGGCCATGAACAGCTTGAAGGCGATGGCCGAGGCCCGCGTGATGAGGTGCCCTTCCCCGATGGCGCGCAGGAAGAAGCGCGAGATGGCGTACACGCTGAACCCCGCGAAGCCGGGCAGCACCAGGCGCTGGCTCCAGGCGATCAGCGAGCGGAACGGCCGCGAGTACAGGATCCTGCGCTTGAGCCGTTCCAGCATGGGATCACATGGCCTTGAGGCTGAGGTCGAGGCTGGGCACGGAATGCGTCAACGCACCCACGGAGATGAAGTCCACACCGGTCTCGGCATGGGCCCTGGCGGTCTCGAGCGTGATGCCGCCCGAGGCCTCGGTCTCGCAGGCCCTGCCGATACGCTCCACGGCCTGCCGCTGCAGGTCCAGGGGGAAATTGTCCAGCATGATGCGGTCCGCACCGCCATGGGCCAGCGCCTCCTCCACTTCCCCCAGGTCCCGGGTCTCGATCTCCACCTTCAGGTCCAGGCCTTTGGCCTCCAGATAGGCACGTGCGGCCTGAAGGGCCGGTTTGATGCCACCGGCCAGGTCCACATGGTTGTCCTTGATCAGCACCATGTCGTACAACCCGGTCCGGTGGTTGCGGCCGCCCCCGATGCGGACGGCCCATTTTTCGATGGCGCGGAGGCCTGGAGTGGTCTTGCGGGTGTCCATGACCTGGCATCCGGTACCCGCGATCGCGGAAACGAAGCGGTCCGTGAGCGTGGCGATGCCGCTCATGCGTTGCATGAAGTTCAGCAGGGTGCGTTCGGCCAGGAGCAGCGCACGCGCCGGACCGGCCAGGGTGAACGCGACCTCGCCGGGTTCCACACGTGCACCGTCACGGATCAGGACCTTCATGTGGAGGCCGGGATCGACGCGTTGGGCGATGGCCTCCGCGAGTTCCACTCCGGCGAGGACCCCCTTTTCCTTCACCAACAATCGGGCCCCACCATGGGTGCCCTCCGCGATGGTGGACAGGGTCGTATGGTCGCCATCGCCGATGTCCTCGGCCAGCGTTCTGTCCAGCAGCTCCAGGGTGCCTTCGGGGAGCACGTCAGAAGTCGCTCTTGCTGTCCTCGATCCGCAACTGCTTCACCAGGAACCCTTGTTCCATCTTCTTCAGGAAGAAGGTGACGCGGAAGTAACCGGTGCGCGTGCGCAGGATGCCGATGAAGTACTTGTCGCCGAACTTGCTCACCCCGGAATGCTCGATCACGAGGTCCACGGGGGGATGCTCATCGAAGAACTTGCGGAGGATCTGTTCGGCCTGGGCCTTGCTGTACACGTCCCCGGTCCCGTTCACCGTGAGGTCCAGGTTGGGGATGAAGAGCTCGGAGAGCGACCCCGGGTCGCCGGAGGAAATGGCCTCCACCACCCGGTCCTTTTCCGCTTCCTGGGAGCGTCCGGCCAGGGAAGCCAGTAGAAAGAGCACGAAGAGCGGCCAACGGGACATGAATGCCTGGTTTGTCCGCAATTTTGCAAATACCGGGCCAAAGACCCACCCGTTCCGGGAAGGGTTCATCAACGACCGGTTGGGGATGGAACTGATCATCGTGATGGTGGGTCGGACGGACCGGGGGTTCGTGAGTGAAGGTATGTCGCATTACCTGGACCGCCTGTCCCGCGACGTCAAGGTCACCCCCATCATCGTTGCCGAAGAGGTCCACGGACCCTTGGAGCGCCGACGTCTGCTGGAATCCGAACGGATCCTGTCCCATGTCGGGAGCGGGGATCGGTTGGTGGCCCTGGATGAGCGTGGTGATGAGCTTGATTCCCCCGGTCTCGCGTCCTTCCTGGGTACGTGGAGGGATTCGGGGGTCCGGCGTGTGGTCCTTGCGATCGGAGGCAGCTACGGGCTCGCCCCCCAGGTCAGGGAGCGGGCGGACCGCATCCTGGCGCTCTCACGGCTCACGTTCCCCCATCAGCTGGTGCGGGTGGTGCTCGCTGAGCAACTGTACCGGGCCATGAGCATACTCAAAGGCTCGAAGTACCATCACTGAGCCGCCGGGGCCTCGGCACTGACCTTGATGGTGTCGCCGCGAAGGGAGGCGGTGAGCATGCCGTCGGCGGAACGCTTCAACAACCGCAGGGCCGCGTTGCCGTCGATCGCGTGGCGCAGGCGCTGGTCGTCGTTGCCCGGGTCCACGTTCTCCTGCTTGGACCGGGTGCGGCTGGAGCGGATCCGGCTGACGCTGATGCCGGTCGTCCGGATGGCGATCCGCTGGAACCCGACGGCGCGGAGCGTGCGGGCCAGCGACCTGGGGGTGAAGTAGTTCAGGTGCTCGGGGTAGTTCACGATGTTCCAGGCAGGGCCTGCGAGGTGCCGGCTCAGCGCATTGAAGTTCGGGGTCGTGAGGTAGAGCCTGCCCCCGGGGCGAAGCAGGGAACGGAAATGCCCGAGTTCGGTGCGGGGCTCGAGCAAATGCTCCAGCACCTCGAAGCTGGTGACCACATCGAACGAGCCGGGCTCGTAGTTCCCGGGGTCCAGGGGCCCCTGCTCCATGCTGATGCCTCGTGCCCGGCAGGCCTCCACCATGCGGGGATCGTACTCCGTACCGTGCACATCCCAGCCCCTTTCCCGGGCGACATCGAGGAAATAGCCACTTCCCGACCCCACGTCG
Organism: Flavobacteriales bacterium; assembly: GCA_020635695.1. Classification (GTDB taxonomy): domain Bacteria; phylum Bacteroidota; class Bacteroidia; order Flavobacteriales_F; family PHOS-HE28; genus PHOS-HE28. The sequence goes on along the minus strand of JACJZH010000003.1, from coordinate 236,660 downwards.
ATGAGCCTGCCGGTCGAGCGGTAGCGCTCGAGCTCGTCAAGCAGGGCCTCGAACCGTTTCCGGGTGATCGGGCTGAGACCGGAATGGACCGGATAGCTCGCGTACAAGCGCTCCAGCTCCTCGGGCCGGGGCGACCTTCCGGCATAGGTGGTGCCACAACTCCGGCAACGTACCAGGTGATGGGCCTGGAAGGCGGGGAGCGGCCGGCCATCAACGGTACCACAGTTCGGGCAGGGCCTGTCGTATTCCTCGCGCATCGCCATCAAAGATAGCGGAGGTCACAGGCCGCGGACCTTCACGGGACGGACATCCCTGCGACACCGGGGGGATCGCCGGCCGTTCCTGGGCCGTAGTTTTGACCGAACGCGTTGTCCGCATGCCGGCGACCTCCGGTCTTCCATGAGGGATCCACTTGTCACCATCGAGCACCTGGAGGTGTCCGTGTCCATCCTGCTGGTGGCCGTGGCGGCGACCCTCCATTCGCGGAAGAAGAACATCGCGATCAAGAAGCACCCGGAGTACCGCTACTACCTCTGGGGGCTCTACGCCAAGGTGCTCGGCGGGGTGTTCTTCACCCTGATCTATCTGTACTACTACGGGAACGGGGATACGGTGAGCTTCTACCTGTCGGCGATCCCGCTGGTGAACGTGTTCATGGAGGACCCGATGACCTACCTGAAGGCCTTGTTCGCGGAGAACACCATGGAGAACCGCATGGCCTACTTCTCCCCGAACACGGGCTATCCGCTCGGCTACATCTACTTCGATCCCCGCACCTACACGCTGGTCCGCATCATCAGCCCGCTGATGATCATCGGGTTCAAGAGCTTCCTGCTCACGACGATCCTGGTGGCCATGGTCTCCTACACGGGGGTCTGGAGGCTGTACCGGATGTTGGTGCGCTACTATCCGAAGTTGCGCGGCAAGCTGGCCATCGCGGTGCTGTTCATGCCGTCCTGCATCTTCTGGGGTTCCGGCATCCTGAAGGACACCTTCACCTTCGCGGCCATGTGCTGGTACATCGCGGCGCTGGACAGCATCTTCTTCCTGAAGAAGGACCGGATACCGTCCTGGATCGCGGTGATCCTGTCCGTGCTCGTGATGGTGGCCATGAAGCCGTACATCTTCATGGCCATCTTCCCGGCCAGCATCCTGTGGTTGATCTACAACCGGGTGGCACGGATACGCAGCTCCCTGGTCCGGCTCCTGGCCATTCCGGTGGGCATGGCGTTGCTCGTCTCGATCTCCCTGTTCACGTTGAACAGCCTGGGGGACAAGCTGGACAAGTTCTCGCTGGAGAACGCGCTGCAGACCACGGTGACCACGCAACGCGACATGAAGCGGAGCGAGCAGTACGGGAGCAACTACTTCGACCTTGGCGAGATCGAGCCGACCTGGGGAAGCGTGATGTCCAAGTTCCCGGCGGCCACCTTCGCCGGGCTGTACAGGCCGAGCCTGCTGGAGAGCAACAACGTGGTGATGCTGCTGGCCGCCTTGGAGAACACCTGGCTCCTGTTGCTTTCGATCCAGGTGCTGGTCCGTACCCGGGTGTGGCACCTGATCACGCTGATCCGGGTGAACCCGCTGCTCCAGATGTGCTACCTCTTCGCCATCGGCTATGCGTTCATGATCGGGATCACCACGCCCAATTTCGGTGCCTTGGTCCGGTTCAAGATCCCGCTGTTGCCCTTCATGCTCTCCGGTCTTTTCATCACCTCACACATCCTGGATCGAAGGCGGGATGCGAGGGGAAGGAAGGGACGGTTCTCCTTCCAGGATTTCGTGAACGGGGATCCGGACAGACCACCGGACAGGCCGGTACGCAAGGTCAACGCCTAGCGGACCCTATCCGCCACTGGCGCTTCCTGCATCATCAGGACCGAAGAGCTCCTCGTACACGTCCTGGATGATGGTGCTGGAACGGAAGCGCCGGGCCAGCCCCTGGATCATGCTCCGATGGCCCGGCTGATCCAGGATCTTCCGGATGTTGCCGAGGGCCTGGTCCAGGTCGGCCAGGTCCTCCCGGTACACGGCGCCACCCAATCCCTTCCGCATCAACAGGTGGTCGTCGGCCACGCCATCGGTCATCAGGATGGGAAGACCGTTCGCCCAGTACTCGCCGTTCTTGATCGGACACTGGTAGCGCTTGGCCGGGGAAGGCTTGATGGTGCTGAAGGCCATGTCCGAGGCCGACAGGTAGTGTGGCACTTCCACGTGTTTCACGGTAAGCACATGGAACCTGTCGCGACGGATCCCGGCTTCTTCCGCGAGTTGTCGTATGTGTTCATGGTCGGAAGGGGAGAGGACCAGCACGTGCATGTCATGCATGCCGTCCATGGCCCGCTTGAAGATCTCGAACGCCTCCGTTTCGAAGTACAGACCGCCGAACTTGCCGACATAGATCCCCACCTCCGATCCCTCGGGTATGCCGAGTTCCGCCCGGATCCGTTGGCGCTCCACGGGGTCGAAACGGAACACCTCGAGGTCGGTGATGCTGGGCACCACGTGCACCTTCTGCGGAGAGATCCCCTCCCGGATCAGGTCGTTCCTGTGGTTCCTGGTGACCGTGATGATGTGGCTGGCATGGACGAGCTGCCTCTGCTCCATCCAATGGGCGAAGCGGAAGCGCAGGGAGCTGCGCTCCCAGACGCCACATTCCGCCATGTAGGTGGCATGGGGCTCGTAGGATTCCACCATGTAGGGCACCCCTGTCAGGAAGTGGACCAGGTCCGCGATGGCTCCGGCCAGGGAGGCCTTGGCGATGACCAGGTCGATCTTCTCCCTCCTGACCATCCGGATCAGGACGAACACCGTTCGGATGAACAGTTCCGCCTTCGCGATACCCCCCGAGATCCCTTTCCGGGAGCGGATCTCCGTGTGCGTGACCTTTTCAATGTCCAGATCGACCTCGGGAAGGAACTTCTTGGTGGTCTCCATGGTCACCAGCCGGATCGTGCCGACATCGCTTCGCTCGGAGAGGATGCGCATGTAGGGGAACACGGCGGCCGCGGTAAGCGGCTCACGCAGGCTCCAGTAGCTGAGTATGAGGATGTTCTTGGGGCGGGTCACGTAGTCCAGGAGGGTTTCCTCAGCCACACGCGCAAGGCATCCCATGGCCGCATGGCCTTCAGATAGCCACGCACCATCACCCGGCGTATCCGCAGCCACATCGCGTGCAGGTCCGCGGGGTCGGGGGGTGGCACAAGTCGTTGGGCAAGTCGATGGAGCGCAAGGTATCCGTTGTCCAATCCGTCCAGGTCCGCCATGGCCGATCGATGTCCGCGCCGGTAATGGAGCACCTCGTGATGGGTGGCCATGTAGTCTCCCTTCCGTGCGAGCAGCAGGTAGAAGGCCAGGTCCTCTCCATGGGTCAGCCCCTCAGGGAAGCGGGTGGTCCCGATCACCGAGCGTCGGATCATCCAGGTATTGCCCAGGAAGATCCCGGGGTCCATGCGCATGAGCCGCTTGAACGGAGGCCCGGAATAGGTCGGGGAATGAATGCGCTCGAGCGCGCCGGTCCTGTCGTCCATGGCCATCACGGCCCCATCGACGAAGGCGGTCCCGGGGTTGTCATGGAGCAACGATGCCCGGGCTGAAAGACCGGATCCGGGCATCCGGTCGTCGGCATCGAGAAAGGCCACGTATTCGCCGTGGGCCAGGTCCAGTCCGGCATTCCGGGCCCTGGACACGCCCCCGCGTTCCTGGCGGATGCACCGGATGCGTTCATCCTGGAAGGAAAGCACCTCCTGCATCGTGCCATCCGTGCTTCCGTCGTCCACCACGATCAGCTCCCAGTTCGTCCGATCCTGCGCCAGGAGCGAACGGATCGCCTCCCCGATGGTCCGCTCTGCGTTGTGAGCGGGCATCACCACACTGATCAACGGAGCCTGCGCGCTCATCGGGTGTTCACGGTGGTGGAGGTCCGTGCCAGGAACCCCTGCACCCGTTCCCTGAGCGGGGGCAGGGTCGTCCGGTGCATGCCGTTGGCCGGTGTTCGTGCGAGCTCGGCTACAAGGGCCTCCGAGCTGGTCCTGAGCACCAACGAGCCGTTCCCGAGCAGGTCGGGGAACAGGTCGCCGGCAAGCGGGTCCAATGCGATGGTCGGAACGCCACACAGCGATGCTTCCAGGGCCACTGAGGAATACAAGGTCAGGTGTACGTCCGTGCCGGCCAGCGAGGACCCGATGGGTTCGGCTTCCGCGCCTTCAACGGTGATCCATGGCAGGAGACCCTCCTCCTTCGCCCACTGCCTTGCCTGTTCCGCTTGTTCCGCTGCCCTGGGGTGGGTCCGGATCGTCCAGTGACAGCCATTTCCCATTTGCCTGATGGCCTCTGTAAGCACGGCCGGTATCGGTCGGGCCACCGGTTGAAGCGTCACCAGGACCCTGAGCGCACCGGATGTCCGCTGGCCAGGAGCAAGCCCGTGTTCCTCGATCCAGGGGGCTCCGCCGACGAACGCACGATGGTGTCCGGCAGGAGCCCAGCTCCGGATGTTGGCCGCGCTGCCTGCATCCCAACACCAGAAATGGGAAGGGATGGTGGAGCAACCGGTGGAGGGCATGGCCATCCAGTTGCCATAGGCGAAGTGGGCGGGGCCTTGCACACCATGCTGCACGTCGGTGCAGGGGATGCCGAGTTCATGGGCGGCCTGTGCGATGGCCATGTTCTCGACCGCATACCAGCAGGTCACGAACACATGGTCGGGGCGAAAGGCCCGCAGGGCGGAACGCCACGTCCGCAGATGCATCCGGAACCCATGGACGGCCTTGGCCAGGAAGGCGACAGGCTCCTTGGCGTAGGAGCTTGCAAGTGCATCGATCACCGGTCCCGATCCGGGAATGTGGCGGAGGGGTTCCACGGGCCGCCTCCAATGGTGAAGGGCCCTTGCCCGGAGCGCTTCATCGAGCCTGATGGTCGTGGTACCCTCGGGAAGATCGACCAGCGCTTTCGCGACGGGATCCTTCACCACCAGCGTGGAAGGCACGCCAAGCTCCGACGCTGCCTGCATCAGCGGCAGGGCGAACCGGTCCGTGGTGCCCTGCGTGCTTTGCGTCCAATAGGTCCGCTCCGTCAGGAACAGCAGCCCACCGGGTCTTGCGGACAGGCGTGACCGTCTCCATTGAAGGGCTCCGTGGCCGAGGGTCCTGAGGTTCTTTCCGGCTCCCGACCGCGGTGGCGGGCCCGTGGGCTTCATTTCACCCCGCAAGCTCCGGTTGCACACCGTGACCCGGAGGACAGGCCAGATCGGGGCGCCATCCACCACCAGGTCGTAAGGATGGAGACTTTCCTCAATGGACTGGGCCCGTTCCAGGAGCTCTTTTCGGTCCGTCATGCCCGGTACATGCTCCTCCGACGGGCCAGCTCCTCCCGGATGGCCGGTCCGTGATCGGCGAAAAAGGCCTGCAGCCGTTCCTTGACGTCCTCCTCGAGGTCGGCCTGTTCCCGCATCGCGTTGATGGCCGCCATACCGGGGTGCTTGCGCAACAAGGAGATCACCTCGCGTGGGTCCGGCATGCCGGGAAGTTCCGTGAAGATCTCCTTCATCAGCTCCAGGTCCTCCGGATAGTCAACGGTGAGCCGCTTCTCCGGCCAATGCAGTTCCGGTTCCGCCTCGATCTTCAGCACATCGAAGATCCCGGGCTTGTCCAGGAGGTATCCCCAGAACCCGGTATCCTCCTCCTGTTTCAGCGCCAGCAAGGTCTCGATGGCGGCCCTGCTGATCCCATAGGGGGAGAGGCCGATCGGGAGGCCTTGGTACCTCACCAGGTCCTTTCCGGCGGCGATCTCATCCCTGATCCTCCGGCAATGGTCCACGCTGAAGATCGGGTTCTCGCCGGTCTGGCCCACGAAACCGACCGCCTCGCGCTCCCGCAGGGCACCGCAGAGCCTGTCCAGGATGTCCACCGGATGCCCCAGGTGAACTGCGATGCCATGGCTCTCGGCCACCCGTACCAGGTCCTCGTCCGTGGGAAGCGGTGAGGTACAAAGGACCACCTGGTCCGCCCCGAACGCGGCGATGCCGCGTTCGATGACCTTGCCCACCAGCTTGGTCCCGTCCAGGTCGCGCATCAACTTCCGTGGCAGGCGTTCGCTGCTCAAACGGGCCGTGATCAGGAAGGGAATGTTCGTGTTCATGGGATCAGTGTGCTACGTCCGCGATCCGGGGCGACGTCGGGGTCACGTACCGGACAAGGGCCGGGTACTTCCGCTTTGCGCAGCCTGCCGGCCGGTTCCATCCACGGCGTTCGCGGGCCGTGCACGTTCCAGGTCCTCATACCTGCCGATATCGTACCAGGTGCCTTCGATGGGGAAGGCAACGACCCGTTCGCCTCGATCGAGGAGGGCCTGGATGAGATCGGTGGCATGAAAGGGTCCATGTTCAGGGACCAGCTCCCTCCACTCGGACCTCAACAGGTAGATACCGGCATTGCAGGGGAACGACACCGTGGGCTTCTCGCGATAGCCGAGCACCAAGTCCCCTTCGAGGTCCATGACGGCGTAGGGCAGGTCCACGTGGTGCTCGGTGGTGGCCACGGCCATGGCCGCTCGAGACCTTGTGAACAGCTGGAACATGCCCTCCAGGTCCACGTCGGTGAGCAGGTCCCCGTTCATGAGCAGCACCACGTCATGGGCCGGTCGCTCGAGCAGGCGCAACGCTCCTGCGGTGCCGAGCGGCTCCTGCTCCACGAGGTAGTCGATCCTGGCCCCGAACCGGGAGCCATCCCCAAGGTGGTCCTGGACCTTCTCCTTCAGGTAGTTCACGGAAACGGACACATCCTCCACGCCAAAGCGCCCCAGGAGGCCCAGGATATGCTCGATGATCGGTCGGCCATGCACCGGGACCAGTGGTTTGGGCAGGGTGTCCGTGATGGGCCTGAGGCGGGACCCGCGGCCGCCGGCCATCAGCAGGGCGTGCACGGGAAGGATCGCTTCAGAGCCCGAGATGTCCAGGACCCTGAGCAGGGTGCCCTCTTCATCGACCTCGGGAAGCAACCGGATGCCGGCCTGCCGGAGGGCCTTCAGGGGGCGTTCGGGCGCTTTGCCGATGACCAGGTGCCGCGGTGAGCTGTTCATGGCCCCGGATACCGGGGAGTCGAGGTCCCGGCCGGCGATCAATGCCCGGCGCACATCCCCGTCCGTGACGGTGCCCAGCAGCCTGCCCGCTCCATCCACCACGAACACGGTCAGGTTCGGACCGGTGTTGTTCAAGGCGTTCAGCGCCTCGCGCAAGGTGGCCGTCGGAGAAAGGCTGGTGTGTTCGATCCGGTTCATGCCTTGGTCTTCAATCGTTCCACCATCCGTTCGGCGGCATGGCCATCCCCGTAAGGATGATCCACGGCAGGGGGAGGGGCGCTCCCTGCCATGGCCACGGCTTCGAGTATCGTTCCGGCATCCATCGGACAGCGCCGGATGTTGGATGTCACCATGCGGCCGGTCTGCCGTTCTCCCAGGTCAATGACGTGCTTGGGAAAGAAGGATGCCTCGATGTAACCACTGGACGTGTTGCCCAGCATCATCGAGCAATGCGCCATGCAGGATAGGTAGAGCCTGGCGCCCAGGGAGTCCACAGCGGTCACATGCGCCTGTTCCCTGGCAAGGTCCGTCCACCGTTGGCGCAACTGCAGTCCGCCGGTGTCCGCATTGGGGAGGGTCACCAAGGCCTGGAATTCACCGGCGGTGGCCCTGAGGACCTGTTCCAACACCGACCAGTCCCTTTCCCAGGAAGCCCGGTCGACCGTCTCCGGGTGGTAGGTGATGAGCAAGGTGGGGCGTTCCAGATCGACCCCGGTCCGTTCGAGGATCTCGCGCGTGTCGAACAATTCCAGCTCCCGGAGATTGTCGATGCTGAGCGCCCCGGTCAGGTGCACGCCCTCGTCATGTCCCAGCATCTCGATCACCCGCTTGCGGTAGGGTTCGGCAGCTACGAAATGCATGGAGGCGGCATGCGTGATGGCGTTCCTGAACGCATTGTCGATGGCGCCCTTTGTGGTCTCACCACCATGGATATGGGCGATGGGAATGCCGAACGGAACGGAGGCGTACACGGCCGAGAACATCTCGTAGCGATCGCCAAGCGCTACGATGCGATCGTACGTTCCGTCCTTCCACACGGCCGTGAACTGCTTCATGGTCGCTGCCATGGCAAGGCCGATGTCAGCGGGCGCATCCTCCTTCAGCACGGGAGGCAGTTCAAGCAGGGCGCCGGAATGAGAGGCCCGGACCTCATCGATGGTCATCCCGAACCGGGGGTCGAGATGGGAGCCGAAGGCGATCACCGTCAGCTGGATGTCGGGGTCGGACGCGAGGGCGCGGATCAGGGGGCGTTGAATGCCCAGGTCGGCCCTGCTGCTCGTGAGCAATGCGATCCTCATGACAGGTCGTTCCATTGGAGCAGGTGGCCGGCGTTCAGGTCCCTGGCCGTACGACGACCTACGACCTGCTCCAGGTCCATGGGTGAGATGCCACTTCCGGGCCGCAGCATGATCAGGTCCTGCCTGTCGATCGTGGATCCCTGGGCGAGGGAGCGTGCAAGATGGATGCTCCTTCTGGCCACGGGGATGTTCGGTCGTTCGCTCGGCGTGGGTTCCTTCACCCCCGTGCCCAGGGCGCGTTCTATGGCCCGGACCGCCCGGACCATCGCCTTGAATTCGTGCGGCTCCAGCGAGGCCCGGTGGTCGGGCCCCGGCATTTCGCGGTCCAGGGTCATGTGCTTTTCGATGACCCGCGCACCCAGTGCGGTGGCGGCGGTGGGCACTTCGATGCCCAGGGAATGGTCACTGAGGCCGACGGGGAGGGAGAACTCCTCGGCCAGCGTGCGCATGGCAAGCAGGTTCACATCCTCCAGGGGGGTCGGATACTCGGTGTTGCAATGCAGAATGGTGGTCCGTCCCGGGTCGGCTCCCGAGGCGAACAGGACATCAAGAGCTGCCCTTACTTCCTCCAAGGTGCACATGCCGGTGCTCACGATCAGGTCCGGGAAGGTCCGGGCCATTGCCTCCAGGTAGGGTGCGTTGGTGATCTCGCCACTGGGGACTTTTCCGATGGCCAGGCCAAGCTCATGGAGCAACTGCATGCTTGGCCGGTCGAACGGCGTGCTCATGAACAGGATGCCCCGTTCGCGGCATCGCGCTAAGAGGGAGCGGTGTTCGGCCGCACCCAGTTCAAGCGACCGGACGAGCGCCAGTTGGTCGCCCGCGCCCCCCGTGTTCCGTTCCTGATAGGCCGCCATGGGAGCAGCGGGCGAGGCCAGTTGATCACTGCGGAAGGTCTGGAACTTGACGGCATCGGCGCCGGCATCGGCGGCCACGTCCACGAGACGCAGGGCCGTCTCCAGATCGCCGTTGTGGTTCACGCCGGCCTCCGCGATGATGAACACGCCTTGCGTCCTCATCGCTTCAGGGGCTTTGCGGGAACACCGGCCACCGTGGTCCCGTCCGCCACATCCCGGATCACCACGGAACCCGCGCCGATGATGCAGCCTTCACCGATCCGCACCCCCTGAAGGACCACCGCCCCACTGCCGATCAGGGTGCCCTTCCCGACCGTGCAGTGGCCGTTCACGATCGCCCCGGTCGCGATGTGCACATGGTCGCCGATCAGGGCGTCATGCTCCACCAGGGCCCGTGTGTTGATGATGCAGTTGGTCCCGATGCGGCCGTTGCTGTTCACCACGGCACCGTGGCCCACGGTGGTCCCTTCACCGATCGTGGCACCCTTCACCACGGTGCTGGTGGGTGCCAGGATGGTGGCCAGTGTGCCACCCGCATCCATGATGGCGGTGCACAGTCCGATGCGGAGTGCCGCATCACGGACATGTCCGGCAGTGACCACGAACGGATGTCCAAGCCCTGCGAGCTCAGGTATCCGCTCGTCACCACCTAGGACCGGTATGCCCAGTACGTTCCCGACGATCGCAGGGTCCAGAATGCCATGTAGCTCCTGTGTGGCATCGCGGAACAGGCCGATCACCGATCGGCAATGCCCGCCTCCTCCCACCAGCACGATGCGCTTCCCGCTCATGGATGGGCACTGCTCGGAAGGTTCACACAGCGGTCCTGCAATTCCCGCGAAACGGCAAGGTCGTCCTTCAGGTCGTCCCGGTACATGGGTTGGTCCGTCGCGAGCTCCCATGCCGGTCGGGCCTGGATGCCTGCCTCCAGACAGGCCTGCAGGAAGGTGTCCCGTTCCTGCCGGTCCCTCACGAGCACGGCGTTCAGCCAGTGGTTGGGGCTGGTTCCCGGCGGGGCCTCCACCAACCGGAACGGGCCATCGGCGAACAGTTCGCGATACCGATCGTGCAGGGCCCGTTTCACGGCCAGGTTGTGGGGAAGCTTGCGCAACTGGCTTCGGGCCAGCGATGCGTTCAGGTTGGGCATCCGGTGGTTGAAGCCGATCAGGTCATGCTGGAAGGCCCATGGATGAGGGACCTTGGCCTGGGTGGTCAGGTGTTTTGCCCGGTCGGCGAGCTCGGGGTCCTCGAACAGCAAGGCCCCGCCACCTCCACAGGTCACGATCTTGTTGCCGTTGAAGCTGAGCGTCCCGATCGGAGCGAACGTGCCCGCGTGCCGGCCTCCTCGGGTGGAACCGAGCGCCTCCGCGGCGTCCTCGATCACCGCGATCCCACGGTCCCTGCAGCGGGTGATGATCTCCTCGATGTGCGCCACATGCCCGAAGGTGTGCATCGGGATGCAGGCACGCACGCGGGCACCTGTACGGACATGCACGCAACCATCCCCTTCCTGTCGGCATTCCCGGTCCAGCCAACGCTCCAGTGCCCGGGGTGACAGGCCGAACGTGTCCGGATCGACATCGATGAACACGGGCCTGGCGCCGGTGTAGGTGATCGCATTGCAGGTGGCGATGAAGGTGAAGGCCTGGGTGATCACCAGGTCGCCCGGCCCCACACCGTTCAGTACCAGGGCTGCGTGCAGGGCGGCAGTACCGTTCACCACGGCCACGGCACGACCGGCCCCGGTGTATTCGGCCAGTTCCTGTTCGAAGGCCAGGATCCCTTCACCGACCGACGAAACGAAGGACGAGCGCACACAGGCCATCACGGCCTCCTCATCGGCCGTGTCGAACCAGGGGGCATGGAGCGGTATGGTCCCCGCCGATCCGGGGAACAGGTCCCGGATGCCTTCCAGGACCCTCTCAAACATTGTAGAGGTGCGACTTGTAGCCCTTCCTGACAGCGGCGTCCGAGAACCATTCCACGGTCCTTGCCAGCCCTTGGTCCAGGTCATGTGCGGGGGTCCAACCGGTCAGCTCCTTCAGCTTGGCGGCACTGCCCAGCAGTCGCTCCACCTCGCTGTTCTCCGGCCTGATCCGTTCCTCACTGGAAACGATGCCGGCCTGGACCCCGGTCAGGTCCATGAGCTTCGTGGCCAGGTCCCCGATGGCGATCTCCTGTTGGGTGGCCACGTTCACCTCCTCTCCGATGGTGGCGGGCGATCCGTCGATGGCCAGGAACGCCTGGGCCGTATCGTGCACGAAGACCAGGTCCCGCGTCGGATGCAGGGACCCCAACCGGATCTCGGAAGCTCCTCCCAGCAGTTGGGTGATGATGGTGGGGATCACCGCCCGAGCGCTCTGCCGGGGTCCATAGGTGTTGAACGGACGAACCACGGAGACCGGCAGGCCGAAGCTGAGATGAAAGGACAGGGCGAGGTGGTCCGCTCCGATCTTGCTGGCGGAATACGGGGACTGTCCTTGTCGCGGATGGTCCTCCGTGATCGGCACCGTGCGCGCCGTGCCATACACCTCACTGGTGGAGGTGACGAGGACCCGTTCCACATCGGCCTCGCGCGCAGCCTGGAGCACGTTCAGGGTCCCGCGCACGTTGGTATCCACATAGCTGTCCGGGGCCAGGTAGCTGTAGGGTATGCCGATCAACGCGGCCAGATGGTACACGCGGTCCACGCCGCGCATGGCCTCACGGATCAAATGGGGGTCCCGAACATCGCCGGGAAGCACTTCCACGGACTGGGACACCTCCCGGGGCATTCCTTCCAACCACCCCCAGTCGTTCCGTGAGTTGTAGTGGACCAGGGCACGTACCTCCCGTCCTGCCCGTACGAGCGCCTCCACCACGTGGCTGCCAATGAAGCCTCCTGCACCCGTGACGAGCGTTCTCCTGGTCGCTGACATGCCTCCAAAGATACCGGAGCCGGCCGGTCGTGCGCGTTGGACGCCTAGCTGCCCAGGTGGTCCCCGGTGCCTTGCCGCACCCCGATATCCCATGGGAACAACGGTCTCAGGGCACCTCGGATCCGGTAGTGACTGGGCGACCGGGTCGGGGATGCGAGGTCGTCCATCACGGAGATGTTGATCACGTTCTCATGCACCTGGTGCACCTTGTGGGGCAGCCAGGTGGCCAGCCACAGGCTGGCGAAATACGTGTCCTCATTGAAGAGGTTCGCGGGGAGGCGCAGGGTGGCCACATGCCGACCCACCGTGCGTCCGACGGCCACATCGATGCCGGGGAACGAGGTGAAGATGTGATCGCCTTCGGAGTCGTGGATGAAGACCACGGGCTGGGGGCGAACGCCCTCCCGGAGCACCTCGTAGCTCACCTCCAGCCCCACCGCATCGGTCACCTTGGCCCGCGGAAGCGTGTTCCCCTGTGGGTCCACCCAGCGCAATTGGAGCAGTCGTGCGGCGCCATCCCCGGTCACTGGGCTCCCCGAAAGGTCCACCACCCCCGAGGCTTCCTGATCGTTCCCATGGACATAGGCATGCACGACGTCCGCGGTCTCGCCCTCCATGGTCTTGGCGCCATGCTCCAGCAGGATGCAACGTCGGCACAGGCTGTTGATGGCGCTCATGTTGTGGCTCACGAACAGGATCGTCCGGCCACTGCTGGTCACGTCCTGCATCTTGCCCAAACACTTCCGCTGGAACTCCAGGTCCCCGACGGCGAGCACCTCGTCGATGATCAGCACCTCGGGTTCCAGATGGGCCGCCACGGCGAAGGCGAGCCGCACCTTCTGCCCGCTGCTGTAGTGCTTCACCGGATTGTCGATGAACAGCTCCACGCCGCTGAAGTCGACGATCTCATCGAACTTCCGCTTCACCTCGCTGCGGCGCATGCCCAGGATGGTGCCGTTCAGGAAGATGTTCTCCCGGCCGCTCAGTTCGGGGTGGAAGCCGGTACCCACCTCGAGCAGGGAGCTCACGCGGCCATGGATCTCGAACCTGCCTTCCGTCGGATTGGTGATCCGGGAAAGGATCTTCAGCAGGGTGCTCTTTCCCGCACCGTTGCGGCCGATGATGCCCAAGGCCTCTCCCTGCCTCAGTTCCAGGTCCACGTCACGCAACGCCCAGAAATGTTCGCCACCGCGCTGGGCAAGCGCGCGAAGGTTGTGGGCCAGTCCCTTGCGGATGTCCATGCGGGCCGGCCCGCCCAGGCGATAGCGCTTGCCGATCCCTTCCACCAACACCATGCGGTCGCTCATGGCCGGAGGGCTTTCCCGTTGGCGGGGGGATGTGGTGCGTTGTTCATACCAGATCGGCGAGATAGCGTTCCATGGACCGGAAGTAGAACAGGCCGCTGATCAGCAACAGGCCGGTGAAGACCACGGAGACCCAGATCAGCTGATCGGGGGGCGCACCGCCCAGCAGGCTCCAGCGGTACCCTTCGACCAGGCCCGACATGGGGTTCATGAAATAGAGCACCTGCACCCAGTGGGGAAGCGATCGGGTGACGAGTTCCGCAGGATAGGCCACGGGTGTGGCGAACAGCCCGAACTGCACGATGAACGGGACCACATGCTGCAGGTCACGGAACCGGATGGTGAGCGCGCTGATCCAGATGCCCACCCCCAGGGCGGCGCACATGATCCCCAGCAGGAAGGGGATGGCGAGCAGGGCGTTGGGAGCCGGCATACGGCCGTGCACCGCGAACATGATCAGCATCAGGACCACGGCCACCCCCATGTCGATCAGGCCCACCGTGGCCTTGCTGAGGGGGATGATGAGACGGGGGAAATAGATCTTCCGGACCATCTCCTGCGCGCCGATCAATGAGCTGCCGGACTCCTTCAGCACGAAGGCGAAGTAGCTCCACGCGGAGATCCCCGTGATGGCGAACAGGCTGTAAGGGACTCCCTGGGTGTCCACCTTCACGGCCCGCCCGAACACGAGCACCATGATCAGCAGGGTGGCCAGGGGCTGGAACAAGGCCCACCCCAGCCCGAGCATGGTCTGCGCGTACCGCACCCGGACATCCCTGTATGCCAGCGTCAGGAAGAGGTCGCGATGTGCGAACACTTCCCGCAGGTCGGGCACGGGGTTCCAGGACTTCGCGTCTACGACGATCTTCATGCTCGACTTCTCGGTTCCCTTGGCCTGACGTTCCCCGCGGCGAAGATCCGAACATACGGGTTCATGCCAAGTGTACGGGTATCGGAGGTCAACGACGGACCGCCTCCAGGCCCAGGTCGGAAGCGGCACCCTGCACCCAGGCGTGTTCGAACATGGCCACGTTCCCACGCCGATCCCGGTGGTGGAAGAACGTTCCGGGGACGGATGGGGCCCGGCGTGCGCCCAGGTCCTCCAGGATGCGCTTCTCGGCCGGATCGAACGTGAAGGCCAGGAGCACATCGGCCCCCATGTTCCTGGACACCTTCATCCCGGCTTGCAGGAGGGCCCTCGTCCCGTCCTCGTCCTGGGCCCGGTAGGCGATCGGTCTGGCCATCCGCAGGCCACGCCGGACCCCGAACGACAGGAGCAGGGCCGCCTGGCATCCCGGATCATGCACCAACACATGACGCGGACCCTTCGGGTGGAAGAAACGCCACGTGAGCAGCGATCGGTCCCACCAGGGCTTCACCGGAGCGGGATGGTCGTTCAACAAGGCCGCCAAGGCATCGAGTTCGCTCCCGCCCGGTGATCCCGTGCATTGATAGCCATCGACCGTGCCCGGGGATGGGATCCGTGCGCCGGGCCGGAGCCCCAGGCGATGCATGCCGAGCCGCACGCCCGCCCGGACCGGCCGCAGGATGGTCCGGTACCAGGCCGCTCCGACCAGCTCCTGATAGCGGAGGCCGCGAAAGAGCGGTGAGCTGTTCGGGTTCGATCCGTTCACGAAGGCATGGTCCGTGCCGCGCACGGCGGCCATGGCCAGCCGCAGACCAAGGCCTCCGGCCCGGTGGGTGGGAGAGACCGCGAGGTCACCGATGGAGGGCATGGTCACGATGGAACCTTCCAGCGACCAGTTCAAGTACAGCCTGTTCACAAGGCCTACGACATGGCCTTCCTCGTCCTGTGCCGCGATCAGGGCATCCAGCCCTTCGGGCACCAGGGGGCATGCCTCGTACATCCACTCAAGGGTGCCTTCGTGGGCCTGGTGCGCATCGGCACCATAGGTGAGGCGGGTGAAGCTGAGGATCCGATCCACACCCGCCTTGGTACCGGTGGTCAAGGAGACCTTTGGGGAGCTGGGGCGCATGACCGGCGAAGTGCTACAGGAAGGGGGGGGCTCCGCCTGTGACCACCAGACGCTGGCCGGACATGTGCGCTGCCTGGGGCGAAGCGAGGAACACGATGACATCGGCCACCTCCTCCGGGCTGGGCAGGCGTTTCATCGGTGAGGCGGCCTTGATCTGGCCGATGCTCACCCGGTCGGTCCCGCTGGTCAGATCGGTCTCCATGAAGCTCGGCACCACTTCGTTCACGAGCACGTTCCTTCCCGCCAGTTCCACGGCGAGCGAACGCGTCAGTCCGCTGAGTGCGGACTTGGCGATCACGTACCGGGCGTGCGAGCGGGGAGGTGCCTCCACGGCCGTGGACGAAATGTTGACGATGCGGCCACCGCCTTGTTCCTCAAAACCGCGCAGGACCGCCTGCACCAACAGGAATGATCCCTTCACCACCACATCGATGTCCTGCTGCACGTGTGCCCAGCTCGTCTCCTCGATCGGCTGGGACCGGTATCCGGCCACTGCATTGTTCACCAGGACGTCCACGTTCCCCCACGCCGCATGGACCTGGGCCATCATGGCCGCGACCTCTTTCTCCTCGGTGATGTCCGCATGCACCGCCATGGCCTGGCCACCATGTGCCTGGATGTCCGAGACCACCTGGTCGGCCGCTTCCTGCGAGGTCCGGAAATTCACCACCACCCGGGCACCGTGTGCGGCGAAGAGCTTGGCCGTTACCGCGCCGAGGCCCCGCGAAGCGCCGCTGATCAGCACCACCTTGTCCTTCAGACCCCGGTCCGCCACGCGCTTGGCGAGTTCCGCCATTGCGGGTGGGGCGTAAGGCCGCCGGGCCACCGAAGCCTTCACCTGGGCCGATGCCAGCACGGTGTCCTCCGCCAGGAACTCCACGTCCTGGACCAGGGTGCCGGAGGTCTGGGACGCGAGCTTCACCTCGGAACGCACCGTGCCGCTGCCATGTGGTGCAAGGGCCTGTTCGGGGATCCGTAGTTGGAATTCCAGGAGGGTGGCCGCCCGTCCCGGCATCACCATGCCCACCTGGGTGGAGAGCAGGGCCAGGCAGGCGAACGCCCAACCTGAAGGCCCGGGAACGGCGGTGTTCAGTTCTTCCTCTGGAACGCCCTTGAGCATGCCGGAGAGCACCTCCCGCATCGCGCGACCCTGGGCATCTCCCCATACGTAGGGGAAGGAGGACCGTTCACCCTTCCTCATCTCGTCGGCCCATAGCACCCTCTCCGACAAGGCCTGCGGAAGGAGCGATGAGGGGCCGACGGTCCGGTCCGGCACGGCCGATCGGACGCCCTCCCGGAACGTCAGCGATCCGCGGGTCAGGGGTCTGCCGCCATCGCCCGACAGTTCGAACTGGACCTGTTGTGTGGCATCCGCGGGGCTCCAGGTGGCGGTCAGCCTCACCGGTCGGCCGGGGGCCAGTGGGGCCGGGAATCGGGCCTCGATCTCCGCGATCCACAGGTCTGCGGGAAGGGCCAGGTCCTTCAACAGGAGGGGAAGGGCCAGCAGTGGAAGTACGCCATGAACGACGTTCTCCCCGAAGCGGGAACGCGCTCCGTGAGCGGGGTCCATGTGCAGGGAGCTGTGGTCACCGGAAAGGTCGGCGAACCGCTGCATGGCCTGCCGGTCCGCCACCAGTTCCAACGAAACGCTCCTGCTCGTGGTCATGATCTGTCGGACATTTCACCCGATACCAACTCCAAGGTGGCGGGTACGGGATACTCCGTTCCCAGGTCCCAGACGAAGGTGTTCGTGCCGGTCCGCTCGAATCCCGAGGCCTCCATGAACGTTCTGCAGGGTCCGTTCTTGGCCGTGGGGATGAGTTCGGCGGTGAGCCTTGTTCGCCCAAGGGAGCGGGCATGGTCGCAGGCCACGTGCAGCATGGCCTCCTCCACCTTGCGCCCGAGCACCCGGCAGCTCATCACCAGGTCGCCCAGTACGGCCCTGTCCGGGTCGGTCAGGTCAAGCCCCACCATTCCCGTGAGCCCGGAGTCCCCGAACCGATCACTGACCCGGAAGGACCAGATCGGGCGAAGCGGGTCCTCCATCCGGTCCCGAAGTTCCTGTTCCGTCCAACGCCGGGTGGTCAGGTTGAACTGATTGGTCTTGCCGAACAGCTGATGCACCCTGGCCAGATCGGATGTCGAGAGCGGGGATACGACCACTCTGGTGCCGAGCGAGGCCAGCCATTCCTCCACACCCGCGAACGAGGAACGGGTCCGTTCCCGGTCCTCGGCCTCCTGGTAGAGCGTGGTGCGGCGCCGGTCCTCATCACTGATGGCCTCCAGGCCGAACACGGGAAGCGCGCGCAGAGTGCGGGTGTACAGCAGCTTGTTGGCGGGCCACTCGGGCACGATCACCTCGGGCAGGAACTCCCGCACGCGCGAGCGTTCCACGGGATTGTCGTCGATGAAGAGCACGGACTGGGCACCGATGTTCAGTTCGCGGACCATGTCCGCGATGTTGCCCGGTTTGTCGTTCCAGTCGATCCTCATCGCCACGAAGTCGCTTCGTTCCAGCACCATTTCCGGATGCTTGTCCATGGCCTCCAGGGCCACTTCGCGGTCGTTCTTGCTCGCGATGGCGAGCATGATCCCCCGCTCTTTCAGCCCTTTGAGGGTACGTTGGAAGTCCACGAAGCTCTCACCGATGGCGTCGTGCCCGCCGAGCCGGAGGTTCTCCCACCCATCGTCCCCGACCACCCCACCCCAAAGGGTGTCGTCCAGGTCAAGGACGATCAGCTTCACGGAGCCTCCCGTCGCCAACGTATGGAAGGCCAGCAGGTCCTCCGCAGCGGCTCGGAACACCTCGTTGGAGTAGGGCGTCTTGGTCAGGAACCACATCCGGTCCGACCAGGCACCGGCCCCTGCGCGCTCCACCCAACGTCCGCTGTTCAGCAGGTGGATGTTGGATCGCTCGGAAAGCCGTTCGCAGAGCCTGGCGTTCATGGAAAGAAGGAGCGCATGATACCCCGTCCCGTCGCGCAGCTCCTGCAGGCCTCCATGGGCATCGGCCGGGACCTGCCACAGGGGGACCAGGATGCGCTGCCACCGTCCGGCGGCGTCCAGGAGCATGTCAATGAACCGGTCCACCTCCAGCAGCACGTCGCTCTTGTTCACCCGCTCGTAGCGAAAGGCCCGCTGAAAATGCAGGCTCACTCTCTCCGGACGTGTCCACACCAGGGCGGTGGACGAACCGTGGCCGGAGCCCGACAGCGCTTGGACCACGGCGTCCAGCGGAGCAGTACGCACACGCCAGGGCAGGTCCTCCCGGCTGCGGAGGATGTTCGACAGGTTGTCGAGGTTCAGGTCCGAGATCAGGACGAGTTCCGGGAGTTCTTCAGCCATCCCGATCACCCGTTCATCCGCTCCCGGAGGTAGGCCGCGAAACGGGCCACGGTCACGCTGGGTTCGTCGAACAGTTCCACCAGGTCCTGGTCGGACAAGGGGACCTCTCGTCCGAACCGCAGTTCGATGCCCTCCTCCATGCCCACGATGAAGTTGGCCACGCCCAGTGAATCCAGCATGCCTCCTTCACCAAGAATGACCGAGCCTGGACCGACCGTGGCCCGTTCGGCAGGGGGCAGGTCCTCGTTCAGCCGTTCCAGCACGGACAGTGCCAGCGTTTCCAAGGGATCGAGTTCGGGTGCTGCCAACGGTCAGGGTCCTTGCGGCAAATATACCGAGGACCTCAGAGGCCAGCGGGATCCGCCGCTCTGCCCTGTACATACCTTGCCGGCCGGAGCGACCACGGCCCCACCCGGAGCAGCATGGAACGTGTACTGATCGTGAATGCCGATGACCTGGGCCTGTGCCCTTCGGTGAACCAGGCGATCTTCGAGGTGTTCGAGGCCGGGAACCTGAGCTCGGCCACCTTGATGGTGAACATGCCGGGAACGAAGGACGCCCTGGACCGGGTGGGGGCCTATCCGGCATTGGGTGTCGGGCTTCACTTCTGCCTCACCGAAGGGACCTCACTGTCCGGACCCTCGGGTCTTACCGGTCCCGACGGCAGCTTCAGGCCCCGGCCCGAACTGGCCAAGGCCGCCGTGAAAGGTCGGGTACAGGCACCGGACGTGGTCCGTGAGCTGGTGGCGCAACTGGCCGTATTGGAGGAGGCCGGCATCTCTCCGACCCATGTCGACAGCCATCAGCATGTGCACATGCTGCCGGCCATCCTGGAGGCCATGGTCCCGGTGCTCAGGGAGCGCGACCTCCCCATGCGGATCGTCGCTCCTCCCCGTGCCGCGCTTTGGTCGTCCTGGAGCCGTCCGCGGAAGGTCGCCAAGCAGGCGCTCAATGCCTACCTGGCGGATCGGGCCTTCGCGCGTGCTCCCACACCTACGAACCAGGCCCTGGTGAGCATCCATGACCTGGACGATCCGGGGCCCTATGACAAGGCCACCTATTCCAAGCTCCTCTCCTGGGTGCCTCCGGAACGGGTGACGGAGGTGATGGTACACCCCTATCGCCTGGGACCGGACCTGTTGGAGATGTATGGCGGGGATCCCGGGAAGCGACCCTTCCTGGAGCGTTGCAGGCACGAGTACGAAGCTCTGACGGCCGGGCCCATCTTCGGGGGAGCTTCCCTCATCACCTTCCGGGACCTTCAGAGCCGCTGATCCCTGCCTTTTCCGCGTGCCTTTCCAGGATGAATTGATGGAACCGCTCCATCTGGACCTCCCAGGTGAATTGTGCGATGGCCTCCTTGTCCGGATCGAACGGGATGGCCTCGCCGGCCTGCCATAGCGTGTGGCATTCCAGCCAATGGTCCACGAATGCTTCCGGGGTGGTCAGCGTGGTCCCCGTTCTCGTCCGCTCGATGATCTCCACCTGCTCGGACAAGCCGGAACCCACCTGGGCGATCGGTCGGCCGGAGGCGATGTACTCGAACAACTTCAGGGGCAACACCTGCTTCTCGCCGAAACCCACGTGTAGTAGCAGGTCTGCCTGTTGCT
The DNA here is from genome assembly GCA_020635695.1 of Flavobacteriales bacterium. Lineage (GTDB taxonomy): Bacteria > Bacteroidota > Bacteroidia > Flavobacteriales_F > PHOS-HE28 > PHOS-HE28. The sequence continues at coordinate 216,257 of JACJZH010000003.1, read as the reverse complement.
GTAGGCCGAGCACTTCCTCCCTGCCCAGTCGGGCCTGCCGTTCAATGGTCGGTCGCTGGTCCATCCTACGGCCCAGGTCGGACAGGCTGCTGTCATGAGCGGTGCGCATGCCCACCACGAGCAACCTTGAGGTGCCGGCCACTTCCGGATGATCGCGCTCCAGCAGGTCCACTGCCCGGAGGACGAGGTCCCATTCCTGCTCCCGGTACACCGAACCGGTATAGACCAGGGTGAAGCGCGGGTTCTTCGGCATGCCTGGCATGGTCGCCGGCCCCGGGGCTCCATTGTAGACCTGGAGCGCGGGACGCTCCCCGTTCAGGAGCAACGCGTTCTGCAACAGGCCTTTGGTGGCGGCAGTGAACGAAGCCTCCCGGGTGGCCTTCCGCTCCCATGCCGAATGACGCAGGCGCCTGGACCAGGAGGCCGGCCATGGGCCCATGTACGTGAGCACATGGAGACCGACCTCGGGCAGGGCGATGTTCCAGGGGTCCCGGTAATCGGCGATGAAGGTGGCGTTGCACCGCCTGGCCATCTCGCCGCCCAGTTGCACCATGGACCACAGGGGGCCGGTGGCGACCACCACGTCCTGTTCGCCGACCAGTTCCTCCAGGACCTCCGGTGCCGGATCCCATCGATGCAGGTGGTCCAAGGGAAGCAGCAGCTCCGCCAACAACCCGATGGCGCGACCTCCGCGACCACCCCGGGAGCGTGTTGCGGCGCGGTGCAGGGCGCCTTGCCAGGAAGTGAACCATGGCGGGGTGGAAGGGGTCCGGAACCGATGCACGTGCATCCCTTCCATGTCGACGGACCAGGGCTGCTCCTCGTCACGCAACGAGGTGAGCACAGTCACGACGTGCCCCGCATCCCTCAACTGCCTCGCCAGGTAGTACGGGCGCCTGGCGCCAGTGGCGTTCGTCGGTGGGAACTGGGAGGCGATCAGAAGGATGCGCAGGGTCATGGTCTCCGTTGCCCCGCTTGGGGCCCATCCACCGAAGTGCTGCGGAAGGCTGGACGAGCCCTGCAACGCGTGGGGCGCCAAAGTTATCGAGCATGTCCGTCGCCGTTAGTTTTGCCGTCGGCCCGGGAAGGCCACTTCCAGGATGGATCGTATCGCGCTCATGATCATTGGCGCCCAGAAGGCGGGTACCACCTCGCTGGGGCACTACCTGGGTGAGCATCCCGCGCTGGTGGAATCCCACCTCATGGAGTTCACCTGGTTCACCGATCCGGTGGCACGGGAGGCACCGATCGAAGCGTTCATGGAGCGGTTCTACCCCGCAACGGGAGTCTCGGACGGGTCGCCGATCGCCAAACTGTCCAACCTGTACATGTTCGATGACGCCATCGCCCGGCTCCGGGAACACAACCCCCGATGTCAGGTGGTGATGGTGGTACGCGATCCCGTGATCAGGGCCTACTCCGCCTATACGATGGCCTGTTCGGACGGCTGGACGCAGCACCGTCCTGATTTCTTTCGGGACCTGCTGGGCAAGGCGCCGGATGATGAGCTCCATCGTCTGTTCCTCGGGTATGGGCACTATGCCGAGCGTCTGGCCGCCGTCAGGAAGGTGTTCCCGCCCGATCAGGTCCATGTCTTCCGGTTCGAGGACCTGGAACGTGACCCGCAGGGGGTGTGCGATCCGCTGTTCAAGGCACTTGATCTGACGCCTTGGGTACTGCGTTCCAAGGAACAGGTGCACAACCCCACCCGGATGTCGCGGTCGGCGAGGGTCGCGACCTGGATGCATTGGCTGCGTCGCGAGGAGAACCCGCTGAAGAGGATGGTCCGTGGGATCATGCCGTACACGACCTACCAACGGATGGCCCTCGGTCTGCAGGGGTTGAACAGGTCAGGGCGCAGGTTCCCTCCCATGGACCCATCGACGGAGCGCCTGCTTTCAGCCTATTACCTGGAACGTGATCTGGAACTGCAGCGCGTCACGGGTCTGGACCTTTCCTCATGGACGAGCATCCGCTCCGCGACGGCCGGGGCCGGCACGTAGGATCGGACCGGCAAGGTGCGCTTGGGTGCCTCACTACCTTCACGGCATGAAGGTGCTGGTGATCTGCACGGGCAATCCGGGCAAGAGAAAGGAGATCGAGGAGATGCTCCCCGCGGCGGTGCGGGTCCTGGTCCCGGCGGACCTGGGCATCCGAAGCGAGCTGCCCGAGACAGGTGCCACCTTGGAGGAGAATGCCCTGGAGAAGGCGCGCCATGTGCATCAGCTCTGCGGCCTGCCGTGCATGGCCGATGATACCGGGCTCGAGGTGAATGCCCTGAACGGCCGCCCAGGGGTGTATTCCGCCCGGTACGCGGGATCCGCCAATGATCCGGTGCAGAACATGACGAAGTTGCTCGGCGAGCTGGAGGGCGTGCAGGAGCGTGGTGCCCGCTTCAGGACCGTGATCGCCTTCGTGACCAAGGAAGGCGAAACCTGCTTCGAGGGCCGCGTGGAAGGGCACATCGCCGAGAAGCCCGCCGGGGACGGCGGGTTCGGATACGACCCCCTTTTCATTCCTGAAGGGCGTGAGGAGACCTTTGCCCAGATGGACCCGGCCGACAAGAACGCCATCGGCCATCGTGGAAAGGCCATGGCGCGCTTCCTGGAGCACTATCGCTCGCTCGGCTGACCCCCCCGACGAAGGGCGTCCTTCACCATCCCGTTCACGACCTCCGCTTCGCCAAGGTCAGAGGCCGCCAACATGCGTGGCACGATGCTCGCCGCTGTGAACCCGGGCGTGGTGTTCACCTCGATGGTGCCGATCCCGTGTTCGCCCCAGATGTGGTCGATGCGGACGAGCCCCCGGCAATCCAGATCGCGGTAGATGCGCACGGAGCGTTCCTGGCACTCCCTGGCCACCTCTTCGGGCACCGGGGCCGGCACGATCTCCTGGGTGTCGGCCGCGTGGTACTTGGCCTCGAAATCGAAGAAGGTATGGCTGGTCACCACTTCGCAAAGTGGCAATGCGATCACCCGCCCATCCAGTTCCACGACACCGCAGGTGAGTTCCCGGCCCTTCATGGCGGCTTCCACCAGGACCAGGTCATCCTCCTCAAAGGCCTTCGCGATGGCGGAGCCCAGCGCCTCCTCGGAATCCACGCGGCTGATGCCGAGGCTGCTTCCGCTGCGGTCGGGTTTCACGAAACAGGGAATGCCCACCTCCTGTGCAATGGCCGGCAGGTCCATGGGCAGGTCCCTGTGCAACAGCATGGAGCCGGCCACCGGGTGGCCCAGCTGACGGAGCAGGGCGGTGGTGGTATGCTTGCTGAAGGTGAGCGAGGTGTTCAACACGCCGCCGGTCTGGTAGGGGATGCCAAGAAGGTCCAGGAATCCCTGCAGCCGGCCGTCCTCGCCAGGGCTTCCATGGATGGCGATCAGGACCATCCGGACCTGCTCGGCACCTGACCCGCGGTCCACGCTCAGGCTCCCGCGATCCAGTACCAAGGGTTCGCCCTCCGGCGTGCTGGCGGACCAGCCGGACCGGTCGATGGTGAGCAGCACCGGGTCGTACACCGATCGGTCCAGCACCTCCAGCATGCGCGCGGCGCTCTGGTGGCTGATCACCGATTCACCGGAGTAGCCACCCCGGGCGATGGCGATGAGGGGACGATCCATGACGTTCGACTTGGGGCCGAAGTTATCCGCGGGGAACACGCGGACCATGGGCCGGTGCGGAGGTCTAACTTAGCCGCCCTTCACATCATGCGCCGCACCCTGATCGCCCTGCTGGTCCCGCTGCTCGTGGCCGCCCTGCTGTTGCTGGCGGGATGGTCCTGGTTGCGTTCGTACACGCGCCATGGCACCCATGTGCGCGTGCCCGACCTTTCCGGGCTCACCCTCCAGGAGGCCACGGAAAAGCTCGGCAAGCGGGACCTGTTCGTGGAGGTGATCGACTCGGTGCACAGCGATGAAAGGCCCAAGGGCACCGTGGTGGAACAGGACCCGGTGGCCGGTGCCGAGGTGAAGCCGGACCGCAAGGTGTACCTGGTCATGAACGCCATGCAACCCCAGATGATCGACATGCCCGACCTGGTGGACATGAGCAAGCGCCAGGCCATCAGCGTCCTGGAGATCCTGGGGCTCCGGGTGGCCGAACTGCGCTACGAACCCGACCCCTGCGTGGATTGTGTGATCGAGCAGCTGTACCGGGAGCAGCCGATCGCGGCGGACGTCAAAGTGCGGAAAGGGGAGGCCATCGTGCTGGTGCTGGGCAGCGGGGAGAGCGGTGAACGCGTCCCCATTCCGGACCTGCGCGGCCTTACACGGGGCGAAGTGCAGGCCGTCGTGAACATGGCCTCCCTGAACCTGGGCGTACTGGTGGATTGCCGGGGTTGCAATACCCCGGAGGATTCCGCGTTCGCACGGGTGTACCGCCAGGCACCAGCGCCACGCGAGAACGACCGGATCGCGCTGGGCGGGCTCATTGATGTGTGGCTCACCGCGGACACCACCGGCCTCAGACCCGTGCCACGCGACACCACCGGCACCCAAGCGACCTCCCATGATGCCGAGGACAACTGAGATCCTGCTCACCGTGGCCCTCCTCTCGGGCGCGCATGCCGGGTTCGCCCAGCCGGGCGAATCCCTTTCCCCCCTGCATGCCCAACCCCGGGAGGGTGCGCTCCAGGCCATGCAACGGTCGGACCTCAACGAGCTCTTCCTGTACGACTTCCTGCCGCAGGAACTGCCCATCCAGGACGATTTCTCCGTCGACCGGACCCGCTCACGCTGGTCGCAGGCCGGTGACCCGGACGTCTCCCTGGACCAGATCGTGTACCGGCTGGACACCAACGGGACCGAACTGCCCGAGATGGAGTTCGCCCTGGACACCACCTACTATTTCCGGTGGGACACGTCCAGCACCGGTGCGGATTCCCTGGCCGTGCAATTGCCGCTCCCGAGCTACGCGCTCACGATCAGGGACCTGACCGTCTGGCCCGTGACGTTCGAAGTGGTGGATGCGTGGCCACCCTACAACGTCTTTGATACGTTGGACCAGAACACGCCGGATACCTTGGGCGTGAACCCGGACGTGCTCCAGGACAGCCTTCTGGTGTACACGGTGGATGCCGACACGCGCACCTACATGCAGGGTGGAACGCAGGTCCCCTTGATCCTGTGGGAGGATGACTACGCCTACATCAACGGGACCTACCCGGTGGACCCGCCGACCATCGGGGTGGCCACCTTCGATGGTCTGGACCGGACGGGCTTTCCCTATCGGTTCGATCAGCCAACGGCATACGGGCTGGCGGACCGCCTCACGTCGGTGCCCATCGACCTGTCCTATCAGGTGTCCGACAGCGTTTACCTCAGCTTCTTCCATCAACCACAGGGCCTCAGCGGTGATGACCAGATCCAGCCGATCGACAGCCTGCTCCTGGAGTTCTATGCGCCGGTGGAGGACCAGTGGTACCTGATGTGGTGGAGCGAATACACGGCATTGGCACCCTTCCGGCAGGTGATGCTGCCGATCACGGATGAACGCTTCCTGCATGATGGCTTCCGCATGCGCTTCAGCAACAAGGCCACGCTGAGCGGTGCCCTGGACCACTGGCACATCGACTACGTCCGGTTGGACGAGAACAGGAGCTTCAGCGACACGGTGCTCGTGGACGTGGCCTGGGTCTACCCGGAGAGCTCGCTGCTCCAGACCTACACCGCGGTACCGTTCAAGGCCTTCGAGCAATCGCCGGCCTCGTACATGGCGGGCAACGTGGGTGAACTGATGAAGAACCTGGACGTGGTGGACAAGTTCATCACCTGGGGCTGCTTGTCCGGGATCGAGGGCGGGCCTTTGACCAATGCCTTCGGCGCGGGCAACAACATCTCCGGGAACGCCTCCAGCACGTTCGGCACCGCGCACCCGGTGGCCAACAACGCTCCACCCTTCCTCTATGACCCGTCGCTCTCCACGGATGATGCCTTCTGGCGCACCAAGATGTGGGCCAACGCCACGCCGGACATCAATCGCTACAACGACACCATTTCCTTCGTGCAGGAGCTGAGCAACTACTACGCCTACGACGATGGCAGCGCCGAGGCCGGGTACAGCCTGAACGTGGCCGGGGGAAAGATGGCCTACCGCTTCGACCTGGCCACCGGCGATTCGCTGCGCGCCATCCGTTGCTACTTCGATCCCATCTTCGAGGACCCCAGCGACGGTTCCTTCCTGATCACCATCTGGACGAGCCTCACCCCCGAGGTGATCCAGCACCAGAACTTCTCCTTCTCCTCCCCGGAGTATCGCATCGACGGGCTGAACAAGTTCGTTGAGTACCCGCTTGACAGCACCATCTGGGTGGAGGGCACGATCTATGTCGGGTGGGTGCAGACCACCGCGGACAAGCTGAACCTGGGCTTCGACAAGAACCGGAACAACCAGGACAAGATCTTCTACAAGGTGAGTGGCGGGTTCCTGAACACGAGCTTCGAGGGTTCCCTGATGCTGCGCCCGGTGTTCGTCTCCGACACCGATCCGTTCACCGGGATTCCGGAGCAGGCCGGGCAGGGAAGGCTGCAGCTGTATCCGAACCCCGCTTCCGACCGGTTCCAGGTGCGTGCGGACGGGGTGGAAGGAGCCGAGCGCCTGCGCATCCTGGACGCCCTCGGGCGCGAGGCGGGTTCCTGGTCCTACCGCGAAGGTGCGCCCATCGATCTGGGTTCCGCGCCGTCCGGCACTTACATCGTGCAGCTCCTGGGTCGCGCCGGTGCGGTGCTGGCGACCGGGCGCATCATCGTGCAACGGTGAACCAGGAGGACCTGGACCTGGAAGGTGGCGACGGGGAGCTCTACGAGCACCACCGCGTGGTCTGCGACCCGAACCAGTCCCTGGTGCGGTTGGACAAGTTCCTGTTCGACCGGCTCGCGAACACATCGCGCTCCCGCGTGCAGGCCGCCGCGAAGGAGGGTCATGTGCGGGTGAACGGAAAGGCGGAGAAGCCCAGCTACAAGGTGAAGCCCGGCGATGTGATCAGCGTGGTGCTTCCCTACCCCCAGCGGGAAGTGGAACTGTTGCCGGAGGATATCCCCCTCACCATCCTGCATGAGGATGCCGACCTCATCGTGATCGACAAGCCCGCAGGTCTGGTGGTGCATCCCGGTCATGGCAACTGGACGGGCACCTTGGTGAACGCGCTCCTGCATCACTTCGGGGACCTGCCTTCCTCGCCGGGGCAGCCGATGCCGCGTCCCGGCCTGGTGCACCGACTGGACAAGGACACCAGCGGGGTGATGGTGGTGGGGAAGACCGAGGAGGTCCTGGCCCACCTCGCGCGCCAGTTCTTCGAGCGCACCAGTTCCCGCACCTACAACGCCCTGGTCTGGGGCGACTTTGCCGAGGAGGAAGGCACCATCGAGGGGCACATCGGCCGATCCCCGAAGGACCGCACGGTCCAGCAGGTATTCCCGGATGGGGAGCAAGGAAAGCCGGCGGTCACCCACTGGCGGGTGCTCGAGCGGTTCACCTACGTGACCCTGGTCGAATGCCGGTTGGAGACCGGGCGGACCCACCAGATCCGCGCGCACATGCGCTGGATCGGGCATCCGCTGTTCAACGATGCGGCCTACGGAGGTGACCGGGTGCTGAAGGGAACGACCTTCACCAAGTACCGCCAGTTCGTGGAGAACTGCTTCGCTGCCTGTCCGCGCCAGGCCCTGCATGCACGGACCCTGGGCTTCGATCATCCACGCACCCGGGAACGCCTGCAGTTCGAAAGCCCGCTGCCGGACGACATGAACAAGGTGCTGGAGCGTTGGCGGAACTACGTGTCCGCCAACCCGCCCGAGGCCTGATCCCGGAGCCTGGCGCGCTGGACCTTCCCGGTCCCGGTCCGCGGAAGGGGACCCCGAAGGATGCGGACCGGGAGTTCGTGTGGCCTCAGCACCCGCTTCAACCTTTCCAGGACGGCATCATCATCGTGCTCACCGGGTCCCGGCTCCAGGAACAGCACCACACGCTGCCCATCACGTTCATCGGGTTCCCCGAAGAATGCGTGAGGCCGTTCCAGGACGCTGTGGGAACGCGCCTCCAGGTCTTCCGGGAAGAGCTTTCGGCCACGGCTCAGGATCACCTCATCAGCCCGGCCCAGCCACAGGAACCGGGTCTCGTCCAGTAGCTCCACGAGGTCGCTGGTCCGGTGCTCGACCGTGGAGAGGTGCGGCGTCCGGACGATCAGCCGGCCTTCGTCGTCCACCCGGAACCCAACACCGGGACAGGCGCGATAGTCATCGTGTTCCTCCGGTCCGTTCAAGCGCCTCAGGGCCACATGGGTGAGCGTCTCCGTGCTGCCGTATCCCTGATGCACGGGAACCGACAGACCCCGGATCGCATGGCGCAGTCGCCCGTGTACAGGACCACCGCCAAGCAGGATGCTCCCGAAGTGCCGGTCAACAAATGGGCCTCCGTGCTCCAACAGACGGGCCAGTTGGCTCCCCACCAGCGGCGCGAAGTCGTGGGTCAGCCCTGCTCCGAGCAGGGGCGCGAGGTCTCCCTGGGGTGGCACCACGCGAAGGTCCAGGCCCAGCACGAAGGCCCTTACCAGCATCATCTTCCCCGCAATGAAGTTGCACGGCAGGGCAAGCAGCGCCGTGTCACCGGGCCTTAGGTGGAACGCTTCGCCGGTAAGGTGTGCGCTGGCCATCAGGTCCTTCGCCGGGAAGCGCAGCTCCTTTGGCCGACCGGTCGTGCCGCTCGTTCGCGCCGTCATCGCGCCGTCACCGGTAACCAGTTCTTGGACCGTATCCCGGAGGGAACGCGTCCACTCGGTGTCGTGGTCGCGTACCAACGCATCCGCCCAGTCCCGGATCGCATCACCTTCCATGGTGATGCCCGAAACGGTGAGCCGGACGAACGGCGTGCTCATGCCTTCTTCGTGAGCAGGGGGGCGAGGTCCCAGGCGCGTTCCGGCAGCAGGTGGAGCGCTCCCGCATCCACATGCAGGGGCGATGGGATGTTGTTCGTGAACACGCGCCCCGTACCGAGCCCCTGGGCCGCCGTCACACCCAGCGTCGCGGTCCATTGGGCGATCGCGTTCAGTCCGATGTTGCTCTCCAAGGCAGAGGTGATCCACCAACCGATACCACGCATTTCGGCCAGGTCGATCCACTCTTGCGCGGCCGTCCAACCACCCACCAGGCTCGGCTTGATCACGATGTGCTGCGGGCGGATCGTATCCAGCAGGTCCTTCTTCAGTTGCAGGTCGTACATGCCGATCAGGTCCTCGTCCAAGGCGATCGGGACCGGCGACCTCGCGCAGAGCTCGGCCATCAGTTCGTGCCTGCCGGCCGCCAGCGGTTGTTCGATGCTGTGCACTTCGAGGGCGGCCAGTCGGTCCAGCACCCGGTCCACCTCCCCGGGGTCGAACGCCCCGTTGGCATCCACGCGTACGGTGAGCTCCGATGGCCCGTGTTCGCTACGCAGGGCCTCGATCATCTCCAGCTCCCGGTCGATCCCGATGGCGCCGATCTTGACCTTCACGGTGGCAAAGCCCGCTTCCACCTGTTCACGCAGCCGTTGGCGCATGGTGTTCTGGTCGCCCATCCAGACCAGGCCGTTGATGGGGATCGCCTGGCGTCCGAGGGTGAACTCCGATGGGAACAGCACCTTGGTTCCGCCCACTTCCAGGTCGCGCAGGGCCTGCTCCACGGCGAAGCGCACGCTGGGTACCTGCACCAGGTCCGAGACCATCCGGTCCTCCCAATGCGCGGTGTCGGCGCAGAGTTCCAGCAGTTTGGTGCGCACTTCCGCCGGGAACTCCAGGCTGTGGCCGGGAAAGGGCGCGGCCTCACCCATGCCGGTGATGCCCGGCCGCTCCGGGTCCTCCACCAGCAGGTACCAGACCGTGCGGGTGTGCAGGGTGCCCTTGCTGGTCCCGAGCGGAAAGTGGGGCACAAGCTCGTGCTCGATCCAGCGCGCCTGCCGCATTCAAGCCAGGATCAGGCCCGCCGCGAAGGCGATGGCGGTGAAGAAGGTGCCGAGGGAGAGCCGTTTGAGCTCAGGGTCCAGAGCGGCCGGTTCCCGGTTGTTCAGCACCTGTCGCAGGTGGGTGGCCAGCAGGGGCGTGGTCACCAGAAATCCCCATTGCGGCATGCCGCGGAACTCCACTGCCGTGAACAGCACCAGGCAACCCAGCCCGCCCAGCACCAGCAGGCCGTGGTATGATTTCGCGCGCTCACTCCCCAATCGCACGGCCAGGGTCCGTTTTCCGCTGGCCGCATCCCCGCGGACATCGCGCATGTTGTTCGTGTTCAATACGGCCGTGCTCCAAAGTCCGAAGGCTCCCGCAGGCAGCAGCAACGCGGGCCGAAAGCCACCGGCGTGCAGGAAGTAGGTGCCGGCCACGCCTGCCAGGCCAAAGAAGATCAGGACGCTCAGGTCCCCCAGTCCGGCGTAGCCATAGGGGGAGGCACCGTAGGTGTACTTCACGGCGGCTGCGATCGCCGCCAGACCCAGCAGCAGGAAGAGCCCGGTGACAGGACCCAGGCCGGTACCCACGAGCAGCAGGGCGACACCGCTCGCGAAGGCCAGCAGACCGCAGACCAGCATGGCCCGTTTCATGGCGGCAGCGCTGATCCGGCCGCTTTGCACCGAGCGCTGCGGTCCTACCCGGCCCGCGTTGTCCGCGCCGTTCACATGGTCGCCCAGGTCGTTGGCCAGGTTGCTCAAGATCTGAAGGAGGATGGCCGTGAGCAGCGCGAGGCCGAAGATCCAGGGCCGGAATGCCCCATCGAAGGCGGCCAGACCGCTTCCTGCCACGATGCTTCCCGCGGCCAGGGGGAGCGTGCGCAACCGGAAGGCGTGCAACCAATCCCGGAGACCGGGGCGCAGCGTGCCGGTGGCGCCCGTGCTCATTGATCGGCGCCCTGGGCCAGGCTGAAGAAGTAGATCAGGTTCACCGACCAGCCACCCCCGGTCGCGTCGTAGCGGGCGCTGTTGAACTGCTCCACCTGGCCGTTGTCGGTCACGTTCCCGGAACGCACATCGGCGAGGGTCCACCAGGCATGGGCCATCACCTCGGCCCCGAACTTGGGACTGAAGTAGTAGGCGGCACCGGGGGAGAAGGTGTACATCTGGAACGATCCCTGTTCCCTCAGGTAGGTATCGTCCAGGTCCGTGAAGTTGTTCTCGGTGTTCTTCTCCAGTTCCCCGAAGTGGGCGCTCAGCTGGGCGAACAGACCGAACTTGCTGCTGCCGAGATGCCCGCGGATCGTGGGTCCCAGGCCCCACCAGCGGCCTTCCTGCAGGTTGCTGCGCGTGATCCCGGTGATCACGTTGGTCTCCGTGTAGTTGAACTCGTCGAAGCCGAAGGTGCCGCCCAGTCCCACGCTCAGCCAGTCGTTCACGAAGAAGGCCACCTGTGGGTCGATGCTCCAACGGAGGGTGTTCTTCACCCGGTACTCCTTCGCCTTCCAGCTGCCGCCCACGGAGGCGAAGAACATGCCCTTCCGCCAGGGTGGGCTGTCATCGGTGCGCTGGGCTTTCGCCGCGGTGACAAGCACCAGGCTGGCCAGGAGCAGGACGAACGACGGCCGATTGACCATGCCACGAAGTTCGGCATTGGCGGCCGATCAGCCGCGGTCCCCGGCCAGTCCTTCGAAATACGCGCGGAGCACCCGCGGAGAAACACCGGGGTCCGTGCGCACCACCAGAACGGCGGGTCTGTCGTGGTCCCTGAACAACTGCTCCAGCCCTTGCTGGAGCGAGGTCCTGTCGAACGCCTCGTAGGTGGCAAGACCATAGTGACCGGCAAGGGCCAGCGGATCGCGCCCATGCGGCGTCTCGAAGTAGGGGAGCAGGTCCTTGTCGCGATCGGGTCCGGGGATGTAGCGGAAGATGTTGCCGCCACCATTGTCGATGACCACGACCTTGGATCCCGGGGTGGCGAGGCCGTTCCAGAATGCGTTGGAATCGTACAGGAAGGCAACGTCCCCGGTGATCAATAAGGTCGGGCGTTCAGCGATGAACGCCGAGCCCAGGGCCGTGCTGGTGCAACCATCGATGCCGCTCGTGCCCCGGTTCGCATGCCACCGGACCTCTTGGGGCCGGTCGAACAGCTGCGCGTAACGGACCGGGGTGCTGTTCGCCAGGTGGACCTCCATGCCCGGCTTCAGCCGGTCCATGAGCGCCTGGAAGACCACCAGGTCGCAGAACGGGGCATCGGCCAGCAGCTGTTCGTGCCGGGACGTGGTCGATGCTCCCCATGAACGCCAGGCATCCCCGTAGCCCGATGCGACCGGGTCCAGGGATCCGGCCAGCCAGGTGAGGAAATAGGTTGGTGCGACCGCCACCGTGCGGGTCAGGCACTGGTAGGTGTCGCGGGGCTCTCCTGCGGGGTCCAAATGCCAGTGCCGATCTGGCCGCCACTCCCGAAGCCGTTCCTTGATCCGCTTGCTCACGACATCTCCTCCGAACGTGATCAACAGGTCCGGACGAGCCACCTCCGGGTCCACACCGGGAAGCGTACGGTCGATGCATCCGTGAAGGTCGGGATGGTCGAGGTTGCTGGTCGCCTCGGAGAGGACCACCACCTGGGGAAGCTGGGCCAGACGCACCAAGGCGTCCAGAAGGGAAGGCTCGGGAGCACCTTGGCCGGCCAGCACGAGCACGCGTTCGCAGGCGGCCGCCTCCGTCAACATGTTCGTCAGGACCTCCTCGGGAAGAAGCCTCTCCACCAGGGTCGGAATGCGTTGGTGAGGCTCAGGGAGCGCGCCGGGGGAAGTACCGTACAGCGGTTCGGTGAAGGGCACGTTGAGGTGGACGGGCCCGTTCGGCATGCCGGTGCAGGCCTCCAAGGCCTCCTGGACCAGGCGGTCCGCGTGGTGCCGGGCGAGGTCGTCCTGAACGGAGCGGGGAAGTTGCCCCTCATAGCGCACATGCGCGGAAAGGGCACCACGTTGCCGGATGGTCTGGCCCTCACCCTGGTCCACCCATTCCTCCGGCCTGTCGGCGCTCAGCACCAGCAGGGGTATCCTGCGGTAGAAGGCCTCGGCCACGGCCGGTGCATGGTTCAACACCGCGCTGCCGCTGGTGCAGATCAGCGCCACCGGGGTGCCGCTCCGGTCGGCCATGCCAAGGGCGATGAAGCCGGCGCTTCGTTCGTCGATCACCACATGGCAGGCGATCCCAGGCTGGTCATGAAAGGCCCGTACCAGCGGCGCACTGCGGGAACCGGGGCTGATGACCACATGCCTGACCCCGTGCGCTGCGGCCGAGCGTGCGATGACATGGGCCGTGTAATGGTCCGTACCGGGCATGGTCCGCGAAATTACCGGATGGTCAGGGAGCTGATCGGCACCTGCCAGGTGCGGGCCTTCTGCTCGGTCTCCTCCCATTCGCTGTCCGGGTCGCTCTCAGCGGTGATCCCTCCGCCCACATGGAGCACGGCAAGCTCTTTCTGAATGCGAAGGCAGCGGATGTTGACCATGAGCTCGGTGCGTCCATACCACCTCCAAGCCCCCCAGTATCCCGCGTACAGACCTCTTGGTGAAGGCTCCAACCGCCCGATCAGGTCCATGGCTGCACCACGGGGCGTGCCACATACTGCCGGTGTGGGATGCAGGGCCTGCACCAGCCCGGCAAGGGCATCGTCCACCAGCTGTCCGGAGAAACGGGTGTGCAGATGATGAACAGGACCGGCAGGAAGGACCTCCGGTCCGCGAATGGTCATGCCCTCGACACCCTGGGTCAGGAACGCGTCCAGCACCGCCCGCGTCACCAGGTCCTGCTCATGTCGCTCCTTGGGGCCCCAGGAAAGGGGGTCCTCAGGCGCGATCGGACCGGGAAGGGTGCCTGCAATGGCATCCACTTCCACCCTTCCATCCTCCGCCCTTAGAAGGCGCTCGGGTGAAGCCCCAAGCCAAAGCCCGTGTTCCGGTGTCTGGAGGGCACAGACGAACGCATCCGGATTCCGGGTGCAGGCATCCAGGAACAGATCGGCCGCAGAAAGTCCGTCCAGTGCGAGTCCCAGTGTGCGGGATAGCACCACCTTTTCGGCAGCACCGGAGCGGATGGCCTCCTTGAGCCGTTCCACCAGTCGGCAGTAGGAAGAGCGGTCCTGGCCGGGCTCGGCGGTGGTCCCGCTGAAGTCGGTACCCTGGAAAAGGGAGGAACGCAGGACCTCGGGGTCGGAGGTCTCACCTGGACCAAAGCTCAGCACGACGTCCGGACGGAGCACCGAGACCTTGCCGTCCAAGGAAGAGAAGGGAGCCGCAATGAACACGTTCCGTTCCTCCGCCAAGGCGCTCAAGTCACTTGGACTTGTCGCGGGGACATGCTGCACGGCGAGATGGATGATGCCCCCCGGACTGCGCCAGCAGGCCATCGTGAGCCCGTGGTCCAGGCAGTACTGCAGGGCTTTTCCGGCCTCCAAGGAACCGTTCACTTCCGCCCGATGATCAGGTTGGTCAATCGACACACTGCGCTCAGCCTGCCCTCCTCGTCGGTGACGCGGATGTCCCACACGTGCGTCGTCCTTCCGCGATGGACCAGCGTACCGGTGGCGGTCACCGATCCATTCCTTACTCCGAGCAGATGGTTGGCGTTCACTTCGATCCCCACCACGCCCTGCTTGTCCGTATCGATGAGCAGGGCACTACCCATGCTTCCCAGCGACTCCGCCAGGGCGGCCGTGGCGCCACCATGAAGGAGCCCCACGGGCTGTTTGGTGTGCCCGGCCACCGGCATGCTGGCGGTGAGGCGACCGTTGCCGTCCACGCTGAAGCGGATGCCCAGGTGCTCCACCAGGGTGCCCTTGCAAAGCTGATCCGCCCGCGCTGCCATTTCCGGGGTGAAGTCCATGGCCCAAAGGTATTCGGGGCGCCATCTTTGCAAGGATGACGGACGCCGACCGCAAGCCAAGACTGTTGGTCGTGGAGGACGAGGATTCTCTGCGTCGGAACCTCAAGCTGAATTTTGAGCTCGAGGGGTTCCATGTGACCACCGCCACCACCGGAGGCGAGGCCTTGGAGCGGGCCCGATCGGCCCGTTTCGATGCCATCCTGCTCGATGTGATGCTGCCGGAGGTGGACGGATACAGCGTATGTGAATCCCTTCGGCTGCAAGGCGACCGGACACCGGTGTTGTTCCTGACCGCCCGCAACACTCCGGAGGACCGGATCCGTGGGCTGCGCGTCGGGGATGATCATCTGGCGAAGCCCTTCGAGCTCGAGGAGCTGCTGCTCCGCGTGGGGAAGCTCGTGGAACGGGGAAAGGACGGTACGGCACCTTCCCTCAAAGGCGTCCGCTCCTTCGGCGGGAACGAAGTGGACTTCGGTAGCTACGCGATCATCGGCCAACGAGGCCTTCGAAAACTGCTGAGCCAGCGTGAGATCATGCTGCTGCGCCTGCTGATGGAGCGGGAAGGGGAAGTGGTCAGTCGCCAGGAGATCTTGGAGAAGGTCTGGGGCTACGACGTGTACCCCACGACCCGTACGATCGACAACTTCATCGTGGCCTTTCGGAAGTACTTCGAACCGGACCCCAAGACACCGAGGCATTTCCATTCGGTCAGGGGAGTGGGATATCGCTTCACGGAATAATTTTCGCTGAGGAGGCAACCCCTCCGAACCGCCCCCGTCTTCCCATTGCCAGCGAGCGGTACTTCCTCCCTCTCTGGCGCTGGTTCCATCAAATTCCTTGCAGGTTACCATGCAGGGGCCCACCCGGGCCCCTGTGTGGTATTTGGACATCTCGTCGCCGGCGACGAACTGCTTATTTTTGCCGACGAATATCCTTGAGAGTCCCATCAATGCAGGAAAGTATCCCTGTGTCCACCATGCACGTAAAGGGGTGGATGCGTTCCCTGGCCACGGCCATCAAGAAGAACCTGTTCCTGAGCTCCCTGGCGGGGGCGTCCCTGTTGCTTCCGGCCCTGCTTCGGACGGGCCCGACCTTGGCCCAATTGCCGGGATTCCAGCATGCTACGGTGATCTCCGGCCTGCTGAGCCCGACCTCCGCCGTGGTGTTGCCCGACGGGCGGATGATCATCCTCCAGAAGAACGGGTTCCTCCGCATCACCGGACCGATCGGATCTCCTCCCGTTTCGGGATCGACCTACATGAACCTGAGCGGGCAGACGGATGGGACCGCCGAGCATGGGGCGATCGAACTCCTGCTGGACCCGGCATTTCCGGATGAGCCCTATCTGTACGTTTTCTACAGCCACCTGAGCGGAAGGAACCGGGTGTCACGCTTCACCCATCTGGGTGCTTCGGCCTCACCTTCCAGCGAGGTGATCATCTGGGAGGACCCGCAACCGTACCAGAACTGTTGCCACACCGGAGGTGCGTTCGCATTCGTGGATGACAGCACGATGCTGCTGGCCATCGGCGACGACTTCCGGCCACAGGTGGCACAGGACCCGGGCAGTGCGTTCGGGAAGATCCATCGTTTCCGGAAGGATGGTTCCATCCCTGCGGACAATCCCTTCCATGACGGCTCTCCAGGTTTGATGAATGCCCAAGGGGTGCTGCAGAGCATCTACTCCCTCGGTCTGCGCAACCCTTTCCGTGGTGCGTTCGATCCGGTCTCCGCCATGTTCCTTCTTGGCGAGGTGGGTGGGAACGATCACACGGTGGCCTGGGAGGACCTGCACGCAGCCGAACCCGGGGGCAACCTCGGATGGCCGGTATGCGGCGATCAGGGAAGGCTTCCCGATGGATCCTGTCAGGACCCTCAGTACATCGACCCGGTCCTTGCCTACCCGCATGCCGGGTCAGGTGCCTCCGTGACCGGTGGTGTTTTCTATCAGGGCACGATGTTCCCGGCGGAATGGCAGGGGCGGTACATCTACGGGGACTATGTACGTGGCTGGTTGCGATACCTGGAGTTCAATGGTGCAGGTGATGTCGTGGATGAAGGACCGTTCCTGGACACGGTCGATCTGGGCGGGGTGGCGGCGACCTCCGTGGTGAAGCTGCTGGAGGCCCCGGATGGCTCCCTGCTCTACGTCTCGATCACGGACGACTTTCAGGACTTCACGGGGTCGGTGCACAGGATCTTCCATTCGGTCGACCAGGCGCCCATCTGTGATGATCTCATGGCTTCTCCGCTGTCCGGACCGGGCCCACTGCTGGAGGTGACGTTGGAATGCACGGCCACCGATCCGGAGGGTGCACCGTTGCTTCATATCTGGGACCTTGGGGACGGATCACAGCCGGACACGGGTGCGGTCGTTCAGCATACGTTCGTCGGTCCCGGCACCTTCATGCCCCAGGTGGTCGTCAGCGATGGGAGCAACAGCGTCTCCTGCGGGCAGGTGGAGATCACGGTGGGTGCTCCGCCCACGGCGCAGATCGACCTTCCGTTGGATGGTTCGACGTTCCAGGCGGGTACCGTGGTCACGTTCATGGGGTCCGGTTCGGACGACGGGCCCCTTTCAGAAGCCTCCTATGCATGGGATGTGGTGTTCAATCACGATCAACACATCCATCCGGAAACAGGAGCGACCGGTACTTCCGAATTCGATCTGGTGATACCGGCCGCGGGACATGGATTCTCAGGGAACACCTGGTATACGGTCACGCTCACGGTCACGGATGCGGATGGTCTGCAGGCCACGTCGAGCATCACCATCCATCCGGAGAAGGTCGACCTCCTGGTCGATTCCGACCCTTCGGGCATGGAGGTGGTCATCGATGGAATGCCACGTCTTACCCCCTTTGTCACCGACCAGGCCATTGGTTCGCAGGTCGCGTTGGGCGTCTTCGATACCGAACAGTGCCTGTTGAACGACAACTACTCCTTCTCCGGATGGTCCAATGGAGGGCCCTTGTTCCAGGTGTTCCAGGTCCCCTCCCAAGCGGATACCGTGATCGCGATGTTCGCCGGGAACGGTTCCTGTGCCTACTGTGGCGGAGCACTTTCGTTCGATGGGTCGGATGATCGGGTATCCCTGCCGGAAGTGGTGCTGCAAGGGGACATGACGATCGAATGCTGGGTGGCCCCTGCATCAGGTGTGGATGGTGCGGATGTGATCCTGGGGGACGGTTCCGGTGCGGCCTTGGACCTGGATGGTGGCACCGTGCGTTTGCGGCGCGACTCCACCCTTCTTCAGGGTTCGGTCACCATTGCCCCGAACCAATGGTCCCACATCGCGATCACCCGGTCCGCCGGCAATTGGCGCCTGTTCGTGAACGGTTCGGAGGACCTGGCGGCCTTTTCGGTGTACGACACGTCGGACTTCCACTTCGATCGTTTGGGGATGGGCGAGGCCCAGACGGCCTTCGCCGGAGGTATTGACGAAGTGAGGACCTGGCAGGTGGCGCGATCGGCAGCAGGCATCATGGACACCTGGACAGGTGTGGTCCCAGCCATGGAGTCGGGTTCGCTGAACGTCTGGCGGTTCGATGGCTCTGCGGACCAGCAGTTCGTGCTGGACCTCGGCCCCGGAGAGGCCCATGGAACGCGGGGAGTGGATGCCCTGCCCGGTACGGACGATCCTCAGGTGTTCTACTCCAATGGCCCCTTGCGGCTTTCCTGTCCCCGCACGGCGACCTTGTCATTGGAAGCATGGCTGCAGGGTCCCCATGACCACCAGACCGGCCTCATGCGGGACGATCTGCGTGTCGCGGGTCTGCTTCCGACCGTTGAACCCTACACGGCCCGGGGCATGGACCTGGGTGTACGCGCCGGTGCTACCGTGCAACCCGCCGTCCTTTCGACCACCGGCCCGGATGCCATCGTGGATTGGGTGCTCGTCGAGCTCAGGGATGCCGAACACCCGGAAGTGGTGCTCTCGGCCGTTCCTGCCCTGATCCAGAGGGACGGGGATGTGGTGGGCTTGGACGGGACCTCTCCCCTGCAGGTACAGGTCGACCGTCCCCAATACCACATCGGGTTGCGCCACAGGAACCACCTGGGGGTCATGACGGCAGCGCCCTTGATCGTCGGTGATGCCACCGTGTGTGTGGACTTCCGTTCTTCAGGCACTGCCTGTTTCGGCTCCGAAGCGCGGGCGGAGGGGCCGGGGTACTTGCTTCTGTGGGCGGGTAATTGTAATTTGGACCAGATGATCAGGTACGTAGGTGTCGCGAACGACCGTGATGTGGTGCTGTCCGATATTGGAGGACAGGTGCCCACGGCGAACGTTCTCGGCTACTACGACAGCGATCTGAACATGGACGGGGTCGTCAAATACGCAGGGCATGCCAATGATAGGGACGTCATCCTCATCAGCATTGGCGGACTGTTGCCGACCCAGGTCCGCACGGAACAACTACCATAGAACACCCAGTACACCCGATACCATGAAGCTCTTTCGTTCCCAACTCCTCGCATTCGCGCTGATCACCGCTGGTGGACATGCGCTGGCCCAGGGGCCGGTAGATATCGGTCTTTTCGCCAACGGCAACGACCTGGAAGTACGGGTGCGTCCCGGTGCTGACTTCGAGGACATCTTCTCCGCGGTCGTGTTCACGATCCGCTGGGACCGGTCCTCTGGCGCCATGCTTGGCGACCTTGTGCAGGATGGCCCGGCCCTTCAGTACATGCCTCTCGACCGTTCCGGCGGCGTGCGCGAACATGGACCCTACAATTACCAGGTCTTTGCGGGCTTCGGCATGCAGCGCATGCAGCAGGCGGGAGCGACCTGGGAGGCCGGCGAGGAATATGTACTGATGACCATTCCCGTCCAAGGTGTCGCCGAGTTCGAATTGGTGAACGATGCATGGACCGGGGAGCTCATGAACAATGCCGATTTCTATGCCTCCCTCGGAGGTCGTGACATGACAGGCATGATCTACAAGGGGCTGGCCAGTGTCGTTTCCGCCGGTGGCGTGGACGTGATCCCCAACCCGAACAACGGCCGCTTCACCTTCACGTTCAACGTGATCGAGGTGAGTGATGTGAGGATCGAGCTCGTGAACACGCTCGGCCAGTCGGTTTTCACCGACCTCATCCGCGCCTTCGAGGGCACCTACCGGCGGGAGATGGACCTGACCGGAATGAGCAATGGCATCTACTACCTGAAGGTGACCCGCGGCGACGAGACCGAGGTCGAGAAGGTGGTCTATCGCTGAGCTTCCAACTGCTATGAACGACCTGAACGGGGGCCTGCGGGTCCCCGTTCGTCGTTCAGGACGGAACGCAGTGCGTGCAGTACTCGCTTTCCGGACGATGTTCGAACGGGACACTGGCATCCATCATCCGTTCCGCGAGTTGCAGGAAGAGTTCGGACATCGATGGAAGCAGGTCACGACGGAGCAGGTCCTGCCCATTGATGCGCAGGGGAAGGGGGGAAGGGTCGGCGGACTTCTGAAGGGGGATCACGCATGCCCTCAGCGTGTCAAGCTCCGGGTCCTCCTGGAACTTGGCCCAGGCGTAGAACAGGAGTTGCAGCGCGTAGGGCTTGCGCACCATGCCTGCGGGGTCCAGGGACCGCAGGGACAGCGCATCCTGCTGCACGCTTCCCGTCTTCAGGTCCATGATGTGTACGATGCCATCACGGCGGTCCACACGGTCCAGGCGCCCAATGAACTTGGCCTGCTGCGCGAGGCCCGGGACCTGCTGGTCCAGGTACGCCGATACCTCGGTTTCCACGGCGATCAGCTCCAGGTGGCCCGTGTTGGCGGCTGCTGCCTCCGAATCCAGGTAGGCCTGCAAGGCACTTGTCGCCATTTCCAGCTGAAGCAGGGGCATTCCCTGGTGAAGGGTGTTGATCGGGAGTTCCTGTTCAAGCTCGGCAAGGAGCCGTTCCCGGATACCCGGCTTGGCCGCCAGGAGATACGAGGGGTCGAGCTCCCGGCCCTCGAGTGGACGGAACACCTGCTCCAGGGCATGATGCACGGCATTCCCCAGAACGAGCGCGGAGAGACCTTGCTCATCATCCGGCTCATCCCGCCAGCCCTTGACATGCTTGAAGTAGAAATCCAGGGGACAGGTCAGGTGGTCCGACAAGCGGGTAGGGGACATGCCCCGTTCGAACATGGCAGCAAGGCGTTCGAGGACCCGCTCGGTCTTGCGGACCTGGATCACCGGTGGGTTCTTCACGGGTACCGGCGCCTGAGCGTGTTCTTCGAGGAAGGTCGTGTGCGCATCAGGATCGTTGGCGAGTTCTTCCCTGAGCTGGAGCAGGAACCGGCTCGGCCCCTCACTTCCAGCTTCGCCCGTGACATGGAGCAGCGTCAGATGTCTGGCATGCCTGACGACCTGGAAGAAATGATGGGCGATGACCACGTCATGATGCCAGCCGAGCGGCAGGCCATAGGCCCGCCGCACATCGAACGGGATCAGGCTATCCTGGCCGGCAGGGGTGGGAAGCACCCCTTCATTGGCACCGACCACGATCACCCGGTCAAGGTCGAGCAGGCGGGTCTCCAGTAGTCCCATCACCTGGATACCGGCCTCGGGCTCACCGTACAAGCCGAGTCCGGTATCCCGGAAAAGGCGGTCGAAGGAGCGTGTCCAAGCCTCCGGTGCCAGGTGTTCGCCCAGGCTACCCAAGGCTTCGGCGGTGCGGTTGACGGAGATCGCCAAGTGATAGAGTTGCTCCAGGTCCAGCGAGCCTTCAGGGGCGGCGGACCTGCACAGTTCGAGCAGGGACAAAGTCCTGTCTCCAAGCTCCCTCGTGCTTTTCACCACCAGCAGGTCCGTCCAAGCGGGCTCCCGGGAGGAGGGGTCTCCCTCTGACCATTCGGTGATCCGTTCCACCGAACAGGAAGGCCCCGCTGAGGAGCGTACGCTCTCCAAAAGCCCTGATGCACCGGGTATCCGTTCCACGAAGGGATGCGTCAGGAACCGTTCAAGGTCCTCCTTCCGGGTGGAACCGCCTTCGGAGAGGTCGACGGCGACCCGGTGAAAGGACTTCACCAGGCCGTTGATGGGGAGGTGACGCAGGGGCACGGACATGGTGATGTTCACCTGGCCCAGGGTGGCTGGCAGATGCCTGAGGAACGGCAGGAGCAGACCCGGGTCGGCGAGCACCACCGTGGTGCCTTCCCGTTCAGTGGGGCTCAAGGCCGCCAGTTCTCGTCCTGCATCAAGGGCCATGGAGGTGGGGTCGGGCAGGGCCCTTGCGACCACCGATCGGTGTCTTGTGCGAAGGAGATCACTTGGCGGTATCTCGCCGGGGCCGAGTTCGGCCAGGTGCTTCCGCAGAAAGTACCCGGCGCTTTGTCCCGGGTCGTTCAGCAGGGCCGGGTCCGTATCCCAGGCCGCTCGGGCCACTCCCCTTTTCAACAGGTGGGCGATCACGAACTGCTCGGCGGGTGTGAGCGCATGAGCACCAGCTATCCAGACCCGTTCCCATGGGACCTGGCCTTCCCCGGACGCGAAATGGGCCACCGCCGCCCGTGAAACATGCCCTGCGTGTCCGGCCTGCATGTCCGTCTGCAATTGCTCGAACGCCCTGTGTATGCGTCCGGCCTTGGCCCAATAGCGCAGGAGTCGTTGCTGTCCGGGGCTGTCCGCTCCAAGGCCCAGGCTCCAATCCTCGATCCCCTGAAGGGCGGTAAGGTCGGCATAGAACGTTTCGAGGTCGAGCAGGTGCGCATCCACTTCGCTCATGTCCCTGAGCAGCATGGGGGCCCACTGCAGGAACTCGTCCACGGGGAACGCGTCCTTCCCGAGGACCTCCAGTTGGGTCAACGCCAGGCGCGCGAGCAGGTCGGTCTCAGGAAGCAGCTTCCTGGACACGGTCCGGGCGAGGAACCGGTCCATGGTGAACAGTTCGGGGCTCCAGATGGCACGCCCCGCCTTGTTCCCCAACCACTGTCTCAGGCGTGCCGCGGAGCGACGGCTGGGAAGCACCACTGCGGTCCGCTCCAAGGGAGGTGCGCCATGCTCCAGCAAGCGGTCCGCCAGTCCGGCGAGAAAGAGATCTTCGGACATGTGCTGAAATTAGCGCCCATGCACCTTCGGCGCCCCTCGCCTTCCGATCTCCCTTTTCATAGGAAGCTGGCCAACGGAACGCATCTGTACCGCGTCCATTCCTTGGAACGGTTCACGGAGCTTCAACGCGTGGGGAAGCGATGGGTGGTGCATGAGGTACGGGCCCGAAGCTATCCCGAGTTGCTCCTGATCGTATCCCTCTTTCATGGAGATGACGAACGCTATCTTCCCATCGAGGCATCCGAGTTCGAGGAGGTCCTGCGTCTGGCGGGGCCTGACGGTGCGGAAGGAGGGTGACCTGGACCGGAATGGTCGATCTGCACGTATCTTTTGGCTTGAGGAACCATGAAAGGACTCCTTGCAGCGGTTCTCCTGGCCGTGCCCATCTCCCTGCTGGGTACGCACATCGTTGGTGGGGACCTGACCTATGAGGACCTGGGTTCGGGCCAGCTCTTGGTGACCCTGACCCTGTACCGGGATTGCGGACCCACGAACACGAACGGCGTGGGCTTCGACACGGAGGTGGAGATCGGTGTGTTCGACGATCAGGGTGCCCATTTGTTCTCGGAGTTCTTTCCCTTCACCACCTCGGACACGGTCCCGGTGCAGCTGAACAATCCGTGTCTGAGCGTGACGCCGACGATCTGTGTGGAACGGGCAGCGTACAGTGGGGTCATACAGCTTCCAGGGACCGGGGGATTCTCGCTGGCCTATCAACGGTGTTGCAGGACCCCGGCCACCGTCAACGTCCAGGCACCGAACACGCAGGGCCTGACCTGCTCCATTCTGGTTCCACCGGCGTCCCTGGGTCCCAATGATTCCCCGGTGTTCAACGATTACCCGCCCATCGCGATGTGCGTGGGAGAGCCGTTCGTGTTCGATCATTCCGCCAGTGATGCCGATGGCGATTCGCTCGTCTATGGGCTCTGCACCCCGTTGAACGGAGGGTCCTCGACCGACCCGACACCCTCGCCACCCGGAGGCCCACCCTACACGCCCATTGCCTGGGGTGCCGGCTTCTCCCAGAACGCGATGATGAACGCGAGTCCTCAGTTGATGCTGGACCCGGTATCAGGTCTGCTCACGGTGACCCCCAACCTGATCGGTTCCTATGCGGTGGGTCTGTGCGTCAGCGAGTATCGGAACGGGACGCTCCTGAGCACCGTGACGCGTGACCTGCGTTTCGATGTCGTTCCATGCCAGGTGACCCTGGTCTCGTCCATCCAGCAGCAACAGACCTTCTGCGCCGGGCTCACGGTGGATTTCGTGAACCAGAGCGTGAACAGTGGCAGTTACTTCTGGGATTTCGGGGAACCTCTGATCTCCACCGATACGTCCAGCCTGTTCGCTCCCAGCCACACGTTCCAGGACACTGGCTCGTACACCGTCATGCTGATCGCCGAGCCGGGCTGGCCATGTGCTGATACCTCCTATTCGACCTTCACCCTGTACCCCCCTTTGGATCCGGTCTTTGCCGATCCAGGGCCGTTGTGCTTCTCGGACCTTCCCGTCGAGCTGGATGCCAGCGGATCCTTCACCTCTTCCGCGGTGATCGACTGGGACCTGGGGCCGGCAGGAGCACCCGGACAATTGACCGGTGATCCGGTGCAGGCGTCGTTCTCCAGTACCGGGTCCCACCCGATCACGCTCACCGTGACGGACCTTGGATGCACGGAGGTGTTCGAGGACAGCATCACCGTATTCGCCGACCCCACGGTCGACTTCTCAGGAGGTGGAAGCGGATGCATGCCCTTCGGAACATCCTTCCAGCAACTGGCCACGTCGGACACGCCCCTCTTCTTCTCCTGGGACCTCGGCGATGGGACCGTCAGCTCGGACCCCGATCCCCAACACGTGTACCTGCAGCCGGGTTCCTACGACGTGAGGTTGACCGTGCGTACCGATTCCGGCTGCGTGGATACGGTATCCTGGACCGTTCCAGCCGCGGTCACCGTCCACCCGGTACCGGAGGCCGCGTTCGAGGTCTTTCCTCCCACCACCAATGTATTCGACCCGACCGTGGCGCTCTTGGACGGGTCCTTGGGCGGCGTTGCATGGACCTACCTGCTGGACGGCACCACCTACGAGGGGCCACAGGTGATGCACACGTTCAGTGATGGCGGGGAGTTCACGGTCCTGCAGGTGGTGACCTCGGCGTTCGGTTGCATGGACACCACGGCCCGTATCGTGCAGGTCCTGGAGGAGCTGCTGTATGTACCGAACGCCTTCACCCCGGATGGGGATGGGATCAATGATGTCTTTCTGCCCAGCGTGCTTGGCGCTCAGGGCTGGGACCTGGAGGTGTTCGACCGATGGGGCCAGGTACTGTTCCGTAGCGATGACCCTTCCAAGGGATGGGACGGTGAGGGTGCGATCCCGGGCGTTTACGCCTTTCGGATACGCTACAGCGCCTTGGGAGCAGCGCCAAGGGACGTCCTTGGGAGCATTACGCTGGTCCGCTGAGGATCATGTCCACGTGTGGAATGCCATCCCAGTCGTACACGGATGAACAGGCGCTGAACCCCAGGCTCCCATAGAATTCCAGGAGGTACGCCTGGGCCGAGATGCAGACTTTCCGGTCCGGATATTCCCGAGCGGCCAGGTCCAGGCTTCTCTTCATCGTTTCGCGTCCCAGCCCCTGGCCCCGATGGTCCGGTCGGACGACCACCCTGCCAATGTGCACGTGGCCATCCTCCTGAGGTGGAAGGAGCCGTGCGTAGGCCACGAGCGATCCGTCCGAGAGCCTTCCCACAAGGTGCAATGCCGAGGGGTCCTGCCCGTCCAGTTCGGCATAGGCGCATCGCTGCTCCACCACGAACACGTCCGTGCGCAACCGCAGGACCTCGTGGAACAGGTCCAGGTCCAGTTCCTTGAAGGATCGCGATATCCAGTGGATCGTCATGCCATGGGTTCCACCAGGTGCACTTCACCGGTGCGCACGTACCAGAGCGCACCGAGTTCCACCGTCTCGCCCGTGGACCGGAGGACGTCCATGTAGCTCCTCATCTGGTCCTGATGGTCGCCACGGACGTCCCCGGTCTTGATGTCCAGCAACCGGATGCGGTCGTCCTTCCGAACGATGCGATCGGGTCTAAGGACGCCACCGTCCGGATGGATGATCGACGCCTCGGTGCGCACGGCGAGGTCGTTCCCGAAGAAGCGGGCGAGATCCGGGCCGGACAACTGGGGTGCCAGTTGTTCGTGCAACTGCGCGGCCATTTCCACGGAGAGGGTCCTCCTCCTGGTGGCCAGTTCAAGCACGCGGTCCAGGTCCTCCGGGGTCCTCACTTCAGCGAGGAGTTCATGGACCATGGTGCCATGTGATCGGAACGGGTCGGGAGAGTGGGCGCTCCAGCCGGGAGGGGCTTCGGTCCGGAAATGTGGGGTGGCATCCCATTCCCTGGAGCGCATGGCGGGCCATGCCCTGCCCGTGGGTCCGGGAGCGGCCCTTTTCACGGGAGGGAGCGACCCCAGGGAATAGCGGTCATCCTCCCACGGTCCCAGCAGGCCGGCAATGGCCGCGGAGAGACCGCTGCGCCCGTTGTCCAACACCACGTAAAGGGCGTCCTCCGCCCGGGTGAATGCGACATAGAGCAGGTCCAGATCATCAAGTGCGCGGAGATGCTGCTCTTCCACGGCCTCCGGGACGCCGACCTCTGCCAGGTCCTTCCGCATGCGCACCAGGGCTGCTGGCAGGCCGGGGACGGTCTCCCCCGGAGTCACCCACAGCAGGTCCTTGCCGGAAGCTCTTCCCACCTCCGGAAAGGGAACGATGACGACCGGGAACTGCAGGCCTTTGGAGCGGTGTATGGTCATGATCCGGACCGCCTGGCCATGTTCAGGAGGAACGACGCCGCGTCCGGCGCCGCTCCTGTCCCAATGGGCGATGAACCCGGACAGGTCGGCTCCATGTCCCACGGCATGGGCATGTGCCTCATCCAGCAACGTCAATGCATAGGCATCCGCTCCGGGGTCGATGTTCATGGCGGACAAGATCCTCAGGATGAGGTCCGCTGGAGCGGCCTGGTGGTCCTTGAGGCCCATCGATCCGATGATCTCTTCGATCCGGACCAAGGGGTCGCGCTCGTCCGGTCCAAAGGGATCCACGGCCACTCCTTCCTCGGTCGCCATCAGCCGGGCCCACTGTTGAAGTGCCCGCGTGGCCGCCGGCTGGTCGGGTCCCTGCAGGCACCGGAGCAGGTCCACCACGAATTCCGTGGTGGGGTCGCCCCCCAGCTGGAGCGCATCGGATGACACGACCCCGATACCGGCGTTCATCAACCAGTTCGCCACGTCCTTTCCCTGCGCACTTGTCCTGACCAGGATGGCGATATCGCCAGGTGCATGGCCCTGGGCGATCATTTCCTGAACGTACCCGACGATCCGGTCGGCCCGTTCGGAGGTCGAGTCCGTGTCGGGCGATCGCTCCGGAAGCCGGTCCACGCGCACCGAACCTTCCTCCTGCCTCGATGCTGACTGTTCATGCCCGGCATAGACGGTCTGCAGTTCCGGAGGGAGCATGGAACCTGCCAGCCCGGCGAACAGGTCATTGTTGAACCGGATGATGGCGCTGCCTGAGCGGTAGTTTGCGTGCAGGGGTTCGCGGGGCTTGAATTCACGGATCAGCGTTCGCTCCACGGCCGGTGCATCAGCAAGGCCCTCCGGGGCGAAGATCCGGGGCAGATCCAGGAACTGGCGTACCTCCCCGTTCCGCCAGCGGTAGATCGCCTGTTTACCATCCCCGACCAGGAACACGGAACCGCCCGATGCCAGTGCGTGGTCGACCAGCGGAAGCAGTCCCTGCCATTGCATGAGCGAGGTATCCTGGAACTCATCGAGAAGGAAGTGCTGATAGCGCTCCCCCATGCGTTCATGGATGAAAGGGACGGGTTCCGTACGAACGAGTCGCGCGGCGCTTCGCGTCAGATCGCTGAAGAAGACCACCCCTTCATCGGCCTTCCCGCGTTCCAGATGAACGTTCAGCTCGTGCAGGGCGGCCGTGGGCATCAGGTCCTTGAGGACCGCGCGTCCGAGCAGGTCGTCCTGATGTCCTTCCTCGATCAAGGCGAGGGCTTCCAGGCAACAGGACACGAGGAATGGGCGGACCGCTTCGCTCCGCTCCTGGACTTCGGTGGAAGCTTTGCCCGAATGCCATTTCTCACCATCGAGCATGCGTTGGACGTAGCTGTTCGGTGGAACGTATCGCCCCTCATAGCTGGACAACATGCCCAGGAACGTCGGCAACCCACGGGCCCCTTGGTAGAGGTCGGAGGCGTCCAGACCCGCTTCCTTCAACAGGGTCGAACCGCGCCGGCCAAGCTCCTGCACGCGATGCCTGAACCCATCGATGGCCGCCTTGATCGCCCCTTCCGCTTCAAGCACTTCCTCCAGGGATAGCGTGGATAGTTCGGACAATGGACGAACGGAGCGCTCCATGAGCAATTCATTGGCCAGGAGTCGCAGAGGTCCATCGGGCCGCCAGCGTGATCCGTCCTCCACCATGCGCAAGGCGGTCCTGGTGAGGAGTCGCGTCATCGCAGGAGAGGTTCCCGCCTCGTTCAGCAGGGAGAAGACCGCCCTGTCCAGCAGTTCAGCCACCTCCGTGCTCATCTCCAGGTCATGGTCCAGACGAAGGTCCCTGGCGAACGGGCGAAGCAGGCGGCGGGTGAAGGCATCGATCGTGCCGATCGATACGTCGGACCAATGGTGCAGCATGTGGGAGAAGACCGCCCGTGCTCGTTCCTGAAGTTCCTCGCCGCTCATCCCGGTGCGGTCCAGCAGCACCTGGCGTACATCCTCAAGGGCGGTACCGCCGCCTTGTCCGGCTGAGAGGTGGCGCAGGTAGCTCAGCACCCGTTCCCGCATTTCTCCGGCCGCCTTTGTCGTGAAGGTGAGCGCCAGGACCTGGCGATAGGAATCGGTGCGGTCCGTGTCCAGGCAATGCCTGAGGTACTCCTTCACCAAGGCATGGGTCTTGCCCGCGCCGGCCGAACTGCGAAGCACCGTGAACATCCCCGGCAAGATAGCCTGAGGGTGAGCGTGGTCACCATGTCCGGGCTGCCGGCTGCCGTATCTTGCACAGGATAAGCCGTTGGTCTTGCGAACGCCGGATCGGACAACGGTGTTCAGGGATGGAACGTCATTTTCGCGCACATGGACCGGAAGCGATCATCATTGAGTGTACTGGCGGCCGCCATCCTCTTCTCGGGGTGCTATAAGCCTCCTGCCGGACCAGGTCCCGGTCAGCTGGAACTGACCATCATCGCGGATTGGGAGGGGCAACCTTTCGCCACCAACACGGAGTACCACAACGTGAACGACTATCGCGTGTTCGTGGACCAGTTGAGGGCCTATCTGTCGGAGATGCGATTGGTCTCCGCCACGGACACCGCGGAGTTGCTCGACATCGACCTGGTCGACCTGGGGGGTGGTCCCGTCACCTATTCGTTCACGGTCCCAGGGGGGACCTACACCCATCTGCTCACCGGCATCGGCATCCCGGAAGACCTGAACAACTCCGATCCCGCGCAATATCCACAAGGACATCCGTTGAGCCTGAGCAATGGGACCTACTGGACCTGGACCACGGGCTACCGGTTCATCATCTTCGATGGTCGCTATGACACGGACCCCAACGGGACCGGGAACGTGCTGCCCACGTTCTCGATCCATGCCGGGCTGGATACCTGCTTTACGCTCGCGGAGGTCCAATCACTGCTCCCCATCACGATCATGGAGGGAGTGACCCATCAAGCGACGCTGAGGGTGCACGTGGACCGGTTCTTCCATTCGGGAACGGACACGCTCGACCTGGCGATCGATAACCAGTTCCATGGAGGGTCCAACGTGGATGTGGCCCTGCGGCTCATGGAGCACGTAAAGCACGCGCTGGAGCTGGAATGAGGAGGAGCGTGAGCCTGGGATTTGGAGCGGCCCTGCTGGTGCTGGCGGCGGGTTGTCAACGGGATACGGACGGAGTGCCGGGCCCGACCTCGCCGTTCCCCCTGCAGGTGCCACCGGGTCACCCGGTCCCTCCAATGAACGAGGAGGTACCCTTGACCACTGAAAGCGTACAGCTCGGGAAGGCGCTCTTTTTCGAACCCGGACTGTCACGCGGTGGTGAGGTATCCTGTGGGTCCTGCCATTTCCCCGATCGCGCCTTCAGCGATACGGTCGCGATCAGCCTGGGAGTGCAGGGACGTCCGGGTCTGCGGAACTCGCCCACGCTCGCCAATGTGGCCCACCACCCCGCCTTCTTCAAGGATGGCGGCGTACCCACCCTCGAGATGCAGGTCCTGGCGCCCATCCATGACCCGGTGGAAATGGACTTCGACATCCATGAGGCCGCCCTGCTCCTGAAGGATGAAGAGCCTTATCGGTCCCTGAGCAGGAAGGCGTTCGGCCGCGACCTGGACGCGGGGGTCATCACCAGGGCGATCGCCAACTACGAACGCACCCTGCTGAGCGGATGGTCCAGGTATGACCGGTTCCTTCAAGGCGACGTGCATGCACTGAGCCAGGCCGAGCAACGGGGTCTGCAGGTCTTCAATGGTCCGGAGGCGAACTGCTCCGCCTGTCACAACGGGTTCGACCTGAGCGATCGTTCGTACAGGAACATCGGGCTGTATGCCGTGTATGAGGACGAAGGCCGGGGGCGCATCACGCTGGACCCCGCGGACGATGGGAAGTTCATGGTGCCGACCTTGCGCAACATCGCCCTCACGGCGCCCTACATGCATGACGGTTCCATGACCACATTGGACGAGGTGATCGACCACTTCATGAGCGGAGGGGTGGGGCATCCGAACCAAAGTCCGGCCGTTCGGCCATTCACGCTTTCATCGCAGGAACGCAGCGACCTGCTCGAGTTCCTTGGGTCGCTCACCGATGAGCGCCCGATCGATCAAGTACCATGAGAAAGGAGCTGACGTTGGCACTGTTCGCCGCGGTCGTTCTGGCGGCCTGCAAGAAGGACCCCGATCCATCGGTCGGAGGAGGGGGAGGTGCTTCCGGTCCCACCCCCTACGGCCTGCAGGTCCCTTCCTATTTTCCGCCTCTTCCGCCTACGCCGGACAATGAACTGACCGAGGAAGGCGTGGAGCTGGGTCGATTCCTGTTCTACGAGGAGCGCCTTTCGGGGGACAACACACAGAGTTGCGGAAGCTGCCATGCAGCACCGTTCTCGTTCACCGACAACGGCACCCCCTTCAGCACGGGGATCGATGGCATCGAGGGGGACCGCAACGCCATGGCCCCGATCAACCTGGCGTGGGACCTGTTCTACTTCTGGGACGGTCGATCGCCCACCTTGGAGTCCCAGGCCCTGGAGCCGGTGGTGAACCCCATCGAGATGCACGACACCTGGCCGAACGCCGTGTCCAAGCTGCAGGCCGATCCGGCGTACGAGCAACTGTTCCTGCGTGCGTTCGGCACCACGCAGATCGATTCGATGCTCGTGGCGAAGGCCCTCGCCCAGTTCATGCGGACCATGGTGAGCTCCAACGCGAAGTATGATCGTGTGCTGCGCGGGGAGGAAGCCTTCACACCCGAGGAGCAGCAGGGCTTTTTCCTGTTCCAGGCAGAAGGGGGTTTTCCTCCTGATGTTCCCGGTGGGCAGGGGGGTGCCGATTGTTTCCACTGCCATTCACTTGGTGGTGCCATGTTCACCGACCACCAGCTGCACAACAATGGTCTGGACTCGGTCTTCTCGGACCTGGGCGCCGGTGGCGTGACCGGGAACCCGGCGGACATGGGCCGCTTCAAGACACCGACCCTACGCAATGTGGCCCTCACGGCCCCGTACATGCACGACGGGCGCTTCCAGACCCTGGAGGAAGTGATCGACCACTATGATTCGGGCGGGCATCCCTCGCCCACCATCGATGCGTTCATGAAGTTCACGACGGGTGGGCTACAGCTCACCGCGCAGAAGAAGCAGCAATTGCTCGCCTTTCTGAACACGTTGACCGACACGGAGTTCATCAACGACCCCGACTTCCAGGACCCGGGGCCACCCACGTTGGATTGATCAGGCGGCGCGGGTGTCGGCCTGCCCCGGTCGCCACGTGTGGCAGCGCATCTTGTCGCCGAACACGGGGGATTTGAAGATGCTCTCGTTCAAGAGCATCCGGGCGCATTCCTGAACGCCCTCGGTGATGCTCGGATGTGGATGGACGAGCTTGGTCAGGGTCCGCACTCCGACCCCCAGGTGCATCATGAGGGCCACGGCCTGGATGGCACTGGACGCGTGTTCGCCCACCGCGCGCATGCCCAGGATCCGCATCTCCCGATCGTCGCTCACGATCAGTTTGAAGAACCCCTGCGTTCGGCGCATGGCGATGGCCCTCGCCAGACAGGCATAGTCGATGCGGGCAACGCGGTGGGGGATGTTCCGTTGACGGCATTGCTGCTCATTGACCCCGACACCGGCCACTTCCGGGTCCAGGAACATGATGGTGCTGCTGCCATTGGTCTCCATGGCCTCCAGGGGCAGCCCACCTAGTTCCTCCACGGCATGGCGGCCCGCGAGTTCACCGAGGTTCACGAGCATGTTGCTGCCGGTGGCATCACCCACCACATGGATATGTGGCACATTGGTGCGGGTTCCCTCCAGCACCACCCTTCCAGTGGCCGGATCCTGTTGCACGCCGGCAAGGTCCAGGCCGAGCCCCTCCAGGTTGGGGACCCGGCCCACGGATAGCAGCGCACGTTCCGCTTCGTGTGCCACCACCTTGCCGTCCTTCCCTTTCAAGGAGAATCGCACGGCGTCCGGGAGGTGCTCCAGGTGCTCAAGGGCCACCTCCCTGTGCACGATCACGCCTTTGCGTTCCAGGTTGGACGCGACCAGTTCGGATACGTCCTCGTCCTCGAACGGAAGGATGCGGGCGGCGCGGTCGATGAGGTGCACGCGTGTGCGTCCGAAATTGCTGAGGATCGTGGCGAACTCACAACCGATGACGCCTGCTCCGATGATGACCAGGCTTTCGGGAAGGTCCTCCAGTGCGAAGATGCCATCGCTGGTCATGATGCGGCGCTCATCCACCGGCACTCCGGGCAGGGTGCGTGGCCTGCTGCCGGTGGCCACGATGGTGCGTGCGCTCGTCACATCGACCGTGCACCCCGGACGTTCGATCCGGATGCGGTGGGGGTCGATGAAGCGGGCGGTGCCCCTTTCATGCCTGAATTGGTCCGTGCCGTTGTTCTGGAGAAGTTGGAGGTGACAGGCATAGAGGTACTTCCTTTCGAAGACGGCCTCGTTCAGGGTCCTGGAGACCTCTTCCCAGGTCATGCGGAACGGTTCCCGGCCCCTGGGTCGGACCATTTCGTTGACGGCCGCTACCCGTTGGGAGATCTCCCAGAGCGTCTTGGATGTGAGCGCGCCGTTATAGATGCCGGTGCCGCCGATGCGGTCCCGCTCCACGAGCAAGGTCCGCATGCCCAGGTCTATGGCGCGCATGGCCGCAGCGTAGCCTGCAGGGCCACCACCGATCACGCAAAGGTCGTAGTGTTCCATGAAGAGGTCCGGTCGGCTTCATACGCAGGGGGCGAGCAAGGGTTCTCCTTGATCCGGTCCGTACCCTGAAGGGGATGGTCGGTGGAACGGCCCGGTTCGTCGAACCGGGGGGGCGGTCCACGTATCCCCCGGCCCTGGTGTTGCGTATCAAGGTGCGTGATGAAGTCTCCGAGGCTTCCGTTCCGAGGGCTGCTCGCACCGCTGCTTCTGCTCCAGGGTGCGCTCGCTCTGGGTCAATGCCCGCAGTTGTATGACTACAATGGGGTGCCATCGGCGTCCCCCTACTGGTTCAGTTGTTCGGGGACCAACTTCACACTGCTGATCGCGACACCGAATGCCGTTGGCAATTTCACGGTGGACTGGGGGGATGGTTCCCCGCTCCACATCGGCGCCTCACTGGTGCCACCGCAGTCGGTAAGCCATGTGTACCCCTCGACGGTGGACACGTTCATCGTGGTGTTCACGGAGATCGCCACAGGCTGTGTGGTTCAAGGGGTGGTGGTGATGGAGGAAAGCACGAGCGCCTCCATCCAGATCCCGATCGGTGGATTGACGCAGATCTGTGCTCCACAGGCGATCGAGTTCATCAACTCGAGCACGAACGTGTCTGAGAACACCACCTTCACCTGGGACTTCGGGGACGGCAGTCCTCCCCTGGTGCTGGATCACACGAATTGGGGCCAGACCATCTCGCATACCTACCTGCAAGGCACCGTGGGCTGCGAGACGGTGGTGACACTGGAGGCCGAGAACTATTGCAACGCCTTGCAAGGCGGGGCGAGCCAGGCCACGTTCAACCCGATCCGCGTCTGGGACCTCGACAGTGCGAACATCACGCCCTCGGCCACCCTCCTTTGCTGGCCGGACAATGAGGTGACGTACCTGAACACCACCGATCGCAACTGCCTGCAGCAGGGCAACATCTATCAGCGATACGAGTACTGGAACTTCGGTGACTATTGGGGACAGGGTCAGGATTCCATCATCGACTGGACCCCCTGGCCGCCCACCTTCCCGCATACGATCGCCTATCCGGGCATCGGCACCTACGAGGTGATGATGCTGGACAGCAACTACTGCGGCATCGACACGGCCTACGTTCAGATCACCATCGTTCCGCCTCCCGACGTCACCTTGTCCGTTTCCCCCGACACCATCTGTGCCGGAGAGACGGCCTTCTTCAACCAGACGACGAACGGCGGGGCCAACTTTTTCCAGTGGGACTTTGGCACGGGGAACGGATACCAGATCACGGGATCCGGTGACCAGGCCCATACCTATCACACTCCAGGTGTGTACATGGCTTCCTATGCGGCCAGTATCCAGGGTGCCACCGCCGGTTGTGCCGACACCGCGTCGGTGCAGGTGGTGGTGCTTCCCAGTCCTACGGCACAGTTCGTCTTGAGCGACGATGCCGCCTGCGACTCGCTCACCGTGGCCTTCACCAATACCTCCATCAATGCGGTGACGCATTTCTGGGACCTTGGTGATGGGACCACCACGAACCAGGCGACCCCGCCGCCGCACCATTATGGTTCTCCGGGCGACTACGTGGTGTCCCTGACCGTCACCAACGCCCTGGGTTGCACCGATACGCGTACCGATACCGTCCATGTCTTCGATCCGCCACAGGTGGGCATCGGGGCACAGGATGTGTGCTTCGGGCAGCCCGTCCAGTTCCTGGACCAGACGCAGACCGCGGCCTTGAACCCCGTTGTGCAATGGGCCTGGGACTTCGGTGACGGAGGCACGGACACGGTCCAGGACCCACTGCACACCTTCGCCGCGGCGGGTGCCTACACCGTATCCCTGATCGCGACCACCCTCCACTGTTCAGGGTCGGGTACGCAGAACGTACTGGTGGAGGCGCCGCCCGTGGCCGCCTTCTCGCCGGACGTCGTGCTGGGTTGCACCCCGCTCGATGTGAACTTCACCAACACCAGCACCGGGGCTGTGAGCTATTCCTGGGACTTCGGGGATGGCAGCACCAGCAGCCAGACGACCCCATCCCATTCGTTCGTGAACAATGGAACGGCGGACTCCACCTTCACGGTCACCCTTGTTGCGTCCACGTTGTTCGGATGTTCGGACACCACGGTCATGAGCATCACGGTGACCCCGAGAGCCGTGGCCCAGTTCTCGCACAACGCTACGCCCGGGTGTGCTCCATTGGACGTGGATTTCACGAACCTGAGCACAGGTGCCGGAAGCTATTTCTGGGACTTTGGAGACGGGGGCACGAGCACACTTCCGAACCCATCGCACGGCTACACCAACACGAGTTTCTTCCTGGACATCCATACGGTGACCCTGGTGGCGATCTCTCCTGCAGGCTGTTCGGACACCACCACCCAACAGATCACCGTGTTCCCGGAGCCCAACTTCTCGTTCGTGACGGAGCCGGACAGCGGTTGCAGTCCGCTTTCGGTGACCTTTCCCAGCGTGGTGGGTGCTGTGAGCTACCAATGGGATTTCGGAGATGGTTCCACCGGCACGGGACCGACCCCGACCCATACGTACGTGAACAACACGACGAACGACCTGACGCTTCCTGTGACCTTGATCGCGTCCAATGCCTTCGGTTGCACCGACACCACCACGGCGCAGGTCACCACGTTCCCGAACCCCACGGCGCAGTTCACGCTGAGCGCGCTGGATGGATGCCATCCGCTCACCGCCGACGTGGTCAACCTTTCCTCTGGGGGGGATGAGTACAGCTGGACCTACGGTGATGGGTCGGGCCTGGACACCAACGTGGCGGTACACCAGCACACCTGGTACAACTTCCAAGGACCCGGGCCCATCAGCTATCCGGTCCTGCTCACGGCATCGACCTTGAACGGCTGCACGGACACCGCCACGGCCCAGGTCACGGTCTATCCACAGGTCACTGCAGGTTTCGTGGCCGACACGGTCGGTTGTTCGCCATTCGATCCGGACTTCTCCAATGTCTCCACCGGAGCGAACGCCTACTTCTGGGATTTTGGTGACGGTCAGGCGAGCGCGCTCGCATCACCCGATCACTTGTACCTCAACCAGGGCCTGAACGACGCTCTATTCACTGCCCAACTCGTCGCGTCCAGCGCCTTCGGCTGTACGGACACGGCATCCAGGGACATCCTTGTCCACCCGGCTCCCATCGCGCAGTTCACGCCTGACGTTCTGGATGGTTGTGCGCCGCTGGACGTCCTGTTCCAGGACCAGACCATTGGTGCCAGCACCATGGACTGGGACTTTGGGGATGGGACGGGCCAGCTGACCGGACCGGGTGACATCGCGCACACGTTCACGAACACCTCCGCCAGCACCCAGTATTTTGATGTGGAGCTGATCGCAGGGACCGACTTCGGATGTACCGATACGACCCTGCATACCATCGGGGTGTACCCGCCCGTGACCGCCCTGTTCACCATGGATACGGCAGGCTGTTCGCCTTTCTCTCCGATCATCACGGACCTGTCCCAAGGTGCGAACAACTACTTGTGGGACATGGGCGACGGCACCCTGCTGGTGGGACCCAGCCCGAGCTATACCTACTTGAACAACACCACCAACGACCAGCAGTACACGGTCACCCTGATCACCACATCGGCCTTCGGATGTACGGACACCTTGGACCAGCCCATCGTGGTGCATCCGGTGCCGGTCGCCGGTTTTCAGGCCACCCCGTTCACGCAGCAGTATCCCGCGAGCACCGTTTCCTTCAACAACCTGAGCGGGCCTGGGAATTGGAACTACAGCTGGGACCTGGGCGATGGTACGTCCAGTTCAGCCCAGGACCCGGCCGATCACGATTACGGGACCTGGGGAACCTTCACCATATCACTGATCGTTTCAGGCACCATGTGCTCGGACACGGCCATGCAGTTGGTGGAGATCCTGCCGCCACCTCCCACGGCGAGCTTCCAAGGAGGGGGGCAGGGATGTGCGCCCCTGACGGTACAATTCACGAACACCTCCGTGCAGGCCACGAACTTCCAATGGAACTTCGGTGATGGCTCCACGTCCAGCGCCACGGATCCGATCCACACGTACACGGTGCCCGGCACCTATACGGTGACGCTCACGGCCTTCGGTCTGGGAGGGTCGGCGAACACCTACGTGCAGGTGGATTCCGTCATCGTACACCCGAACGCCACTGCGTACTTCGTGCTCCAACCCACGCAGGTGGTGGTCCCAAGCCAGCCGGTGTTCACCTACAACCTGAGCGGCAACGCCACCGATTTCCAATGGGACTTCGGCGACGGTACCACGAGCGCCGAGTTCAATCCGGTGCATTACTACCAGTCGGCAGGCACCTTCGACGTGATGCTGGTGGCCAACAACGCCTGGAACTGCCCGGACACGTTCCTGCTTGAGAGCGCCGTGATCGGGGAGGCTTCGGGAGACATCCGGTTCCCGAACGCGTTCACGCCGGGCAGCAGTGGTCCGACGGATGGGACCTATGATCCCAACGGGTTCACCAACGACCACTTCTTCCCCGTGTACCAAGGGGTGGAGAAATACCGGCTGCAGGTGTTCAACCGCTGGGGTGAGCTCGTGTTCGAGACGAACGACGTGACCAAGGGCTGGGACGGCTTCTACCGAGGCAGCCCGGCCAAGCAGGACGTGTACGCCTGGAAAGCCTACGCCAAATTCAGTGACGGCCGTGAGGAGGTGCTCAGCGGTGATGTCACCCTATTACGTTGACCGCATGGACCTCACGATCCGATCGCTCACCATCGTCCTGTGCCTGGCCACAGTGACGGCCCATGCCCAGACGGGCTACAAGCGCATGCACAACCGCATGCTTGACGAGGCCAAGGTGCTGCTCTCCAACGGGGAGTACCAGGAAGCCGCGAAGATCTATCAGCTCCTGTTGCCGGTCGATCCGGAATTCACGGAAGTGCGGTATGAACTGGGCCTTTGTCTGGCAGGGACCAGTGGACAACGAGGCCGTGCGATCCCCTTGTTCGAGCGCTGCGTGGCCGAGGGACATACGGAGGCGCACTACCAGCTCGCCCTGGCCTTGCACCGGGAGGAACGCTTCGATGAGGCCGTGACCCTGCTGCAGCAGTACAAGGACCTGCATTACCGACTGGTGGACGATCCCGAGGTGGAGCGCCGTATCACGATGTGCCGGACCGCCCGATTGCTGGAACGGGATCCGATGGACCTGCAGATCCGTGCCCTGGGGCCCGGCGTGAATTCATCCGCACATGACTACTGTCCGTTGGTCACCGCCGATGGCCGTGAACTGTACTTCACCTCGCGCAGGGAAGGGACGACCGGTTCCCGGAAGGACGCCACGGGCCAGTACCTGGAGGACGTGTACCGGAGCGTGAAGCAAGGCGAAGGCGCCTGGTCCAAGGCCACGAACGTGGGACCACCGATCAACTCCGGGCTCCAGGACGCCACCGTGGGGCTTTCACCCGATGGTCGCGGCATGATCGTATACCGGACCTCGGACGACCTCGTCAGTGGCGACCTCTGGATGACCCGGATGAACGAGCAGAGCGGATGGGGCCCCTTGGAGCGGATGACCGACAGGATCAATACCGAACATCATGAACCGAGCGCCAGCATTGCTCCTGAAGGGAACGAGATCTACTTCACCAGCGATCGTCCGGGAGGGTACGGTGGAAGGGACATCTATCGCATCCGTCAGTTGCCTGATGGAAGTTGGAGCCTGCCCCTGAACCTGGGTCCCGTGGTGAACACGCCGCACGACGAGGATGCTCCGTTCATCC
Organism: Flavobacteriales bacterium; assembly: GCA_020635695.1. Classification (GTDB taxonomy): domain Bacteria; phylum Bacteroidota; class Bacteroidia; order Flavobacteriales_F; family PHOS-HE28; genus PHOS-HE28. The sequence continues at coordinate 177,188 of JACJZH010000003.1, read as the reverse complement.
ACAGCGATGGTGTCACCTTGTTCTTCAGCAGCAACGGCCACAACACCATGGGTGGCTACGATGTGTTCCGGACCACCCTGCTGGACGGGGACATGAACGGGTGGAGCGACCCGGAGAACCTGGGCTATCCCTTGAACACGGTGAACGATGACATCTTCTTCACCCTGTCGGCTGACGGCACCACCGGCTACTTCTCCTCAGAGCGTCCTGGCGGCCTGGGCGGCCAGGACATCTACGAGGTCGTGTTCCCGAGCAGCCAGCTGCGGAAGGTGGTGGTCCACGGACTGGTCACGGATGGCCTGGAGCGGCCGATACGTGCACGGGTGCTGGTCATGGACCCTGCCGGGGAGGAGCTGGTCGGCATCTATAACACGGACCAACGCACGGGCCGGTTCCTGATGGTGCTGGAGCCCGGCGGGCGGTTCGCGCTTTCGGTGGAGGCACCCGGTTTTCCGGACCATGCGGAGGAGCTGCAGGTCCCTGCGGCGAGCGGACTGCTGGAGATCAGCCACGACATCGTTCTTGGCAGCGGCGAGGACCAGGGTTTGACACGGCATGAGGATCGCTAGGCACATAGCCCTTATCTCAGCCCTCCTGGCGGCAGGTGTGATGTCCGCCCAGGACGCGCACTTCACGCAGTTCTATGCGACGCCGACCTACCTGAACCCGGCATTCGCGGGCACCACCCTGCAGACCCGCTTCGGGGCGATCTATCGGGACCAATGGCCCTCGATCCCCGGCTCCTTCGTTACCTACAACTTCGCCTTCGATCACTACCTGAGCGACCTGAACAGCGGGGTGGGGCTGATCATGATGCACGACCGGGCCGGCTCGGGAGCCTTGCGCTATACCAGCGTCACCGGTCAGTATGCCTATGAGATCGAACTGAAGCGCAAGGTGTTCATACGCCCGGCGCTACAAATTGGCTGGGTGTCGCATGCCGTGGATTATTCCAGGCTGGTGTTCGGCGATCAACTGGTGCGGGGCGGTGATGTGGCGACCTATGAGAACCTGGACGGCCGTTCCGTGAACTATACGAACATGGGAACGGGAGTGCTCTTCTTCACCCCGCGGATGTGGCTGGGCATGGCACTGGACCACCTGAACGAACCGAACCAGTCGCTGCTGTCGGGCGAGAGCCGCCTTCCCCGGAAGTTCAGCATGCATGGCGGATATCGCTTCAACATCCGTACCGCGGTGATCAAGGACCATCCGCAGAGCGTGGTGGCGGCCTTCAACTACCGGGCGCAGGAGAAGTACGACCAGCTGGACCTGGGCGCCTACTACGAACGCGAACCGTTCTTCGCCGGCCTGTGGTACCGCGGGTTGCCGCTGCTGAAGGCCTATCAGCCCGGCTACCAGAACAACGACGCCATCGCCATCCTGGCGGGGGTGATGGTGAACGACCTGCGCATCGGCTACAGTTACGACCTCACCATCTCACGGCTTGCCGGCTATACGGCCGGTTCCCACGAGGTGTCGCTCGTCTACGAGCTGGCGGACAGGCGCAAGAAGAAGGCGATGAGCAAGCGCCGGGTGGTGCCCTGCGCCAAGTTCTGATCAGGCGGAGGCCTCGGCCTTTTCCGAGAGTTCGAGCCAGCGGTCGCTCATCGTATCGATCCTGCGCAACAGGTCCTCCAGTTCCAGCGACCGGCGTGCCAGTTCCTCGTGCCCGAGGTCGGCTTCACCGAGGGAGGCCGTCAGGCTGTCACGCTGTGCTTCCAGGTCGGGCAGCTCCAGTTCCAGCCGCTCCAGTTCCAGCCGTTCCGCGTAGGTGATCTTCCTTGGACGGGGCTTGGAGGCGGTCGGTCCGACCGGGGCTTGGCGGGTCGCAGGTGCCGGCTTTCGTTGCTCCGCCTGCAAGGCCTCCCGATAGTCCGAATAGCTGCCCACGCTCTCCCGCACGGCGCCCTTGCCTTCGAACACGAGCAGGCGGTCGCAGACGCGGTCCATGAAGTGCCTGTCGTGGCTCACCACGAGGATGCAGGCGTCCAGGTCCAGGAGGAAATCCTCGAGTGCGGAAAGGGAGGGGATGTCGAGGTCGTTGGTGGGCTCGTCCAGCACGAGGACATTGGGATTGGCCATGAGCACCGTGCACAGGTAGAGCCTCCGCCGTTCCCCACCACTGAGCACGCCCACCGGGTCCCATTGCTTGTCGCGGTCGAAGAGGAAGCGCTCCAACAACTGGGCGGCGGTGAGCTCACGGCCCTTGTTCAAGGGGATCACTTCCGCGATCTCTCGCACCACCTCGATCACCCGCTTTTCCTCCGGCCACTGCGCACCCTGCTGGTCGTAATGGCCGAGCACCACGGTGTCGCCGATGGTGACCTTGCCCTTGTCCGGGGGCATGGCCCCGGTGATGAGTTCGATGAAGGTGCTCTTTCCGACACCGTTCGGTCCCACGAGCCCGATGCGGTCGCCACGCTTGAACGAATAGCTGAAGCGGTCCACGATCACCCGGTCGCCGAAGGCCTTGTGCAGGTTCCGCACCTCGATCACCTTGCCCCCCAGCCGGGTCACGTTCACCGAAAGGGAAAGCTCGTCCTTTTGCGCCCTTTTTCCGGCGGCTTCTTCCAGGTCATGGAAGGCGGCCACCCTGCTCCGGCTCTTGGTGCCCCGCGCTCGAGGCATGCGGCGCATCCACGCCAGCTCGCGGCGCATCAGCCCCTGCAGACGCTGCTGGGTGGCCTCGGCCACGGCGTCAGCGAGGGCCTTCTTCTCCACGTAGTAGCTGTAACTGCCCCGGAAGCGTTGGGCACCGCCCCGCTCGATCTCGATCAGTTCATCGCAGACGTTGTCCAGGAAATAACGGTCGTGGGTCACCAGCAGCAGGGTGAGACCGGGCACGGCCAGTTCACCCTCCAACTGCTCGATCATGGCCACGTCCAGGTGGTTGGTGGGCTCGTCCAGGATCAGGACATCGGGTCGGTCCAGCAGCACTTTGGCCAAGGCCAGCCGCTTCTGCTGACCGCCTGAGAGCCTGTTCACGGGCACCTCCAGGTCGGTGAGCCCGAACTGCGACAGGAGACCCTTGATGCGTGCCTCGTGGTCCCAGGCCTTCAGTTCCTCCATGCGCGCGAGGGCCTTCTCCAGTGCCGGACCTGTACCACCGGCCAGGGCATGTTCGTAGGCGCGGATGGCCACCGAGCGGTCGTCGTCCTGGTCCAGCATCTCGTCCACGAGCGTCCGGTCGCTGGTCATGGCCACGTCCTGGTCCAGGTAGCCCACGCGGATGCCCCGATTGAAGGTGATCGTACCGGCATCGGGCTGCTCCACGCCCGCGATGCACTTCAGCAGGGTGCTCTTGCCGCTGCCGTTCCGGCCCACGATGGCGATCTTCTGGCCTGCCGCTGCACCGAAGGAGACGTCCTCGAACAGGGTGCGGGGCCCGAAGGCCTTCGCCAGGCGGTCCACCGAAAGCACGTTCATGACCGGAGCCCGTCGTCCGGGTCGATCCACGCTGCGCGTTGGGTCAGCTCGTGGTAGCACACCACGTCCTCGGCGAAGTAGTGGACGGCCATGCTCTTCCGCGAGGCGTTCGGTGTGGCCATGGGCTTGCCACCGTGCAACAGGTTGGCGTGCCAGATCAGCACATCGCCCGGCTGTGCGATGAATTCCTGCGGCTGCAGGTCATGCTCACGGATGGCATCCGCGACCGCCTTCTCGTACCGCGCATAGGCCTCATTGCCGATGGTGTATCGGGTTCCGCCGTGGTCGTAGCGGTCGTAGAGCATGTAGGGCAGCTTGTGACTGCCGGGATAGTAGACCAGCGTGCCGTTGTCCGTTGACATCGGCTCCAGGGCCACCCAGGCGGCGGTCAGGTAGCCGCGCGGGTAGGTGGTCATGTGGATCGAATCCGAGTGGGCGGCCTGCTCGCTCCCGGTCAGGAAGTTGATGCTCTGGAAGGGGCGCATGCGCCGGCCCAGCAGCAGGTCCAGGACGTCCAGGATGCGGCGGTCGGAGACCACGTTACGCAACAGGTCGCTGTGGCGGAAGGCGAACATGATCTTGCGTCCGGTGAAGTTGAAGTCGACCTCCTTCCGATCGATCAATCGGTCCACTTCCGCGTTGATGGCAGCGACCTCCTCCTTCGAGAAACAGCCGCGCAGTATCAGGTAGCCCTTTTCCGGCCAGGCCATCACCGCCTCGCGCAAGGCCGGAGGCAGGGCCTGCACCCGCGGGTCGGCCGCCAGGGCTTCAATGGCCCCCGGACGATCCAGCCAGGGGATGTCGCCGGGCTCCTTGGGCATCTGCGCGCTGCCCAAGGGAAGCAGCGCCGAACGCTTGATCCCATGCCTGCGCAGCATGGCCTGCGTATGCCGCAACCGCCGGGCGTTCGCCAGGTTCAGCAGCACGTAGTTCAGCTTCACCTTGCGGAGACTTCCGTAGTACCGGTCCAGCCACTGGCGCATGCGGCAAAGGTAGGGGGGCTCAGCCCTCGTGCACCTCCCGCAAAAGGCGCCGGATGTCGTCGATCAGGCGGTCCACATCGGCGGTGGAGGTGCCGTCGTAGTAACCCCGGATCCTGTGTTGCGGATCCACCAGCACGAAGTTCTCCGTGTGCACGAAGTCGTCCGGACCGCCATCGCCCTCGTCCAGTGCGGCGAAGTAGGAACGCCTCGCCAGGGCATAGATCTGTGCCCGGTCGCCGGTCAGCAGATGCCAGCGGTCCGGGTCCACCCCGTGCAGTTCGCCATAAGCGGCCAGGGTGGCCACGGAGTCGATCTCCGGGGTCACCGAGTGGGAGAGGATCGCCACCAAGGGCTCGTCGCGGAAGGCCTCCTGCACGCGCGTCATCTGGGTGGTCATCTTCGGACAGATGGTGGGGCAGGTGGTGAAGAAGAAGTCGGCCACGAGGATCCGGCCTTCCACATCGGCCAGGGTCAGTGTGTCGCCCTGCTGGTCCACCAGGCGGAAATCCTGGATGTGATGGGGGCCTTTGGCCGCGCGCACGGCGGGGTCCACCAGCCGGGGATCCAACTGCCCGGGACCGTACACCGGCAGCTTTCTGCCTGAATCGATGATGCGGTACCCGATGAGCACGGCCACCAGCACGACCAGACCGAACAGGATCCAGCGGAGGAAGGGGCTCCTCAGTCCCATCGCAAGGTGTGTTCGTAGGCCACCAGGAAGATGTACCGGTAACGCGGATCGGGGATGCCCTGTTCCCGGTCGTGCCGGATGCCCACTTCGAAGTCGTGGTCCTTGCCCAGGTCGAACTTCACCGAGAGGGTGTAGCGCATGCCGATCACCCCTTTCACCTGTGGGTCCAGCGCATTGAAGACCTCCACGCTGGCCACGGGGTCCAGAGGGAATTTCGGGGCATTGTACTCGACCTGCACCCTGTTCCTGATCACGGACCGGAGTTCGTCGATCTCCGTGAACTCGTGCTGGTAATTGATCCGGTAGTCCGCTTCGAGATCGCCGAACTCCTCGCTCAAGGTCACCTGACCATCGATCCGTCCGGTGTTGCGGGAGAAGCGGTCGCGCCAGTTGTACCGGTAGTCCAGCCCGAAGGCCAGGTGCTTGTTCTCGCGGTATCGGCCGCCGATGGTGGTGTACAGCAATCTGCTGTCCGTGATGTTCTCCTGGCTGCGGTATCCCAGTTCCACATAGCTGCGGAACTTCCGGAAGAAGCGCTTCTCGAAGATGCGGCCGCTGGGCTTCCGGAAGGGTTTCACCTCCACGCCGGCGCTCATCCAATACTCGGTGCTGGTGGCGGGTCGCCGCATGGGTTCACCCTGCCCGAAGAGATCGAGAACGCAGAGCAATGCCAGCAAAGGCAGCAAGTGACGCATCACCGCCACTCCTCGATCACCAGGGTGGGCACCGTGATCACCTCTTTCCGCTTGTCGATGGTGACCTGCCGGGAGACCTGTTCCGTTCCGGAAGGGCAGGTCGGGCATTCGGAGTAGGTGAACACCGTATAGTCACCCTTGCGCAGCCAGGAGAAGACGAACAGCCCGTCGGGACCGGTCCGGACGTCATCGTCATGAAAGTCGTGATCGCCGTACACGATGTACACCCGGGCCTCCGGGGCGAAGTACTCGTCGCCGGTGGGTTGGCCGGTGTTGTCGTCGTATTCCACCACATAGACCGATCCACGGATCTCGGCCAAACCACCCTCACCGGGTTCCTTGCGGCATCCCCAGAGCGCAACGGCCAGGGCACAGAAAAGCAGACAGGTCCTGATCATGGTCCCTTGCATTGGTCGGTGTAAAGCTAACGTTAAGGAACGCCTGCTCAGGTCCCGCGGTAGATGTGCTCCACCGCCTCGGCATACTTGTTCAGGATGGGCTTGCGCCGCAGCTTCAACGTGGGGGTCAATTCGCCCCCGTCAATGGACCATTCCGAGGGCAGTAGGGCGAAGCGCTTCACGCGTTCCCATTGTCCCAGACCTTCGTTGGCCGCGTCCACCTCGCGCTGGATCCGGTCGATGATGCGCTGCTCGTTGATGACCTGGTCCTGTCCTTCGTAGGGAATGCCCTTCAACTTGCAGTAGTCCTTGAGGAAGGCGAAGCTGGGTACGATGAGCGCCCCGGGGAACTTGCGGTTCTCGCCGATCACCATCACCTGCTCGATGAAGCGCGACATCTTGAGCTTGTTCTCCAGGACCTGTGGCGCCACGTACTTGCCACCGGAGGTCTTGAAGATCTCCTTCTTGCGATCGGTGATGCGCAGGAAACCCTCCGCGGTGATCTCGCCGATGTCCCCGGTGTGGAACCATCCCTCGGTGTCCATCACTTCGGCCGTCAGTTCAGGACGCTTGTAGTAACCCTGCATCACGTTGGGGCCCTTGATCAGGATCTCCCCATCCTCTGCGATGCGCACCTGCACGCCAGGGATGGGTCGGCCCACCGTGCCGATGCGGAAGTTGTCCTGGCGCAGGTCGTTCACCGACACCACGGGCGAGGTCTCGGTGAGCCCATAGCCTTCCATGACCGGGATGCCGGCCGCGGTGAACACCCTCGCAAGCCGAGGTTGCAGGGCCGCGCTTCCGCTGGCCACGATGCGCACCTTGCCACCCAGGGCTGCCTGCCACTTGCTGAAGATGAGCTTGCGGGCCAGTTTCAACTGCAGGTCGTACCACGGACTTCGGCCATGCGTTTCGTACCGGTGGCCCAGGTCCAGCGCCCAGAAGAAGAGCTTCCGCTTGATGCCGGTGAGCTCCTCGCCCTTGCCCACGATGCGGTCGTAGATCTTTTCGAGCAGGCGGGGCACGGCCGTGAAGACGTCGGGCTCCACCTCGCGGATGCGGTCGCCCAGATCGTCCAGTGATTCCTGGAAGTGGATGCTCACGCCCGCGTACAGGTACAGGTACATGAGCATGCGCTCGTAGATGTGCGAGAGCGGCAGGAAGCTGATGCAGCGGGCATTGGCGTCGACCGGGAAGCGTGTCATGCTGCCCACCACGTTGCTGAGGATGTTGTCATGCGTCAGCATCACGCCTTTGGGCCTGCCGGTGGTGCCGCTGGTGTAGATGATGGTGGCCAGGTCCCCGCGTTCCACCTGGTCCTGGTAGCCCTTCAGGGTGGGCCGGTCCTCTTCGCGTCCCATTTCCGGCACATCGCTCCAATGCCGGGCGCCCTCCACCCGGTCGAAGGTGAAGAGGTGTTCCAGGGCAGGGCATGAGGCCCGGGCCTGGTCGCCTTTGGCGTGGATCTCCTCGTTCGCTGCGAAGAGCACCTTCGACCCGGAATGCTCCAGTACATAGGCGTAGTCCTCCGCACTGCTGGTCGGGTAGATGGGCACACCGATGGCCCCGATGCGCAGCACGGCCTGGTCCACCAGGCACCATTCGCTGCGGTTGCCCGAGGCGATCGCGACGCGGTCGCCGGGACCCACGCCCAGGGCCATCAGGCCCAGCGCGAGGCGCTCCGCCGTGTCGATCAGTTCATGCGTGGAATAGGACCGCCAGGTCCCGTTCTCCTTGGTGGCGATCGCCACCTCCTGGGGGTACCGCTCCAGTTGGTGCCCCGGTATGTCGAAGAGCCGCTCTACCCCCATGCACGTCGGTGTTCACTTGATCTTGGCGTCGAACGACACGTCGATGATCCGGTTGTTGATGCCCTGCTTGATGAGGAAACGCTCCTTGAAGGTGGAGGTTCGCGCATCGTCCATGTAGAAGATCTTCTCCGTGCGCCGCTTGTCCTTCTTCTTGCCGGCCTCCATGTTCAGGGTCATGATCAGGTTCACCGCACTGTCCTTCAGGCTGCTGCGACGCACGTTGTGGGTGCTCACCTTGAAATGCACCTTCAGCGTCAGGTCCTGGTCGACGTACAGCACGGTGTTCTCGGAGCCTTCGTCACCCCGCAGGGCGATGCTCTGGTCCTGACCGGTGTGCTCCTGGTCCCCGTCCTTGACCACCACGTTGGAAAGGTCCACGACGGTCTGGCCCAGGAGCATCAGGGGGGCCATGAGAACGAGCAGGGAAAGGGTGCGACGCAACATGAGGTGTGGGTTTGGCAGGGGTTTTGGGATATTTGTCGGAACCAAGATAGGACCTGCCACCATGAAGATCGACCTCCGCACCCTGCTCATCGGCCTGCTGGCCGGTGCCTTGATCGCAGTCACCTGGAGCTTCCGCCCGGAACCCCAGACCACGGCCTTTGCCTGGCGTCAGTTCTCCACCATCGAGAGCGTGGTGCCCGGGGGCATCGGCCGTTCGCGCATCATCATCAGCGACGATGCCGAACAGGAGATCGGCAAGGACCTCCTGAACTTCTACAGCCTCACGGGGATCAACTTCAAGAACATCGCCAACAACGACCGGCTGATCGTTCAGACCATCGACGACTACACCTCGCAGGGCTGGGAGCTGTACACGGTGACCACCGGGGTGCAGAGCCCCGCCGAGAACAAGGGGGGTACGGGCATCTACATGACCCGCTACCTCTTCCGCAGGCCCCTGTAGGTCAGTCCCCGCCGATCGCGTCCAGGTACTTGTCCACGTAGTGGTCGAGCATCCTGGCCTTGTACTGCATCACGTATCGGGGGTGTTCCAGGGGAACGATGTTCCCAAATAGGCCGAGCTCCGCGTTCAGCTTCTCCAGGTAGGCCAGGTTCTTGCCGGTGCCCACGCAAAACACCCGATCGGTGCGCATGCCGGTGGCCACCAAGGCCTTCAGCCAGCGATGCACGAACGGGGTGATGCCGCCTTGAAGGTCCTTGTCGTCGTAGTAGTTCAGGTTCACCGGACGGCCCGTGGGGCCGATGCGGGTGAAGCCGAAGGGGCAGATGGCGTGCACGTATACCCGGCCGTAGAATGCCCCTGCGCCACCTGCGGCACGCACCACCCGGTAGAAGAAGTCGCTGGAGGGTTCATGCGTCCGGAAGCCTTCGACCGGTATTCCGAGGTCCGCCTCGCAGCGTTTCGTGTCCGTGAACGGTAGCCCGGTGGAACCGGCCCCCAGACGCCCGGGGTTGATCCCGAGCATCAACCGGCGGTGGCGGTCGTCGGCGTAGTACTTCGTATGAAAGGTGCGCACGATGCGCTGCACCTCGCCGGCATCCGGACCGTGAAAGGGATCCAGCACGTCCACTCCGTCGGGAACGTCGAGCTGACCCGCGTCCAGGCCTTCCAGCAGCTGCAGGAGGCGATCGGCCAGGGAGCTCATTTCGGTGCGGTGCGGTAGATGGCCAGCCCCACCAGGCCGAAGATGATGTTGGGTATCCACACGGCGATCAACGGTGCCAGACCGGCGTTGGTGGCCGCCACCGTGGTGATCTTCATGGCGAAGATGTACAGCAGGATCAGGAGCACGCCGAGCGCGATATGTACGCCCGTGCCACCGCGCACCTTCCGGCTGGCGATGCTGAGCCCGATCAGCGTGAACACGTAGCTGGCGAAGGGGTATGAGGTGCGCTGGTGGCGTTCGATCAGCGCGAAGACCTTCGTGTTGCTGCCACGGGCCGTTTCCTCCTCGATGAAGCGGTCCAGCTCGGGCGTGCGCATGGCGCTGGTCACCTCGTTGCGCCGGCCCAGGTCGCCCGGCACCAGGGCGATGGCCGTGTCCAGCCGGGCACCCTTGTGGATGCGTTCCCCTTCGGGCTCGAAGGTGCGCAGGGTGTAGTCGAAGACGGTCCAATGCCCGGTGGTCGTGTCGAAGACCGCACGGTCGCTGAGCAGCTTCTTGCGCAGTTCGGTACCGTCCCATTGCTCCAGGCTGAAGCGGAAGGCCGTTCGCTGGTCCACGGCGTAGCTCTCGCAGTAGGCGATGGCACCCGGTGCGATCTCGCGGTGGAGGTGCCGGTCCTGCACGCGGAAAGGCACGCGCACGTAGGCCTCCTCGAAGGCGAGCCGCACCTTGTTGGCATCCGGCAGCAGGAAGTGGCCCACCCACAGGGAAAGTCCGGTGAGCAGGGTGGCAACCAGGAAGTAGGGGCGCGAGAACCTGCCGAAGCTCACCCCGCTGCTCAGGATGGCGATCACCTCGCTGCGGTGCGCCAGCCGGCTGGTGAAGATCAGCACCGCCAGGAAGATGAACAGTCCGCTGAACAGGTTCGCGTAGAACAGCACGAAGTTCACGTAGTAGTCCACCACGATCTCACCCAGCGTCGCCTTCGTATTCGCGAAATCCTGGGTCTTCTCGCTGATGTCGAACACCACGGCGATGGCCATGATCGCCAGCAGGATGAACAGGAACGTCCCCAGGAACTGGCGGATGATGTACCGGTCCAGGCGTTTCAGCATGGCTTCACAGGCGCTGACGCAGGCGGGGAACCAGCTCGTTCTTCCAGCTGGTATAGGTGCCATCCAGGATGCGCTGGCGGGCCTCCCGCATCAACGCAAGATAGAAGCCCAGGTTGTGCAGGCTGGCCACCTGCAGGGCCAAGTGCTCGCCGCTGGCAAAGAGGTGGCGTACGAAGGCCCGGGAATAGGCGGTGTCCACCCAGCTGTGCCCATCGGGGTCCAGCGGTCCGTGGTCGTCCGCCCACTTGCGGTTCTTGATGTGCACGATGCCCTGCCGGGTGAAGAGCATGCCGTTGCGGCCGTTGCGGGTGGGCATCACGCAATCGAACATGTCCACGCCCAGGGCGATGTTCTCCAGCAGGTTCCACGGGGTGCCCACGCCCATCAGGTAGCGCGGCCGGTCCTTGGGCAGGATGCCGCATACCAGCCCGGCCATGGCGTACATCTCCTCCTCGGGCTCGCCCACGCTCAGCCCGCCGATACCGTAGCCGGGCATGTCCCGCTGCGCGACGAACTCGGCCGAACGCTGGCGAAGCTCGGGAAAGGTGCTGCCCTGCACGATGGGGAACAGCAGCTGGTCGTACCCGTGCCTCGGGTCGGTCTCCCCGAAGCGGGTGATGCAGCGGTCCAGCCAGCGGTGGGTCAGGTGCATGCTGCGTTCGGCGTAGTCGCGTTCGCAGGGCCAGGGGGTGCACTCATCGAAGGCCATCATGATGTCCGCCCCGATGGCGCGTTGCAGGTCCATCACCGACTCCGGGGTGAACAGGTGGGCGCTGCCGTCGATGTGGCTGCGGAATTGGACGCCCTCCTCGGTGATCTTGCGGATGTCGCTGAGCGAGTGCACCTGGAACCCCCCGCTGTCGGTGAGCATGGGCCGGTCCCAGCCGTTGAAGCGGTGCAGCCCGCCCGCCGCCTCGATCACGGCGGTCCCTGGGCGCAGGTACAGGTGGTAGGTGTTGCTCAGCATCAGCGGCGCGTCCAGGTCGTCGCGCAGTTCCCGGGGATGCACGGTCTTCACCGCACCCAGGGTGCCCACGGGCATGAACAGGGGCGTGGGCACGGTGCCGTGACCGGTGTCCAGTTCCCCGGCACGGGCGTGGCTTTTGGGGTCGGTGTGCAGCAGGCGAAAAGCCATCGGCCGCGAAGATCGTTCCTTCGGACGTAGGGGAGAACGCATCTTTGCCGGGCAATACTTACGACCATGCATCGTGCACTCGTTCCTTTCCTGCTCCTCTTGTCGTTCCTGCTCGCCTCCTGTGGGGAGAACGGACCGGCTTCCCATGTCGATGGGTCCATGGATCCGCAGGCCCAGGTGGTACGGGCCGCGCCTGGCCGCTATGCAGGTACGCTTCCCTGTGCGGATTGCTCCGGCATTGCCACCGAACTGCAGCTATGGCCAAGTGGGGCCTGTTTGCTTCAAAGCACCTATGTGGGCAAGCCGGTCGAGGCCAACCGCTTCGTGGAATGGGGGCGCTGGTCGCATGATGCACCGGGTCGGGTGGTGGTGGAACTCGGTGCTGGCGATCGGACCCTTTATTTCGCACCGCAACCGGGCGGTTCGCTGATCAAGTACGACCTGGCCGGCACCACGCTGCTGGATCCTGCCACGAACAGCCTGCAGCCTGCGGATGGGACCTTCGCTCCCGGCGGGGTGCTTCCGTTGCGCGGGACCTTCTACTACCCCAAGCCCCGTGTGGCCCATTTCCGGGAGTGTCATAGCGGTCGCGACCTGCTCGTGCGCCTGGACCCGGAGGCCGCGGGCATCGAAGGCGACTTCCGTGATCAGGGCGCCGATCCCGGGCAGGGCATGGTGGCGGAAGTGAAGGGCACCCTGCAGGTGACCCCCTTGGAGGACACCGACGGTGCGGTGCTGCTGCTCACGATCAAGGAGGTTGATGCGTTGGTCCCCGGCGAACGCTGTGCCTGGTGATCGTTAGCTTTGGCACCGCCGGGCCATTCCCGGCGCCCATCCATGGACCTGAGCAAGATCATCACGGTGGCCGGACGTTCCGGACTTTATCGCATCCTGGCCCAGGGGCGTCAGGCCCTGATCGTTGAATCGCTGGCCGACGGCAAGCGGTTGCCGGTGCATTCGTCGGTCCGCGTGAGCTCCCTGGAGGAGATCAGCATGTTCACCACGGGCGACGACGTGCCGCTGACCGAGGTGCTGGGCAAGCTTTTCGAGCAGGAGGGCGGCAAGTTGGGGTTCGATCTCCGCAAGGCCGATGATGAGGCGCTCTATGCCAAGCTCGGGGAGGTGCTCCCCGATCATGACCGGGAACGCATCTATGCCTCCGACCTGCGCAAGTTGTTCGGCTGGTACGAATTGCTGGTGAAGTCCGGCGTCCTGGCGGAGGCCGCTGAAAATGAGGCGGAGCAGGCGAAGGAGGAGGACTCCAAGGAGGAGAAAAAGCCCGCGAAGAAGGCCGCCGCCAAGAAGCCCGATGGGGAGAAGGCGACCAAGGCCAAGTCTGCCGCCAAGTCCGCAGGCAAGGGTGCCCCCAAGCCGGGTGGAGCCTCCAAGGCCAAGACCACCACGGTACGCAAGGGCTCACAGCGGGGCGGATAGGTCTTCTGGGAACCAGCAGGCCCCATCGTACGTTCAAGCCTCCAAGAGCAGGTTGCCGATCGTCATGTCGCGATGGCGGCTTCGCCCTAATTTGCGGCACCATCCACTATCGTTCATGCGCATACCTGTGACCCGTTCACGTCCCCTGGCCCGAGCCGCTGTGTTGGCAGGGCTGGCCGGTGTAGTCATCCTCTTCGTTGCCTGGACCAGCGGGAAGCTGCCCAAGGCGCACGCGTTCCACACGGCGGAGGAACTGGAGTTGATGCGTGGCAGCGGGAATGGGCTGCCTGGCGGAAGCAACAACTATTTCATGGCCAGCGGGACCTGTGCCGGTTGTCATGGACACGACGTGCAGGGCTTTGCCATGGTGGATGAGGATGGGGTGGACGTGAACGTGACCGATGATTGGCGCTCCACGATGATGGCCAATTCGGCCCATGACCCGTTCTGGCGCGCCAAGGTGAGCCACGAAGTGCAGGTGAACCCGGGGCATCAGGCCGTCCTCGAGGACAAGTGCACCTCGTGCCACGCTCCCCAGGGCCGTCATAACAAGTTCCTCAGTGGTGGAGGTCATTACTCCATCGCCGAGATGATGACGGATCCGGTGGCCCTGGACGGGGTCTCCTGTGTGGCATGCCACATGCAAGCCCAGGACAGTCTTGGGTTCTTCTTTTCCGGGGAGGTGCGCTACGATACGAACGACGTGCTCTATGGGCCCTATGGCGGTCCGAACGACCCTCAGCCCTTGTTCGGTGCACCGATGACCTCCTTCGTGGGTTTCGAGCCGCTCTATGGGGAACATGTGTCCAAAGGGGAGTTCTGCGCAAGCTGTCACACGCTCATCACCGGCACGGTGGACCTGAACGGCAACTCGACCGGAGGAACCTTCGTGGAGCAGGCCACCTACCACGAGTGGGTGAACTCCGTGTACGATGACAACGTGAGCTGCCAGGCCTGTCACGTTCCCCGCATTGATGATGCGGTCGTGATCAGTGCGAACTACCTGTTCCTGCAAGGGCGTTCTCCCTATGGCCTGCATCATTTTGCGGGAGCCAATTCCTTCATGTTGGAGCTGTTGAAGAACAACATGACCCAGTTGGCATTGACCGCGGACAGTGTCCATTTCGACAGTACGATCGCCCGGACCCTTCGCATGCTCCAGGTGAACTCCCTGCTGCTGGATGCCGAGATGGCCGACCGCTCCGCGGATACGGCCTTCATCGATGTGCGCCTCACGAACCTGGCCGGGCACAAGTTCCCGTCCGGGTATCCGGCTCGCCGGGCCTTCGTGGAACTGCTCGTGTTGGATGCGATGGGCGATACGCTGTTCAAGAGCGGGCGCTGGGGCAGTGACTATTCCGTGGAGGGCCATGATGCCGAGTGGGAGCCTCACTACGATGTCATTCGCTCGCCGGATGAGGTCCAGATCTATGAAATGGTGATTGGCGATGTGAACGGGGACAAGACCACCGTGCTGGAACGTGCCGACAGCCACCTGAAGGACAACCGCCTGGTCCCCGAGGGATTCAGCACCTCCCACATCAGCTATGACACGACCCAGATCGTGGGTGTGCCGGTGACCGACCTCGATTTCAATCGGGACGACATGGGCGTGGAAGGCAGTGGAACGGACATCGTGCATTACCACGTGCCCATGAACGGCTACACGGGTCTGGTGAGCGTGGAGGCGAGGGTCTGGTACCAATCCGCTCCGCCCCGCTGGATGGAAGAGATGTTCGCCTTCAACAGTGCGGAGATCGATAGTTTCCGGATCATGTACAAGGATGCTGACGGTTCTCCTGTGCTGGTGCGCGAGGTGCAGTTCACGGACCTGTCCGTGGGGGTGGACGATGTCCGGGAATTGGGCGTGCACCTCTTCCCGAACCCGGTGAGGGACGGGATCCTGCGTATCCGGGACCTGGATCCCCGGATCGACCAGGTCACGGTGCATGATGCGCGCGGTGCCCTGGTGGCAAGTCTGGCCGCGCAGGGACAACGTTCATGGGATGTGCGTCTGCCATCGGTCGGCACCTACCTGGTGACCTTCACCACGAACGATGGACGGAGATCTGGCGAACGGATCGTTTACCTCCGCTGACCGCCCGTTCGGATCCGTCAAAGATTTGTTCTTTCCAGTGGGATCCCCTTAGTTTTGGGGACCCACTGGCCATGAAAGCGATCGTCGCACGCAGACCTGTGCTGTTCGTGATCGCGACAGCACTTTTATTCCAATTCGGGATCGTGGCCTTGGTGGCCACGTTGTTGCAGGATGGTCGATCCATCGATGAGCATCCCACGGCACACATGGTGTTCCGGTTCCGGGTGTTCGGTCCCCTGATCGCCTCCTTGGGTGTGACATGGCTCATTGAAGGGCGTGCGGGGATCCGTCATTTGTTCGCATCGTTCTTCCATTGGCGTGTACCGGCCGCCTGGTATGCCTTTGCCTTCACGTGGAAGTTCATGTTCACGATGACGGGAATGCTCGCTTTGTTCCTGTTGGGCCTGCGGGCCTGGCCGGGCGTGGTGGTGCCGAACTTCTTCGGGGGAACAGGGGATGCCGCCTACGGCCTGTTGTTGAACCTGCCGTTCATCGTGTCCATCGCCATCGTGGAGGAGACCACCTGGATCAAATGCTGCGTCACCCGGCTGCAACGGAAGCACAGTGCCATCGTCAGTGCGTTGGTCGTGGGGCTGTTCTGGGGACTGTGGTACCTGCCCATGCTCCTGCTCGGTGAAGGAGTTCCGGACGGATATCCGTGGCCTTTCTTCCTCCTGAGCATGGCCAGCCTCACCGTACTGCTGACCTGGGCCTACAACATGACGCGCAGCGGGCTCGTGCTGTTGATCATGCAGATCATCAGCAACTGCTGCTTCTTCATCCTTCCGGTGCTGCCGGCCTGGCACGATATGGATCCGGCCTATGTGAATTCGTTCGTCTGGGTCAATTTCGCCTCGGCCGTCACGCTGGTCCTGGTGTTCGGCGGCAGGCACCTGTCCCGCCGCGCACGGGCGAAATGGCACGTGTCCCCGACAGGGGAGCCCGAGGGGTTCCTGGACCACGTTCCCCATCCTGCCTGAGACGTACCTTTCCGGAATGATGCGTCATTCCGCCCTGGGCTTCCTGGTCCTTGCCTCGGCCTCGCTGCGGGCCCAGGTCCCTGTCATCGCCGACCTGCTGGATTCGGTCCGGATCGATTCCATGGTGTCCTATGCGGAACAGCTCAGCGGTGAGGTGCCGGTGGATGTGGGGAACGGCAGTGAGCTCATCCTCTCCCGGCACAAGCTGAACCCGGGCAACGGCGTGGCCTCCCAATGGTTGCAGCAGCGTCTGGCGGGGTTGGGTCACCAGCCGGAGGTCCAGAGCTGGAGCGCCACCGGAGAGAACGTGCTCGTCACCATCCCGGGCACCGTGCATCCCGGCAGGAAAGTGGTGTTCTGTGCCCATTACGATGCCATGCCCGGAGGATTCGTGAACGCCCCCGCCGCGGACGACGACGGGAGTGGGACCGCGGCCCTGCTGGAGGCGGCGCGGTTGATCGTCGGAACGAACTTCGAGAACACCCTGGTGCTGGCGTTCTGGGACGAGGAGGAGCAGGGGCTCGTGGGCAGCGCCTACTATGCGGCGCAGGCCGCGGCGAACGATGATACCGTGCTTGCGGTGATCAACATGGACGCCATCGCCTGGGATGGGGATGGTGATGGACTGGCCCGGATCCATACCCGGCCCATCGCCAACTCCCAGGCCATCAAGGACAGTGCCTTGATGGTGAACACGACCTATGGCATCAACATGCCATTGGCCGTGAACGATCCGGGGGCCACCTACAGCGATCACGCCTCATTCTGGAACGAGGGCTTCGGGGCCATCCTGGTGATCGAGGACTTCGACAACGACGGCAACCCCTACTACCACACGCCGGACGATCGGGTCCAGTACTTCGACCAGACCTATTTCCACCAATTGGCGCGCCTGGCCATCGGCACGGCGCTGGTCTGGGCGGTACCTGCGGACGGAGGCACCGGCATCGATCGTCCGTTCATCGCTGCTCCAGGGCTGGACCTGTTCCCCAATCCGGCCAACGAACAGGTCAGGGTCTGGATGGACCTCGCCTCCGCCGCTCCGGTGGAGTTGGAGGTGCTGGACCTCGGAGGGAGGATCGTCGGAGGCCATCGGTCGGGTACCCTGCCGGCGGGCCGGACGGCCGTGGACCTGCCGGTCGGCGACCTGGCCCCGGGTGGCTACCTGGTGCGCGTGCGCGCCGGCACGACCGTGAGCGCCCGGCGCCTGATGATCGCCCGCTAGGGCTTGATGCTCCGGTCGATCCGGTCCAGCACCTGGGTCATCAGGTGCAGACGGTCCTTGCCGCGCACGTTGTGCGGATGGCCCGGGTACACGAAGAACTCCAACTGTTCCCCCTGGTCCACGCAGGCCTTCAGAAAGCGGTAGCTGTGCTCGGGCAGCACCACATCGTCCTGCAGCCCGTGGATCAACAGCAGCTCGCCTTCCAGGGCCGTGCACTTGTCCGGCAGGGCGGCGGTGGCATAGCCTTCGGGGTTCTCCTCCGGTGTGTCCATGTAGCGCTCGGTGTACATCACCTCGTATAGACGCCAGTCCATGACCGGTCCGCCTGCCACACCCACCTTGAAGGTCCCGGGGGCCTTCACCATCAGCGAGGTGGTCATGAACCCGCCGAAGCTCCAGCCATGCACGGCCAACCGGTCACCATCCACGTAGGGCAGGCTCTTCAAGTATTCCACCCCGCGCAGCTGGTCCGCCACCTCCACGGTGCCCAATCGCCGGTGTATCGTCTGTTCGAAATCCCGGCTGCGGCCAGCGCTTCCATGGCCGTCCACGGTGAACACGAGGTAGCCACGTTCGGCTGCATGCAGCATCCACAGGGCGGCACCGCCCAAATGTGCGTTGCGCACCAGCTGCACATGCGGGCCGTTGTACAGGTAGACCAGCACCGGGTATTTCCTTCCAGGGTCGAAGTCGCTGGGTTTGATGAGCCGGGCGTTCAGTCGATCACCGCCCTCCCCGGCAATGGTGAGCAGCTCGATGCTGCCGGTCGTTCTGCCGGCCAGCGGGTCCGGGCTTTCCTGCAGCACTTTCATGAGCTCACCCTCACGGCCGATCAGCTCGGTGCGACCGGGAACGGTCAGGCTGCTCCAGGTGTCGATCAGCATTGAACCATCCGGGCTCAGGATTCCGCTGTGGCTGCCCGGCTGAGCGGTGAGCTTCGACCGATCACCTGAAGCGAGGTCCACGGCGTACACGTGCCGCTCCATGGCACCGTGTGGGTCGTCCTTGAGCACTTCTCCCGTTCCTTCCACGAACAGGGTGCCACCCTTCTCGTCGAACCCGAGCACTTCCGTCACCGACCAGGAGCCCTGGGTAAGCTGGCGCACAAGCCCTTTCTTCAGGTCGTAGAGGTACAGGTGGTCCCAGCCGTCACGGTCGCTCCACCAGAGGTACTGCGTGGGCTTTTCCGGCAGGAACTGCATCGGATGCTCCGGCTCCAGGTACACAGCACTGTGTTCCGTCAGAAGCTCGCGCAGCGCTCGGCCGGTGCGCACGTCGTACTCCACGAGCCGCAGGTTCTCCGTGGCCCGGTCCAGATGCACCACGTACAAGCGCTCCCCATCGGGGCCCCAGGCGATGTTCGTGAGGTACTGGTCCGCGGGCTCGCCGGTCTGCAGGAAGACGGTGGTGCCGGCCTTCAGATCATGCACGCCGATCGTGACCTGATGGCTGGTCTGCCCGGCCATGGGGTAGCGGATCTCGTCGAAGGTGCTGGGACTGCTGCCGATGTCCTCCAGACGATAGGGGGTCACCATGGATTCGTCCATGCGGTGGAAGGCGAGCCGGCTTCCGTCGGGCGACCAGAACGTGCCCTTCGTGATGCCATATTCCTGCCGGTGCACGGCCTGACCGTTCACGATCCCATTGCCGCCGTCCTTGGTCACCTGTACCTGGCGATCGCCTGGCAGCGCGATGTACAGGTCCTGGTCCACGGTGTAGGCCACATGACGGCTCGCGGCATGCAGGTCCTCATTGGCCGCATCGGGCGAAACACGCAACAGGCGTTCCACCTTGCCGGTCTCCGTGTCCATGCCGAACAGGATGCCGCGCTGCCAGAAGTGGAAGTGCCGATCATCGTCCCATTCGAAGCGCGGGAAGCGTTTCATCCGAAGGCTGTCCGGCAAGCCGGCGTTGATCGCGGCCAGGCTGGCCACCGACCGGTCGGCCACCTTGCCGGGACCGCCCCGCATCAACAGGCTGTCCTGCACCCAGCTGTAGGAGGAGGTCCCTGGCACCCAGGTCAGTGCGCTCAGCCGGTCCGGGGCAAAGGTGCTGTGGGCCTGAAGGACGGCTTCCTCCAGGGAAAGTGGGCTTCGTTGGTCCTGCGCGGCCAAGGGCAGCACGGGCAGGATCAGCACGGGCAGGATCGTTCCTAGTCCTCGCATCGGATCGGCGCTTGATGGTTGGGTCAGGGGGCCCCGAAGGAGGGGTCGGTGAGGAACACCGGATCGGTCAGGGCATGCAGGAAGGCGACCAGGTCGGCTTGTTCAGACGGGTCCAGGTCCACCTGTCCGATCATCCACGGGAACATATGCTGGTCGAGGTTCGGCGAGTTGAGCTCCACGTCGTTCGCATAGAAGGACACCACCTCTTCCAGGGTCTCGAAGCGGCTGTCGTGCATGTATGGTCCGGTAACGGCGATGTTGCGCAGGGTGGGCACCTTGAACCGGCCGATGTCCGATGGGTTGCCGGTGTATTCGTAGGCCCCGCTGTCGAGCGGAAGGAGGTCAAGACCATTGTTGCGGAGTCCATGGTCTGCGAGGGTCACGTCCCGGTGGCAGTCCACGCAGTGTGCGTCGCGGAAGAAGAGGTCCATGCCCCGCTTCTCGGCCGGGGTCAGGGCCAGGGTATCACCCCCGTAGCGGTATCGGTCAAAAGGAGAGCCGAAACTGACCAGGGTGCGCTCGAACTGGGCGATGGCGCTCACCACGAGGATGCTGTCAACGGTCTCCGTTCCGAACGCGTCCATGAACATGGAGACATAGGTGGGATCCTGTTGCAAGCGCTGGACCACCACGGGCCAGGTGTTGCGCATCTCGGCCATGTCCACCACCGGGTCGTGCGCCTGTTGTTCCAGGCTGTGGCGCCTGCCGTCCCAGAAGAAATGCTGGTCCCAGGCCAGGTTCACGATGGCCATCGCGTTCCGCCTGCCCACGGAGCCGTCCGTTCCGATGCTGAAGGGCCGCGGGTCGGAGAAGGCATGGTCCTGTTCATGGCAGGTGGCGCAGGAAATGGTCTGGTCGTCCGACAGCAAGGGGTCGTGGAACAGCCGCCGTCCAAGGGCGATGCCCTCGACGGTGAGGGGGTTGCCGGGCGTCTGATAGGGCGGCCCGATCGAGTCGATCACCCAGCCCGGTACGTTCAGGAAGGCAGGAGTGGGGCCTGTGGGGCCTCCACCCTGTGGGGTCTCCTCCTCCTTCCGGCAGCCGGCCGTGGCCAGTAATACGATGAAAAGGACCGTCAGGCCCAATGTCGCACGGGGATCCATGTCCGGCAAGATAGCAAGCCCCGGCAGGGGTGGCGGTCTAGATGATGTTCACCTCACGCTCCAGTTCCACGCCGAAGCGTGCACGGATGTCGTCCATGATCCGTCGGCTCAGTGCCTCGATGTCGGCGCCACGGGCCCCTCCGTGGTTCACCAGTACCAGGGCCTGTGCCGCATGCACGCCATGGCCGTTGGCGCGGTGGCCTTTCCAGCCGGCACGTTCGATCAGCCAGCCGGCAGCCAGTTTCCGGAGGCCATCACCCGCCGGGTAGGCCACCACGTCCGGGTGGGCCCGTCGGATGCGTTCGTAGTCGGCTTCCGGCACCACCGGATTCTTGAAGAAGCTGCCCGCATTGCCGAGTTCCTTCGGGTCCGGAAGCTTGCTGCGGCGGATGGCGATCACCGCATCGCTCACCTCCTTCACCCCGGGATCCGTGATGCCCCGCTCGAAAAGCACCTCACGAATGGCCCCGTAGCTGGTGTTCAATTCGGGGTCCTTCGCCAGGCGGAAGGTCACGTTCAGGATGATGAACCGGTCCTTTCCTTCCCGTTTGAAGAAGCTCTCGCGGTAGCCGAACGTGCAGGCATCGCGGTCGAAGGTCACCACCTCGCCATCGGAGATACGCAGGGCCTCCAGTTCCACGAAGGTGTCCTTGAGCTCCACGCCGTAGGCGCCGATGTTCTGCATGGGGGCCGCGCCCACCTTGCCGGGGATCAGGCTCAGGTTCTCCAGGCCGCCCCAGCCTTGATCCACCGCATGCAGCACCAGCGTGTGCCACACCTCGCCGGCACCGGCCTGCAGCCATACGTGGTGGTCGTCCTCGCTCACCACACGGATGCCCGGCACCTCGTTCACCAGCACCGCACCAGGGAAGTCGCGCGTGAACAGCACGTTGCTGCCGCCGCCGAGTACCATCCTGGGCATGCCGGCCAGTTCCGGGGCCATCAGCAGGCTGCGCAGCTGGTCCACGTCGCGAAAGCGGGCCAGCACCTCGGCGCGCGCGGGCACCCCGAAGGTGGTGAGCGGGGCCAGGTCGGCGTTGCGCAGAAGCTCCATGGATAGCGGCGTTGCGGGCAAGTTTACGACCCCCCCAGCGTTACTTTGCCCCATGCCCGCCACCCGCCGCGCCATCGTGGCCGTGACCAACGACCTGGCCACCGACAACCGGGTGGACCGCACCTGCGGGGTGCTGCAGGAATTGGGCTACGCGGTGGA
This sequence comes from Flavobacteriales bacterium, assembly GCA_020635695.1. GTDB lineage: Bacteria > Bacteroidota > Bacteroidia > Flavobacteriales_F > PHOS-HE28 > PHOS-HE28. The sequence goes on along the minus strand of JACJZH010000003.1, from coordinate 155,142 downwards.
GCTGGTGGGCCGGGTGCTGCCCCAGAGCCCGCCGGTGGGGCGGAGCTATGCCACCCGGCGCTTCCGGCTGTGGTTCCGCAAAGGGGCGCTGTTCTATGCGGCCTACAACCTGCGGTTGTTCCTGCACCTGCTGGTGCACCGGGTGCAGCTGATCGTGGCCAACGACCTGGACACCCTGCCTGCCTGCTTCCTGGCCGCCCGGCTGAAGGGGGCGAAGCTGGTCTACGACACGCACGAGTTCTACACCGAGGTGCCCGAGCTGGTGGGGCGGCCCTTCGTGCGGCGCATCTGGCTGGGGTTCGAGCGGTGGATCTTCCCCCGGCTGCGCTCGGTGATCACGGTGAACGACAGCATCGCCCGGGCCTACGAGGCGCGCTACCCGCGGCTGCGCACCCCGGACGGGAAGGTGGCGGTGGTGCGCAACATCCCCGTTCCGCGCGACCTGGGCCCCATGCCCACGCGGGCGGAGCTCGGTCTGCCGGAGGAGGCCTTCATCCTGGTGCTTCAGGGCTCGGGCATCAACGTGGACCGGGGTGGGGAGGAGGCCGTGCTGGCCATGCGCGACCTGCCCGGCTGCCTGCTGCTGCTGATCGGTGGTGGTGACGCCTGGCCGGTGCTGGAGGAGCTCGTGCGTACCCATGGCCTGCAGGACCGGGTGCGCCTGATCGGCCGGCTGCCCTATGTGGACATGATGCGCCACACCCGCTGCGCCGACCTGGGCCTGACCCTGGACAAGGACAGCAACCTGAACTACCGCTACAGCCTGCCCAACAAGCTGTTCGACTACCTGCACGCGGGCATCCCCGTGCTGGCCACGGACCTGCCCGAGGTGGCGGCGATCGTGCGGAGGTTCGACGCCGGGGTGGTGCTGCCCGACCCGGCCCCGGAGCGGATCGTGACCGCCGTGCAGGCCCTGCGGGCCGAACCGGACCGCCATGGGGCCTTGCGCCGAAACGCTATTTTCGCGGCCGCTTCGCTGGACGGGGCGGACGAACGAGCGGCGTTGAAGGCGCTGTTGGAAGGCCTTGGCTGAGACCCACCTGCATATCGTGAGCTTCGACGTGCCCTGGCCGGCCGACTACGGCGGGGTCATCGACGTGCATTACAAGGTGAAGGCCCTGGCCGAGGCCGGTGCGCACGTGCACCTGCACTGCTTCGCCTACGGCCGGAAGCCCGCCCCGGAGCTGGAGCACCTCTGCGCCTCGGTGCACTACTACCCCAGGCGCACCTCCAAGCACCTGCTGCTGAACAGCCTGCCCTATGTGGTGGTGAGCCGCCGCAGCGAGGAACTGCGTGACCGGCTGGCCGCGGACGACCACCCCATCCTGTTCGAGGGGCTCCATTCCTGCTACCACCTGGGCGACCCCGCCTTCGTGGGGCGGCAGCGGCTGGTGCGCACGCACAACGTGGAGCACACCTACTATGCCGCGCTCGCCGAGGCCGAGACCGGCACCTTCAAGCGGGCCTACTTCGCCAGTGAGGCGCGCAAGCTGGAGCGCTACGAGCCCGTGCTCAGCGAGGCCGACCACCTGCTGGCCATCTCGCCGGCCGACGCGGCCTACTTCGCCAGGCATTTCCGGAACGTGCACCATGTGCCCGCCTTCCACAGCTGCGGCCGCGTGAACGTGCCCGATGGGCTGGGCGACTTCGCCCTGTACCACGGGGCGCTGAGCGTGCCCGAGAACGACCAGGCCGCCCGCTTCCTGGTGAACGAGGTGTTCGATGGCCTGGACGTGAGGCTGGTGATCGCCGGCAGCAACGCCAGCGCCGACCTGCGCCGCGATGTGGCCCGTGTGCCCAACGTGGAACTTCGCGAGAACATTGGCACGGACGAGATCCACCGCCTGGTGCGCGAGGCCCAGGTGAACGTGCTGCCGACCTTCCAGGCCACCGGCATCAAGCTGAAGCTGCTGCTGTGCCTCTTCACCGGTCGGCATGTGGTGTGCAACCCGCCCATGGTGGAGGGCACGGGCCTCGAGGAGCTTTGCCGGGTGCAGTCGGACGCGCCCAGGATGCGGCTGGCCATCCAGGCCTGCATGGGCAAGCCGGCCAACGGGGCCACCCTGGAGAAACGGTTGGCGGTCTTGGAGGAACGCTTCGACAACCGGCGGAACGCCGAGGCTATCCTGCGGCTGCTGCGCTGAGCTCCAGCAGCCTGCCGTCCGAGCACCGGACCACCCGCGCGTTCAGCTTCTTCATGTGCGTGTAGTCGTGCGTGGCCATGATCACGCTGCGCCCGCTTTGGCTGATGGTGTAGAGCAGGTCCAGGATCTCCTCGGTGGTCTCGGGGTCCAGGTTGCCGGTGGGCTCGTCGCAGAGCATCAGCTCGGGGTCGTTGATCAGGGCCCGGGCGATGGACACGCGCTGCTGCTCGCCGCCCGACAGCTCGTGCGGCATCTTGTAGCCCTTGTTGGGCAGCACCACGCGCTCCAGCACCTCCTCCACGCGCCGTTCCATGCCCTGGCGGTCCTTCCAGCCGGTGGCCTTCATCACGAACAGCAGGTTGTCCGCCACGCTGCGGTCGGGCAGCAGCTGGAAGTCCTGGAACACGATCCCGATCTTCCGGCGCAGCAACGGCACCTGGCCGCGCTTCAGCTTGCGCAGGTCGAAGCCCGCCACGTGCCCCTCGCCCTCGGTGAGCGGCAGGTCGCCGTACAGCGTGCGCATCAGGCTGCTCTTGCCGCTGCCGGTGCGACCGATCAGGTACAGGAACTCGCCCTTGTACACGGTGAGCTCCACCTGGTCCAGCACCACGTTCTCCTGCTGGCGGATGCGTACGTCGTGCAGCTCGATGATGGGCGTGTTGTCCATGGCCAAGGTCCCAAAGGTCATAATTCCAGCCCAAGGACGACCGTTGGAACGTGGTGCGAACGGCACGGAAGTTGAACAGGCCCGCGTGGATAAGTGGGCCGTCCCAAGCCGATCGCCCGCGCTGCACCACCGGACCTTTGAAGCGTTCCATGAGCCCTTCCCGCGCACGCTCCGCCAGGTACTGGCTGGCCGTGGTCCTGCTCGGACCGGTCGGCTCCCTGTCCCTGCCGGCCCAGCGTCCGGCGCACTTCGAGCACCGCGATGCCGACCTGGTGCACGCCAAGGAGCTCTTCGACAAGGAGCAGTACACCGCCGCCCGGCAGGAGCTGGAACAGGTGGTGGCCCGCATCCGCGACGCGCACGATCCGTCCCGCGTGGAGGCCGAGTTCCTCACCGCGCTCTGTGCCGTCCGCCTCTTCAACGACGATGCGGCCTACCGGCTGCTGGCCTTCATCGATGCGCACCCGGAGGACGTGCACGTGGCCACCGTGCGTCTGGAGTTGTTCCGGTACTACTTCTCCCGAAAGCGCTGGGACGACTGCCTCGCCTGGGCGGCACAGGTGGATGAGCCTGCCCTGAACACCGAGGACAGGGAGGAATACCACTTCAAGAAGGGCTACGCGCTGTTCCAGCAGGACCTCAAGGACCAGGCCCTGGCAGAGTTCGACAAGGTGAAGGACGGCACCGGCATCTACGCCGCACCGGCCACCTACTATGCCGCGCACATCGCCTACGAACGGGGCAACTACACGACTGCCCTATCCGGCTTCGAGAAGCTGCGCGACGACCCGAACTTCGGAAGGGTCGTGCCCTTCTACATCGCCGAGATCCTTTTCCTGCAGGGGAAGTACGACGAGCTGAAGGAAGTGGTGGGGCCCCTGCTGGACGAGACCCGCGGCGCCCGGCGCATCCACGAGATCAATCGCCTGGTGGGCGAGGCGCACTACCGATCCGGCGAGTATGCGGAGGCATTGCCCTACCTGCAGAAGTCGGCCCAGCGGATCGGCGGGGTGGAGCGCAACGACCGGTACATGCTGGGCTATGCGCACTACCGCAGCGGAGGGTACAAGGAGGCCATCGACCAGTTCAACCTGGTGGCGAACGAGGACGACAGCCTCGGGCAGGTGGCCACCTATCACATGGCCGACGCCTACCTGAAGCTGAACGAGAAGAACTACGCGCGCAACGCCTTCAAGCGGGCCTATGCCATGGGCATCGACCCCAAGGTGACGGAGGACGCGCTCTTCAACTACGCCAAGCTCAGCTACGAGCTCTCCTTCGACCCCTACCACGAGGCCATCATGGCCCTGCGGAACTACCTGAAGGAGTATCCCGACTCGCCCCGGCACGACGAGGCCTACGAGTTCCTGCTGAACGTGTACCTGAAGACGCGCAACTACGAGGACGCGCTGGAGGCCCTGGACCAGGTGCGCAACAAGGACCTGCGCCTGCAGGAGGCCTACCAGAAGCTGGCCTTCGACCGCGGGGTGGAGCTTTACGAGGGGCGCAAGTTCGCGGACGCCGCGCTGTTCTTCGAGCGTGCGCTCAAGTACCCGGTGAACAAGGAGGTGAACGCGCGCAGCCACTACTGGAAGGGCGAGAGCCTCTACGCCCAGGGCGAGTACCAGGCCGCCATGCGGGCCTACGACGCCCTGCGCAACAGCCCCGGGGCCTACAGCACGGAGCTCTACGAACTGGCCGGCTACAGCCAGGGCTACTGCTACTTCAAGCAGAAGCAGTACGGCGAGGCCACCACCAGCTTCCGGCGCTTCGTGGGCACCGGCCGCGGGGAGGCCCGCCAGCGCAGCGACGCCATGCTCCGGATCGGCGACGCCTACTTCGTGATGAAGGACGAGGCGCAGGCCATCAAGTGGTACGACGATGCCATCCGCGCCGGCTCGCCCGACAGCGACTACGCCATGTACCAGAAGGGCGTGTGCCTGGGCCTGGAACGCCGCTTCGATGAGAAGTTGGCCGTGTTGCGCGAACTGCTGAACAAGGACCCGAACTCCCGGTATGCGGCCGATGCGCGCTACCAACTGGGCGAGACCTACCTGAACCTGGAGAAGGACGCCGAGGCCCTGACCTACTACCGGCAGGTGCTGGAACAGCACCCCAACTCCCCGCACGTGCGGCAGAGCATGCTGCAGACCGCGTTGATCCACAAGCGGCAGGGTGATCCGGAGAAGGCGCTGGACGAGTTCAAGGCCATCGTGGCGAAGTACCCCACCATGGACGGTGCGCGGGATGCGCTGGCGGGGATCGAGGCCATCTACGTGGAGCAGGGTCGCGTGGGCGAGTACGAGACCTACGTGAGCGGCCTCTCCTTCGTGGACGCCAGCTCGCTGGACCTGGACGAGAAGTACTACCGCAGCGCCGAACAGCTCTACTTCGACGAGCAGTGCGACAAGGCCATCGGGGCCTTCGGCGACTACCTGGCCAAGTACCCGAACGGTGCCTACGCGTTGAACGCCCTCTTCTACCGGGGCGACTGCGCCTACCGCACCGGGAAGTACGACCTGGCCCTGCCCGACCTGGAGGCCGTGGTGCAGCGTGATGCCCCGCAGTTCCTGGAGTCTGCGCTGTACGGGGCCAGCGACATCCTGTTCCGCGACGGCCGGTGGGAGGGCGCCCTGGACCATTTCCTGCGGCTCGAAGAGGTGGCCAACGTGCCGCGCAACAAGCTGGCCGCGCAGGTGGGTGCCCTGCGCTGCATGCAGGAGCTGGGCCGGGTGGAAGGTGCCGCGGAGGTGGCCCAGCGGGTGCTGGACAACCCCGATGCCACGGACGACCTGCGCGCCGAGGCCGGCCTGGCCGTGGCCAAGGGACACCTGGCCAAGGAGGAGCTGGACGTGGCCTACACCCGGTTCCGGCAGGTGGCCACCAGCAGCCGCAACGCCCTGGGCGCCGAAGCGAAGTACCACATGATGTACGTGAGGTACCTGCAGGCCCGTTACCGCGATGCCGAGCAGGAGGTGTTCGAGCTCGTGAACGATTTCCCGGCCTACGACCACTGGAAGGCGCGGGCGTTCATCCTGCTGGGCGACGTGTACGTGCAGCTGGACGACCGGTTCCAAGCCAAGGCCACCCTGCAGAGCGTGATCGACAACAGCACCGAGGCCGAGCTGGTGGCCCAGGCCCGTGCCCGGCTCGATGCCATCCTGGCCTCCGAGCTCGAAGAGACCACCCCGGCGCCGGAAGAGGAGCTGGAGGTGCCGCTCGGTGAGGAAGGCGATCCCCAAGACAGCGAGGAATGAACGCACGCATCCATAGGTGGCCGGTGCTGGTGGCGGGGATGCTCATCGCCGCGGGTCTGCATGCCCAGGGCGATCCGGCCCAGGGTGGGGAGTACTACATCCACGGCATCTTCAACCCGACCCTGTCCGAGGCCCGGAAGGTGGACGTGCGGCCCGAGCCCATCGACACCATCCTGCCCGAGCGGCCGGTCTCCTACGAGCTGCTGCCCGTGCGCTTCGATCCACCGGCCCGGGTGGACAGCATCGCCCCGGCCCGGCTGAACATCCAGAGCGCGCTGCCCAAGCTGTACCACGGGTTCGTGAAGGCCGGCTTCGGCCTGTACACCACCCCCATCGGGGAGCTCTACTACGACCAGACCCGCTCGCGGAAGAACGGCTACGGCATCCACCTCAAGCACTTCAGCAGCAACGGCGGCATCGACGATGTGGGTCCGAGCGATTACAGCTTCAACAGCGCCGAAGGCTTCTACAAGGCCTTCCTGGACGACCACGAGGTGAGCGGCACGGCGCTCTACGACCGGCGCCGGATCAGCTACTACGGGTATCCGAGCAACGACTCCATCCAGGACGTGTTGGACGCCATCGATTCCCCGGACGACTTCCGGAAGCAGATCTACAACGACATCGGCTTCGCCGCCCGGGTGCGCACCCTGCACCTGGACAGCGGGCGGCTGGGCTATACCGCCGGCATGGAGGTGCACCAGTACAGCAACCTCACCGAAAGCCGTGAGACCAACCTGCGCCTGGCTGGTGATGTGCACCTGCAGCAGGGCAGCGAGACCTACGGCCTGGGCGTGTTGCTGGACAACAACGCCTATCGGGGCCAGCTCGGCGCCGATCTGGGCGACTTCCGGCAGAACGGCACGCTGGTGGGCCTGGAGCCGCGTGTGAGCACCCGGGGCGAGAAATACGAGGTGCGCATCGGGGCCGGGATCTTCCTCGATGCCCTCGGGAAGTCCACCTTCCACTTCTTCCCGCAGGCCTACCTGAGCTACAGCCTCTTCAACGACATCCTGGTGCCCTACGCCGGGGTGGACGGCGAGCGGCGCAGGAACAGCTTCCGCAGCCTCACCCGGGAGAACCCCTGGCTGACCGGAGCTCCAGCGCTGGCCAACACCAGCCTGATGTACGACGTGTACGGTGGCCTGCGGGGAAGCCTGAGCAGCAAGCTCGAGTTCGACGTGCGGGTGAGCAAGCAGCGCCAGAAGGGCATGCCCCTGTACGTGCGGGTGGACAATGCCCCCTTCGGCGACCAGATGGCCGTGGTCTACGACCGGGTGGACATCCTGGACGTGAGCGGTTCGCTGCACTACCACGTGCTGAACGAGCTGGACATCACCGGGCGGCTGGACCTGCTGACCTACGAAACGCAGGACCAGCCCGAGGCCTGGAACCTGCCTCCCTACCGGATCGCCTTGGGCGCTACGTACGACATCCGCGACAAGCTCGTGTTGAAGGCCGAGGCCTTGTTCCTGGGGCAGCGCCCCGCCCTGGCCGAGGTGGTCACCGACTCCCTGGGGGCGGTCCTGGAGACCCGGGTGCAGGACCTGGACGGCTTCCTGGACCTGTACCTGGGCGCCGAGTACCGCTACACCAAGCGCCTGAGCGTGTTCCTGGAGGTGAGCAACCTGAGCGCCAGCAAGTACGAGCGCTGGTTCCGATACCCCGTGCAGCGGACCTTGGTGATGGGTGGTGCCACTTACCGGTTCTGAGGCCTAATCACTTGACCTTTAGGGGGATAGAGGCAGATGCCCCCGTTCGGGCCGTGGCCGATCATCCAGGACACGGGCCGGTCTCTTCACGATCGGACCGCCGGGGATCTCACAAGGGCCTCTGTCCCAGCACTTAACATGTTGGTAAAATGTGCAGAAACCCCAAGCCCGGCGCGGCTTTGCGGTCGGCCGGGGTGGCCGGATCGGGTATCTTTGCATGCCTTCCGCAGGAAGGTGGAACGCAGCATCGGACACCATGGCAGAGACCGCAGTTGAAATGAGCGAGAAGAAGAAGAAAGAGGCCGGCTATTCCGCCCAGAGCATCCAGGTCCTCGAGGGATTGGAGGCGGTGCGCAAGCGCCCGGCCATGTACATCGGCGACGTGGGCGTGAAGGGCCTGCACCACCTGGTCTATGAGGTGGTGGACAACTCCATCGACGAGGCGCTCGCCGGCCACTGTGACACCATCGAGGTGCGCATCCTGCCCGACAACGGGATCCAGGTGAAGGACAACGGCCGGGGCATCCCGGTGGACATGCACGAGAAGGAGAAGCGCAGCGCTCTGGAGGTGGTGATGACCGTGCTGCACGCCGGTGGCAAGTTCGACAAGGACTCCTACAAGGTGTCGGGCGGTCTGCACGGCGTGGGCGTGAGCTGCGTGAACGCGCTCAGCACCCACTTGAAGGCGGAGGTCCATCGCGAGGGCAAGCTGTGGATGCAGGAGTACGAGATCGGCAAGCCGCTCTATCCGGTGAAGGAGGTGGGCGAGACCGACTATCGCGGCACCGTCGTCACCTTCCAGCCCGATGCCTCCATCTTCCAGGCCACCGAGTACAACTTCGACACGCTCAGCGCCCGCCTGCGGGAATTGGCCTACCTGAACAAGGGCATCCGCCTCACGCTGATCGACGAGCGCCGGAAGGACGACAAGGATGAGTTCATCCAGGAGACCTTCTACAGCGAGACCGGCCTGGTGGAGTTCGTGCGCTACCTCGATGGCACCCGCATGCCGCTGATCGAGGACGTGATCTACATGGAAGGGGAGAAGCAGGGCATCCCGGTGGAGATCGCCATGCTCTACAACGACTCCTTCAACGAGAACCTGCACTCCTACGTCAACAACATCAACACCCACGAGGGCGGCACGCACCTCGCGGGCTTCCGCAGCGGCCTCACGCGCACGCTGAAGAAGTACGCCGACGCCAGCGGTGCCACCAGCAAGCTGAAGTTCGAGATCAGCGGGGACGACTTCCGCGAGGGCCTCACCGCCGTGATCAGTGTGAAGGTTGCCGAGCCCCAGTTCGAGGGCCAGACCAAGACCAAGCTCGGCAACAGCGAAGTGAGCGGCGCCGTGAACATGGCCGTGAACGAGATGCTCGAGAACTACCTCGAGGAGCATCCGAAGGACGCCAAGCAGATCGTGGACAAGGTGATCCTGGCCGCACAGGCCCGGCACGCTGCCCGCAAGGCCCGCGAAATGGTGCAGCGCAAGGGCGCCTTCTCCGGCGGCGGGCTGCCCGGCAAACTGGCCGATTGCTCCAGCAAGGACCCGAGCCTCAGCGAACTGTTCCTGGTCGAGGGCGATTCCGCCGGTGGCACCGCCAAGCAGGGCCGCAACCGGGAGTTCCAGGCCATCCTGCCCCTGCGCGGCAAGATCCTGAACGTGGAGAAGGCCATGCAGCACAAGATCCTCGACAACGAGGAGATCCGGAACATCTACACCGCGCTGGGCGTGCACATCGGCACCGAGGAGGACGCCAAGGCGCTGAACATGACCAAGCTCCGGTACCACAAGATCATCATCATGTGCGACGCGGACGTGGACGGCAGCCACATCCAGACGCTGATCATGACCTTCTTCTACCGGCACATGCAGCCGCTGATCGAGAACGGCTACCTGTACATCGCCACACCACCCCTCTACCAGGTGAAGAAAGGCTCACAGAGCATCTACTGCTGGAACGAGAAGGAGCGCGAGGAGGCCGTCGCCAAGCTCAAGGCGGGCAAGGACGTCTCCGTGAACGTGCAGCGATACAAGGGCCTTGGCGAGATGAACGCCGAGCAGCTCTGGGAGACCACCATGGACCCCGAGCACCGCACGCTGCGCCAGGTCACCATCGAGAACGGCGCCGAGGCCGATCGCATCTTCAGCATGCTCATGGGCGACGAGGTGCCTCCCCGCCGCGAGTTCATCGAGAAGAACGCGGTGTACGCCAAGCTGGACGTCTGACCACGGTCCGGATCACCGATCCCTTCGGAAGCCCTGCCATTGGCGGGGCTTCTGCGTTCAACGGACCACGGTGACGTGTCCGAAGACCTGCTTTGCCTCACCGGACCGGCCGTCCTTGTACGTGAGCTTCCACACGTACACCTCCTGCTCCACCAACGAGCCCTGGTAGATGCCTGACCAGCCTTCGCCCGGGCGGAAGCTCTCGAACAGCAGCTCGCCCCAGCGATCGAACACCAGGAACTCGTAATCCTCCACGGCCACCAGCGTATTGAACACCGGAACGAAGAGGTCGTTCGTGCCATCGCCATCGGGGGTGAAGGCATTGGGAACATGAACGTCCAGCAGGTCCAGCACCACCACCGGGTTACATACGATGTCCGTACACCCGTTCAGGTCGGAAACGGTGAGACAGACCGTGTAGGTGCCACCGAGCACGTCCGGGAACACGAACGAAGGCTCGGCCAATGTGCTGGAGCCCAGACCAGCGAAGTCCCAGCTGTAGAGGACGGCGTTGGCGGAGAGGTCGTGGAACGCGACCAAGGGATCGGAAACGAGCACCGTGTCCGGGTTGGCGGTGAACGCCGCGAGGACCGGGGGCGGGGAACCCACCGTGCCTGAAGCCTCCGCCTCACAGCCGGCCGCGTTCAGCATCAACACCGGGTAAGTGCCCGGGCAGAGATCGGTGAACTGCCCATTGTTCTGGAAAGTGACGCCACCATCCAGGCTGAACGAGGCCCCTTCGGGATCCACCACGGTGAGCGATCCGTCGCAGCTTCCGGGGCAGGTCTCATCCACCATCAGAACGTCATCGATCACCAGCAGGGGTGGCTCCCCGATCACGAAGGGGACGGTGGCCATGCACCCGATGCTGTCCGAAACGGTCACGGTGTAGCTGCCTGCGCACAGCCCGGTCGCAAGGGAGTCCATGGGGCCGGCCACACCACCGGACCATTGGAAGGTCCGATCGTCCGGCCCTCCCTGCCCTCCGGAGACGATCACGCCGGCCTCTCCATCGCAGGCGCCGTGGCAGATCGCATCCACGGTGGAAGTGCCCAGGACCAGCGGTTCCGTGAACAGGACCATCAGGCTGTCCGCCCCCGCACATCCGTTGCTGTCGGTCACGGACCAGACCAGGGTCGCTGCCCCACCGTGATCGGCGGTCACCGGCGTGAACGGGTCGGTCTCATCCTGGAACTCCACCCAGGCCGGTCCGGACCAGTTCCCGGAAGCCCAGATGCCCGTGGCCGAGAGGATGGCGTCCAGGTCACATTCCTCGATGTCGGCTCCGGCCTCGGGCGGGCTGGTCAGGAATACGGTCACCGTCGCCGTGGCACTGCTGTCCGGGCATACCGCCTGTCCCTGTACGGTGTACAGGTAGGCTCCGGCTGCATCCTGCGCCGGATCGAACACACCGCTGAACACCGCTCCGAACGGATCGGTCCAGGTTCCACCCGGGTCAGGAGTCCCGCCGAGGTGGTTGAACAGGTTGAATGGAGGTGCCTCCGGGCAGATCGATGCGCTTCCATCGGTGCCGGCGTCGGGCACCGGTTCCACAGACACGTTCACCATGGCCGAAGTATCCGGACACCAAGCTCCTCCGGAGAGGGAATACGTGTAGTCGCCGGGAGCATCGATGCCCGGGTCGAACAGGGCGTCGGTCACGGCACCGCCATAGGTCCACGCACCACCACCATCCGGAGCGCCGGCAAGGGCCTGGAAGAGGTCCTCGGTCCCGGCATTGGCGCAAAGGACCAATTGTCCGGAACCGCCGGGATCCGGAGCAGGGATCACGTTCACAAGGACCTCGGCGGTGTCGTTCAGGCACGGTGGCGGCACGGTGACGATGTAACGGTAGGTCCCCGCACTGTCCATGCCGGGGTCGAACGTACCCGGGTGGAGCACGCCTCCCGGAGCCAGCCAGATCCCCCCTGGATCGGGTGTGCCTCCCAGTCCCATGGCCAACGCCTGCAAGGACCCGGTGCTGCAGAACGTGAGCTGCCCGTCGGTACCTGCGTCCGCTTCCGGCACCAAGGCGACCTGGATCGTGGCCGACACGGAAGGGCAGGGTGGCAGCGCGGTAAGTGTGTAGGTGTAGGCGCCGGGCAGGTCGATGGCCGGATCGAACGGTCCCGGGAAAGCGAGCCCGTTGGGGTCGGTCCAGGTCCCGCCGGCATCCGGAGATCCCCCCAAGGCATCGAACAGGTCCGTGGTCGAACCTGCCGGACAGAGGTTCAGCACGGTGCCCGTTCCCGGGTCGGGTTGCGCGGTCACGGTCACCTGCACCACGGCCGCAGCATCAGGACATGGCCCGGCACCGGGCACGGTGTAGGTGTAGTTGCCCGGCAGGTCAGTGGCCGGGTCGAAGTTCCCGCTGAAGGCCACGCCGTTGGGGTCGCTCCATGAACCCCCGGTGTCCGGGGAGCCGCCCAGTGCGGCGAAGAGGTCCTGCGTCGATCCGGAGATGCACAGGGTGATCGCGGCATCCATCCCCGGGTCCGGGGGCTGCGCCAGGGAGATGTCCACGGTGCTGCTCTGGGCCACGCATGGCGGTGGCACGGCGATGGTGTAGGTGTAGGTCCCTGCCGGGTCGTTGGCCGGGTCGAAGTTCCCGCCGAAGGCCACACCGTTGGGATCGGTCCAGGTTCCTCCGGGGTCGGGACTTCCCCCCAGGAGGCTGAAGAGGTCCTGGGCCGGGTCGGAGGTGCAGAGCAGCATGGCCCCGGGAGTTCCGGCGTCCGGCTCCGTGGCCACGTTCACCTGCACCACGGCAGTAGCATCAGGACATGGCCCGGCACCGGGCACGGTGTAGGTGTAGTTGCCCGGCAGGTCAGTGGCCGGGTCGAAGTTCCCGCTGAAGGCCACGCCGTTGGGGTCGCTCCATGAACCACCGGTGTCCGGGGAGCCGCCCAGTGCGGCGAAGAGGTCCTGCGTCGATCCGGAGATGCACAGGGTGATCGCGGCATCCATCCCCGGGTCCGGGGGCTGCGCCAGGGAGATGTCCACGGTGCTGCTCTGGGCCACGCATGGCGGTGGTACGGCGATGGTGTAGGTGTAGGTCCCTGCCGGGTCGTTGGCCGGGTCGAAGTTCCCGCCGAAGGCCACACCGTTGGGATCGGTCCAGGTTCCTCCGGGGTCGGGACTTCCCCCCAGGAGGCTGAAGAGGTCCTGGGCCGGGTCGGAGGTGCAGAGCAGCATGGCCCCGGGAGTTCCGGCGTCCGGCTCCGTGGCCACGTTCACCTGCACCACGGCCGCAGCATCGGGACATGGCCCGGCACCGGGCACGGTGTAGGTGTAGTTGCCCGGCAGGTCAGTGGCCGGGTCGAAGTTCCCGCTGAAGGCCACGCCGTTGGGGTCGCTCCATGAACCCCCGGTGTCCGGGGAGCCGCCCAGTGCGGCAAAGAGGTCCTGCGTCGATCCGGAGATGCACAGGGTGATCGCGGCATCCAGCCCCGGGTCCGGGGGCTGCGCCAGGGAGATGTCCACGGTGCTGCTCTGGGCCACGCATGGCGGTGGCACGGCGATGGTGTAGGTGTAGGTCCCTGCCGGGTCGTTGGCCGGGTCGAAGTTCCCGCCGAAGGCCACACCGTTGGGATCGGTCCAGGTTCCTCCGGGGTCGGGGCTTCCCCCCAGGAGGCTGAAGAGGTCCTGGGCCGGGTCGGAGGTGCAGAGCAGCATGGCCCCGGGAGTTCCGGCGTCCGGCTGTGACACCAGGTTCACCGTGACCGATGCCGCATCACCAAGGCACGGTGCGTTGCCCGGAATGGAGTAGACATAGGTTCCCGAAGCATGCATCGACGGGTCGAACACTCCATTGAAAGCCGATCCGCCCTGGCCCCGACCAGGTTCCCCCCATTCCAGCTCCCGGGCCCAGAACAGGGAACAAGGGCGTGGGTGGGCTGCTGATGCACAGCGCGATCACCCCGTCAGTACCGGCAAATGGAGGGTCATTGATCACGACCGATACGACCGCGAGGTCATCGGGACAGGGCGCCGTTCCTGCGACGGTGTAGGTGTAGTCCCCAGCGGGATCGACGGCCGGATCGAGGGTTCCCGAAAAGGAGGTACCCCCCGGCTTGCTCCAGGTACCTCCTGGATCCGCTGCTCCGATCAACGAATTGAGATCCACCGGCGCATCGGATGAGCAGAGCGTGATGGCCGCATCGTTGCCGGCGAAGGGCGGGGTGTTGATGACGACCGTAACGACCGCGAGGTCATCGGGACAGGGTGCGGTCCCCGTGACGGTATAGTTGTAGTCACCCGCAGGGTCTGAAGCCGGATCGAGGGTTCCCGAGAAAGCCACACCACCGGGGCCGGTCCAGCTTCCCCCGGGATCCGCGGCTCCGATCAAGGTGGAGAGGTCCGTCGGCGCATCGGATGAGCAGAGCGTGATGGCCGCGTCGTTGCCGGCGAAGGGCGGGGTGTTGATGACGACCGAAACGACGGCCAGATCATCAGGACAAGGTGCGGTCCCAGCGACGGTGTAGGTGTAGTCACCCGCAGGATCAGAAGCCGGATCGAGGGTTCCGGAGAAGGCCACACCACCGGGCCCGGTCCAGCTTCCCCCGGGATCCGCGGCTCCGATCAAGGTGGAGAGGTCCGTCGGCGCATCGGAGGAGCAGAGCGCGACGGCCGCGTCATTGCCCGCGAAGGGAGGCGCTGTGATGTTCACGGTGACCACCGCCGTATCGGTCGCCGTGCAGGTGCCGGTACCCATCACCACGTACAGGTAGTCCCCTGATGGATCCGAAGCCGGGTCCACCAAACCCGGGGATGGGCCGTTGAGCGGATCGGTCCAAGTGCCTCCGGTATCGGCACCGCCGAGCAGGGTGAAGAGGTCGACGGCCGGGTCCATGGCACAGAGGTCGACCGCCGCATCGGTCCCTGCGGAGACTCCGGCGTCCACTGTGATGGTGACGCAATCCGTGGCACTGCATTCCGGGTGGCCGGCCTGCGTCACCGTCACGCAGTAGGTGGTGGTCGCTCCCACCGTGGCGATCGGGTCCGCAATGGAAGGGTCGGAAAGACCTGTGGGCGGGTCCCACGAATAGATGAACGTGGCTGCCTGGGGGCCGCAGTCCGTCGTGCCCGACCAAAGCGTGCCTGAAGCCGGACCCGGGCCGGCCGAGTACACCACGGTCCCACCGGCGTCCAGGAGGTCGAACGATACTTCGCCGTTGAACGATCCGGGTTGCCAGCTCAGTTGGATGGGGACACCATGCGCCACGGGTATGGAGACCGTGCCGGATGAGCCGTTGGACAAGGTGTAGCTGGTCGGGACACCGTCCACGGTGATGGTCAACTGGCCGCCGTTCCAGCCGTCGCCGTAGGAATCGAACTGCTCCAAGGTGTAGGTGCAGTTCGTGGAAAGCCCACCGCTCGCTTGTGCGTTCAATTGCACCGGGTCATCACAGGTGGTCTGGTCGGGGCCGGCGTCCACGGTCGGGTCGGGGATCACGGTCACCGTGATCACGGTGTCGTAGGTGCAGCCGAAATTGTCCGTCACCGTGAAGGTCAGGTCATGATCACCCGTGCTTCCCGGGCTCGTGCAGATCGAGTTGCAATCCGGGCCGGTCTGGACGATCCCGGGTCCCGACCAGTAGGAGCTGTCGCAACCGGCACCATATACCGGGGTGAACTCGGTCAGGTCCGGGAACAGACTTGGATCGAAGTCGATGTTCCAGGAGCAGAGGAAGCCATTATCGGCCGCCCAGAGGTCGCAGACCTCAATGGTCCAGGTGCCGTTCAATTGCGCTCCTACAAGGCCGTTCAAGGATTGTACGCTCTCGTAGGTGCCTGGCGCCAGGGACGCTCCCTGACTGGCATTGACCACGTTCGGCGTGGCGCCCAATTGGGAGTTGTCCACCCAGGTGCCGTTGCTGGCGGTGGGGCTGAAGCAATAGGTCCAGCAGGTGCCTGGTACGGGATTGATGTTGTTGTCCAGGTCGTTGGCATCGCCCAGGAAGGTGCTTCCCCCTCCCTGTTGATGGAGGATCACGTTCTCCCCCGAAGGTGAGGTCACCGAGATCACCAGGTCTCCGATGAAGCTGTGTTCGATGTCCAGGCAGATGGTCAGAAGCTGATTGATGTTCGTCAGCGTCTGCCCGGGGGCGAATTGGGTGAAGAACAGGTCCGACGTGAAGCAATCCCCGACGTTGTCCGGCAGATACACCCCATCGCCGAAGTCGGCCTCCGGAAGCTCGTTCCAGGTGGTCGGTACCACCACACCGTCCAGGCACAAGGGCTCACCCAGACAGCCCACCAGATCGCCTTGAGTGCCGGTGAACGTCGGAGCGGTCCCCACGCGGACGGCCACATCGGTCAGGTTCACGCTGGAGCAGCCGTTGTCGTCGATGACCTGGAGCTGTACGAGGTGTTCGCCGACCGCGGTGAACGTGTGCGAGGCCTGCGGTGTCGGTGTGGTCAAGGTGGTGCCATCGGCGAAGTCCCACACATAGCTCACCAATTGGGTTCCAGGGGCGGAGGTCGATGGGCTTCCGTCGAAGTTCACGGTCTCCCCCGGACAGATCAAGGCGGGAGGCTGGAAGCCGATGTCCACGGCGGCCACCGGCCTCGTGCATGGCACGTAGCAGCTGATCGTGCCGGCAAAGATCCCGGTGCCGCTGGAGTTGCTGTTGAAAACGAAGGTCAGACAACCACTTCCGTTGGAGGAGGTCGCAGAAACGATCTGTCCTTGGAGGGAATTCCCCGTATACGACCCCAGCACTGGGGCCGCCGTACTATTCCCATCGTATACGGTCAGCATGTCGATGGGTGCGGGACCGGCCGTGGACAGGTCGAACGTGAGCATGTCCACCGAGATCGCATCGCCGGGATTGTCCGGGCACAGCGTATAGGTGTAGTTCTCGTTGTTCCCGTATCCGGAACCACCCTGTCCGCCGCTGTCCAGGAATGCTCCCGAGCAGGTCAGCTCCGTGCCATTGAAGATCTCAAAGGCCTGTCCGTTGGCCAGAAAGGGGAGGGCCCATACCAGCAGGCAAAGGAGGATCTCCTTTCCTGCCCGGGGTCCGGATCGCCGCGGTCGGTCCTGCTGCGTGAGCCTGGCCATACGTTTCCGAAAGTACCCGGGGGATGGACAGGAACACGGTTGCACGCCGTCTTTTGGACCAGTCGGCGATGTGGCTCGACGGAATGCAGCGTGGGTCCGATGTGTCCCCCGGAAAGAACACTCCCCCGCAGGCACGAAGGCATGCGGGGGAGTCCCTGTAGGTGATCAGGGCGGATCAGCGCACCAAGGTCACTTCACCTTGGAAGGGCGTATCGCTCAAGTGCAGCGCGTCGGGGAATTCCACCACCCAGACATACGTGTCAGGCTTGCACAACTCCCCCCGGTTCATTCTGCGGCCGGTCCAGGGCTTGGTCGCGTCGGTCGTCTCATACACCAGTTCCCCATTGGACCGGTCGTAGATGGCGAGTTTGAAGCGCAGGTCCAGGTCTCTCAGGGCTTCAGGGATGAACAGGTCGTTCGTCCCGTCCCCGTTCGGGGAGAAGGCCTCCGGGGCCAGCAGGTTGTAGTCATGCGCCACGACCACCTCGCGTTCCTTTCGGTCCACGCAGCCACTGGCGTTGGTCACCACCAGCTCCACTTTGTAGGTCCCCTTTCTTCGGAAGATGTGATCGGGGTGCGCCACATCGGAGGTCACTCCGTCACCGAAATCCCATTGATAGGACCGTCCGCCTACCGTACGGTTCTCGAAATGGACCGAAGGCAACTGCCCATCGAAGTTCTGGGCCTGGGCGACGAAGTCCGCCTCGGGGGCCTCATTGATCACGATCAGGTCGGACGAAGGCTTGTTGCGGATGTTGCCGCCGCCCATGGAGGAGTGGGACAGCATCACTTCGAAACGGCCGGATTTCGAGTAGGTATGGCTGGGGTTCGACTTGTTGCTGAAGCTGCCATCCCCGAAGTTCCAAAGGAAAATGCCCTCATCCGGGAGGTTCTCTGCACTGAACTCCACCGTGGTTCCTGGGCACCCTTCCGTGATGCTGGGGCGTATCGCCATGGTGGCCTCTGCTTCCGGGGTCGGATCTTCTTCCGTGGGCGGTACCGGGTCGGAGCTCCGCTGTTCGCTCACTTGACCACCAGGACGGGAAACCTCCGAAGTGGCCGTGCGGCCTTCCGTGCGGTGGATCCCCTGGAAGCCGGTGCCGCGTTCCGGGTTGGTCGAGGTCGCTTCCTGGTGGTCCGAGGTGTCCATGGTCCCTTCGGACCCAGGCTGTGTAGGTGCCGGTGAGGCATCCTGGACCCGTGCCGGAGAAGGGTTCTCGCCCTGCGACCGGGTCTCGGCCATGGAGGTCGGACCATCAGCCGGACCTTCATGATCGGACTGCCAGGCCCAAATGCCGGCGGTGGCCCCCATGATCAGGAGCAGCGCAATGCCCCAGGCCGATCGTCCTGCCCGTACACCCCGCTTCTGACCGTCCAGCATCCGTTCCATCTGGGACCAGTCGGCCGAATTGTAAGGCACCTCGAACGGTTCAAGGACATCCCTGATCTTCTGTTCGAACGCGTCCATCCCGCTCATGTGTGCATGCTGATTAAGGGAGCCGATGCTCCTGCTTCAGGATCTTTCGAAGGTTTCCTTTGGCCTTGGCCAGGTTGCTCTTGGAGGTCCCTACGCTGATGCCAAGCTCGTCGGCGATCTCCTTGTGGGTCATCTCCTCGAACACATAGAGATTGAACACCGTGCGATAGGCCGGTGTCAGCTTCTGCATCGCATTGATCACGTCCGCAGGTCGCAGGTCCATCTCCTCCTCCTCGGTGGGGTCGTCGAACGGTTCCTCCACGTCCGGGTCTCCATGGTCCTCGATGGACTGGTCCTCGCCCAGCAGCAGATAGGAGTTCTTCGACCGACGGAAGTGATCGATGGCCGTGTTCACCATGATGCGCCTGACCCAGCCCTCGAAGGAACCCTCCCGGTTGAACCGGTCCATGCTCCTGAAGACCTTGATGAAGCCATCCTGAAGGATGTCCTTCGCCTGGTCGGTGTTCTTGGTGTAGCGCAGGCATACGGCCAGCATCTTCCCGTAGAAGGTCTCGTAGATCCGCTGCTGACAGCGTCTGTCCCCGGTGAGACATCCATCGATGAGCTCCACAGGGATCGGATCCACGGCAACCTCCATACCACTCCATGTGGGGCTTAGACGTTCCTTTTCGAGAATGGTTGCCATGGTGCCTTTCGGACGGGTCCGATGCTCCCGACAAGGTAGGGTGCCTACTCCATGGACGCAAACCCGCTTCGCTGTCTTCAGCTATGCTACTTTTGCGCCATCGTTCCTCAAGAGATCGAAACAAAGGCATACAGGACCATGAAAGTGACCGTGGTAGGAGCTGGCAACGTGGGCGCTACGTGCGCCGACGCCATTGCACGTTGGGAACTGTCCAATGAGGTCGTCCTCCTGGACATCAAGGAGGGCTTTGCGGAAGGCAAGGCCCTGGACATCTGGCAGACCTCGCCGATCAACCTGTTCGATACCAGGCCGGTGGGGTCCACCAACGACTATGGCAAGACGGCCGGCAGCGATGTGGTGGTGATCACCAGCGGTCTGCCCCGCAAGCCCGGCATGAGCCGGGACGACCTGATCGCCACCAATGCCGCCATCGTGAAGAGCGTCACGGAGAACGTGGTCAAGGCATCTCCGGAGGCCATCATCATCGTCGTCAGCAACCCGCTGGATGTGATGACCTACTGTGCCTACCTGACCAGCAAGTTCCCCAGCCAGCGTGTGTTCGGCATGGCCGGCATCCTGGACACGGCACGCTACCGGGCGTTCCTGGCCGAAGAGCTGAACGTGAGCCCCAAGGACATCCAGGCCGTCCTGATGGGGGGACACGGCGATACCATGGTCCCCCTTCCCAGGTACACCACGGTGGGAGGTATCCCGGTCACCGAGCTCATCAGCGAGGAAAAGCTGAACGCGATCGTGGAGCGGACGAAGAAAGGTGGCGGTGAGATCGTGAACCTGCTTGGCACCAGTGCCTGGTACGCTCCCGGAACGGCCGCCGCCCAGATGGTCGAGGCCATCGTGCGTGACCAGAAGCGGGTGTTCCCGGTCTGTGCCTGGTTGGAAGGTCAGTACGGCCTCAAGGACATCTACCTGGGCGTACCCGTGGTGCTCGGGCGTCAGGGCATCGAGCGCATCATCGAACTTCAGCTCAACGACGAGGAGAAGGCCCTGCTGCAGGACAGCGCCAAGGCCGTGCGTGAAGTGATGGACGTGCTGGACAAGATGAACAAGGGCGTGACCGCCTGACCCAAGGACAACGTCATGTGGAAGGGGCGCCCGGCAGGCGCCCCTTTCCGTTCCTGGAGGCGTTCAATGCTGAACGACCAGATGGACGGCCTCCCAAGGTCCGCCTGTCATGCGTAGCAGGTAGATGCCGTTGGCCAGCTGCGAGGTACCTACGCGGATGCGTTGTCCTCGTGCAGGCACCTCCAGGACCAACCGCCCCTGTGAACTGAAGAGCTGGAGCCGGGAGCCATGCTCCGCTGGTCGGTCCAGGACCACATCCACTCCCTCGTCCGCAGGATTAGGGAACAGCCGGAGCGGATCGCTGTCGACCTCGCCGGCGATCCCAACGCTGAAGTCATTGCGCCAGAACCCGATCCCCCCCCGGTAGTTGCCCGTCACGAGGTCCAGGTCACCCGTTCCATGGAAATCGTGCAGGGCAACTGCGCTCCGCATCCCTTCATCGATGTCGCCGAACGTACTGTCGGCCAAGGTGAAAGGACCGGTCAGGTTGCCCTCGATCCCGGTCCAGTGATGGATCGCCCCCGACTCCGATCCCACCAGCATCTCGCGTTCCCCGTCCTGGTTCAGGAACATGAAAGGCACCGCATGCCCCGTGATGTTCCAATACTCGGTCACGGTGAGTCCACCGAGGGTGTCCTCCTCGAGGTTCCAGGAAGGCAGTGCCTGAGTGCCTTGGTTCCGGTAGTAGTTCACGTTCCCGTTCCGTTCGCCGATCAGCAGGTCCAGCAGACCATCACCATCCACGTCGAAGAACTGGGGTGTTGCGAATTGTCCCACGTCGATCACCACACTGTTCGCATCGGTGACGTTCGGTTGCGCCAATTGGAACTCGGCAACGGGCGTGGTGCTGATGTTCTCGAAGTGATGCAGCCGGCCCTGTTGGTCGCCGATGTACATGTCCTGGTCACCATCGCCGTCGATGTCACCGAAGGCAGGATACATGGATTGGCCGATCCCGCTTGTCGAAAGATCATGGTAGTCGTCCGTGACCACGGTGAAGGCCGGGCTGTTCACGGTGCCGGTGTTCTCGAGCAGGAGGAACTTGCTCGGATAGTTCCCTCCGGCCTGGTAATATCCATGGTCGGCGATGATCAGGTCCATGAGCCCATCGCCATTATGGTCGAATGGAACGGGATAGGCTCCTTCCCCGACCTCGATCATGTCCGCCTGGAACAGGTCCTTTTGTTGATGGGCGAAGACCGGAGCGTCATCCGTGCCTTCGTTCAGGTAGAACCAGAGGCTCTCGAAGTTCTGACAAAGCGATGTTCCATTGGGACTCACGACCAGGTCGCGCTTGTCGTCGTTGTTGAGGTCCAGGAAGTAGGCACCGGGGAAGATCGGAAGGTCCACGGACAGGTCGTACACGGGGAACAACGTGTCCTGCGCCACCATGAGCCCGTCCGTGACGGTGCCCCCGTTGGTCAGTGCGGTCAGGTTGCTGAAGGACACATCCCCGATCAGCACGTCCATCACGGCATCGCCATTGAGGTCCAACGGGGTGATGGTGGATCCGACGTGCGCGGCCGCTTTCTCCTGCCCGGTCACCTCCCTCGGGTCCGCCGCTTCGCGCTCCAGTTCCAGCGTGGCCTGTGCGATGGCCGGACCGATCTCCGGGTCCGGCACATTGAAGCCACAGGGGTTGTTCAGCGTGACCGAATTGTTGTTCAGGTTCTCGGAGAAGTAGCCCCAACAGCGGTTGCGCACCTCGAAGGTGAGGCTGTCGCAGGTGCCGTACAGCTCCATGCTCAGGTTCTTGTGGTATTCCATGTACGACCCGAAAATGCTGAACGTGAGCACGTCCAGATCGCCGTCGCCGTCCACATCGACGATCCCGGGAACGTCCACCTGTGTCACGAACAGGTTCGCGTTGGTGGGCACGTAGTTCGAGCGTACCAGGGTGTCCACCAGTTCGAAGGCCAGGCCGTTGTTGTCCGAGATGTTCCGGTACACGGCGAATCCTCCGAGGGAATAGGAGAAGATGTCCTCCTTGCCATCGCAGTTGTAGTCGCGCAGCAGCACCCAATCGTGGAGCTCGCGGAACGGCCATACCTCATCGTAGGCGATGGTATGGGTGTAATCCACCTGCCCCGGCGTGCCCCCGTTCAGAAGGGTCACCACCTGACCTCCCGAGCGGTCGAAGACGAAGAGGTCCTTCAACCCGTCCTGGTCCAGGTCGATCTCCGACACCTGGCAGTAGTTGAGCCCTCCGGCCCAGGCGAGGGACAGGTCGGCTCCCTGGCGTTGGACCGGTACGGAAGGGTCCCATTGAAGGTCGAACTGGGCGGAGGCCTGGAGGCACAGGAGGCCTGCCACGAGGGTGAGGTATGGGCGCATTGCCGGTAGGACGTTTCGGGCCGGCAGCCTGTTGCATGGGCGGCCGATGGAGTTCAAAGGTAGTTCGCGGGTGCACGGCCGACCAGACCCCATGTCAAGGTGTCGACAGCACCCCTTCGGCGCGCGGACCTACTTTCTATATTTGCCGCCTCTTTAGCGAAAACCCCACCCAAGATGCAGAACCGAGGCGCGCTGTGGATCTTCACCATCCTGCTGGCGCTCGCTTGCCTGTGGCAGTTGTCCTTCTCCTTCTTCACCGGAAGGGTGGAGCGGACCGCCGCGAACGAAGCGACCTACAAGGTGGATTCGGTCCTGAACGTGGCCGGGAACGGCGGCCTGGACCGCGATTCGCTCTTCCTGCAGTACGAGTCACGCTACCTGCGCCAGCACGGCAGCGACCCCATCTACCTGGGCTACACCTACGATGAATGCAAGGCCAAGGAGATCAACCTGGGTCTCGACCTGAAGGGCGGCATGGCGGTGACCCTCGAGGTGAGCATCCCGGAGCTGATCGTGAACCTGGCGGACAACAGTGAGAACGAGGCGTTCCGGACGGCCATCGCCAACGCACGCGGCCGTCAGGCGCAAAGCACCGAGGACTTCATCACCCTGTTCGCCGAGGAGTTCAGCAAGGCGGACCCCAATGGCAAGCTCGCTGCCATCTTCCATTCGCCCGAGCGCAAGGACATGTTCCCCCGGGAGGCCTCCAACGACGAGATCGTGGAGGCCCTGCGCCGGGAGGCCCGCACCGCGGTCGACAATACCGAGAAGATCCTCCGGACCCGGATCGACAAGTTCGGTGTGGCCCAGCCCAGCATCCAGAAGCAGCAGTTCAGCGGTCGCATCCAGATCGAATTGCCTGGGGTGAAGGACAAGGACCGTGTGCGCAAGGTGCTCCAGAGCACGGCGAACCTGGAGTTCTGGGAGACCTATGAGAACGCGGACGTCTATCCGTTGCTCGAGCAGGCCAATGGCCGATTGAGCGCGGTGCTGCATCCTGAACTGGAGCAGGAGGGGGACACCACCGATGCGGTGGACGCCCTGCTGGAAGGGGGGGATTTCTCCCACACGTTGCCTGGCGGGGTCTCCATCTCCGGGAATGCTGGTGGTGTCGAGCAACAGCTCGTCCGTTTCATCAACGGCAACAGGCCGGTGGACAAGACCACCTGGTTCGATTTCGACCGGGTGACCTTCGCCAGCAGCAGCGCAGAACTGGACCCGGGGGCTTCCAAGGCGCAGCTGGACAACCTGAAGGAGATCCTCACGGCCCATCCCGCAGTACGCCTCAAGATCGGCGGGTACACGGACAGCACCGGCAACGAGGAGGCCAATCAGCAGCTTTCCCAGGCCCGTGCCGAGGCCGTGGTGGCCGCCCTTGTGGATCGGGGGGTCGAGGCCGACCGGCTGGAGGCCGAGGGTTATGGTTCCCAGCATCCGGTGGCCAGCAACGCCACGCCGGAGGGCAGGGCCCAGAACCGCCGCATGGCCCTGCGCGTGTTGGACAAGGGTGACGGGGAGGCCGACGACCTCTTGAACGAACTGGCTGGTGACACCGGGAGCGGGGACGTGCTCGACACCGCCCAGGCCCAGGCCGATTTCGCCAAGCAGAACCCGCTGTTCGCCGTGATGCGGCCGGCGGTGTTCCAGGCCACCAGCGGTGGGTACAACCTGGCCAAGGGGCCGGTGGTCGGTAACAGCAGTGTGTCCGACACCGCCCGCGTGAACCGCCTGCTGCGCATGCCCGCCATGCGCGGTGTGCTTCCTTCCGACTGCCGCCTGATGTGGGGCGCAAAGCCGTATGAGGGATCGGACGTGCTCCCGCTCTATGCGATCAAGGTGCCACGCGGCGGCAAGCCGAAGCTCGATGGGTCCTCCATCACGGACGCTGCCCAGGACTTCGACATCTCGGGCGACGTGGAGGTACGGATGCAGATGAACGCTGAAGGCGGCGCCATCTGGAAGGTGATGACCGGGGACAACGTGGGCCGCTCTGTGGCCATCGTGCTCGATGGGTTGGTCTACTCGGCCCCCACGGTGATCACGGAGATCGCCGGCGGGCGCTCCAGCATCTCCATGGGTGGTGGCGACCTCGAGGAGCAGATCCAGGAGGCCGATGACCTGGCCAACATCCTGAAGGCCGGTGCACTGCCAGCCCCGGCCAGGATCATCGACGAGACGGTCGTGGGCCCCTCGCTCGGTGCCGAGAACGTGAACAGCGGCCTGATCTCCTTCCTGGTGGCCATCGCGCTGGTCATGCTGTACATGGTGCTCTACTATGCCGGCGCCGGTTGGGTGGCCGATCTGGCCCTGATCGTGAACCTGTTCGTGCTCATGGGCTCGCTGGCCTCGCTGCAGGCCTCGCTCACGCTGCCTGGCATCGCGGGTATCGTGCTCACCATGGGCATGGCGGTGGATGCCAACGTGCTGATCTTCGAACGGATCCGGGAGGAACTGCGTGCAGGCCGTGTGCTGAAGAGCGCCGTGGACCTGGGTTACAAGGGAGCTCTCTCCGCCATCATCGACTCCAACGTCACCACGTTGGTCATCGCCATCATCCTTTACATCGGCGGTACCGGTCCCGTCCGTGGTTTCGCCACCACCCTGGGCATCGGTATCCTCACCTCCCTCTTCACGGCCATCTTCCTGTCGCGCATGATCATCACCGCCCGCCTGGAGAAGGGCAGTGGCATGAGCTTCTGGACCGGCTGGTCGAAGAACATCCTGGCGGACACCAATTTCGATTTCATGGGCAAGCGGAAGCTCATGTACCTGGTGTCCGGCGTGCTCATCGCCATCGGCGTCTTTTCGATGGTCACCCGGGGCTTCAACTGGGGTGTCGACTTCTCCGGTGGCCGCACCTACGTGGTGAAGTTCCAGGACGAGGTGAACGTGGAGAACGTCCGCCAGTCGCTCCTGCCCCGGTTCGAGACCGAGGAGGGCGGGCGCTCCACGGTGAACGTGAAGACCTACGGTGGGTCGCGCCAGCTCAAGGTCACGACCAACTTCCTGTACACCAGCACCGAGGCATCGGCCGATTCCATCGTGGACCTGCGGCTGACCGAGGGCCTGGAGGGCTTCGGTGACTACGAGGTGATCGAGTCCCGCAAGGTGGACGCCACCATCTCCGACGACATCAAGACCTCGGCCTGGACCTCCGTGACCCTGGCGATGGTCTTCATGTTCATCTACATCGCCGTCCGGTTCCGTCGCTGGCAGTTCGGTCTCGGTGGCATGCTGGCCCTGATCCACGACGTGCTCATCGTGCTGGGCATCTATTCCATCTTCCACGGCAGGCTGCCCTTCAGCATGGAGATCGACGAGGCCTTCATCGCGGCCATCCTCACCGTGGTCGGTTACTCCATCAACGACTCCGTGGTGGTGTTCGACCGGATCCGGGAGTACCTGATGGACCACAAGCGCGACGATACGGTGACGGTCTTCAACAAGGCCATGAACGCCACGCTGAGCCGGACGCTGCAGACCTCGCTCACCACCCTGCTGGTGTTGCTGATCATCTTCATCTTCGGCGGGGTGGCCATCCAAGGCTTCGTCTTCGCGCTGTTGGTGGGCATCCTGGTCGGTACCTACAGCTCCATCTTCGTGGCATCGGCCTTCGTGGTGGACCTGATGAAGGGGGCCAGGGACAAGAACATCTGAGCCTTTCCGGCCTGTCATGTGGAGGTCCCGCCGCGAGCGGGACTTCCTACTTTTGGCCCACCGTGATGCCCCTTTCCACGTTTCCCTTGTTGTTCGACATCAGCGGTGGTGAGCTGATCGTGGTGCTGCTCTTCGTGCTCATGTTCTTCGGGGCCAAGGGCATTCCCGATCTGGCCCGCGGTCTCGGTCGCACGATGCGCCAGGTGCGGGATGCGACCCAGGAGGTGAAACGCGAGATCGACCGGGGCGCGCGGGAGGTCCGGAGAACGGTGGAGGAGGAGCCCCGCCCGGAACGCCCGGCCCAGGATACAACGGCTTCCGGTCCGGAGCCACCGGTCAGTTGATGGACCTGCTCTACACCCTCGGCGGTGCCGCCGTGCTCATCCTGGGCGCGGAGCTCCTGCTGCGCGGGGCGGTCCACCTGGCCTTCCGGGCGCGGATCTCTCCCCTGGTCGTGGGCCTGACCGTGGTCTCCCTGGGTACTTCGCTGCCCGAGCTGCTCGTGAGCCTGGTGGCCGCGCTGAAAGGAAGTCCGGAGATCGCCATTGGCAATGTGGTGGGCTCCAACATCGCGAACATCAGCCTGGTGCTCGGGGCCTGTGTGGTGGTGTTCCCCATCGACGTGGATCGGGAAGCGAGACGCATCCACTGGCCCGTGATGATGGCGGCCACCCTCCTGTTCGTGCTCTTCCTGGCCGATGACCGGGTGGCGCGCTGGGAGGGCCTGCTCTTCGTGGTGGCCCTGGTCGCCTACGTCGCCTGGATGATCATCCGAAGCCGGCGGCAGGGCAGGCGTTCGGCGGAGCAGCCTCTTCGGACCACCATGCCCGTTGGTCGGGCACTGCTCTTTCTGATCATAGGTGCCGCCGGGCTGGGGTCCGGTTCGGGCTGGTTCGTGGACGGAGCTTCCGGCCTGGCGCGCGGGCTTGGCGTCTCCGAACGCCTCATCGGCGTCACCATCGTCGCGGTGGGCACCTCCATGCCGGAGCTCATCGCCTCCCTGGTGGCCGCCTTCCGCAAACAGCCGGACATCTCCCTGGGCAATCTCGTAGGCTCCAACATCTTCAACATCCTGTTCATCATCGGGACCTCCGCCACGATCACGCCCATTGAGGCTTCCCTCGACACCTTCCGTACCGACCTGGTCATGATGACGGCCATCGCCCTTCTGCTCTATCCCATGATGCGCTTCGGCGACCGGGTGGGACGCTGGCAGGGGGTTGGGCTGCTGGCGCTGTACGTGGGCTACATGGTCCTGGCCTTGGTCCAAGGTTGAATCTCCTGCTTTTTTGGATCGCATGGTGTTTTAAGGGGGTGTTGAAAAAGAAAAGGGTCTGTTTCTGAGCATGACCCCCTTTGGAGGGGGTACCTTTGTGCCAGAAACACCCCTTTCTCGATGGCCAACCCCCAGATCCGCACCAAGGCACTTGCCGACGTGCTCGACCGCACCCCTCGTTTTCCGGAGGTGCACGCCCGGAAGATCTCCGAGTTCTTCGGGGAGAACGTCTTCACCGAGGACGCCATGCGCATGTTCCTCACCGAGGATGCCTACTACGCCGTGCGGCAGGCCATGCATCACGGGGCACGCATCGACCGCAAGCTGGCCGACCAGGTCTCCAGTGGCATGAAGGAGTGGGCCGCCAGCAAGGGGGCCACCCATTACACGCACTGGTTCCAGCCGCTCACCGGCCTCAGCGCCGAGAAGCACGATGCCTTCTTCGAGCCCATCGGGGGTGGCCGCAGCATCGAGCGCTTCGACGGCAGCATGCTGGTGCAACAGGAGCCCGACGCCTCCAGCTTCCCAAGCGGGGGCATCCGCAACACGTTCGAGGCCCGTGGCTATACGGCCTGGGATCCCAGTTCGCCGGCCTTCATCATGGGGCGCACCCTGTGCATCCCCACCATCTTCATCAGCTACACCGGCGAGGCGCTGGACTACAAGATGCCGCTGCTGCGGGCGCTGCACGCGGTGGACCAGGCGGCGACCGAAGTGGCCCGCTACTTCGACAAGGAAGTGGGCAAAGTGGTGGCCACGCTGGGTTGGGAACAGGAGTACTTCCTCATTGACAAGGCCCTTTACCACGCCAGGCCGGACATCATGATGACCGGGCGGGCGCTCTTCGGCCATACTCCGGCCAAGGGTCAGCAGTTGGAGGACCATTACTTCGGTTCCATCCCGGACCGCGTGCATGCCTTCATGCGCGACTTCGAGACCGAGGCCCTCAAACTGGGCATCCCTGTGAAGACCCGCCACAACGAGGTGGCCCCCAACCAGTTCGAATGTGCCCCCGTGTTCGAGGAGACCAACCTCGCGGTGGACCACAACGTGCTCCTGATGGACCTCATGGAGAAGGTCGCCAGGAACCACGACTTCCGGGTGCTGCTGCATGAGAAACCGTACGCGGGCGTGAACGGCAGCGGCAAGCACAACAACTGGAGCCTGGCCACGGACACGGGCGTGAACCTGCTGCGGCCCGCGAAGACGCCCAAGGAGAACCTGCGTTTCCTGACCTTCTTCGTGAACACGATCAAGGCCATCCACAGCCATGCGGACATCCTGCGCGCCAGCATCGCCAGCGCCGGGAACGACCATCGTCTTGGTGCGAACGAGGCCCCGCCGGCCATCATCAGCGTGTTCATCGGCGAACACCTGAGCAACCTGCTCGATGAGCTGGAGAAGAGCATCAAGGCCGGGAAGATGCCGGCGGACCTGAAGACGGAGCTCAAGCTCAACATCGGCCGGATCCCACCGGTGATGCTTGACAACACCGACCGCAACCGCACCAGTCCCTTCGCCTTCACGGGCAACAAGTTCGAGTTCCGGGCGGTGGGCTCCAGCGCCAACTGCGCCGCCGCCATGACCGCGCTGAACACCATCATGGCGTGGCAGTTGCGGCGCTTCAAGGAGGCGGTGGACGCACGCATCGCGAAGGGTGCCAAGAAGGACGAGGCCATCCTGCAGGAGATCCGTGAGCTGATCAGCAGCTCCAAGCCCATCCGTTTCGAGGGGAACGGTTATGGCGAGGAGTGGGTGAAGGAAGCCGCCAAGCGCGGGCTCGGGAACATCCGGGACACACCGAGGGCCCTGGACGTCTGGGAACGCAAGGAGACGAAACAGGTGTTCGCGGACATGGACGTGCTGAGCGCCGTGGAGATCGAGGCCCGGCACGAGATCGAGCTGCACAGCTACGTGCTGAAGGTGCAGATCGAAAGCAGGATCTGCGGCGACCTGGCCCAGAACCACATCATTCCCACTGCCATCGCCTATCAGAACCGCCTGATCGAGAACGTGCGTGGGCTGCGGGAGGTGCTCGGAGAAGCAGCGGCGAAGAAGGCCGGTGCCACCCAGCTGAAGCTGATCCAGGAGATCAGCGAGCACCTGGGCGAGGTGAAGGTGCAGGTGGACGCCATGATCGAGGCCCGCAAGCAGGCCAACAAGCTCGAGGACAGCCGCGAGAAGGCCATTGCCTACTGCGATGAGGTGAAGCCCTTCCTGGACCGCATCCGCTACCATAGTGACAAGCTGGAATTGCTCGTGGATGACGGCCTGTGGCCGCTTCCCAAGATGCGGGAGGTCCTCTTCACCCGATGAACCGACCGCCATCAGGCAGCGAAAGGGGGCCCACGGGCCCTCTTTCCATTCCCATGCATCTGGCCGAACGCGTGTGAAGACTTTGCTTATTTTCGCCCGGACCGTTCACCGGACACCCCAAACCGTTCACATGCGCACGAGCAAGTTCCTCGCCTGCCTGGCCTTCCTGTTGTCATCCGTTGTCGCCGTCGGTCAGAGCCGTCTGGCGGAGGAGGCCGACGACGCCTTCAAGAAGGGCTTCTACTACAATGCCATCGAGCTGTACAAGAAGGCCTACACCGTGGAGAAGAAGGCCAGCACCAAGGCTGAGCTGATCTTCAAGGTGGGAGAGGCATATCGCGCTTTGGGCGACCCGGCCCAATGCGAGGTCTGGTACGAGAAGGCCAACCGGGCCCAATATCCGGACCCCGTGACCTATCTGTACATCGGTGATGCCCTGAAGGAACAGGGCAAGTACGCGGAGGCCATTGCCGCCTACAACAAGTACAAGGAGAAGAAGCCCAATGACATGCGCGCGGATGCCGGCATCTCGGCGTGTGAAGTGGCCCAGCAATGGGTGGATGACCCCTCCCGCTACCGGGTGGACCCCGAAGTGCTGTTGAACACCCCCAACTACGACTTCAGCCCGGCATTCAGCGACAAGCGCAATGAGGACGTGGTCTTCACCAGCACGCGTTCAGGCGCCACGGGCACCAATACCGACCAGATCCTCGGCGAGAGCTTCAGCGATCTCTTTGCCAGCAGCCGGGACCGCCTGGGGAAATGGAGCGAGCCCGTGAAGCTGCCGCCCAGTGTGAACACCGAAAGCAACGAGGGCTCCCCCATCTTCGACAGCAAGCGCCGGGTCATGTACTTCACGCGCTGCCCGGTGGCCAAGAAGGAGGTGCATGGCTGTGACATCTGGATGTCCAAAAAGGTGGGCACCAACTACGCGGAACCGGTCATGCTGGCCCTGAAACCGGACCAGGCCAAAGGCGATACGAGCGTGATCACCGTGGGGCATCCTGCGGTGGGTCCTGACGATGACTACCTGGTGTTCGCCAGCAACATGAAGGGTGCCGGTGCACGAGGCGGCAAGGACCTTTGGATGGTCCAACTGGACAAGGAGGGGATGCCCTTGGGCAAACCCGTGAACCTGGGCAACGAGATCAATACGCCGAAGGATGAGATGTTCCCGTTCGTCCGACATGACGGCAGTCTCTACTTCGCATCGAACGGCCATGCGGGCATGGGAGGCATGGACATCTTCAAGGCGGATGCCACCGGAGAGCGGCAATGGGCCGGTGTGGAGAACATGAAGTCCCCCGTGAACAGTTCCATGGACGACTTCGGGATCATCTTCGATGGCGAGGAGGATCGTGGCTTCCTGACGAGCAATCGTCCGGGTGGGAAGGGGCAGGACGACATCTGGCGCTTCTTCATGCCCAACCTGGAGTTCGCCTATCAGGGAACGGTCTACGACAAAGTGTCGCAGCAGCCCATTCCCGGGGTGAACATCAACGTGGTGGGTACGGACGGTTCCAACGTGAACGTGCTCACGGACGACAACGGGGGATTCAACCTGGAGGAGAACGGGAATTCCCGGTACATCAGTGAGAACACCACCTACAGCATCCTGGTGACCAAGGATGGCTACCTGGTGGCCAAGGACCAGGTGACGACGGTCGGTCTGGACGAGAGCACCACCTTCGTGAAGGAGTACTTCCTGCAGCCCGCATCGGAGGAGGTCATCATCAAACTGCCCGAGGTGCAGTACGAGTTCGACAAGTTCGCGCTCACCCAGAACGGCAAGGACTCCCTGGAGACGCTCTACCAGACCATGGTGGACAACCCGACCATCATCATCGAGCTGCGCGCGCACACCGACTCCCGTGGTTCGGACGCCTATAACCTGACCCTGAGCCAGAACCGGGCGCAGAGCTGCGTGAACTACCTCGCGACGAAAGGCATCCCCCTGGAGCGCATGGTGCCGAAGGGCCTGGGCGAATCCGAGCTGCGGATCAGCGACGCCGAGATCGCCAAGATGGCCACCGAGGAGGAGCGGGAGGCCGCCCACCAGCAGAACCGCCGCACCGAGTTCCGGGTGCTGAGCTTCGACTACGTGCCGCAGGACCAGGTGCAGCCGGAGGAACCGGAGCAGAACTAGCGGACCGACATCGTGCGAGGGCCTCTCCATGCGGGGAGGCCCTTTGCTTTCCGGGTCCTCATCAGAAGTCCCTTCCCGCTGCAGGAGGTAGCTTTGCAGCCCGTTCCATGGACCAGCAAAGCCGATACGAACAACGGGGCGTTTCTGCCACGAAGGAGGACGTCCACCGGGCCATCGCCGGCCTGGACAAGGGCCTGTTCCCCAAGGCCTTCTGCAAGGTGGTGCCCGACGCCCTCACCGGCGATCCCGACCACTGCATCGTGATGCACGCGGACGGCGCCGGCACCAAGAGCAGCCTGGCCTATGCCTACTGGAAGGAGACCGGGGACCTCTCGGTCTGGCACGGCATCGCCCAGGACGCCCTGGTCATGAACCTGGACGACCTGCTCTGTGTGGGTGCGGTGGACCGGATCCTGGTCAGTAGCACCATCGGCCGCAACAAGCGGCTGGTGCCCGGTGAGGTGGTGGCCGCCCTCATCGAGGGCACCGAGGCCTTCCTGCAGCGCATGCGCGATCTGGGCATCGGGATCCACAGCACCGGTGGCGAGACCGCCGACGTGGGAGACCTCGTGCGCACCGTGATCGTGGACAGCACCGTGGTGTGCCGCATGCGTCGGGACGAGGTGATCGACAATGCCCGCATCCGTCCCGGCGACGTGGTCGTGGGGCTGGCGAGCTTCGGGCAGGCCACGTACGAGGATGCCTACAACAGCGGCATCGGCAGCAACGGCCTCACCAGCGCCCGGCACGATGTGTTCGCCGCGGTGGTGGGGGAGGCCTGGCCGGAGACCTACGACCCCGGCACCCCTCAGGGACTGGTGTACAGCGGGCAGGCACGCCTGACCGATCCCTTGAAAGGAACCCCACTGGACATGGGCCGAGCGGTGCTATCGCCCACGAGGACCTATGCGCCCATCGTGCGTGAAGTGCTCGAACGCATGCGCAACGAGGTGCACGGACTGGTGCATTGCAGCGGTGGTGCCCAGGCCAAGGTGCTGCACTTCATCGAGGGGCTGCGCGTGGTCAAGGACGACCTGTTCCCCACCCCCCCCCTGTTCGCGGCCATCCAACGCATGAGCGGCACGGACTGGCAGGAGATGTACCGCGTGTTCAACATGGGGCACCGCCTGGAGTTCTACCTGCCTGCCGAACGCGCGGAAGAGGTCATGGCCATCGCAGACTCCTTCGGTGTGGAGGGCCGCATCGTGGGCCGGGTCGAAGAGGCTCCGGACAAGGAAGTGGTACTGCACACCCCGAACGGCACCTTCCAGTACACCTGAGCATGGACCCGCTGCTGAAGAAGCTGGCCACGGTGCACGACCGCCGCACGGAAGTGGGCAAGCTGCTCGCCGACCCGGCCGTGATCGCCGATCAGACCCGCTTCCGTCAGCTCAGCCGCGAGTACAAGGACCTGGAACCCATCGAAGAGGCCTACCTGCGCTTCCGCCGCCTGCACGACGACCTGGCCGGGGCCGAGGAGATGCTCCGCAGCGAACAGGACCCCGGCCTGTTGGAGATGGCCCGCAGCGAGCGGGACGAAAGCCGGGAGGCCATCGCGGCCATGGAGGAGGAGGTCCGCCTGATGCTGGTGCCCAAGGACCCCAATGATGCCCGCGACTGCATCGTGGAGGTGCGGGCCGGCACCGGCGGCGATGAGGCCAGCCTGTTCGCGGGTGACCTTTACCGCATGTACGAGCGTTACTGCCAGGAACGCGGCTGGCAGGTGGAGGTGATGGACGTGAGCGAGGGCACGGTCGGAGGCTACAAGGAAGTGATCTTCCGGGTGGCAGGTGATGGCGCATACGGCACCCTGAAGTTCGAGGCCGGCGTGCACCGGGTGCAGCGGGTTCCGGCCACCGAGGCGAGTGGCCGCATCCATACCAGCGCCGCCACCGTGAACGTGCTCCCCGAGGCCGAGGAGGCCGATGTGCAGCTGAAGGAGAGCGATGTGAAGATGGAGACCGCACGCAGCGGGGGCGCCGGCGGCCAGAACGTGAACAAGGTGGAGACCAAGGTGCGCCTCACCCACCAGCCCACGGGCATCGTGGTGATGTGCCAGACCGAACGCAGCCAGCTGGGAAACCGCGTCAAGGCCATGCAGATGCTGCGCTCCAAGCTCTACGAGCAGCAGGTGCTGGAACAGGAACGGGCCGTGGCCGAACAGCGGCGTAGCCAGGTGACCTCCGGCGATCGCAGCGCCAAGATCCGCACCTACAACTTCCCTCAGAGCAGAGTGACCGATCACCGGATCGAGCTCACCGTGCACAACCTACCCGAGGTGCTCAACGGCGGGCTGCAGCCCCTGATCGACGCCCTGCAATTGGCCGATCGCACCGAAAAGCTCCAGGCCGGCATGGCCTCCTGATGGACCGACAGACCCTAATCGCCCGCATCCGTGCCACCCGCAGCCTGCTGTGCGTGGGTCTCGACACCGAACCCGGGCGCGTGCCGGAACCCTTCCGCAGGGAGTCCGATCCGGTGGGCGCCTACAACCGGGCCATCGTGGAGGCCACCCACGACCTGACCGTGGCCTACAAGTTCAACCTGGCGTTCTACGAGGCGCTCGGTGCAGCTGGATGGGAAAGCCTGGAGCGGACCCTGGAGGCCATGCCGAAGGACGTGTTCCTGATCGCGGACGCCAAACGGGGCGACATCGGCAACACCGCGCGGAAGTATGCGGAGGCCTTCTTCGACCGGCTGGGCTTCGATGCCGTGACCGTGGCGCCCTACATGGGCCGTGACGCCGTGACGCCCTTCCTGGGAAGGCCGGGAAAGTGGGCCATCGTGCTGGGCGTCACCAGCAACGAGGGGGCGCTCGACTTTCAGTTCCTGGAGGTGAACGGTGGTCCGGACCGGCTGTTCGAGGTGGTGGTGGACCAAGTGGCCACCTGGGGGAGTGCCGACGACACCATGTTCGTGGCCGGTGCCACGCGTCCCAAGGTGCTCGCGGAGGTCCGGAGGCGGGTGCCCGATCACTTCCTGCTGGTGCCTGGTGTGGGTGCCCAGGGCGGCGACCTGGACCAGGTGCTGGACGCCGGCATGAACCAGGACGGAGGCCTGCTGATCAACAGCAGCCGGGGGATCCTGTACGCGGGCACCGGGAGCGATGCGTTACCGGCGGCCCGCCGGGCAGCCCTGGAGCTGCAGCAGGCCATGGAGGCGGCGATGCGGGTGAAGGGCGTGGTGTGATATCTTCTGCGGGTGGGGTTGACGGAAATGCTGACGGGGGGCTTGGCCCCACCGCCCGGAGGGCTGCTTTCGACAGGTGCCCTGAAGTATGCCCGGAGCAGGGTACCTGGAACCTTCCTGGTCAGTGACAGGGCCGGGACCTACGGGTCCGGGCAGCGTGCTCCCACGTTCCCGTATCCCGAGGACCTGCTCCAGTTCATCTGGGAGCAACAGCTGTTCGATCGCCGGGACCTGCGCGCCACCGATGGCAGGCCGGTGGAGGTGCTCCGTGCGGGACGCATCCAGCACCATGGAGGGCCGGACCTGATCGATGCCCGCATCCGGATAGCGGGCCAGGAATGGGCGGGTGCGGTGGAGGTGCATGTTCGGGCCGGTGAATGGTACGCCCATGGGCACCAGCATGATCCGGCCTATGATGGCGTGGTCCTGCACGTGGTCCATCAAGAGGATCGACCGGTGCGCACCTCGGCGGGCAGGCTGCTGCCCACGGTGGAACTGGGGCCGCGGATCCCCGAGGAACGCCTGGCCGCCTACCGCAGGCTCATGAGCGCGCGTTCCTGGGTGCCCTGCGCGGGGGAACTTCATCGCACCGATCGGCACCGGAACACCATCTGGCTGGAGCGTCTGGCGGTCGAGCGTCTGGAGCGAAGGAGCCTGGATATCGCCATCCATCTCCGGGAGCTCGCGGGTGATGCCGATGAATTGCTCCACCATCTGCTGTTGCGTGCACTGGGGCTTGGGGTGAACGGGGAGGCCTTCGCCCAGCTGGCCCGCCGGATCCCCTGGCGGCTGCTGGCACGGTATCGCGACGATGACCTGCGCCTGGAGGCGCTCCTCCTTGGCCAGGCCGGATTGCTCGGCGACACGTTCCAGGAGGAGCTACCCCGGCGGTGGCAGGCCGAACATGCGCATCTGGCCCGGTTACATGGGTTGGAACCCATGCCGAAGGCCACCTGGAAGTTCGCCCGCATGCGTCCGCTTAACCTGCCTACGGTGCGGCTGGCCCAATATGCTGCCTTGGTGCGCCGTTCGGAAGGCTCATTGGTCCGCCTGCTGAACGAGGAAGGCACCGACCGATTGGAGCAGCAACTGAAGGTATTGCCTTCGGCATATTGGCTGGACCATCATGTGCCCGGTCGTCCTTCTGTGCCGAGCCCCAAACCACTTGGGAGCCAGTCGGCGCAACGACTCATCGTGAACGCCTTGGTACCGGCGGCCTTCGCGTTGGGCAGGTCCCAGGGGCGGGAGGCGCTTTGCGAGCGGGCCTTCGGCTGGCTCGAGCAGCTGCCCGCCGAACGGAACAGTGTGTTGGAAGGCTGGGCGTCCCTGGGCCTTGCGGCACAGAGCGCGGCGCAGGGCCAGGCACTCCTCGAACTGCGCGCTCGGTACTGTACGCCACGCCGATGCTTATCTTGCTCCATCGGGAACCAGCTGCTGGGGCGTAGCCTCTGACAGGGTTCCACGCATCACCAGGTCCCATGATCGACGCCATCAAGACGCATTTCGAGCATCAGGCTTTCGGGGTCTGCAGCTGGTGGGCACAGAAGCTCAACGTCAAGACCGAGCAGGTGCGCTTGTCGTTCATCTATCTGGGGTTCGTGACCGCCGGGCTCCACCTTGTCCCCTATCTCGTCATGGCCTTCGTGCTCAAGCACAAGGAGCGCATCAAGCATCCCTTCCGCCGGCGGCGGACGGTCTGGGAGTTGTGAAGCGGCCAGCCGCCCTTAGCTTCACCGGCCCATGGCCAGGCAACGCATCCTGATCACCGGCAGCAATGGTCTCCTGGGCCAGAAACTGATCGCCGCCCTTCGGGACGACGACGGAACGGATCTTATCGCCACGAGCAGAGGGGAGGACCGCAGCACCGATCCCCTGGGTGACCGGTACCGCTCCCTGGACATCACTGACAAGGCCGCCGTGCAGGCGGTGTTCGACGAGGCGCGTCCCGACGTGGTCATCCACACGGCCGCAATGACGAACGTGGACGCCTGTGAACTGGACCCCGGAGCCTGCCACCTGCAGAACGTGGAGGCCACCCGGCACCTGGTGGATGCCGCCAGGGAGTTGGACAGTCACTTCATCTTCCTGAGCACCGACTTCATCTTCGATGGTGAGGCAGGCCCGTACCGGGAGGACGATGTTCCTGCTCCGCTCAGCGTCTACGGCCGCAGCAAGCTGGAGGGCGAACGCCTGGTGCAGGAGTCCGGACTGCCCCGATGGGCCATCGCGCGCACCATCATCGTCTATGGCACAGCCCCGGGTCTGAGCCGGAGCAACGTGGTCCTCTGGGCGAAACAGGCGCTGGAGAAGGGCGACCCTATCCGCGTTGTTGATGACCAGTGGCGCATGCCCACCCTGGCCGAGGACCTGGCCGACGGCTGCGTCCGCATTGCCCGGCAGGGGGCCACGGGCACCTTCCACCTGAGTGGACCGGACGGCATGAGCATCCTGGAGCTGGTGGAACGTGTAGGTGCCTTCTTCGGGCTGGACACCACCATGGTGACCCCGGTGAAGAGCGATACCCTGGGCCAGCCAGCGAGGCGTCCTCCCCGGACCGGTTTCGTGCTGGACAAGGCGCGCCGTGAACTGGGGTATGCCCCGCACACCTTCGAAGAGGGCCTGGCGATCCTGCGGGACCAGCTGGTCTGAGGGACCTACTTCGCCTTGATGGCCTCGAGGTATTCCCGCAGCTTGCGGCGCACCACCGGCAGCAGGATGAACAACCCGATCATGTTGGGCACCATCATCGCGAAGATCATGGCGTCCGAGAAGTTCAATACGCTGCCCAGGTTGGCTGCAGCCCCCACCACCACGAACACGCAGAACAGCACCTTGTAGGTGTTCATCACCCGTGCGCTGCGGCCGAAGAGGTAGGTCCACGACTGCAGCCCGTAGTACGACCAGCTGATCATGCTGCTGAAGGCGAACAACACCACGGCGATGGTGAGCACATAGGAGAAGTTGGGGATCGCCGTGTCGAAGACGTGGGCCGTGAGGTCCACACCGCTCAGCACGGTGCCGTCGGCCAGGGTCGCGTTCCCCGCGAGATCGCCATAGGGGAACGACCCGTTCACGTTGTGGATCACGATCACCAGGGCGGTGATGGTGCAGATGACCACCGTGTCGATGAACGGTTCCAACAGCGCCACGATGCCTTCGCTGGCCGCATGCCGGGTCTTCACCGCCGAGTGGGCGATGGCGGCGGACCCGATGCCGGCCTCGTTGCTGAAGGCCGCCCGTCGGAAGCCCTGGACCAGCACCCCCAGGAACCCACCCGCGATGGCCGTGGGATGGAACGCACCCTCGATGATCGCATCGAACGCCGCCGGCACGTACTGGAGGTTCATGTAGATGATGATCAGCGCGGCACCGACATAGAGCACCGCCATGAAGGGCACGATCTTCTCGGTGACGGTGGCGATCCGCTTGATCCCACCAAGGATCACAATGCCGACGAGCACGGCCATGATCAGCCCGAACACCGTGCCCCCGTAGCTGGACTCGATCCCGAAGCTGTTCAGGAAGATGGCCGCGGCCTGGTTGCTTTGGAACATGTTGCCTCCCCCGAAGGACCCGCCGATGCACATGATCGCGAACAGGGCCGCCAATACCTTGCCGAGCCCTGCCAGGTTCCGCCCGGCCAGGCCCTTGCTCAAGTAGTACATCGGCCCTCCGTACACGCGGCCGTCCTTGTCCACCTCGCGGAAGGACACGCCCAGGGTGCATTCCACGAACTTGCTGGACATGCCCAACAGACCCGCCAGGATCATCCAGAACGTGGCGCCCGGACCACCCACCACCACGGCCACCGCGACCCCGGCGATGTTCCCGAGCCCGACCGTGGCGCTCAGGGCTGCAGTCAGTGCCTGGAAGTGGTTCACCTCGCCCTCACTTCCCTCCACCCGGATGGTGTCCGGCTGGTCGCCCTCCACGATGTTCAGGTCGGCCGGCAGTTCGCCCACCTTCTCGTACTTGCCGCGCACGGTGTTCACCGCCACCCGGAACAACCGAACGCCGGGCACCCGGAAATAGATCGTGAAGAACGTGGCGCCGAGGATCAGGGGAAAGAGCACCCAGAACACAGGGACGCCGGCGATGTCGAACTGGTAGAAGATGAAGTCCACGAACCACCCCGTCGCCCTGCCGAACGCCTGATCGATCCGTTCATCGAGTCCGGCCTCCTGGGCGGCGAGCAGCAGGGGGGCCAACAGGGCGGTGAGCAGGGTGGTCGTCCGTGGGTTCCTCATGGCATGTGGTTCCGGCCAAAGCTATCATTCCTCTTCATCCGGAGAGGAGCGCTGAAAATCCGCCTGGGGGATGCAGATTTGCCGGAGCGAACACCATGAACGAGCGGTTGAAGGACGTCCTGGACCTGCACAGCGGGGAACGCCGGGCACTGCGTCTGCTCCTGCCGTTCCTGTTCCTGGCAGCCTGCTGGGTGGCCTGGGAGCAATGGCTGGCACCCACACCGCAGGTCGACCTGCGTCCATACGAGCGGGAGCTGGCCCTGCTGGATTCGCTGCAGGCGGCGCGCATGGCGGAACGCTCGGACCGGAGCCGGAGCTTGGTGCCGGACAGCCTGTTCGTGTTCGATCCCAATCACCTGCCGGTCCCGGATTGGATGGCATTGGGCCTCTCGCAGAAGCAGGCCGAGGCGATCCACCGTTATGAAGCAGCTGGCGGGCGCTTCCGCGCGAAACCGGACCTGGCACGGATGCGGGTGGTGGACCCGGACCTGTTCGCCGCCTGGGAGCCCTACATCGCGCTGCCCGACGAACGGCCCACGCACACCCGAGCGACCAGGAAGGTCGAACGTCCTGCCGGACCGGAGGTCGAGGAAACGAATGCCCCGTTCTCTCCCAGGGAGATGGCACCATCCGGACAGCATGTCGATGTCAACACCGCCGATAGTGCCGCACTTGTCGCCCTGCGGGGCATCGGTCCCAGCTTCGCCCGTGGTATCGTGCGTTATCGCGAGCTGTTGGGAGGGTACCATGACCTTGACCAGCTTGCGGAGGTGTATGTGCTGCGGGACAAGCCTGACGCCATTGCGCGTATCCGGGAGTTGTTGTTCGTGGACACCTTGCACGTGAAGCGCATCCCGCTGAACACCTGTTCGGTGGAGGAGCTGGCCGCCCACGTGTACGTGAACTGGGACCTGGCGCGAACGATCGTGGCCTATCGCGACCAGCATGGACCGTTCCGCCAGCGGGAGGACCTGCTGGGCTGCCACCGGGTGGACAGCACGCTCTTCCGTAAACTTGCGCCCTACCTGCAAGTGCCCTGATGGAATTGGAGGAACGCCTGCGACTGGCCATCCGTGATGTGCCGGATTTCCCGAAGCCGGGCATCCTGTTCCGCGACATCACGCCGGTGATGGAGGACCCGGAGCTGAACCGGGCCGTGGTCGACGGCTTCCTCAGGGCCCATCAGGACCAGCACATCGATGCCATCGCAGGCATCGAGAGCCGGGGCTTCCTCTACGGCATGCCACTCGCGCTGCAATTGGGCATCCCCTTCATCACCGTGCGCAAGAAGGGCAAGCTGCCCCACCGGACCGTGAGCTTCAAGTACGACCTGGAGTACGGCAGCGCCGAGATCGAGATGCACGTGGACGTGGTGAAGCCGGGCATGCGCGTGCTGGTGCACGACGACCTGCTGGCCACCGGGGGTACTGCCGCGGCCACCGCCGAACTGGTGCGCATGCAGGGCGGCAAGGTCGCCGGTTTCAGCTTCCTCATCGAACTATCGGCCCTGGGCGGCGTTGAGCGCCTGGAGCCCTTCGGGGCCGACATCACCCGACTGGTCACTTACTGATCCCATGGAATTCACCGCCTCCGAAAGCCGGAACATGATCGCGCAGGCCGTGCGCGACCTCTGCGAGCGTGAACTGCGCCCCCACGTCATGGAGTGGGACGAATCCCAGCACATGCCCGTGGACCTCTTCAAACAGCAGTTCGGCCCGGCCGGGATGCTCGGTGTGCTCGTGCCGGAGGAGTATGGTGGTGCCGGTCTGGGCTATGAGGAGTACATCACCACCGTGTTGGAGGTGGGCCGCATCTGTGGCAGCGTGGGTCTCAGCGTGGCGGCCCACAACAGCTTGTGCACAGGCCACATCCTGCAGTTCGGCAACGAGGAACAGAAGAAGCGGTGGCTTCCCAAGCTGGCCACCGGTGAATGGCTGGGGGCCTGGGCGCTCACCGAGCCCAACACGGGCAGCGACGCCATGCGCATGAAATGCACGGCCCAGAAGGACGGCGACCACTGGGTGCTGAACGGTACCAAGTGCTGGATCACCCACGGCATCAGCAGCGATGTGGTGGTGGCGATCGTACGCACCGGCGAGCTGTTGGACAGCAACGGGATGACGGCCTTCGTGATCGAACGCGGAACGCCTGGTCTCAAGGCAGGAAAGAAGGAGAACAAGCTGGGCATGCGTGCCAGCGAGACGGCGGAAGTGATCTTCGAGGACTGCCGGGTGCCGGCCGCCAATGTGCTGGGTCAGGTGGGGGAAGGCTTCAAGCAGGCCATGAAGGTGCTCGATGGCGGGCGCATCAGCATCGCCGCCCTGAGCCTGGGCATCGCCCACGGGGCCTACGACGCCAGCGTGAAGTACGCCAAGGAGCGGGAGCAGTTCGGCAGGCCCATCGCCGATTTCCAGGCCATCGCCTTCAAGCTGGCCGACATGGCCACCCGCATCGAGGCGGCCGAGCTGCTCACCTACCAGGCCGGCAACATGAAGGACCGTGGCTTGAAGATGACCAAGGAGAGCGCCATGGCGAAGTACTACGCCAGCGAGGTATGCGTCTGGGCCAGCAACGAGGCCGTCCAGATCTTCGGCGGCTACGGCTACACCAAGGACTTCCCCGTGGAGAAGTTCTACCGGGACAGCAAGCTGTGCACCATTGGGGAGGGTACCAGCGAGATCCAGAAGCTGGTCATCAGCCGTCAGGTATTGAGCGCCTGAATTTGTCGGGGATCAGGAAAGCACTATCTTCGCGCCCCCAAGAGAAAGGAGAGACCATGCTGATCATCCCGGTCAAGGAAGGCGAAGCCATCGAGAAGGCGCTGAAGAAGTTCAAGAAGAAGTTCGACCGCACCGGTACGATGCGTGAACTGCGCCGTCGCCAGAGCTTCACGAAGCCCTCGGTGTCCCGTCGCAAGGAGGTGCTGCGCGCCATCTACAAGTTGAAGACCTACGGCGAGGAGCAATAAGCTCCCTCACCGGACCGTTCCAAAGGCGGCAGGACGAAAGTCCCGCCGCCTTTCTTAGTTTTAGGGACCTTGGTGCGCGATCGCTTCCTCGAACATCTGGCCCACGAGAAACGCTGCAGTGTCCATACGGTGGACGCCTACCGGCGCGACCTTGGGCAATTCGAGGAGTTCGTTGCCTCCCTGGACCTGACCCCCGAACAGGCTGATGACCGGACGGTGCGCGCCTGGTTGATGCAGCTCCTGGAGCACGGGGATTCATCCCGCACCGCCGCCCGCAAGTTGAGCGCCCTGCGGGCCTTCTACCGCTTCGCCCGCACGGTGGGTGCCGTGCGAATGGACCCGACCGCCCTGGTGGAGGCACCGAAGGCTGGAAAACGACTGCCGCGATTCGTGGAGGGCGGCCGCATGGAGGAGCTGTTCACCGGGGTCACCTGGCCGGACGGCCCCCGTGGCCGCCTGGACCGGCTGGTGCTCGAGTTGCTTTATGGTACCGGCATGCGCCTGGCCGAACTGATCGGGTTGCGTTGCGGTGATGTGGATCCGGCCGCGGGCACCCTGCGGGTGCTGGGCAAGCGGAACAAGGAGCGCATCCTTCCGCTCACCCCCCACCTGCAGCAGCTCCTGAAGGATCAGCTCATCGCCCGTCAAGGCATGACCGATGGCGGTACCCCGGACGCTCCGCTCCTGCTCACCGAACGAGGGCAACCCCTGGCGCGGCGCAGCGTACAACGGACCGTGGAGCGGTACCTGGGCCTGGTTACCAAGCAGGAGGGAAGAAGTCCCCATGTGCTGCGGCACACCTTCGCCACCCATATGCTGGAGAACGGTGCGGACCTGAACGCGGTGAAGGAGTTGCTGGGCCATGCCGGCCTGGCGGCCACCCAGGTGTACACCCACAATACCGTGGACAAGCTGCGGCGCGTCCACCAACAAGCACATCCCAGGGGCGGATCATGAGGCCCCGTAACGAACCATAAATCCCAGTATCCCATGGACCTGAACGTGCATTCCATCCATTTCGACGCCGACATCAAGCTCACCGAACATATCCGGGAGCGCCTGGGCAAGTTGGACCAGTTCCACGACCGCATCGTGAGCGGTGAGGTGTTCCTGCGTCTGGACCATGACAGTCAGGACCGGGAGAACAAGGTGGTGGAGGTGAAGCTCGTGGTGCCCGGCCGGGAGCTGTTCGCCAAGCGCCAAAGCAAGAGCTTCGAGGAGGCCACGGACCAGGTGGCGGAAGCGCTCCGGCGCCAGGTGCTGAAGAGCAAGCCGCGCCTGCGGAAGGCCTCCTGACCGGGAGGGACATCGGAACGGAACGGCCCCGCTGAAAGGCGGGGCTGTTTTTGTTTGGAGCGGACGGGATTCTTCCTACATTTGCAGGCCCAATTTCCGGGGAAGATCCGGAAGGCGGGTGTAGGTGCGTTCTTTTCCTTGCTGTACACGCCAATGTAGCTCAGCTGGTAGAGCAGCTGATTTGTAATCAGCCGGTCGTGGGTTCGAGTCCCTCCATTGGCTCCGTTCGCGGTACTGGGGAGATACCCAAGTGGCCAACGGGGGCAGACTGTAAATCTGCTGTCTTACGACTTCGTAGGTTCGAATCCTGCTCTCCCCACAAACGGAGCCAACCCGGTACCCCCGGGATCCCAGGCACATCACCCCACACCGGCATCTGCGGGAGTAGCTCAGTTGGTAGAGCATCAGCCTTCCAAGCTGAATGTCGCGGGTTCGAGTCTCGTCTCCCGCTCCACCACACCGCCCTTACCGCCCTCCGGGGCGGCGGCACAAGCCTTTGTAGCTCAGGGGTAGAGCACTTCCTTGGTAAGGAAGAGGTCCCGGGTTCAATTCCCGGCAAAGGCTCAGGTTAACGAAAGGCTCACCGGGGAGCTACCCGGCGGCTGGTACAGCAAGCAAAGGACGAACAGGAACGATAACAATTAACGACCGAAACGACAATGGCAAAGGAGACATTCCAGCGTACCAAGCCGCACGTCAACATCGGTACCATCGGTCACGTGGACCATGGTAAGACCACGTTGACCGCGGCGATCACCAAGGTTCTGGCCGACGCCGGCATGAGCGAAGCACGCAGCTTCGACTCGATCGACAACGCTCCCGAGGAAAAGGAGCGTGGTATCAC
This sequence comes from Flavobacteriales bacterium, assembly GCA_020635695.1. Taxonomy (GTDB): domain Bacteria; phylum Bacteroidota; class Bacteroidia; order Flavobacteriales_F; family PHOS-HE28; genus PHOS-HE28. The sequence goes on along the minus strand of JACJZH010000003.1, from coordinate 110,587 downwards.
CATCAACACCGCTCACGTGGAGTATCAGACGGCCAACCGTCACTACGCCCACGTGGACTGCCCCGGCCACGCCGACTATGTGAAGAACATGGTGACCGGTGCCGCTCAGATGGACGGTGCCATCCTGGTGGTGGCCTCCACGGACGGCCCCATGCCCCAGACCCGCGAGCACATCCTGCTCGGTCGTCAGGTGGGCGTGCCCAAGATCGTGGTGTTCATGAACAAGGTCGACATGGTGGATGACGCCGAACTGCTCGACCTGGTGGAGATGGAGATCCGCGAGCTCCTGAGCTTCTACGACTACGACGGTGACAACACCCCCATCATCCGTGGCAGCGCCCTGGGTGCCCTCAACGGCGAAGCCCAGTGGGTGGACACCGTGATGAAGCTGATGGAGGCCGTGGACGAGTGGATCCCCGTGCCCCCGCGCGAGGTGGAGAAGCCCTTCCTGATGAGCGTGGAGGACGTGTTCTCCATCACGGGTCGTGGCACCGTGGCCACCGGTCGTATCGAGACCGGCGTGGTGAAGGTGGGCGACGAAGTGGAGATCATCGGTATGCAGGAGGAGAAGATGAAGAGCACCTGCACCGGCGTGGAGATGTTCCGCAAGCTGCTCGATCGCGGCGAAGCCGGTGACAACTGCGGTCTGCTGCTGCGTGGTATCGAAAAGAACCAGATCCGCCGTGGCATGGTGATCGCCAAGCCCGGCAGCATCACCCCGCACACCGAGTTCAAGGCCGAGATCTACGTGCTGAAGAAGGAGGAAGGTGGTCGTCACACCCCGTTCCACAACAAGTACCGCCCCCAGTTCTATTTCCGCACCACGGACGTGACCGGTGAGATCACGCTCGATGCCGGTCGTGAAATGGTGATGCCGGGTGACAACGTGACGATCAGCGTGAAGTTGATCGTGCCGATCGCCATGGACAAGGGTCTGCGTTTCGCCATCCGCGAGGGTGGTCGTACCGTGGGTGCCGGTCAGGTGACGGAGATCACGAAGTAAGGATCGATAACAACAGCGGTCTGGCGTGGGCCGGTCCCTTCCCGGGACCGGCCCTTGCCGCCGAGAAGAAGCGGAATGAACGGGTGTAGCTCAATTGGTAGAGCGACGGTCTCCAAAACCGTAGGCTGCGGGTTCGATTCCTGCCACCCGTGCCAAGCATAAGGTCCCGTGGCGAACTTCAAGACATACCTCGAGGAGTCCTACAACGAGCTGGTGCACAAGGTGAGCTGGCCGACGTGGCGTGAGCTGCAGAGCAGTGCCATCGTCGTGCTCGTGGCCGCCCTGATCATCTCCCTGATCGTCTTCCTGATGGACTTCGTCTTCGGCGTGCAGAACATGTCGAACGACGGGTTCTGGAAAGGCCTGCTCGGGTTCATCTACAAAATGATCGGTTGACCATGGCAGAGGTGGGCACACGGCATTGGTACGTTCTCCGGGCGATCAGCGGGAAGGAGAAGAAGGTGAAGGAGCTCCTGGAAATGGAGATCGCCAAGGCCGGTCTGGGTACCTACATCTCGCAGGTGCTCATCCCGATGGAGAAGTTCTTCCAGATCCGTGATGGCAAGAAGGTGAGCAAGGAGCGCAACCTGTATCCGGGATACGTGCTGCTGGAAGCGGACCTGACCGGGGAGATCGCCCACTACATCAAGGGTCTGCCCAACGTGATCGGTTTCCTGGGTGCGGAGAAGGGCGGTGACCCGGTGCCCCTGCGGCACAGCGAGGTGAACCGGATCCTGGGCACCGTGGACGAGCTCGCGGAGTCGGAGGAGGCGATCCACATCCCCTTCCACATGGGAGAGATGGTGAAGGTGATCGATGGACCCTTCAACGGGTTCAACGGGGTGATCGAGGAGATCAATGACGAGAAGAAGAAGCTGAAGGTCATGGTGAAGATCTTCGGCCGCAAGACGCCGCTGGAACTCAGCTTCATGCAGGTGGAGAAGGAGATCTGACGACATCGGAATAGCAAACACGTCCAAGCCGACCCTGAGGGAAGGCGCTAACCAGGACACAACACAGGAACAATGGCCAAGGAAGTAGCAGGTCTCATCAAGCTCCAGATCAAGGGCGGTGCGGCCAATCCCTCGCCCCCCGTGGGCCCGGCACTGGGTGCCAAGGGGGTGAACATCATGGATTTCTGCAAGCAGTACAACGCCCGCACGCAGGACCGTGCCGGCAAGGTGCTGCCGGTGGTTATCACCGTGTACAGCGACAAGTCCTTCGACTTCGTGATCAAGACCCCGCCGGCGGCTGCCCAGCTGCTGGAGGCGGCCAAGAAGAAGGGCGGCTCCGGCGAGCCCAACCGGCAGAAGGTGGGCTCCGTCACCTGGGACCAGGTGAAGGCGATCGCCGAGGACAAGATGTCGGACCTGAACTGCTTCACCATCGAGAGCGCCATGAGCATGGTGGCGGGCACCGCCCGTAGCATGGGCCTGAACGTGACCGGCAACAACCCCCTCCAAAACGCTTGACCATGGCCACCCTGAGCAAGAAACGCAAGGCCGCCATGGCCAAGTTCGATGTCTCCAAGAGCTACACGCTCCCGGAGGCCGCCGAGATCGTCAAGCAGACGAGCAACACCAAGTTCGACGCCACGGTGGACATCGCCGTGCGGCTGGGTGTGGACCCGAAGAAGAGCACCGAGATGGTGCGTGGCACCGTGAGCCTGCCCCATGGCACCGGCCGCGACGTGAAGGTGCTGGTGCTGGCCGACCCCGCCAAGTGTGAGGAGGCCACCGCAGCAGGAGCCGACATGGCCGGTCTGGACGACTACGTGGAGAAGATCAAGGAAGGCTGGACGGACGTGGACGTGATCATCTGCACGCCCAACGTGATGGCCAAGGTGGGTGCACTGGGACGCATCCTGGGCCCCCGCGGCCTGATGCCCAATCCGAAGACCGGTACGGTGACCATGGACGTGGCCAAGGCCGTGCAGGAGGTGAAGGCGGGCAAGATCGACTTCAAGGTGGACAAGGCCGGCATCATCCATGCGGTGATCGGCAAGGCCAGCTTCGATGTGGCCAAGCTCTCCGAGAACGCCAACGAGCTGATCCAGACCCTGGTGAAGCTGAAGCCCGCGACCGCCAAGGGCACCTACATCAAGAGCATCAGCATGAGCAGCACCATGGGTCCCGGCGTCCGGGTCGATACCCGCACGGTGCAAGCCTAATCCCTCCACGACCATGGCCACCCGAAACGAAAAGGACCAAGAGATCCAGCAGCTGGTCGAGGAGATCGGCTCCACCTCCGTGTTCTACCTGGCGGACACCTCCGAGTTGAACGCCGAGGCCACCAGCCAACTGCGCCGCGAGTGCCACAAGCAGGGCATCCGCATGCGTGTGGTGAAGAACACGTTGCTGCGCAAGGCGCTCGAGCGCATCGAGGAACGCGACTACAGCGAACTCTACGATGGCCTCGTGGGCCCCACGTCGATCCTGCTGGCCGAGAAGGGCAACGCCCCGGCCAAGGTGATCGAGAACTTCCGCAAGAAGCACCCCAAGCCCGTGCTCAAGAGCGCCTGGGTCGACGAGGCCGTGTTCATCGGCGACGACCAGATCGGCGTGTTGAGCAAGCTCAAGGGCAAGGAGGAACTGATCGGCGATATCATCATGCTGCTGCAAAGCCCGATGATGAACGTGATCAGCGGCCTGCAGGGCTCCGGCGGCCACAAGATCGCCGGCCTGGTGAAGGCCCTTGAGGAACGTGCTTCCTGATCAACAGACCCAACGCGTTACGCACTCCACATACCTCGAACCCCCAAACAACCCCAGCCACAATGGCAGACATCAAATCACTGGGTGACCAACTGGTCGGCCTCACCGTGAAAGAGGTGAGCGAACTGGCCCAGTACCTGAAGGACGAGTACCAGATCGAGCCCGCAGCCGCAGCCGTGGCCGTGGCCGCTCCTGGTGCCGGCGGCGCCGACGGCGGCGCGGCCGAGGAGAAGACCTCCTTCGACGTGATCCTCAAGTCCGGCGGTGCCAGCAAGCTGGCCGTGGTGAAGCTCGTGAAGGAGCTCACCGGCCTGGGCCTGAAGGAAGCCAAGGACCTCGTGGACGGTGCCCCGAAGCCGCTGAAGGAAGGCGTCTCCAAGGAGGAGGCCGAATCCCTGAAGCAGCAGCTCACGGAAGCCGGTGCCGAAGTTGAGGTCAAGTAAGCTTCCGACCACGCATTGACCACAGCGGCCGGAGACCCTGAAAAGGGTGCTCCGGCCGCCCTGTGGTCCTTTGTCTTTTCCGGGCCTGCCCCGGTACCCTGACCGCCCTGTCGCAGCACTCTCTCCACACCCCGTCCACCACATCCCCATGGCCACCGCGAAGACGATCTCCAAGAAGAGCAAGCGCATCGATTTCGGTAAGAGCAAGGCCCAGGTCCCGTACCCGGACTTCCTCGAGATCCAGCTCAAGTCGTTCGAGGAGTTCTTCCAGATCGATACCCTCCCCGAGGACCGGTTCAATGAGGGCCTGTACAAGGTCTTCATGGAGAACTTCCCCATCACGGACACGCGCAACCAGTTCGTGCTGGAGTTCCTCGACTACTTCATCGATCCGCCCCGCTACAGCATTGACGAGTGCATCGAGCGTGGCCTCACCTACAGCGTGCCGCTCAAGGCCAAGCTGAAGCTCTATTGCACCGATCCCGAGCACGAGGACTTCGAGACCATCGTGCAGGACGTGTACCTGGGCCAGATCCCCTACATGACCCCGAAGGGCTCCTTCGTGATCAATGGGGCCGAGCGTGTGGTGGTGAGCCAGCTGCACCGCAGCCCCGGCGTGTTCTTCGGCCAGAGCCGCCACGCCAACGGGACCAAGCTGTACAGCGCCCGGGTCATCCCCTTCAAGGGGTCCTGGATCGAATTCGCGACGGACATCAACGGGGTGATGTACGCGTACATCGACCGGAAGAAGAAGCTGCCGGTGACCACCCTGTTCCGGGCCATCGGCTTCGAGAGCGACAAGGACATCCTGGAGATCTTCGGTCTCGCCGACGAGGTGAAGGTCTCCAAGAGCGCCCTGAAGGGCGCGGTGGGCCGCAAGCTGGCCGCCCGTGTGCTGAAGACCTGGGTGGAGGATTTCGTGGACGAGGACACCGGAGAAGTGGTGTCCATCGAGCGGAACGAGGTGCTCATCGACCGGGAGACCATCCTGGAGGAGGAGCATGTGGAAGCGATCCTGGACAGTGGGGCCAAGACCGTGATCCTGCACAAGGCCGACGTGAACCCGGCCGACTATGCGTTGATCTACAACACGTTGCAGAAGGACACCTCCAACTCCGAGAAGGAGGCCATCGAGGTGATCTACCGCCAGCTGCGCAACGCCGAGCCGCCCGATCTGGAGACCGCCCGCGGGGTCATCGACAAGCTGTTCTTCAGCGAGCAGCGCTACGACCTCGGTGAGGTGGGCCGCTACCGCATCAACAAGAAGCTGGGCCTGGAGAGCGAGCTCAGCGTGCGCGTGCTCACCAAGGAGGACATCATCTTCATCATCAAGTACCTGATCGAGCTGGTGAACTCCAAGGCCGATGTGGACGACATCGACCACCTGAGCAACCGCCGTGTGCGCACCGTGGGCGAGCAGCTCCACAGCCAGTTCGGCGTGGGCCTGGCCCGCATGGCGCGCACCATCCGCGAGCGCATGAACGTGCGTGACAACGAGGTGTTCACGCCCACGGACCTGATCAATGCGAAGACCCTGAGCTCGGTGATCAACTCGTTCTTCGGAACGAACCAGCTGAGCCAGTTCATGGACCAGACCAACCCGCTGGCCGAGATCACCCACAAGCGGCGCATGAGCGCCCTCGGCCCCGGTGGTCTGAGCCGCGAGCGCGCCGGTTTCGAAGTGCGTGACGTGCACTACACCCACTACGGCCGCCTGTGCACCATCGAAACGCCGGAAGGACCGAACATCGGTCTGATCAGCTCGCTGTGCGTGTACAGCAAGATCAACAGCCTCGGCTTCATCGAGACCCCTTACCGCCAGGTGGATTCCGGCAAGGTGGACCTGAAGGGCCAGGTGATCTACCTGAGCGCCGAGGAGGAGGACGACAAGATGATCGCCCAGGCGAACGCCCGGGTGAACGATGAGGGCGGTTTCGACACCAAGCGCGTGAAGGCCCGCCTGAAGGGCGACTTCCCGGTGGTGCCGCCCAAGGAGATCAACCTGATGGACGTGGCGCCGAACCAGATCGCCTCCATCGCCGCCAGCCTGATCCCCTTCCTGGAGCACAACGACGCCAACCGCGCGCTGATGGGCTCGAACATGATGCGCCAGGCCGTGCCCCTGCTCAAGCCGCGGGCCCCGATCGTGGGGACCGGGCTCGAGGAGCTCGTGGCACGCGACAGCCGTGTCCTGCTCACCGCCGAAGGGGATGGCGTGGTGAAGTACGTGGACGCAAGTCGGGTGGTGGTCGAGTACAAGCGCTCCGAAGAGGAGCGCATCGTGAGCTTCGAAGGCGACGAGAAGGAGTACTCCCTCACCAAGTTCCTGAAGACCAACCAGAGCTCCTGCATCAACCTGAGGCCCACCGTGACCAAGGGAGAGAAGGTGACCAAGGGCCAGGTGCTCAGCGAAGGCTACGCCACCGAGGACGGCGAACTGGCCATCGGCCAGAACCTGTTGGTGGCCTTCATGCCTTGGAAGGGCTACAACTTCGAGGATGCCATCGTGATCAGCGAGCGTGTGGCCCGCGAGGACATCTTCACCTCCATCCACATCGATGAGTACATCATGGAGGTCCGCGACACCAAGCGTGGCCAGGAGGAGCTGACCGCGGACATTCCGAACGTGAGCGAGGAGGCCACCAAGGACCTGGACGAACACGGCCTCATCCGCATCGGTGCCGAGATCAACGAAGGGGACATCCTCATCGGGAAGATCACCCCGAAAGGGGAGACGGACCCCAGTCCGGAAGAGAAGCTCCTGCGTGCCATCTTCGGTGACAAGGCCGGCGATGTGAAGGACGCCTCCCTGAAGGCGCCCCCCAGCACCCGTGGTGTGGTGATCGAGAAGAAGCTCTTCAGCCGCGCCATCAAGGACAAGAAGGCCAAGACCAACGAAAAGGCCATCCTGGAGCAGCTGGACAAGGAGTACGAGAAGGAGATCGGCGCGTTGCGCAACGAGCTGGTCGAGAAGATGATGCAGCTGGTGGGCGGCAAGACCTCCTCCGGTGTGCACAACAAGTACAAGGAGGAAGTGGTGAAGAAGGGGCTGAAGTTCAGCGCCAAGATGCTGCATGGCATCGACTACTTCACCGTGGACCCGACCAACTGGACCTCGGACAAGAAGACCAACGACCTGGTCCGTCAGCTCATCCACAACTTCAACATCCGGCAGAGCGACGTCAACGGCCTGTCCAAGCGCAAGAAGTTCCAGGTGAGCATCGGCGACGAGCTCCCCGCGGGCATCATGAAGCTGGCCAAGGTGTACGTGGCCGCCAAGCGCAAGCTGACGGTGGGCGACAAGATGGCCGGCCGCCACGGGAACAAAGGGATCGTGGCCAAGATCGTGCGCGATGAGGACATGCCCTACCTGGAGGATGGCACGCCCGTGGACATCGTGCTGAACCCGCTGGGCGTGCCCAGCCGGATGAACCTGGGCCAGATCTACGAGACCGTGCTCGGATGGGCCGGTCTGAAGCTGGGCCGCAAGTACGCCACGCCCATCTTCGACGGCGCCACCATCGACGAGATCAACGCCGAGACCGACGAGGCCGGCGTGCCCCGGAGCGGCAAGACCTACCTGTACGATGGAGGCACCGGCGAGCGCTTCCACCAACCGGCCACCGTGGGCGTGATCTACATGCTGAAGCTGGCCCACATGGTGGACGACAAGATGCACGCCCGTTCCATCGGCCCCTACAGCCTGATCACCCAGCAGCCGCTCGGCGGTAAGGCCCAGTTCGGTGGCCAGCGCTTCGGTGAGATGGAGGTCTGGGCGCTGGAGGCCTTCGGGGCATCCAACATCCTGCAGGAGATCCTCACCGTGAAGAGCGATGACGTCCTCGGCCGGGCCAAGGCCTACGAGGCCATCGTGAAGGGTGAGCCGCTGCCCACTCCGGGCATCCCCGAATCGTTCAACGTGCTGCTCCACGAACTGCGCGGCCTCGCGCTGAACGTGAGCCTCGAGTGAGCGACGGCAAGGACACACGATCGACGAACGCACCGCACCCCCATACCATGAAGAAGGAGGTCAAGCAGAACAGCAATTTCAACAAGATCGTCATCAGCCTCGCGTCGCCGGAGCTCATCCTGGAGCGCAGCCACGGGGAGGTGATCAAGCCCGAGACGATCAACTACCGCACCTACAAGCCCGAGCGTGACGGGCTCTTCTGCGAACGCATCTTCGGTCCGGTCAAGGACTTCGAATGCCACTGCGGCAAGTACAAGCGCATCCGCTACAAGGGGATCGTGTGCGACCGCTGTGGTGTGGAGGTCACCGAGAAGAAGGTGCGCCGTGAGCGGATGGGCCACATCCAGCTGGTGGTGCCCGTGGCCCACATCTGGTACTTCCGCAGCCTGCCGAACAAGATCGGCTACCTGCTGGGCCTGCCCACCAAGAAGCTGGACCAGATCATCTACTACGAGCGCTACGTGGTCATCCAGCCCGGCGCCGGGATGAACAAGGAGGGCGAGCCGCTCCAGTACCTGGACTTCCTCACCGAGGAGGAGTACCTGGACGTGCTGGACAGCCTGGGCAAGGAGAACCAGTACCTGGAGGATACCGATCCGAACAAGTTCGTCGCCCGCATGGGTGCCGAGGCCCTCTACGACCTGCTGAAGCGGCTGGACCTGGACCAGCAGAGCTATGACCTGCGCCACAAGGCGGACACGGAGACGAGCCAGCAGCGGAAGAACGAGGCCCTCAAGCGCCTGCAGGTGGTGGAGGCCTTCCGCGATGCCAACAGCCGCCGCGAGAACCGTCCCGAGTGGATGATCGTGAAGGTGGTGCCGGTGATCCCGCCCGAACTGCGCCCCCTGGTGCCGTTGGACGGTGGCCGCTTCGCCACCAGCGACCTGAACGACCTCTACCGCCGCGTCATCATCCGCAACAACCGCCTGAAGCGCCTGATGGAGATCAAGGCGCCCGAGGTGATCCTGCGCAACGAGAAGCGCATGCTCCAGGAGGCCGTCGACAGCCTCTTTGACAACAGCCGCAAGAGCAGCGCCGTGAAGAGCGAGAGCAACCGCCCGCTGAAGTCGTTGAGCGATTCGCTCAAGGGCAAGCAGGGCCGCTTCCGCCAGAACCTGCTCGGTAAGCGCGTGGACTACAGCGCCCGTTCGGTGATCGTCGTCGGTCCCGAGCTGAAGCTGCATGAGTGCGGTCTGCCCAAGGACATGGCCGCCGAGCTCTTCAAGCCCTTCATCATCCGCAAGCTCATCGAGCGGGGCATCGTGAAGACGGTGAAGAGCGCCAAGAAGATCGTGGACAAGAAGGAGCCCGTGGTGTGGGACATCCTGGAGAACGTGCTGAAGGGCCATCCGGTGCTCCTCAACCGTGCTCCGACCCTGCACCGCCTGGGCATCCAGGCCTTCCAGCCGAAGCTGATCGAGGGCAAGGCCATCCAGCTGCACCCGCTCGTCTGTACCGCGTTCAACGCCGACTTCGACGGTGACCAGATGGCCGTGCACGTGCCCCTGGGCAATGCCGCCATCCTGGAGGCCCAGCTGTTGATGCTGGCCAGCCACAACATCCTGAACCCGGCCAACGGTGCGCCCATCGCGGTGCCCAGCCAGGACATGGTGCTCGGGCTGTACTACATCACCAAAGGGCGCAAGAGCACCGAGGAGATCCCGGTGAAGGGTGAAGGCATGAACTTCTACAGCCCGGAGGAGGTGAACATCGCCTACAACGAGGGCCGTGTGGACCTGCATGCCCACATCAAGGTGCGGTGGACCGACCCCGAGGGCGAGGCGTCCAGCATCGAGACCACCGTGGGCCGCGTGCTCTTCAACGAAGTGGTGCCCGACGAGGTGGGCTACATCAACGAGGTGCTCACCAAGAAGGCGCTGCGTGACATCATCGGGAAGATCCTGAGCACCGTGGGCACGGCCAAGGCGGCCCAGTTCCTGGACGACATCAAGGAACTGGGTTTCATGAGCGCCTTCCGCGGCGGCCTGTCGTTCAACCTGGACGACGTGGTGATCCCCACCGACAAGGAGAAGTTGGTGAAGGCCGCTCAGTCCGAGGTGGACGAGGTGACGGCCAACTACAACATGGGTCTGATCACCAACAACGAACGCTACAACCAGATCATCGACATCTGGACACACACCAACTCCAAGGTGACCTTCACCCTGATGGAGCGCCTGAAGAACGACCGTCAGGGCTTCAACTCCATCTACATGATGATGGATTCCGGGGCGCGGGGTTCCAAGGAGCAGATCCGTCAGCTGAGCGGCATGCGGGGCCTGATGGCCAAGCCGCAGAAGAGCGGTGGTGGCGGTGGCCAGGACATCATCGAGAACCCGATCCTCTCCAACTTCAAGGAGGGCCTGTCGATCCTCGAGTACTTCATCTCCACCCACGGTGCCCGGAAGGGTCTGGCCGATACGGCCCTCAAGACCGCCGACGCCGGTTACCTGACCCGCCGACTGGTGGACGTGGCCCAGGACGTGGTGATCACCGAGGAGGACTGCGGCACGCTCCGCGGTCTGGTGGCCACCGCCCTGAAGAAGAACGAGGATGTCGTGGAAACGCTGTACGACCGGATCCTGGGCCGTACCAGCGTGCACGACGTGTACCACCCGCAGACCGGCGACCTGCTGGTCTCCAGCGGGGACACCATCACTGAACCCATCGCCGAGCAGATCGAGGCCAGCCCCATCGAGGAGGTCGAGATCCGGAGCGTGCTCACCTGCGAGACCAAGCAGGGCGTGTGCGCCAAGTGCTACGGCCGCAACCTGGCCAATGGCCAGAAGGTGCAGATGGGCGAGGCGGTCGGTGTGATCGCCGCACAATCCATCGGTGAACCGGGAACCCAGCTCACCCTGCGGACCTTCCACGTGGGTGGTGTGGCCGGGAAGATCACCGAGGAGAGCGAGATCAACGCCAAGTACGACGGGGTGCTCGAGCTCGAGGACCTGCGCACCGTGAAGCGCAAGGACCGCAAAGGCAACGATGCCGAGGTGGTGATCAGCCGCAGCACGGAGATGCGCATCATCGACAGCAATACGGGCATCGTGCTCACCACGAGCAACATCCCCTACGGTGCGTTCATCTACCGGAAGAGCGGTGACAAGGTGAAGAAAGGCGATGTGGTCTGCACCTGGGACCCGTACAACGCCGTGATCCTCGCCGAGATCCCCGGCAAGCTCGCCTTCGAGAGCATCGAGGAGGGCTACACCTACCGCGAGGAGATCGACGAACAGACGGGCTTCACCGAGAAGGTGATCGTGGAGAGCCGCGACAAGAAGAAGAACCCGGCCATCAAGATCGTGGACACCAAGAGCAAGGAGGACCTCAAGAGCTACTCCCTGCCGGTGGGTGCCCACATCATGGTGGAGAACGGAAAGCAGGTCGAGGCCGGCGAGGTGCTGGTGAAGATCCCCCGGAGCTCCGGCAAGGGTGGTGACATCACCGGTGGTCTGCCGCGCGTCACCGAGCTCTTCGAGGCCCGGAACCCGAGCAACCCGGCCGTGGTCAGCGAGATCGACGGCATCGTGTCCTACGGGAAGATCAAGCGCGGCAACCGCGAGATCATCATCGAGAGCCGCACCGGCGAGCGCAAGTTCTACCTGGTGCCGCTGAGCAAGCACATCCTGGTGCAGGAGAACGATTTCGTGAAGGCCGGCCAGCCGCTCAGCGACGGTGCCGTGAGCCCCAACGACATCCTGAACGTCCAGGGTCCGACCCGCGTGCAGGAGTACCTCGTGGACGAGGTGCAGGAGGTGTATCGCATGCAGGGGGTGAAGATCAACGACAAGCACTTCGAGGTGATCGTGCGCCAGATGATGCGGAAGGTGGAGATCGAGGACCCCGGCGATACCCGCTTCCTGGAGAAGCAGGCCGTGAACAAGACGGAGTTCATGGAGGAGAACGACTGGATCTTCGACAAGATGGTGGTCGTGAACGCCGGAGAGAGCGCCGAAATGAAGGAGGGCCAGATCATCACCGCGCGCAAGCTGCGTGATGAGAACAGCGTGCTGAAGCGGAAGGACCAGGCCCTCGTGGAGGCCCGTCCCGCCAAGCCCGCCACGGCCCACACCCTGCTCCAGGGCATCACGCGTGCCTCGCTGCAGACCGACAGCTTCATCAGCGCCGCCTCCTTCCAGGAGACCACCAAGGTGCTGAACGAGGCCGCCGTGGCCGCGAAGGAGGATACGCTGAACGGCCTCAAGGAGAACGTCATCGTGGGCCACCTGATCCCCGCTGGTACCGGCACCCGCCGCTTCCAGAAGGACCTGGTGTACAACGTGGACGACTACCAGCGGCTGATGGCCGAGAAGCTCGAGAAGCTCGAGATCGAGGAATGAACAGGTCGCGTGACCGGCACCGGGGAGAAGGTCCCCGGGCCGGTGCGCACCGGAAGCAGAAGGACCCATGGCTGACCAACAGGACCCGAAACGCCCCAACCAGCTGAACATCGAGATCAGCGAGGAGGTGGCCGATGGCATCTACAGCAACCTCGCCATCATCACCCACAGCAACAGCGAATTCGTGCTCGATTTCGTGCGGGTGATGCCGGGCGTGCCCAAGGCGAAGGTGCGGAGCCGCATCCTGCTGACCCCGCAACATGCCAAACGGTTGATGCGGGCGCTCGCCGACAACCTCCGGAAGTTCGAGAGCGTGCACGGCGAGATCCGCGAAGCGGACATGCCGGACGTGCCCATGAACTTCGGTGGCCCTCCCGCGGAGGCCTGAATGGTCCTGACCTTTGCGCAAGGCCCCGGGGAACGGGGCCTTTGCTTTTCACCAGGTCATTCCATGGCCCGCTGGGCGAAGATCACGTAGCCGAAGTTCAGGCTCCAGATCCAGGGCTCGTTCAACCCGTCGATGTAGCTGGTGTTGAACCAGACCGGCCCGATGGGGCTCTGATAGATCAATGAGCCTGAGGCGATGTAGGAGCGGTCGCTCACGGCCTCGCCCTCCAGGGGTTCTCCCTCCGGCCCCTGCAGGATGGCCCGGTAGGGTTGGAACACGTACCCTTCCAGCCGGAGGTCGAACTTGTTGCGGAAGAGCGCGGCGATGGTGCGGACGCCACCCGCCAGGTATTGGGGCGCCCGGAAATCATTGATGAACAGGGTCCGGCTCTCCGGCGTGGGCTGGAAGAACGGCGCGCGGATCACCGTGGCGGTGTAGTTCTGGAAGAACGGCATCGTGCTGAACACCCCTTCCGCCAGCAGACCGAAGCGGAACACGCCACGCGGCAGGAAGTACTTGTCCAAGGTGACCTTCGCCTGGAACCATTCGTGCCGGGCATCATACACGGCGTAAGGGCCGTTCCTGGTGCTGCCCGGAATGGTGCGTTCATCGCCCACCACCCAGCGCACCTCGGCCCGCAGCAGTTCACCGGCGTTGGGGTGCTGTTTCCGGTTCAGGGAGCTGCGTTCCACGGATAGCCCGCCGGTCACGTGGTAGAACTCGGTCACATCGGCCGTGTCCACCGCGGTGAAGGTGCTGTTCTGGTAGTACTGGTCCTTGGTCTGCGCGTATTTCAGGTCCATCCGTGCCACGCCCTTGTTCCCCATGGCCATGCCGGCGTTCAGGCCGCCCCAGAGCTCGCGGATCACGATGTAGGAGGGGCGCACCTCATCGAAGAAGGTGGCGAAGCTGCGGAAGTGGTCCCAACGGTGCAGCACGAACGTGGGTTCGAGGAACAGCGGGACCCGGGTGGCCAGGTCGCTGCGCAGCTTCACCTGACCGGCCGCATAGAACTTGCCGAAGTAGCTGGTGGCCTCCACCTGGTGGGACGCCCTTCCGAAGAAGTTGTACTGGAGTCCCACCATGCCGGTGTTCACCGGGCGGGAACTGAACATGCCCCCGAACCGCACTTCCAGGTCCTTCTGCCGCTTCACCGCCAGCGCCAGGTCATAGTCACCCCGGTCGGGACGGTAGGTGGCCATGGGGTAGAGGTTGGAGATGTTGTTGTCCGCGGCAAGCCGGAAGTATCCGGATTTCAGGGACTCCCCGTCCAAAGGTCCCCTCCGGATGCCGAGCACCTTGTCCGCGAAGACGTCCTGCTTCCTTGTCAGTCCATGGAAGGTCACTTCGCTCACGCGGAAATCGGGCATTCCGGTCCGCCACCGGTCGCGACGCGCATGTACATCCTCCTGATGCACATGCCTGCCCGTGGCGGCAAGGATCTCGGGCATGCGGGCCATCGCGGCATCGTAGCCGTCCTGGACGATGCGATCGACCTGGGTGAAATCAAAGAGGGTGGGGAGGGTCTGTGGCTCGATCACGATGCCGTTCTCGCACTTCACGCTGTAGTCGGTGCGCTCCTGCATCATGGCCCGCAGCTGGCTCAGCAGGTCGTCCTCGCTGGGTGGTGGTGCGTTGTACCCCACGTTGCTGCCGATGATCAGGTCCGGCAGGAAGGCGTCGTACATCACGTCGCTGGGGAAGTTGTTGTAGAGCCCGCCGTCCATCATCAGGTGGCCGTTCACGCGGATGGGCTTGAAGTAGAAGGGATAGCTCATGCTGGCCCGCACCACCTGGGCCAGATCGCCCTGATCGAAGGTGACAGGGACCTGGGCGGTGATGTCCGAGGCCACGCACCGGAAGGGCACGAAGAGGCTGTCCAGGTCACCTCCGCTCAGGGCCGTGGCCCCCGCGAACCCGCGCATCTGCTCGAAATCCAGCAGCAGGGGGGACCGCAGGTTGGTGGGCAGGGAGGTCTGCAGCGTGGTGTCCAGGTCGAAACGCAGGTTGATGAGCGAGGCGTCCGGCCGGTCCTGCTGGAAGGCGTAAACGAAGCGGTCCTCGATGCCCCCCTCCGCCATGGTCTGGAAGGCCTCTGAACGGAACAGGGAATCGATCTCCTGGGGCGACCAGCCGGCCGCGTACAGCCCCCCGATCAGCGCCCCGATGGAGCTGCCGGCCACGTAGTCGATGGGCACCCCGTTCTCCTCCAGGGCCTTCATGACCCCGATGTGGGCCAGGCCCGAGGCACCACCACCGCTCAGCACAAGGCCGACCGACTGGGCGCGCAGGAGCAGCGGGCCGCAGCCGAGGAGCAGGAACAGGAACGCGCGGAACATGAGGTCCGGTGGGCCTGAGCAAATGTAGGGCCAGCCTTTCCGGGGCTCAGACCGCCCATCCCCGCAGCAGACCGCTGAAGTAGGCAGGGGCGTGGAGCAGGCGGCTCCCGTACCAGCTGAAGGCCTCACCGTCCACCAGCCGGACCGGCACACCGGGCAGCAGCAGGCCGATCTCCTGGAGGTGCTTTTCGCCGAACGGATAGGGTTCGGAACTGAGCAGCACCACGTCCGGGTCGGCAGCGGCCAGTTCGGCGGGGGACACGGCCGGATAGCGGCCTTCCCGACCGGAGAACACGTTGCTCAGGCCGCAACGTTGCAGCATGTCGTCGATGAAGGTGTCGCCGCCGGCGGCCATCCAGGGGTCGCGCCAGATCAGGTAGGCGGCGGAGAGCGTGGGCTGCAGGGGCGCCAGGCCGTCGAATGCGGCGGTGATCCGCTCCACCAACTCTCCGGCCCGGTCGGCGGTGCCGGTGATGTCGCCCAACCGAGCCACCATGTCCAAGGCCTGGTCCAGGTCGCGCACATCGCTCACCCACACCGGGAATTCCTGCGCCAGCGCCTCGATGTCCTCCCGCGTGTTCTCCTCCTTGTTGGCGATGATCAGGTCAGGCTCCAGCGCCCGTACCCGGTCCAGATGCACCTGCTTGGTGCCGCCCACGCGGGCCTTCGTCCGGAACCATTCCTCCGGCCGGACACAGAACTTCGTGATGCCCACCACGCGCTCCCCGAGCCCGAGGTCGTGCAGCAGTTCGGTCTGGGAGGGACCAGGGAGATGATGCGATCCGGCCTGTCAGGCAGGGTGATGGTGCGGTGGAGCTGGTCGGATACCGAGCGCATGGGATCGGACGATCAGATAATGAGATGATCAGATGATCGGCAGGGTGCTTTGATCAGCCTCTGCTCGGTACGAAGAACCATCGGTAGGTCAGCAGTAGGGAAAGGACGATCGTAGAGGTAATTAAGGTCCAGCCAGCTTGGGAAGCGATTCTGGTCCATTCGGCTTTTCTTGCCAGATGGACCTCCACTTCGGATTCTAGGTATTTCAGATCGAGTCCAATGCTTACCAAAGCCATATGAGAATAAGCCCACACCGCGAATGAACAGAAGGAGATGATCAGCAGGATAGCCGCTGGATAGCGCAATTTCACCTCCATTTTCTGATCATCTGATCGCCCGATCATCCGATCATTTCAGCTTCCCGATGATGTCCTGCTTCGTCAGGATACCAAAGCCGTTCTTCTGCTCCACCAGCACCGCCGGCAATCCGTTCCCCAGCCGGGTGGCCACCACCTCCAGCTTATCCTCGGGCTTCAGCACGGGCAGGGCGGGTCCCATCACCACGCGGGCCTTCTGGTGGCGCACCTCGGCGTCCTCCAGGATGGCGTCGAACAGGCGGGCGTCCGTGATCGTGCCCACGGGCTTGCCGTCCTCGAACACGGGCAGCTGGTCGATGTTGTGCTGCCGCATGCGTTCGATGGCCAGGTACACGGGCTCCTCGGCCTCCACGCTCACCAGCGACAGCGACTTGCCCTTCAGCAGGTCTCCGGCCGTGGGCTTCTCCTCGACCAGGAAACCGCGCTCGCGCATCCAGTCGTCGTTGAACATCTTGCCCAGGTAGCGGGTGCCGTGGTCGTGGAAGATCACCACCACCACGTCGCCCTCCTTGAAGCGGTCCTTCATCTGCACCAGCCCGGCCATGGCGGCGCCGGCGCTGTTGCCCACGAAGATGCCCTCCTCGCGGGCGATCTTCCGGGTCCAGATGGCGGCGTCGCGGTCGGTCACCTTCTCGAAGTGGTCGATCAGGCTGAAGTCCACGCACTGCGGCAGGAAGTCCTCGCCGATGCCCTCGGTGATGTAGGGGTAGATCTCGTTCTTGTCGAACTCGCCGGTCTCCTTGTACTTCTTGAAGATGGAGCCGTAGGTGTCGATGCCCAGCACCTGGATGTCCGGGTTCTTCTCCTTGAGGTAGCGGGCCGATCCGCTGATGGTGCCGCCGGTGCCCACGCCCACGACCAGGTGCGTGATCTTGCCATCGGTCTGCTCCCACAGCTCCGGGCCCGGTGCTCTCGTAGTGGGCCTGCGCGTTGCTGGGGTTGTCGTACTGGTTGGCCTTCCAGCTGTTCGGGGTCTCGTCCACCAGGCGGGATGAAACGGAATAGTAGGAGCGGGGGTCCTCCGGGTCCACGTCCGTGGGGCACACGATCACTTCGGCGCCCAGGGCCTTCAGGGCGTCCACCTTCTCCTTGCTCTGCTTGTCGGTGGTGGTGAAGATGCATTTGTAGCCCTTCACCACGGCGGCGATGGCCAGCCCCATGCCGGTGTTGCCGCTGGTGCCCTCGATGATGGTACCGCCCGGCTTCAGCAGCCCGGCCTTTTCGGCGTCCTCGATCATCTTCAGGGCCATCCGGTCCTTGATCGAGTTGCCGGGGTTGAAGGTCTCCACCTTGGCCAGGAACAGTCCGGGAATGCCGGCCATGGTCCTGTTCAGCTTCACAAGCGGGGTATGGCCGATGGTGGAGAGGATGTTCTCGTGGATCTGCATGATGCCGCGAAGGTACCGAGGCCCGGGGCGTTGTCCACGCCCGGATCCGGGGACAACGAGAGCTACTCGAACCGGATGGCGCGTGCCGGCGCGATGCGCGAGACCAGCGCGGAAGGCAGCACCAGCGCCGCCACGCAGACCAGCAGCGTGCCTGCATTGAGCAGAACGATCGCGACCGGATCCAGCAGGACGGGCACGGCGTTCACGTAGTAGCTCTCGATGGGCAGGGTCACCAGGCCGGTGGTCTGCTGAAGCAGGCAGAGGCCGATGCCAAGCAGATCGCCCAGCAGGATGCCCGTGCCCAGGATGTAGGCGGCGTCGATCAGGAAGATCCGCCGGATGGCGCCGTTGGACGCGCCCAGGGCCTTCAGCACACCGATCATGGTGGTGCGCTCCAGGATGATGATCAGCAAGGCCGAGGTCATGTTGATGATGGCCACGATGATCATCAGCACGATCACCACGATCACATTGGTGTCCAGCAGGTCCAGCCAGGCGAAGATCTCCGGGAAGCGCTCGCGCACGCTCAGGGTGCGCAGCTCGATCGGCAGTTCCCGGTACACCCGGTCGTCCATCTCCAGCAGGTCGTCGAAGTCGTCCAGGGCCACCTCGAAGCCGCCGGCGTACAGGGTGTGGCTGCCGCCGCTGCCTCCGCGTTCCACGGCGATGCTGTCGTACACCAGTTCGCCACCGCCCCGGCTATGGACGGGCGTGAACCGCGGCTTCTCTCCGCGAAGCTCCACCCAGGACGTGTCCGGAAGGGTGCTGTCCGCGTCGTGCACCACCAGGGTGATGCGCCGGCTGGTCTCCGGTGGAAGCTCCACCCGGTGAGGTCCTTTGCCTTCGAAGTCCGTTCCCGGCCAGGTGTAGCGGAAGATGCGGTCCCCGCCGAAGGCGAGCCCCTCCACCAGCACACCACCCGGGACCACGCTGTCCAGCACCAGGATCTCCGCCTGCAGGCCCCATTGGGCGAAGCGCTGCAGGTGGGCGATGTCCACCAGCACCACCTGGTGGTCGAAGGCCTCCACGCCGGTCTCGAAGATGCCGCGCACCCGGAACTTCCGCGGCCGGATGTCCTCGCGCCCCTTCACCAGGTACACGGTGATCGTGTCGCCGGTGGCGATCTCCAGGCGCCGCGCCAGGTAGCGCGAGAGCAGCAGTTCGTTCTCCGGGGCTCCGGGGGTGATGTCCAGCACGTCGCCCTCCACCAGGTGCCTGCGCAGGAAGGTCCAGTCCTGGTCGGCGCCCACGCCCTTTCACCACCACGCCCTGGATCTCCTCGCCGGTCTCGATGATGCCCGGATGCGTGGCGAAGACCTGGACGTGCGCGATGCCGGGTACGCTGTCCAGGGCGGGGAGGAAGTCCTGCCGGATGGACACCCGTTGCGTTTCCTTGGGATCGGTCTGCGCGATGGCGGTGATCTGCAGGTGGGCGCCGGTGCCGGTTACCTTCGACCGGATCTCCCGTTGAAAGCCCGTACTGATGGACACCGTGACGATCATGACCGCCATGCCGATGACGATCCCCAGCACCGCGATCAATACGATGGGCCGTGACAAGCGGTCCTGCCGGTCCCTGTCGCCGAGGATGCGGCGTGCGATGAAGTGGGGGAAGCCCATGCCGATGACCGCGACGAAGTTAGCCGCCTGCCTGGCGCTGATGGCGGCCGTTTCCTGTTCGCCTGCGCAGCAGGGATCGGAGCCGCTGCCGGTGAAGGCCATGTCCGGGTTCGCCAACGAGCACATCCGCGTGGGCGCCGAGCGCATGGAGGAGTACCTGCCCATGCTGGACGGCCTGGGCGTGGCCGTGGTGAGCAACCAGACAGGCCTCGTGGCTGGCACCCATCTGGTGGACACCCTGCTGGCCCGCGGGGTGAGAGTGGTACGGGTGTTCGCCCCCGAGCACGGTTTCCGGGGGGAGGCCGATGCCGGTGCCCACGTGCAGGACGAACGCGATGTGCGCACGGGCCTGCCGATCGTGTCGCTCTATGGCCGCAACAAGAAGCCCACCACGGCGCAGATGGCCGGGGTGGACGTGGTCCTGTTCGACATCCAGGACGTGGGCGTGCGCTTCTACACCTACACGAGCACCCTGCACTATGTGATGGAGGCCTGCGCGGCGAACGAGGTCCGGCTGGTCGTGCTGGACCGCCCGAACCCCAACGGGTTCTATGTGGACGGGCCCGTGCTGGACACGGCCCACCGGTCCTTCGTGGGCATGCATCCCGTTCCCTTGGTGCACGGCCTCACCATCGGGGAGTACGCCCGCATGCTGAACGGCGAAGGCTGGCTGGCGCATGGGGACACCTGCATGCTCACGGTGGTGCCCTGCGAGGGCTACACCCATGCCGGGCTCTATGAGCTGCCGGTGCGCCCTTCTCCGAACCTGCCGAACATGGCCGCCGTGTACCTGTACCCTTCACTCGGCTTGTTCGAGGGCACGGTGGTGAGCGTGGGTCGCGGTACGGATCAGCCGTTCCAGTGCATCGGGTATCCGGGCAACCCGGTGGGGAGCTTCCGCTTCACGCCGGAGCCGAAGCCCGGGGCACAGGCCCCCCCTTACGAAGGCCGGGAATGCCGCGGACTGGACCTGCGCGAGTTCGGGGAGTTCTATCCCAGGCTGCGGGGCGCCCTGTATCCCCAGTGGTTGATCGGCATGTACGAGGAGGCCCCGGACCAGGCGGAGTTCTTCACACCGTTCTTCGACAAGCTTGCCGGTGGGCCGGTGTTGCGCCAGCAGCTCCAGGCCGGTTGGGATGAGAAGCGCATCCGGGCCTCCTGGCAGCATGATCTGGACGCGTTCCGCAAGCTGCGGGAGGGCTACCTGCTCTACCCCTGAAAGGACCCAACGAAAAGCCCCGGCCGACTGGCCGGGGCTTTCGCGTTCAAGGGTCGATCGGGCTTACTCGATCACCAGGCGCTCAGTGAAGAGCTTGTCACCGGCGGTGATGCTCACCACGTACATGCCTGCCGCGAGTTGACCGTCAAGGTCCACCACGGTGTTCAGCATGCCGCCCTGTGCGGGGTAGGTCCGGGCCGCCACACGCTTGCCGAAGAGGTCGTGGATGTCCACGTTCACCGTGAGGGCTTCCTCAGGCAGTTCGTTGATGGTCAGCTGGAACTGGTCGCCCCGGTTGGGGTTGGGCCACAGGTTCACGTTGCTCAGGTCGTCGGCACCCAGGCGGGAGGCCGCCGGCGGGCTCACGATGTCCACCTGGCAGGGGTCGCCATAGGGGCACCAGTTGGCACCGCCGTCGAAGCTGGCCTGCACGAACACGTTGTAGCTGGCACCGGGCACCAGCGGGCTGGTGACCCAGTTCAGCAACCGCGAGGAAGTGGGCGAGGTGATGTTCCGCGCGAAGGCGTCACCGATCTGCTCGAAGCGGAAGCGGTAGAGGTTGGCACCCGCCACGGGGTAGGCCACCACCTTGTCGCTGCCTCCGAAGGTGCGGGTCACTCCGCAGGAGAAGTTCGCGTTGTTCGGGTCGTCGATCAGCTGCGTGGTGGGGCAGGCCGGCAACGTGGACACCACCATGATCTGGCAGGTGGGTCCGAACTCGTTGAAGGTCCCGTTCACGCGGCCACGGATGCGCACGTTGAGCATCTGGTCCACCGGCACCGGGTTGGTGATCAGGTTGCCGAAGCGCAGGTGCGCGGCGGCCAGGGCACCCGGAGGCGCACCCACCATCGGGTTGGCGTGGCTGAAGAACACCCGGCGGCTGTAGCTGCCGTTGGGGTCGAAGAGCCAGAACTGGTACCCGCTGTTGCCGTCGTTCACACCGAATTCGGCCGTCACCGCGGCGTTCTCCGAGGCGATCAGGAAGTCGGTGAGCAGGAAGTCCATCTTGTCGCACTGGCTGTAGATCACCTGGTCGGTGCCCAGCGGCAGGCAGAAGGCCCCGCTGTTGGCAATGGCGCTCACCGAGGTGAAGCCGGCGCCACCACCGGTGTTGTCGATGATGCGGTTGCCGTTGCCGTCACGCAGCACGTAGTCACCGGTGCTCATGCCGTCGCCGAAGCTGTCCAGCACGCGCAGGCGGTAGCAACCGTCAGGCAGGCAGCAGGTCTCGAACACCTGGTCGTTGTCCAAGTAACCGCTGCCGGAGCAGACCGGGGTGGGGATGCCCACGGGGATGATCTCCCAGCTGGTCTCGCTGCCGGAAGCATCGGTGTTCAGCTCCAACTCCACGGTGTTCTCGGTGCACGGCGGGTTCTGGTCGCCGCAGGCCACCTGCAACACGAAGTTGCCTGCCTCGAGATCAAAACCGGTCACGTAGATGTAGTAGGGCGTGCCCGCCGTGGAGTTCCACTGGTGGGAGCTCTGAATGCCACCGCCACAGACGCCTGCACCGCCAGTAAAGAGGTCATCATCATTACCACCCACGCAGACCAACGCGCCACAGCCAGCGGTGCCGTCGAACACGCCGATCTTGGTGTCGTAGCTGCTGCCGCAGAGGCTGGCGGTCATCAGGCCGGAATAGCCATCCGGTGTGTACCAGACGCCGGGAGCCGTGCTCGGAAGTGGTGCAACCGTTGTCCTCTTCGGTGTTGGTGGCTCCGGTCGTGGGAACCGGCAGTCACACTGTTGCAGGCCACCGGGATGGCGTTGACGCACATCGTCGTTCGGCGGCGGGCAGGTGAAGTTCACCGAGGCCAGTGCCAGGTCGCAGCTGTTGTCGGCGTCATGCACCACGGTCAGGTTCACCGTGGAACCGCTCGGGTACGGACCCACCTGGGTGATGCCGGTGCCAACACCGGTGGCTTCGGTGCCGTTCAGGTCGCTGGTGATGTCCACCGTGGTGGCGGAACCGAGGCCGGAAACGTCCACATCGATGAAGAACTGGTCGTTGCCACAATCGGTCACGATCGCGGTCGTTGCCGTCGGAGGCAGGCAGTTGAGGAAGTTGAGCTGGAGGTACTCGAGCTCACCGGTATCACCGCCTGCACCATCGCACAAGCTCAGCACCCACACGCCGTTGGGGTCGCTGCCGTCGTTGAAGTCGGACAGCAGCCCTTCGGCGCCCATCTGACCGGTCGGGTTCGTTCCACCGGGGAAGGCACCGCCTCCATCAACGAAGGTCAGCACGTCCGTGGGGCAGTTCGAGGGATTGCCGAAGTTATCGGCGCTACTGCCAATGCCCGTGAACAAGGGCACGGTCACGCCGTTGGGCGAGGTCAGGCTCACCTCCACGTCGCTCTGCCACGTATGCGAGATGATCAGGTCCACGGAGCCCAGGAACACATCGGTGCCCAGTTGGGTGCCCGGAGCGGTCGCCGCGAAATCGAGGTCCAAGGTGGTCGGACACTGGTTGTCCGGGATCGCGATGTTCAGGTCGCAAGTGCCGAGCACGGGGCATCCAAGGCCGCTGGAGAAGCTGCCCAGGTCCACGTTACAGGTGCCGTCGGTGTTGTGCACCACGACCACGTCCACCACATCACCGATGTTGTAGGGGCCCATCACGTACACCTGAAGGGTGCTCACATCGTCATGCACCACGGTGGCTCCACCACCGTTCACGTCCTCCGTGATGTCCACGTCAGTGGCGCTACCCAGATCGGTCAGGTCCACTTCGACCGTGAACGTTCCGGTGGCGCAGTCGGTCTCCACCAAAGTGGGTGTGGCCGCTGGCGAGACGCAGGTCAGGAAGTTGATCTGGAGGTATTCGACCTCGCCAAAATCTCCGCTGGCACCGTCACAGACGCTCAACACCCAGGTCCCGTTGGGGTCGCTGCCATCGTTGAAGTCGGTCATCAGACCCTCGGCGGCCATCGGGCCGGTCGGGTTCAGTCCGCCGGGGAACGCGCCACCACCATCGATGAAGGTCAGCACTCCGGCGGGGCAGTTGCCCGGGTCGCCGAAGTTGTCAGAGCCATTCCCGATGTTCGTGAACAAGGGAACCGTCACACCGTTGGGCGAGGTCAGGCTCACTTCCAGGTCGCTCTGCCAGGTGTGGGAGATGATCAGGTCCACGGAACCGACCACCACGTCCGTTCCCAGCTGCGTGCCGGGAGCCGTGGCGCCAAAGGAGATATCGAAGGTGGTCGGACACTGGTTGTCCGGGATCGCGAGGTTCTGATCGCAGACGCCCAAGGTTCCGCACACAAGGGCGCTCTGGAAAGTTCCAAGTGCCAGGTCGCAGGCGCTGTCATCGTTGTGCAGCACGGCCACGTCCACCACGTCGCCGATGGCATAGGGGCCCAGCACGTAGACCTGCAACGCGGTCACATCATCCTCGACCACGGTGGCACCGCCACCATTCACGTCCTCGGTGATGTCCACGTTCGTGGCGCTGCCAAGGCTGGTCAAGTCCACTTCCACCGTAAAGGTTCCCGTGGCACAGTCGGTCTCGACCAAGGTCGGGGTCGCGATCGGATCGGTGCAGCTCGGGGGAGCGGCCAGGGTCGGGATCAGGCACCAAGTGTTCAGGGTACCTGGGTCACCAGTGGCACCGTCGCTGATCGACAGCGTCCAATCGCCTTCGAACACCTCGCCATCGAAGGAGGAGAGTGCTGTTGACGGGATCTCGAACACTCCGATCGGAGGACAGGTGGTCCCAATGGGGTCAACCGCTTCATCATCCAGTTCCACATCCATGTTATCCGTGGAGCCACACTCTCCGCTAAGCAGGGTGATGTTGGTCCCTTCGGGACTCAACAGTTCCACGGTCACATCTGAATTCCAAGTATGAGTGATGTCCAAATAGACATTGAGGTCGGAGATCACTTGGCCTCCCTGAGGTCCGGTGGTGATCACGTCCTGCACCGTGGCATTATCCACAATGGCCAGGCCCGGACTACTGGTAAAGGTCCCGCAGGTACTCCCCGGCTGCGCCATCGCGCCCAGGGACCAGCTACAGAACAATAGCAGTAGTGTTCGTTTGAATAGTCTCATCATGCTTTGGTTTTGGTTGGTTCAACAGGAATTGACCCACTTGCCGGTGGGTCCACGGTTGGTAAGGCCGGGGCCTGGGTACGCACGAACCTCACCGGCATACGGGTGAGGCCTTGGTAACGCTATGGGATGTACTGGGATCGAAGCAGAGGCTTGGATTCAGGGTTTTCGGAAGGATCTTTCGTGTAGGTAGCGGCAAGGTAACGGAATTGATGCTTCATCGCAAACCCGGGGGCTCCGCCTATCTTGGGCGCATGCCGGCCGCCGCTCCGCGCCTCTGGCAGGCCCTGCTGCCGCTGGTCCTGTTGATCCTGCTGCTGGTCGGGAACCTGCAGGTGTTCGGGGATGGCAGCCTGGGCGGGCCGAACCAGTTCGCGCTGTTGGCCGCAGCGGCCGTGGCCCTGGTGGTCGGGGCCGCCAACGGAGAGCGCTTCTCCGAATTGATCGACCACGTGGTGCGCAGCATTGCCACGGCCGTGCCGGGGATCCTGATCCTGCTGCTGATCGGTTCGCTCACGGGCGCCTGGTTGCTGTCCGGCACAGTGCCGGCCATGATCGCGCACGGCGTGCAACTGCTCTCGCCCAGGGTGTTCCTGGTGGCCACCTGCCTGGTGTGCGCGGTGGTGTCCCTGGCCACGGGCAGCTCCTGGAGCACGGCGGCCACCGTGGGCATCGCCTTGATCGGCGTGGGCCGCGCCCTGGACCTGAACGAGGGCCTCGTGGCCGGTGCCGTGATCTCCGGTGCCTATTTCGGGGACAAGCTGAGCCCGCTCTCCGACACCACCAACCTGGCGCCTGCGGTGGCGGGGGGGGAGCTGTTCGGTCACATCCGCTACATGCTCAACACCACGCTGCCTTCCATGGGCATCGCGCTGCTGCTGTTCGGCGGCATCGGTCTGTTCGGTGGTCCGGCCAAGGCTTCCACGGCACAACTGGACCAGGTGGTCGCCGCCATCCGGGAGCACGTCCACATCGGTTGGTATTGCTACCTGCCTCCCGTGGTGGTGGTGGTGCTCATCGCCCGGCGCATGGCGGCCCTGCCGGCCCTGTTCATCGGCACGCTGGCGGGCCTGGTGGTGGCGGTCGTGTTCCAGGGCGAACTGCTCGAGAGCCTGAGCGCAGGCACGGGCTGGCGTGAACGCTACCGCGTGCTCATGAACGCCCTGGTGATCCGCACGGAAGTGGCCACGGGATCCCCGCTGGTGGACGAACTGCTCTCCGCCAAAGGCATGGCCGGCATGCTGGAGACCGTCTGGCTGATCGTGTGCGCCATGACCTTCGGGGGGGCGATGGAGGGCGCAGGACTGCTGCAGCGCATCACGCGGGAGGTGATGCGGCTGGTGAAGGGCGACGGTTCGTTGATCGCCACCACGGCGGCCAGTTGTGCCTTCGTGAACGTGACCGCCTCGGACCAGTACCTGGCCATCGTGGTGCCCGGCCGGATGTATGCTCCGGTGTTCCGGGAACGCGGGCTGGCCCCGAAGGTGCTGAGCAGGACCTTGGAGGATGCCGGTACCGTGACCTCGCCCCTGGTGCCCTGGAACACCTGCGGCGCCTACCAGGCCGGTGTGCTCGGCGTGGCCACCATGACCTACCTGCCCTTCTGCTTCTTCAACCTGGCCAGCCCCCTGATGACCATGCTCCAAGGCTGGCTTGGCTGGCGGATCGCCCGCACCCCCGTGCAACCCCCCGCGGCGAAGCACGTACGAGGGGGGGATGAACTTCCCTGAGACCCCCTGGAAAGGGCTGCTCGCATGGGCCTTGCTGGGCCCTTCGCTGAGCATGGCCCAAGGCACCGAGTTGCTGGCGCATGATGCCGCCGAGCTGGCCGAAGGCGAGCTCGTGGACATGCGGGCCACGGTGGATGCCTACGAGCCCTTGAACCACCACCTCGGTGGGGATTCCATCCGCCACTGCAACGGCTACGCCTGCATCGGCTGGGTGGAGGACCACTATGCCGATGGCACGCTGAAGCACCGGGGATACTACGACGATGGCCGGTTGATCATCTACCGGAACCACTACCCGGACGGCACCCTGGAGCGGGAGTTCAAGGTCCTGGACAACGTGCGCTGCCTCATGCGCACCTACCACGCCAATGGCACGCTGCTTTCCGAAGCGAAGTACCACGATGGCCGGGTGGTCTCCTACACGGACCATTATGCGAGCGGTCGTGTGCGGTACGAGGAGGAACGCCACAAGACCGAACCGTACTTCCTGAAGATGAACCTCTACGCACAGGATGGGACCCCCATCAGCACCTTCGAGCTCGAGGACAAGAAGCGTCTCCAGTTCCGCCAGCGTGAATTCCACCCGGACGGATCGCTCCGTTCGGAGGGGCTGGTGGCCTACGATCCCGTCCGGATGGACAGTCAGCGGATCGGTACCTGGCGGTACTATGACGCTGCAGGCAGCGTGACCGGGGAGGAGGATTATGTGGACGGCAAGGTGCACGTGGCACGCGGCGAATAGCATTTCACGGACACCCACCAACGAAGAAGCCCCGGGCCATTGGCCCGGGGCTTCCCGTTGTTCGTCGTACGCCTTACTGGACGCTGATGCGTTCCGTGTAGGAGCGTTCGCCGGTGGAGATGTGCACCACGTAGACGCCAGCGGCCAGGCCGTCGACCTCCAGGGTGGTGTTCAGTTGCTCACCGGTGTTCTCGTACACCTGGGCGATCACGCGCTTGCCGAACATGTCGTACATGTCCACCGTGATCCGCTGGTCGGCCTCGGTGAGGCCTTCCACCATCAGGTTCACGTTGCCATCACGCACGGGGTTCGGCCACAGCGTCACACCGTTCAGGTCGGCCTCGCTCAGGTCGCGACCGGCGAAGGACGGGGGCGCGACGATGGTGAGGCCGCAGACGTTGCCGCAGAAGCCGCTCCACTGTCCGTTCACCAGGGCCTCCACGCTCACGTTGTAGACACCGGGCACCAGCGGGCTGGTCACCCAGTTCAGCACGCACACGTAGCTCGGGCGTGGCATGTTCCGGGCAAAGCCGGTGAGCGGTCCGGTGCCTTCGAAGCGGAAGCGGTACTGGGTGGCACCCACCACGGGGATCGCCCAGATCTTGTCACTGCCACCGAAGGTGCGTACCTGATCACAGCTCAGGGTCGGACCCGGAGTGTCGATCAGCTGCGTGCAGCCAGGCACCAGGTTCGGGTCGATACCCACTTCGCAACCAGGACCCCAGGCGTCGTCGTCGAACAGACCGGGCAGGCCGTTCGGGTCGTCCGCACGGGCACGGGCGAAGTAGTGTACACCAGGCACCAGCGGCGTGGTGACCATCTCACCGAACTTCACCCAGTTGCGCGGCAGCGTGATGCGGCGGTTGAAGCCGGCATCGGGATCGTCGAACTCGAACTGGTACTCGGAAGCACCGGGCACGGCCTCGCAGTACACCTTGTTCTGGAGGTTGTTCGTGAAGATCCCGCACTCGGAGGACTCGATCGCCGGAGGCGTCGGGGTCGGCAGACCCGGGGCCAGGGCCACGGGCAGCATGATCTTGTGCAGACCCAGGAAGTCGCCGTAGCCGGGAGAGAGCGGAGCAAGGTCCGGACTTTGATCGCCGGTCACCGGCGGAGCTGCGTCAGGACCCGTGCCACTGCCGTAGAACACGTCGGTCAGCAGCACGCCACCAGCAGCGTTGGTCAGGCTCCAGGAGCCCGTACCGTACGTGCAGCACATACCGTCACCGAAGACATCTTCCACCAGGAAGTAGTAGGTGTTGGCGAAGAACGCCACGGGCAGGCAGAAGGTCTCCACCGCCTGCGGGTAGGAGCCCGCTGCACCTTGGTCGGTGTAGGGGCCACCGTTGGCCACCACCGTCACACCGTCGCCGGCGTACAGGGTCCAGGTGGTCTCCGAACCCCAACGGTCGGTCACGATCACCACGTTCACTTCCTCACCACCCACGTCGAAGGCGGTGCCGTTGATGGCGTCGTTGCCCGGGATCTCGTCGGCCACACCGTTCGGCAGCGAGGTGCTCACGTCCAGGGTGTGCGGGCCAACGGCCTGCGAGGCCACCGGCAGGTTCACCACTTCGGACTGCTGGTAGGCCAGGTTGCCCGTCCAGTTGAACACCACCGGCGTGCCGGCGTCCACCGTGTAGGTGATCACCACCGAGGTCAGCGGCTGGGCACCGAAGTTGGTCAGTTCCACCACGGGACCCACCTGCGTGGTGCAGATGGTACCGTCCGGGCTGATCACCTGGCTGATGCCGGCGTCGTTCTGACCGGGGTACTCGAGCAGCACACCGAAGGTACCCTCGGTACCGATGCCACCGTCGTTCCACACGTTCAGCACGTAGTCCGTGCCCGGGGTCAGCGTGGGCAGCACGTTGGTGCCACCGGCTCCGCCTACGACGCAGTCCAGTTCAGGACCGTCTGCTCCGTTCGGGCATACGCCCATGTCACAGCCAGCGTACAGGGCGTAGCTGATGCCGTTCGCGCTGGTGTAGGTACCGTCCTCGTCACTGGTCAGCAGCGTCAGCTGCATGAACTCGTTCAGACCGGTGTTGAAGGAGTACCACACACCCTGCATGGTGCCGAAGGGATCGCAGGCGGCGTTCGGATCGGAACCGGCGCAGGTGTTGTCACCCACGGTCACGATACCGGAGCCATCGGCCAGGTAGGTCGTCAGCGACTCGGCATCGGTGCACACGTCGTTCAGGGTCTCCGGCGTACAGCTCGGGGCGCAACCGATGAACAGTTCGTAGTCGCCTTCACCCGTGCCGTAGCCGTGCACCACCACGTAGTAGGTGACGTTGGCCTCGGCCTCGAAGTTCAAGCGCGAGGTGAACAGGCCGCAGCCGATGCCATCGTCGTTGTAGGCCACGCAGCAGAGCGTTCCGCCGCAGGTGCCTTCGAACACGGAGAGACGGGTGTCGAAGTTCGTGGCCAGACCGTCCACGTCACAGGTGCTCAGGGTCACCCGCTGGTCGGTCGGCGTGCTGAACTCGTACCAGACGCTACCGCCGGTGCTGGCCGGACCCTGCACGGCACAGGCCGTCGGAGGCAGGGTGTTCGGCAGACCCACCGTGGATCCAGCAACGACACCGGTCGAGCAGTCGATCACCGTGGCGTTGTCGCAGGTGCTGCAGGCCGTGGTCGGGGCGTTCACGTTGATGTTCATCGTGTAGGCACCGCCGATGTTGGAGCCAGGCACCCAGAGCACCGGGATGTAGTAGGTACCCGCACCCAGGCTGAAGGTGGCCGTCTGCTGCGCATCACCACAGGTGGTGAAGTCGGACAGGTCCGGCGTGATCAGCGAGGTCGCGTTGCAGCCGTTCACCAGGAAGGCCGTGCTGGTGGTGGTCGGGTTGTAGGTGCCCGATCCGCAGTAGTCGATCACCACATCGGCACACTCGGTGAGCTCGAAGGATTCCCAGACCCAGCCGGCCACGGCACCCACGAAGAGGGGGCCGATGCCGTCGCGGGAGGCGCATTCCACCGTGCCGCTGAAGGTGGCGGAGCCACCGATGCCCAGCGTCGTGGCCGAAGGCACTTCATCCACGCAGGCGTTGTTGGCAGGCGGGGAGCAGGGAGTGAACTCCAGTTCCCAATCATGCCCAACGCCTTCCCAGCGGTCGTCCCATTCGATCAAGATCGTCTGAGCGGGGTCCACCACGGTGGCCGTGTAGCTCTGGAGGCTGAACGCTCCACACTGGAAGCTGTCGTCGTCGTTGGACGCCAGCACCGTTCCTGCGGTCAGGGAACCGCAACCAGCAGTACCATCGTGCAGGGTCACCCGGGTGTCAACACCCGATCCGCAGCTGTAGACCTCCATGAGGCCGGTACCCGGCGGGGTGAAGGACCACCACTTGGCGTTGGTGCCAAAGGGGTCAGCGGCGAAACCGAGGTTCGTTGCTCCAGCACCGCAGTCAAGGTCGTCGTTGGTGTTGGTGCCGATCACCGCAGCCACGGCACCGTCGCAGACGCCGTTGCAGCAGTCGGTGAACGTACCCAGGTCATAGCTGCAGTTCGGATCCACCGTGCTCACCAGGGTCAGCTGCACCGGAATGCCGGCCGTGAAGGCGGGCAGGGCGGTAATGCCGGTACCCAGGCCGCTGGCCACGGTACCACCCGGGGTGGCCACCACATCGAACGAGGGCGAGCTGCCCAGGCTGACGATGTCCACGCTCACGTTGAACTGGCCGTTGCCGCAGTCGTCCACGCTGGAAGCGCTGGCGGTGGGCAGGGCACAGGTCACGAAGTTGATGTCGATGTACTGCAGCGCACCCACGTCACCGCCGACGGCGTCGCAGATGTTCAGGGTCCAGAGACCGTTGGGGTCGCTGCCGTCCTCGAAGGTCGTGAGCGGGGTGTTGGGATCGAACACACCCACCACGTTGCTCGTGGCCGTCGTGGTCTGTGCGGCACCGCCATCGGCCAGGGTGAACAGGTCGGTGGGGCAGTTGGCCGGGATGCCCAGGTTGTCACCGCTGCCGAAGCTGCCGATCACCAAGGGAACGGTCACCGCGTTCGGGGAGGTGAGGCTGATCTCCAGGTCGCTGTTCCAGGTGTGGGACACCACCAGCTGCACGTTGGCCACGAACACGTCCGTACCCATGCTGGTACCCGGAGCCGACACCGGCACCAAGTAAGGCGTGGTGGTCGGACAGGAAGCATCCGGGATGGCCAGGTTCAGTCCGCAGACCTCCACCGGAGCGCAACCCAGGCCGCTGGCATAGGTGCCGGCGTTCAGGTTGCACAGGGCGTTCTGATTATGCACCACGGTCACGTCCACGGTCTCTCCGTTGTTGAAGGGACCCAGGGCGTAGATCTGCAGGGTGCTCACATCATCATGAGCCACGGAGGGAGTGCCCCCGTTCACGCTCACTTCGATGTCCACGTCCGTGGCACTGCCCAGGTCGGTCAGGTCCAGGTCGATGGTGAAGGTGCCGGTCAGGCAATCCGTCTCGACCACCAAGCCGGAAGCGGCAGGCTGGATGCAATCGGCGAAGTTCAACTGGATGTACTGAACGGTACCCAGGTCTCCACCCAGATCATCACAGATGGTAAGCACCCAATCTCCATTGGGGTCACTACCATCATTGAAGCCGGTCAGCGAGGCCTCCGGCGCCCAGTTGCCCGTCACGTTGCTCGTGGCGGTGGTCGTCAGGGCGGCTCCGCCATCCACGAAGGTCATCACGTCCGTGGGGCAGTTGGCCGGGTTGCCGAGGTTGTCTCCGCTGCCGAAGCGATCGGCGATGAGCAGCACGGTCACCCCATTGGGCGAGGTGAGGCTCATCTCGATGTCGGCATTGAAGGTGTGCTGAACGATCACATCCACCGACTGGAGGATGACGTCCGTTCCCAGTTGTGTGCCAGGTGCGGTGGCCGGGACCGTCATATCGGTCGGGGTGGCGCAGCTGTTGTCCGGGATTGCCAGGCCGAGTGCGCAAGTGCTCTGGAAGGCACAGAAGAGCGCGCTCTGATAGCTGCCCAGGTCCACATCGCAATCGGAGTTACCATTGTGCAGCACGGCCACGTCCACCACATCACCGATGTTGTAGGGGCCCAGCACATAGACCTGCAGGGTGTTCACGTCGTCCTCCTCCACGGTGGCGCCGCCACCGTTCACGTCGGCCGTGATGTCCACGTTGGAGGCATCACCCAGGTCGGTCAGGTCCACCTCCACCGTGAAGGTGCCGGTGGTGCAATCGGTCTCCACCACGGCAGCGGTGGCGATCGGCGAGGTGCACAGTGGTGCTTCCGATATGCACACGTAGTCGATGGTGACGTCGCTGTCGAAGCTGGTACCGGATACGGCACGGAAACGGTACTGCACCGTGGTGGCGCCCAAGGGGCGGTCCGTGGTGAATTCGTTCCACTGAGGACCTGCACTACCGGTATTGGTGAAGATGGTCTGCCAGGCACCGAAGTCCTCACGCACGTCCACTTGCAGCACCATGGCCGCATTGCCCAGCATGTGCCAGGCGAAGGAGGTCCGGTAGCCGTTCACGGAGGTCAT
Source organism: Flavobacteriales bacterium (assembly GCA_020635695.1). GTDB lineage: Bacteria > Bacteroidota > Bacteroidia > Flavobacteriales_F > PHOS-HE28 > PHOS-HE28. The sequence continues at coordinate 77,975 of JACJZH010000003.1, read as the reverse complement.
CCCCGAGATGTTGAACGAAGGCGAGAGCAGATCGGCAAAGGCGTTGTTCGCTGAGTTACAGCTGCCTGAGCTTTCCAAGTAGGCATAATTGCCAGTGGTGGTCCCAGGCACGAAGTCGGATTGTCCGGTGGTGGCACCGGTCACAGGACCGGTTCCCGTTGAACCAGTACCGCCCTCGTCCACGCTCCAGTTGCCGTTGTCACCAGTCCCCTGCAACCAGTTGATGGGGTCGAAGCTGGTGAGGCAACCCGTTGCCGGGAAGCAGTTCGTGGTGCACAGGGTGGCGGCCTCGAAATCCTGGCAGTAGGGGCTGCCGGCGATCACAGGGATCTCCACAGGACAAACGAAGCCCAACGAACCATAGGCGGTGAGGCTGCAACCGTTGTCCTGATCGTGGATCACGTCGAACGTGACGGTGGTGCCACTCGGGTACGGACCCATCTGCACGGTCTGCGGAACCCCACCCGAAGAGAGGATCTGCTGGGTGGTGGTGCCATCATCGATGGTGAGACTGGTGGCCGTTCCGAAATCGGTCACTTCGATGTCCGCGAAGAACTGGCCGTTGCCACAATCCGCCACGAGCGCCGGAGCGGTCACGGTCGGGGGCGTGCAGACCACGAAGTTCAGTTGTACGTATTCCACCGAACCAAGGTCACCACTGGCACCGTCGCAGATGCTCAGCGTCCAGGCGCCATTGGGGTCGGTGATACCATCATTGAAGGCGGCCAGCGCGCTGGCCGCAGAGAACACACCGGTCACGTTGGCTCCTCCAGCGTAAGCAGCGCCACCATCGGCGAAAGTGCAAACGGCCGTGGGGCAGTTACCGGGATCGCCCACGTTGTCGGCGCTACCACCAACACCGGCGAACAAGGGAACCGTAACACCACCCGGGGAGGTCAGGCTCACGTCCAGGTCGCTCTGCCATGTGTGGGCGATGATCAGGTCCACGGAAGCGAAGTTCACGTCCACGCCCATCACGGTCCCAGGTGCACCGGAGATCTCGATGGTGTAGTCGGTAAGAGCGGGGCAGGCGTTGTCCGGGATCGAACGGTTCTGGGCACAGACACCGGCATCCACGCAGGTCAGGCTGCTTTCCCAGTTGCCGAGCGGAAGATCACAGGCGTTGTCGTCGTTGTGCAACACGGCCACGTTCACCACGTCTCCGTTGGTGTAGGGTCCAAGCACATACACTTGGAGTGCCGTCACGTCATCATGCACCACGGTGGCACCGCCACCGTTCACATCGGCCGTGATGTCCACGCTGCTGGCACCGCTCAGGTCGGTCAGGTCCACCTCCACGGTGAAGGTGCCCGTTGCACAGTCCGTTTCCACCACAGCGGCAGTGGCCACGGGATCGGTGCACGCCGGAGGCGGAACCAAGGTGGGGATCAGGCACCAGGAGTTCAGCGTACCCGGATCTCCCGTGGCACCGTCCGACACGGACAGGGTCCAATCCCCTTCGAACACCTCACCGTCAAAGCCGGAGAGTGCGCCGGTCGGGATCGCGAACACGCCCACGGGCGGGCAGGTGAAGCCCACGGGATCGATGGCTTCATCGTCCAGTTCCACGGTCATGTTGTCCGAGGAACCGCAGATGCCGCCGAACAAGGTGATGTTGGTCCCTTGCGGGCTCAACAACTCCACGGTCACATCCGAGTTCCACGTATGGGTGATGTCGAGATACACGTTGAGGTCCGCGATCTCCTGGCCACCCTGTGGGCCAGTGGTAATGATGTCCGTCACCGTGGCATTGTCCACGATGGCCAGATTCGGACTATTGGTGAACGTTCCGCAGGTGGAACCCGGCTGCGCCATGGCGCCGAGCGACCAACTACAGAGCATCACCAATAGCGATCGTTTGAGGTGTTTCATCATCGAACGGTTTTGGTTTGGAAGGTTCGCTAGTGTTCGGTGCTTCTCCGGGCACCACCGGTGGGTAAGGCCGAGGCCTGTTGGCAGCATGCACGAATGCAGGCTGCCGGAGTGGACCTCCATCGCCTGCGTGGACGTGATCAGAAGTAGCTTGGACGGGGCAATTCGGGACGGTTGGGTTTTCGGGGTTCGGATCTTCGTGAGGGCAAGGTAGGAAGCCATACTTCGCCGCGCAAGGGGTAAAAGTTTTCAACAGGGAGGCAACCCCTGGCCCCAACATGCGAAGGGGCCGCCTGCTGGCGACCCCTTCGGAATGGACGGAGATGGACCGTTGGTCAGCCCTTCTTCCCGCTGTCGTCGTTCACTTCCTCGAAGTCCACGTCGGTCACTTCCGCATCGCCGGAGGCTCCTTCCGCGGAGGCGCTTCCATTGCCCTCGGCCTGCTGGGCCTGTTGGGCGGCCTCGTACATCTCCTTGCTCGCGGCCTGGAAGGCGGTGTTCAGTTCCTCCATGCCCTTGTCGATGGCGGCGATGTCCTGGGCCTTGTGGGCGTCCTTCAGGCGTTCGAGCGCTTCCTCGATGGGCTTCTTCTTATCGGCGGGGATCTTGTCACCGAACTCCTTCAGCTGCTTCTCGGTCTGGAACACGAGGCTGTCGGCGGCGTTCAGCTTGTCGGCCTTTTCGCGGGCCTCCTTGTCGGCATCGGCGTTGGCCTCGGCCTCCTGCTTCATCTTCTCGATCTCCTCCTTGCTCAGGCCGCTGCTGGCCTCGATGCGGATGCTCTGCTCCTTGCCGGTGGCCTTGTCCTTGGCGCTCACGTGCAGGATGCCGTTCGCATCGATGTCGAAGGTGACCTCGATCTGTGGCATGCCGCGGGGTGCGGGCGGGATGCCGTCCAGGTGGAAGCGGCCGATGGTGCGGTTGGCGCTGGCCATGGGGCGTTCACCCTGCAGCACATGGATCTCCACGCTCGGCTGGTTGTCGCTTGCCGTGCTGAAGGTCTCGCTCTTCTTGGTGGGGATCGTGGTGTTGGCCTCGATCAGTTTGGTCATCACACCACCCATGGTCTCGATGCCGAGGCTCAGCGGGGTCACGTCCAGCAGCAGCACGTCCTTCACCTCACCGGTGAGCACGCCGCCTTGGATGCTGGCGCCGATGGCCACCACCTCGTCGGGGTTCACGCCCTTGCTCGGTTCCTTGCCGAAGAACTTCTTCACCGCTTCCTGGATGGCCGGGATGCGGGTGCTGCCGCCCACCAGGATCACCTCGTCGATGTCGCTGGTCTTGAGGCCGGCGTTCTTCAGCGCGCTGTCGCAGGGGGCGATGGTGCGCTTGATCAGGTCGTCGGCCAGCTGCTCGAACTTGGCGCGGCTCAGGGTGCGCACCAGGTGCTTGGGGATGCCGTCCACCGGCATGATGTAGGGGAGGTTGATCTCCGTGCTGGTGGTGGAGCTCAGCTCGATCTTGGCCTTCTCGGCGGCCTCCTTCAGGCGCTGCAGGGCCATGGGGTCCTTGCGCAGGTCGATGTTCTCGTCGTTCTTGAACTCCTCGGCCAGCCAGTCGATGATCACCTGGTCGAAGTCGTCGCCGCCCAGGTGGGTGTCGCCGTCGGTGCTCTTCACTTCGAACACGCCATCGCCCAGTTCCAGCACGCTTACGTCGTGCGTACCACCGCCGCAGTCGAACACGACGATCTTCTGGTCCTTGTCCTTCTTGTCCAGACCGTAGGCCAGTGCGGCGGCCGTGGGTTCGTTGATGATGCGGCGCACCTTGAGGCCCGCGATCTCGCCGGCCTCCTTGGTGGCCTGGCGCTGGGCATCGTTGAAGTAGGCCGGGACGGTGATCACGGCCTCGCTCACGGAGCTGCCGAGGTAATCCTCCGCCGTCTTCTTCATCTTCTGCAGGATCATGGCGCTGATCTCCTGCGGGGTGTAGTGGCGGTCGCCGATCTTCACCCGGGGGGTGTTGTTGTCGCCCTTGACCACTTCATAGGGAACGCGCCCGATCTCCTTGCTGCATTCATCATAGGAGTTGCCCATGAATCGCTTGATGGAGAAGATGGTGTTCCGGGGGTTCGTGATGGCCTGGCGCTTGGCGGGGTCGCCCACCTTGCGCTCGCCACCTTCGACAAAGGCCACCACCGAGGGCGTGGTCCGCTTGCCCTCGCTGTTGGCGATCACTACGGGCTCGTTGCCCTCCATGACCGCCACGCAGCTGTTCGTGGTACCCAGGTCGATTCCGATGATCTTGCTCATGCTCGTCGGTTTGGTTCGTGCTCGGCCCGGGTCGGTCAAGGTCCATGCCAAGGGCACACCCCGATCAAGAGGACTGCCATAGGAACCGAAAACCCGCCGGTGATGGCGGGTCTTCGACTGACAGAATGACAAACGGTCAGTTGCACCCGGCCGGGGAGCCCGGGGAACTGTAGAAGCTGCAGAACTGCAGGTTGCCGGTATACTGGCCCTGCACGAGTTCCAGGAGCGATTCGTCCGAGAGCCGCTTCCCGGTCACCTGCTTCCGAAAGCGGCTGGCGACCAGGCCGTACCCGTTGGTCAGGTTGGTGTAGTCCGGACGTTCCTCCACGATCCCGGTCAAGGGCTCCTGAAGCGTGAGGTAGGTATGGAACTCGTCGCTGGCCACCTGCCAGATGAGGTCCAGGTCGTAGAAGATCCGCTTGTCCACGGTCGGGTCCGGCTGCACGAGGTTGGCCACCCCGATGAAGAAATTCTCGCCCAGGATGGTGGCGCTCATGGGCTCGCTGCCGCTGGTCCCGGAACTGACCCGGGTACCCATCAGGCGCGTAAAGGACAGGAAGGTGGTGTCCGTACCGCGCACTTCGGCATAGTTGAACCGGTAGTAGGTCTCGTAGCGTCTGCCATCGGGGCCGGTGGTCCAGTTCAGTTCCCAGTTGGTGTAACCGGAGGAAAGCTTCAGGCCGATCTTGGTGGCGGGGTTGGCGTCCGCGGTGTTCACCGAGAAATCGTTGACCAGCGGCGTCACGGCCTCCACGCGCTCACCGCGCACATCGGCCACCACACGGTATTCGCGGTCGGGGTCCAGATCGGCGGTGAAGTAATAGAGGATATGCTCGGGGGAGAAGAAGGTTCCCGGGTCCCGATCATCGATCAAGCTGTCATTGAGCGACCAGCTGTTGGTGACCTGACCGTTGGAGATCTCCTCCACCCGGGCCACCAGCTGGTCGTTCGTGTACTGGTTGGAATCCGGGTTCTGCGCGTACACGAACGCATCGCCTTCTCCCAGGAAGGCCTTGTTGATCTTCACGAAGTGCACACCTCCCGCTCCGGCATTATCGTTGGTGCTGAGCAGGGCATAGACCACCGTGATGTTCTTGTACGGGGCATTGATGTCCAGGTCCGTGCTGCACCCGGCAAGCAGGAGCAGGGCAAGGGCACTGCGGAGGGAGGAACGGGTCGGCATGGTTCGCTGACAGGCGGCCAAAGATAGGTCACCAGGCAGCAAGGCGTGGCCGGATCCGATGCCGGATATACAGGTCGGCCATGGGCAGCACGTAGCTTTGGCACCCAAGCTTCGCAGTGATGAGCGACCCAGGCAAGGCCAAACGCGTGACCACCCACACGCTGCAGGAAATGAAGGCGGAGGGCATTCCGATCGCCATGCTCACGGCATACGATTTCTCGCTCGCCCGGTTGGTGGATGCCGCCGGCGTGGACGTGATCCTGGTCGGCGATTCGGCCAGCAACGTGATGGCCGGGCACGAGACCACGCTTCCGATCACCCTGGACCAGATGATCTACCATGCCTCCAGCGTGGTGCGTGGGGTGCAGCGGGCATTGGTCGTGGTGGACCTGCCCTTCGGGACCTATCAGGGAAACACGAAGGGTGCGTTGAACAGCGCCATCCGCATCATGAAGGAATCGGGCGCGCACGCGGTGAAACTGGAAGGCGGTCGCGAAGTGCTCGGGTCCATCCAACGGATCCTCAGCGCGGGGATCCCGGTCATGGGGCACCTGGGGCTCACCCCTCAGAGCATCTACAAGTTCGGCACCTACGTGGTGCGCGCCCGCGAGCAGGAAGAGGCCGACAGGCTCCGGGCCGATGCCAAGCTGCTGGAGGAGGCGGGCTGTTTTGCCCTGGTGCTGGAGAAGATCCCCGCCGACCTGGCCAGAGAGGTGGCGCAGAGCGTGGACATCCCGGTGATCGGCATCGGTGCTGGCGGAGGGGTGGATGGTCAGGTGCTCGTGCTGCACGACATGCTGGGCATCAACCATGAGTTCAATCCACGCTTCCTGAGGCGCTATGCCGACCTGCATGGCACCATCACCGATGCCGTGGGCCGATACATCGAGGATGTGCGCTCGCACGAATTCCCCAATACCGACGAGCAGTACTGAGCCCGCCCTGCGCCTGCTCCACCGCGATGCCCATTGCGTGGTGGTGGACAAGCCCTGTGGTGTACCGAGCCAGCCTGACCCCAGCGGTGATGCCTCCGTGTTGGACCTGCTGCGGGCAGGCCATGGGCTCAACGGGCTGCCCGTCCACCGGCTGGACCGGCCTGTGAGCGGCTGCCTGCTGGTGGCATTGGACCGGGAGGGAGCGGCCCGTTACTCGGCATCGTTCGCGCAGCGGAAGGTCCGCAAGACCTACTGGGCCGTGGTGGAAGGTGAAGCGCTGGCGGAGGCCAGGCTGCAGGACACCCTTCATCGGGATGCCCGCGGACATCGTGCCCGTGTGGCGAAGGGCGGAGGGGGGCAACAGCTCCATTACCTCCGGCTGGCGCAGGGGGACCGGCTCGCGCTGCTGGAGGTCGTCATCGTCGGAGGTGCCTTCCATCAGGTGCGTGCACAACTCGCAGCATCCGGGTTGCCGGTCCGCGGGGATGTGAAGTACGGTGCACGCCGCGGCAACCGTGACCGTTCCATTGCCCTGCACGCAAGGTCCCTGGCCTGGACCGATCCGTTCACGGGCATGGAGGTCCAGGTGGAAGCATCCACGCCGGACGCTCCTTGGTGGAGGGCCCTGTTCAATATCGCGGGGATCGGTCCCGTTCAAGGGACATGAACCGCATGGCCCTGATGGCATGGTGGCTGTTGCTGCCCGTGTTCGCTCCGGCCCAGGAGCATCCCTTCCTTTCGTTCTTCACGGTGAAGGAAGGCTTCGGCACCGTGGTCCTGGATTGGGAGATGATCGCCGGCAATACCTGCGATGGCATCGACATCCTGCGGTCGGAGGACGGGACCGGGTTCGATGTCGCGGGTCGCATCATGGGCATCTGTGGTGACATCGATGAGCCGGTGCCCTATGGATGGATCGATACCGACCCACCGGAGCTGACCACGGTGTACTACAGGCTCAGGCTCGGCCTGAACGGGTTCTCCTCGATCCAGGAGGTGGACCTGGTCCAATTGGTCAGTGAGGATCATCGCTTCCTGCCTTCGCCCATGCAGGGAGAAGGCCTGCTGTTGTTGCGGGTACCCGCTTCTGGCCAGGTGGACCTGCGCATCACGGACTCGTCGGGCAGGCAGGTGTTCCACGAGAGCGGGCTTCGGGGTGGGCGACATGCCGTGCGCCTGCCGAACGCCCAGGCGGGCACCTATTTCTACGACGCCGTTTCGGGCGACCGGCGGTTCCGCGGCAGGTTCGTGCTGGTCCGTTGAACGTCACATGGGATCCACGTCCCAGATCCTCTGCACGCGCGACCATTCTCCCTGATCCAGGACCTCGTTCACGATGCGCGCGAGATCGGCCTTCTCGGAACGGTAGTTCCCTTTGCCGAGCTTGACGAGCATGCGACGCAAGTGCAGGTCGCGGACCCGTGCCACCGGAGGTGCTTCAGGTCCGAGCAGCCGGTCCCCGAACCGGGCATGGAGCGCCGGCCCGAGCGCCGCTGCGGCCTGCATCACCAGGCTTTCGCGACGGTGGCGGAGCGTGAGCTGCACCAGCCGTGAGAAGGGCGGATAGCCATGCGCACGCCGGTGCTCGAGCTCGCGTTTGTACATGCCCTCCAGGTCGTGCGCGATGACGTATCCGATGACCGGATGATGGACCTCGCGCGCCTGCAGGAGGACCACCCCGGGGTCCGTTCTTCGCCCGGAGCGGCCCGCCACCTGGGCCATCAGCTGGAACCCCCGTTCATGGGCCCGGAGGTCGGGAAAGCGCAGCAGGTCGTCGGCGGCGAGGATGCCCACCACGGTCACCCGGTCGAAGTCGAGCCCTTTCGTCACCATCTGGGTGCCCACGAGCACGTCGATGTCGCCGGCACCAAAGCGGTCCAGCAACTGCTCGAAGGCATGTTTTCCCCGTGTGGTGTCCTGGTCCATCCGCGCAACGCGGGCATCGGGAATGAGCGTGGCGAGTTCCTCCTCGATCTTCTCGGTGCCGAAACCCACCATCCGTAGTTTCTCCCCGCCACATTCACCGCAGGCCAGGGGTGGGTCGTATTCGCGGCCGCAATAGTGGCAATGCAGCTTGTGGTGCCGTTTGTGGTAGGTGAGGCTCACATCGCAGTGCAGGCATTGGGGCACGCTGCCGCAGGTCTCGCATTGCCACACGGGCGCATAGCCCCGGCGGTTCTGGAAGAGGATCACCTGTTCGTGGCGGTCCAGGGCGCGGGAGATGGCATCGAGCAGGTCCTGGGAGAACCTTCCCAGCATCCGGTGCCGCCGAGCGGCCTCCCGGACATCCACGCGCTCGATCACGGGCAGGCGGGCATCCCCATGGCGTACGGTGAGCAGGGCCTTGCCATACTTCCCCTGGTCCGCGTTGAACAGGCTTTCCAGCGAGGGTGTGGCCGAACCGAGCAGGGTGCGGGCGTCGTGCAGGCCGGCGAGCACGATGGCCATGTCGCGGGCCTGGTATCGGGGAGCTGGGTCGTGCTGCTTGTAGGACGGGTCGTGCTCTTCGTCCACGATCACCAGGCCGAGGTTCCGGAAGGGCAGGAAGAGCGCGGAGCGCGCGCCCACCACGATGGGCGTGCTGCCCGGGTCGTTCAGCATGCGCAGCCAGAGCGCGGTGCGTTCACGTGGCGCGAGGCGGGAATGGTACACCGCCACTCGGTCCCCGAACTGCCGCTTCAGGCGGGCGATCACCTGGGTGGTGAGCGCGATCTCCGGCAGCAGGTAAAGCACCTGTTCACCCCGTTCGAGCGCCTCGAGCATCAGGCGCATGTACAATTCCGTCTTGCCGGAAGCGGTGACCCCGTGGAGCAGCACGGTGGCGTGCTCCTTCCAGTCGTTGCGTACGGCGTTCAAGGCCTCCTCCTGGGGCGGTGTCAAGGCGATCGGCGCAGGTCGCTCGTCGCCCGGTGCGTCCGGGACAAGGGGGCGCTCCACGACCTGCAGCACCTCCTTGCGCACGAGTTCCCGCAGAAGGGCCGGAGAGGCCCCACTGCGCTTCAGCAGTTCGCGTTTCGCGACCGGCAACGGGTCGTCTCCCAGGCAGCGTGATAGTTCCACGAAGCGCATCAGCAGGCCCAACTGCTTTTCGGCACGGGCCAGGGCATCGAACGCCGCATGCAGGTCCTTTTCCCCGCGCATGGCCTCGTGCAGTTCCACGAATTGCGTGGTCCTCGGGCGGTAGGTCTCGTGCACCTCCTCGACCAGGGCAAGGAGGCCCCGGTCCACCAATTCCTTGACCAGCCGCATGGGATGCCGCACGCCCAGCAGTTCACCGGCCTGGTCCATGGACAGCTCTCCGCGTTCCTCCACAGCGTTCAGCAACACGCGTTCGCGCGCCTTCAGACTGCCCGAAAGGGGTTCCTCGGTGCCCCGCATGACCCGGGTCTCGCTGCTCAGCACCAGTTGCCCAGGGAGTGCGGCCACCATCACTTCACCCAACGTGCACAGGTAATGATCGGCCATGATCTCCCAGAACTGCAGCTGTGTCCGGTCCACGATCGGTCCCTGGTCCAGCACCTCGATCACGTGGCGTGGGCGGGCCAGCGCGCTCGGCTCGTCGGAGGTGGTGCGCACGATGCCGGTGTACAGCCTGCGGCCTTTTCCGAACGGCACCACCACACGCATGCCCACCTGGACAACCCCCAACTCGGGTGGTACGTCATAGCTGAAGCTCCCCGCAACGCGGAGCGGAAGGATGATATCGACCGATCGAACGGACAAGGAGGCAAGTTTATCGCAGGGATCCGAGGTTTGGCCCGGAAAGGGACTGGACCTTGGTGCGATCTACGGTTACCTTCGGGCTGCCATGCGTACATCAGCGCTGATCCCGCTCCTCCTCCTTCTTATTCCGCTGGGGGCGCACGCGCAGCTGGTCGTGAGCAATGCGCTCACACCGGCCCAGATCGTGAACAACGTGCTGCTCGGGCAGGGAGTGACGGCCACCAACGTGACCTTTTCCGGGGATGCGGACCAGATCGGCACGTTCGATGGCACCAATTGCAACATCGGGCTGGACGCGGGCATGATCATGTGCACCGGCAGCATCGGTGTGGCCCTGGGGCCGAACAATGCCGGAGGCGCCGGACAGGGAGGAGGCAATTTCGGAGCCTCGGATCCCGATCTGGCCTCCCTGATCACCCAGCCCATCAACGACGCGGCGGTCCTGGAGTTCGACTTCGTGCCGACCGGGGATTCATTGACCTTTCGCTTCGTGTTCGCCTCCGAGGAGTACCTGGAGTACGTGAACAGCATCAACGATGTGTTCGGCTTCTTCCTCAGTGGCCCCGGGATCAATGGGCCCTACACGAACAACGCCGAGAACATCGCCCTGGTGCCGGGTACCACCCAGCCGGTGTCCATCAATGGCGTGAACAACGTCAGCAATCCGGCCTATTACGTGGACAATGGCACCGGTACCACCCCGCCCCAGAACGGGAGTCCGTTCTATGTCCAGTTCGATGGGTTCACGGTGGTGATCACCGCCTATGCCCAGGTGGTCTGCGGAGAGACCTACCACATCAAGCTCGCGATCGGCGATGCCTCGGACACCATCCTCGACTCCGGTGTGTTCATTGAGGCGGGAAGCTTCCAGAGCAATGCCATCACCCTGAGCACGGACATCTCGTCAGGAGGTGTGGACAGCGTGCTTTACGAAGGATGTGGCCAGGCCGATCTGGTCATGTTCCGGGCCGGTGATGTGACCCTGGCCGATTCCGTCCAGGTACTGCTCGGCGGGACGGGTGTGTCCGGTGTGGACTATTCCGGGATCCCCTCCCAGGTCGTTTTTCCTGCCGGGATCGATACCGTGTTGATCCCCATCCAGGCGTTGGCGGACGGCATCCAGGAGGGTCTTGAGGATGTGATCGTGACGGTGATCTCCGACGGGGATTGCGGCCAGGACACCACGATCCTGGTGTTCTACATCGCGGACCCGCCCGAATTGTTCCTGACCATCGGGGCGGATACGACGGTCGCTTGTCCGGGTGACAGCGCCTGGGTGAACGCCTCCACTGCGGGGGGCTTCGGACAGCGGTTCCTGGACTGGAACACGGGTCTTGCAAGCGGCGATAGCACGGCCTGGCTGATCCCTTCGCAGACGACCACCTACATCCTGACCCTCACGGATGAATGTGGGGAGATCACCTTGGTGGACAGCATGAAGGTGACCGTGCCGCAGCCGGCGCCCCTGGTCGTACAGGCCACCCCGGACACCTTGGTGTTCTGCCCGGAGAGTCCGGTGCAGTTGCAGGCCAACGTGCAGGGCGGAACACCCGGTTTCCAATACCAGTGGTCGGGAGGTCTTGGTGTGGCCCCGAGCGCCAATGTGGCCCCGGCCACCACCGCCACGTATTCCCTCACGGTCACGGACGCGTGTGGATGGGACACGACGGACCTGGTGACGGTGGAGGTCCAGTACGACACGTTGAGCGTCACCATCCTGACCGATACGACCATTTGCAAGGGGGACACGGCCTGGTTGTTGGCGGATCCCATGCTGGGCTGGAACGGGTACGGATATGCTTGGAGCATGGGTGCCTCCGATCCATTCGTGGGGGTGTCGCCCACCACCAGTACCACCTATTCCGTGACGGTGACCGATGGTTGCGGCATCAGTGCCATGGACGAGGCCGCGGTGCTGGTGAACGCTCCGGTGGCCGCCTTCTCGTACACGGGCCAGGTGTACGTGACCGACTACCCGATCCAATTCCTGGACCAATCCCTGGGGGCGGTCTCCTGGAGCTGGGATTTCGCCTATCCTGACCTGACCAGCGAAGAGCAGTATCCGGTCATCCGCTTCCCTGCGGATGGATGGTTCAACGTGATGCTGGCCATCATGGACGACCTGGGGTGCGTGGACACGACCTACCGGACCCTGTTCATCGACCCCCAGTTCCAGTTCTACGCACCTTCCGCATTCACGCCCGATGGGGATGGCATCAATGACGTCTTCTCCGGCGCGGGTGTCGGCGTGGAGACCTATCAGATGCGGATCTTCGACCGCTGGGGGCAATTGGTCTACGAGACCAACGACCCCTCCGAGCCCTGGGATGGCTCCAAGGCGGGGGCGGAATGTCCGACAGGGGTCTATGTCTATTGGTTCCGGTTGCAGGCGATCGCCGGTGAGGTCAACGAGTTCATGGGGCATGTCACCCTTGTTCGCTGACGTCTGACCTGTATATCCAACGCTCATCCCACCCCGGTATCGGGCAACGATGCATCGGTCGGCCCTGTCCTTCCTGAAGACATGGCAGGTACGACCGAACGAACGAGAAGGCCCAGGGGCACACGGCGTGGAAGTGAAGAGGAGGGCGAAGAGCTCTATGATCTGACCACCCCCAAATGGGACCGGTACTACCGAAGGGTCAGGCGTTCCATCCGCTTCCCCCGATACTACCGTCGCAAGGAGAATTGGTAGAACGCCTGGGCGGACTTATCTTCACGCCCAACAACGTCCCCCATGCGTCTTCGATCCCTGGCCGTGTTGGCCACGTTCTTCCTGGCCCTGCCCTTGCTGGCACAGCCGGGTTCCACCTGCGACCTGGCCATCTCCATTGGTCCGGGTACCCACGTCGCCGCGACGGATGACCTCTGGTATCTCTTCACACCGGCCACGGACGGGGTGTACCAGGCATCCACCTGCGGGTTGAGCACCTGCGACACCAAACTGTGGGCCTACGACGAATGCCAGGGGTTGGTATGGGACGAGACCGGGCTGAACGCCCTGGCATACAACGACGACCACTGTGGCTACCAATCACGGATCCTGTTCAATGCCACGGCCGGCGTTCCGTATTGGATCCGTGTCGGTGACTACAACGATGCTTGTGCCGGCACTCCGGTGGACTGGGCGCTTGAGCCGTATTCCGCACCGCCCGACACCTGCCCCGCCGGCCAGGTCCAGCTGGATGTGCTCATCCTACCCGATGGCTGGCCGAACGAGATCAGCTGGGAGGTACGCAACGGGGGAGGTGCCCTTCTGGGGAACGGGGGACCTGCAGGAGGTCAGGTCTGCGTGGACACTTCGGAATGCGTGGTCTTCACCATCTTCGACTCCTACGGCGATGGCATCTTCGCGCCTGGTGGGTACTGGTTGTCCTATGGTGGTGTGCAGGTGGCCAGTGGAGGACAGAACTACGACTTCGAGGACCGCGTGGAACTGAATTGTCCACCCGGATTCAGTTGTGCCAATCCGGAGCTGGTGGGGGAAGGGAACCACACGGCACCCGCCTCGGATACCTGGTACAGCTTCGTGCCTGCGCAGAACGGCATGTACCAGGTGAGCACCTGTACCGGCAACACCTGTGACACCAAGCTCTGGATCTACGACTACTGCACCGGTCTGCTCTGGGACGACACCAACATCGGCACCATCTACTACGACGACAACAATGGAGGCTGTGGCCTGCAGGCGCAGGTGAACGCCCTGCTGGCGGGAGGGGAGACCTACTACGTCCGGATCGGTGATGCTGGAGGCGACTGCGCAGGATCCCCGATCGCTTGGTCGGTGAACTACATGGGCCCCATCTCCGGGTGCATGGATCCTTCCGCCTGCAACTTCGATCCGCTTGCCGAAATGGACGATGGCTCCTGCCTCCCCTGGGGCGATCCGGGCTGTCCGAACGGTCCCGACCTGATCGTGCTCAGCGATGTGCTCGAGACCTCCCTGCAGCTCACCACCATCAACGTGGGCCCCAACGATTGCTACATCACGGAAGGCTGCCTGAGCGGGTATGGCGTGCGTGACATCCTGCGGTTCACCACCCATATCAAGAACATCGGGAACACCGACTACTACATCGGCAATCCGAACGCCAACCCGGACCAGTTCAACCTGAGCAACTGCCACGGGCACGTGCACTACGAAGGCTATGCGGAATACCTGCTCTTCGATACCGCGGGCCAGTCGCTGGCGCAGGGCTTCAAGAACGGCTTCTGCGTGATGGACCTGGAGTGCAGCGGCGGTGGTACGGCCCAGTACGGCTGCGGGAACATGGGCATCTCACAGGGATGTGGCGACATCTACAGTTCCGGGCTGAACTGCCAGTGGGTCGATCTGACCGACGTGCCTGACGGGACCTACACGTTGGTGGTACGCACCAACTGGGACCAGAGCCCCGACGCGCTCGGGCGCTACGAATTGGACCACTTCAACAACTGGGCCCAGGTCTGCGTGACCTTGGAACGGAACCCCAACCTGACCGTGGTGGTGGACACCACCTGCACGCCCTACGTGGATTGTCTTGGCGACATCTATGGCAGCGCGCAACTGGACTGCATGGGCGATTGCGGAGGAACACGCTTGATCGGGGACCTGGACCTGGACGGCCAGCAGGACCTGGTGGACGTGAACCAGTACGTCACCGGCATCATCGGCAACGACATCACGCCGATGCCCTGCACGGACATCGATGCCGACGGGGAGATCACCGTGAGCGACGCGGCGTACATGGCGTTCTGCAATTACTGGAACACGTACAACCACGTGCCGGACAGCAATGCCGTGCATGACCACTGCAACTTCCCGTTCATCGAGATCGTGAACCCCTTCGATTCGGTCACCTTCACCATCGGTGATGTCGACTACGGCAGCGGATACCTGGACGTGCACATCAAGAACCCGAACAAGAAGCTGGTGGGGTACGAGCTGGTATTGAGCGGGGTGCAGATCACAGGGGTCGACAATCTCTACGACCCGGTGAACTACCCGATCACCCCGGCCTTCGAGTTCGGGGGAGGACACCTGATCGGACTGTCCGACGTGGACTCCCTGATCGGCAAGAACACGGCCTTCACCCCGCTGTGCCGGGTGCATTTCATCAACCCCCAGTCATTGATCTGCATCGATGAGGTGGTGGACGTGGTGAACGAGAACTACATGAACAGCACCACGTTCCTGCAGGACCCCTGCGTCACGGTCACGGGCCTCACCGAGGAGGCGATGGCGCTGGGTGTGCGGGTGTTCCCGAACCCGTTCCGCGACGAGACGGTGCTGGTCTACCCGCAGGAGTTCGGCACGCGAGTAGGCGTGGAGCTCCTGGACCTGCAGGGGAGGGTGCTGCGCTTCCTGCCGGGAACGCCTGAAGGGCGGGTGCGTATCGCCCGTGGCGAGCTGTCGGGTGGCACCTACTTCTACCGGCTTACCGGTGCGCTGCGAATGACCGGGCGCGTGGTGATCGAGTAGGTCCGTCCACATCGGCCTGTGGAGCGAGCGACCGTCGGTCGGTCGTCCGTGCGGTGCCCTGCGGATAGTTTCACCGCCAGATCCCCCGCACCTGATGGCGAACGCTCGCGGCCACCTGATACCGCTCCTGATCCTGGGCGTGTTCTATTTCGTGTTCGGCTTCGTCACCTGGCTGAACGGCACGCTGATCCCCTACCTGAAGATCGCCTGCGAGCTGGAGGGCGACCTGCAGGCCAATCTGGTGGCCTTCGCGTTCTACATCTCGTACTTCGTGATGGCCCTGCCTTCCGCCTGGGTGCTGCGGCGCACGGGCTTTCGTGGCGGCATGATGCTGGGCCTGCTGGTGATGGCGGCCGGGGCACTGCTCTTCATCCCTGCTGCGCAGCAACGCACCTACGGCTTGTTCCTGTCCGGCCTGTTCGTGATCGGCACCGGGCTCTCGCTGTTGCAGACCGCGGCGAATCCCTACGTCACCATCCTGGGTCCGATGGAAAGCGCGGCGAAGCGCATCAGCATCATGGGGGTGTGCAACAAGGTCGCCGGCGTTCTGGCACCCATCGTGCTGGGCGCCGTGGTGCTTCACGATGCCGACCAGTTGGAGGCGAAGCTCGAGGTGCTTCAGGGCTTGGAACGGAGCGTCACGCTCGATGAGCTGGCCGGGCGGGTGGTGAAGCCCTATGCCCTCATGGCGGTCGCCTTGGTGGGGCTCGCCGTACTGGTGCGCTTCAGCGCCCTGCCGGAGCTGGAGGCTGAAGGGGCGCAGCCATCGAAGGAGCTGCAGGGAGGTGGCGCTGTACTGCGTCATCCGCAGCTGGTGCTGGGTGTGGTGGCGCTCTTTCTGTACGTGGGTGCGGAAGTGATCGCCGGGGATACGATCGGCCGCTTCGCCCAGACTCAGGGCATGCCTCTCTCCGAGGCCAAGCATCTGACGAGCTACACCCTGGCGGCCATGGTGATCGGTTACTTCCTCGGCATCATCGCCATTCCACGGTGGATCGATCAGGCACGTGCTCTTGCCTGGTCGGCGGTGGCCGGTGTGCTGTTCACGGGTGCGGCCTTGCTGCTCGATGGCGAAGCCTCGGTGACCGCGATCGCGCTGCTCGGACTGGCCAACGCCCTGATGTGGCCGGCCATCTGGCCCCTGGCCATCGACGGTCTCGGATCCCTGACCAAGGTGGGCTCGGCGCTGCTGATCATGGCCATCGCAGGTGGTGCGGTGATGCCGCTCGTGTACGGGGCCCTGGCGGACATGGACGCGGTGGGCAACCAACAGGCCTACTGGATCCTGGTGCCCTGTTACCTGTTCATCGGATGGTACGCCCTGCAGGGTCATCGTCGTCGGGCTCAGGCGTGACGGAGGGTTGCTTCCACGGTATTCCTGTTGAAAAGTGCATTCCCGCTCTTCCGGCCCCGGGAAGGGGCGGGCCTACCTTCGTGGCCGAACCGATCGGACCCGACATGTTCCAGCGTCTATCATCGAGATCTCTCCTGCCGTTGCTCTTTGGCGCGTTCCTGCATGCCTGTGGAGGTGCACCGGAAGGAGGCGAACAGACCCCGGACACCGACACCTTGTCCTCCTCGCAGCAGCAGGGTGAGAGCGGGGTGGTGAAAGTGGGTGGCAGGTTGTTCGCCGTACCCTCTCCGGTAAGCACGGCCATGGCCCTGAAGGATGCCGGAGCAGCCTATGACCGTTCAAGGACACTGGACCTGGCCTCAGCCGATGCCGCCACCAGCAAGGAGGCCCGCGCGTTGGTCATGGGCGCGCTCGGCGCCGACCTGGGCTATGCCGTCCTCTTCGATGATGGACAGCACGCCCTGAGCACGATGAAGGCCATCGAGCGCCTGGGGGCGGAGCTCCAATTGACCCATGCGTTCGAGACCACGATCGTGGAGCGGTTCCGCGACAACCTGTCCAGCTCGGACAGCCTGCTGCGTCTTTCGGGAATGGCCTTCCGCGCCGCGGATGAGTACCTGGAACAGGACCAGCGCGAGGACGTGAGCGCCCTGGTGCTGGCCGGAGGATGGCTGGAAGTGCTCTACCTGACGGTGAACGATCCGCAAGCCGCTTCGGCCAAGGCCATTCGCGACAGGATCGCCCAGCAGGGCAAGGGCCTGGAGAGCGTGGTCGGGCTCCTGGAGGACCATGCGGCCGATTCGCCCTTGCTGCCTGGGCTGCGGCGCCTGCAGATGCTCTACGGGGATGTCGGCATGGAGTACACCTTCCAGGAACCCGTGACCGACACCAAGGCCCGTACCACTTACATCAACAGTGTCACCACGGTCGACCTGACCGATGACCAGCTGCAGGCCATCACGGAAGCCGTGAACGACCTGCGTGCTCAGATCAACGCCTGATCCCATGAAGCGCTCCTTCCTCCTGCTCTCCGGGTTGGCCATCATGGTCTTCTCGAACACCCTTCTGGCACAGGACATCTGCGGAGAGATCGCCGATCGCTGTGAACAGCATGTGACGGCCTCCTACATCCCGGATGGCCAGTTCTACCGGGCGCTGTTGAACGAGGACGAGACGGCCGAGTTCGAGCTGACCCTGTACGGTGGCACCACCTATCGGGTGGCCGCCTGCACGGGGGCCACGGACGGTGCCTTGATCTTCTCGGTGTACGACAAGGAACGGAACCTCCTGTTCACCAATGAGGACCACGACAACGACCCCTATTGGGACCTGGCCGTGACCAATACCTTGGACGTGACCATCGAGGGCCATCTCGACAACTCCAAGGTGGGAAGTGGGTGTGCCGTGCTCTTGATCGGGTTCAAGCGCTAGGACCTCCCCGGACCCCGGAACCTTGGAACGCCCCTCACGTATGAGGGGTGTTCTTTTTCCGGGCAGGGAAGGTCCATGAGCGAGAAGATCCTCAACGCGCTGTTGCAGCTGTTCGCCATTCTGGCGAAGGCCGATGGTGGTGATGCCGCTGCGGCCACGGAGCGACGCACCATTGTCGAGCGGTTCCTGCTCCAGCAGTTCCCCGCCGACCTGGCCAGGTACCACCTGGCCCGCTTCGATGCCCTCCTGACGGCCGACGAGCGCGATGCTCGGAGTGGCCGCAAGCGAACGGCGCTCCGTTCCGTGAAGGTGCTGCGCATCTGCATGCAGGTGAACGAGGAACTCACGCACCGTCAGCGGTACATCGTCCTCGTTCACTTGATCGAGTTCGTCCACGCGGAACGGGAAGCGAGCGAGCTTGACCTGGAGTTCGTCACCACGGTGGCGGACACGTTCAACATTCCGCAGGAGGAATTCGCCAGGTGCCTGGCCTTTGTCCGTGGGAATGGAGGAGAACGAGAGGACTCCGAGCACCTCCTCTATGTGGATGCACAGGAAGGCCGAACGCTCGGTCGGGCCCATCACCTGCACCATCATGGCATCCGTGGGGAGCTCCAGGTGTTGCACGTCCCGTCCGTGGGGATGTACGTGATGCGCTATTTCGGACCGGACGAGATCTTCCTGAACGGACAGCGGGTGGCGGGGGACAGGCATCACGTGCTGACCAATGGCTCGTCCCTTCGACCTCCCCATGGCGCGCCCATCTACTACAGCGACATACTCGGGAGCTTTCTGAAGCGCAAGGGCCGGAGTTCGATCACGTTCCAGGCGGACGGGATCGAGTACGCCTTCCCCAACGGGACGAAAGGGCTGCACGAGCTCAGGCTGCGCGAGACCTCGGGAAAGCTCATCGGCATCATGGGCGGCAGTGGATCGGGGAAGAGCACGCTGCTGAACGTCCTGAACGGGAACCTGCGTCCGAGCAAGGGGCGGGTCACCATCAACGGGATCGATGTCCACGCTGAGGCCGATCGGGTCCGCGGTGTCATAGGCCATGTCAGCCAGGATGACCTGCTGATCGAGGAGCTCACGGTCTTTCAGAACCTGTTCTACAATGCCAAGCTCTGCTTCGGGGACCAGGATGACGAGGCGATCACCGAGCGTGTCCTGCGGATGCTCCAGAGCCTGGGCCTGTACGAGACCAAGGACCTGAAGGTCGGCAGTGCGTTGGAGAAGACGATCAGCGGTGGACAGCGGAAAAGGCTCAACATCGCGTTGGAACTGATCCGCGAACCCAGTGTGCTGTTCGTGGACGAACCGACCTCCGGCCTATCGAGCCGGGATTCGGAGAACATCATGGACCTGCTCAGGGAACTGGCGCTCAAGGGCCGGCTCGTCTTCGTGGTGATCCATCAGCCTTCCTCCGACATCTTCAAGATGTTCGACCGGCTCCTGCTCATGGACCAGGAGGGCCATCCGGTCTACTACGGCGATCCCGTGGAGGCGGTGGTCTATTTCAAGCAGGTCACCGGTCAGGTGGCGGCCCAGGCCGGTCAGTGTTCGGCGTGCGGCAATGTGAACCCTGAGCAGATCTTCAACATCCTGGAGGCCAAGCTGGTCGATGAGTACGGGAATGAGACCGACCAGCGCAGGATCAGTCCCGAGGCCTGGAACGAGGTCTATCGGGCCAGGATGGCGGCAGAAGAGCATGACCAGGAGGGTGCGGGCGATGTGCCTGGAAGCACGTTCCGGCCACCTGGCCTGTTCCGGCAGTTGGAGGTGTACTTCAGGCGCGATGCCCTGGCCAAACTGGCCAACCGGCAGTATGTCCTGGTCAACCTTCTGGAGGCTCCGGTGCTGGCCCTTGTGATGGCCTTCTTCCTCCGGTACCTGGGCCAGGAGGGCGACTATGTGTTCCGGGAGAACGACAATGTGCCCCAGTACCTGTTCATTGCCGTGATCGTGGCCCTTTTCCTGGGACTGACCGTGGCCGCCGAAGAGATCATCCGCGACAGGAAGATCCTTCAGCGCGAGAAGTTCCTGGACCTCAGCTGGGGCGGCTATCTGGCCTCCAAGGTGGGCATCATGTTCCTGATCTCGGCCGTCCAGACGCTGTTCTTCGTGCTGATCGGGAATGCCGTGCTCGGCATCCAGGGCATGCTGCTGCCCTACTGGCTGCTCCTCTTCAGCACGGCCTGTTTCGCCAACGTACTTGGCTTGAACGTGAGCGCGAGCTTCAATTCCGCCAAGGTCATCTACATCGTCATTCCCGTGCTCATCATCCCGCAGCTGTTGTTCAGCGGGATCATCGTGCGGTTTGACAAGCTTCACCCCTGGTTCGCCTCGGAGCGGTCGGTCCCTTGGATCGGCAACATCATGGCCTCTCGATGGGCCTATGAAGGACTCGCCGTCACCCAGTTCATGGAGAACGCCTATGAGCGGCAGTTCTATGAGGAGGACCAGCGCATGCGAACGGCCAATTGGCGCAAGGACCTGTGGCTCCGGGAGCTGCGCAACGTGGTCTCAGGCATCCGGCAGGGACTCGAGAGCGGGGCATCACCGCCTGCGGCCGATCTGGCCTTGCTTCACGCGGAGCTCGAGCGGGAGGCCGAACGCATCGAGGGGTTCGATCCGCCCATCTCCTCCCTGAAGGACCCTGGCAGTGTGGACCTGGAGGTGTTGCGCGAAGTGGATGCCTCCCTGGACCTCCTCGTCCAGCACTACAGGAGCATCTATCGGAGCGCCGAACGGGCCAAGGAAGATAGGGTGCAGTCGCTCACGGCGACCCCGGCCCTGAAACGGGCCTACTTCACCCTCATGGACGCCCAACGGAACGAAAGCCTCGCGGAGTTCGTGACGAACAAGAACGACCTGACCATGATCGTCCGGGTGAACGATGAGCTGGTGCGAAAGAGCGACCCGATCTACTCGGACCCCGTGGACAGGTCACTGCTCGGAGCACACTTCTACGCGCCGTTCAAGTGGCTGGCAGGCGAACGGGTCCCGACCCTCTACGCGAACACCCTGGTCCTGTGGAGCATGACCCTGCTCTTCATGGTCCTGCTGTGGTTGGACCTTTTCCCGAGGGCGGGAAGAGCGCTTCGACAGCTCGTCCGGTCGAGGCATTGAAGCGCCCCGTGGAGGTCAGTCGTCGACCTCCTCGATCTCGATCATCCGGAACGGTACATTGATGATCGCCTGGTAATCCTCACCGGCCTCCAGCATGTCCTCATCATCGGCCTCATAGTGCCAGAGCACCTCCACTTCATTGCCCATGGCCCGCAGGGCCTCCAGGCGCTTGAAGAGGTCGAGGATGCACTTGGACGAGCTCGTGTTGAAATACTCGAGCTGAACGTGAAGCGAAGTGCGAGGCCGGGGCGATCGTGCGTATTCGTCCAGCCAATCCGTGAGCGGTTTGTAGAAGTCGATCGAATTCTCCGGGATGGAACGTCCTCGGAGCTCCAGTGATCCGTTCTCCGGGTCGAACCGGACCGATGGTGTCTTGGGGGATCCTTCGAGGAGTAACGCGTGCATGATGATCGCTGACTAGTTCCCTACGTTCACGTTGAGGCTGAAGAAGGCGTTGTCCGCATCGTAGGGCACGAACCCATACTCCAGCTTGCTTTTGCTTTTCCGGGCGATGTCGATCATCCCCAGACCACCTCCGCCGGCCTCGGAGAACCTGCCATCCGCCAGGATGGACTTGTAGAGGTCCCTGAGGCCTTCGTCGTCCATGGCATTGATGCGGTCCAGGTGGGAACGGAAGCGCTCCACCTGGTCGCCTGCCATGAAGTTCCCCGTGAGCACGGAATACCCCCGGTCGTGATGGCCGATCATGACGACCCCCTGGGGCTCTTCCGTCCGCTCCGGACCTGACGCACCGGTACGTATCCGGGCATTGTGGTGGTACAGGTTCTGAAGGCACTCCATCACCACGTTGAACAGCCGTTTTCTCAGTCGGACATCCTCCTCCAGGGCCTCCAGCTTCCGCTCCACCAACCCGAGCAGCGCCGTGATCAGTTCCGGACTGAGCTCGCCCTTGAAGGACAGCATGATCCGCTGTTGCTCGAGCTCCTCATAGAGAACATGGATACGGTCAAGCATGCCCGACGATCTCAGGATAGCGCAAGGAATGTCGCTTTCCCGGGTCACCGCCCGGGGTGTGGCCATAGTTATTCACGGAATTGTCAACCCAATTTCCTGGCCTTCGACCAGGATGGTGGCCTGCCCATCACAGGCGCCGCTGCCATGGTCCAGGTCTCTGGACGACAACTGGTCGGGCTCGATCCGCTCCAGCCCACTGTCAAGCCAGCCACAGCCCGAAAGAAGGCCCAATGGCTGCACCGTGAAGGCATGGAACGACCGTCCCATCCGGTCGGACCCGAGCAGGTCGTGCTCCAGGGTGAACACCTCATCTCCGGCGACCGATGGAAGGCCTTTATCGGAAAGCTCATAGACAAGGGTGCCGGACGAGCGGGGGCTCCACGCCCCACTGGAGAACAAGGCACTACTGTCAAGCATCACCACCCAGCGCGTGCTGTCCAGCGTGGTTCCGTGCAACCGGAACCGGGCCCGAAGCGAACCGAAGCGATGGTCCTCACACGTGATGGTGAACTCCCCGTCAGTGACCGTCGTCCGTTCGTCGAGCCGGACGACCAGCGTGCCTTCGCGCGATCTTCCATCCAACGCCATGCAGCCACCGGGAGGATAGCGCAGGTACATCGTAACGGGCCCGGAGTTGGGAAAGTCGGTCGTGTCCCCGGAAATGCTGTCGAGGACCGCGCAATCCACCGCACCCACGTCCGGCCAATGTCCCGGACCCGGGTCCAATGCCAGGAGCCATGGGACGACCGGCGCGAACGAGGGCATGAAATAGGCATGGTCCACGACCGTGTCCACGTCCAGGGGCCCATCCTCCTCCTTCTCGCAGCCAGAGAAAAGGACGGCCAGCACGATCAGGCCCCATGCTCGCGACATCCCGCGAAATTACTGCCGAAGGGCACGACGGTGTACTTTCGGGCGGCCTTCGGCCGGTATACATGCCCTGGTACACGGACTGGTTCGGCACGCGTTACTACAAGCTGCTCTATCGGCATCGCAACGAAGAGGACGCGAAGCCCTGGGTGGATGCCATATTGCATCGGACGGCCCTCGGGAGAGGGCATCGGGTCCTGGACCTGGCCTGCGGTAGAGGTCGGCATGCGCATTGGTTCAACGAGGCGGGCCTGCAAGTGACCGGGGTCGACATCTCCGAGGAGAGCATCGAGGAGGCCCGGAGAGCGGTCCCAGGCGCCACGTTCCTGGTGCACGACATACGCACACCGGTCCCGTCGTCAGAATTCGACCTCGCTGTGTGTCTGTTCACCTCCATCGGATACTTCGATGACAGCGCGGACGATCAGCGGGTCCTTGCAAGCGCGGCATCGGCCCTCAAGGCCGGGGGGGCGTTCGTGCTGGACCTGATGAACCCGCACCATGTCCGGAACAACCTCGTCCCATTCGAGGAACTGCACCTGGATGGGGTCCGGTTCCGGATCGAAAGGTCCTACGTGGACGGTGTCGTGGTGAAGCGGATCCAAGTGGAGGAGAACGGTGCGGTGTTCGAGTTCCAGGAACGGGTCCGAACGATCTCACCGGCCGAGGTCCTGAACATGTTGGACGCTGTCGGTCTGGAGGTCGAGGACCAGACGGATGGGCCGGTCCCGCGCAGGTTCGATCGCGAGACCTCGGAGCGTTGCGTGACCTGGGCGAAGAAACCGGGACCATGAGCACCTACGCCCTGGCCCTGTTGTTCTTCGTGGTCCCGCTCCTGGCGGGTGTGGTGGTGGAGCGCATTCGCCCTGACCAACGTGGCATGCGCCTCCTCCTGAGCTTCGGTGGCGCGTTCCTGCTGGGGGTCGCGGTGACCCACATGCTCCCGGAGCTGTACGAGGAGGGAGGCGAAGCCATCGGGGTCTGGCTCCTTGCCGGGTTCCTGCTGCAGGTGATGCTGGAAGCGTTCAGTCGTGGCATTGAGCACGGGCATGTCCATGTACACCAAGGCGACCCGCTCCCGATGGCGACCCTGCTCAGTCTATGCCTGCACGCCTTCGTGGAGGGGGTGCCGTTCGCTGAGCCCCGGATCGCCGATGATGTGCCGTTCCTGACCGGCGTGCTGCTCCACAAGCTTCCCATGGCCATCGCCCTGGCCACCGTTCTGCGCAAGGGAGGCATGGCCTCCGGGCGCGCGTGGACCATGTTGATCGTCTTCAGCGCCGCTGCTCCGCTGGGCATGGGCTTCGGTTCCTTGCTCGGTATGGACCCCACGGGCCCGCTCTTGTTACGCGCATTGGCCCTCGCGATCGGCATGCTGCTCCACATCAGCACCACGATCATCTTCGAGAGCTCCCCTGAGCATCGCTTCCACGGGGCCAGGGCCCTTGCCGTGCTCGTTGGTGCGGCGATCGCCTTGCTGGTGGCTCATTGAGCGCGAGTCCTCCGAACGATCCGGTCGCCCGGGCATCGCCACGCGCATTCCTTTCACCCGGATCCCAATATCCGGAACGGAACAACGTTCAGGGCTCCATGGAGTCCGCCACGCTTGGGAGCCGTGCAACGGGATCGAGGAGTTCGATGTCACCAACTTCTCACGGACCCGGTGCACGTTCCGGATCCTCCCGCTCCTTGCGCGACTCCAGGGCCCCGCAGCTACCCATGCTCCCCCACGAATGATCGACCGCCCCATGCGAAGCCTGGTTCCGTTCCCGAACATGTCGATGCGAACCAGGAACCTGATGGCCCTGGTCCTCGTCACCATCTGTTTCGATCGCTTGTTCTGGCAGGCCGGTCCGGGTCTGAACCTGACCTTGTTCGTGTTCATCGTACTGGCCGTTCTCCTGGTACGCGGTGAACGGCTTCCAACGAGGCAGGCCTGGACCTCCTTGGTGCTTACCGCTCTGGCGGCCACGCTGGTCTCGGTGCATGGTACGGCCGTCGCCATCGTCGCCTCCATCATGGGCCTGCTGGTCACGAGCGCCCTCATGCTTGAGCCGGACCTTCGAAGCCCGCCCTACGCCCTGGCCCAGGCCTTGACCAATACGGCCGTTGCGCCGTTCCGACTGCCTACCGCGCTGGGGTCCTACATGGCGGGTGACCGGAGCGCGGCCAAGCTTTGGCGGTGGCTGCGCATCGTCCTGATACCGCTGTTCGTGTTCGCCGTGTACGTTCACTTGTACCGCGTGGCCAGTCCCCGGTTCGACATGCTCACTGCCTCCATGCTGGACGGTCTTGGCGGCTGGGTCGCCGATCGGCTTTCCTGGCTGTTCACACCGCACTTCCTGTTCGTTCTTCTCGGCCTGCTGGTGGCCGGTGGCCTTGTGGTCCGGAACGCTCCGGGCATCTGGGCGCCCCACGAGCTGGAATGGCCGGACCGGTTGGAGGGGCGTCCGGACGGACCTGGTGGTTCCACGAACGCCTTGGAACGTGAGCTGCGACGCGGTGTGCTCCTGCTGCTCCTGGTGAACGCCCTGCTCGCCTTGGTGAACGCGATCGATATCCATTGGTTCTGGACGGGTTTCGAGGTGCCCCTCGGCTTCAGCCTCAAGCAGTTCGTTCATGAGGGCACCTGGGCGTTGGTGTTCAGCATCCTGCTCAGCATCGGTATCCTGTTGCATCTCTTCCGAGGTGAGTTGAACTTCCATCCGAAGGGCAGGCTGCTCAGAACGCTCGCGTTGCTCTGGGTGGCACAGAATTTCGTCCTGGGCATATCGGTGTTCCTGCGGAACCACCACTACATCAGTTTCCACGGACTGGCCTACAAGCGCATCGGCGTCATCGTGTTCCTGGTCCTGGTCCTCATCGGGTTGATCACGCTGTTCCGCAAGATCCGTGACCGGTTGAGCTTGTTCCACCTGGTCCGGGTGAACAGCTGGGCGCTGTTCGTGATGCTGGTCGCGTTGGGACTGGTGGATTGGGACCGGGTGATCGTGCGTCACAACCTCCATCATGACAATCCGGCCGAGATCGACATCGACAACTACCTGGCGATGAGCGATCGGGTGCTTCCGTTGTTGTACGCGGACCTGGACCTGGTGGAACGCCAGATGAGGAAACACCGGATGAACGCCGAGCGTTGGGTGGACCATCTGGATCCGGTCGCGTTCCGGGCCGCCCTTGACGAGAAGCGCCGGGATCTCCTGGGCCGGATGGAGGCCGGTGATGTCCGTTCCTGGACATGGGGTGGGGCGCGTACACGCCGCGAGCTTCAGCAGATGGGCCTTGCCGGTCCATGACGGGCGACCCTCTTTTCAGGGACCTATTGGTCGGAGCACCTGCGTGCGGGACATGACCCGAGCAGCAGCGCTTGTGGCCGGGGTGTGAGAGCTGCTTCCGTCCTGTGGCATGGCCTTTCTCGCAGGCCAGGTCGGGGTGATCCCAGGCTGGTAGGGTTCCCGGTATGGTGGCCATCCCGGGGCGTTTCCGGAACCAATTGAACGCAACCCCGTATGAAGCCTGCGTCTTGTACCATGGATACCCGACCCAAAATGGTAGCAGAGGCCAGGCTCTTCATCCGGCTAGCGTTGCTCTCGTTCGCCGGCTTCGTGTTCTATTATGCACACCTCTTCTTCGGTGTGTTGGACAACGCGTTCCTGTTCAAGGCGCTCGCGGTCACTTTTCTTCTGGCTACCGTTCCGTTGCCGATCATCGCGGTGAACAACAAGAAGCTCTTTCCCGAGCTGACCAGTGGTGGCAAGACGTTGATCACGTTCGTCAGCATCCTCCTGCTCTTCCATCATTTCCTGATGACCTTCGTGTTCGTCCTCTTCTTACAAGGGGAGCGGGTCTTCTGATCGTTCGCGTGAACCCATCCGGGGTGCTGGGCGTTGCCCTCCAAAGGCGGACCCATGTTCGGGCTATTCAGGAAAAGATCGCCGGCGGACAAGCTGGAGAAGCGCTATCGCATCCTCCTGGAGGAGGCACATCGGCTTGGCACCAGCGACAGGAAGGCAAGCGACCTCAAGCGTGCTGAGGCCGAGGATGTGCTCCGGCAACTCGAGGCACTTCGGAACGGATCGCAACATTCCTGACCAGCCTTCCGTTGAACAGGAAAGACCGGCCCGTAAGCCGGCACGTGAGCAGGTTCCGGAGGACAGGGCCATGTGGCGCAGAAAGTCCTCGAGCTTGCAGGCCCGTAAGCCTGGAAGAACGGAACACGGAAAAGAGAAGCACGCCCCGTAAGGCGTGCTTCCTTCTTTGCATACCTGCCGTTCAGGGGCGTGCCAGGAGGAAACGCACGGCCGATCGCCCGGTTCTGAGCACGTAGGCCCCGGAAGGCAGGTGGGATACATCGATCGACCCGCTCGGCCGGGCGAACCTTCCCTGGGCCAACCACCGGCCGCTGAGGTCCAGGATGCCGAAGTTCCCGACAGGCGATCCGTCCCCGGTGAACACCTCGAGCATCCCGTCGTGGGGAATGACCTGGAGCATGTGCGGAACGGCGCGGTCCACCTGGCCATTGATGGTCCCGGGACAGTCCTCGTACACGGAGAAAGGCATGGTATTGACCACCCCCTGTTGGAAGGTCATGGAGGTGTCCGGGCCTTGGCCTCCCTCCATGATGCCCATGTACAGCTGACCTCCCGGAAAGCCCGCTGTGGACATGGTCCAGTTGTAGCTGCCCGGAGGAAGGCAGACCACGGCCGTGTCATCCTGGGTCATGTTGTCCAGTTCAAGCGTGCCGCTTGCCACAGCGACCTGTTGGGCATCCAACAATTGCCAGTCGAACACGGCGGACACCAGCATGCCTCCGAAATTGCCCAGGGACAAGGTCAACGGGGTGCAGGTCGTATCCGGACACAGCTCATCTGATAAGCCAAAGGAGCAAGCCAGGCTGTCACCGAAGCCCACCCAAAGCTCGGCCGTTCCCGAGAAAGGTCCTTGGGGAAGCACGGCCTGAGGGTGAACGTTCAGGTCATGCACGGTCGTTCCGGCAAGTCCGAAGTAGTCGACCGGTTCGATGCCCAGGGTGTCATCGTTCGCATCCAGCAGAATGAATCCGGGGTAGGGGAACAACGCCATGCTGCCATTGAAGGAAGTGAGCAGAAGGCGGTCCGGATCGAACGGGTGGTAGGACACGTCAAGCACGTCCACACTGTCACACGGCGAGCCCATGGCTCCGGTCACCATGAAGCTGTGCTGGCCCGGCGGGGCCAGGTCTGCGACGAAGGTGCCATTCACCTGTACCGCATAGGTCCCGGCCGGAAGCTGGCCCACCAGGACGATCTCCGTATGCGGCACCAGCACCGCAAGGCCTCCCGGATCGGCGGCCACCACATCAAGGGTCACCGTGGATCCCGACACCGTGGCACTGCTGCTCACGATGTAGGCCCCGGAGCTGGACAGGTCCCCCATCAGGGCCAGGCTTACCTGGTCCTGGTCAGAGGGCTGCCCGGGCTGCACCTGGATGGTGTTGATGTAGAAGTAGGTCTGCGCACGGGCGGAAAATGCCACCAGGAGCAGGGACGTGAGCAGGAAGAGGCGCATGGGTCGGGCTATGGTCCGAAGTTGGGACGGACGTCATCGGCCATCCGCTGCCCCGGGATTCAGCTCTTCATGTTCTCATACTGCAGGGGCACGTCGAAGTCCTGCTCCTTGCAGAGGGCGATGACGGCCTGCAGGTCGTCGATCTTCTTGCCGTTCACCCGCACCATGTCGTCCATGATCTGGGGCTGGACCTTCAGCTTGCTGTCCTTGATCGCCTTCACGATGCGCTTGGCCTTCTCCCGGTCGATGCCCTGCTGCACGCGGATCGTCTTGATGATGAGCTTCCCGCTTGGTTGCGGCTCCTGGGACAGGTCGTAGGACTTCACATCGATCTGCTGCTTGCTGCTGCGTTCGAGCAGGATCTTCTCGATGGCCTCGAGCTTCATGTTGTCCTCCGTGCTGATGCGGATGCTCAGGGCCTTCTTGTCCAGTTCGATCTCGCTGTTGCTGCCGCGCAGGTCGTATCGGGTGTCCACTTCCCGCTTGGCGGTGTTCACCGCGTTGTCCAATGTCTGCAGGTCCACTTTGGAAACGATGTCGAAGCTTGCCATGGGTGTGGGGTTCTGGGATGCCAAGCTACGGATCGCCTGAAGGGTGGGACTTACCTTGGGCACATGCGGAAGATCGATGACATCACCATTGCCTTGCTCATCGATGGTGACAACGCCCAGCCCAGGCGTCTGGGGGCCATCCTCGAGGAACTGAGCAAGCAGGGAACGATCACGGTGCGGCGGATCTACGGCGACTGGACCACCCCGCAGATGAGCGGCTGGAAGGACCTGTTGAACGCGAACGCCATCCAGCCCGTGCAGCAGTTCAGCTATTCCAAGGGCAAGAACAGTACGGACAGCGCGCTGATCATCGATGCCATGGACATCCTGCATGGCGACCTGGTGGATGCGTTCTGCATCGTGAGCAGCGACAGCGACTTCACCCGGCTGGCGACACGGCTCAGGGAGTCCGGCCTGTTCGTGATGGGGGTGGGGGAGAAGAAGACCCCGGAGGCCTTCGTGAAGGCCTGCGAACGGTTCATCTATGTGGAGAACCTGGACGCTGACGACAGCGCGACCAGTTCCACACCACGAACGAGCCGCACCCGCAAGGGTGGTACCAAGACGAAGCTATCCTCGAACACGGCCCTGATGCGAAAGCTGAGAAAGGCCTTCAACATCGCCCGGGGCGAGGACCCCGAGGCCTCCCTGAGCCTGCTGGGTCAGGCCTTGCGCCGCCTGGACCCCGGCTTCGACCCACGCAGTTTCGGTCACGATTCACTGTCCTCCCTGGTGGAGGCCTTACCCGACCGCATGGTGATGCGCCGCGAGGAGCGGGGCAATACCGTGCTCGTGAAGTTCAAGTGAGAACGTCCGGACGGACCGGACCTTGACAGGGATACGCGCGCCGCGCGGTCAGTCGATCACCTTCGCCTTGGGGTAGCGCTTCTTCCAGAAGTCCAACTTCTTGATGTCGGAAATGGTGATGATGGTCCGCTCATCCAAGCGCACCTTGATCAGCTTCACGCCTTCCTTCACCGGTTGGGTCAGGATCAGCTCTTTCTTCTTTCTTGCCATGCTGTCTAGCCGGACATCGTTGTTTCCGGGTGCATTATAGGGAAAACCGTGCCGCTACGGATGATCCGGACACAATGTCAGGTGTTAATTCTTGTAAATGTGTTGAATATCAACAGCTTATGTCATGGTCTGGCGACACCTCCCGGGAGGTCCGGCGATACGTTCCATGGGAGACGCTGTGACCGTGGTGCCACAGGTCCTTGTCGTGAGCGGGAATGATCCTGCGCGTTCAACTGGATCGGCGACACCCTGACCTTGGACCAGCGGTGGTCCGGAAGCGAGGTCCGATCAAAAAAAGTGTTAACCTTTCCAGAGCGCTGCGTAGAAGGTCTACGTTTGCCCCCCGCTAGGCCATGCAGCGCTCCCTGTTCCATCTTCTTCACGGTCTCGTCCTGGCGGGTGCGTTCCTGCTCGGATGGGTGCAGGAGGTGCGAGCCGACGGCGCCGGAGCACCACCGCTGGAACTGGTGTCGGAACTCGACGCCGAGGAGCCGGTCGGTATTCCTTCGGAGCTTTTGACGACCGGAGGTGATGGAGCGGATCCCTCCCGCCTTTGTGAAAGTCGTTCCGGTCAGTTGTCCCGTGAGCTCCGGGTCATTCGTACCTGCCAGCACGCGGACCATACCGACGGGCGACCGTCGGCCCGGGGGCTGATGCTCCATTGCGGGGGCTTCACGTCCGCTCCCTGAAGTGTTTCCTCGCGGCCGTTGCGGCCGCTGAAGCGCTGACCGCGCTTCCCCCAGTTCACGTACCGACCGCTCGGAACCGTACTCCGGGCACCCGCATGCGGCCATCCATGCGTTGCCTCCGCCCCACGGGGTGGATGGTGGCCAGCCAACCGACCAATGAACCGAACCATGTTCGTCGATCATCACATGATCCACCTCCGAATGAAAGGGCCTCGGGCCCATGCCGGTGCCCTTTTGCTGTCCCTGGCCGCGTTCACCATGGGTTGTGGGGAAGGCCATGAGGGCACCCCACATGAGGAACTGACCTTGCCCGTAACAAGCGCCCTGCTCACGGATACGATCGTGACGCATGACTATGTCTGTCAGGTCCATTCCATCCAGCACATCGAAGTGCGTGCCCTTGAGAAGGGTTACCTGCAGGACGTGCTGGTGGACGAAGGCCAGCTGGTGTCGGAGGGAGAGCTCCTGTTCCGGGTCAGGCCGGTCCTTTACGAAGCGGAGGTCCACCGGGCCCAGGCCGAGGTCGAGTTCGCCGAGATCGAGTACCGCAACACCAAGGCGCTGGCGGACAGCAATGTGGTCTCTCCCAACGAACTGGCGCTGGCCCAGGCACGCTTTGACAAGGCGAAGGCCGAACTGGACGTGGCCCAGGCCCATCTGGGGTTCACGGAGATCCGAGCACCTTTTTCAGGGATCGTGGGCCGTTTCCATGTCCGGAAAGGAAGCCTGCTGGACGAGGGGGAACTGCTCACGGAACTATCCGACAACAGCAGCATGTGGGTCTACTTCAATGTGCCGGAGGCCGAATACCTCGCCTACACCAGGGAGGCGACTGCCGGCCATGGCACGGAGGTCAGGCTGAGACTGGCGAACGGTGATGTATTTGATCAGCTGGGGAGCATCACGGCCATCGAGTCGGACTTCGATAACACCACGGGGAACATCGCGTTCCGGGCCACCTTCCCGAACCCGGGCGGACTATTGCGTCATGGTCAGACCGGGAACATCCTGATGGCGTCACGCCTTCAGAACGTGCTGCTCATACCCCAGAAGGCCACCTTCGAGGTACTTGACCACCGTTACGTGTTCCTGGTGGACAAGGAGCATCGGGTGCATGCCACACGGGTGCACATAGGGGCCGAACTGCAGCACCTGTTCGTAGTGCGGGAGGGGCTTGAGGCCAAGGACCGCTTTTTGCTCGAAGGCCTTCGACGGGTGAAGGACGGGGACGAAGTGGACGTCGAAGTGCTGGTGCCCGACAGCGTGGTGGCGCACCTGGAACTGTATTCCGAATAGCCCGGGCCCATGTTCAGGAACTTCATCCATCGGCCGGTATTGGCCATTGTGATCTCGGTGCTGATCCTCTTCGTGGGCGGACTGGCCATCCGTCAGCTGCCCACCTCTCAGTTCCCGGAGATCGCGCCCACCACGGTGAACATCTTCGTCTCGTTCCCCGGTTCGAGCGCGGACGTCCTCACCAAGTCGACCATCATCCAGCTGGAGACGGCGATCAACGGGGTGCAGGGCATGCGCTACATGGCCAGCGACGCCACAAGCGCCGGAGAGGGCACCATCCGCGTGATCTTCGAACCGGGCACCGACCCGAACGAGGCGGTGGTCCGTGTGAAGACCCGCGTGGACCAGGTGATGCCCAACCTGCCCGTGCTGGTACAGCGCGAGGGCGTCATCATCACGCCCGTGCAGCCCAGCATGCTCATGTACGTCAACCTCTACGGGGATGGTGACGATGCGGACCAGCTCTTCCTTTACAACTATGCCTACACCCAGCTGCTTCCGGAGATCCAGCGGGTGCCGGGCGTGGCACAGGCCCAGATCCTGGGCAGCCGCATCTACGCCATGCGCATCTGGATGAAGCCGGACCGCATGCGGGCCTACAAGGTGAGCGCCGAGGAGGTGCTGGAGGCCATGCAGGAACAGAGCCTGTTCGCACGCCCCGGCCGACTGGGCCAGAGTTCGGGGATCAATGCCCAGGCGCTGGAGTACGTGCTGGTGTACGAGGGGCAATACAACGAACCCGAACAGTACCAGAACATCATCATCCGGGCCAACGAGGAGGGCGAGATGATCAAGCTCCGCGACATCGCCGATGTGGAACTGGGCAGCGCCTTCTTCGACATCTACTCCAACCTGGACGGCAAGCCCTCTGCCTCCATCGTGCTGAAGCAGACCCTGGGCAGCAATGCCAGCGACGTGATCGAACAGGTGAAGAGCACCCTGAAGGACCAGGCCCAGTTCATGCCCCCGGGGGTGGACTACCAGGTGAGCTATGACGTGAGCACCTTCCTGGACGCCTCCATTGAACAGGTGCTGCACACGCTCCGCGACGCGTTCATCCTGGTGGCCCTGGTGGTGTTCCTGTTCCTGGGCGACTGGCGTTCCACGCTGATCCCCATCCTGGCCGTGCCTGTGTCGCTGATCGGCGCCTTCTTCGTGATGCAGCTCTTCGGGCTGTCCATCAACCTGATCACGCTGTTCGCCTTGGTGCTGGCCATCGGCATCGTGGTGGACAACGCGATCGTGGTGGTGGAGGCCGTGCATGCCAAGATGCATGACAAGCCCGACCTGACGCCATACCATGCGGTGAAGGAGGTGATGGGTGAGATCGGCGGGGCCATCATCGCCATCACCCTGGTCATGGTCTCCGTGTTCATCCCCATCTCGTTCATGACCGGTCCGGTCGGTGTGTTCTACCGCCAGTTCTCCATCACCATGGCCGGTTCCATCGTGATCAGTGCCGTGGTTGCGCTTACGCTCACGCCGGTGCTCTGCGCCATGTTGATGAAGCCTCCCAAGGCCGGTCACGTGCGCCGTTCCATCATGGACCGGGCGATCGACGCGTTCAACCGCTGGTTCGAACGGCTGACTGGCCGCTACGTGGCCATCCTGGACCGGATCGCCGCGCGCCGCCTGCTCACCTTCGGCTCCCTGATCGCGTTCTGTGCGGGCATCTACCTGACCGGACGGGTGCTGCCCCAGGGCTTCATCCCCAGCGAGGACCAGGGTACGATCTACGCGATCATCCAGACCCCGCCCGGCAGCACGCTGGAGACCACCAACCAGGTGGCCAGGCAGCTGCAGGAGATCTGTGAGGAGATCCCCGAGGTGGAGTCGGTCTCCTCCCTGGCCGGCTATGAGATCATGACCGAGGGCCGCGGGTCCAATGCGGGCACCTGCCTGATCAACCTGACCCCCTGGCACGATCGCGACAAGGACGTGATCGAGGTGATGGAGGAGTTGGAGGAGCGCACTCACGACCTGGGTGCGGTGATCGAGTACTTCGAGCCGCCCGCCGTGCCCGGCTTCGGATCATCGGCAGGCTTCTCGTTGCGAATGATCGACAAGACCAACGGCACGGACTACCATGAGTTCGAACGGATCAACGACGGCTTCATGGAGGCCCTGAGGGCCCGCCCCGAGCTCACCGGACTCTTCACCTTCTACGCGGCCAATTACCCGCAGTACGAGATGATCATCGACAACCAGGTGGCCATGCAGAAGGGCGTATCCATCGGCAAGGCCATCGACAACCTCAACATCCTGATCGGCAGCACCTACGAACAGGGATTCATCCGCTTCGGACGCTTCTTCAAGGTGTTCGCACAGGCCGCGCCGGAATACCGGAGGTACCCCACCGACCTCACCGACCTGTTCGTGAAGAACGAGGAGGGCGAAATGGTGCCCTACTCCTCCTTCATGCGGTTCGAGAAACGGCTCGGTCCGAACGAGATCACCCGCTACAACATGTACAACTCGGCGGCCATCCGTGGCCTCCCTGCGGGTGGGTACACCAGTGGTGATGCCATCACCGCCATTCAGGAGGTGGCGCGCGAGACGCTGCCGCGCGGCTATGACATCGCCTGGGAGGGCCTGTCGTACGACGAGGCACAGCGGGGCAACGAGGCCCTCATCATCTTCCTGGTGGTGCTGATCTTCGTGTACCTCGTGCTCGCCGCCCAGTACGAGAGCTTCGTGCTGCCGCTGGCGGTGCTGCTCTCCCTGCCGGTGGGCGTGCTGGGTTCCTTCCTCATGCTGAAGGCCATGGGCCTGGCCAACGACGTGTACGCGCAGATCGGCATCATCATGCTCATCGGTCTGCTGGGCAAGAACGCGGTGCTGATCGTGGAGTTCGCCGTGCAGAAGCAGCGGGCCGGTGCCACCATCCTGGAAGCGACGATCGAAGGTGCCAAGGCCCGGTTCCGGCCCATCCTCATGACCTCGTTCGCCTTTGTCGCCGGCCTGATCCCGCTGGTAGTGGCCAGTGGTGCCGGCGCCATCGGCAACCGGACGATCGGATCCTCCGCCCTGGGTGGCATGCTCGTGGGCACCGTGATCGGGGTGCTCGTGATCCCGGGACTCTACTTCGTGTTCGCTAATCTGATCAAGGGGCGCACGTTGATCAACGATGAATGGGACGAACCCATCTCGGAAGAGTTCGTGCGCAAGGACCGCGAAGGAAGCGCCACCCGGGAGACGGTCTCCAGGCTCCGCGCCAAGTTGAAGGACCTGTTGAACCTGAAGAAGGACCAATGAGCAAGCGATCGACCATGGGGAGCACGAAGATCCTGACCGGGTCCATCCTGGTCGCCGTCCTGGGGCTCTCCGCCTGTGTGCCGGCATTGAAGGTGAGGGAGGTGCGGCAGGATACACCGGCCAGCTACTCGGGGTCTACTGATACCGTCAATTCGGGATCCGTGCCCTGGCAACGGTTCTTCGATGATCCCTACCTCAGGGACCTCATCGACTCGGCGCTGGCCAACAACCAGGAGCTCAACGTCCTGCTCCAGGAGGTCGAGGTCGCCCGGAACGAGGCTCGGGCGCGGAAGGGCGAGTACCTGCCCTTTGTGGACATTGGCGCGGCCGCTGAGCTGGAGAAGGTGGGCGAGCATACCCGGAACGGGGCCGTGGAGCACAACCTGCCCATCGCGGAGGATCAGGCGTTCCCGGAGCCCTTGCCCGACCTGCGGTTCGGGGCCATGGCCTCCTGGGAACTGGACATCTGGAAGAAACTACGCAATGGACGAAAGGCAGCGGTCATGCGCTACCTGGCCAGTGCGGAGGGGAGGAACTTCATGGTGACCCACCTGGTGGCCGAGATCGCGGACTCCTATTACGAGTTGATGGCGCTGGACAATCAACTGGAGATCCTGCGCAGCAACATCGCGGTGCAACAGGATGCCCTGGAGGTGGTGCGCCTGGAGAAGCAGGCTGCCAAGGTCACCGAGCTTGCCGTGAAGCGGTTCGAGGCGGAGGTGCTCAAGAACCGCAGTGCGCAGTTCGACATCATGCAGCGGATCATTGAGACGGAGAATCGCATCAATTTCCTGGTCGGGCGGTATCCCCAGCCCGTGCTGAGAAGCTCTGATCCCTTTTCTGGTCTCGTAGCAGATAGTGTATTCGCCGGCATTCCTGCCCAGTTGCTCACCCATCGGCCGGATATCAGGCAGGCCGAGTTCGAGCTCGCCGCCGCCAAGTTGGACGTCCGCGCGGCCAGGGCGGAGTTCTTTCCCAGCGTACGGTTGACCGCCGGAGTGGGCTTCAATGCGTTCAACACGTCGTACCTGTTGGAATCCCCGGCCTCCCTGGTCTATGGGTTGACCGGTGACCTCGTCGCCCCGTTGGTGAACCGGAACGCGATCAAGGCCGCCTATGCCAGTGCCAATGCCAGGCAACTCCAAGCGGTCCACGCCTATGAACGCACCCTGCTGAACGCATACGTGGAGGTGGTGAACCGGATGTCGGCGATCGAGAACTTGAGGCAG
This sequence comes from Flavobacteriales bacterium, assembly GCA_020635695.1. GTDB lineage: Bacteria > Bacteroidota > Bacteroidia > Flavobacteriales_F > PHOS-HE28 > PHOS-HE28. The sequence continues at coordinate 41,203 of JACJZH010000003.1, read as the reverse complement.
AGCTACCGGATGCGACAGCAGCGCGTGGATGCCTTGTCCACCTCGGTCACCATCTCCGGCAATCTCTTTCGAAGCGCCCGCGCGGACTATGTCGAGGTGCTATTGACCCAGCGGGAGGCGTTGGAGTCGCGTTTCGAGCTGGTGGAGACGCAACTGGAACAAATGAAGGCCAGGGTCGGGATGTACCAGGCCCTGGGCGGTGGATGGAAGTGATGCGAGCTGCCTTCTTGCGGACACCGGACCTGAAGCCTGCGTGGCACGCCGCGGGTGGAGGGGCCGGTGTTCCGCGACCGGCCTGCCAGATCGTCAGCCGGATCGGTCCTCCTGACCCTCCGAGGGTTGGGACGAACGGTTGGGATCGGGAACGGGGCCGCGCACCTTCGGCACGATTCATGCGTTAATCAAACACGATGGCGACGGAACGTGAGACAAGCATCATGAGGACCATGCTGGTGGAGGCGGAGGCCTCGACCATCTGGAAAGCATTGACCCGACCCGAGTTGACGAAGCTTTACATGAACGGCTGGATGCCCCAGAGTTCGTGGAAGCTCGGCAGCGAGGTCGTATGGATGGACCATGTGGAGGGCACGGTGAACCGGCGAGGCTGGGGTACCCTGCGAGCCTGCATCCCTGAGCGCAGGCTCCGATACACCCTGTACCGGCCGGACAGCAAGCTTCCCGACGAGGCGCCCAGCTATACCACCGTGGACATCGTCCTGGACGAGGAGCGTTCGGGTCGGACGAAGGTCACCCTGTGGCACGGCGATTTCGCGGGGCTGCCCAACGACGTGCGGCGTGCCCGGCAGGCCGGCCGCGAATGGGTGGAGGCCTTGGTGGGTCTGAAGCGCGTGGCCGAGGAGCAGGAAGGCAAGATGGCCGCCTGACGAAGGTCCGGTCCAAGTTCGATCGGGCGTTTACCTTGGAGGCATCCAAACCCTGCCTCCATGAGATGCGCGCATGTCCTTCTACCGGTCCTGGTTGCCCTGTCCTTCCCGCTGAACGCGCAGGAAGCGCGACCCATCTGGAACGTGAAGGCCGTCCTCGAGGACGGTCATACGCTTGACATCAAGGCATTCGATGGGGCCGGCCGACAGCATGATGTGAAGGCCATCGAGACGGGCGACCTGCATCTGCTGGACGTGAAGGCCCTGGACGGAGGGGCTTACCGGCCCGTGAAGGTGCTGGCGAGCAGCGATGCCTTTGCGCCGGTGAAGGCCATCGGACCGGACGGGGCCATCTGGGCCGTGAAGGCGATCGGACCCGGGGGCGATCATTGGGACGTGAAGGGAGTGGCCCGGGCGGGGAACATCATCCACATCAAGGCCATCGGGCCGCACGGTGCCCTGTACGGTGTGAAGGCGATCTCAGCGGCGGGACATGTCCACGACGTGAAAGGTATTTCCCTGCCGGAGGGCGGAACCGATGCCACGGTGGATGGTGTGGCGATCTCGGCGCATGTCAAGGCGCTTCCCCAGACGGGTTCGGGCCAGGCTGCCCTGATCTGGCATGTGAAGGCCATTGGCACCGATGGACATTTCCTGGACCTGAAGGTGCGGGAACGCAACGGCACCCTGCATTCCGTCAAGGCCCTCTACGAGGATGGCAACGACCAGCTGATGGACGTGAAGGCCTTCGTGAACGGTCAACGGCTGGACGTGAAGGTGCTTGAGAGCAGCGATGAGCTGCTGCCGGTGAAGGCGATCGGCGCGGACGGCAAGGTGCATGACATCAAGGCGCTGATGGCCGATGGCACCGTGCTGGACGTGAAGGCCGTGGCACGGGAGGGTGCCATCCTGCACATCAAGGCGATCGCTCCGGACGGTACCCAGCTCGGCGTGAAGGCGATCGGTCCGGGCGGTCAGTTGCGCGACGTGAAGGGCCTGAAGTTCCGCGAAGGCACCGAGCTCACGCTGCATGGCGTACCGGTGCTGGCGCACATCAAGGCGCTACCGCAGGTGTACTGAGCAAGTTGATCTTGTGAGCCGTCCGAACGGCAAGCTGTTCCAGAAGCATGGTCCAGGGTGCCATGGAACGCATCGCATTCCACACCATCTCCAAGACGAACTTCGCAAAGGCCTTCGCGCGTGACAAGTAGGAAGAGCCGGCAACCTGTTCTGGTCGGCAAAGCGGCATTGAGGATCAATGCTTGAACCGCACGAACAGCCTCCCGAAGTTGTCGCGGTCCTTGTCGATGCGGTGGTAGGTCTTCTTCACCTCTGGCAGTTGCAGGAAGCGCAGCACCTTCTTCTTCAGCTGCCCGCTGCCCTTGCCGGGGATGATCTCCAGCATGTCGATGCGGCGGTCGATGCAGAAGTCCATGGCCTCGCGCAAGGCATCGTCGATCTGCGAGCCCTTGTTGTAGATGTCGTGGAGGTCGAGCTTGTGCTTGCTCATGGCCGCTGCGCGAAGTACTCCTGGTACCACTCCTTCTCCCAGTGATCGCGTTCGTCGGCAAGGGTGCGTGTGCCGTCCAGCAGATCGCGGAGCATTCGCAACGAGCGGTCGTCGCGCTGCGAGATCACCGGGATGCCTGCGCGGATCAGCGCTGCGGCCGCCACACCCGGCCCCTGCTGGTAACGGGGTGTTTCCGTGAATCGGCTGCCCGCGTAGGTCACCGAGCTGCCGCAGGCGCCGCTCACGTCCATCAGGATCGCCAGTTCCACACCTTCACGCAAGGCCAGGTCACGCATGGCCATTGCTCCCCGCACCAATTCATCGGTGCGGTCGCTGCCATCCTCGAACCGCACCCGGGCCCGTCCATCCAGCACATCGAAGCCGGTGCCTCCATGGATGTCCGGTGTCATGCGCGGGGTTCCGAAGACATGGTCCTCTGGACAGAACCGTACGAGGCGCACCTCGGGTCGCAGGAGCCAGGAGCGCAGTGCGCTGTGGTCGCCGTAGGTGCTGCCGTCCACGCCGCAGTGGATGCCGCCCAGGCAGGCGCTCATCATCACCACCAGCGGACGCTCGGCCGTGGGGCGTGGGCGTTGGAAGAAGATGGGGGCGGGGAGGTGGTGCGGACGTTCCATGGGTGTTCAGATCCTCGTCAGGTGCATCTTTCCGATCATCTCCACCTGCTTCGCGGGCATCGCCGCCTTCTTCGCAAAGGTCTTCCACTTCCGCACGCCAGCCACCACCTCGTCGATGATCGCCGCGGCCTTCTTGATGTTCATGGCCTTCGCCACGGCCAGCAGGTCGTCGCGGGTGATGTCCGTGCGCTTGCCGTTCACGCTCATCTGGTGCTGCCGGAGCCACAGGCTTTCCGGGTGGTAGGCGTAGGTCACGTCGTAGGCCGGGGCCAGGTGCCAGTCGCCCTGCGGGTCCATCAGGAAGCTGATGTTCTTCGTGTGGTCGTCGCAGTTCAGGGCCACCACGTTGAAGCACATGCGACGGAAGAGCTCCACGGCGGCCGGGTAGGGCAGGCCCAGCACGCGCATCACCTGGAAGGCCTGCTCGTAGCTGTGCGCCAGCGGCTGGTTGTAGTCCATGTGCGCGATGCCGCAGAGCGTGGCCATGTGCAGCTTGTGCACCGTGCCTTCCGCATCGCGCACCCGGTCGAAGCGTTGGGTCAGGAAGTGCGCGCGGCCGTGCTCCTCCAGCAGGCGACAGGGCATCATCTCCACCCCGCAAGCCCGTGCCATCAGGTGGTAGGCGTATTCGATTCGGCCATAGCCCTTGGGGTCGCCGAGCTTCTCGTTCGTCACCCCGTCGAATTTGATCAGGCAATAGGTGAAGCCCGGCAGGCCATCGATCTGGCCGCTGCGTACCTCGCCGGTCTCCGCATTGAAGGCCACGATCGCCTTGGCCCGCGCGCCGCCGGCCGAGGTGCCCACCTGCAGGATGTCCTGCAAGGCCTCTTCCCGCCCTTTCTTGTTGTTCGTCCGGAACGCGGCGCGCTCGTACAGCACGTTGTTGGCCACGCGCACCAGCTCCTCCACCTGCAGGGCCTCGCTGCTCGCCTCCCAGTCGTTGTGGGCCGGCTCGAACTCCAGCGCACCCATGCCGCGTCGACCGGTGTAGCACAGGCGTTCCACGGGATTGGCGCTGCCGGGCGTGCGTTGTTGGGTGGCCAGCCACGCGTTCAGGATCTGCTCGCCGAAGCGGTCGGGCAGGCTGTCGGCCAGCAGCCCCGGCAGCCCGCGGAAGGTCTCGTCGCGCACATCGCCGAAGCTGAACACCTCGTCGCCCCCGCGCGCCTGAGCCAGCGGCATCATGATCGGCGCCACGTCCAGCCCGCTCTGCGTGAAGGCGCGGTCGAACTGGAAGGTGGCGCGTTGTTGCTGGTCGTCCCACACCACCAGGCCCACCGTCTTGCCCCAGAGGAGCACGCGTGCATGGGTTACCATGTGCTCTTCGGCTTGGGCGGCCCCACCTCGGGTTTCTTGCGGCTGGCGCGCTTGCGTTGCTTCTTCAGGTACTTCTCCTGCGCCTCCACCAGCATGTAGGGCGTGGGCTGCGGCTCCTGGTGGAAGCCATCGAGCACCTCCAGCCGCCCGATGGCGCGCAGCACCTGCACCACGGTGAGCAAGGTGGCGGCCCTGCCGGCCTCCAGCTTCACCACGGTGGTGCGGTCCAGTCCGGCGCGGGTGGCCACCTCGGCCTGGCTCAGGTTGCGCTCCAGCCGCATGCGCCGCAGCTCCTTGCCCAGTTGCTCCACAGCTTTGTTGTCGCTCAGGGCCTGCCATTGGATGTTGCTTGAAGACATCGTAAATGGTGTTTCAGTGCACTAACGTAGCGTTCACGCCACAAGTATACGCATTCTCCATCGGTCCGTTACATCACAACGATGCCAAGGAGCATCATAGTATGAACAAAATGCAAATAATGATGCTCTAAAGCAACTATAAAAGATCAGAAGATCAGATGATGAGACGATCAGAAGATCGAATGCCGGGTGTCGGGGAGGTGGCCCATTGTCTGATCATCTGATCGCCCGATCGTCTGTTTGGCTTGAGGGCGTGCCCCGGCTCGAATGCAGCCGGGTCCGGCTCTTCGCTTCAAGTCCGCACTCGATCACCCCGGCCTTGAGCCGGGGCTCCTCGCTTGCGGGCTTTCCGCTGCGATCCGTCACGCGAAATGCGAAAGCCTACTGGTCCATCTGCAAGGTTCATTGCTTGATGAACCTGCCCTGGACCTTGCGTTCACCGAGGTGGATGGCAAGGACGTAGACACCTTGGCTGAGACTTGAGACATGGATAGTGATGGACGCGCCCGAAGTCGAGCTTGTGCGGACCACCTGACCGAGCGTATTGGTAATGGAGATCCACGAACTACCGAAGGGTCGAGACCATTGCAGGTTGAGCAGATCCGTTACCGGGTTGGGATAAAGATCGATCCCCGCATCCTCCAGTTCGTCCATCCCGACCACTACAGTCAGCAGTGCTACCTCACTGGTGTTGTGGCATGAACTTCCCGCTGAAGTGACGATGCATCTGTATTGGTAATTGCTCCACCAGTTTTGGCAGTTCGAGACGGTCAGCGTATCCGTATTCGCTCCACTGTAAGGCCCTGCATCGAACAGGTCCTGCCAACCCAGCCCGGCGTTCTGTTGCCATTGTTTGACTGAGCCTGGTTCTGTCGCTATGATGAACTGCGCTGTACCGTTCTGGTACACCATCGCATCCTGTGGTTGTGGATCGATCAGGCAAGTAGCGGGGGCAACGTAAAATGGATCCTTGATGATCAGCGTGTGCGCCTGCCTGTTCTGGCAGCCGAAGTTCGGATCATAGTTCCGCCGCCACACATTCTGCCATTTCCCAGCAGGTCCACCGTAATACGGGAACGTGAACGTGGAGACCGGACCGACCAAGGGTATAGGATTTCCAAAACCATTTACCCAGATGGTATCCGCTCCGGGTGGTCCAAGCGGTTTGAAGGTTGCTACCGCACCGCCTGGTTGATAGTCGAGCACGTACTCGAAGTCAGCGGAACAAGTGTCATAGCTACTCGCTGGATCTTGCTCGTATGGGATCGTGCGGTAGTATGCCCGGCGAAATACAGTCCCATTGATCGAGTCGTGAGAGGTATAGCGCAACCGCGCCATGGTCAGGGCGCTTTCCCAGCCGGTCAGGTTGACCCAATTGCCGGGTGATCCGTTCTGCGAGCCCATGCAATCGACATGGCGCCACATGTCTGTGCAGCCGACGGCTTCATCGTTCACCTTCGCGAAATCGTCGCCATTGTATGTGAAGAGGGAGTCGGTCATGTAAGGCTCACAGACATTGTCGAACGGGCGCGACACGGACATCCACTCCTGTTGGAAGCTATGGCACTGACCCACCGTATCCAGCGCATGTAAGGTCACCTGGAATGTTCCGGCTTCGATGAAGACATGCACCGGGTCGCTCTCGTAGGATGTGGAGCCGTCGCCGAAATTCCAGTAGTAATGCGCATTGTTCACCGATGACCGGTTGATGAACGTTACAGTATCCCAGTTCGCTGCATGACTGAAACCAGCGGTGCACTGTGCGTTTCCGGCCTCCATGGAAAGAATGGCAGCGGATAGAAGGAAGGCGCGGTGGAACATGGGCAACGTGTTTCTGAACCAGCAGAAAGGTAAGTGTTCACCGTTCCATCAACGCCTCAATGATCCCCTTCGCCGCCACGGGGATCTTCGTCCCTGGCCCGTACACATCGAAACAGCCGGCCTTCTTCAGGAAGTCGAAGTCGTTCGGCGGGATCACGCCTCCGGCAACCACCAGGATGTCGGGCCTGTTGTAGGTCTCGCGCAGTTCCTGGATCACCTCGGGCACCAGGGTCTTGTGCCCCCCCGCGAGGCTGCTGATGCCCAGTACGTGCACGTCGTTCTCGATCGCCTGGCGGGCCACCTCCTGCGGGGTCTGGAACAGCGGACCGATGTCCACGTCGAAGCCGATGTCGGCGAAGCTGGTGGCGATCACCTTGGCGCCGCGGTCGTGCCCGTCCTGGCCCATCTTGGCCACCAGGATGCGCGGGCGCCGGCCCTCGGCTTTCGCGAACTCATCGGCGAGGCGCATGGCCTCCTGCATCTCGGGGTCGTCCATGATCTCTGCGGAATACACACCGCTAATGGTGCGCGGGGTGGCGTGGTAGCGTCCGTAGGCCTGCTCCAGGGCGTCGCTGATCTCGCCCAACGTAGCGCGGTGCCTTGCGGCGATGACGGCGAGTTCGAGAAGGTTGTCTCGCGCGGGGTCCTGCGCACGTCGCTGGTCTATGGTCTCTTGTCTATGGCCGGAACCGCCATCAGGCCATAGACCATCGACCATAGACTCCTTCGCCGCCTTCGTCAACGCCTCCAACGCTTCGGACACTGCAACCTCGTTCCTTCCTGCCTTCATGGCGTTCAACCGCGCGATCTGCGATTCCCGCACCGCGCTGTTGTCCACCTCCAGCAGGTCGATGGTGGTGGCCTCGTCCACCTGGAAGGCGTTCACCCCGATGATGTGGTCCTTGCCCGTGTCGATCCGGGCCTGGCGTTTCGCGGCCGCCTCCTCGATGCGCATCTTGGGCAGGCCGCTCTCGATGGCCTTCGCCATGCCTCCGAGCTCCTCCACCTCCTGGATCCGTGCCCAGGCCTTGTGCACCAGTTCGTGCGTGAGGCGTTCCACGTAGTGGCTTCCGCCCAGCGGGTCGATGAACCGCGTGATGCCGCTGTTCTTCTGCAGGTAGAGCTGGGTGTCGCGCGCGATCTTGGCGCTGAAGTCGGTGGGCAGCGCGATGGCCTCGTCCAGCGAGTTCGTGTGCAGCGACTGGGTGCCACCGAGCGCGGCAGCGAGCGCTTCCACCGTGGTGCGCGCCACGTTGTTGTAGGGATCCTGTGCCGTGAGGCTCCAGCCGCTGGTCTGGCAGTGGGTGCGCAGGGCCAGGCTCTTGCGGTCCTGTGCGCCGACCTCCTTCAGCAGTTTGGCCCACAGCACCCGGCCTGCGCGCATCTTGGCCACTTCCATGAACAGGTCCATGCCGATGCCCCAGAAGAAGCTGATCCGCGGTGCGAAGGCATCCACATCGAGGCCGGCGGCGATGCCGGTGCGTACGTACTCCAGGCCGTCGGCCAGCGTGTAGGCGAGCTCCAGGTCGGCCGGAGCCCCGGCCTCGTGCATGTGGTAGCCGCTGACGCTGATGCTGTTGAAGCGCGGCATCCGGCGGGCGCAGTAGCCGAAGATGTCGCCCACGATGCGCATGCTGGGTCCCGGCGGATAGATGTAGGTGTTGCGCACCATGAACTCCTTCAGGATGTCGTTCTGGATGGTGCCCTGCAGTTGTTCCGGCGTAACGCCCTGCTCTTCCGCAGCCACGATGTAGAAGGCCATGATGGGCAGCACCGCGCCGTTCATGGTCATGCTCACGCTCATCTTGTCCAGCGGGATGCTGTCGAAGAGGACCTTCATGTCCTCCACGCTGCTGATGGCCACTCCGGCCTTGCCTACATCGCCCTTTACGCGCGGGTGGTCGCTATCGTAGCCGCGGTGCGTGGCCAGGTCGAAAGCGACGCTGAGGCCCATCTGCCCGGCGGCCAGGTTGCGGCGGTAGAAGGCGTTGCTCTCCTCGGCCGTGCTGAAGCCCGCGTACTGCCTAATGGTCCATGGCCGCACGGTGTACATGCTGGCGTAGGGTCCGCGGAGGTAGGGCGGCGCTCCGGCCCCGAAGCGCAGGTGCTCCAGGTCCTCGGCATCCACGGCCGTGTAGAAGGTCTTGAGGGGAAGCTCCTCCCGGTTGGGGATGTCCGCGATCACCTCGCCTCCGCCCGACGCAGCGGCTCCGTTCCCGTCGGCGGACAGCGCACGCACGAACGCATCGCAGAGCTCCTCCGCGGTCCCCGAGCCGCCCAGGGGATCGGCCACGCGGGCCAGGAAGCCCTCCTCGCGCAGCAGGTGGTGGATGTTGCGGGCCACACGCCGCGACAGGGCATCGCCTTCGGGCAGCGCAGGAACTGGAATGGTAAGGCCATCACAGCCGGCTGCGACCGCGCTCACCGCCTGAAGGGTGGCACGGATCAGGTTATCATAGGGAGAGGCGACCTCCGCGGGGTAGCCGACCTCGGCCTGCAGGTGGACGTTGTGGGAGCAGGCATGCTCCGGGTCATGTGCCGCCACGATGCGGGCCCAGACCTCGCGCACGGCCCGTAGGCGCGCGGCTTCGAGGAAGAGGTCATCGCCCAGGGGCAGTGTGAACTGCACCCGTGCCGCCGCCTGGTCGATCGGGAAGCCGGCGTCCAGCATGCGTTGCAGGACCTTCCGACCCTGTTCCAGCATGCTGCTTGTCGCTTCCAGGGAAGGGTCATCCGCGCGCAGGTCGAACAGCCGGACGAAGGGGTGGGCCTGGATGCGCTCCAGGAGCCCCGTCAGATCGGTGTCCGGATCCAGTCCGGCGCACAGGTGCAGTTCGCTGTCCGCCACCCCCTGCCTGCCGCCCTCCTCGAGCAGCCACACCAGGGTGGAGGGATCGCCGCCGCGGACCTGCAGATCGATGCCCGCGAGCAATACATCCTTCAGCGCTTCCGGAAGCCGTTCGCGATCGCCGTGCACGACCGCTCCGTCCATGCCGCCCATGAGGTCCTCCAGCAGGCGGTCGTTGGCGTCGGGATCGGACGCGTTCACCTGCACGCACATGCGCCAGGTGTTCCCGCCCCGCTTCACTCCCCGCCGCATGCCTGGCCGGTCCTGCCCGAAGGCGAAGGGGCGCATCACACTGCCGTCCGGCAGGGGCACGGTGATGGAGGCGGGGTCCTTCCCCTTGAGCTCCTTCTCGATCAGCTGTTCCCAGGCTTCGGCATCCAGCGCCGGGAAGTCGGCAAAGAGGTCCTTGGTCGGCATCACCGGCGAAGATCGGGCTTCACGGCGGTCCGGCCAGCGCCGGGGCGGAAGATGACTTTCGTCAGGTGGTGACGCGCGTCACGGACAGGCCTGGCGCGGGTTTCCAGCTTTGTGTCGGACCCTCGGGCCCACTTGGACCAACAAACAACAAGCCATGAAAGTCGAACAGATCTATACCGGCTGCCTGGCCCATGCCGCCTACTACCTGGAGAGCAATGGGGAGGTCGCCATCTTCGATCCGCTGCGCGAGGTGCAGCCTTACATCGACCGTGCGTCCGCTGATGACGCCACGATCAAGTACGTCTTCGAGACCCACTTCCACGCCGACTTCGTGAGCGGCCACCTGGACCTGGCGAAGAAGACCAGTGCCAAGATCGTGTACGGCCCCACCGCAAAGCCGGGCTTCGAGGCCATCGTGGCCGAGGACGGTCAGGTGTTCGAGGTCGGTGGTGCGAAGGTGAAGGTGATCCACACCCCCGGTCACACGATGGAGAGCACCTGCTACCTGCTGATCGATGAGGACGGGAAGGAGCATGGCCTGATCACGGGCGACACGCTGTTCATCGGCGATGTGGGACGCCCCGACCTGGCGCAGCACGTGATCGCCGACCTCACCGAGGAGAAGCTGGCGAGCCACCTGTTCGATTCGCTCCGCAACAAGATCATGCCGTTGAGCGACGACCTGATCGTGTACCCGAACCACGGGGCCGGCAGCGCCTGCGGCAAGATGATGGCCAAGGAGACCACCGACACCCTGGGCCACCAGAAGCGGACCAACTACGCCCTGCGCCCGGACATGAGCCGCGAGGAGTTCATCAAGGAACTGCTGACGGGGCTCACCACGCCTCCGGGCTACTTCCCCAAGAACGTGTTGATGAACATCCAGGGCTACGAGAGCCTGGACACCATCATGGAGCGTGGCAAGCGTGAGTTGGACCCGACCGCCTTCGAGGTGGTGGCCAACGAGGAGCGTCCGCTCGTGCTGGATGCCCGTGACGCCAGCGACTTTGCCAAGGGCTTCATCCCGAACAGCATCAACTTCGGGCTGGAAGGCAACTTCGCCATGTGGATCGGTGAGATGGTGCCCGACATCAAGCAGCCCATCCTGCTGGTGACCTACCCCGGCAAGGAGGAGGAGGCCATCATCCGCCTGAGCCGGGTGGGCTACGACAACACCATCGGCTACCTGAAGGGCGGCTTCGATGCCTGGAAGGCCGCTGGCAAGGAGGTGGACACCGTGAAGCGGATCAGCGCCGAGGAGTTCGCACGCGAGTTCAAGGACAAGCCCGTGGTGATCGATGTGCGCAAGAAGAGCGAATACGATTCGCAGCACGTGGAGGGTGCGCTGAACATCCCGCTGAACACGATCAACCAGCACCTGGCCGAGATCCCGAAGGACAAGCCCTTCATCCTGCACTGTCAGGGCGGCTACCGCAGCATGATCGCCGCGTCGTTGCTGAAGCAGCGTGGGTGGGACGATCTGGTGGACGTGGAAGGTGGCTTCGGTGCCATCAAGGAGATGGACGTGCCGGTGACGGAGTATCAGGAGCCGAAGACGCTGCTCTGATCACGACGGACAATGGAACAGGCCGGACCAATTGGCCCGGCCTGTTCATGTACCGGGAGAAGATATCCGCGGATGGGTCCCACTTCTGCGACCCATCAGGAGGAGAGCCAGCCCGACAGGGATCAAAGCCGACGTTAGGACCATATGCCAGTAGTGTCCGGGAATAATGCCCAACCCCGCCCAGAAGAAGGTGCCCTGCAGGAAGAGCAGGAATTCCGAGGCGACGATGCCTAGGGTAAGCGTCCACAGGCCGAACCGGGCGACCCGGCTTCTGCGATCCAACCACCCGACCCAAAGGGCGTAAGTAAGTAACAGCATGGTCATGATCCCTAGCGTGTTCAGGTGGATGAACCCGATCACGTAGTGGCGGATGGTGAACGCCATGCGGGCCACGAGAGGCACGGCGACGGCGGTTTGTACCAAGACCTTCATGGCCATGCAGGCCAGCGCCACACCCACGCTCCAACGAGCCCAGTCGGGGAATTGGCGGCGAGCCTGACCGCGGACGGCCGACAGACGCCAAAAGGTCCGGATGGCGGCCCAGAGCTGGAGCACAACGCCCAGTGATACCAACCCGAAGACCACCGGATGAGGCTCCGACCAGGCGATGGCCAGCGCATAGGTGAGCACCGCCGAAAGGATCCAAAGCACCATGGTCCGGCTGTCCATGTTCAGGTCGATGCCATGTTGTTCCGCCCAGCGGACCCCGATCGCCATGGCGGCGAACCAGAACCAACCGTTGAACTGGAAGTGCAGGTAGAACTGAATGGACCAGTAATAGATCTCATGGCTCTGCAGGTCCAAGGCTAGAATGGGGCCTATGGCCACGGTGCCCAGCAGGGAGAGTCCGAAGAAGAACATGGATGTCCTCAATAGCGCACGGCTACCCATCGCCGGCCAGGAGTTGGTACGACTCCACAATCGGCCGAGCAACAACAGCGACAGCAAGGCGTGCATTGTGGAAGCAAGGATGCTCATGCCTCCATAACCTTGGATGGGAAAGGAGATCAACATCACGACCACGGCCACTTGGATACCCGCAAGGAGTAGAACATCCCGGCGCGTCAGCCGACCCTTGCCCCAGTCGTGAAGGAAGACCAAGCAGGTACCTATGAAGAGCCAGCCGAGCATGGCTCCATGCGAATGACCATGCAACCAGGGCTTGAAGGTCACGAACGGAAGCTCCACGAGGTACATGGTCCTGAGCAGTACCCCCATGGTGGCGGCGGCCAAGAGGTCACAGGCAGCCAACAGGAACCAGAACCTGGGCGCAGCGTAGAGTACGAGGGCTTTCATCCTGTTCATGGGCAAGGGTCATCCGTTCAGCTGACAAACGTCATATATTGGACAGAAATGTCCGTTGATTTTTGTCACGTCAAGAACATGCGACCCGGTCGCCACCACATAAACCAAGGCCAAGCACACCATGTCCACCAAGCATCTGATGGGAACCCTCGTGATCATCGTCCTCGCAGCTTGCGGGGGTGGAGACAAAGGACCAAAGCTACCTCCAGGGGCACCGCCCCCCGGTGAGTTGGGTAAGAACGATGGATCGGGCAAGGCTGCAGGGCTGATCACGTCCGAGGACATCACCCTGGGAGAACTCGATCAAGGTATGGTCGAGCGCGGAAATGCCATTTACGATGTCAAGTGCCAGGCCTGCCACAGTACAGGCCCGAACCGCGTGGTGGGACCAGGGTGGAAAGGCATCACCGAAAGGCGGCAACCTGATTGGATCATGAACATGATCCTGAACATCGATGTGATGTTGGAGACCGACCCCGAGGCACAGAAGGGATTGGAGGAGTGCCTCGTACGAATGCCCAACCAGGGGCTTTCCAAGGAGGAGGGCCGCGAGGTACTGGAGTTCATGCGCACCCTTTGAACAGAACATGCACATCCCTGCGAACATGAAACGTTCCATTAAGTTGACTGGTGCGGTCCTGGCAGGTGCCAGCGCGCTCTTTCTGACCGTGAACATGCTGAACGGCTGCCGGCCCACTACCACGGTGACCGCGGTGACCGGTGATGCGGCGGCCAAAGTGTATGTCAAACCTGGCTCATACGACGAGTTCTACAACTTTGTCAGTGGCGGATTCAGCGGACAGATGGGGGTATACGGACTGCCCTCCGGACGCCTGCTAAGGGAGATCCCCGTGTTCTCACAGGACCCTGAGAGCGGTTGGGGGTATACCGAAGAATCCAAGCCCATGTTGATGACCACGCATGGGTTCATTCCCTGGGACGATGCCCACCATCCCGAAATGTCCCTGACGGATGGGTCTCACGACGGCCGCTGGGTGTTCATCAACGGCAACAATACCCCCCGGGTGGCCTTGATCGACCTAGGGACCTTCAAGACGAAGAGCATCATCGAGATCCCGAACAGCGCGGGGAACCACTCCTCCCCATTCACCACGCCGAATACGGAGTACATCGTGGCCGGCACACGGTTCAGCATTCCGATGGGTTCCGACGCTGAGCGCGATGTACCTGTAGATTCCTACAAGGACACGTTCAAAGGAACGGTCAGTTTCATCCATCCGGAGCCGGAAAGCGGGAGGCTCTCCATTGCTTTCCAGATCAAGGCGCCAGGCATCGATTTCGACCTGGCACACAGCGGCAAGGGTCCTTCCGATGGTTGGATGTTCTTCAGCTGTTACAACACCGAGAAGGCGCACAGCCTGAAGGAGGTCAATGCGAGCCAGAACGATAAGGACTTCATCATGGCCGTGAACTGGCGCAAGGCGGAGCAGTATGCCAAGGAGGGGCGTGGAATGAAGGTGCCAGGCAGGCACTATTCCAACTGGTGGAATGAGGAAACGCATACCGCCGAATCCACGATCCATGATGAGGTGCTCCAGTTGGACCCGGTGGAACTGGGCGATATCGTCTACTTCATGCCCTGTCCGAAGTCACCCCATGGATGTGATGTGAACCCGACCGGCGAATTCATCGTTGGCAGTGGCAAATTGGCGGCATTGGTTCCTGTCTTCTCCTTCGCAAAGATCCAGGACGCCATCGCCGGGAAGGACTTCGAGGGAGAGTACGACGGCATCCCGGTGCTCACCTATGAAAGCGTACTGCATGGAGAAGTGAAGAAGCCAGGACTTGGGCCACTGCACACCGAATTCGACTCCAAGGGCAATGCCTATACCAGCATGTTCGTGAGCAGCGAGATCGTGAAGTGGAATGTTCAGACGTTGGAGGTGCTCGACCGCATTCCGACCTACTATAGCATTGGACACCTGACGGTGCCCGGCGGGGACACCAAGACCCCATACGACAAGTATGTGATCGCGTACAACAAGATCACGAAGGACCGCTATCTGCCGACCGGTCCGGAGCTGACCCAGTCCGCACAGTTGTATAGCATCGAGGGGGATAAGATGGAACTGCTCCTGGACTTCCCGACCACCGGCGAGCCCCACTACGCTCAGGCCACTCCTGCCGATCTGATCAGACCCAGGGAGGTCAAGTTCTACAAGATCGAAGAGAACCATCATCCCTATGTATCCAAGGGGGAGAAAGAGACGAAAGTCGAACGCAAAGGGAACGAGGTCCATGTCAAGATGACCACAATACGCTCGCACCTGACCCCGGACGTGATCGAAGGGATCCGGATGGGTGATGTGGTCTATTTCCACGTGACCAACCTTGAGCAGGACTGGGACGTACCCCATGGCTTCGCGATCAAGGGCAACAACAACGCCGAGATGCTCATCATGCCGGGTGAGACGCAGACCCTGCGTTGGGAGCCCACCCATGTCGGTGTCGTGCCGATGTATTGCACCGACTTCTGCTCGGCGCTCCACCAGGAGATGCAAGGCTATGTGCGGGTGAGCCCGGCAGGTAGCAGCACGGAATTGAAGTGGTACACGGCCAGCGTGGACGCGGGCAGCTGAACCGACGTAGACAGGAACGCCCTCCAGCCCGGTCCGACTTCCAGGGTGGGGGGCGTTCCAGCAACGCAACACCATGAGGATCATTTCACGCATCATGATCGCGGTCTCGGCCTTGGCCCTGCTGGTACTCCTATTCGTGCCGATCTGGCGGATCGACCTGATGGCCCCCCAATACCCGGAGGGTCTCTACCTCCAGATCTACGCGGACCGCTTCGCGGGTGACACGGAGAAGATCAATGGGCTCAATCACTACATTGGAATGGCCCACATCAAGAATGAGATGTTCCCCGAGTTCAAGTTCCTGCCCAAGCTCATTGTCGTCTTGAGCGTGTTGGGGCTGGTCGCTGCGGCATGGGGCAGACGCATCCTGCTTTTTCTGGGTCTTGTCACGTTATCCCTGTTCGGGGCCTGGGCGCTTTACGACATGTACAAGTGGGGCTACGACTACGGACACAACCTGGACCCCAAGGCGGCGATCAAGGTGGAGGGCATGGCCTACCAGCCCCCACTGATCGGACACAAGCAACTGCTGAATTTTGATGCTTGGTCAACACCGGATGTCGGTGGATGGATCCTGTTCGGAGTGATGGGGTTGCTTGCCGGGGTATACTTCCTCGAGCTTCGCGACCTTTCAAGAAAACTGGCAATGAACCGTGATCGGACATGAGGCACCGCAACTATCTCGCTTTCCTGCCCTTGGTGGCCTTGGCATTCTGTGGGCAGGCACCCGTTGTCATCGACTTCGGCAAGGCCGAGTGCGCCCATTGTCGCATGAACGTGGTGGACAGAAAGTTCGGAGCCGTCCTGGTGACCAACAAGGGTAGACAGTACGTGTTCGATGGCGTGGAATGCATGGTGCCGTTCGTAGGGGATGGCCAGGTCGATGCCGAGGACGTGACCGAATGGTGGGTTTGTGACCACGCCCACCCCGGGGAGTTGCTGGATGCGACACGTGCGAGTTTCGTGCATGGTGATGCTTACAGGAGCCCGATGCGTGGGGATGTGGCGGCCTTTGCCACGGCGCAGGCACGGGACAGCAGCCTTGCGGTCGCAGGAGGTGAAGCGCTGGACTGGGAAGGGGTGACGCAGAAGCTTGCTCCGTGATCCGAAGCTTGTTCCACTTCTCGTTCCTTCTCATGGGTGCGTATGCCCAGGGCGCGACCTACCTAGTGGAAGGAGGGACGACCTTTGCGCTGAATGCCCTTGTCCAACGTGCCCAGCCCACGGATACCGTAAGGGTACGTGGAAAGCTGTCAGGACCTACGATCGTCGTGGACCGCTCGCTCGTGTTGATCGGAGAGGAGGCCGAGATCGTCGGGGACCGGAGCGGAAGCGTGATCGAGGTCAATGCCTCCAAGGTGATCATTCAGGGGTTCCGGATCTCCGGCACGGGGAGGAGCAGCATCGAGGACCATGCTGGTATCAAGGTGACCAATGGGACCGATGTCCACATCTTGAACAACACATTTGACAGCTGCTTCTTCGGTGTGTTGATCAATGGTTGCCGGAGCGCTTGGGTCAAGGGCAATGTCCTTCGTGGCAATTCCAATGAGGAGGTGCAGGAAGGGAATGCGATCCACATCTGGAAGGGTGATGGCGTCCGGATCGACTCCAATCTATGCCTGGGCCATCGGGATGGCATCTACCTGGAGTTCGTGGGTAACTCCTTGATCCGGGGCAATCAGGTCCGTGGTAATGCCCGGTATGGGCTGCACTTCATGTTCAGCAACAACGATGACTATTCGGGGAACTGGTTCGAGATGAACGGGGCCGGCGTGGCCGTGATGTACTCCAAGCAGATCGGCATGTTAGGGAATACGTTCAAGCAGAACCGGGGAGCGAGCGCATACGGTCTGCTGCTGAAGGAGATCAATGATGCGGTGATCCAGGACAATGTGTTCCTGGACAATACGACCGGGATGCTGGTGGACGGATGCAACCGCGTGCATGCGGCCAACAACCAGTTCCGCTCCAACGGTTGGGCACTGCGCCTCTTCTCCAACAGTACTGGCTGCCGGTTCGAAGGAAATGTCTTCACGGGGAATACCTTCGACATGAGCACCAATGGCGAATTGATGCTGAACGATCTGACGGGCAACTATTGGGATCGGTACAGCGGCTATGATCTGGACCGGGACGGCCGGGGCGATACGCCCTATCGACCCTTGGGGTTGTTTTCCCTGCTGGTCGAACGCATGCCCTATGCCGTCGTGTTCAGCCGAAGCCTTTTCGTTTCCCTGCTAGACCAGGCCGAGCGGCTGATCCCGACGCTTTCCCCGGAAGCGATGAAGGATGACCGGCCTTTGATGAGACCGCCACGGGTCGATGGATAGGGTGGTGTTCAGCAGTTGTGGCAAGCGCTACGGCTCATTATGGGCCCTGCGAGGCGTGGATGCGACCCTTCGTGCTGGTGAGACCGTCATGGTCATCGGTCCGAACGGCTCGGGCAAAACGACATTGATCAAATGCCTCCTTGGGCTTGTGCGGCCCACCGAGGGGTCCATCCGGGTGAACGGGTCCATGATCGGCACCGACCCTGAGTACCGTGGTCAGCTGGGTTACATGCCCCAGATCTCGGGGTTCCCGGGAGCGTTGACCATCGCCCAACTGCTTGACATGATGGCGGATATTCGGGGTATATCGGAAGCGGAACGGGACGTTGACCTGATGAAGGACCTGGGACTCGATAACCAGCTGTGCAAGCGGTTGGGGACCCTTTCCGGAGGAACGCGGCAGAAGGTGAGCGCGGTGATGGCCTTCTCCGGTACTCCCGAGATCCTGGTGCTCGACGAGCCCACTGCGGGGCTGGACCCTCTGAGCGCGCGCCAGGTCCTTTCCCGTGCGTCCCTGGCCAAGGACCGAGGGGCCGCGGTGATCATCACGTCGCACCTGATGGAGGAGGTCGAATCCCTTGCTGATCGGGTGGCCTACCTGCAGGACGGGCGGCTGCTCTTCCTGCTGCCGCTTAAGGAGATGCTCGCCCGTACCGGGACAGGGCGGTTGGCGGAGGCCTTGCCGGTCTTGTTGGAGGAATTGGTCCCGCATGCATAAGGTCTTCAAGTACACGCTCATCGATCTGGTGCGGAACCGCTTCGTGCTAGGCTTTGGTCTGTTGCTTTTTACGGCAGCCCAGGGTTTGTTCCTGCTGGAGCCCGAACCGATCAAGGCCCTGCTCAGTCTGGTCCAAGTGGTGCTTGCCTTGGTGCCTCTGGTGGCTCTGGTCTTTACGGTGGTCTATGTCCACGACACCATGGACTTCATTCAGCTGCTCGCGGTCCAACCGCTTGCTCGCAGGTCCATTCTGGGAGGACAGATGGCCGCGCTTGGAACCGCCTTGCTTCTGGCCGTGGGGCTCGGTCTTGGGTTACCGATCGTGGCCCATCTACCCAATAAGGCAGGTGCCGTATTGCTGGTCTCGGCCGGAGCCCTTGCCCTGGTCTTCACCGTGCTTGGCATGCTGATCGCCTGGAGCCAGCGGGAGAAGGCACGCGGGGTGGGCCTGGGTCTGCTGACCTGGTTCCTGTTCGTGTTCGTGTATGATGCGGTCCTGTTCTGGCTCATGTTCGCGCTCAGCGACTGGCCTCTGGAGCCGTTCGTGGTCCCCATCGCCTCCGTGAATCCCATCGACCTCGCCCGGATCATGGTGATGTTGGAGGTGGACCTGGCTGCGATGATGGGGTATAGCGGTGCCGTCTACAAGCAATTCTTCGGCGGATCAGGGGGCATGGTCGTCGCGGGCCTCGTCCTCCTGTTGTGGATGGGAGTTCCTGCCTGGGCCACACTCCGCAAATTCATCAAGCGGGATCTCTGAGCGCAGGGAGAGTTTCATCCAGGTCGGTGACGATCCAAGCCGTGGCCTTGCTGTGTTCGGGCCCTTCTGTGTTCGCATAGCTGAGTTCACTTTCGGGGGTCAGTAGCTGACCTGACGAAGGTCATGACGCCATATCCAAATATTGGACAACATTGTCCTAAAATCAGAAAGACCACCATGAGAACGAGTCGAACTTCCTTGATCGCAGCTCCTCTGGGGCTGTTGCTTGTCATGGCATGCGGGGGAGGTGCAGCTCCTGCTGAACAGGGTACTGTTGAAGGGTCGGCGGCGAGCCCTGAAGGTGGGCAGTCCACTGTGGTGGACGAGCTTTCACAGAAGAACCTGGTCCAGGTGGCGGCGTCCAGTCCGGACCACAAGACGTTGGTGGCAGCCGTGCAGCATGTCAAGTACGAGGATGTCCTCGTGAACGCCGGACCGTTCACGGTCTATGCGCCAACGGATGCGGCTTTTGCCATGTTACCCGAGGGTACCTTGGATGACCTGTTGAGGCCGGAGAACAAGGCCACCTTGGAGAATATCCTGGAGTACCATGTGGCCATCGGCGTATTCAAGCCGGAGGCCATCCGGGATGGCATGTCGGTAGGCATGGCCAATGGGGACAACGTCAGGTTCGCGTTGGCAGATGACGGCTCGGTCATGATCAACGACGCCAAGGTCATTGCAACGGTCCCAGCATCGAATGGACTGGTCTGCGTGATCGACAAAGTGCTGCTTCCGCCGTCATAGCAGTGGAAATTGAAGCAACTGCGCGACATCTCCGTGTTGGCAGGCTTCAGCGGCGAGGGTGCCCAATAGGGTGCCCTCGTTCGCTATGCCCCCTACTGTTGTGGTCATGCTGGTCGCCATGGTGTCCGTACATGGCCGGCGGATGTGGGCGTTCGATCGCGCGGCCGTTGCTGTTCGGATCGATCGCGGTTGTGTAGGTGTTCACGAACATTGACCCTGATGGACTTTCAGGCGTTGCCCGTCGTCATTCCCGCACTGGGCGATCAGTTCACGTATGGTGGAGAACTTTGTTGGAATACGGACATGATCCTGGATGATGATCGTCACCAGGAGGCGGCCCCACATGGCCCAGTTTCGGCGTCCACACGGATCGATCCATCAGAACTATCATGTCCACAACGACCAGTAGCAGCACTCCGGATGTTATGGAACGAGAGACCGGCGATAGCGGCGGAAGGCACCATTCGCCGAAGGTGGTGCGCGCGAACGCGCTGGAGTACTTTAAGGGTGACGATCTGGCCGCCACCACATGGATGAACAAGTATGCCCTGCGTGATGAGAAGGGGCACCTGGTGGAAGCCTCACCAGTGGACATGCACAGGCGTATGGCCCGCGAGTTCGCGCGCATCGAGGCGAAGTACGTACCAGTGTCCAAGGAGGATCGATCGATGCTTTCCAGCTACGGACAGGAGCGGGAACAGTTGGACGAGGAGCGCATATTCTGCCTGCTCGATGGCTTCCGCGACATTGTGCCTCAGGGAAGCGTGATGGCCTCGTTAGGCGATCCCTACCGTCTGGCCTCGCTGAGCAATTGTGTGGTGGTCCCCTCGCCGCTCGACAGCTATGGTGGGGTCTTCCACAATGACCAGCAGCTGGCACAGCTCTTCAAGCGCCGTTGCGGTGTGGGGTTCGACCTCAGCTCGTTGCGCCCAGCCGGAGCGCCGGTCAGCAACGCCGCGCGCACAAGTACCGGTGCCGTCAGTTTCATGGAGCGATTCAGCAACACCACACGGGAGGTAGCGCAGGAGGGCAGGAGAGGAGCGCTCATGCTCACCATCGACATCGCGCATCCGGACATTGAGAAGTTCATCACCATCAAGCAGGACCTCACCAAGGTCACCGGTGCCAACGTGAGCGTCCGTGTGAGCGATGAGTTCCTCCGGGCCGTGGAAGCGGATGAGGATTTCACCCTGCGCTGGCCCATTGATGCGGTAGAGCCCGATCGGACCAGGTCCGTGAAGGCCCGTGACCTCTGGAATACGCTGGTCTCCTGTGCCCACGCCACTGCGGAGCCTGGTGTGATCTTCTGGGACCGCCAGCACCGATACAGCACCAGTAGTGTTTATCCGGGTTTCCGCAACGAAAGCACGAACCCCTGCAGCGAGATCGCCATGCAGGGTGGGGATAGCTGCCGTCTCATTGCCTTGAACCTGTACAGCTTCGTCAATGAGCCGTTCACCCACCGCGCATGGTTCGACCATGAGCGCTTTGCGGCCGTGGCATATGAGGCCCAGCGCTTGATGGACGACCTGGTGGACCTGGAGTTGGAGGCCGTTGATCGCATCCTGGCCAAGATCGCGGCGGACCCTGAACCTGACGGGGTGAAGAGGATCGAACGTGAGATCTGGGAGTTGCTGCGGGATACCGGGAGGAAAGGCCGCCGCACGGGTCTTGGCTTCACCGGGCTGGCCGACGCGATCGCCGGTCTGGGCCTGAAGTACGACAGCGATGCGGCCATCGAGGCCGTGGAGGATATCATGCGCACCAAGTGCCGCGCGGAATTCGAGAGCAGCATCGACATGGCCATCGAGCGTGGCGCTTTCCAAGGCTTCACTCCTGCCGTGGAGCGTACGAGCGGTTTTGTTGACATGCTGAAGAACGAACTGCCCGACGTGCATGACCGCATGATGCGCCATGGCCGACGGAACATCAGCCTCAGCACAGTGGCCCCCACGGGAACGCTGAGCCTGCTCACCCGCACGAGCAGTGGGATCGAACCGGTCTACATGCTCGGTTACACGCGCCGCCGCAAGGTGGTGCCCGGAGACCCCCATGCCAAGGTGACCTTCACCGACGACCTGGGCGATCAGTGGGAGGAATTCACCGTGCATCATCCTCGTGTGCTGGATTGGATGCAGGTCACCGGCAAGGACGACCCCGCCGAAAGCCCCTATGTCGGTGCCACCGCCAACGAGATCGACTGGCACAAGCGCATTCGCATGCAGGCGGTGGTGCAGAAGTACACCACGCACAGCATCAGCAGCACCATCAACCTGCCCGCCACGGCAACTGTGGCCGAAGTGGGCGGCATCTACCTGGAAGCCTGGCACAAAGGGCTGAAGGGTATCACCGTGTACCGCGATGGAAGCCGGAGTGGTGTGCTCGTCTCCTCAGAAGAGAAGAAGAGCTTGGACAAGGGGACCGGCACCGCGCATCACGTGTCCCGCCCAGAACGGCTGGAAGCGGATATCCTCCGGTTCAACAACGAGACGGAACCGTGGCTTGCGGTTGTCGGCCTGCTGGATGGCAGGCCCTACGAGATCTTTACGGGCAGGGCCAATGGTGGCTTCGAGCTACCAGGCTGGGTGAGTAGCGGCTGGGTGGTGAAGCGCCGCGACCAACAACGGGGCAACAAACGCTACGATCTTGAATATTCCGATGATGAGGGCTACAAGGTCACGGTACAAGGTCTTAGCCGCACCTTCAACAAGGAATTCTGGAATTATGCGATCCTGATCAGTGGTATGCTGCGTCAGGGCATGCCACTGGCCCAGGTTGTGGACGTGGTCGCCAACCTGAACCTCTACGATACGACCCTCAACACCTGGAAGAACGGTGTGGTGCGGGCTCTCTCACGCTACATACCCGACGGCACCCAGGCCAAGGGTCGTAGGTGCCCGGAATGTGAGGATGCCGAAGGTTTGTACTATGAAGAGGGGTGCCTGAAGTGCCGGAGTTGCGGGAGTTCCAAATGCGGTTGAATCGGGCTGTATGTGCACCCCAATTCCGGTCAAGGGTCAAGGATCGGTAAGAGGACCAGGTCGGCTAGTTTTGGCTTGCGATAGACACGATGCCCACCTTCGATGAATTCCAAGAGCGGGTGCGGACCTTCCAGTCGGATGGAATGGCACTTTTTGCGACCACGAGTTTTCAGGGTCACAGTGTTCCCATGTTGCACATGCTCGCGCGCATCGATGTGCACATACCGGTGTATTACGTGGACACAGGCTACCTCTTTCCGGAAACGCTCCGATTCCGTGACCAGTTGAAGGAAATGCTGGGTCTCACCTTTGTCGGACTGCGCCCCGCTGTACCCAAGAGCCAGCAGCGGGATGCGAACGGTGCGCTCATGTACACGTGGGACCCCGATCGTTGCTGCCATCTGAACAAGGTGCAACCGATGGAGCGCGTGTTGGCGGAGTTCGATGTGTGGGTCAATGGTGTGCGGGCAGACCAGAGCGCCGCGCGCCGAGCCATGCGGGTGGAGCAGCCTGCCGGTCACGGATGCCTGCGCTACCACCCCATGCTGGATTGGGACATGCGCAAGGTATTCGCCTACCGGACGGCCTATGGACTGCCGGAGCATCCGTTGGAAGCGGAGGGCTACGTGAGCATCGGCTGTGAGCCTTGCACCCGCAAGCTGATGGACGGTTTCGATGAACGCAGTGGACGCTGGTTCGGGTTGAACAAGACGGAATGCGGGCTGAACACGGAACTGGTCCAAGGGCAGGAGGCAGTGCCAAGGAAGGCAGAGCAATGAGGGTCGCGGTAACAGGTGGTGCCGGGTACATCGGTGCGGAATTGGTGGCTGTGTTGTCCACGGACGAACGCATCACCGAATTGTTGGTGTATGACGATCTGAGCCGGGGGCATCATGGCCTGTTCATGGGGCCACGCTTGGGCAAGGTGCCGGTACGATTCGTTCAGGGCGACATCCTGGACTCCCGAAAGTTGCGGAAGGAACTTGCCGGGATCGACCTTGTATTCCACCTGGCAGCCAAGGTCACCACACCATTCGCCGATGCAGGCCATCATCAGTTCGAGCAGGTGAACCACTGGGGTACCGCCGAGGTGGTGTATGCCATCGAGGACGTGGCGCCAGAGGCACGCGTGGTGTACCTCGGGAGCACGGCCGTGTATGGCTCTGGGCAGGCTTCGGCAGTGATGAATGAACGGCCCCGGCCGCGCTCGGCATATGGGTACAGCAAGCTACGCGGCGAAGCCCACATGAAGCGCCTGATGGACGACAGGCACGTGACCATTCTGCGCTCGGGGAACGTGTACGGCCCGGGCCGTAGCATGCGCTTCGATGCGGTCATCAACCGGTTCATGTTCGAGGCACATCACAAGGGGCGCATCTCCATCAGCGGCAGTGGGACCCAGCGAAGGCCCTTCGTCCATATCGACAGTGTGGTCGCCACCTTGTCCGCCCTTGTGCACGATGGTCCCCGTTCCGGCCTCTTCGACCTGGTGGATCTCGACTTATCCATCCTTGACCTGGTCGAGAGCCTGCGCGTGATCTATCCTGACATGGAATTCCTCTTCGTGGACCAGCATCTTGAATTACTCAGCTTGCAGGTGCCGCGCGACGAAAGGCTCCAGGGTGTGCAACCGGTGCGGTCGAACGAACTGGTACAGGAATTGTGGGCCATGCGGTCGCAGTTCGCCTGGTAGACGGTTCAGTCGCAGTTCTCCATCTCAAGGATGAAGTATCCCTGGCTTCGGATCTCCGACTCCCACTGCGGCCGCAAGGACCGCACATGGCAGAAACGACATTCCCTTGCCGTGAGAGCCTGGTCACCCTGGCCCTTGCTTTCCAGGTAGGTGCGGCCATAGCCGTGAATGACGGTGGTGTCGCGCTGGCTGCTGGGTGCGATGATGTCGAAGTGCATCACCCGGCCGTCCGTGCGGGTGACGTAGGTATCCCATACGGCCACTTCAGTTGCTCTTGTCCGTTCGTCCATGGTCTTGTGGTGTTGCGCCTGCCCGACCATACCGATCAGGAGGGCTGGTAGAAGAGTGAGGAGGTTCTTGTGCTTTCTCATCAATCGCAGGTCAAAAGTAAGGAAACCTAACTATATTTGTACCGGAAAGGACGTCCCCGCCCTCACACACAGAACACATAAACCCCTGAAGAACATGGAAAAGGCAGTCTTCTATCATGCCGGGTGCCCGGTCTGCGTCAATGCGGAAGATCGTATCACCGAGCTGGTGGACCGTGGTAGGTACCAGGTCGAGCATGTGCACCTGGGCCAGGACCGTGGCCGTATCGCCGAGGCTGAGGCCGCGGGTGTAAGAAGCGTACCCGCGCTGGTCGTTGGCGGTGATGTGCTGCACATCAACCACGGTGCCAGTATGGCCGAGGTGAAGGGTTGAACGGCCTTCGAGGAACGGAGAGGGGCCCGGTCACCTGGGCCGGGTCCCGCTGTTCACGATACCTTTCAGCCATGGGCAGGCAGGTACGAAGGGAAGATCAACTCAACGCTCACCTTGCACGGCTCCTGGAGCGCTTGGGTGAGGTGTCCCGGGCCCTGCGCTGGCAGGAGAGCTTAGGGTCGGGCCTGAGCCCGTTGCAGTTGCGGATTCTTGGTTTCGTCGCGGACCACGTCGGGCAGCCCGTAGGTGTTGCCCGTCTGGCCGATGAGCTACAAGTGACACGCCCGACCGTTAGTGACAGTGTCAAGTTGCTGGTGGACCGAGGACTATTGCTCCGCAGGGCCGATCCGCTGGATGGCCGCAGCCATGCCTTGCGCCTGACCGCCACGGGGCGTCGGCATCTCCCGGCCGGGGAGCCTTTCGCTCCTGCGCTCGCCACGCTGCCGCTGGAGGAGCGGGAGACCCTGCTTCTGGCCCTGATGCGTTTGCTGGAGGCGCTCCTCGCGAGCGGCGAGGTACAGGTGCAGCGTATGTGCTGGACCTGCTCCCAATACCGGGGAGACCGGGATAGGAGGCATCATTGCCTATTGCTGGAGAGGGACCTTGGGATCGCCGAGCTTCGGACGGATTGCGCCGAACACAAGGGGGAGGCGGCATGATCCATCTTGTCCTGCGCGAATGGATCAGCTCACGCCCTCAGTGCGAGCACATCGCAGCGGGAATTATCCACATGCTCAAGTGTGATGATCTGGTCTCCCTGTGGTAGTTGCCATTTGATGTGCGCGCCCTGACGGTATCCGATGAGGGCGGAGCCAAGCACCGATAGCACGGAGAGCTTGTTCAACTTCAGATCGGCATCGGCATGCATCACCAGCTGCAGGCCGTTCCTTCGGCCGGCGGGCATCCCCACGTCCACGATGCTGCAGATCCGCACCACGTCCCGGGGCATCTCCTCCTCCTTCCTCACGTCGGCATGCTCCAATTCCCGGTAAAGCCGGTCCAAGCTGTTCCGGACCTGGATATCGGGTGCAGTGTGACCAATGATCCAGGAGCGCATCAGGTCGCGTTCCTTTTCGGATACGATGAGGTTGGCACTATCCATGATCAGATGCGTTTGAGTTCGTTGAGTATCGTCTGTACACTCTCCTTGGCATCGCCGAAGAGTACGCGGCAGTTCTGTCGTTCCAGGAGCGGGTTGCGTTCACCGGAATAGCCCTTGGACATGCCGCGCTTCAGCACCACCACCTGGGCTGCTTTGTATGCCCGGATGATCGGCATGCCGTAAATGCTGCAGCCTGGATCGTTCTCGGCTGCCGGGTTCACCACATCGTTCGCACCGATCACCAGAACCACCTGGTAGCGGTCCATGTGTTCGTTCACCTCATCCATGGCATGGATGTTGGCATAGGGAACGTTGGCTTCCGCCAACAGGACGTTCATGTGCCCTGGCATCCTGCCGGCCACCGGGTGGATGATGTGATCGACCCTGGTCCCGGTCCGATTCAGTTGGACTTGGAGCTCGGTCACGGCCTGCTGAGCTTGACTGACAGCCATACCATATCCTGGAACAATGGCTACATGATCCGCGAAAGCCAGCAGCGAGGCCACCTCCACGGCCGAAATGGGGCGTACGTCCTCTTCGTTCGTTGCCCTGGCGCCATTGGTGCCTTTGATGCTACCTGCCAGTACACGGCTCAAGGTCCGGTTCATGGCCTTGCTCATCTGCAACGTGAGCAGAAGGCCGGTGGCACCTACGAGGATCCCACCGATGAGCATGACAGTATCCTTGAACAACAGACCTGCCAGAAGCGTGGCCACTCCCGTTAGGGCATTGAGCAAGGCAATGAGGACAGGCATATCGGCACCGCCGATGGGCAGCGTGAGCAGCAGGCCATGCGCCAGTGCAAGCAAGGCCATCACGGGCAACAGGGCCTTGATGGGCAAGGTGGTACCCGGCAGCAGCAGGAAGGACAACAACAAGCCCAATTGGACCAAGAGCAGGGCGCGGGCCGCCAGCCGATGTGCCCTGCGGGCTACGGGCATCCGTCTTCCATCCAGCTTCAGGTAGGCCGCCACACTGCCGGTGAACGCTATGCCACCCAGTACCACGCCCAGGATGAGGACGACACCAGCGGCCTTGTGTCCAGGTCCGTTGTCGAGGGTATGCATGGCGTTAAGCCCGAGCAGGACCGCACTGAGTCCGCCCAAGGCATTGAACAAGGAGACCAGTTGTGGCATGGATGTCATGGCCACCCGGTAGCTCCAGATGCGGCCGATGACCGTGCCGGACATCAACAACAGACCCAGGATCACAAAATGTGCTGTGCTCGTGCCCGGCGTTATTGCCGAATAGGTGGTGGCGCCGAGTGCCAGCAGCACACTGAAGGCCGCCACCGCATTCCCAAGGCGGGCCTTACCGGCGCTGCCCATGAATTTGAGCCCTTGGACCAGGCCAATGGTCGATAACAGGTAGAGGATCCCCATGGCCGTCAAATAATTGGACCCCGTTGTGTGGTCTTTCTGAACATGCCGAGCATGCGGTGTGTGACGAAGAATCCGCCTGCCAGGTTGATGGTGCCCGCAAGCACGGCGATGGAGGCCAGAGCGATCGTGAGCTCATCGCCCGATGCAGCTCCCAACAATTGGCTGATGCCTCCGAACAGGATGATGCCGCTGATCGCATTGGAGCCTGACATGAGCGGCGTATGCAGAACAGCGGGTACGTTCTTGATCACCTCGAAGCCCACGAGCAGGCTCAGGGCAAGAACGAACAGGCCGTCGATAGGCGTGAGCTGGTACTGGAGGTCGAGCATGGTTCAGAAGGCCGCGGAGGCCAGTGTCAGGAAGCGTTCGTTCACCACTTTTCCATTAGCCACCACCTGGGTGGCCTTGAGGATACTATCGTCATTCCGGTCGCATTGTTCCGCCAGCAAGTGCAGCAGGAATGCCGTGTAGTTGTTGGAGATGAGGATCGATGTGGAATGAGCGGAACCACATTCGATCGACCGGGGTCCGAGTATCGTGATCTCTCCGGCCATCACGGTGTGGTCCGGGTCTGTCAGTTCGCAGTTGCCACCAGAGCTTGCTGCCATATCGACGATCACGGCGCCGGGCTTCATGGCCTCCACCATGGCCCGGGTTATTAGGATCGGCGCCCGCCGGCCTGGCACACGTGCCGTAGTGATGATCACGTCGGCTTGTGCGGCCTCCTGTTGGATGGCCACCCTCAGGCGATCCAGGTGTTCTGCGCTCTGCTCCACGGCATATCCACCCGCCTTCCGATCCTCGATGGCACCGTCAACCTGGATGAACTCCGCACCGAGGCTTTCCACCTCTTCCTTGGCCGCTGAGCGCACATCATATGCCTTCACCTGAGCACCCAGCCGGCGGGCTGTGGCGATCGCCTGCAGGCCGCCCACACCAGCACCCATGACCAGGAACCGTGCGGGCCGGAGCGTGCCGCCCGCGCCGGATATCATGGGCACGGTGGCCAGCGACCTTTCAGCTGCCAGAAGCACGGCCTGGTAACCGCCAATGGAGGCTACGGAGGATTGCACGTCCATGCTTTGGGCCAGGGTGGTACGGGGCATCAGGGAAAGGCTGAAGAGGTCGATGCCTGCCCTTTCATAGGTGCTCACCACGGCTGGCTGGCCGAGCACATCGTGGAAGCCCACGAAGGTCCGATGCCCTGGAAGCACTCCTCCCTCGTAGAGGCTGTCATGGCTCAGGATGATGTCCGCTTCCTCGAGGATGGCGTCACGGCCGTTCAGAACCCGGGCGCCTGCCGCCCGATACGACTCATCCGGGAACCCTGCCAATGTTCCGGCGCCTCGTTGCACGACCACCCGGGCTTGGTCTCCAAGTCGCTTCACACCCACGGGGGTCAGGGTCACCAGTCGGCGATGGGCCTGCTCCTTCAATATTCCGATGATCATGGCTTATGGGAAAATGCCGCGTTCCTTGTAGGTCTTTTCCAACCGGCGCAGGGCGACGATGTAGGCTGCATCACGCCAGTTCACCTGGAACTCCTCCGCCGTGACCACCACCTTGTTGAAGGCGGAGTCCACCTTGTCATGGATCATCTCCAGTACCTCCTCGATCTTCCAGCTCTCACTACGCTTGTTCTGCAGCCATTCGTAGTAGCTGCCGATCACACCGCCGGAGTTGCACAGGATGTCCGGAATGATGTCCACGCCGTTCTTTCTCAGAATGGCCTCGCCTTCCGTGTCCGTGGGTCCATTGGCACCTTCGGCCACCACCTGGGCCTTGATGTTTCCGGCGTTGGAGGCGGTGATCTGGTTCCCGAGGGCGGCTGGAACGACGATGTCGCAGGGTAGCCCGAAGAATTCCTCCGGGGTCAGGGTACCTGCCTTATCATAGCCTGCGATGCTCCGGTTGTTCCCCTCCACATGGCGGTTCAGGTCCTCAGGGTCGATCCCGTTGGCGTGGTAAATGGTGGCGCTGGCATCCTGCACGGCGATGAGCAAGGCCCCTTCCTCGGCCAGGAAATGCGAGGTCCAATAGCCGACATTTCCGAACCCCTGTACGATGTAGCGCATTCCTGATAGGGGCTTTCCGGTACGCTTGGACCACGCCTTCAGCGTGGCCACCACACCGAAGCCCGTGGCCCGGTCGCGTCCTTCTAGGCCGCCGGCCCCCAACGGTTTACCGGTGACCACGTGCAGGTTGGTGAAGCGTGTGGCGGGTGATTTTGTGCTGGAGTACGTGTCCGCGATCCAGGCCATGATCTGCGGATTGGTGTTCACATCGGGAGCGGGAATGTCCAGATCAGGGCCGATGTTGTCGCCCAAGGCATAGGTGAACCGGCGTGTGATGCGTTCAAGCTCACCCGGAGAATAAAGCTTGGGATTGATCTCCACGCCGCCCTTGCCGCCTCCGTATGGCAGTCCCGCCAGGGCGGTCTTCCAGGTCATCCAGATGGCCAACGCCCGGGCCGAATCCAGGTCCACGGTCTGGTGGTAGCGCAGGCCACCCTTGTATGGGCCCAGGGCATTGTTGTGCTGCACCCGGTACCCGGTGAAGACCTCGATGCTGCCATCATCCAGCTTCACGGGGAAGTGGACCACGATCTCGCTGTTGGTCCTGGAAAGGATCTTGCGTACGCCGGGGTCCAGGCCCATGATATCCGCGGCATGTTCGAACTGGTCCATGACCACCCTGTACATGCCCTGCCGGTTCCTGGCTGTCGTGTTCATGATGGTGGTCTCGGGAGTGAGGATCTCTGGAATGGTCGTATCCATGGTCTTTGTGTGAGAGGTGCTCATTCGTATTGGTCGCAATGGGTTATCGGTCGTTCCGGGTCGCGCAAGGCGCAGTAGGTCCGATGGTCGCACGTACCGCAGATACCGGCCCCTTGTACGGATCGCCGGTGCGGTACCACCTTCGCCGCGCCGTTCTGGGGTGCGGCGTCGAATTCATGCAACTCGCATTGCAATACCGGAAGCTTGCTTTGCTCGCGATGATGGCAACCCATCCGATGCCGACAGTTCAAGCAGAGTGATGAGATGTCCAGCAAGAGGTCGTCGGTCTGTTCCATCGTAGCGTGTTGCGCGCCGAACAGGCCAAGGTCCGTGCCAGGCCGTGGGCTATTGGCGGCAGGGTCGCGGTCAGGACGGACCTATGATGCTGATCTTCAGGATATAAGGTCGGGTCACCGAACGGCCGGTCCACACCCCGGCAGGATGTATCGCATGCTGCCAGACCGGGGTGGAATTCCCCGGCCGGGGCGCTTCACCCCAGGCCTTTCAGTTTCTCGCGCAGGGTCTTCCGATCGATCCCGAGGATGGCTGCGGCCCGGGTCTTGTTCTGACCTTCGGCTTCCAGTACCCGAAGGATGTGCTGCCGTTCAATTTCGGCAAGGCTCACCATGGTGTTCGGTGCAGCGTTCTGCGGTGCCGGCATCTTCATATGCGCGGGCAGGTCGTCCATGTTCACGGTACCATCCTTCAAGATCACCAGCCGGTGCACCAAGTGCTCGAGCTCGCGTACGTTGCCAGGCCATGGATAGCCGGAAAAGGTCTCCAGGATACGGGCCGGAATGCGCAGGGGCTTCTTGCCCAGTTCCTTGCTGAACTTGTGGTTGAAGTGGTCCACCAACAGCGGGATGTCCAGGACACGCTCACGCAAAGGCGGAAGATGGATATTGATCAGGTTCAGCCGGTAGTACAGGTCCTCCCGGAACGTGCCCTGCCTGATCATGGCCGGCAGATCGTTGTTCGCGGCAGAGATCAGCCGTACTTCCACGCGCTGCGGCTTGGTGGCTCCCAGCATGGTCACTTCCTTGTCCTGGATGGCTCGAAGGAGCT
Source organism: Flavobacteriales bacterium (assembly GCA_020635695.1). Taxonomy (GTDB): domain Bacteria; phylum Bacteroidota; class Bacteroidia; order Flavobacteriales_F; family PHOS-HE28; genus PHOS-HE28. The sequence goes on along the minus strand of JACJZH010000003.1, from coordinate 9,680 downwards.
TGGCCTGCACCGCAGCGGAAGCATTGCCGATCTCGTCCAGGAACAGCGTGCCACCGTCCGCCGCCTGGAAGAAGCCGACCCTGTTCGTGATGGCACCGGTGAACGCCCCCTTTACGTGGCCGAACAATTCGCTCTCGAGCAATTGGTCCGGGATCGCGCCACAATTCACGGCGACAAAGGGTGCCGCTGCGAAGGCACTGTTGTAATGGATGGCACGGGCCACCATCTCCTTGCCCGTTCCACTCTCGCCGGTCACCAGCACGGTGGCCCTGTTGTTCTGCGTACGTTCGATGATGCGGTAGACCTCCTGCATCGGTTCGGACCGGCCCAGGATGCCATGGAAACTCGCACGATCCTCCTCTGCGGCCGGGGGCTGTTCAGCGCGGGTGCCCAGTGCGTTCAATACCCGCTCAACGGCTTCACGCAATTCCTCCTGAGTAAAGGGCTTCACCAGATACTCGACCGCACCTAGCTTCATCACATGCACGGCATCCTCGAGCTTGGGGTAGCCCGTGATGACGAGCACCGGGACCTCGGGAAAGTGTTCACCCAGATAGCGGACCAGCTGGATGCCGCTCACCTCCGGCATGTTCAGGTCAGTGATCACCAGATGCACGGGGCCATGTTCAAGCAGTTCGATGGCATCGAACACATTGTTGGCCGTGAAGGGCGTGAGCCCCATGGTGTTCATGCTGCGGCGCAGCAGTTCCAGCATGTCGCGGGCATCGTCCACCAAGAGGACCGAGGGTGTCTTGGCTGGGCTCATTCCACCGGTAGGGTGATGGTGAAGGCGGTGCCTTTCCCCGACCTGCTTTCCACACTGATGTCGCCGCCGTGGCCTTTGATGATGCCATGCACCACCGAGAGCCCCAGACCGGTCCCCACACCAGGTGGCTTGGTGGTGAAGAACGGCTGGAAGATCTTCCGGATATGTTCCGGTGCGATGCCCTGACCGGTGTCCTCCACGCACAGGTATACCGCACCGTCCTTTGCCTCAGTGCTCACGAGTAGTTCGCCGCCGGGTGCGGTGGCCGCCACGGCGTTCAGCACCAGGTTGGTGATCACTTGTTCGACCTGCACGCGATCGATGCGGACTTTTGGAAGCGTCTTGGAGAGGTCCGTGCGTAACACCAGCCGGGCTTTCTCCACTTGCCGATGCAGCAGGCGAAGTACGCCGGCCACCACGCCATTCAGGTCCTGCATGCGGAACTGGCTCGGCATTTCACAACTGAAGTACATCAAACGCTTCACCACCTCACGTCCCGTCAAGGCCGAATCGATGATGCGTTGCAGGTCGTCCCGGCGTTCCTTGTCCACTTCACCGGCCATCAGCAGTTCGGCATATCCGAGCACGTTCCCGAGCGGGGTGTTCAGTTCATGGGCTATGCCAGCCGTCAGCTCACCCAGCACGTTCAGGCGGTCCTGCTGCTGCATGCGTGCCTCGAACAGGCGCTGTCGCTCCCGCTTTTCTTGGCGTTCCACGATGGTCGCCACCTCGATCGCCAGCCTCTCCAGAAGTTGTTCTTCCTCGGTCAGAAATTGCGGTCCTGGTCCTTGCGTACGGTCCTCCGGATAACCGACGGCCAGTGTCCCTCGGACCTCGCTCTCCACCTGGATGTGCTGCTGAAGCGTCGGCCCTGACTTCCTGGTGCCGTACTCGTGTCCGTCCAATTGCAGGGAGACCCAAAGGTCATCGGGATGTTGCCATCCCTGTGGCAGGGTGCGGACGATGGCCACGAGCATCGGCTCAAGACCCAGGTCCTGGGTCTGTGCTATGCGGGCCACCGCATACAGGCAACCAAGCTCCTTGATGCGTTCGCGAAGACGCTCGTCGGCACCTGCGACCAGGCGTGCACGGCCGGGATCATCGCCCATGGAGCAAAGGTAGCTGGCCGGACCCCGCGCTCACTCGTCCTTCATCAGCCCGTGCAATCGGTCGATCCACTCCAATTGGGCTTCGCTGGCCACTTCCTGAACGCGCTGGAAAAGCACCCGTTCCTCGAATCGGATATGCGCTTCCAATTCGACACCGATCCGTGACAAGGCGTAGATGGGATCGTCGGTGTTCAGGAACAGGTGCGTAAGCCTGCGGTGCTCGCGTATCGCTCGTTCCACCAAAGGGTCCTTCGCTCCGAGCACAGGAAATACGGCCTCCTCTTCGATGCCGAAGTGCGGAAGCAGATGCCGGTGATAGAACTCCGATCCGATCCGCATCTGTGCCATCGGATCCAAGGCCTGCGCCAGAGCCTGGCGGACCTGCCAGCAGAACAGGAGCCCCTCATGGTGCTCACGGCTCACCGGTCTTAGGAGGGCGTGTCGCTCAAGCGGTGGCATGGCGCAGTTCCTGTTCCAGGGCCTTGGCCCTCGGGAAAAGGATGTTGTTCTCCAGGTGAATGTGCCGGTGAAGGTCCTCCTCGAACTCGCGCAGCATGGCGTATGCGGTGCCATAGGTGGTACAGCCATCGGGCGGGTTGGTGTAGTCACTGCTCAGTTCCGCGATCCGGCGGAACCGTTCGCCCTCGGCATCGTGCTCGTGCTCCATCATCGCAATGGGGTTCTCCACCGTGCCGAAATGCGGGGTGGGTGGTGCGGTGCCATGCTGTGCGGCCTTCTCCAATTGGTTGATGTAGGGGAACAGGACCAACTCCTCCTTCTTCATGTGGGCGGCCATGGCCCCTGCACAGGCCTGGAATTCCTCCCGGATGGTGAATAGCTCCGGATGCCGGTCCCCGTGGACCTTGCAGAGCTTGTCCAGGAATTGTAGAAGGGTCACGGTGCGGCTCTCCACGTAGCGGTGATGCACGCGCTCGATATGCTCGATCAACCGGGCCAGCGGCCAGTGCCTGACATCATCACTCGCACCACCTTCACGTGAGACTGCCTGATGGAGCTCCGCCTCCAAAGTGCGTGGATCAATGGCCTTGGTCCGGCACACTTCAGCAATGGTGCGGCCGCCCTTGCAGCAAAAGTCGATGCCGTGGGCGTTGAAGACGGCGGCCGTGCGGTAGTCATCGGCCACGATGGAGCCGATGGTGCGTTGGGGGTCAAGATCACTGGCCATGATGCGGTTCCCTATTGAATGCCGAAGATAAGGACTAAAATGTCCGTAAATACATGATGCCGGTCACCCTTTCGCGGGCATGGGGGAGAAGAGCCGGACTCCGAGAACGACCAAGGAGGAGACCTTCAGCACTTCACCTGTGACATAGTACACATGCAGCTGTGACGGACCAGGGTCCTGACCGTGGATCGTAAGCAGGGCGCGCTCGTCCAGCACGGGAAGCAGCCATTTGGTCTGGATCAAGAGGATCAGGATAGGGACCAGTACCAGCCATTGCGATGGCCCTGCTTTGCGATGCCACAACAGATCCGCGGCCACGGCTGCGGCCAGTACCCATTCCACCCGGTTCAGTGCCTGGAATACCAACCGGCCAATGCCAAGACCTATGGGTAGTGTCACCCCTTCTGCCCGGAACTTCAACCAAGCCTCCATGAAGCTGATGGCGCACACGAAGCCCACCCACACGAAAACGCAGACGAGCGCGATGGGATGGCGGACGATGCTCATGCCTTCACGGCGATGAAGGCCACGGCATTGATGTGCTTCCGATGCTTACGGAAAACGCGCCGCATGGTCAGGATGCGGCCCCGTGCCGCTGGCAGACGGACGATGTTCCAGGCTATGCGCAATGTGCGCAACAAGCCTTCGTCCGCGATCATGCGGCCCGGTTCCAGGAGGCGCATGGCGGCGGCATGTTGCCAGCGGACCCGGAATCCCTCCTGCACGAGCAGTTCCTCCCATTCGGCAGCAGTGAGGGGTCTTGCGTTCACGCGGATGGCCTGGGCCAGCTCGCGATGGATCGTGGCCTTGTCCGTGGCCGTGATCGCGGGTGGGGTCAGGCCCAGTTCGTGTATGGCGTACGAACCACCGGGCTTCAGGATGCGGTACGCCTCGCGGATGATCTCGCGCTTGCGGTGGTCGGCATGCATGGTGAGCATGGCCTCGCCATAGACCTTGTCCACGGAAGAACCAGGCAATCCGGTGTGCGCGGCATGGCCCAAGAGGAATCGCCGGCCGGGTCCTTCAAGGCGTGCTCTCAACTGGTCAACCATCCGCGGGTCATGGTCCACACCGGTATAGGTAAGCGGCATGCAGGCCAGGGCAAGGGCTGCGGTGGTGCCCAGCCCCGGTGCAAGTTCCACTACCTGGTCCTCAGGCCCGACCGCCAGGGCTTCGATCATGCAGCGGGTAAGTTCCATTCCGCCCGGCCGGAGCACCCGTTTGCCCATGAGCGCCAGCAGCAGGTGACCCTGTGCCTTGTGCAGGTCCAGGTCGTCCTGCCCTTCCAGGTGGTCCGGTGTTGCCAGCGCTTCGGCAGGTGGTGACTGCAGTTCGTCCCAGTCCGGTCCTGGACCTTTCACTTCCAATAGTTCCGTATTCGTCATTGGATGTGTTGGGTCGGCCGTTCCCGATACCTGTTGATGCGTTCCTGGAACATCTCCGCCATCCTGTCGGCATTGCGTTTGGCCAGATCGGCCACCGGGCCTTGGAACAGATCGTCCACGGTGCCATGGAAGAGCTCCAGCCAGCGTTGGAAATGCTGGCCGCCGATCGGCATGTCCAGATGGGGGCGCACAGGAGCGCCGGAATAGGAACCTTCATTGATCAGTACCGTGGCCCAGAACCGGTACATCTTTTCCAGGTGCTCCGGCCAGCGATCGCCGATCACGCCGTTGAACACACCGCCCAGCACTACATCTACGCGGACCTTATCGTAGAAGGTGTCCACCAGGAGTACGATGTGTTCGCGGTCCTGGATGTCGGTACGCGCTGCGGGATTCATGTTGCGATAGGGCCGTGCCAGTACTGGATGAAGTAGAAGAGCGAGAAGCCGATGAAGGCGATGAGCAGGGCCCACACCCAGGCGGGAATACCCTTGGGGGTCTCCGAGCCGGTCACCAGGAACTTGTCGGCCCGCTCGCTGCCGTAGGCGTTGATGGTGATGGGCATGCGGCCGTCCACCACGTCGCCCTCATCCAATCCCACCACGGCGATGTCCGGCCCGTTGCGCACCTCGAAGGGTACACTCCGGATACCTTCCACCCCGCTCGTGGATCGTGCCACGATCCGCAGGGTGTGCGGTCCATCCGGCAGCCTTGTGGTGTCCAGGACGAATCGCACAGGTGGTTCGAACTCCGCAAAAGGCTCCCGATCGTTGTCGATGAACAGGCGTACGAGGCGTTCAGGCTCCATGGGGGACGGGCGGGTCTTTGAGGATGATGCGTTTGATGTGCTCCGGGTCCCGTTCTCCGGGCTTCAGCAACATGCGCAAGGCCAGCGCCAGGGTCAAGGCTACGATGATCCCAGCGGCAACGACGATGGGCAGGTCCCACTGGTTCTGCGGACCTGTGCCGTGGGTGATGCCGCGCAGGGGGGCTGGCTGGTTCTTCTGGCACACATCACAGGCCATGCCGGTGTACGCAGTCACCACCAACACCATGAACAGGGCGGACCGCTTCATGGCATCAATGCGGTTTCGGGGGCCACGGTGCTGCGCACGGCCTTCACCGCATCGGGGTCCGTTGCCGGGGCATCATTCCCGAAGTTGCTCCGGACATGGGTGGCGATGGCGGCGATCTCCGTGTCCGTGAGCTGGGTGGCCTGTGGTGGCATCACGCCGAATTCCGGCCGAGCATCATAGCCACCCAGGATGATCGTGAGCATGAGCGTGGGATCCTGGTCGTTCACCACCGGGCTGCCGGCCAGCGCCGGAAAGGCGCCGGGCAATCCTGTCGCTTCGGCACCGTGGCATGCCGAACAGGTCTGAACATAGAGCGCACCGCCATCCGGTAGGTCACTACCAGCGGCATCCTCCTTCGTGTCGGCGCGTCGGCCAGGTGATGGAAGGAACACCGGTTCACCTGCACCAGGCATGTCGGCCTGCTTCAAGGTCAACAGGTAGGCCACCAGATCCTGTGCCCGTTGATCGGCCACCACCACCAGGCTGCTGTCCCGCAACCGGTCCTTGGGCACCGGCACTACCACGGCATCCGCCTCAGGCGTGGCCGTTTCCTCGAACAGCCAGGTATAGCGGGGCATGATCGACCCCTGCACCACCATGCGCGGGTCGTACAAGTGCAGGAGATGCCATTGCACGCCGGGCTGCCGCTTACCGATGTTGGTCAGGTCAGGACCGGTGCGCTCGCTGCCCAACAGCGAAGGTGATTGACGCCAGACGTCAAGACGCTGCTTACTATAGTGATAGTCACTGGGGATGCTCGGCCGATCGCCCCACACCTTGTCCATTTCGATGTTGCGCACCTGCTGGGTGTGGCAGGCCGCGCAGCCTTCCGATACGTATACCTCCAGTCCCCGGCGCTCGCTCGGCGTCAAGGGCACCATGGTGGGCAAGGGCGCGTTGCTCGAAGCCAGTTCATTGGCCGGGATCACCGCCACGCCCATGCTCAGGAGCACGAAGACCAGGAGTGCGACGTTGACCAGGTTCTGATGGTCCTTGTGGAAGTTGAGCATGACTTCAGGAGATCGATGGGACCACGTTCGTCGGGGCATCCGCAGGGGCGGCGCCCGTGTTGGCCACGGGCCGGCGTACCATGGTGAAGAAATTCCAGGCGAAGAGCAGGTGAGCGATGAACATCAACGAGCCTCCGATGGCCCGCCAGATCCAATGGGGTCGCAGGCCCGCGACCGAATCGATGAAGGGACGGCCTTCCAGCCAGAGCAGGCCCTTGAAGGTGCCGCCGGCCATCAGGGAGATCATGTACGCGAACAGCCCGATGAAGGCCAGCCAGAAATGGGCGCCCACCAACAGCTGGGAGGGCTCCCGGCCGGTAAGCCGAGGCAAGATGGCGTACATGCAGGCCCACAATGCGAACGTGATGATGCCGTACATCGTCATGTGCGAGTGTGCCACGTTGAAATCGGTGAAATGCCAGAGGTGGTTCGTGAAGCGGAACGCCTGGAAACTCCCCTGCGTGCTGCCCACGAAGTAGAAGACCACCGCCACCAGGAAGAAGGGCAGCACGTAGCTGCGCCCGATGGCCGACCAGCTGCCGCGCATGGTCATCAGGAAGTTCGTGGTGCCGGCCACTACCGGAATGAACATGCCCGCGCTGAACACGATGGCCACCGTTTGCAACCACCACGGCAGCGGTGCGAACACGAAGTGGTGCGTACCGATCATGGTGTAGAAGAGCATCTGGGTCCAGAAGGCCAGCACACCCAGGCTGTAGGAATAGATGGGCCGGTTGAAGGCCGAAGGCAGGTAGTAGTAGAGGAGACCCAGCGTGAAGGTCATGAACCACATGCCCACGCCCTGGTGCATGTAGTAACCCTGGATCACGGTCTCACCCAGTCCGTTCTGGTACCAGGGCAGGTAGCCGATGGTCACCAGCACAAGGGTCCATACCAAGGCGGCCAGGATGTACCAGTTGCTGATGTAGATCTCGCCGATGGTGCGGCGCTTCACCGTGCCGTAGAAGTTCCGGAAGGTGAGGAAGAGTCCCCAGGCGAAAGGAAGTACGGCAGGCCAGATGTACTCGCGGTACTCGCCACCTCCGTTGTTGATGCCGGCCATCAGGAACAGGTCACCCGAGAGGATGCCCAGGTTCATCCAGCCCAAGGCATGCCACCCCCTGCGCAGGCTGGGGACCGGCGCGGCCGAGGTGCGCGCCACCACGAAGTAGCCCAGGCCGATCATGGCCAGCGAGGCCCAGCCCCAGAACACGGTGTTGGTATGCACTGGACGCAAGCGCCCGAACGAGAGCCAGGCCTGCGCATCCATGTCAGGCCACACGAACTTCATGCCCACGTACTGGCCGATCAAGGTGCCGATCACCAGCCAGCCCACGGCACAGCCCAGGTACCAGGTGATCAGCCGGCGCAACCCGGGCTGTGCTTCCAGGACCATGGTCTCGGACTTCTTCGCATCCACCAAGGGGTTGTCCGGCTCGTGGGTGTAATTGCTCACAAGACCGCGATCATCCACCCGGGCCAGGGCACCCTGTTCCTTACCCCGGCTGCGCAGGGTACGTATCAAACGGTCCACCCGCGCCCCAATGATCAGTGCTGCCGTCAGCAGCACAAGGCCCAGCAGTACGAAGGTGCCCACCACGCCGGGGCTGACGGCCCAATTGGTGGTGGGGTCCTGTGCGAGCAGTGATGGAGTGAGGCCCAGTACTGTTGCCGCCAGGGCAATGGGCCGTGCGCGGAATGAACGCTCGTGCATGTTGGCGTAGGCCGGTCTGAGGAAGGTCTTGATGCCGGGAACGGGACAAAAGTATCCATAAATGAGAAAAGAGGACAATAATGTCCACAAATAAGGGGCGGCCAGTGGATCGCGATCCACGAGCCGCTGACCTCAGCGCTTCAGGATGATCTTTTCCAAGGGAACGCCATCGACCACATCATGCAGGGTGGTGCCTTCCAGCATACGCCTCAGGTCGGCCCGCACCTTGGCGAACTGGTCGTGCAGCGGGCACGGTCTGCGTGCATCGCAATCCTCCAAGCCCAGGCCGCACCCCCGGTATACCGCATCGCCGTCGATCAGGTCCACGATGCGGCTGATGCGGATCTTCCTCGCCTGCTCGGGCGTGATCAGGAAGCCACCATGCGGGCCGCGCTGGGAATCGATCAACCCGCCTTCCACCAGTTTACGCACCACCTTGGCCGTGAAGGCCTCCGGTGACCCGGTGCGTTCGGCCACTTCCTTCAGGCCCAGGCGTTCGCCATTGCGCCCGCAGGCGGCAATGCACATGGCGGCCCTGATGCCGTACTCGCACGCTTTGGAGAACATGGTAGGATGTCGGCAAAAATAGCGTGCGCGTCCCAGGCGTTTCTGAGCGGCGTCATCCAGCCCGTTCAACAGGACCTGATGCCCGGTTGATCCTTGATCAGCGATCGCCCTTGCGTCATGGTGTTGAGCTCCGGACACGGCACACCGGCGCCCTTTCACCCGATTTTCGCCTTGCCTACTTTCACCCCCGAAGGGAACATGGCGGTTTCCCAGCGCCAACCACCCATCCATGCGCCATCAGACCATAGGACCCCGCAAAGCCCTCAACAAGGCCTTCCTCAAACAGAAGCCCGAACGCAAGGCCATCGAGGGGTTCAAGGCAGCGCTCATCGGCATGCTGGACCATGCCAAGGCGGGTGAGAGCGAGGAGTACCACAAGAACCTCGTCAGCCAGTTCCTGAAGGAGAGCGGCTTTGCGCCAGCCCACTACATCAACACCAAGGGCCGCAACGACCTGGTGATACACACCGGCAAGGACGCCGAGAGCCCCGTGGGCGTGATCATCGAGGCCAAGCGACCGGGAATTGATCCTGAGCGCCGGATTCTTTGTACGGCGCACAAGCCGCTCGGAGGAAGAGCCGGCCATGCCCCAGAAGCTGCGCGCCCGCATCAGCGAGCACGCGGGAGAGGCCCGGCTGGACTGGGCCACCACACGCGGTGCCGCGCTCTACGTAGTGGAGCACAACGCCGTATCGCCGGACCAGACCGAGGCTTGGGTACAGGTCGGCGAGACGACCCGCATCCGCTTGGTGGTGAAAGGGCTCGCCAGTGCCAGGGAGCATTGGTTCCGCGTACGGGCCATTGGTTCCACGGGCCGCGGGCCATGGAGCGATGTCGCCTTCACGTTGGTGCGCTAAGGCCGCCTGC
>JACJZH010000029.1 GCA_020635695.1 Flavobacteriales bacterium | reverse complement strand
GGAAGCAACGGACCGTCCTCCCGGAGCGGGTCCTGATGCAGCATGCCCCGCAGCAGGTCGTAGAGGTCGGGGTGTTCGTACAGGAACTCCCGGGGCTGTTCGAAGAAGTATTCCACCGCCACGGCGAAGAACTCCTCCCGATTGGTCCCGGCGTACTCGCGGAAGAGCACCTCCTCCCCACCGTGGATGCGGGTCATCACCTCATCGGCACGCTTCAGCCAGCGGGCCTTGAGCTCCGGGTCCAGGAAGCCCTGCTCGCCGTTGGGGATCAGGTCCTCGAACCAGAAGGCGTGCGCCAGTTCATGCAACGCCACGTTGTGCGCATCGCGGGGGTCCGAGTAGCCGTGCAGGAAGTGCCGCCAGCTGATGCGCACGAGACCCTTGCGGGGCTGCACCTCGCCCTGGTGCCAGCGGTCATTGCGGTCAGACCGGTAGGCGTTCGCATACACCTGGAACCGTTCGAAATGGCGCAGCTTGATCTCCGGCCGTCCGAGCAACAACTGCGCGGCCGAAGCGGCGATCATCACCCGCATCTCCTCCTCCAACTCCATGCCCACCCCCTCCCAGCGTTTCTCGTGCAGGAAGGTGGCGGTGATGCTCTCGAAGCGCTGTTTCCCGGCGGCCGACAGACGACCATAGTGCGGCACGTATTTCACCAGAAGGGCACGTTCCCAGGGAATGAGCCCCCGCACCCACAGGCCACGGCCTTTCCGCAGCCTTCGGATGGCCAACGCAGTGGCCAGCACCACGCCCACGACTACCAGGAATCCCACCACGTTCATGCGGTCCGCCGCGTGGCCTGCCTCATTGCACGAGCACGATCACGGAGTCCATCCGCGTGCGGGCCTTCAGCCAGGCCTTCATCCGGTCCAGCTCGGTGTCCTTCACCCGGCCCTTGAACCGCGCGATCGCCACCAAGGCCGTGTCAGGCGGGCCGTTCCCCACATGGTACAGCACGTTGCGGTTCAGGGTGAAGTCCTCCACATCAGGGTGCTGGGCGCGCAGTTCGTCCAGGATGTCCCGGACCGGAAGCTCGGTTGAACTGACCCGTTGCAGCCTGCCCTCCAGTTCGGAGATGCGTTCGTCCTTGATCCGGAGCGCCTCCTGGTTCTGCTTGTACAGCTCCTCGAGGATGCCTGAGCGGAGCGCGTTCACATCGATCTGCTGCGCCGACGTTCTTCCCTGGTTCACCACCAGGTGCGCCTGGTCCAGCCCGTAGCGGGCCATCCGGCTCTTGATGTGGTCCACTTCCATGGTGTCCAAGGGCTCGCCCAGCAGGAACACCTCGATGCTCCGCACATCCATCCGGGGGTCGATCCGCTTCTCCACCACGCGGCTGTCCTTGAAGTCGAACTCCTGCGCCACGAACAGTTCCGCCCGGCGCTGGAAGAGCGTACGCTCCACCAACGTATAGGCCAGCCAGACCGAGGGGATCACGGTGATCACCACCACGATCCAGACGATCCAACGCACCCGCCGTTCCTGCACCTGGTCCACGAAGGTGGCCCGAGGGAAGCGCAGCAACCGGACGAGCAGGAAGGCGCTCACGCTGATGAACACGGCGTTGATGAAGAACAGGTAGAGCGCTCCCAGGAAGTACGCCCATTGCCCGGTGGCAAGGCCGTATCCGGTGGTGCACAGGGGGGGCATCAGCGCCGTAGCGATGGCCACCCCGGGGATCACGTTGGTCTTCTCCTTCCGTGTGGCCGCCACGATGCCCGCCAGGCCGCCGAACAGCGCGATGAGCACGTCCCACAGGGTGGGCGTCGTACGGGCCAGCAGTTCGCTCTGGGCCTCGCTCAAGGGGGTGATCCAGAAGTACAGCGCCGAGGAGAACACACTGATCACCACGGCCACCAGCAGGTTGCGCGCACCCTTCCGGATCAGCTGGGTGTCGAAGATCCCCACTCCGACCCCTACGCCGATGATGGGCCCCATGAGCGGGGAGATCAACATGGCGCCGATGATCACGGCGGTGGAGTTCACGTTCAACCCCACCGAGCAGATCACGATGGCGAACATCAGGATCCACAGGTTGGTGCCGCGGAACACCACGTTCCGGGAGACCTCCTCCACCACGGCGGAATACTCCTGGGCGTCCTCCGTCAGGTCGAACAGGCGGCGGACCGCTCCGGGGTTGATGAACTGACGCAGGGTGCTCATGGGCCGGGGGATGGGGACCGAAAAGTAGGACGTCCGGCCCGTTGGCCGATCACCCTTCCCTCAGCGCCAGCCCCAGCTCGTGCAATTGCTCTCCCTCGATCGGGGAGGGCGCATCGATCATCACATCCCTGCCGGCGTTGTTCTTCGGGAAGGCGATGAACTCGCGGATGTCCGTGCGGTGTCCGAACAGGGCCACCCAGCGGTCGAAGCCGAAGGCGCAGCCGCCGTGGGGAGGCGCGCCGAACTCGAAGGCGTCCATCAGGAAGCCGAACTTCTCCCGGGCCTCCACATCGCTGAAGCCCAGCACGCGGAACATGCGCTCCTGCAGTGTACGGTCGTGGATCCGGATGCTGCCGCCACCGATCTCCGTGCCGTTGATCACCAGGTCGTAGGCGTTGGCCTTCACGCTGCCGGGGTCGCTCTCCAGCCGGTCGGCGTCCTCGGGCTTCGGAGCGGTGAAGGGGTGGTGCATGGCATGCCAGTGGCCGGCCTCCTCGTCCTGTTCCAGCAGCGGGAAATCCACCACCCACAGCGGCTTGAACACCTTCGGGTCGCGCAGGCCCAGCAGGTCGCCCAGGTGCAGGCGCAGCTCGTTCAGCTGCTTGCGCGTCTTCTCCGCCGGACCCGCCATGATGCAGGCCAGGTCGCCCTCCTCCAGCGCGAGACGCTCGGCCCACAAGGCCAGGTCCTCCGGCGCGTAGAACTTGTCCACCGTGCTCTTCAGGCCATCCGCCGTGCGCCTCAGGAACACGATGCCCGTGGCTCCGATCTGCGGCCGTTTCACGAAGTCGATCAGCGCGTCGGTCTGCTTGCGGCTCCAGCCTGCACATCCGGTGGCGTTGATGCCCACCACCAGCCCGGCCTCGTCGAACACCTTGAAGCCTTTGCCCTGAGCCAGGTCGTTCAGCTCGTGGAACTTCATGCCGAAGCGCAGGTCGGGCTTGTCGCAGCCGTAGTCGCGCATGGCCTCGGTGAAGGTCATCCGGGGGAAGGGCTCATTGAACTCCAGCCCGTGGATGCTGCGGAAGAGGTGCTTCGCCAGGCCCTCGAAGGTGGTCAGCACATCCTCCTGCTCCACGAAGGCCATCTCGCAGTCGATCTGGGTGAACTCCGGCTGCCGGTCGGCGCGCAGGTCCTCGTCGCGGAAGCACTTCACCAGCTGGAAGTAGCGGTCGAAGCCGGCCACCATCAGCAGTTGCTTGAAGGTCTGCGGGCTCTGGGGCAGGGCGTAGAACTCGCCCGGGTGCATGCGGCTGGGCACCACGAAGTCGCGGGCGCCCTCCGGCGTGCTCTTGATCAGCACCGGGGTCTCCACCTCCAGGAAGCCCTGGCCCCCCAGGAAGTTGCGCACCTCCAGGGCCATGCGGTGGCGCAGTTCGAAGTGCCGCCGCACGTTCGGCCGGCGCAGGTCCAGGTAGCGGTACTTCATCCGCAGTTCCTCGCCGCCGTCGGTCTCCTCCTCGATGGTGAAGGGTGGGGTCTTGGCCCCGTTCAGCACCTTCAGCTCGGTGACGATCAGTTCGATCTCGCCGGTGGGGATCTGCGTGTTCTTGCTTTCGCGTTCACGCACCGTGCCGGTGGCCTGCACCACGAATTCGCGCCCCAGCTCGCGGGCCTGCTCGCACAAGGCCTGGTCGCGCTCCATGTTGAAGCTGAGCTGGGTGATGCCGAAGCGGTCGCGGAGGTCCACGAAGGTGAGGCCGCCCAGGTCGCGGGCGCGTTGGACCCATCCGGCCAGGGTCACGGTCTTGCCGGCATCGGGGAGGCGGAGCTCGCCGCAGGTGTGGGTGCGGTACATGGCAGGCGGGTTTCGGGCCGCGAAGTTACCCGAGCGTGCCGACCGTACCGTTCCCCGGATGGGGTGTATTTTCGGTGCCGTTGCAACCCACAGACCCCATGAACCCCCTGCGTGTACTTCCTGCCTTTGCCTTGTTGTTCGCCTGCGGCGGACCTGCCAACGAACCTGCTTCTTCCACGGAGGGCATGGTGCCTGCCGATGAACTGGCGGCCTCCCAGGCCACGAACGCCGAGCTTCGGAACGAGCTCGCCTACATGGAACACCGGCTGGCCCATTGCGGCGGTCCGGAACTACAGCTGGTGCACGCCCAGTACCACCTCGATCGCGGCGAGCACGCCAAGGCGAAGGAAAAACTGGATGCCGTGAAGGCCGACTACGCAGGCACCGAGCATGCGAAGAAGGCCGAGGAACTGGAGACTGCCATGGCCGCTGCCGATGGCGATCCCGTGAAAGCCCCGGAAACAGGCGACCACATCGAGGTGGTGCAGGGCGATGACGGGAACACCTGGTACTACGATCGCCGAGTGCCCAGGAACCCCGACACCACGGCCATTTACCTGTACGTGGGTCACAAGGTCACCGGTGCGCCCTGGTTGCGCCTGCACACCCAGTATGCCGGGGACCACTGGATCTTCCTGAAGGAAGTGGTCCTGAAGAGCGGGAACGAGGTCTTCCGCATGGCCACGGACCCCACGCTGGTCTTCACCCACGCCGGACCGATGACGGTCTCCGAGTGGTATGATGCACCTCCATCGTTCGAGGAGCTCCGCACCCTCAAGGAGATCATCGGCTCACCGGATGCCAACGTGACCTTCGTGGGCTACAAGGGCCAGATGGACCGGAAGGTCACCGACGCGGAGCGCGAGGCCTTCATCCATGTGCTGGACCTGTACTACACCATGGCCAAGCTGGACGAGGCCACGGCGGGCATGTGAGCCTCTTACCCAAGGAACGAAGAAGGGCATCCTGCGGGATGCCCTTCCTGTTTCCGTCCGGATCGTTCCGGGGTCCTCAAAGTGTCCCCCTGTTCTCCTGCTCCCTTTCAATGGCCTCGAACAACGCCTTGAAGTTGCCCTTGCCGAAGCTCTTCGCGCCCTTGCGCTGGATGATCTCGAAGAACATCGTGGGGCGGTCCAGCACCGGCTTGGTGAAGAGCTGCAGCAGGTAGCCCTCGTCGTCGCGGTCCACCAGCACGCCGTGCTCCTTCAGCACCGCCAGGTCCTCGTCGATCTCGCCCACGCGGTCCAGCACGTCGTCGTAGTAGGTCGGCGGCACGTAGAGGAACTCCACGCCGCGGTCCTTCAACAAGCTCACCGTTTCGATGATGTTGTTGGTGGCCACGGCGATGTGCTGCACACCGGCGCCGTGGTAGAACTCGATGTACTCCTCGATCTGGCTCTTCTTCTTGCCCTCGGCCGGCTCGTTGATCGGGAACTTGATGCGCCCGTTGCCGTTGCTCATCACCTTGCTCATCAGCGCGGTGTACTCCGTGCTGATGTCCTTGTCATCGAAGCTAACCAGCTGTGCGAAGCCCATCACCTCGGCGTAGAACTTCACCCAGGTGTTCATCTCACCCCAGCCCACGTTGCCCACCATGTGATCGATGAACTTCAGGCCCACGGGCGGCGGGTTGTAGTGGCTCTTCCAGGGCTTGAAGCCCGGCAGGAAGACACCCTTGTAGTCGTTCCGCTCCACGAAGATGTGCACCGTCTCCCCGTAGGTGTGGATGCCGCTCTTCACCACATGGCCGTGCTCGTCCTCCTCGCGGGTGGGCTCCATGAAGCTCTTGGCGCCGCGCTTGGTGGTCTCCTCCCAGGCCTTCGTGGCATCGGGCACCCACAGCGCGATCACCTTCACCCCATCGCCGTGCTTGCGGATGTGCTCGTTGATCGGGCTCTCGGGGTTCATCGGCGTGGTCAGCACCAGGCGGATCTTGTCCTGCTGCAGCACGTAGCTGGTGCGGTCCTTCACACCCGTCTCCAGGCCCGCGTAGGCCACGCTCTGGAAGCCCCAGGCGCTCTTGTAGTAGTGGGCGCTCTGCTTGGCGTTGCCCACGTACAGTTCCACGTAGTCCGTGCCCAGCAGGGGCAGGAAGTCCTGTGCATCGGCCATGATCTTCTCGAGGCCGTAGTCCACGTCTTTCAATCCGGTCGCCATTGTTTGTCGATCTGTCGATCAGATGATCTGATGATCAGATGATCGGGGATTAGCTATTCATTTTTGCCTTCGAGGAGCTGATGATCTTGTTCAGGATCCGGATGATGGGCCTGAGCTCCTCCAAGCAGGCCTTCGCGCTCTCGATATCCCGGCTGATGCATAGGAGCAGCCAGTACTCCGTTTCATCGGCTTCTTTCAGTGCGATCTTCATTTTGTGGATGAAGTCCGCCAGACTTTCTCCGTTCTGGGCCTCACGGACCAAGGCTCCGATGGCCGTGCCGGAGCGGAACACCTGGTTCGCCACCACGAATTTTCTCTTATCCTGAAGCTCTTCGGCCAGGTCCCAAATGTGCTGGGCGAAGCGAAAGGTGAGCGTGACGATGGTGTTGTCCTTGTAGCGCGGGTTGTAGGAGACCGGCGCTTCGGCCGAGATCAATGGAGCGAACAACTCGTCTTCGACCATGGCGTTCTGCCATTGCTTCTGATCCATGTCCTTCAAGCTGTTCATCGCTTCCAGGGTATTCCCATTATCTGATCATCTGATCGCCCGATCATCTGATCATTCGAGCCAGCTCTTGTAATACTTGCCGTCGTCGATCTTCAGCGCCTCCTCGGTCACCATCAGGGGCTTGAACGTGTCGACCATGACGGCCAGTTCGTTGGTCTCCTTCTGTCCGATGCTGCGCTCCATGGCACCGGGGTGCGGGCCGTGCGGGATGCCCGCCGGGTGCAGGCTGATGTGCCCGGGCCCGATGTCGTTGCGGCTCATGAAGTCGCCGTCCACGTAGTACAGCACTTCATCGCTGTCGATGTTGCTGTGGTTGTACGGCGCCGGGATGGCTTGCGGGTGGTAGTCGTACAGCCGCGGGCAGAAGCTGCACACCACGAAGGCGTCCGTCTCGAAGGTCTGGTGGATCGGCGGCGGTAGGTGTACGCGCCCGGTGATCGGCTCGAAATCGTGGATGCTGAAGGCGTAGGGGTAATTGTACCCGTCCCAGCCCACCACATCGAAGGGGTGTGAGGCATAGATGAAGTCGTGCAGCATGTCCTGCTTCTTCACCTTGATCATGAACTCGCCCTTCGCGTCGTGGGTCTCCAGATCGGCCGGCCGGCGGATGTCGCGCTCACAGAAGGGGCTGTGCTCCAGCAACTGGCCGAACCAGTTGCGGTAGCGCTTGGGGGTATACATGGGCCGGTGGCTCTCCACGATGAAGAGGCGGTTGTCATCGCCGTCGAACTCCATCGTGTAGATCATGCCGCGCGGCACCAGCAGGTAGTCGCCGTACTTGAACTCGAGCGTGCCCAGCAGGCTGCGCAGGCGACCCGTGCCCTTGTGCACGAAGATCATCTCGTCGCAGTCGGCGTTCTTGTAGAAGTAGTCCACCTTCCGGGCCGTGGGCGCGGCCAGAACGATGGCGCAGTCGCTGTTCACCAGCACGGTCTTGCGGGCCTTCAGGTGGTCGGCCTCCGGCGTCACCTGGAACCCATGCAGCCGCATGCTCTTGAGGTTCTTGGCCACGGCCACCTTGGGGGTCACGTCGTGCGCGCCGGCGAGCTCCTTCACCATGGTGGGCCGGTGCACGTGGTAGAGCAGGCTGCTCATGCCGTCGAAGCCCACGGTGCCGAAGAGCTGCTCGTAGTAGAACTTCCCTTCCGGGCTCTTGAACACCGTGTGCCGCTTGTGCGGGATCTGTCCGAGGGTGTGGTAGATGGGCATGGTCAATGGGCCGCAGCGGCCTCCTGTTCGGGTTGTTCGGGGAGCGCAAGTTCCTGCCCTTGCGATCCGCGGAAAGTGATGTCCGTCAGTTCGGGATGCAGGCTTCCTCCGGCGGCGAGGACCTCCTCCTCCCGGGCTATCCGGGCGCGCAGGGCCTCCGGGTCGCGCACCACCTTCTGGCGGGCGCTCCGGGTGCGCTTCCCTTTCCGCCAGATGCGACGCATCGCTTCGGGCAGGTCGTGGACCTCCCGGCAGCGGGGCGAGCAGCAGTCGTGGTAGCGCTCTGCACACGCTTCGCACTGCACCAGCAGCACGTTGCAGGTCTCCTGCAGGCAGTTGGCGATGCGGTCACTGGGCTTGCCACATTGGAAGCAGGTGCCCACCACGTCCTCCGTGACCCGCTCGGCCAGACGGCCGTCGAACACGAAA
Organism: Flavobacteriales bacterium; assembly: GCA_020635695.1. Taxonomy (GTDB): domain Bacteria; phylum Bacteroidota; class Bacteroidia; order Flavobacteriales_F; family PHOS-HE28; genus PHOS-HE28. The sequence goes on along the minus strand of JACJZH010000029.1, from coordinate 149 downwards.
TTCCGACCCTTGTACCGGCTCTCCAGGCCGTGGGCCTTCACTTGCCGGGCGTAGTCGATGATGCCGCCATGCAGCTGGCCCACCTGCGTGAAGCCATTATGCCGGAACCAGGCGCTGGCCTTCTCGCAGCGGATGCCGCCGGTGCAATA
>JACJZH010000028.1 GCA_020635695.1 Flavobacteriales bacterium | reverse complement strand
CCGCCGGCCGCGGTCCAGGTGGCCGCCACCGAATAAGATCCCCCACATACACCAGTGCGTCAGGGCCGGGCCGGGACTATCCCGATCCCGGCCTTGGTGCGTTCAGGGCTTCCGCTCGAAGACGTATCCGCCGCCCTCGGCGCCCCAGACCTGCTCACCGGCCTCGTTGTAGCCACGGTCCCAGCTCACCATCCGGCCGCTGCTCAGGATCACCTCGCTCGTGGCATAGACGGCCTCGCCCCAGGCGTTCGTGCAGGCCCGTCCGTCGGTGCTGCCCACGTAGGCATCGCCCCGCTTGTGCAGGGTGATCGCACACCCTTCCAGTTCGGTGAGCAGACCTTCGTGCAGGCTGTCCAACAGGGCCACGTCAGCGTAGCCGCCGAAAAAGCGTTCGCCTCCTTCGATCTTCAGGATGGTGCTGGTGAAGGTGCTGTCGTCCAGTTGCTGCACGTGGTACACGCGCTGCCGATAGGGTTTCTCCTTCTTCGCGGCCACGGCCTGTTCCACATACAGCCACACGCCATCGGTACGCTCCGGCCAAAGGCGCGCCATCTCCAGCTCGATGGCGTAGTAGTTCGTGTCGGCCTTAGCCTGCGCCGCGCTGCTGAAGGAGCCGGTCATCCAGGAGGCGAGCTCATCGAGGGATTGGGCGGGCGTTGCGAGGGGGAGCACCAGGAACAACGCGAAAAGGGAACGCATGAAGGTGGGGTGTGGCGCCGAAGGTAGTCGGACTACCCCTCTACGGACTCCACCCACATGCCGTGCTCCTTGATCAGGGCGATCAGCTCGTCCACCGCTTGCTCGCTGGGCACGTTGCGCTTCACCACCTCCTTCTCGCGGTAGAGGGTGATGACGCCCGGGCCGGTGCCCACGTAGCCGAAGTCGGCGTCGGCCATCTCCCCGGGACCGTTCACGATGCAGCCCATGATGCCGATCTTGACGCCCTTCAGGTGACTGGTGCGCGCGCGGATCTTGGCCGTGGTCTCCTGCAGGTCGAAGAGCGTGCGCCCGCAGCTCGGGCAGCTGATGTACTCCGTCTTGCTGATGCGGGTGCGCGTGGCCTGCAAAATCCCGAAGGCGAGGCGGTTCACCGAAGCGTCGCTCCCCACGCCTTCCGGGGCGATGAAGATCCCGTCTCCCAGCCCGTCCAACAGGAGCGCACCCAGGTCCGTGGCGGCAAAGAGCTGGAGCTGCTCTTCCGAGATGTCACCGTAGGCCCGGCCGATGATCACCGGCACATCGCAACCCTGCTGCATGAGCGCGATGATCAGGCGCCGCTGCTCGGCCATGCCGTGGTCGTTCCAGGTGTCCAGCAGCAGCACGGCGGTGGGGTCGTCCTTCATCTGCGCGAGGAAGGCGTCGTCGACCTCCTTCAAGGTGCAATGCACGAAGTTCAGCTGCGGATGCCGATCCACTCCGGAACGGTAATCCCTGGCGCTCACCTGCGGATAGTGGCGTTCCTTGTCGCGGTCCAGCAGCCAGGTGGCGTGCTCCTGCACGATGCCCAGCGTGCCGGGGATCTCGAAGTCGATCCGGTGCTTCCCGATGAAGGCGTAGTCGCAGGCCTGGTCGGCGAGGTTCCACTTGTCCAGCGGCACGCTGTAGGCATAGCCCCAGCTGAAGAGCGAGGCGGGCGTGATCTTCTCCTTTCCGCTCAGGTCGGCCATGACCACCGGCACGTGGCGGGCGCCGATGTTCAGCACTTCGCGGGTGTGGCGGCGTTCGTGCGCGAAGGGGTCGTACGGCAGCTCGCCGATCTCCGGGATGGGGTCGCCTTGGCGTGCGGTGTAGCGGTCGGCCAGGGCGCGGGCCACGGGGATCTCGGCCTCGGGCTCCTCGGTCAGGCTCACGCGGATGGTGTCGCCGAGCCCGTCCTCCAGCAGGGCTCCGATGCCCACGGCGCTCTTGATGCGGCCGTCCTCGCCGTCGCCGGCCTCGGTCACCCCCAGGTGCAGGGGATAGTCCCAGCCCTCCTGCATCATGCGGTGCACCAGCAACCGGTAGGCCTGCACCATCACCTGGGTGTTGCTGGCCTTCATGCTCAGGACGATCTCGTGGAAGTCCTCGTCGCGGCAGATGCGCAGGAACTCGAAGGCGCTCTCCACCATGCCCTCGGGCGTGTCGCCGTAGCGGTTCAGGATGCGGTCGCTGAGGCTGCCGTGGTTGGTGCCGATGCGCATGGCGGTGCCGTGCTCCTTGCAGATGCGCACCAGCGGGGTGAAGCGTTCACGGATGCGCTCCAGCTCGGCGGCGTACTCGGCATCGCTGTAGGTGCGCACGTCGAACTTCTTCTTGTCGGCGTAGTTGCCGGGGTTCACCCGCACCTTTTCCACGAGGCGCGCGGCGATCTCGGCGGCGTTGGGGGTGAAGTGGATGTCGGCCACCAGCGGAGTGTCGAAGCCCGCGGCACGGATGCGCTTGCGGATCTCGGCGAGGTTCTCGGCCTCCTTGCGGCTGGGCGCGGTGATGCGGACCAGCTCACACCCCGCCTCGATCATTCGGATGCTCTGGGCCACGGTGGCGTCGGTGTCCATCGTGTCCGTGGTGGTCATGCTCTGCACCCGGATCGGGTTGTCCCCCCCGATGCCGATGCTCCCGATGCGCACGGCACGCGTCCTCCACCTCCGATAGGCGGTCAGGCTGGGCGCGTAGGTCCAGGGAGCGAGCGTGGTGGCGGTCATCCGGCGACGAAGTTATCGAGGAACACCAGCGGGAGGGGGAAGGTTCTGGCAGTCCGGAGTCGGCAGTCGGCAGTCGGGAGTCTTGAGTCGGTGATGCCCGGATCGAAGGGCCCTCTTGTTGCTTCCTGTCTTCCGGTCTTCGTCCTTCCTCCTTTCACAGCCTGCTTCGCGCGTCCCGCGGCTGCCAGCCCAGTTCCAGCTTCCAGCCGGCGTTCTCCACCAGCGCCCGCACGGCCTCCACGACGGCATCGCGCTGGCGTTCGGCCTCGGTGAACAGGCCACTGCCCTGCACCTGCGAGGCGATCTGCCGCTTGGCGTCCGCGTTCAACCGGGTGAGGTCATCGGCCGAGAACTCGTTGAACGCACCTTCCTCCAGGTCGTAGTAGGCGATGTCGTGGTCGATGGCCAGCACCTGCGGCTCGGGAGGGGCCTCCAGCCACACGGTGTGCCGCTCCTCGTCCACCCGGATGCCCAGGCCCTCCAGGTCGTAGCCCACGCTCACCCGCGCCTGCACCCGCAGGATGGCCTTCTTCCGGAAGGGGGCGAACTGCTTCAGCCAGTCGTAGGTGTCCAGCGCTTCTTCGTAGGTGTACACCTCGCTGAAGTCGCCCTCCACGGTCACCAGCTTCAGCACGGGCCGCACCCGCTCCAGCAGCACGGTGCTTTCCACCACACGTTCGGCAGGCTCTTCGCGGTAGGCTTCCCGCGTCAGAAAGAAGACCAGCAGGCCGAAGCCGAGCAGCAGCAGGAGTCCCAGGAGGCGCCTCATGCCCGCAAAGGTCGCGCATCACCGGCCATAGCTTTACACCATGCGCACGCCGCCATTCTGGACACTTCCCCTGGTGCTGTTGCTGGCCTGTGCCGGTGGCCGCTCGCAGGACCTCCCGGCCGATCCGCATGGGGTGGCCGTGGTGGAACTGTTCGGCTCCGAGGGCTGCTCCAGCTGCCCACCGGCCGATGAGCTGCTGGCGGAATGGGCCGAACGCGCCGACAGGGAGCAGCTGCCGGTGTTCGTGCTCAGCTACCACGTGCCCTATTGGGACCGGCTCGGATGGCCCGACCGCTTCGCCCGGCTGTCCTGGGAGCAACGGCAACGGGCCTACAGCGCCAGGCTGGGCGACCGGGTGTACACCCCGCAGGCCGTGGTGAACGGCAGGTACTCCTTCACGGGTTCGCGCCAGGCGGAACTGAGCGAACACGTCGCGGAGGAGCTCGAACGTCCGGTAGCGTTCACCTTGGCCGGCTCCGCGAAGTCCACCGCGATCGGGCTTCAGGTGGAGGTGCAGGTGAACGAGGTCCGGAAGCAGGCCTGGCCCGAAGGTGCGGTGCTGCAGGTCGCGCTCGTCGAGGACGGGCTTTCCAGCCGGGTGACCGCCGGTGAGAACCGGGGACGCGAACTCCACCATGTGGCCGTGGTACGCGAGTTGCGCACGGTGCCGTTGAGGCCAGGGGAGTTGATGTACACCGTGGTGTTGCCCCTCGAAGCGGTGGATGACCCTTCCCGCATGCGGGTGGTGGCCTTTGTCCAGGAGGCCGCGGATGGGCCGGTCCTGGGCGCCGCGGCGCTGCCGGTCACGCCATGAGCCCGGTATCTTCGTGCCATGCTCCGTGGTTGCGCCGGGGCAGTGGTCCGGATGCTCCCGTGGTTGGTCGCCATGGGTTGCGGCAATGCGGACCATGCCCTTTCTACATCGGTCTGGGACCTGCGTCTGCCTGACGCGGAAGGAAAGGAGATGCGCTTGGGCGACCTGCGCGGTGAGCAGGGAACGCTGCTGCTGGTGCTCTCCCCGGACTGCCCGATGTGCATGAACTACGCTGGCCTCTTGGCGGAGTTCCCGACGCAGGGGGAAGCGGTGCAGGCGATCGGCCTGTTCCCCACGGAGTTCATTCCGGCCGACAGCGTGCGGGCCTTTGCGCGGCGGTACGGTATCGGCATGCCCCTGCTCATGGACACGGACTGCGCCGTGGTGAACGCCCTGAACGCCACGGTGACGCCCGAGGCCTTCCTGGTGGATGCAGATGGGCGCTACGTGTACCGTGGGGCCATCGACGACTGGGCGGTGCGCGCCGGCCGGAAAAAGGTGAAGGCGACGAAGCACTACCTGCAGGACGCGCTCGCCGCGCTTCGCAACGGGGGACTTCCGGAACAACGGGCCGTGCAGGCCGTAGGCTGCGTGTTGGAATGCGAGTGAAGGTCGGGTGTTGGATGTTGGTGGTGTTGGGTGTTGCCGGTTGCAACGTTCCACCCTCCGACCCGTCGACTTCCGACGTTCAACTCCCGGACACCGTCACCTTCGCCGAGCACATCGCGCCGCTGGTCTGGGAGCACTGCATGCCCTGTCATCGCGCGGGGCAGATCGGTCCCTTTCCGCTGGTGAGCTACACCGACGTGCAACGCAAGGCGAAGATGGTGCGCTTCGTGACCACCGAACGCTACATGCCTCCGTGGCCGGCGGACACGGCCTACGCCCGCTACCTCGGCGAACGCGTGCTGAACGAACGGCAGATCGCGTTGATCGCGAAGTGGGTGGAGCAGGGCCGGCTGCCGGGGGACACCGCCTCGCTGCCCGACCCGCCTGACCATCCGGACGCGCCGCCGCTGGGCGAGCCCGATCTGGTGGTGCCGCTGCCGGACACGGCCTTCATCCCCGGCGATGCGCGCGACCGCTTCCTGATCGCCAAGGCGCCCTGGGAGCTGCCACGCGACACCTTCGTACGTGCCATCATGTTCGAACCCGGCAACCGGGCGCTGGTGCACCACATGAACGGTGGGCTCATCAACTATCCGCCGGGTGCGAAGGATGATGTGTTCGCCGGGCACGGCTACATCGATGCGGAGCAGCTGGGCGGACCGGACGCGTTCGCGGCCCTGCAGCTGGCCAACGACGACGGTACCTGGCCGCCCCTGGTGCCCAGCGCGGTGAACCACCTGCCGGGCATGCTGCCTCCGCGCTATCCCGAAGGCATCGGGGGGTACCACTTCGCGCGCAAGGGCTCCTTCCTGCTGAACACGCTCCACTACGGACCCACGGCGCGCGACACCACCGACCGCTCGCGCTTCCTGGTCTACTTCGCGGAACGTGCTCCCGAACGGCCGCTCCAGGAGCTGGCGCTGGGATCCCTGGGCATCACCCCGGTGGAGCCTCCGTTGGAACTGGCACCGGGCGAGGTGCGCACCTTCCGCAGCACCTACACGCTGCCGGAGCCCATCAGCGTGCTGAGCGTGAATCCGCACATGCACCTGCTGGGCACGGAGTTCCTGGCCTATGCGGTGACGCCTGCGCGCGACACCGTTCCCCTGGTGCGCATCAACGACTGGGACTTCCGCTGGCAATACGTGTACACCTTCCCGCGCATGGTGCCCCTGCCATCGGGCACCACCATCCACGTGTACGGCACCTTCGACAACACGGCGGAGAACCCGCACCAGCCCTTCGATCCGCCGCGGCACGTCACCGGCGCCGACAGCCGCTTCATGCGCACCACCGACGAGATGTTCCAGTTCTTCCTGAGCTACGTGGACTTCCGGCCGGGGGACGATACGGTCAGGCTGGACCAGCCCCCCGCTTCCGCGCCCGCCGCTGCATCCAGCCGTTGAGGTAGAGCGCGCCGAGGATCAGCGCGAAGCCCAGGTAGCTGCCCAGATGCAGGCGTTCGTCCTCGCCCCAGATCAGCAGGGCGATCAGGATGGTGTACACCGGCTCCAGGTTGATGGTGAGCGACACCGTGAAGGGGGAGAGCCGCCGCATCACCTGCACGCTGCCGGCAAAGGCGAAGCTGGTGCAGAGCAGGCCGAGCAGCAGCAGGTAGGTCGCATCGGCCGCTGAAAGCTTCCAGATCGGGGGCGGCAATCGGCCATCGATCGCGAGCCAGATGCCCATGACGGCCGATGCGCCGGCCAGTTCGTAGATGCTGATCCGCACCGCGTGGTCGCGGGCCACCAGCCTGCCGTTGATCACCGTGAACCACGCGGCCAGGAGGGCTGCCAGCACCGCCACCGCGATGCCCAGGCGGTGTTCGGTCTCCAGCCCGAAGATCAGGGCCAGGGCCAGGATCACCACCGCGCCCAGGCCGAGCTCGTAGGTGCGTACGCGGCGCTTGTACCACAGCGGTTCCAGCAAGGCGGTGAACATGGTGCTCGCGGCCATGCAGGTCACCGCCACGCTCACGGTGGCCAGCTTCACCGCGCCGAAGAAGGCCAGCCAGTGCACGGCGATGATCGCTCCGGTGAGCAGGTGGTGGTGCCAGTCGTGCCGGTTCGGACGCAGGGGTACCTTCCATAGTGGTGCCACGGCCACGAGGCCGAGCATGCCCACCACGGTGCGGATGTACACGAGCTGGTCGGCGGGAAGGGAGATCAGGCGCCCCAGGATCCCCGTGATGCCGAAGAGCAGCACGATCACGTGCAGCAGCAGCAGGGCGTTGCGGTGTTCGCGCGACATGGGGCCGCCCCGCCGGCCGGGGGTGCGGCGAAATTACCGGACGTTCATCAGCTTCCGGTGCAGGGCCTCCACGGCCTCCTGCTGCTGGGCGATCTCGACCTGCTTGCTCTTCTGGGCCTCCTCGTTCTGCTTCAGGTCCCACTCCAGCTGCTCGGCCTTCTTGCGCTGGTCCACCTCGGTGTCGCGGGCCTTTTCCAGCTGCTTCTCGGCCTTGCCCAATTCCTTGCCGGCCTTGTCGGCCCGTTCGGTGGCCTCCTCGCCGGGGTTGTCCTGGGCGGCCTTCAAGGCGGCGTCCAGTTCCTCCCGGCCACGCTTCACCTCGTCCTCCAGCCTGCCCTGGTCGGTGCGGGCCTCCTCCTCGCGGTCGCGGCTCTTCTTGTGCTGCTGCTCCATGCGCCCGTGCTCGCGCACCAGCAGGTCGTATTCGCGCTGCAGGTTGTTCAGCACCTTCTCGGCCTCCTGCCACTGGGCGTTCATCACTTCCCGCTTGAAGGCCACGCTGCGGTCGTACACGTACTGGCGGCAGGCCTCCACCTCGGAGGGGTCGCTGTCCGGACCCACCCAGCCGTTCACGGTCAGGAAGGCCACGTGCACCATCAGGTGCGGGCTTTTCTTCGAGGGCCGGTCGGCCTTCATGAGCACACGCACGGTGTCGCTGCTGATGTTGGGCAGCAGCGCTCCGGAGGCCAGCAGTTCCTTTTTGGTACTGACGTCCGCGCTGATGTCCTTGAGGTTGTCCTTCCAGTAGCGCTCCACATCGCGCTCCTCGGTGCCCTCGAAGGTGACGGCGAAGGTGGGATGGATGCCCGTGCTGAAGGACATGGAGGCGTGCCGCACCTCGGTGGGAGGGGGCAGATCGGTCGTGGCCGGTCGTTCCTCCTGGGCCACCAGGGGAAGAGCGACCGCGATCAGCAGGGTGTTCAGGACGTTCCGCATGGTCATCGTTCCTACAAGGGACGTGCCGGACCAGCTTTGGTCACCTCAGCGGTTCGCCTCCTTGGCCACACCACCGCTCACGATGAACTTGAGCACATCGGCGGCCTTGGCGTCCAGCGGGGTCACGTGGTCGGCCGGTACGATGTACAAGTTACCGCTCCAGGCAAAACTGTGCGGCAGGTACACGGCCACGCGGCCTGCGGGCAGCCCCAACACGCCCAGGTCCTCCTCGGTGATGAAGCCGAGCTTCTCCAGGTCGCTGTGCTTGGTCATGCGCACCAGCACGGGCTGCGTGAAGCTCTTCTTGCTGCCCACCAGCGCGCCCACCAGGTCCTTCAGCGCGTCGTAGATGGTCTTGAGGAAGGGGATGCGCTGCAGGATCTCCTCCCCGATCTCCGCCAGGGGCTGGAAGAGCACGGTGGAACCGATCCATCCGGCGAAGGTGATGATGGCCAGCAGCAGCAGCAGACCGAGGCCGGGTATGTCGAAGGGAATGATGCGGTCCAGCCAGATGAACAGGCGGTATACGGCCACGGCGATGATGGTGACCGGCACCACGAGTAGCAGGCCGCGGATGAAGTAGCCCACGACGATGCGCACGATCCGCTGGTTCTTCATGAAGGAGCGCTCCGGTGTGCCGCGAAGGTACGCGGACCGGTCAGCCCAGGGCCTCGCGCTGCTTCTTCGGCAGGCTGTCGCGCACCAGCTCGTAGGAGTGTACGATCAATTCGCGCAGCAGCTTGTCCGGCACGCTGCCATCGGTGCTCACCGTGTTCCAGTGCTGCTTGTTCATGTGCCAGCCCGGCACGATGCCGGGGTACAGTTCCCGCAGCTCGATGGCGCGTTCGGGGTCGCATTTCAGGTTCATGCTCTCGAACAGGAAGGTGTCCGTGAGCGCGAAGATCTTCCCGGCCTTGTTCGCCGTGCCGCCCACGCGCATGGCCAGGGTGGTCTCATCGAAGGGGAAGTCGTGCGATACGCCGGGCAGCGTCAGGCAGAAGGCGCGGAACTCGCCGAGGTCCATCAGATCAGGGCGTACAACACGGGCCGGCTGGGCGCGGCGTCGTTCATGAAGTGGGGGAACTGCAGTTCCAGCAGGTAGTCGCCGTCCACCACCTCGCGGGGCACCTGGATCAGTTCGGTGACCGTGCGCTTGAGGTCCACGGTGTTGGGGTGGTCCCAGAACGCGTGGTGCGCGGCCAGGGCGCCGCCGTCGGATTCACGGTCCACGCTGGGCAGGTCCAGCAGCAGGTGCAGTACGCCGATGCTGCGCAGCCATTCGCAGGCCTGGGCCTCCAGGTAGGGCGGGTTGCTGCCCGACCAGTCGCGCCCGTCGCGGGCGTTGTCGCCGTTCACCGTGCGGATCACGAGCGCCTCGGGGATGCGGTCGCCGATGGCCTCGCGCAGGTGGCCCAGGGTGATCACGTGGTCGGTGACGCCTTTGGCGGTGCGGCGGTCCAGCGGACGCACGCTCACCACCTGCGCCACGAAGAAGTAGCGGTCCAGCATGCCGCCCACGGGGTGCACCTCTTGGCTGATGTGCCCCACGCTCTCGGTGTGCGTGCCATGCCCGTGCGGGTTGAAGCGGATGGTGCGGAAGTTCACCGAGGAGCCCTCGGCCACCAGCATCGGCTTGCCCTCCCAGACCACGGCCTCCATGCTCACGGGATCCACCCACCAGGCCCGCGTTTGGCCTTCTCCCGCGTGCAGGGGCAGGCTCAGGTCGATCGGCTTGGCCAGGTCGACCTTCAGGCGGCGGTTGCGGTGTTCGATCTCGGCGATCATGGCACCAGGAACAGGTCCGAGGCGATCCGGTCGGCAAAGTGCTTCCCGGTCCTTGTCAAAGCTATACGCCCGTCCGTGTGTACCAGTTGTCCCTGTTCGACATAGCGCCGGACCACGTCGCCGTGTTCCTCCAGAACGTCGACGGGCAGGCCGGAGAGGACGACGCCTTCAGTGGTACGCAACCCGGTCAGGAGCATCTCGTTGGTGCGCTCCAGGGGAGAAGGCGTCTCTTCCTCCCAGTACCGGGCACCTTCCTCCACGCCTTGCGCATACCGCACGTTGTGCGCCACGTTCCAGCGGCGGGTGCGCCCATCAAAGCTGTGCGCGGAGGGGCCGATGCCCAGGTACGGGGCGCCGGTCCAGTAGCTGCGGTTGTGCACGGCAAGGTGCCCGGGCAGGCCGAAGTTGCTGATCTCGTAGTGCAGGAAGCCCGCGGCCTCCATCCGGTCCATGAGCCGATCGAACTGGGCGGCGGTGTCCGTGTCCGTAGCGGGCACCACGGTTCCGTTGGCCACCTGGTGCGCCAGGGCGGTGCGCGGCTCCACGGTGAGGCAATAGGCGCTCAGGTGCGGCATGCCGTGGTCCAGCGCGATGGTGAGCTGCTCGTCCCATTCGGCCCGGTCCATGCCCGGCAGTCCGTAGATCAGGTCGATGGTCCAGCTGCGGAACCCGGCCTTCGCGATCAGGTCGATGCTGCGCAGGGCGTCGGGCGCGGTGTGCGCGCGGCCCATGAAGCGCAGCCGGTCCTCGCGAAAGCTCTGCGTGCCCAGGCTCAGGCGGGTGATGCCCAGCTGCCGCCAGGCCGCCAGCCGCCCGGCGGTGATGTCATCGGGGTTGGCCTCCAGGGTCACCTCCGCCTCCGGGTCCACAGTGAAGAGCCGACGCACCCGATCGAGCAACGCTTCCAGTTCACGGGGTTCCAGCAGGCTGGGGCTGCCGCCCCCGAAGTAGATCGAGCTGAGCGGACCATTGTCGAAGCCAGGAGCGCGTTCCTCCAGCTCCCGCGCCATGGCTTTCAGCACCCGGTCCTTCGTCCCCAGGCTGGTGCTGAAGTGGAAGTCACAGTAGGTGCAGGCCCTGCGGCAGAAGGGGATGTGGAGGTAGAGGCCGGGCACGGGGTGGGGCGGGGGTCAAGTGGCAAGTGTCAAGGGAAAAGTATCAAGGGTCAACGGCAACAAGGACAAGCGTCAACACCGGACATGAGATCGGCAAAGGTCTGGAAGGGCGTCATTGATCACCAGAACATTTTTTCTTGCCGGAAGTTGCATCATCATTTTATTTATCTAATTTCGATCAACACGCGATCAATTCATGCCATGACACACACACACACACACAACAGGCGAATCGAACATGGGATTCGATCTGTACATAGGTTGGTCTTGCTTGCGACCTTCCTGCTCTCGGCAGCCGCTTCCCAGGCGTTGACCTACACGGTGGTCAACCAGACCAACGAGTCGCTCTATAAGTTGTTCGTGTACTACTATACAACTAGCAATGTCTGGACCTCCTATGTGGTGACGAACATCCCACCGGGAGTAACCACTGTGACACTTCCGCCGAATGCAGCGTACATCACAGGCGTTCGAGTCAGGGCGGCCAATTCACTTCCGGCTCCTGGCTGGGCGCAGATGTGCTACTATGGCACGGCCCAAGCTCATTGCGAAACGAATGATATGAATCCGACGCATTCCTATGCGCCGGATTCGTGGCAGAACCCGGGCGGACATTGGTTCTACTTTGTGTATAATCACTATAACCCCGGAGTGCATTGTATGGATGACGGTGCTTTGCGAATTTTCGACTGAACTCCACCCCAATGAGAAAACTAAACCTCAGGACGACGGCAGTGATCACGCTGGCACTGTCAGTTCCACTTGTGAAGGCACAGGTTGCTGCTACTCATTACTTCGATACCTGGCGGTTAGGGGAGCGAGGAACATTGGCCTTTGGTGGTGCAGCGCTGCCAGTGGCTTTGGCCAATACCGGGCCATTCGTCCTCGGACGTGAGAATTCGATTTGCGACCCAATATCTGGCGACCTCTTGATTTCCGCCGGATACAATTGGTTACATGAGGCCGATGGGGATACGATGGCTGGTAGTATGGGACTCTTTACTTATCCGCAGGCGATAGTTCCACATCCCGGGAACAATGATCTCTTCTACGTCCTCTCCGAGGTGCCTGGAGCGCGGTATTCATACACCTTGGTGGACATGAGCATGAACGGAGGGCAGGGTGCTGTGGTGCCAGGTGTCAAGGAGATCGCTTTCGGCCCGGCAATGGTCAGTACGCGCATGCAGGTCTTCTCCAGCCCAAACGGAACCACGCATTGGCTGGTGGGCTATCCGCAGTACAGCAATGAGTTCGTGGTGTATGCCGTAACGGCACAAAGCGGCTTGGACACCGTCGGACTGACCTATGAGGTGGCGCCACCGGTAAGCGGCCC
>JACJZH010000027.1 GCA_020635695.1 Flavobacteriales bacterium | reverse complement strand
GCTCCTGCCTGATCATTGGGACCTGGAGCGGAATCAACCCCTCCGGTGGACAGCAGCATGCCATTGTCCAGACCGAGCGTGGTCTGCGAGCCGTCGAAGCCCGCGATCTGCACGTTCGTCTGCGTTCCCGGGAGCCCGTTGAAGGTGACGTTCGTGGCCGTCACACCGCCACCCAGGAGCACATCCTGGACCAGTTGCTCCGGGGTCAGGGTATTGTCCAGGACCAGTTGGGCGGACAGTGCCGTTCCCGTGAATGCTGCGAGCAGGAGCAGGGCGGATCTGGACATGGTCGGGGATATGAGGTCGTTCATCAGCGTAGCAAGGTCACATGTCCTACGCGCTCCACCGGTCCGAAACGCAGGCCGGCCGCACGCACTTGGTAGATGTAGACTCCGTTCTGCACCGGGGTGCCGTTCAGCTCTCCGTTCCAGGCAAGCTCTCCCCCGCCGGATTCGAAGATCAGTTCACCCCACCGGTCGTAGATGCGCAGTTCCAGTTCGAACAGGTCGTTCCCCATCGGAAGGAACACGTCATTGACGCCATCCCCGTCCGGAGTGAACGCATTGGGGATGTACAGATGTGCCGGAGGAACGACCAGCACCGTGGCGGTGTCCAGGCAACCGATGTCGCTCACCACCACCAGCTGCACGAGATGGTCCTCCAGGTCGGCGTACGCGTGTGCCACGTTGGCCCCCTGGTACAGGGTCCCGTCACCCATGTCCCAGAGGAAGTCGACCGTGTTGGGGCTGGAAACGCTTTGAGCGGTGATCTCGAATTCGTCCCCATAGCCCAGGTCGATCCCCGCCGATACATCCTCGACCTCCACGGTCACATCCTCCTGGGTCATGACCCCGCATTGGTCGGTCACTTCCACCAGGAACGTCGTCGTCTGCATGGGGAACACATCGATCTGGGGGTCGGCCGATCCCACATCAGGCCACCACAAGGAATAGCCCCCGGCACCTCCGGAAGGTTCCGCCGAAAGGACCACTTCATCACCCGGGCAGATCAGGGTATCGGGGCCTGCGACCAGGGAGAGCGGAGCATAGAAGGGAATGTTCAGCTGCACCTGGTCCGAAGCCTGCGCACCACAGATGTCCGTCACGGTCACCTGGTACAGGGTGGTGTCGCTGACCGATACGAGCTGTGTGCTGTCGTTACCCAGCGCCGCACCGTTGGACGTCCAGCCATAGCTGTATCCACCGGCTCCTCCGGAGACCGCCAGTACCGCCATCTCCACGTCATCCCCTGCACACAGCACCGTGCTGTCCGCGGAAGCGGTCACGGAAAGGGGCGGATAGCTCATCAGGCCCACCGACACCGTCGCCTGGGTGCTCGCTCCACAACCATCGACCACCTCGAGCTGGAACACGCCCCCTGGATCGGCAGGCACTGATAGCGAGGTCCCGTTCCCCAGGGCCACACCCGCCGAGGTCCAGGCGTAGGAGTAGTTCCCATCACCACCGGACAACTGCACCACCTGCACATCCACGGTGTCCAAACAACCTGCAAGGGTGTCCGGCGTGATCGAAAGCGTGATCGGGGGAAAGCTCTGGACCCCGACGCTGACCACCGCGGAATCCTGTTCCCCACATCCATCCTCCACCAGCAACTGGAAGGTGCCACCCGGGTCGGCCGGTACGGCAAGTGTGGTCCCCGATCCCAGGACAAGACCCCCTGAGCTCCAGGTGTAGGTATAGTCCCCATCACCTCCCGTCAGCTGGACCACTTGAAGGTCCACGGTGTCCAGGCATCCGGCAAGGGTGTCCGGCGTGATCGAAAGGTCGATGGGCGCGTAGTTCTGGATGTTGACCCAGGCCGAATCGGTCACGCTCTCGATCCCACAGGTATCGGAAACGGTGACCCAGTACTGGGTGGACGTTCCAGGGAACACCTGCAGCGTGGGCGTAGTGGCCCCGGTGCTCCACAGTATGTCGTAGGTGGTGCTGCCTGCCACGATAGCAGGCACCAGCGTGGTGGTGTCCGCGCACCCGATGGTCACATCCGCGAGGTCCACCGTCATGGGCGCGGCCTGATCGATGAAGAAACTGAACGTCGAGCTCAGCGGGTTGCCATTGCAGATGTTGTCATTGATGATCTCCAGGTCCACGGTCTCGAGCGCATCCGGGTCCAGGGGAGCGGTGAGCACGAAGGTCACGACGCTATCCCCTGCCGGGAAGATCACCTGGGACGGGAGCGCGGGCTGAAGGTCGACCCCGTTCACCGCCGTACCGGTCACGATCAGCTGTACCGTATCGGGAATGGACAGATCGCCGTAGCGCTGGAGCTCGAGCTCACCGGTCGCGCAGCCCTCGTAAAGGGTGTTGTTCAGCAGCCCTCCGGCGTAAAGCGATGCGGAGACCAGCGAGGAACTGGTGAAGCTGCCTCCCTCCAGAAAGACCCCGGAATCGTAGATGTCATCGAACACGTCCGCGATGGCGATCTTGATGTGGTAGGTCTCTCCGCACTGCACCTCGGCCGAAGCGATCATGGGCACCGTGAACCCGTCGAACTGCACCGTGGGGCCGTTGGCATTGTCCACGAAATAGCCGGAGGTGGTGGTCCATCCCACATAGGCCGCATCGCAGGTCGCCGGGGTCCCGTTGATGCCGGCCACCCCATTGTTCAAGGTGTTGATGGCGATGGGCACCGTGGTGCCCGGGATCAGGGCGATGTTCTCCGCCCCGTTCTGAAAGGGACCCGTGAATCCGGGTCCGCTGATGAAGAAGCCGAACACATCGTTGTAGTCCGAGCACACGAACTCCGTGTACTCCTCGCTGGCGAACACGAATCGGAAGCTCACCGAATCCCCCGACGGCACGAAGTCGAACTCCAGCACGGCATCGTCGTTGGTGAGTCCGGCACCCACGATCTGTTCCAGGTCCGGGTCGGGGGAAAAGACCGGGGTGCCGACCGGTTCCGACCAGGAGTCGGAATTGTTCGGACCCAGGGCCACCTGGACCGCTCCGGTGCAGATGAGCACACCCTGTCCAAGCCCGATGTTGGACGCCGTCCCGTCGAAGTCCCCGATCTGATCGTTCAGCACGTTGCCTGGAGCGCCATTGAACGTGACATTGGAGACGGCGACGCCATTGCCCAACAGGACGTTCTGCACCAGCGCCGAAGGGCTTTGGGTGGTGCCCACCACCAGCTGGGCCATTGCACGGGGACCGAACAGGAAGATCAGCAGCAGGGAGGCCGCACGGGCCAGCATCATCGAGTAGCTCATACTGCCGACGAAATTAGCGGGAACACCCCGGTATGACCCCGCTACAGGGGCAAAGGTTGCCCGGGCCCGCCGTACGAGGCGGCTATCTTTGGCCACCTCCTGCACAACCGGCATCCCATGGAACATCTGGACACCTACCTCGAACAGCACAAGGAACGCTTCACGGAGGAGCTTTTCGAACTCCTGCGCATACCCAGCGTGAGCGCCGACCCGAAATACCGGGACGACGTGAAACGCTGCGCCGAGGCGGTGAAGGAGAGCCTGCTGAAGGCGGGGGCCGACAACGCCGAGGTTTGCCCCACGGCCGGCCATCCGATCGTCTATGGCGAGAAGCTCGTCGGGCCGGACAAGCCCACGGTGCTGGTCTATGGTCATTATGACGTGCAGCCCCCGGATCCCATGGAGCTCTGGGACTCCCCCCCCTTCGAACCCGTGATCAAGAACGGGAACATCTATGCGCGGGGCAGTGCCGACGACAAGGGGCAGTTCTACATGCACGTGAAGGCCCTGGAGGCCATGGTGAAGAACGATGCGCTGCCCTGCAACATCAAGTTCATGATCGAGGGCGAGGAGGAGGTCGGCTCGAAGAACCTGGCGATCTACGTTCGGGAGAACCGGGAGAAGCTGAAGGCGGACGTGGTGCTGATCAGCGACACCGCCATGATCGCCAACGACGTGCCCAGCATCAACACCGGACTGCGCGGACTCAGCTACGTGGAGGTGGAGGTGACCGGCCCCAACCGCGACCTGCACAGCGGGGTGTACGGAGGTGCGGTGGCCAACCCGATCAACGTGCTATGCGACCTGATCAGCTCCCTGCATGACGAGGACCGGCGCATCACCATCCCGGGCTTCTATGATGCGGTGGTGGAACTGAGCGAGGCCGAGCGAAAGGCCCTGGCCGAAGCCCCGTTCGACCTGGAGGAGTACAAGCGCGACCTGGGCATCGGCGAGGTGCTCGGGGAGAAGGGCTATTCCTCGGAGGAACGTTCGAGCATCCGGCCCACCTTGGACGTGAACGGGATCTGGGGGGGCTACATCGGGGAAGGCGCCAAGACCGTGCTCCCCTCCAAGGCCTACGCCAAGATCAGCATGCGCCTGGTGCCGGACCAGAAGAGCGATGCCATCACGAAGCTGTTCCAGGAACACTTCGAGCGCATCGCGCCGCCTTATGTGAAGGTGGAGGTACGCCCCCACCATGGCGGTGAGGCCGCGGTCACCCCCACGGATTCACCCGCCTACCAGGCCGCCAGCAAGGCCATGGAGGACACCTTCGGCAAGGCCCCCATCCCCACCCGGGGCGGTGGCAGCATCCCCATCGTGGCGCTGTTCGAGCAGGAGCTGGGGCTCAAGACCATCCTGTTCGGGTTCGGTCTCGATTCCAACGCGATCCACTCGCCGAACGAGCACTACGGGGTCTTCAACTACATGAAGGGCATCGCCACCATCCCGCGCTTCCATCACCACTTCGCCTCCCTGATGAACGGGCGGGCCTGATCGGCACGCGATCGGCAGGGGAACGGTCATGCGGGCCCGGTCATCCCTCCTCCTGTTCTGTGCTCCGCTGCTGGCGGGCTGCCTTGGCTACCGCGAAGTGGAGTTGCGCACCGTGCACGATGTACGGGTGGAACAGCTCGACGCGCAGGGAGTGGCCCTCCGGGTGGAGGTGGAGGTGCACAATCCCAACGGGTACCGCATCCATGTGCAGGACCCGGACGTGGACCTCTTCCTGAACGGCCGGCCCGCCGGCAAGGCCGTGCTGGACAGTGCGCTGGTGCTGGACAAGCGGAGCACGCGCCGCTACAGCGTGCCCCTGCATACGCAGTTCACCGGCGGCGGACTGCTGCTGCTGCTGGGCAGCGCGCTTGGCGGCGAGATGCGGGTGGGTGCCACGGGCACCGTGACCGGCCGAGCCGGCCTGTTGAAGCGGAAAGTGCCGTTCGAGGTGGAGGAGACCCTGACCCGCTAGGAGGGCCGCCGCACCAGTTCCATGCTCACCACCACCGCCTTCCCGGTCCATCCGCGTGCCACACCCACCCGCCAGCCACGCACATCGGCCGAGATCCAGTCGGTGCGCGAGAAGCGCTGTTCCCCTGGCCAGGGAAGCGTATGACGTTCCGGGCTCCCCCCGTTCGCAGGAAGCTCGATGACAACGGACCGACCGACGGGCTCCTCACCCCAGGTGACCGGACCGTGGATGGCCAGGTTGCTCCACAGGATGAGGCCGCTCAAGGTGGGGCCCAGCGCCAGCAGATTGAACAGGAACCACTCGAAGCGCTCCATCCCGAGGCGCAGCCCGGTGGAACGGTAAGGCAGCAGGAGCGTGACCAGGCCGCACACCACCAGGAGCTTCACCAGGAGCTGTCCCGGTACCAGCGTGCGCGGCCCCAACCAGAGAAAGGAGAAGATCGCGAAGAAGATGCCGAGGGCCATCCAGGTCCCCGGCCAGCGTTGCTCCTTCACGCCGGGCTGTTGATCGCCCACACGCCGCCGGACGCGGCCGGCCTTCACCACACCGTTACTTTGACGTCCCATGCCCCTGAACACCGCCCACGTCGTCCTGTTGGCCCTGGCGTTGCATGCGCTGAACGGCTGCCGCACTCCCCTGGGCGATGCCGACAACGCCATGCAAGATACCGCCCACGCCCACACCAACCGCCTCGCACAGGAGACCAGCCCCTACCTGCTGCAGCACGCCCACAACCCCGTGGACTGGTACCCCTGGGGCGATGAGGCCTTCAACAAGGCGAAGGAGGAGAACAAGCTGGTGCTGGTGAGCGTGGGCTACAGCAGCTGCCACTGGTGCCATGTGATGGAGCACGAGAGCTTCGAGGACGACTCGGTGGCCGCCCTCATGAACGAACGCTTCGTGTGCATCAAGGTGGACCGTGAGGAACGGCCCGATGTGGACCAGGTGTACATGACCGCCGTGCAGCTGATGACCGGCCGGGGCGGCTGGCCCTTGAACTGCTTCACCCTGCCCGACGGACGCCCCGTGTACGGCGGCACCTACTTCCCGAAGAAGCAGTGGGTGCAGCTGCTCTCCGACCTCTCCGAGACCTGGAAACGCGAACCGCAACGGGTGCTTCAGTACGCCGACCAGCTGACCGAGGGCGTGGCCGCCGCCGACCTCGTGGAGGTGGTGGAGGATGCCGCCCCGGTGACGCCCGCCGAGCTCAACGCCTACGTGGCCGCCTGGAAGCCCTCCTTCGACCGGAAGCATGGTGGCCCCGACAAGGCGCCCAAGTTCCCCATGCCCAACAACCTGGACTTCCTGCTCCGGCAGGGTTTCCTGACCGGTGATGACGAGCTGAAGGAGCACGTGCGCAACACCCTGCACCGCATGGCCCTGGGAGGTCTGTTCGACCAGGTGGGCGGGGGCTTCGCCCGCTACAGCACCGACGTGCTGTGGAAGGTGCCCCACTTCGAGAAGATGCTCTACGACAATGCCCAGCTGGTCTCCACCTACAGCCGTGCATACCAGGCCTTCGGCGACCCGCTCTACCGCGATGTGGTGGAGCGGACCCTGGCCTTCGTGGAACGCGAGATGACCTCGCCCGAAGGGGCCTTCTACAGCGCCCTGGACGCGGACAGCGAAGGAGAGGAAGGCCTGTTCTACATATGGACCAAGGAGGAACTGGAAGCCGCACTGGGCGACGACCTCGCACTGGCCACGGACTACTACAGCATCAACGCCAAGGGGCTCTGGGAAAAGGGCCGCTACATCCTGCTGCGCCAGGAGGACGATGCCGCCTTCGCGAAGTCACAGGGCATGGACCCCGACGAGCTCCGGAACGCCGTGGCCCGGATCAACGACAAGCTCTTCCAGGCCCGCGACAAGCGCGAACGTCCGGGGCTTGACGACAAGGCCCTGACGTCCTGGAGCGCCCTGATGGTGCAGGGTTACTGCGATGCCTACGCCGCGTTCGGCACCCCGGCCTACCGCGACGCCGCCGTGCGCAACATGGACCTGTTGCTGGGGAAATGCCGGCGGGAGGACGGCGGGCTGTGGCACAGCTACAAGGACGGCAAGGCCACGATCAACGGCTACCTGGAGGACTACGCCTTCACCGCCGACGCGCTGCTGGCCCTGTACGGCATCACCTTCGACGAGCGCTGGCTGCGTGAGGCCGATGCCCTGGTGACCTACGCACGGGCGCACTTCAGCGACGATCGCAGCGGCATGTTCTTCTTCACCAGCGATCTGGACCCCGCCCTGATCGCCCGCAAGATGGAGGTGAACGACAACGTGACGCCCGCCTCCAACTCCGTGATGGGCCGGGTGCTCTTCCAGTTGGGCACCCTGCTGGACCGCCCCGCCGATCGTGCCGACGCCGAACGGATGCTGGGTCATGTGAAGGGTTCCTTCGCCGACTACCCGAGCGGCTTCTCGAACTGGGCGCAGCTGGCCCAGCACCTGGCCTATCCCTTCCACGAGGTGGCCATCACCGGTCCGGAGGCCCTGGAACGGCGCCTGGAGTTCGGCCGACACTACGTGCCCAACCGGGTGTTCGTGGGAGCTGAACGGGAGAGCGACCTGCCCCTGCTGGAGGACCGCTTCCTGGGCGGCACCACCATCTTCGTGTGCGAGCACAAGGTCTGCCAGCTGCCGGTGAACACCGTGGCCGAGGCCTTGGAGCAGATGGGCCGATGAGGATCCTGCTCCTGGTGCTCGGCCTGCTGCCCGCCGCTTTTGCGGGAGCGCAGGTCCTGCTGGTACCTGCCGATGCGGAGGACCCGGCCGACCTGGTCTTCAATCCGCGCTTCATCCAACGCAACGGCATCGCGAGCATGACGGGCACCACGCACATCAAACGCGACGGCGAGCCCATGTACCAGCGGCCCGAGCGGCTGCACTTCCGCTTCGACGAACAGGGGCGCACCGTGTACCGCAACACCTCGCACGGCCGGCCGGGAAGTGGCACGGACACCTCGTACGTGCTGTTCGAGTTCGGCACCCATCGGCATCCGGCACGGGAGTTCCGCAACGACCTGAGCGGACATTTCGCGCTGGAGCACGAGCTGGACAGCCTGGACCGGCCCGTGCGCAGCACCTACACCCGCATCGAGAACCTGGGCACCGACCGCTACCACCCGATCCCCGGGGAACGCACCGAGATCAGCGACGAACGCTACCGCTACGACCAGCCCAACGACAGCACGCTGCGGCGCACCTACCTGAACGACCTGGGCCTGAAGTACCGGGAGGAATGGCGGATCGGCAACGGCGATGGCTACCTGGTGCTGATCGAGGACCGCTACACCGTGAGCGGCCGCCGATCCCGCACCACCTTCCGCTACGACGAACAGGGACGCCTGGCCGAACGCACCGAACGGCCCGACCTGGACAAGCCCACCAGCAAACGCCGCACCTTCCTGTACGACCAGGCCGGCAACCTGCTGGAGACCGATCTCTGGCACGATGATCGCCAGGTGTCGCACGAGGAGTTCCTCTACGAGGCGGACACCTTCTTCCTGAAGGCCCGCATCCGGAAGGACCTCGGGACCGGCACCATCCATGTGGTGCGCTTCACCACCGAACGCCGATGAACACCCTGCGCCCCCTCCTGCTCGCCCTGCTCCTGCTGCCCCTTGCAGCGGATGCCCAGTTGACCGTGGTGCGCTGGGCCTACGGTCCTTTCGGTACGCCCGGTGACGCGGCCTACGTGGTGGACGGCAACCGCATCCACCAGTCCTGCGGGCCGCTGGGTTCACGCGGGCCGGTGGTGTACGTGCTGGACCCCGAACTGGGCATCGTGTACCACGCGGCCGATGGGTTCGGACGGCGGGGCACACCCGCCTTCACGGCGGAAGGAGATCGGCTGATCCGTTGCAGCGGGCCCAACTGCACCCCGGGCGCCTGTGTGCTGCTGCTGGACGGCAACAAGGTGTTCCGCGGCGATGGCCCCTTCTGCAACAAGGGCGAAGGCGCCTTCCTGCTGGATGGCAACGTGGTGCACCTGGCCTACGGTCCCTTCGCCTCACAGGGCGACGCGCTCTTCCAGGTGGACGGCGACCTGCCGCTGCTGGCGCTCTTGGCGATCTTGGCGGGCTACTGAGCCTTCTTCGCGGGCTGCGTCACGTTCGCCCCCTTCCCGTAGGCAGGCACCAGGTAGGCCAAGTCGTCGGTTTCGCCTTTGGCGAGACGGGCTTCGGCCAGCGGAGCCAGGTGACGCGCATGCGGCTTGATGCCGGGGAGGTGCCGGATGTCCGTGCGGTTGGCCCAAAGCTCGGAGGCCTTGTCGGCGCCGTCGCCGATCACCACGTGTTGGAGGTTGGAGGTTGAAGGTTGAAGGTTGGGCCAGGTGCCATCCAGGACCACCGCGGCGACCGGCTCCAGCAGCGAACCGTCCGGCTTGTAGGCGGCCGTGAACACCTCCATGCGGCGCGCGTCGATCATGGGGTGGAGCAGGACATCGGGCGGCAGGTCCGGCTCTTGAGCGCGCACGGCCTGGACAAGCGTCTCCAGCGTGCCGATGCCGAGGATAGGGATGTCCAGCGCGTAGCAGAAGCCCTTGGCCGCGCTGAGCCCGATGCGCAACCCGGTGTACGAGCCCGGGCCGATGCCCACGGCCACGGCCTCCAATTCCTTCGGAGAAAGGCCGGCCTCCTTCAGCACCTCGTCCACGAACACGTTCAGGTACTCCCCATGCACGTGGCGGTCTTCTTCGGCCTCGCGTTCAGCCAGGAGCGCACCGTCGCGGCACAGGGCCACCGAGCACAGCTTGGTGGCGGTCTCGAGGCAGAGGACCAGGGCCATGGTCAGAGCTCCAGCGGCAGCCCCTGCAGGATGTCGAGGGACTTCTTCGCCATCAGGTAGTTGTACCGGGCGCCGATCTGGTCGGCCTGGGAGCGCTGCAGGTTCGCCTTGGCGGTGGTCAGGTCAAGGGCAGTGGCCGTGCCCTGTTCAAAGCGTTCCTCGGTGAAGGCCAGGGAGGCCTGCTGGGCGTTCACGGCGCGCTCGGCGGCCAGGTACTGGCGGTAGGCCGCGCGCTGATCGTTCAGGGCCTGCTGCACGGTAAGCTCCAGCTGGATGCGTTGATCGCTCATGCGCACGCGTGCCTGCTCATAGCGGATGCGTGCCTGGGCCGCGGCGGTGCGGTTGCTCATCTGGTTGAACAGGGGCACGCTGAGCGTCCAGGAGGCGCTGTAGTTCAGGTTGCGGTCCAGCTGATCGCCGAAGTCACGGGTCTCCGTTTCATACTGGATGTTCGGCGTGTACACGTTCTCCCCGCCCTCGGTGAACCCGATCTGGGTGGGCTCGCCGATGATGGGATCGCCCACGGTCACGATGTCGCGCCCGGAATAGCCGGTGGCCACCGTGGCGTTGAAGCTCAGGGAAGGAAGCAGCTGCGTCCGGGTGATCTCGATGGAACGCTCGGCGCTCTCCACCTGCAGTTGCGCGTTCTGGTAGGCCGGGTGGGTGGCCAGGACCCGTTCCACCATCGCCACCATGTCGGCATCGGGGTCGGAGGGCTGCACCGCGGCCAGCGTGGGCGCGGCGATGTCGAACGTGGCCGCTTCCTGTGGGGTGAGCTGCAGGAGCTGGGTCATCTGCAGCCGGGCACGGTCGTACTGGTTCTCGTTGGTCACCACGTCCAGCTCCTCCCGCGCCAGCTGGGCCTGCAGGTCCAGCAGGTCCACCCGTGGGAGGCGGCCGGCCTCCACCAGGGCCTCGGTGAAGGTGATCTGTTCGCGCGTACGGGCGGCCTGCTGCTCGGTGGCGCGGATCGTCTCGCGGGTGCTGAGCATGTCCATGAACCGGGCCACGACCTGGGTCAGCACGTCCACCCGGGCGGCCTCCACGGCCTCATCGGCGGCCTGCACGTCCAGTTCGGAACGCTTCTTCACCTGGTGCTGGCGCAGCCCGCGGAACAGGTCCCAGCTGCTGTTCAGCCAGAAGTTGTTGGTGCGGGTGCGGTCGGTGGCGAAGGTGTTGGTGTACCGGTCGATGGCCTGGCCCCAGTTGTAGCCATGGGTGGCGGCGGCGTTCAGGTCGGGCAGGAAGCCGAAGTTCGCCGCCCGCAGGTCCTGACCGGCGATGTCCCGGTCCAACTCGGCGGCGCGCACGGCCAGGTTCTTCTCCACGGCGCGGTCCGCGCACTGCTGCAGGGTCCAGGTGCTCTGGGCGGTAAGTGATGGCCCCGCGAGCAAGGCGAGGCAGAGGAACGGTGTCGGGTATCGCATGACGGTCCTCCGGGGCAGGGTCCCGGAATGTCCAAAAATACCCGGCAAGCCCTGGTCAGGGCGCCGCATGGGATGAATGGCGGTGTACCAGGGCGAACGGTGCGCTCAGTTGGAGAGCACCTTGATCTCCACCCGGCGGTTGGCCTCGCTCTCCTCCCGGTTCTTCGGCTCGGGATAGATCATGTGGGCATTGCCCAGGCCCTCGTAGGAAATGCGCCCCGGATCGATGTCGTTCACCATCAGGAAATCATGGACCGCCTTGGCGCGGGCCGTGCTGAGCTCGATGAACTCCTTCTTGTTCTTGAAGGTGGGGCCGTTCACATGGCCCTCCACCAGCACCCTCACCTTGGGGTTCTCCTGCATGAAGCGCAGCAGCAGCAGCAGGGCGGCCTCCGAGCTGCGCAGCGGCTTGCTGTCGTTGCCCACGAAGCGGATGTCCTCCAGCACCACATGCTCACCCGGCGCGATCGGGAGCAGCTCCACCTTCACCGCCACCTCAGGGTCCACGCTCCCCTTCACCTTGCTGGAATGGAACATGTAACCGGCGCGCACGCAGCCGATCTGCAGGTTGCGGTAAATGTCCATGTCGTACTCGTAGTGGCTCCTGCCCTTCGCTTCCACCACCTGGTCGAAGACCATGCCCTCGATGGTGAGGTTGGCGTCCACCGGCTTGCCCGACTTGGCGTCCACCACATCGATCACCAGCTTCTGCTGGGTCTTCTTCTCCTCCACCGGCGGAGGGGGCGGGGGATCGTAGTGGAAGTGGATGGTGTATCCGGATCGGGGGCGGTCCTGATAATCGATCACCAGGTAGAAGAGGTCGCCCTGCTCCACCTCGACGGCCTTGCTGAAGGAGGCACCCACGCCCGAGCGGACGTACTGGTCGGGGGCGTCCTTGCTCAATCCGCAGCGCGAACCGATGGCCGGGTCGTTCCGCGAGATGTTGCTCCGGATGGGCATCACCGTCTCGTCCACGATCTTCTCGCAGATGCCCGGGATGTTGCCCGCGAACAGCAGGAAATCGATGTCGTCCTCCACATCATCGGGGATGATGTCGAAGGTGAGCGTGGTCTTCACCGGGGCCCGGAAGGTGTACCAGGTGCTGTGGTGCTCCCGCTCGAACCACTGCTTGTCGTCGATCGGGTTCTCCTTGATCTCCAGCACATTACCGAA
>JACJZH010000026.1 GCA_020635695.1 Flavobacteriales bacterium | reverse complement strand
TGAAGAACCACTTCCTGGTGCTGGACCTGCTGGCCAACTTCAACTGGGAAAGGCCCATCTACTTCGCCGTCACCACTGGGCCTGACAGCTACATCAACCTGCAGGAGTACTTCCAGCTCGAGGGCCTCACCTACCGCCTGGTGCCCATCCGC
This sequence comes from Flavobacteriales bacterium, assembly GCA_020635695.1. Taxonomy (GTDB): domain Bacteria; phylum Bacteroidota; class Bacteroidia; order Flavobacteriales_F; family PHOS-HE28; genus PHOS-HE28. Next base: position 16,222 of record JACJZH010000026.1, on the reverse strand, counting down.
ACGCCCAACCGGAATCCGAACACTTACGGTCGTGTGGGCACGGACGTGATGTACCGCAACGTGATGGAGAAGTTCCTATGGGGGAACATGGAGACCGAGGGTGACATCTACCTGGACGAGAACATCCTTCGGATGACCACGAACCTCCGCCTGCAGTTGAGCACCCTGGCCGAGGCCCTGATCGACGAAGGGGAGCCGACGAAGGCCGAGAACATCCTGGACCTCAGCATCGAAAAGATGCCTGACCGGAACGTCCCCTTCGATCGCATCCTGCTGCCCACCATCGAGGCCTACTATCAGATCGGGAAGGACGACAAGGCCAACGCGATCACCGAGCGCCTGTTCGAGATCCTGGAGGAGGAGCTGAACTACTACATCAGTCTGGAGCCCGAGTTCGCAACGCCGCTGGTGAACGACATGGCGATCACGCACGCCGTGATGGACCGGATGGTGCAACTGGTCACCTCCGAGCATCCACAAGGCGAGATGGGCGATCGCCTCCGCGAGCGCTTCGAGGGTCTCGAAACGCTCTACGGACAGAAGCTCCAGGAATTGGAGGGGCAGGTGCAACGGCGCACAACGAAGGCGCGCTTCTGAGCACGTGACCTACCTGACCCGCACCCCGGACCTGGTGAAGCCGCTGGCCCGGGACCTGCTTTGGCATGGGTCAAGACAGGGGCGTTCGTTGCACCTGACCTTCGACGATGGCCCCATTCCCGAGGTGACCCCCTGGGTGTTGGACCGGCTTTCGGAGCACGGTGCCAAGGCCACGTTCTTCTGTGTGGGCCGGAATGCGGCCGACCATCCTGCGATCCTCGACCGCATTCGTGCGGAGGGGCACGCCGTGGGCAACCATACCTGGGATCACGCCAACGGTTGGAGCACGACCGGGAGGGCCTACCTGCGAAGTGTTCTGGCCTGTGATGCGGTGGTCGGCTCCCGGCTCTTCCGTCCGCCATACGGCCGCATCACACGCGGGCAGGTGTCAGCCTTGAAGAAGCGCTTCCGGATCGTGATGTGGGACGTGCTCAGCGCGGATTTCGATACCACCATCGACGGCGCCCGTTGCGTGGACAACATGGTCAGGCATGTCAGGCCAGGGTCGATCGTGGTGCTCCACGACAGCCTGAAGGCCTGGGACCGCCTGCGGATCGCGCTACCCCGGGCGCTGGAGCATTTCTCCCGTGAGGGTTACTCCTTCGTGCCGCTGGGAGCCTCCACCAGCGGCGCACCGGCCTGACGCCAGGCCGTGATGCCCCCGTCCAGGTCGTAGACCTCGGTGAAGCCCTTGGCCTGCAACATGTCCATGGCCTTGGCACTCCGGCCACCGGCATGGCAATACACGAAGACAGGACGTGTGGGGTCCAGGCCGTCCAGCTGCTGCGCGAAGTCCTTCTCGTAGAAGTCGATGAGTAGGGCACCTTCCATCACGCCGGTATCCCATTCACCGGGGGTGCGGACGTCCAGCACCTGTCCGGGGTGCTCCGCCATCAGTCGTTGGAAATCAGCCACGCTCACCGTGCCGCCCCGAGCGGTCGCCGGCCGTTGTTCCCCGGTCATCGTCCGGGACGTCTCCGTGGCAGGTTCCTGGCCGCCCTCTCCGCAGGAGGCGAGCAGGCCCATGGTCATGGCGGCCGTGAACAGGACACTGCCGGCCCGAAGGATGATGGTTCCCATGACGCAAAGGAACGGCGAACGGCCTCCCATTCGCCGTGATCCCGGTCACTCGGTGGTCCCGATCACTGCGTAGGTGCTCCGGCGGTTCTCCGCGTGCTCCTCCTCGGTGCACTCCACACCCGGAACGCAGTGGTTCAGCAGGCGGGTGGAGCCATACCCCTTGGCCACGATGCGGTCGCCCGGCACTCCATTGGCGGTCAGGTAGGCCTTGATGGCATCGGCCCGTTGCTGGGTGATCTTGCGGTCGGTCGCGGCATCACCGCGCGAATCGCTGTGCACGGACACTTCGATCCGCAGGGTCGGGTTCACCATCAGGCGCTCGACGAGCTGGTCCAGTTCGGTCTTCCCGATGCGGTCGATATCCGCACTGCCCTGTGCCCAGCGCAGGTGCTTCAGAAGGATCGGTTCGTCCAGCACCACCGGGTCGAAGCTCAGGTCGCGGGCGTCGTTCAGGTCGATGATGCCCTGGCGCATGCCGATGGAGCTCACCGGAACGCTCATGCTGAAGAAGCCCTCCTTTTCGAAGAGCACCTCGAACTCCTCATTGGGTTGAAGTCGGAAGCTGAAATCTCCCCCCGGCCCCGTGGTGTGTGCCTCACTATAGAAGCTGCTCAGGTTCACCACGCTCACGGTCATGCCTTCGATGAACCCCAACCGGTCCGCGTGTCGCACCGTGCCGCGCAGCCAAACGCCCGCGTCGGGCACCAGGTGGATATCACGCACCAGGATCTGTTTGCGGGCGATGTCCTCGGTGCTGAGGTGCTGTTCCCCATCATACATCCCCTCGGCCCGTGCCACCAGGCGGTACTCCGTATCCTGCTTCACCGGAAAGGAATACTCGCCGCGGGCGTCCGTGGTGGTGGAAGCGACCACGTTCCCGGTCCTGTCGAAGAGGGTCACCTCCACGTCCACCATGGGCTCTTCGTGTTCATCGTTGATCACGATGCCCGTGCAGAGGTATCGCTGTTCCAGCGGGCGATGCTGCGTGAACGCGTAGATGTCGTCACCACCGGCTCCGCCCGGTCGATCGGAGGAGAAGAACCCGCGTTCGTTCGCGGCATCGATGATGAAGGCGAAATCGTCACGAGGCCCGTTCACGGGAGCTCCAACGTTCAGCGCGACACTGAACCCCTGGTCGGAGGCAGGTGACGCGAAGATGTCCAATCCTCCCAATCCCGGATGGCCATCGGAGGCGAAGTACAAGGTGCCGTCCCGGGCGATGAAGGGGAACAGCTCATTCTCCGGGGTGTTCACTCCCTGCCCCAGGTTCTCAGGCTCGCTCCAACCACCGGAGCGACGGACGCAGACGTACAGGTCGGCCCCACCATACCCGCCGGGCATGTCGCTCGCGAAGTAGAGACGTTCTCCGTCCGGCGACAAGGCCGGATGCCCGACGGAGCACTCCGTGTTGTTGTACAGGAACTTCTCCAATCCACCCCACCCATCTCCTTCCCGGCTGGCATGGTAGATGCTGAGCCGATTGACCCCGTTCTGGGACCTGCCGGTCCGGCCTTTGAAGTGGTTGTTCCTGGTGAACCAGAGTTCCCCTCCGTCGCGGCTCGCGGTCGCCGGTCCCTCGTGCAGCTTGGAGTTCACCTTGCCAGGTAGCGGTCTGGCATCGGTCAGGCCTCCTTCCGCGGTCACATCGGCCACATAAAGGTCCAGGAAGGGCTCATCGTTCCAGGCCGCCCTGCGTTGAACGCCGACGGTCTCGTTCCGCGCTGAGACGAAGGCCACCTGACGTTCACCGAGCCAGGTGGTGCCGAAATCGGAGAACGGCGTGTTCACCGATACCGAACGGACCGTGAACCGGTCCAGTTCCTGGGTGAACTTCTTGGCGAAGTCGGTGATGTTGGACCTCCTGGGACCTCCATCCGGGTCGGCCATCACCAGGTAGCGGTCCATCCATTCCTCGGCCAGTTCATACTTGCCGTTGCTCTTGAGCGCTTCCGCGTAATGGTACAGGTCGCGCGGCTCACGGTTCAGGAACTTCACCACGATGCTGTACCAGTGTTCGGCGGACTCGGTGTCGCCCACCTTCATGGCACATTCGGCCAGCCGCTTCGTCACGTGCTCGTTCACGGCGCCCATGTCCGCGGCCGCCTGGTACTCCTCCATCGCCCGGGCATAGGCCATCTGGGAGAAGTAGGTGTCACCCTGTCGCACATGGGCATCGGCATTGCCTTGTGCGGGCAGGTGCGACACCGCCGGAAGGAGCAGTAGCAGAAGCAGGTATCGAAGGCCTTGCTTCATCAGAAATACCGTGGTGAGATCGTTCGTCCTTTCACGAAGCGCAGGTCATACCCGATCATCAGCTCGTGCGTTCCTGCATTGTAGGCTCCGATGCGCGTGGTCGTCATGTCGAAGGCGTACCCCACGCGGAGCTGGTCGTTGATCTGGTACTGGCCCATGACACCGAAGGCATTGCCCAGCCGGTACATGGCCCCGAACCAGATGCGTTCACGCAGCAGGAAGTTCGCATTGATGTCGGCCGAGAGCGGCGCACCCTCCACGGCGCGCACCATGAAGGACGGCTTGAACTTCATGTCCGGCCCCAGGTCAAGCACATAGCCACCGATCAGGAAGTAGTGCCGTGCCTCACTGCTGGTGGTCATCACCGTGCCATCCGTGCTGGAGATCTCGTTCTCCAGCAGTTTGGGAGCGCTAAGGCCTACGTAGTAACGGCTGGAATGCCAGAAGAGGCCGAAACCGAAGTTCGGGAGTATCGTGCTCTGGATGTTGGTCAGGGAGGGGTCCGGGAGGACCGTGGGCAGGGAGGCCAGGTCGGCCTGGAACAGGTTGGCTCCCCCTTTGAGCCCGAAGGCCAGGCGGGTGTCCGCACCCGTGCGGATCCTGTAGGCGAAGTCCACGAACGCGCCGGTCTGCCGTACCGGACCCACGCGGTCGTTCATGGCCGAGAAACCCAGGCCCAGGGACTGGCCGGGCAGTGGGGAGTGGAAGGTGAGCGTCTGGGTGCTCGGGGCTCCTTCAAAGCCGACCCATTGATGCCGGCTGAGCGCCATGATGGTGAACACATCGGCACTTCCAGCATAGGCCGGGTTGAAGGCCAGCGTGTTGAACATGTACTGGCTGTAGAGCGGGTCCTGCTGCGCACGACCGGTGCCGGCCAGCCCCGTCCAGAGCAGCAACGATAGGAGGATATGCCGGCCGTTCCTCATCGCTCCAGGTACACATAGCCCTTGATCACCTCGGCGCCATTGCCCAGGTCGATCACGTAGTAATAGGTGCCGGTGGGCAGCTCGCCGGGCAACAGCGCATCCACGGACGTTCCATCCCAGAACACCATGCGGTTGTCATACCCCGTGGCCTTGAAGACCTCGGTGCCCCACCGGTTGAAGATGATCACTTCGTTGAGCGGGAAGCCTTCGATCCCCGGGATCTGGAAGAAGTCGTTGATCCCATCACCGTTCGGTGTGAAGGCCCCGGGCACGAACACGTCCTCGGTGAACTCGCAGGGCGAGGAACCCGCCACCACCACCGCACCGCAACCGTATTGGTCGTCCACGATCACCTCGAAGTCCTCACTGGTGATCACGGGTACGCTCTCGAACACGTAGGGGGCCTGCTCGGTAATGGTCCCTTCGAGACCTGTCACGGCATAGGTTCCGGGATCTCCCCCTTCGATGATGAAGGTGACCACGTAGGTCCGGTCCTCCTCATTGCAGTCCAGCTGGACGGCCCTGACGGTCACGCCTTCCACCACCGTGAGGACCACGGAGGCATCATCGCTTCCGCATCCAGGCACGTCCACGGTATAATCGAACGCGTAGCTGCCGGCCGGGAGCAGGGTGGTATTGACGAGCCCGTTGGTCAACGCGCCGGTCGTTCCGGGGTCGGACCAGGTACCACCGGTCTGTGGCGCCCCTCCAAGACCAGGGAACAGGTCGAGCGCGGTCAATGTGTCGCAGGCGAGCAATTGCCCATCGGATCCCGCATCCGGTGGTTGGTTGATCGTGATATCGAGGACGGCGCTCGTATCCGGGCAGGATGAGGTGCCGGGCACGGTGTATACGTACTCACCCGGGGTGTCCACGGCAGGATCGAATTGGCCGTTGAAGGGCTGTCCACCCGGGTTGGTCCAACTACCGGGGTCCGGTGCGCCGCCGAGCTCGCCGGTGAGGTCCACCACACCATCCGTGCTGCAAAGCACCAACGGCCCGCCCGACCCGGGATCGGGGAACTCCGTGGTGGACACTTCCACGGTGGCCTGAACGTCCCCGCAGTTCGGGTCCTGCACCGTGTAGGTGAAGGGGTAGGTTCCGCCCGCCGGCAACAGCGAGGCATCGATCAGCGAACCGGTCAGGGATCCCGTGCCCAGGTCATCCGACCAGGTGCCACCGGGATCCGGACTTCCTCCCAAGGCCTGGAACAGGTCATAGGCGGTGATACCGCCACAGATCGTCACCGGACCGCCGACCCCCGCGCTGAGCCCGGTGCCCACCTCGACGGTCACAACGGCCGAGTCGGCAGGGCAGGGTCCGTTGCCGGGCAGGAAATACTGGAACTGGTAGGAGCCTGGCGCCACGGAGGTGGCATTGAAGGTGGCCCCGCTCAGCGCGCCCGTACCATCCAGGTCCGTCCAGGAACCCGTGGTGTCGGGTGTTCCTGTGAGGCCGCTGAACACGTTCACACTGTCCTCCGTCACACAGACCTGCAGCGTGCCATCGCCACCGGCGTCCGGTGCCTCGGTCAGGCTTACGAACACGGTGGCGGAATCGTTCACGCAAGGAGCCTGTGCGGTGACCACATAGGTGTAGGCCCCACCCAGGTCCGCGGCCGGGTTGAAGGTGACGGCATGGCCAAGACCATCGGGTCCGATCCAGGATCCGCCTTGGTCGGGCACACCGGTGAGCAGACCGAACAGGCTGAACGGGGCGTCGGAACTGCAGACGGCCACGGAATTGTTGCCTCCGGCGTTCGGTGCATCGTTCTGGTTCACGGTCACGCTGGCGATATCATCGGCGCAAGGGACCTGCCCCGTGACGCGGTAGATGTAAACCCCGGGAACACTGAGCCCAGGCGTGTAGAACCCGTTGTTGGGCGCACCGCCTGGTCCGGTCCATGTGCCCCCGGTCTGTGGCGTGCCCAACAGCTGGTCGAACAGGGAGAAGGGATCGTCCGAGCTGCAGACGGTCACGGTGTTCGGCAGGCCTGCGTCAGGCGCCGGTGTCACGTTGACGTCCACTCGGGCGGTATCGGCCGGGCACGCACCGATGCCAGGCACCACGTAGAGGTATTCACCGGGCAGATCGGTGGCCGGCAGGAATGTGCCATTCCCGGAATGCGGGACCCCTTGCGGGTCGGACCAGCTTCCTCCGGCATCCGGTGAACATCCGATGGCGTTGATCAATTGGAACGGTGCCGAGGTGGAGCAGAGGTTCACGAACCCATCGCAGCCGGCGTTCGGGCCGTCAAGGACGATGACGGTGGCCACGGCCGTGTCGTTCAGGCATTGTGCCGAGGACAGGACATAGGTGAATGAGAACGTTCCTTGCCCGGCCTGGGAGGGATCGAACACCCCACCGATCAACGCGCCGGTATTGTCGTCGTCCGACCAGGTCCCTCCGGACTGGGGAGATCCTCCAAGGACGCTCAACAAGCCCAGGTTGGTCTGGCTGTCGCATACCTGGGCTGAGCCATCATCACCCGCATTGAGCTCGTCGGCTATGGTGACCGTCACGGTGGCCGTCGCGTCATCACACGGTCCGGAGCCTTCCACCGTATAGGTGAAGGTGTACACCCCGGGGCTCAACTGTGTGGCGTCCAGGATATTTGCCGTGAGTGCTCCGGTGTTGTCATCATCACTCCAGGAACCACCCAGGTCCGGTGCGCCACCGAGCCCATTGAACAGGTCCACGGACGGGTCGCTCACGCAGGCCGTCAGCGTGCCGTTCATGCCAGCATCAGGGGCCGGCACCAAGGTGATCTGCACCTGGGCCACGGCATCAGGACAGGGTAGGACCCCGGCCACCGTGTAAGTGTAGGTCCCGGAAACGTCGATCGCAGGATCGAAGACGGCGTTGTGCGGTACTCCTCCTGGTCCGGTCCAGGTCCCGTTCTGGTCAGGCGTACCGGCAAGCAGGTCGATCAAGGGGAACGGGGATACATCCGCGCACACGAGCGGCGCAGTGCTGATGCCCGCCTGCGGCGCCTCGTTCTCGAAAATGGTCACTTCCGCGCTGTCGTTCGCGCAAGGAGCCACTGCCGGGACCACGTACAGGTAGGTGCCTGGTAGTGAGCTGCCCGGGTCGTAGGTCCCGCTGTGGCCCGTTCCGTTCGGATCATACCAGTCCCCGCTCGGATCGGGGTTGCCACCGAGCAGCGCGAAGAGCTGGAAGTTCGGCCCATCGCTGCAAACGGTCTCCAGCGCATCATTGCCGGCATCAGGGGCTTCGTTCTCGATCACGGTCACGGAGGCGGAAGCGCTCGCACAAGGCGCCTGGCCGTTCACCGTGTAGGTATAGACCCCGGGTTCGGAGCTGCCCGGGATGTAGATCCCCGAATGCACCACACCGAAGGGATCGAGCCAGGAGCCGTTCAGGGCCGGGTTGCCGTTCAGGATGTCGATCAGGGTGAAGGGGAGGTCGTCGTCACAGACGATCACCAACCCATTGGACCCGGCGTTCGGGGCCGTGTTCACCGTGACCGTGACGGTGGCCGAATCGTTCTCGCAGGGCGCCTGGCCAGCGACCACATAGGTGTACACGCCCTGGGGCTCGGTGGAGGGTACGAAGGTCCCGGAGTGGGGGCCACCGCCGGGTGCCGTCCAGGTGCCTCCCGACTGGGGCGTACAGGTGAGCGCCGAGAACAGGCTGAACGAACCGGACGTGTTGCAGAGCGTGACACTGCCATTGCAACCAGCGCTGGCGGCCGTGTTCACCGAAACCGTCACCGTTGCCGTGGCGTTCGCGCAGGGAGCTGCCCCCGGGACCGTGTAGGTGTACGTGCCGGGCGGGCTGTTCCCGGGGATGAAGACACCATTGTGCGCACCACCCCCTGGAGCGGTCCAGGTACCGTTCAGGGAGGGGGAACACGTGAGCACATCGACCAGGGCGAAGGCCTGGTCGTTGCTGCACACCGTGATCGCGGCACTGCAGCCTGCGTTGGGCGGGTCGTTCACGAACACGGTGACCTGCGCGGTCGCATTGCCGCACGGGGTGATGCCGTTCACCGTGTAGGTGTACACACCGGGTTGATCGGACCCCGGCAGGAAGGTGCCATTGAACGGACCTCCGGGGCCGCTCCATGTTCCGGTCGGATCCGGCGTACCACCCAGCTGGGTGAAGAGGTTCACGCTCGGGCCGTTGGCGCAGAACGTGACCGTGGTGCTGGTGCCCGCATCCGGTTCCGGGTTCTCAAAGACCTCCACGGTGGCCTGATCATCATTGCACGGTGCGTCTCCGGGAACGGTATAGGTGTAGGTGCCTTGGGTGCTCGTGCCCGGCGTGTAGGTGCCGCCGAGCAGCGGGTCGCCGTTCGGATCCGTCCAGGTGCCGCCCAGGTCGGGCGTGCCGTTCAATTGGTCCACCAGGAGGAAGGGGGGATCATCGCTGCAGACGGTCACCGAGGCATCGCCGCCCGCGTTGGCGGCATCGTTGACCACCACGGTGAGCGGGGTGATGTCCGGAGGACAGGGGAACCCACCGGTGACCGTGTAGAGATAGGTTCCTGGGATGTCCAGTCCGGGCAGGAAGGTGGATCCATGCGGGATCCCGTTCGGGTCGGTCCAGGTGCCCGTGGTCTGGGGGTTGCCGTTCAGGACCGAGGTCATGTTGAACCCCGCATCGGTCTCACAGACCTCGTATGGAGGAGTTGGGTCCCCGGCATTCGGTGCAGGAGTCTCCGAGACCGTGACGGTGGCGATCGCATCCGGGCAGGGACCATTGCCCGGAACCCGATAGGTGTACACCCCGGGGCTGTTGGTCGCGGGATTGTAAACTCCGGAGAAAGGATGGTTGCCAGGACGGGTCCAGATACCTCCAGGACTCGGGCTGCAGCCCAGGTAATTGATCAAGGAGGCCGGAGGTCCGTTGGAGCAGAACACCGCAGTGCCGTTGCATCCGGCGTTCGGTGCCGCCACCGTGGTCACCGTTACCGTGGCACTGTCCGAGGAGCAGCCGATGGTGCCTTCCAGCAGGTATCGGAACTGATAGGTGCCGGGAGAAACGGCGGAAGCGTTGAACAGCGAGCCGAAGGTCGCTCCGGTCGCGTCCAGATCGATCCACACACCGCCGGGGTCCGGTGAACCTCCAAGCCCATTGAACAGGTTGAAGGTGGTATTGCTGCCGCACACCTGCACGGTGCCATTGGAGCCGGCGTCCAGCTGGGATACGATCGTGACCGTGACGGTCGCCGTGGCATCCGCGCACTGGCCATTTCCCGGCACCGTGTAGAGGAATCCGTAGTTCCCCGGCGCAAGGCCAAGCGGACTGAAGAACTCGCCGCTCAATTGACCGGTGGCCTGCAGGTCGGTCCATGTGCCACCAGCGTCCGGGGTACCACCCAGGGCATCGAGGAGGTCTACTTGCACCTCGTCCTCACAGACCGTCACCGTCGCGTCCTCACCGGCATCCGGGGCAGGATTCACGATCACCGTGATCACGGCCGATGAATCCGCGCAGGGGCCGCTCCCGGCCACCGTGTAGGTGTAGTCCCCCGCCGTGCTCGTTCCCGGGGTGAACTGGCCGTTGCTTCCGCCGCCCCCCGGGGCGGTCCAGGAACCACCACCGTCCGGTGTCCCGCCAAGTTCATCGAACAGGGAGAAGGACGCATCCGTGGAGCAGACCTCCACGGTGGCATTGGTCCCTGCGTCCGGGCGGTCCGTTGCGTTCACCACCACCACCGCACTGGCATCCGCACAGGGGGTGAGACCATCCACCACATAGGTGTACACCCCTTCCTCGGAGATCCCCGGCTGGTACGTCCCATTGAACGGATCGCTGTCCGGATCGCTCCAGACACCTCCGGCATCAGGAGTTCCTCCAAGGATCGTGATCAGGTCAAAGGAGGGGTCGTCGCTGCAGACCTCGATGGAGCCGTTCGTGCCCGCATCCGGAGCGGTGTTCACATTGACCGTGGCGAACGCGGTATCGTTGTCACAAGGAGCGGCGGCAGGAACAACGTAGCGATAGCTGCCTGGCAGGCTCGCGGACGGGTCGAAGACCCCGCCCACCGCCACACCGTTCGGGTCGCTCCAGGTACCGGTGGCATCGGGGTTGCCGCCAAGCACATCCAGCAGGTCGAACGGACCGTTCGTGCTGCAAACGGTGATGGAGCCATCGGTGCCAGCGACGGGCGCTTGTGTTTCGGTGACCTGCACCGTGGCCGTGGCATCCGCACAGGGCCCGGAGCCCGCCACGGTGTAGGTATAGATCCCTGTGGGATGCGCCGGGTTGGATGGGTTGTACGTACCGCCGAAGGCCGTCCCCCCGGGCCTGGTCCAGGCCCCTCCCGGGTCGGGGGTGCCACCAAGGAGGCTGAACAAGGCGACCGGCGCGTCATCACTGCAGATCAACAGGTTCCCATTGGTGCCCGCGTCCGGGGCTTGAACGACCGACACATCCACGGTGGAGACCGCGTTCGAGCAGGGCGGAGAGCCGGGAACGGTGTACGTGTACAGACCGGTCTGGCTGGTACCGGGAACGAAGGTCCCCCCAAATGCACCTCCACCGGGAGCGGTCCAGCTTCCGGTGTTATCGGGCGTGCCGCCCAACTGCCCAAGGAGCGAAAAGGAGCCGTCGTTGCTGCAGACCGAGATCACCACGGAGGTTCCTGCATCCGGAGCCTCCACCTCGGATACGGTCACCACGGCACTGGCATCATCACAAGGCGCCAGACCGGTCACCGTGTAGGTGTACGCTCCAGGGCCGTCCAGCGCCGGATCGTAGGAGCCCGAATGAGGAGCTCCGCCAGGGGCTGTCCAACTCCCGCCGGCATCGGGAGCGCCGCCCAGCTGGGCGAACAGGTCCAGGGGTGCATCATCGGAACAGATGCTGATGGATGCGTTGTTCCCGGCGTCAGGAGCGGTGTTGACCGTTACCGTTACCGTGGCCACGGCGGGTGTGCAGGGCGCTTGCCCGGTCACGGTGTAGGTGTATACCCCGGCCTGGGATGCACCTGGTTGGAAGGTCCCGCTGAACGGGTCTCCGCCCGGATCCGTCCACGTACCGTTCCCGGCAGGTGTGCCACCCAGTGCCGAAAGCAGGGAAAAGCTGGCATCATCGCTGCACACGGTGATCGTGCCATCCGAGCCGGCGTTCGGCGCTGCCCTGACAGTGATGGTCAGGGTGGCCGAGGCGTTCGCGCAGGGTGCGTTCCCCGTCACGGTGTACGTGTAGGCCCCCGACACGTCGGTGGCGGGATCGAAGGATGGCCCGTGCGGAACACCACCGGGGCCCGTCCAGCTACCACCAGCGTCAGGCGTCCCGCCGAGTTCGTCGATCAGGTCGAACACGGCATCGTCACTGCACACCGCGAAGGAGCGGTTGGTGCCGGCGTTCGGGGCCTGCACCTGGTCCACGGTGACCTGGGCCGAGGCATTGGTGCAGGGTGGAAGACCGTTCACCGTGTAGGTGTACACACCAGGGGTCGAGGAACCCGGCACATAGGTGGCACTTACGGCTCCGCCTCCGGGTCCCGTCCAGGCCCCGCCGCCGTCCGGGCTTCCTCCCAGCTGCCCGAACAGGTTGAAGGAAGCAGCGTTGCTGCATACCGTGATGGTCCCGTTCGAGCCGGCATCAGGGGCCGTGTTCACACCCACGGTGACCGTGGCGGAGGCATTGGAGCAGGGAGGAGTGCCCGACACCGTGTAGGTATAGACCCCGGGTGGATCGGAGGCGGGATCGAACGTTCCAGCGAACGCGCCACCACCCGGTGCCGTCCACGTGCCACCGGCATCAGGTGTGCCCCCCAGGTGGTCGATCAACGGCTCGGGATCATCGTCACTGCACGCGGTCAAGGTTCCGTTCGTGCCGGCATTGGGCGCCACCGTCCGCGCAATGGTGACCGTGGCCACCGAATCCGGGCAAGGGGAGGGGCCGCTGACCGTGTAGGTGTACACCCCGCCGGGATCGACAGCGGGGTTGTACGTGCCCCCAAAAGCACCACCTCCAGGACCGGTCCAGGAACCTCCCGGATCGGGTGTGGCGCCAAGCTGTCCGAGCAGGGAGAACGGTGCCTGGCTGCTGCAGACCGAGATGCTGTTGTTGGTGCCGGCATCCGGTCCCGTCACGACCTCGGCCGTCCAGCCGGGTGCGGTGACCGTGGCGTTGCTCACCCAACGGAAGGTCAGACAGCCGGATGGTCCGGTGGCGGTGAAGGTCTGATTCAGCAGCGTATTGCTTCCATTGCCGATGGTGAGAACAGGTGCCGCCGTGGTGGGCCCATCATGGATGAAGAGCTGGTCGAACGCGCCGGCCTGCACGCTCCAGGCAGTGAAGGTGACCGAAGTGGCAGGACCCGAGCCCGCGCCTCCCGAAGGACACAAAGTGGCCGTGAGGTCCTGATTGTTCCCATAAGATCCACCGGCGCCCCCGCTGTCATGGAAGATCCCGCTACAGGCATCCCAGGCGGCCCCATCGGCCATGATGAAGGTCTGCGCGTGGAGCGGAGCGCCGGACCGGACCAACACTGCGCATACGGCGATGACCTTCAAGCCAACGATGGCTCGTTGAATGATGGATGGATGGATCACAGCAGGATCGGCCCGGTAAGAAGCGGCGAAAGGTACGCAATAGACCCCCCCTGAGGCAAGCTTTTCACCTCCCGATCGCCCGGCTGGCGTGGCCTTGACGCGCTTCGTCCTGCTCAAGGACCGCTCTGTGGGTCCTTGGCAGCCGTTCGTCCCCGGAATGGCCCGTTCAGGGCCGGCCTTCGGTGCCTCCCTGCTGGCGCGGCTCCTTGCCCACGGTCACCGCCAGCATCACCTCGTGGGTTCCATTGTTGTAGTTCCGAAGGTTCGTGGTGGTGATGTCGTAGGCATAGCCGATCTGGAACTGCTTGTTGTGCCAGTATCCCAGCATGACACTGATCGCGTCGTTGGTCCGGTAAGTTCCTCCAAGCCAGATCTTGTCCCGGAAATGCACGGTGGCGGTCAGGTCCACCTTGGGGGGTACCGGATCCACGTACTTGACCAGGAAGGAAGGCTCCAGCCTCCAATCATCTCCGAGTTGGAACCGATATCCTCCACTGACATAGTAATGCCCGGCCAATTGGCTCATGCTTTGGGAGACATCATCGTAGAAGTAGATCTTCCCACGCAGCAATTGTGGTGCTGATGCGCCGAACCAGAAGCGTTCATGATACAGGTAGAACGCGAATTTGGCATCGGGCATCAGACTCCCACGGAGCTGATCGTCAAGTACGGGGTCGCCCTGGTCGCGGAAGGTGATCTTCGATCCGTCCACCAGCCATTGGACCATGCCCGCCGAAAGGGCCAGGGATAGCCTCAGCTCCTCGGTCAGCCTCAGGTGGTAGGCATAGGAGAACTGGACGCCGGTCCTGCGTGTGGGGCCCACGATGTCGGTATACAGGTAGCCCCCGATGCCCATGTTCGTGGCCAGCGGGGTGTTGGCACTGAGCATGAAGGTGCGTGGTGCGTCGGTGATCCCCACCCATTGGTTCCGATGCACGCTGCGCAGTTCGAAGAACGGCCGACTACCCGCCACGGCAGGGTTGTACAGGTAGTCCGTGAACGCATATTGGCTCAACTGGGGAAGCTGCTGGGCCTTCAGGCCATGCAGCACCGGCAGGAGCAGCAGAAGGATGGCGGATCGGTTCAGGTTCCCCATGGCTATCGGATCACGGTGAGCGGACCGGTGAAGGGTTCAGGGAAGTCCGGATCGTTGAGGACCACCACGTAGTAGTAGGTGCCCACAGGGACCAACCCTCCTTCGTACCGGCCATCCCAGGGCTGCTGATAACCCACGCTTCGGAAAAGGAGCTCACCCCATCGGTTGTAGATCTCCACCTCGATGTCCGGGAACAGCTCCACGAAGTCGATCACCCAGGTGTCGTTGTAGCCGTCGCCGTTCGGCGTGAATCCTGTGGGTATCACGACCTCGGGGATCACGGTCACCAGCACCGAGTCGATCGAGGTGCATCCGTTCGATGCCGTGACGGTGACCACGAACCAGGTGGTGACCGGCGGGTCTGCCACAGGGTTGGCAGAGGTCGGATCACCGACCAGGGAATCCGGTGCCCACGCATAGGTCGATCCCGGTGGGCCCGTGGGTGCGCCACCCAACACGGCCGTTTCGTCCAGGAAGATCGTCTGATCCTCCCCTGCATCGGCGAACGGACCACCGAGCACGGTCACCGAGACCGTGTCCTGGTCGGAACAGATGCCATCCGAGACCGTGAGCACATAGTCGTAGGTGCCGGGACCGGATCCGGAGAGGGTCAGTTGCGGACCGTTGCCAAGTACGGGCCCGCCCGGTTCGGCCCATTCGAATTGTCCGGCACCCACACTGCTGGAACCGTCAAGTACGATGACGCTTCCCTCGCAGGCATTGACATCAGGACCGGCATCGGCCACGACGGTCGCAAGCGCCTGTACCGTCACCACCAGGCTGTCGGAACAGTTGCTCGTATCCGCCACCACCAGGACATAGGTGCCAGGTATGAGTCCCGTGATGTCCTCCTGGCCACTGCTGAAGCCAGGACCTGTCCAGAGGATCGTATAGCCGGGCGATCCTCCACTGACGCTCACGTAGATCGCGCCGTCCTGTGCCGTACTGCAACTGGCGTCCATCACGCTGTCCACGACCAGCACCAGGGCCGGAGGCTCCGTGATCGTCCATGTGAGGGTGGTATCACAACCGACGCCATCGGTCACGGTGGCGGTCCAATCGCCAGCACAAAGCCCGGTGGCCAGGGAGTCCGTGGCACCGTTCGGGGGTGTTGGGGTCCAGAGGTAGGTGAAGCTCCCGATGCCACCCTGGGGGTCCAGCACGATGGATCCATCGCAGTCCCCGTTGCAGGTCACGGGGGTCAAGCTCTCCTGAGGATCGATCGGTTGGTAGGGGTCGATCGTGAAAGCCACCGTGGTGTCACAACCAAGACCGTCCGTGATGGTGACCGACCAATTCCCCACGCAGAGTCCGGCCACTTGCGCAGTTCCCTGGCCGATGGGAGGGTTGGGTTGCCAGAGGTACGTGTAGCCACCGGTGCCTCCGGTCGGTGAAGCGGTTGCGGTTCCGTCACAGGGCCCGTTGCACGTTTCACCCACCACCACCAATCCGGCATCAATGGCGGGCGCTTCATCCACGAAGGCGTTGGCCTGTGCCACGCATCCGATCGAGTCGGTGACCGTGATGGTGTGGACGCCTGCGCAAAGTCCCCCCAGGAAGGTGGTGTCCGTGGCCAGGACCACGCCGTTCGCGTCGGTCCACACGATACCATAGGGCGGCACGCCACCTTGCACCACGATGGTCACGCTGCCGGCACAGTCGCCGAAGCACTCGTTGTCGGTGATCGTGATGCCGATGGCGATGCTGTCCGGCTGGGTGATCGTCCAGCTGTAGGT
>JACJZH010000025.1 GCA_020635695.1 Flavobacteriales bacterium | reverse complement strand
GCCCGGAAGCTCATCACCATCATCACCTCCCCACGGACGATCGAGCCGGAGGAGATCGATGTGGAACAGGAAATGCGTGAGGACCGCACCGAACGGCGCAACCTCTTCACCTACTGGAGCGGCCTGGAGATCGGGCTCAACAACTTCATGACACCCGGCGGCAGCTTCGACCTGCCGGAGGAGGACAAATGGATGGAGCTGGAGGCCGGACGGTCGCGCTGGTTCGCCATCAACTTCATGGAGCAGAAGTTCGAGTTCGGGTCCCACCATGCGGGTCTGCTCACCGGCCTGGGGCTCGAGTTCACCAGCTACCACTTCGCCAACAACGTGCTGCTTGCCGCCGATGCGGATTCCACTTACGCATTCACCGAGGACCTGCCCGGGTACAGCAAGAACAAGTTCCGGCAGATCGGCCTGCGGGTGCCCCTGATGTTCGAGTTCAACACCAAGCGGGCGCCGCTGCCCACCGAGGAACTGATCCTCAGCGGCAAGGACATGGACTACGACCGCAAGGGCAACTTCCACCTGGCCTTCGGCGTGGTGGGCAGCTGGTACTTCGACACCATGTACAAGCAGAAGTACCGCGAGGACGGCGAGCGGGTGAAGGACCGCCGGAAGGCCTCGTACAACACCCTGCCGTACCGGCTTGCGGCACGCGGGCAGATCGGCTTCGGCAGCCTGAACCTGTTCGCGGAGTACGGGCTCACCTCCTTCTTCGAGGACGGCAAGGGTCCCGACCTGGTGCCGGTGAGCGTCGGCATCACCCTGCTCGGCTTCAACTGACCCGGAGGCATGGCCTGGACGGGGCGCTGCGGAGGACTCCGTGGCGCCCCGTGCCGTTGTGGCTCCCGTTCTACCTTTGCCGCTCAACCGACCGCCACGCCAGATGGGACGCATCTTCGAGAAACGCAAGCACAAGATCTTCGCCCGGAACGCGAAGCTCAGCAAGCTCTTCACCCGCTTCAGCAAGGAGATCGCGATGGCCGTGAAGGCGGGCGGGCCGAACCCCGACTCCAACCAGCGGCTCAAGGTGGCCATCCAGAACGCCAAGGGCGCCCAGATGCCCAAGGACAACATCGAGCGGGCCATCAAGAAGGCCGCCGGTGGGGAGGAGGCCGACTATCATGAGTCCACCTACGAAGGGTATGGACCGGGTGGGGTGGCCATCTTCGTCGATGCCGCCACGAACAACCAGAACCGTACGGTGGGCAACGTGCGCAGCTACTTCTCCAAGTGCGAGGGCAACCTGGGCACCAGTGGCTCGCTTGGCCATGTGTTCGAACGGAAGGCGGAATTCGTGGTGGAACTTTCCTCGCTGGGTGACCGCGACCCGGACGAGGTGGAGATGGAGATGATCGACGGCGGCGCCGATGATGTGGTGCGCGAGGAGGACGCCTTCGTGATCTACACGCCGTTCCAGTCCTTCGGACAGATGCAGGAGAAGCTCGATGCCCTGGGCGTGGAGGCGAAGAGCGCCGAGCTGAAGCGCTTCGCCCTGAGCACCGTGCCGGCCGATCTGGAGACGGCCAGGAAGGTGATGCGGCTGGTGGACATGCTGGAGGACGACGAGGATGTGAACGCCGTCTACCACAACATGGACCTCACCGACGAGGTGGAGGCCGAGCTGGCCAAGGACCTGGCCTAACGCGAGCGGAACCGGATGTGGTAGGCGGTGCCCTCGCTCCCGCCTTCCACGGTCATGAACCCGTTCAACTGTTCCACCAGGCTCTCGATCAAGGAGACCCCCAGCGTGTCGTTGTCCTCCCCCAACCTCTCCATGGACATGCCCACGCCATCATCCTCATAGCGCATGTCGAACTCCTTTTCACCGACCTGGTGGATCGCCAGCTCGATGTGCCCCTTGTCGCGTTCCCTGAAGGCGTGCTTGAAGGAGTTCGTGATCAGTTCGTTCAGAATGAGCCCGAGGGGGACCATCGTGTTCAGCTCAAGGGTCAGGCCGGGGTCTATCTCCGTGCCGTAGGAGATGGATTCACGCACGTCGTTCACCCTGACCAGCTCCGAGAAGAGCTCCTCGAGATAGGCGGCCAGGTCCAGCCGCGCCAGTTCATCTCCCTTGTACAGCTTCTCATGGATCAGGGCCATGGAGGTGACCCGGTTCTGGCTTTGATCGAAGAGGTCGCGGAGCCGGTCGTCCTCGATGTTGCCTGATTGCAGGCGAAGCAGGCTGGCGATCACCTGCAGGTTGTTCTTCACGCGGTGATGGATCTCCCGGATCAGGACCTCGATGTGCTCGTTCGCCTTTTCCAGCTTCCGCTTTTCGGCCTTCAGGGCCAGTTGCTGTTCCTCGTTGCGGATGCGTGCCGCCTTGAGGTTGGCCTTCATGCGTGCCAGGGCGGTGCCCAGCACGTCCTGTTTCCCGCGAACGATGACCTCGGTGTCGTAGTTGCCCTTGCCGATGGCCTCCGCCGCTGCGGCGTGTGATCGCAGGTTGTCGATCATCAGGTTGAACGTGCGGGCCATGTCTCCCGCCTCGTCATTGCTGGTGACCGGCACGTTGGCCCTCAGGTCCCCGTTGGCCAGGGTCTGAGCGGCCGCCCGCACATCGTCCACCGTCCGCCTGATCCCCTTGAGCATCACCAGGGCCATGACGGCCACGGCGGCGATCACACCGAGCAGGGCGGCGATCACGATGAACAGCCTTCTTTCCGCATCCCGCAGGTTGGCCGAGGTGCCTTCGATGATCCGGTGCATGGAGGTGACCTCCACTTCGCGCATCCCGTCCAGGACCTCGTCCACCAGCGCCCACCAACGGCCTGGTGGCAGGTCCGGCAGCACTTCGCCCCGCTTTTCGGGGATGGAGCTGATCATGCTGCCCACCAGGGCCATGGCGCCTTCGTGGCCCATCTCCTGGAAGGCGGTGAGCACATCGGGGGGGGCATCCCGCTCAAAGAGCAGGATGTTGGTCTGGTATTGGGCCGTGGAGGCGGCCAGCGAGGACTCCATGCCGGGGGTCAGTGCACCTTGGGACAGGGCGACCGTCAGTCCCGCACCGATCCGGCCCATCCAAAGCTTGGCGTTCAACAGGCTCAGGTGGGCGTAGAACCGGTCCTTGGTCTCCGGGTCAAGGGCCACCTTTCCCTGCCGGCCGAGCTCGTCCAGCCAGCCTTCCACCAGCCCCTGGTACTCGTTCGCTGCTTCCCTGGGTCCGATCCGGCGCTCCGCCACGCGCTGCCGGAGGACCTGCAGCCCGGCCAGTCCGGCCGGTTCACGGGTGGCGCCCACTTCCGGGCGCACTGCCGAACGCACGGCGCGGAGGGCCTCGTCCGTGCGGCTGGCCATGAGCTCCAGTTCCATGGGGCGTACCTGAAGGCCGCACAAAGCCCCGACCGACATCAACTGTTCGTGCTGCAGGGCATGCACGACCTCGGACAGCAGGGCGATGCGGGCGGACTGATCGCGGATGTACTGCAGCACATCGCGCCGTTTGATGCTCGAATCGACCTGCTTCCCGATCAACAGCACCATGCCGAGCACGGGAATGCCCAGGGTGATGAGGAACTTGGTGGGGATCGGCAGATCGGCGAAGCGCCAGCGCATGACCGACGAAAGTAAGCCACCGCTCCAAGCCGGTCCGGCTAACTTAGCCGCCGCCCCGAAGGGGCCATCACCATGGCGACGAAGGAACGGTTCGAAGCGCTCGAAGGTCTGAAGGCCCGGGCGTTGGAAGGCGGCGGTGCAGCACGCATCGAGGCCCAGCACAAGAAGGGCAAGCTCACCGCCCGGGAACGTGTCGACCTGCTGTTGGACGAGGGCTCGTTCCAGGAGGTGGGCATGCTGGTGACCCATCGTTCAAGCAACTTCGGTCTCGACAAACAGAAATTCCTGGGCGATGGCGTGGTCACCGGATACGGCACCATCGACGGGCGGCTCGTGTACGTCTTCTCACAGGACTTCACCGTGCTGGGTGGGTCTTTGGCGGAGGCCCATGCGCAGAAGATCTGCCGGATCATGGACCTGGCCATGCAGAATGGCGCCCCGGTGATCGGCCTCAACGATTCGGGCGGTGCACGGATCCAGGAGGGCGTGGTGTCCCTGGGCGGCTATGCCGACATCTTCTACCGCAATGTGCGCAGCAGTGGCGTGGTGCCCCAGATCAGCGCCATCCTGGGGCCCTGTGCCGGTGGTGCGGTGTACAGCCCGGCGCTCACCGACTTCGTGCTCATGACCGAAGGCACGAGCTACATGTTCGTGACCGGTCCCAACGTGGTGAAGACCGTGACCCATGAGGAGGTGACCTCCGAGGAGTTGGGTGGGGCCATGACCCACGCCAGCAAGAGCGGGGTGGCCCACTTCACCGCTCCCAACGAGATCGATGCCATCGCGCAGCTGCGCCGCCTTGTGGGCTATCTGCCCTCCAACTGCGAGGAGGACCCGCCGACCCTGCCCTTCACACCGGGTGATGAGCTGCGTCCCGAACTGGACACCATCATCCCCGAGAACCCCAACCAGCCCTACGACATCCGGGAAGTGCTGAACGCGGTGATCGACCCGGGCAGCAGCATGGAGGTGCATGCGGAATTCGCCCGGAACATGGTGATCGGCTTCGCCCGGGTGGCCGGACGTGTCGTGGGCTGCGTGGCCAACCAACCCGCCACCCTGGCCGGGGTATTGGACATCGACGCCTCCACCAAGGCCGCCCGCTTCGTGCGCTTCTGTGATGCCTTCAACATTCCGCTGCTCGTGTTCGTGGACGTGCCCGGGTTCCTGCCCGGGACCGACCAGGAATGGAACGGGATCATCGGCCATGGCGCCAAGCTGCTCTACGCCTTCAGCGAGGCCACGGTGCCGCGGATCACGGTCATCACCCGCAAGGCCTACGGTGGTGCTTACGACGTGATGAACTCCAAGCACATCGGGGCCGATATGAACTATGCGTGGCCCTCGGCGGAGATCGCCGTGATGGGCGCCAAGGGCGCTGCGGAGATCATCTTCAAGCGGGAGATCGCCGAAGCGGATGACACCGCGGCGAAGTGGAAGGAGAAGGAACTGGAGTACCAGGAGAAGTTCGCCAACCCCTACGAGGCCGCTGCGCGTGGCTTCATCGACGAGGTGGTGCGCCCCAGCGAGACACGCATCAAGTTGATCCATGCCCTGCGCATGCTGGAGAACAAGGTGGACAAGCTTCCCCGGAAGAAGCACGGCAACATCCCGTTGTGAGCCGTTCCGCCCGACGTTTCCTGCTTGGCTGGGCGCTGCTGGCGCCCCTGTGGATGGCGGGTCAACTGGATAGTCTTCTCGGTGTGCTCCCGCTGACCTCCGGGGAGGAACGCATACGGACCCTGGGCGAGATCGCCTGGCAGCTCGGCTTTTCGGATCCCGGTGCGGCATTGGTCCATGCCCGTGAGGCGGACAGTCTGGCCCGCGGTCTCAGTGACCCGGCCCTGGAGGCACAGGCCGCCAACGACCTGGCCATCGCGGAGCACCGGCTCGGCCGTGTCCGGGAGGCCATCGTACACAACCGGAGGTCCCTCGCATTGCGCGTCGCCATCGGCGACAGTGCCGGAGTGGGGTCGTCCAGCTCCAAACTGGGGTCGGCGTACAACGAACTGGTGCAGCTCGATTCCGCGCTCTATTTCCACCTGCGCGCCCTGCGGATCTTCGGTGACGCCGGGGACAGCCTCCGCGGTGGACAGACCCTGGGGAACCTGTCCAGGGTGTACGAGTTGCTTGGTGAGATCGAGGTCGCCGACTCGGTGGCCCGCCAGGCCGTTTCCTATCTCCACCGGGCGCCGGACTATCCCAAGGCCATGGCGCTGGCCCAATGGTCGAACCTGCTGCTGAAACAGCAGCGCTACGCGGAGGCCGAGGAGCAAGGAGAAATGGCCATGGAGCTTTTCTCCAGGATCGGTGCGCGCAGCGAACTGGCCGGACTGGCGAACAACCTGGGCGTGATGGCGCGCGACCGGGGCGATGCGGAACGCGGCGCCTACTACTACAGGCTCGCGCTCGAGGCCGCAGAGCAGGCCGATGATCGCAATGGGGCCACCCACTACAGCATCAACCTGGCCAATGTACTGGCCGACCAGGGCCGGCTGGAGGAGGCCTTGGCCCGGTACCGGGAGGCGCTCGTCACCAGCCGGAGGGAGGGCTATGGCCGGTTGGAGGAGGTGGCCTTGGAAGGTCTGGTGATCGCCTTGGAACGCAGCGGTCGCACGAAGGAGGCACTCCGCGAACAACGGACCCTGATGGTGCTGAAGGACAGCCTCCGCTCGGCCGAGCGACTGGAACAACTGGCCGACATGGAGGTGAAGTACAGCACGGAGCGCACGGAGCGCGAACTGGCGGAGGAGCGTGCCAGCAGCGCGGTCCAGAAGGCGGAACTGGAACGCCAACGCGCCAGGAACCTGGTCCTTGCGGGTGGTCTGGGGCTCGTCCTCCTGCTGGCCATCGGTGCCGTGCTGGTTCAGCGTGCGCGCGCCCGCCACAGGCTGCAACAGAACGTGATCGCAGAACGCGAGAAGGGCATCGAGGCCGCCATCGCCTCGGCGGAGGAGGAGCGGCGGAGGATCGCCCGCGAGTTGCACGACGGCGTGGGCCAGCAGCTTGGTGGCCTTCGGATGCAGGCGGAGCGTTTTGCCCTTTCCGAAGCCGTCGAAAGCTCCCAGGTGACCGGGTTGGTGGAGGCCATCGCCGCCGCCGGTACGGAGGTGAGGCGCATTTCCCATGGCATGATGCCGAAAGCCCTGGCCGAGGTGGGCCTGGTGCCCGCGCTGCGGGACATGCTCGGCCATGCCTTTCCGGAAGGCGTGGCGGAGTTCGACCATCATGGCCTGGAGGTCCGGCTGCCTGAACACGTGGAGACGGGCCTTTTCCGGGTGACACAGGAGCTGGTGAACAACATCGTGAAGCACTCCGGGGCCACTTCCGTATCGGTGCAGCTGAGCAGGCTGAAGGACCGGGTGGTCCTTCTGGTCGAGGACAACGGGCGTGGGTTCGATCCCCAGCATGCCGGCACCGGTCTGGGCATGCGGACCCTGGCCGATCGGGTCCGTATCATGGACGGGAGGTTGGACATCGACAGTGCTCCGGGTAGCGGAACACGGGTCACCATCCGGGTCCCGGTGCCTGCCTAGTTTTGAGCGCCCGGTCCACATCGTAGTCGGACCGCGGGCCCGATCCAGGCATGACCGAGCACAACGACATCATCCGGGTACTCCTCGTCGACGACCATCGCATCATTCTCGATGGTCTGCTGGGTCTGCTCGGGCCGGGCTCGGGGGTGGAATGTGTGGGCACCGCCTCCAACGGGGAGGAGGCCTTGGAGATGGTGGGCCATCTTGCCGTGGACGTGGTACTGATGGACCTGGACATGCCGGTGATGGACGGACTCGAGGCCACCGGGCGCATCAAGGCGCAGGCATCCGGGGTCAAGGTGATCATCCTGACCATGCACGATGAGCCGGCGATGGTGCAGCGCGTCATGGACCTGGGTGCCGATGGCTACCTGGTGAAGAACTGCGGCAGGGATGAGTTGCTGTTGGCGATCCGCGACGTGCACCTGGGCCGGCGGCATTTCGGCAGTGCCCTGCTGGAGGGGTTGCTCGAGCATCGGAAGGAGGCCGCGTCCGAGCGGGGTGCGCTCAAGGACCTGAGCGAACGGGAGCAGGAGGTCCTTGCCGCGCTGGCGGAAGGGCTTACCAACAAGGAGATCGGCGAGCGGCTCTTCATCTCGCCACGCACGGTCGATACGCATCGGACCAACCTCATGAAGAAGCTGGACGTGCACAATGTGGCCGGCCTGGTGCGACTGGCCATCAAGGCCGGCTTGGTGAAATAAGCCCCGTTACACATCGTGGACCGCCGATCGTCCGCGAGCGGGTTCCCGGACCCGCGGCCACCGGCCGTATCTTGTACCCTTCATCCGAACGACCCCGATCATGATCCTAAAGAGCCTACCCCTGCTTGCCGCCGGCATCCTCTTCACCGCCCCGCACGAGGAACTCCGAGACATGTCCATTGGCGACCCCCTGCCAGCGGCCGACGTACGGATGACCGACGTCAGTGCCAAGGAGATGACCCTGCAGCAATTGGCCAAGGAGAATGGTCTGCTCGTGATCTTCTCCTGCAACACGTGCCCCTTCGTGGTGGGCACCGATGACAGCGAAGGCTGGGAGGGACGCTACCCGGAACTGGGGTCACACTGCAGGAAGAACGGTATCGGCATGGCGCTGGTGAACAGCAACGAGGCGAAGCGGGACAAGGGTGATGGGCTGGCGGACATGCAGCGTCACTATCGCGACAAGGGCTACAACCACTATTACCTGCTGGACCAGGACCATGTGGTGGCCGATGCCTTCGGTGCACGCACCACTCCGCACGTGTTCCTGTTCGACAAGGACCTGAAGCTGGTCTACAAGGGAGCCATCGACGACAACGTGGAAAGCGCGTCGGCCGTCAAGGAGCATTGGTTGCGGGATGCCATTGATGCCATGCTCGCAGGAGGGTCCATCGAGCCCAACAGCACCCGGAACATCGGTTGCAGCATCAAGCGCGTGGCGCACACACATTGAGGTAAGGGGCGTTCCTCGATCGTGGAAAACCCGCTCCTGCAGCGTGGCATGGGACCCGTTCCTTTGTGGCAAAGGACGTGGGAATGAACGTACTTCTGATCGGCGGCGGCGGGCGCGAACATGCGATGGCGTGGAAGATCGCCCAGAGCTCGCTGCTGGATGAACTGCACGTGCTTCCCGGGAACCCGGGGACGGTCCGGCATGGCCGGCCGGCCTCGTTCGACCTGAACGACCAGGAGGCCCTGTGTGCTTTCCTTCTCGATAAGAAGATCCGCATCGTTGTCGTGGGCCCCGAGGGCCCCTTGGTCGAAGGGCTGCACGATCGCATCGCGGACGACCCCCGCTTGTCGGGAGTGACCGTCATCGGTCCGCGCAAGGAAGGCGCACGGTTGGAGGGGAGCAAGGAGTTCGCCAAGGAGTTCATGCTCAGGCACAACATCCCGACCGCGGCCTTCCGGGCGTTCCGAAAGGGCGAACTGACCGAGGCGATCGCCCATCTGGACCGGATGCGCCCGCCGTATGTGCTCAAGGCCGATGGCCTTGCCGCAGGCAAGGGGGTGATCATCACCAGCGAACGCAAGGAGGCCGAACAGGTGCTCAAGGAGATGTTGGAAGGAGGCCGGTTCGGGACCGCCGGGGAGCGCGTGGTGATCGAACAGTTCCTGGATGGCGTGGAACTCTCGGCCTTCCTGATCACCGATGGCTCGGCGTTCAAGATGCTGCCGTCCGCCAAGGACTACAAGCGCGTCGGTGATGGTGACACCGGTCCCAACACCGGGGGCATGGGTGCGGTATCCCCGGTGCCCTTCGCGGACAAGGATTTCATGCAGAAGGTGCATGACCGCATCGCCGCGCCGACCGTTCGGGGACTGCGCGCCGAGGGGATCCCGTACCAGGGGTTCCTGTTCATGGGGCTCATGAACGTGAACGGGGAGCCCTATGTGATCGAGTACAACGTGCGCCTGGGCGACCCGGAGACCCAGGTCATCCTTCCACGCCTACGGTCGGACCTCCTCGACCTCTTCGAGGGGATCGCGACCGGAACGCTGAGCGAACGGCATGTGGATGTGGATGACCGGACCGCCGTCACCGTGGTCCTGGCTTCGGAGGGCTATCCGGGCGGCCATGAGAAAGGACGGCCCATCGTCGGGCTCGACCTGGTGCGCGAAGCCTTCGTGTTCCAGGCAGGGACCAAGACCTTGGGGGAGGACCTGGTGACCGATGGGGGCAGGGTGCTGTCGGTGACCTCCTTCGGCAAGGACATCGAGCATGCGATCGCCAATACCTACAAGAGCGCGGCGCTGGTCGCTTTCGAAGGCAGGATGTTCCGAAGTGACATCGGCCACGACCTTGTCCGCAAGCCGACCCTTGTCAAGGGTGGTGCGTCGTGAGGACCGGGCTCAGGCCAGCTCGTTCCGCTCCTTCGCCCGCCGGTTGAACCGCGCCTGGAGCATGAGCCAGTACAAGGCACCGAACCCCAGGATCAGCGAGAACAGGATGATGGGCAGCCAGCCGAAGGGCACGAGCAACCAATCGAAGGTGGCCTCTAGGAACCGTGCGATGCTGAAGAACACCTCTTGCATGGAGTTGGTCGATTGGGTGGTAAAGATAGGCCTGTGAGCGCAATGCACTGATCGCGGCCATCATGCTCCTTCGCTCCTTCCGCCATGACCGCCCGGCCGGGTTTCTCCTGCTGTTGGTGCTGGTCCCGCTCCTTTGGATACCCGAGTTCCGGGATCCGGGGGTGCTTTCCGGTGAGGTGGACATGCCGCTCCAAGCCCTGCTTTCATGGCTCTTTGGACAGCGGGAGTGGGTGGCGCCCGCAGCAGGACTGTTGGCCACCTTGTGGACCTTTTACCTGCTGGACCGGACGGTCAACGAACGTGAGTTCCACGAGCGACCGTCACGCATCGCTGCCTTGCTGTTCGTGCTGCTGCTGGTGATGGGGCCGTCCGGGACCCATGTGGGACCGGCCACGTTCGGCATGCCGTTCGCCTTGATGGCCATGGCAAGGGTCGTACAGGTGTCCGGCGACAGCAAAGCTTTGGCAGCGTTGTTCGACGCAGGAACGTTGATCGGGATCGCAGCCCTGTTCCACCTGCCGTTCGCCCTGCTCCTGGTCTCCACCTGGGCCACGGTGTCGGTGCTTCGCCCCTTCGCCTGGAGGGAGTTCGTGGTTCCCTTGATCGGGTGTTTCCTACCCCTTCTGCTGACGGGTGCCTTGCTCCATCTGCTCGGCATGCCCCAAGCGGACCTCGTCCGGTCCGTCCTCCGCGACCATGTGCCCTCGGCCTGGGACGAGCCGCGATTCGCACGCCTCGCCAGCTTCGGCATGGTGGCCCTGGGGGTCGCTGGTGGCCTGGCCTATGCCTCGTCCTACGGGGGGCGGGTGGTGCGGGGAAAGGGCCTCATGGCCGCCCTGCTGGCCCATGTGGTGATCCTGGTCCTGATGGCCCTGTTGGGCTTTCTGGTGAACGGGTATTGCCAATCCGTTCTGATCGCCGTGCCGCTGGCGCTCATCGCCACCTATGCCTTGTTGGCCATCAGGCGGAACTGGGTGGGGGATGTCGTGCTGCTGTTGCTGCTCGCCCTTGTGGTATGGGCCCTGCGGTCAGGCTGAGCTACCTTTATCCCCTCACGGAAGCCCCTTCATTGCATGCGTTTCGGAGTCGTCACGTTCCCCGGGTCCAACTGCGACGAGGACATGGTCCAGGTGCTGGACGGACTTTCAGATGGTCCGGTGGTCCGCCTATGGCACAAGGAGCATGACCTGCAGGGAGTCGATGTGGTCGTCCTTCCGGGTGGCTTTTCCTATGGGGACTACCTCCGTTCGGGGGCCATCGCGCGTTTTTCCCCGATCATGCAGGAGGTGGTCGAACATGCAGGCAAGGGCGGTCTGGTCTTCGGGGTGTGCAACGGCTTTCAGGTGCTCTGTGAGGCAGGGCTGCTTCCGGGGGCCTTGTTGCACAACATCGGCCAGCGTTTCGTGTGCAGGAACGTGCACATCCGGCCGCAGACCAAGGACAGTCCGTTGACCCGGGGTCTTGAGGACCGGGCTTACCAGGTGCCCATCGCGCACGGAGAGGGCAGGTACTTCGCGAACGAGGATACCCTCATGGAGCTCGACGACCATGACCAGGTCCTGTTCCGGTACTGCGATGCCCAGGGGAAGAGCACCCCGGCCTGCGACCCCAATGGCAGCTCGGAGCTCATTGCCGGGGTGTGCAACCGGGGGCGCAACGTGATGGGCATGATGCCACACCCGGAACGGGCCGCGGATGATCGGTTGGGGAACAGCGACGGGCTTTTCCTCCTCCAGGCCCTTTCAGGGGTGGTCAACGCCTGAGCGCTCGGGAGCGAACCGGGCGGTGATCCTCCTGGCCGAGCGTGGGTCCACGGTGATCGCCTGCGAGGTCGCTGAACTTCCCTTCCATCCGGTATGCCTCCATCCGGGTCGTGGCACGGCCACGATGTGAAGCGGAATGCCGGCAAAATGCGACGAAGGGTCCGGTGTGCTCCCCAGGTCGACCTTTTCCACCTGGAGGCTCCCTCCTTCCGGTGGGTCGCACGTCATCCGCATGGTCACTAGATCATGCCCGGTGTGCGAGGCCAACTGATGAAGCACTCTGGCAGGCCGGTCCTGCAGGAACGCGGAGAGCACGTCCTGGGATCCATCCGGAGGAAGGGCACCGGAGAGGCTGTCCTGCCAGATCCCGTGGTCATGGAGGAGTGCCTTCGCATACCTCGCTGAGAGAGCGTCCAACCGCTCGTTCATGCGTTCCGGTGCCAGGGGACCCGCCAGGAGCGCGCTCATGCGGGACAGGAGAAGTTCCTGCAGGCTGTTCTCCTCCAGCAGCTGGGGCACGAAGGGGGTTCCCGGCGTCACGGCCAGGGACATGCGCTGCACGGTGTTCTCATGGGCCGGAGCCCACAGGTCCAGGTCGAACAACACCCAGCCCCAGCGGCCATCCACGCCACGTGGGCGCCAGGCCCGCACGTTCAGGTCATGGTCCGCGCGTCCGGTATACAGGTCCAGGCAGGCCAGGTCCACCAGCGCCTGAAGGTCCACCAAGGGCTCCAAGGCCTTGCGGTCCCCTCCATGGAACAGGATCTCCTCCACCCGTTCCCAATGGGCGCGGTCTCCCTCACGCACCGCATACGAGGGTCCCTCGAGCAGGTCCAGGTCGGCACTGCCATGGGTCTTTCTGAACCACTGTGCATCCTTGGGAGGCATCATCCGATACAGGCCCCGGTCCTGTGCATTGATGAACAGCCGGACAGGCAGGGAAGGGGGAATGTCCAACGACGTGCCGACCTCCTGCATGGCCTCCTCGATCAGCAGGTGCTGTAGAAAGCTGTGCGGTGCGGCATCGGCCCGGAGCAGGCATTCATCCAGGCCTTCGGCGGGGAACCAGGGCACCTCCACCTCCGGGCTGAGAAAGCGGTCCTTCAGCAGGAACTTGAACGAACGCTTGACCCTTCCCCGCGAACCACTGCCAGCTATCCGGATGCCGCCCTGCAAGGGCGCTTCCCCCTGACCGTGACCCACCACCATCGTGCACGACCGCTCCCAGTCGCGGCCTTTCCGGCTGAAGTTGGCATGGTCGCCCGGGGTATCGATGCCTCGTTCCCTGCCATGGAGGTCCTCCGGGTCCATGGTAAGCGCGACCACGGGCAAGGAGAACGCGGCGGTGTCAACGAGGAAGGTCCCTGTGGCGGCAGGAGAAGGAAGCCGCTTCGCGGACCGTGTACGGGCGTGTACGACCATGTCCCTGGTCAGGGGGATCTCCACGGTCCCGACCCCGACCGCTCCGTGTTCAGGAGATCTTCCATCCACGCTGACCCAGATGCTGTCCTGGAGTCCTCCCTGAACGCGGACCACGGGGCCGCTCACCCCATGCGTCCGGCTGATGGTCGGTGCCGGATGTGGAGGCCCTACGGCTTCGACCCGTTCCTCGCCCCCCTCCATGCCGACCCTTCGGAAGTAAGTGCCTTTCAGACCTCCATCCGGAGAACGGCCCCAGGAGGTGCCTACCGGAAGCTCGGGATAGTGGAAGACGTCCTGGATGATGGTCCCGGAGGGATCCGTGAGGAGCAGGGTCGCACCTTTCGTGGACAGGTCCAGTTCCACATCGGGGAGATCTCCCCCCGTGCCGACCGTCAGCAAGGCGACCTCGCCGGCCTGCACGAGGAGTTCTCGCTGGATCACGGCTTGCCGGGTGCCGGCCGCGATGCGGTATCCCTGCAGCTGCACGGCTCCGGGACCCGCACTGAATAGCTCGATCGCGCACACCCTGGCAGCATCATCGTCCGCGATCACTTCATTGATGAGCAGCCCGCCCTGTGCCAGCAACTGCCGGGTGCCCAGCAAAAGCAGCGGAATGGCCCAGGCGCGCACAGCACAAAACTACCTGACCGAACGGCGGGCGATCCTGTCTATTTTTGACGCATCCTGAAAGAACCATGACAAGAATCTCGACCCTCCTGTTGACCCTTGTGGTGGCCGCAACGGTCCAAGCCCAGACGATCACCAACGTGGTCCTGTCACCCGCCACGCCCACCGAATGCGACCTGGTGGACATCAACGTGGTCGGAACCTATCCGTCCTCCAACTTCGCCGCATCGAGCTTCTCCTTGAACGTGGTGGGAAGTACGATCGAGCTGGTCTATCGTGCCGCGTCCAGCGGTATCGGCTCCCCGGTCATCACGCCGTTCAACGAGCCCCTGCCTCCGGGTGGCCCCTGGATCGCTGGCAACTACCAGCTGGTGGCTACGCTCGAGCTCATCACCAATGGGGGCAATGACACCAACGTGGTAGACATGTACAACGGCACGGTCACCGTACTGCCCGAACCGGTGCCCGACCCCGGTGTCGATGGGTTCCATACCATCTGCAACGTGGGCCCCGACATTCCCCTGATCAGCCTGCTCGGAGGCACCCCCGACACCTGGGGTGAGTGGCTTGATCCGTTCGGTCAGCCCCATGGTCCGGACCTCGTTCCCGGACAGGACCCGGCCGGTCTGTACACCTACCTGTTCGACCAGAACCCTCCCTGCTCCGACACCCTTTCCCAAGTGGTGATCAGCTACCTGCCCAACAACGACCCCGGCATGGGTGGGCCTTACAGCATCTGCGAGACCGGTTCACCGGTGGACCTGTTCACCGTACTTACGGGCGGGCCCGATATGGGCGGAACCTGGACGGGGCCGAACGGCACCAGCTTCAACGGGACCTACGATCCGGCGACCAACGCCAGTGGTGCGTACACGTACACCGTTCCCGGGATCGCTCCCTGCGACGATCCCTTCGCGGTGATCGACGTGCTGGAGGTGGAGGTGCCCGAGGCAGGCACGGGCGGAACGGCCCTGGTGTGTGAAACGGACACGGCCTTCGTGCTGTACAGCGTGCTCAGTGGAGCGCCCACCAATGGCAAATGGATCGATCCGCTGGGATTCAACATCGGCACCGGGACCAACGTGGTGTTCAATGCCATGACCAACTTCCCGGGGCAGTACGCCTATGTGGTGGAGGCGCCGCCGTGCGCCGCTGATTCCGCCTACGTGGTGGTCACCGTGGACCCCCTGCCCTGTGGCATCGGGATCGAGGAGACCGACCCCAACGTGGCGGGCTTCACGCTGATGCCGAACCCGACGGACGGTCTGCTCGGCTACGATGTGCAGCTGATGGACAAGGACCCGGTGGCGCGCCTCGAGGTGGTGGATCCGAGAGGAGGTGTGGTGCGCACGGTGAGTCTTGCGGGCAGTCCGGCGGAACGCGGACAGGTCGACCTCTCCGAATTGGCGCGGGGCACCTATCTCGTTCGTCTGCTCACCAGCACCGGGGCCACGGTGCAGCGTGTGGTGCTGCACTAGAGCGCGTTGCGCGTCACCCAGTACCGGTAGGCCGCCAGGGCCTTCTCCCAGCGCTTCAGCCGGGCCAGGTCGCGCTGCCAGAGCGTGGGCAGCAGGGCCTTGTTCAGGCGGGCCAACAGGCGGAACAGCTGCTTGCGCATCGCCTCAGTGGTGTTGCAGGGTGCATTCCTCGCCCTCCAGTTCCACCTCGATGGTGGCGTGGTCCACGCCCAGGGCGTTGAGTTGTTCGCGGGCGGCATCCTTGGCCCGGCGCAGGGCATCGGTCGCGTTCACCACCAGGTGCACGGTGAGCACCAGGTAGCGCCCGTCCAGCGTCCAGGCATGCTGGTCGTGCACGCCGGTGACACCCGGCACCGCGAGCAGGGCCTTGCGAACGGCCTGTTCGTCGTAGCGTTCGGGCTGGGCCTGCATCAGGATGCGCGTGCCCTGCGAAAGGGTGCGCAACGCGTTCCAGCCGATGAACAGGCTGATCCCGATGGTGAGCAACGGGTCCACCCAGACCCAGCCTGTGGCGCGCATCACCAGGGCGCCGATCAGCACGGCCACCCAGCCGAGCACGTCCTCCAGCAGGTGCAGGTACACCCCCCGTTCGTTCAGGCTGTGCCCCCGATGAAGGAACCCTGCGGCGAGCCCGTTCATCACCACACCGAAGACCGCCAGCCAGAGCATACCGGTGGCATCCACCGGTTCGGGATGCCAGAGGCGGTACGTGCCCACCACCAGCATGATCACCGACCCGACGATCAGCACCAGGGCGGCGGCCCAGCCTCCCAGCATCCGGTAACGGCCGTAGCCGTAGCTGTATCGTTCATCCCTTCCGCGCGCTGCCAGCCGAGTCAGGTACCACGCGGCACCCAGCACCAGGCAGTCGCCCAGGTCGTGCACCGAATCGCTCAGCACCGCTGCGCTGTTGGTCCACCAGCCGCCGATCGCCTCCACCACGGTGAAGGCCAGGTTCAGCCCGAAGGCCAGGCCCAGCGCGCGGGTTCCGGTATGGTGCTCATGGGCCATGCCGGACGAAGGTATGCCCGGGGTCAGGTGCGGGGTGAGCGCCCCAAACTATCTTCGGTGCATGACCGACACCGCGTTCGAGAACGATCCCAAGGAGGGCATTGGCGCCAAGGTCCGGCGCTTCTTCAAGCGCCTGCTGCTGGTGTTGCTGCTGCTGGGCTGCGGCGTGATGCTCTTCCTCTACTACGGATCCTACAGCAAGGGCACGCGTTCCGGGGTGGTGATCAAGATGAGCAAGCGCGGCATGCTCTTCAAGACCTACGAGGGCCAGCTGAACCTGCAGAGCTTCGGGGCCACCGACGACAAGGGCAACAGCCTCAATGAGATCTTCGAGTTCTCCGTGGAGGGGGACAACGATTCGCTGTACCATGTGCTGGAGGACGTTTCCCTCACCGGCGAACGGGTCCGGTTGAGCTACGTGGAACGCTATGCCACCATCGCATGGCGGGGCGAAACGCGCTACTTCGTGACCGGCGTGGAGCGGTCGGGTCAGGTGCAGGACCTGGACAAGGACCGTTCCCCCATGGGCCACTGACCGGCCATGTGCGGCCGCTACGTGCTGGTGCAGCAGGTGGAAGTGCTCGAGAAGCGCTTCCAGGTGAAGGTGCCG
>JACJZH010000024.1 GCA_020635695.1 Flavobacteriales bacterium | reverse complement strand
TCGGGCACGTACTGCCCCTCGCCACCGCCCAGGTCCTTGCGGTACTTGCGCCGCAGCACCTTGTTCAGCTCGCTCACGAGGGCCTGCTCGTCGATCTGCAGCAGGCGGGCGCATTGCTGCACGTAGAGGGAGCGCAGCACGTGGTCGGGGATCACGGCGATGCTCTCCACGATGGAGTGGATGGCCTCGGCCTTGCGCACGGGATCGCCCTCGGTGTCCTGCACCAGCAGTTCGGCCTTGAACACCAGGAAGTCCTTGGCGGTGTCGCGCAGGAAGGCCTCCACTTCGCTGCTGGGGCGGCTGCGGGCGAAGCTGTCGGGGTCCTCGCCCTCGGGGAAGAGCACCACCTTCACGTGCAGGCCCTCCTGCAGCACCAGGTCGATGCCGCGCAGGCTGGCCTTGATGCCGGCGGGGTCGCCGTCGTAGAGGATGGTGACGTGCGTGGTGTAGCGCTTGATCAGCCGCACCTGTTCCACGGTGAGGCTGGTGCCGCTGCTGGCCACGGTGTTGGCGATCCCGGCCTGGTGCAGGCTGATCACGTCGGTGTAGCCCTCCACCAGGAAGCAGGTGTCCTGCTCGGCGATGGCCTTCTTGGCGAAGTGGATGCCGTAGAGCGAGCGGCTCTTGTGGTAGAGCGTGCTCTCGGGGCTGTTGAAGTACTTGGGGCTCTTCTTGTCGCTGCGCAGGGTGCGTGCCCCGAAGGCGATCACCTGGCCGCCGAGCCCGTGCACGGGGAAGGTGACGCGCCCATGGAAGAAGTCCCAGGGGGTGCCGTCCTCGCGGCGTTTGATCCAGCCGGCCTTCTCCAGCAGGTCCAGGTCGAAGCCCTTTTCCTGCGCCGCGGTGGCGAAGACGCTGCCGCCCTCGGGCACGTAGCCCAGTCCGAAATGGCGGATGGTCTCGTCGCGGAAGCCGCGTTCGCGGAAGTAGCTGAGGCCGATGCGGCGGCCCTCCTCGGTGTCCCACAGCTGCTCCACGCTCCAGCCCAGGGCCCACTGCTGGATCACGGCCAGGGCCTCGCGCTCGGTCTGTTCGGCGCGCTGCTCGGGGGTGGCCTCCTCTTCGGGCAGGTCGATGTGGTAGCGCTTGGCGAGCCAGCGGATGGCCTCCACGTAGCTCAGGTGCTCGTGCTTCATCAGGAAGCCGATGGCATCACCGCTCTCGCCGCAGCCGAAGCACTTGTAGATGCCCAGCGCGGGGTTCACGTTGAAGCTGGGCGTCTTCTCGTTGTGGAAGGGGCACAGCGCCAGGAAGCGCGGCCCCTTGCGCTTGAGGTCCACGAACTCGCCCACGACCTCCTCCACGCGGGCGGCGTCCTTGACGAGTTGGATGGCTCCGGGATCGATCATGGGACCTGCTGCGAAGGTACCGGGTGCGCACCCGGGGCGGGCGGACTGTTGATGAACGCCTTGGTGCCTGTCAGCAACGTGTGGATAGCCTGTTCACAGCCGGTGAATAGTCTGTTGGCCGACCGTGGAAAGCGTGTGGACGGATCGTGGGATCAGTCCGCGATGGGCCGTCCCTGCTCGTCGTACGTCACCCGCTTCACTTCGATGCCCTCCTCGTCGAAGAAGCGCCAGGTGCCCGTGGCCTTGCCGTTCAAGTAGTCACCCGTATAGTAGGGCTGTCCGTTGGGGTGGAAGACCACCGAGGGGCCGTGCAGCACGCCGTCGCGGTACTCGCTGCGGCTGCGCACCTCGCCGTCCGGCCCGTAGCTGGTCCAGATGCCATGCCGCTTGCCGTTGCGGAAGTCGCCCTCCAGCTTCATGGTGCCGGAGGGGTCGGTCTTCGGCGGCTTTTCCACATCGGCTGCGGTGCGGGTGGTGTCGGGCAGCACTTCGGCCTCCACGGCGGGCGGTTCCGGCGTTCCGCAGGCGGCGAGCAGGGGCAGCAGGAGGACGAACGGTCGCAGGCGGTCCATGGTGCGAAGATCGCGATCCCGGTTCGTGAGGCGGGGACCGTTCACCGGATCACTTCGTCCGTTCCACCGTGAGGTGTACGAGCCCCTCCAGGCTGTGGCGGGCGGGCGTCTCGGGGAAGCCGTGCAGCAGCTGCAGGGCCTGGTCGCGGTACTCGAGCATCTTGCGCTGGGCGTGGGCGATCCCGCCTGCGTCCACCACGCGTTCGATCACGCGGGCCACGGCCTTCGAGTCCTCGTTCTCGTGCTTCAGGGTGCGCACCATCCAACGCCGGTCGCTGCGGTCCACCTGCTGCAGGGCATGGATCAGGGGCAGGGTCAGCTTCTTTTCCTTGATGTCCAGCCCGCTGGGCTTGCCGGTGTCGGCGCCGTTGCCGTAGTCGAAGAGGTCGTCCTTGATCTGGAAGGCGATGCCGGTGAGCTCGCCGAAGCGGCGCATGCGCTCCACCTCCTCGCGGGTGGCACCGCCGGCGTGGGCCCCGCTGGCGCAGCAGGCGGCGATCAGGCTGGCGGTCTTCTGGCGGATGATGTCGAAGTAGACCGCCTCGCTGAAGTTGAGGTCGCGGGCCTTCTCCAGCTGCAGCAGCTCGCCCTCGCTCATCTCACGCACGGCATGGCTCACGATGCGCAGCAGTTCGAACTCCCCGCGGTCGATCGCCAGCAGCAGCCCCCGGCTCAGCAGGTAGTCGCCCACCAGCACGGCGATCTTGTTCTTCCACAGGGCGTTGATGCTGAAGAAGCCCCGGCGCAGGGGGCTGCCATCCACCACGTCGTCGTGCACCAAGGTCGCCGTGTGCAGCAGCTCGATCAGGCTGGCCGCCACGTGCGCGCTCTCGCTCAGCGGACCGAACTGCCGGGCGCTGAGCAGGGTGAACATGGGCCGCATCTGCTTGCCCTTGCGCTTGATGATGTAGTGCATGATGCGGTCCAGCAGCGCGGTGCGGCTCTTCATCGCATCGCGGAAGCGGCGCTCGAAGTCGCGCAGGTCCTCTGCGATCGGCTCCTGGATCTCCTGCAGGCTGGGCATCCGGTGGGCAAAGATGGTCAACGGGTGTGCATGCCCGGCAACCGAACGCGCCCGGGACCGTCCTGTTCGCGGGTGGGCGCATGCGGCCAGCCCGTACCTTGGTATCCGATGCGGCCCCTCCGCCTGTCCTTCCTGTGCCTGCTGTTCGTCACGGCCACTTCGGTGTTCGCCCAGGACAAGCCCAAGACCGGTGTGGTGCTCTACCGCGACCGGCTGGCACAGCAGTTCGATACGGTGAAGGTGGTGAAGAACATCTTCAAGTTGAACCCGCTGCTGTTCTTCCGGGGCGAGATCCCGCTCTACTACGAACGGGCCTTGACACCCCGGGTGAGCGCCGAGCTCGCCGTCGGCTTCACCGCCCGCAATTACATCGGCAACACCCTGTCCGGTGATGATGTGGATTCGTTCAGCCGGGGGACCGACATCCTGTTCCGTCCGAGCTATCATGTCGGACTTCGGTACTACCTGCGGGACGACCTGGAGCCGCAGGGCCTGTACACGCAGTTCGAGTTCGTACACCTCGAGTACACGAAGGACATCACCGTGAAGGGTCCCACGGGCGACTTCACCGAGGAGAAGCTGCGCGACGAGCGGGTGTTCGACGACCTGCGCCTGTTGCTCGGGTTCCAGCAGCTGGCCGCCAGCAGCAACTGGCTGTTCGACTTCTACGGCGGGCTGGGTCTGCGCTCGCGTGACATGACCATCGTGGACGAGCAGTTGGACCTGACCAACAACCAGTACTCCTATACCGTGGAGGACCAGGACGACACGGTGATCTCGGTCTTCCTGGGCGTGAAGGTGGGTCTCGGCTTCTGAGCCTTCCCGCTCAGCATGTCCACTTCAGCGTTGAGCGTTCAGCCTTCAGCGTTGCCCAGGACCTTGTTCTTGTTGGCCAGCTGCCCGCAGGCGGCATCGATGTCGCGCCCCCGGCTGCGGCGGATGCGGGCGGTGACGCCCTTCTCCTCGAGGAAACGCTGGAAGGCCTCGGCGTCCTTTGCATCGGTGCGGCCGAACTCCCCGTCGCCCGTGGGGTTGTACTCGATCAGGTTCACCTTGGCGTGCACATCGCTGGCGTACTTCACGAGTTCCCGCGCATCCTCCAGGCCGTCGTTGAAGCCGCGCAACAGCACGTACTCGAAGGTGATGGGCTTGCCTGAAGTGCGCGTGTAATAGCGCAGCGCGTCCTTCAGCGTGGCCAGGTCGTTCTGCTCGTTGATGGGCATGATGCGGCCGCGCTTGGCGTCGTTGGCGGCGTGCAGGCTCAGGGCCAGGTTGAACTTCGCGTCGTCATCGGCCAGGCGGCGGATCATCTTGGCGATGCCGGCGGTGCTCACGGTCAGGCGGCGCGGGCTCATGCCCAGGCCATCCTCCGCGCTGATGCGTTCGGCACTGCGCAACACCTCGGCGTAATTGAGCAGGGGTTCGCCCATGCCCATGTACACGATGTTGGTGAGCCCCTGTTCGTAGTACTTCCGCGCCAGCCGGTCGATCAGCACCACCTGGTCCACGATCTCGGCAGCGGTGAGGTTGCGTACTCGCTTGAGCTTCCCGGTGGCGCAGAAGCTGCACGTGAGGCTGCAGCCCACCTGGCAGCTGATGCAGGCCGTGAGGCGGGTGGGGGTGGGGATCAGCACGCCCTCCACCACATGCCCGTCGTGCGTGCGGAAGGCGCATTTCACGGTACCATCCTCGCTGCGCTGTTCCTCGGCCAGCGTGATGGGAAGCAGCAGGCCCGCGCCTGCCAGCCGTTCCCGGAAGGCCTTGGGCAGGTCGGTCATCTCCTCCCAACCGTGCGCGCCCTTCCGCCAGAGCCAGTCCCAGAGCTGCCGCGCGCGGTAGGGCTTTTCGCCGAGGTCGTTCACCAGGGCATCGAGCTCCTCGCGGGAAAGGGCGCGGATGTCGGGGGTGTTCATCGGTAGGCGTCCTTGCGATGCCGGACCCGTTCAACGCGAACGAGCTTGATGGTATCGGTGATGGAATAGATGATCCGATAGGAGCCTACGCGCAACCGCCAGATGTCCGCATGGCCTTTCAACTTTCGGCAACCCGCTGGTCGCGGTTCGGAAGCCAGTTTGCCGACCGCCTCGGCCACGCGCAGAGCTTCTTCCACGGGTAGTGCTCGAACCTCGCGGGCCGCACTGCGGGACCAGGCGACCTCATAGCTCACGGTCGCTCCGCCCGTTTCCTCAAGGACCGCATCACCGTCTTGTGGCTGATCGAGGGCTCGTTCCGTCGCTCTTCCGCGATGAGGCCATCGAGCAGGTCCTCGAAGGCTTCCGGGTCCTTGCTGATCTCCTCCAGGTCGATCTGGACGATGCGCTTTTTCCTCTGTTCATCGTAGAGGATGCTGACGCCTTTCATGGTTCGAAGATAAGGCGGCCTCAAAGCCGCCCCCCGAGCAACAGCGCGGCCACCCGCAGGTCCAGCGGCTCGGTCACCTTCAGGTTGTGGGCCTCTCCGTCCACCAGGTGGATGGGGTTTCGGGCGGACTCCACCAACCCGGCCTCGTCGGTGTAGGAGGCGTCACCCGCTTGTTCGAAGGCTTCGCGTAGCAAGTGCGCCCGAAAGCACTGGGGCGTCTGCACCAGCCAGTAGCGGGTCCGGTCCGCGGCCTGGTTGCCTTCCTTGGTCACTTCACGCAGCGAGCTGGTCACCGGCACCACGGGCACCGCGTTGCCCTGTTCCTCGGCCGTGGTGAAGCATCGTTCGATCAAGGCGGGGCTGGCCAGGGGGCGTGCGCCATCGTGAACGCCGACCACGCCGTCATGGTCCACCAGGGCCAGTCCATTCCGTACGGAGGCGGTGCGGTCGTGCCCTCCGTCGGTGACGCGGTGCGGCAGGTGGAAGCCATGCCTGCGCCGCAGTTCCTCCCAGGTCGTGCGGTGCACAGCGGGCAGCACGAGCACCAGGTCCAGGTCGGGATCGAAGGCGGCGAAGGCCTCCAGCGTCCAGCAGAGCATGGGGCGCCCGAGCAGGTCCTGGAACTGCTTGGGCAGCACGCCGCCGATGCGGGTGCCGCTGCCTCCGGCCACGATGATCGCGCTGCGCTGCATGGAGCGTGAAGTAACCGCAAAGCGCCGAATGAAGAAAGCCGCCCCGGTGGGAGCGGCTTCCGAAGGTTCCAGCGGAATGCCTCAGAGGATCAGCATCGCATCGCCGTAGCTGAAGAAGCGGTACTTCTCCTTGATGGCCACCTGGTAGGCCTCCCACACGTGCTCGTAGCCCCCGAAGGCGGCCACCTGCATCAGCAGGGTGCTCTCGGGCATGTGGAAGTTGGTGATCATGCTGTCCGCGATGTGGAAGTCGTACGGCGGGAAGATGAACTTGTTGGTCCACCCGTTGTAGGGCTTCAGGTGGTCCTCCGTGCTCACGCTCGTTTCCATGGCGCGCATGGTGGTGGTGCCCACCGCGCAGATGCGCTTGCGGGCGTCCTTGGCGCGGTTCACCACGTCGCAGGCCTCGCGCTCGATGATCACCTGCTCGGAGTCCATCTTGTGCTTGGTGAGGTCCTCGACCTCCACCGGGCGGAAGGTGCCCAGGCCCACGTGCAGCGTCACTTCCGAGAAGTCGATGCCCTTGAGCTCGGCGCGCTTCATCAGCTCGCGGCTGAAGTGCAGGCCGGCGGTGGGGGCGGCCACGGCACCCTCGTGCTTGGCGTAGATGGTCTGGTAGCGCTCCGCGTCGGAGGGCTCGGTGTCGCGCTTGATGTACTTCGGCAGCGGGGTCTCGCCCATCTCGGTGATGGCCTGCTTGAACTCCTCGTAGGTGCCGTCGAACAGGAAGCGCAGCGTGCGGCCGCGGCTGGTGGTGTTGTCGATCACCTCGGCCACCAGCTCGTCGTCCTTCCCGAAGTACAGCTTGTTGCCGATCCGGATCTTGCGGGCGGGGTCCACCAGCACGTCCCAGAGCAGGCTGTCGCGGTTCAGTTCGCGCAGCATGAAGACCTCGATCTTGGCGCCGGTCTTCTCCTTGTTGCCCCACATGCGCGCGGGGAACACGCGGGTGTTGTTCAGCACGAACACGTCGCCCTCGTCGAAGTAGTCGAGGACGTCGCGGAACTTCTTGTGCTCGATCTTGCCGGTCTTGCGGTGCAGCACCATCAGGCGGCTGCCATCGCGGTCCTTGGCGGGGTAGAGGGCTACGAGCTCCTTGGGGAGGTCGAACTTGAAGGAAGTGAGCTTCATGGATCGGAAAGGCTTACGGGCCCAACGAAAGGGGCGGCGAAGATAAGACGATCGTCAACCGGCCGTCAAAAGTTCCGCATCCCGCGCCCTCACTGGCTTTCTGCCAGACCGCGGAGGTGCTCCGACCAATCCTCCGGCCCCGGTGCGCCGTCCACCTCCCAGGGTCCGATGGCCGTTCGGCGCAGCCCTGACAGGTAGCCCCCACACCCCAGTCGCTGGCCGATGTCATGCGCCAGGCTGCGGATGTAGGTGCCCTTGCTGCAGCGCACGCGGATGTCCACTTCGCGGCCCCGCACGGCCAACACGGCGATCTCGTGCACGGTGACCGTGGCCGGCGGCAACTCCACTTCCGCACCCTCGCGTGCCAGGTGGTAGCCCCGGGTCCCGTCCACCCGCTTGGCGCTGAAGAGTGGTGGGCGCTGTTGCTGGGTGCCTTGGAAGGAATCCACGGCGGCACCGATGTCATCCGCGGAAAGATGCTCCCACGGCTTCGCGTCCTGCTCCTCCGTTTCGGCGTCGTAGCTGGGCGTCACGGCCCCCAGGCGGATGGTGCCCTCGTAGGTCTTGTCCAGCCCGGTGAGCTCCTCCAGCCGCTTGGTGCCGGGTCCATAGCCCAACAACAGCAGCCCGCTGGCCAGGGGGTCCAGGGTGCCGGCGTGCCCCACCTTCACGCGTTTGCCGGCCAGGGCCTTCAAGGCGTAGCGCACCTTGTTCACCACGTCGAAGCTGGTCCAGCCCACGGGCTTGTCCACGCGGATCAAGCCACCGGCCTCCAGGTCGATGCGGTCGTCCGCGGAAAGCTCCGGCATGGGATGGGAAGGGTCCGGCACCGGACCGCTCAGGCCTGGCCGTTGGCCTTCGGCTTCACCAGGATGGCGTACACGATGAACAGGTAGCCGGCCAGCACCAGGATGGGCGCCAGGGTGATGCGGCGCGGACTGAAGACATCCTCGCTGAACACCTCCGGGTCACCACTGCCGCCGCCGCTCATCAGCAGGTATCCCAGCACCACCACCGCCAGGCCCACCAGCAGCATGCGGTAGTTGGTGGCGGTGAAGGGCATGTCCTTGTCGCTCTGCTCGGCCATGGTCAGCTCCAGTTCAGTTCGTCGATGTTCATGCGAAGGTAGCGCCGCACGGCGAACCAGGTGCTCACCAGGGCGATCACCAGCCCCAGCACCACCACGCCGAGCAGCAGCACGCCGAGCAGCTTCAGGTCGGTGAAGGCCATGAGGTCCGGCAGCAGGTAGCGCTCCAGCAGCCGCAGGGCACCCACGAGCAGGCCCACGGACAGCATGGCGGCCACCAGGCCCTGCCACAGGCCCTGCGCCAGGAAGGGCCGCTTGATGAACCAGTGCGTGGCGCCCACCAGGTGCATGGTGCGGATCAGGAAGCGCTTGCTGTACACCGCCAGCCGGATGGTGTTGTTGATCAAGGCCACGGCGATGATGAGCAGCAGGGCGCAGAAGCCCAGCAGCACCAGCCCCAGCTTGCGCAGGTTGGCGTCGATGTTCTCCACCAGTGCCGCGTTGTAGGCCACCTCCTGCGTGCGCTCGTCCTGCTGCAGGTGCTGCACGATCCAGCGCAGGCTGTCCGGCCGGGCGTAGGCGGCGTTCACGTTCACCTCCACCAGCGGCAGCAACGGATTGGTGCCGGTGAGCGCCAGGAAGTCCTCGCCCAGGTCCTCCTTCAGCTGATCGGCGGCCTCGTCGGCGGTGATGTAGCGCGTTTCCCGGGTGTAGGGCTCCAGGTCCAGCTCCTTGCGGAACCGCATCACCTCGGCCTCGGCCAGCTCGCGCTGCAGGTACACGTCCACCTTCACATGCTCGCGGAAGTAGGTGGCCATGGCCTGCCCGTTCAGCACTAGGAAGCCCAGCAGGCCCAGCATGAAGAGCACCAGGGCGATGCCCACCACGGTGCCCACGCTGCTGGTGCGCACCCGGTTGCGGGCGGAACGGGCCGTTGCCATGGGGGCCAAAGATATCCGGGTCGTACCGCCGGGGTCGGCGGGATGTGGAAATGTGTGAATGAGGGAATGTGGAAATGCCGCCTTCCCGGCCCCGGCTAACTTTGGCGGCCTGTTCGGCGACCATGCAGTACGACCACACCGCGATCGAGGGCAAATGGCAGCAGGCCTGGCGGGAACGGAACACCTACCGGGTGGACCAGGATTTCACCCGCCCCAAGTTCTACGTGCTGGACATGTTCCCCTACCCGAGCGGGGCCGGCCTGCACGTGGGGCACCCGTTGGGCTACATCGCCAGCGACATCGTGGCGCGCTACAAGCGGCACAAGGGCTTCCACGTGCTGCACCCCATGGGCTACGACGCCTTCGGCCTGCCCGCCGAGCAGTACGCCATCCAGACCGGCCAGCACCCCGCCACGACCACCGAGGTGAACGCCGCCCGCTACCGGGAGCAGCTGGACCGCATCGGCTTCAGCTTCGACTGGGACCGTGAGGTGCGCACCAGCGATCCCGACTATTACAAGTGGACGCAGTGGATCTTCCTGCAGCTCTTCGACAGCTGGTACGATCCGCGCGCCGACCAGGCCCGGCCCATCAGTGAGCTGATCGCCCGCTTCGAGACCGAGGGCTGCCGGGGGCAGGACGCATCGGTGCTGACAGGCGACATCGAGGAGTTCGTCGGGGAGTTCACCGCGGCCGAATGGAAGGCCTTCGACGAGCGCACCCGGCAGATGGTGCTCCAGCACTTCCGGCTGGCCTACCTGAGCGAGGCCTGGGTGAACTGGTGCCCGGCCCTGGGCACCGTGCTGGCCAACGACGAGGTGAAGGACGGCGTGAGCGAGCGCGGCGGCCACCCCGTGGAACGCAAGCGCATGCCCCAGTGGAGCCTGCGCATCACCGCCTACGCCCAGCGCCTGCTCGACGGGCTCGAAGGACTGGCCTGGAGCGAGAGCCTGAAGGAGGCCCAGCGCAACTGGATCGGCCGCAGCGAGGGCGCCAGCGTGCGCTTCCCCGTGGGCGACGACTTCATCGAGGTGTTCACCACCCGGCCCGACACGCTCTTCGGCGTCACCTTCCTGACCCTGGCGCCCGAGCATGTGCTGGTGGGCAAGTACACCACCGATGCCCAGCGCGCCGAGGTGGAGGCCTACGTGAAGCAGGCCAAGAACCGCAGCGAGCGCGAACGCCAGGCCGAGGTGGACCGCATCACC
Source organism: Flavobacteriales bacterium (assembly GCA_020635695.1). Lineage (GTDB taxonomy): Bacteria > Bacteroidota > Bacteroidia > Flavobacteriales_F > PHOS-HE28 > PHOS-HE28. The sequence goes on along the minus strand of JACJZH010000024.1, from coordinate 8,985 downwards.
GGCGTGTTCACCGGCAGCTTCGCGAAGCACCCCTTCACCGGAGAGGACGTGCCCATCTGGGTGGGCGACTACGTGCTGGCCGGCTACGGCACCGGCGCCGTCATGGCCGTGCCCGGCGGCGATCAGCGCGACTGGCGCTTCGCGAAGCACTTCGGGCTGCCCATCATCGCCGTCACCGATGGGGCGGACATCGACAAGGAGGCCGACGAACGGAAGGATGCCACCATCTGCAGCGAGGGCTTCCTGAAGGGCCTGAAGGTGCCCGAGGCCATCCGCCGGGCCATCGACGAACTGGAGAAGCTGGGCGCCGGGGAGGGCAGGGTGAACTTCCGGCTGCGCGACGCCGCCTTCGGCCGCCAGCGCTACTGGGGCGAGCCCATCCCCATCTACTACGAGGACGACATCCCGCGCCCGGTGGACGTGGCCGACCTGCCCGTGCGCCTGCCGGAGATCGACAAATACCAGCCCACCGAAACGGGCGAACCGCCGCTGGCCCGCGCCAAGGACTGGACCTACAAGGGCTTCCCGCTGGAGACCACCACCATGCCCGGCTGGGCCGGCAGCAGCTGGTACTTCCTGCGCTACATGGACCCCGGGAACACCGAGCGCTTCGCCAGCGAGGAGGCCGTGAAGTACTGGGGGCCTGTGGACCTCTACGTGGGCGGCAGCGAGCACGCCACCGGCCACCTGCTCTACTTCCGCTTCTGGACCAAGTTCCTGTACGACCGCGGCTGGCTGCCCTTCGACGAACCCGCGAAGAAGCTGGTGAACCAGGGGATGATCCAGGGGGTCAGCAAGAAGGCATATGCGTTGGCGGTTGTAAGCCACAGCACAGTGGCCATCGATGCTGAATCTAGACTGATTGACACCAAGCAACTCCCGCTGGTTTTAGTTCCTAAGAGGGTTTACGATTCGTGGGCTGAGTTATCGGAGGCGGATCGAGATGCTATCGGCAATGTCGAAAGCATGCTTCGTGAGGTCGGCCTTGAGAGATGTCCTGGAGCGTCAGGGTATGTGACGGCGACTTCTTCATTCGAGTTCCACGTCGACATTCAATTAGTTGATGACAAGTCCAACGAGCTGGACATCGATGGCTTCCGTGCGTCGCGACCGGATCATGCTAACGCTATTCTGCTCGAAGATGGACCATACGTGACCGTCAACGAGGTCGACAAGATGTCGAAGCGATGGATGAACGTGGTGAACCCGGACGACATCATCGCCCGCTACGGCGCGGACACGCTGCGGCTGTACGAGATGTTCCTGGGCCCGCTGGAGCAGAGCAAGCCCTGGGACACGCACGGCATCGAGGGCACCTACCGCTTCCTGCGGAAGTTCTGGAACCTCTTCCATACCGGAAACTCCGGTGTGGAACCCGTAGCGTCGACCCACCGGGTCGACCATGATTCCTTTCTGGTGACCGACGACACCCCTACCAAGGCGGAGCTGAAGGTGCTGCATGCCACGCTGAAGAAGGTGGAGGAGGACATCGAGCGGATGAGCTTCAACACCAGCGTGAGCCAGTTCATGATCGCCACCAACGAGCTGGGAGCGCTGAAGTGCACCAAGCGGGCGGTGCTGGAGCCGCTGGTGGTGGCCCTGGCGCCCTTCGCGCCGCACATCGCCGAGGAGCTCTGGGAGCAGCTGGGCCATGCGGAGAGCGTGACCACCGCCCCCTGGCCCGCGCACGACCCGCAGTACCTGGTGGAGGACAGCTTCAGCTACCCGATCAGCTTCAACGGCAAGACGCGCCTGCAGCTGGAGTTCCCCGCCACCCTGGGGAAGGAGGAGGTGGAGGCCGCCGTGCTCGCCGACCCCGAGGTGCAGAAGCGCCTGGAGGGCAAGCCCCCCAAGAAGGTGATCGTGGTGCCCAAGCGCATCGTGAACATCGTGGTGTAAGGGAAGTGCGTTAGAGGTCCCGGACCCCGGATGAAGCTCCGGGGCCGGGTCCCCGCCGCAGTGCGGCGCCCGTCTTCCGGGACTGTACTCCTTTTCAACCTGAATACCCCATCTTCCAGGACAGCACTCATTTTCACCTCAACTACCCCGGCGGCGATCCCCGGAGAGCGGGCCGGGCAAGGCCCGGGGGCGCCACCTATCCGGGCCCTCGCCGGGTTCGGAGACGAAGGCTCCTGCGTTGATGGTCCTGGAGGCATCCTTCGACGGGCTCAGGAGAACCGCCCCAAGCCCGATCACGTAACTTCCAGGTGCCAAGGCCGTTCGTAGTGTGGTGGGACCTTCAACCTCCAACCCTCAACACTGCCAACCAGGGAGTCGTGGCACAGCATTTGCACCCCGATGGGCATGAAGCGCATTTCCCCTTGGATCGTGGCCTCCCTGGCCGTGCTCGGCCTGGGCTTTGCGCCACAGGAGCTGGGCGGCGGTCCGCCCGAGCCCGGTTCTGCGGTGTACGGCCTGCGCGAACTGCCGCACAACGCCTTCCGCGCCGGTGAGAAGCTCACCTACGTGGTGCACTATGGCTTCGTGGACGCCGGTGAGGCCGTCGTGGAACTGAAGGAGACCGACCGCACCATGAACGGCCGTCCGCTGATGAAGGCCGTGGGCGTGGGCCGCAGCCTGGGCGCCTTCAACCTGTTCTACAAGGTGGACGACTACTACGAGAGCGTCTTCGACAAGCAGGGCGTGTTCCCCTGGGCCTTCGTGCGCCGGGTGAGCGAGGGCGGCTACGAGTTCAGCCAGGACTACGTGTACCTGCAGCACCGCCACCAGGTGAAGACGCAGAAGGAGCAGACCCACGAGGTGCCCGCGCACGTGCAGGACATGCTCAGCGCCTTCTACTACGCCCGCACGCTGGACTACGCCAACGCCAAGCCCGGCGACGAGTTCGTGATCCAGACCTTCCTGGACGACGAGCTGTGGCCGCTGCGGATGAAGTTCATCGGCCGCGAGACCATCAAGCTGCGCAACGGAAAGTACCGCTGCATGAAGTTCCAGCCCATCGTGCAGGAGGGCCGGATCTTCAAGACCAACGACGACCTGAACGTGTGGGTGACCGACGACGGCAACCGGATCCCCGTGCTGGCCAAGGCCAAGGTGCTGGTGGGTTCCATCAAGATGGAGCTGAGCGGCTACGAAGGCCTGGTGCACCCCATCGCGAAGCTCGACTGATCCCCCTCGTTTTCACGGTCGCCCCGTGGAAATGATCCCCATCGCCCCGGCGTTCTGTCCGGGGCGATGTTCTTTCTTGCCGATCCATGATCCAGAACAAACGCACGGTGGCCTATGGCCTGTTGGCGCTGCTGGCGGTGGCGGCGGTGCTGCTCACGGTGGACCTGTCGCCGCGGGTGGAGTACACGCCGGAGCCCGAGGTGGTGGAGGTGGTGGATACCGTGCCCGCCGTGCCCACGGCCTACGGGATCCCACTGCCGGGCTTCGTGGTGGAGCAGGAGCAGGTGGGCCGGGGCGCCACCTTCGGCGACCTGCTCACCGCGCGGGGCGTGCCCTACCCGGTGATCGACAGCCTGGTGCGCCTGGGTGAAGGGAAGTTCGACGTGCGCCGCATGCGCCAGGGCAACCCCATCGCCTTCGTGTACACCGACGACGACCAGCGCGAACCGCGCTACTTCGTGTACGAGGTGGACCCCGTGGAGCATGTGGTGTTCGCGCTGACCCCGCCTTTGGACGTACGCGTGGGGCACCGCCCCGTGGAGACCGTGCGCGCCGAGGTGAGCGTGCCCGTGACCGGCGCCCTGTACAACGACCTGGCCGATGCCGGCGCCGACCCGATGCTGAGCATGCAGCTGGCCGAGATCTACGCCTGGACGGTGGATTTCTACCGCATCCAGAAGGGCGACCGCTTCACCGTGATCTACGAGGAACAGCAGGTGGACGGGGAGCGCTACGGCGAGCCCCGGGTGCTGGCCGCCCGCTACGAGAGCGACGGGGTGTCCAAGGACGCCTACCGCTTCGCACAGGACAGCGTACCGGACTTCTTCGACCCCACGGGCAACAGCCTGCGCAAGGCCTTCCTGCAGGCCCCGCTGAAGTACAGCCGGATCTCGTCGGGCTTCAGCCGCCGGCGCTTCCACCCGGTGCAGAAACGCTTCAAGGCGCACCTGGGCACCGACTACGCGGCCCCCTATGGCACCCCCATCCTCGCGGTGGGCGATGGAACGGTGGAGAAGGCGGGCTACACCGCCGGCAACGGGCGCTACGTGAAGATCCGCCACAACGGCACCTACAGCACGCAGTACCTGCACATGCGCAAGATCCTGGTGAAACAGGGCCAGCGCGTGCAGCAGGGCGACGTGATCGGCGAGGTGGGCAGCACCGGTCTGGCCACGGGCCCGCACGTGTGCTTCCGCTTCTGGAAGAACGGCGAGCAGGTGGACCACCGCCGGGAGGAGTTCCCCAGTGCGGAGCCGATCCAGGAGCGCTACAAGGCCGAGTTCACCCGCGAGGCGGCCAACTGGATGCTGGCCCTGGAGGAAGCCCGCCACCGCGCCGATCAGCGGGTGGTGTTCTGAGCGGCCAGCTCCCGGATCCCATCGTAGGTGTGCACCTGTGTGCCGCTGGCACCGGACAGGGCCGCGTTCAGCAGGGCCTTGGCGAGCACGTCGTGCGGCATGGGCCGGTACTTCCGCAGGCCTCCGAGCATCAGGGGCGAAAGCAGCCTGGCCACCACGATGCCGATGCGTTCGCCCACGCGGTTCTCCTGCCGCGGTCCGGTGAGGATCGAAGGCTGGAAGAGGTGCAACGCGGGAAGCCCCAGCGACTTCAGGCCGTCCTCGGTCTCGCCCTTCACGCGGTTGTAGAACACCCCGGAACCGGCATCGGCACCAATGGCGCTGACCACGGCCATGCGGGGAACGCCCTGCCGCTTCGCCCAGCGGCCCAGCGCCAGCACCAGGTCCTTGTCCACATGGATGAACTTGTCCCGGTCGCCACCCACGTTGCGGATGGTGGTGCCCAGGCAGCAGATGAGCCCGTCCACCGGGCGGTCCTGCAGCGCCTGCTCCAGATCGGCATGCACCCACTGTTCCAGCTTCGGGTGCTCCGGCAGCGGGCGGCGGCCCACGGCGATCAGCCGCTCCACCCGCGGGTCGGCCAGGGCCTGTTCCAGCACGGATGAACCGACCAATCCGGTGGCACCGGCGAGCAGCAGGGTGGCAGGCATGGAGTGAAGGTAGCGCCGCTAACTTGGGGGGCATGCGTGCCCGGCTTGTGGTATGTGCCCTGCTGGCGGTGGCCTCCGTCCGGGGCCAAGGCGACATCCTCACGGAGGACGTCACCCGGTTCTGGGAGGCCTTTGATGCGCTGGCCGGCGCAAAGGACCATGCGGACAGCGTGGGCATCATCCGCGAGCGCTACCTGGAGGCGGGCTCGGAGGGGCTGCAGCGCTTTCGCAAGGTGCGCGACCTGGACCCGGAGCGCTACGTGGAGGCCATCGCCGCCGCACCCGCGTTCTGGCGGTCGGTGCGCGCCAACACGCTCAACGCTGGGGCCCATGCGGAAGCGATCCGCCACGTGCTGGACCGCTACGAGGAGCAGGTGCCGGGCTTCAAGCGTCCGAAGGTCTGCTTCGCCATCGGCAGGCTCTCCACCGGAGGTACTGTGTCCAAGGGCTGGATCCTGATCGGCTCGGAGATCGTGTGCGCGGACAGCACCACCGACGTGCACGAGCTGAACGCCTGGCTGCGTTCGGTGCTGCGTCCCACCTCGCAGGAACTGGCCTTCGTGGCGCACGAGGCCGTGCATACCCGCCAGCGGAAGGGGCCACGCTTGGTGTGGGGCTACCTGACCCACCGGCTATTGCTGATGAGCCATCTGGAGGGCACGGCCGACTTGGTCGCCCGGGAAGTGGCGGGCATCACGATCAACGAAGCGGTGCATGCGTATGGGCGTGCACACGAGGCGGAATTGTGGGCAGAGTTCCGGGAGCAGATGCACGGCAACGACATTTCCGGCTGGCTCTACCAGGGGCCACGGAGCACCGACCGGCCCGCGGACCTGGGGTACTTCATGGGCGAGCGCATCGCGGCGCGGTACTACGCCTCGGAGCCGGACAAGCGCAGGGCGCTGCGGGTGCTGCTGCGGGGTGGTGCCGCGCGCAAGGTGCTGCGGAAGGGAGGCTATGCGGGCCCCTGAGCAGGCCCACATTTGGTTTATGATGTAAACAAGTCTACATTTGGTCCATTAAAGCATTGACCATGGATACCGAAATGACCCCGGAACAGAGCTTGCGGTTGATCCAGAGCATGATCGGACAGGCCAAGCGGAGCTTTTCCCGCGTGAGCTTTTACTTCCTGCTGTGGGGGGTGCTGCTCACCCTAGCCATGCTGGCCACCTACTTCCTGCGCGACCAACCCGGTGCCGTGGGTCAGGGCGCGCCATGGGGCGCTGCCGGTGTCCTTGGCGGCATCATCAGCGGCGTGCGTGGCGCCCGGGAGGGAAGGAGCGCGCCCGTGAGCAACCCGATGGATGGCCTCATCGGATGGCTCTGGTCCTCGTTCATCATCACCATGATCATCACCATCGTCCTGAGCGTGACGAGCGGCCGCGACCCGGGTCCCATGATCACCCTCCTCACCGGCATTCCCACCTTCATGACCGGACAGGTGATGCGCTTCAGGCCGTTGATCCTGGGTGGCATCATCTTCTGGGTGGCCGGTACCGCGATGCACTTCACGCAGGACGCGCTGACCCTCACCCTGCTCTATTGCGGGGCGATGCTCCTGGGCTACATCATACCCGGCCTGATGCTGAAGCGCCAAGAGGATGCCGTTCGCACCACTTGATCCCCTCCTGCACAACCAGCTCCGGCTCGCGGTGGTGAGCCTGCTGGTGAACGTGGAATCGGCCGACTTCACCTGGCTGCTGGAGAAGACCGGAGCCACGCGCGGCAACCTGAGCGTGCAGCTGAGCAAGCTGAAGGACGCGGGCTACATCAAGGTGAAGAAGACCTTCAAGGGCAGCTACCCGAACACCAGCTGCTCGCTCACCGCCAAGGGGCTGAAGGCCTTCGAGGGCTACGTGGAGGCGATCAAGGGCTACCTGGAACAGTAGGCGCCCGGCTCGTTACCTTGTGGGGGATACCGCTGTGATGAGGATGTCTTTGCACGTACCGATGGGCCTGTCGCTGATGCTGGTGGCGACGGGCGTGGGTGCCCAGGCCCCGGGGAACCTCTACTGCATGTCGAACCCTTCCCCGGGCACCTTCGAGTTCGCATCCTTCGAACTGGCCACGGGGCTGGTGACCCCGCTCCAGACCATCCCGATCAGCACCATCTCCAGCGCCGCCAGCGCCTGCATCGACCTGGACCGTGGGACCTACCACTTCTGCACGGGGAGCACGCTCTACAGCTACGATGCGGACAACGTGCTGGCGCCGGTGATCACCCCCCTTCCGCTGCCGCCTACCGTGGACTTCACGGCCATCGAGTTCGACCGGTGTGACAGCGTGTTCATCGGCATCCTGCACGATCCCCCGCTGCAGGTGGACGTGGTGCGCTATGACCCCGGTACCAACCAGTTCACCACCCTGCTGGCGCTGCCTCCGAACACCTACCTGCTCGGCGGCGGACAGGCCGACCTCGATCCGGCCACCCGGCTGTACCTGTTGCAGACCGCTGCCGGGTTCATCGGCGTGGACGTGGACCAGGGCGTGCTCGTATACGACACACCGATCACCGTGCCCTCGGGCCTGATCGGCTTCGGGCACCTGGCCTACGATTGCACCACGCAGCGTCTGGTGGGGACCGCGGTAGGCACCAGCCCTGAGGGGCAGTATGGCAAGTTCATGTGCGAGTTGGACCCGGCCACGGGGGTGGCCACCATCCTGTCCAACGGGCCCAGCCAGGCGGGAATCTGGAAACCCATGCTGGGAAGCTCCACCATCGACCTGGGCACCGGGCAGTTCCTTTGGTCGGTGGCCAGCGATACCATCGCCGGAGGGAACATCTCCAGCGGGCTCATGAACTACGTGCAGTCCGCCTCCATGGGCGACCTGAACCTGATCGAACATTTCTCCGGCTGCGCCTGCGCGCTGTCCACCGGACTTGATGATGGTGCACAGAGCCCTTCCTGGACGGTGTTCCCCTTACCGGCCGCTGACCGGCTGTTCATCGATGGAGCCGATGCCGGTGCACCCCTGCTGCTGTTGGACGCCCGCGGCCGGGTGGTGCTCCGCGCCACGGGGCAGGCCGGGCGGACCACGATGGACGTTTCGGGACTGGCGCCGGGGATCTACCTGCTGCGTTCCGAAGCGGATGCCGTGCCGGTGGTCATCGCGCGTTGATTAGATTATGGTCAGCCGATCGACGATATGGTCGTCGATCCGGAAGGCCGCGTGCTCCTCAACGTCCACAGCTGGTTCAGCTTCAACCACGGCATCCTCTCGCCCGAGGAGGTGCTGCGGCATGCGCACGACCTGGGGTTGCAGGCGGTGGCGCTCACCGACATCAACTGCACGGCGGGGCTCAGCGACCTGTTCCGGCTGGCCGACCAGCACAAGGTCCGTCCCGTGGCGGGCATCGAGTTCCGCTGTGGGGCGCGCACGCTGTTCATCGGACTGGCGCGCAGCAACGAGGGCCTGCGTCAGCTGAACGAGCTGCTGACCCGCCACCTGCACGACGGTGAGGCCCTGCCCGATCCTGCCTTCCCGGAGGTGTGGCGCACCACGGTGGAGGAGCTGTCCGAGGCCTTCGTCATCCATCCCTTCGGCGGAAGCCTGCCCGAACGGCCCGCGCCCAACGAATACCTGGGCGTGCGCCCGGCCGACGTGGACCGCTTCCGCTTCGCGCGGCAACGCTGGCCCAAGGAACGCGTGCTGGCGCTGGTCACCGCCACCTTCCGCCACAAGCGCGACCACAACGTGCACCGGCTGCTGCGGGCGGTGGACACCAACACGCTGCTGAGCACCACCCCGCCGGAGCACGTGTCGCCGCCGGAGCACCGCTTCCTGACCGAGGAGGAGGTGTGCCGCGCCTACGCCGCCGTGCCCGAACTGGTGTGGAACACCCGCCG
>JACJZH010000023.1 GCA_020635695.1 Flavobacteriales bacterium | reverse complement strand
ACCAACTGAGCCATGCTTCCAGGATGTTCCGAAGAACGGGCGGCAAAGATAGGCCGTGTCGGGCTTAGAGCACCTCGGCCACCACGAACACGCTGCCGGTGACCAACACCAGGTCGTTCAGGCGGGCGTGGCTTCGGGCCGCTTGGTAGGCCTCGCGGACCGAACCGTACACGGTGCCAGCCAGTCCCGCCTCTTGGGCATGCGCTTGCAGCTCGGTGGCTTCCATGCCCCGCGGGATGTCCGCCTTGCAGAAGTAATAGGTGGCGTCCTTGGGCAATTCGGCAAGCACCCGACCTGGGTCCTTGTCGTTCACCACGCCCAGCACCACGTGCAGGCGCTCGTAGGGAGTGCATTCCAGCATGCGCCGCACGGCCCGGAGGCCGTCCACGTTATGCGCCACATCGGCGATCGTGAGGGGTGGCTCGGCCAGCACCTGCCAGCGGCCCTGCAACCCGGTATTGGCCACCACGCGCTCCAGTCCGTTCGCCACCGCCTTGTCCGGAACAGCCCACCCGCGTTCGCGCAGGACCTCGATGGTCGCCACGGCGGTGCGGGCGTTGCGCTCCTGGTGCGGACCCAGCAGTCCTGACCTTGCGGGCAGCGGGGACGACTGGTCCACGAAGGTGATCGGGGCCTGCAGCCCGGCCGCTTTCCTGCGGAAGACCTCCTTCACATCACCCTCCGCTTCACCCACCACCACCGGCACGCCGGTCTTGATGATGCCCGCCTTCTCCCCGGCGATGGACTCCAACGTGTCGCCCAGGAACTGCATGTGGTCCCAGCCCACGTTGGTGATCACGGCTACTTCGGGCGTCACCACGTTGGTGCTGTCCAGCCGACCGCCCATGCCGGTCTCCAGCACGGCGATGTCCACTGCCTCTTCGCGGAACCACCACAGCGCGAAGGCCACGCCCCATTCGAAGAAGCTGGCCTGCACCGGCTCGAAGGCCTCCCGGTGCCGCTCCACGAAGTCCACGACCACCTGCTCGGGCACGGGCTTTCCGTTGATCCGGAATCTCTCGCGGAAGTCCTTGAGGTGGGGTGAGGTGTGCAATCCCACCTTCAGCCCGGCCTCCTGCAGGATGCTGGCGATCAGGTGACTGGTGCTGCCCTTGCCGTTGGTACCGGCCACATGCACGCAGCGCAGACCCCGTTCGGGGTGGCCCAGGGCCTCCATCAGGGCGTGGGTGTTGCCCAGGTCGGCCTTGTAGGCGGCCGGGCCCAGCCGCTGGAACATCGGGAGCCGGGCGTAGAGGTACGCCAAGGTCTCGGCGTAGTCCACCTTACTCGAGGATGAAGACGAAGGACATCTCGCCCCGCTGTTCGGCGGCCCCGTCGGGCTTGGCACTGAAGGTGCACTGCAGGGCGGCCTTGCGGGCGATGTTGAAGAGCACCTGGCTGGTGGTGGTGCTCTTGTCCAGGTTCTGCGTCACCCGGGTCACCTTGCCCTGGCGGTCCACGAAGATGTTCAGCACCACCTTGCCGCCCTCGCTGGGCTTGTCGGTGATGTTGGGCCCCTTCATCAGGCCGCGGCCGCCGAGGCTCACGCTCCATCCATCGCCGTGGAAGGTGCCGATGCCGTCCGGCTTGCCATGCTCCACGCCGGCATTGCCGGGCTGCTGGCTGTCCCCTTCACCGCTGTTGCCGCCACCGCCCTGGCCCCAGCTGTTCAGGGCGTTCGAGAGCTGGTTCGAGACCTGCGGCTTCGGTTCCTCGGGCTTGGGCTGCTCCTTGGGCGGGTCGGGCTTGGGCTTCGGCTTCGGGGTGGGCTTGGGCGGCGTCACCTGGCTCACCTCGCTCTCCTCTTCCGTGGCCACTTCCTCGGGGGCTTCCGGGCTGGTGTCGGGCGTGGGTGCCGCGCTGGCCTGTTCGCTGCCCGGGTCGGGCGTTTCCGTGTTGCCGCTACCCATGTCGGTGGTGCCGAAGTCGGCCATGGCGATCTCCACGCCGGTCTCCTCCAGCGGCGGGTCGGGCTGCTGCAGGCCGAAGAACAGGAACAGCAGCACCAGCAGCGCGTGGAACACCACGGTGCCGATGACGCCGTTCCGGCGGTCCTCCTTGTGGTCGATGGCGATGGTGCTCATGGTGTATGGTCGATCCAACGGGTCGACGCTACGGGTGGTCGGTCACAACATCCAACATCCAACGTCCAACATCCAACATCCAACCCTCAACATCATTCAGGCTTCGTTGCCAGGATGATCTTCCATTTGTTCCGCTTGGCGATGTCCAACACGCCCACGGTGACGCCTGTGGGCACCTGCTGGTCCACGTGCAGCACGATGGCCTTGTCCTCGGCGTGCTTCACCATCTCGTCCTTCAGTACACCCTCCAGGTCCAGGGGTTCGATCAGCTGGTTGTTCACACTGAAGTGCTGGTCGGCGTCGATGCGCACGGCCACCTTCGGCTTCTCCTTGGTCTTATTGGCGCTCTTGGGCAGGTCCACCGGCAGGGCGTAGGGGCTCACCAGGGTGCTCACGATCACGAAGAAGATCAGCAGCAGGAACACGAGGTCCGTCATGGAGCTCATGCTGAACCCGGCGTCGATCTTGTGGGTGCTGCGCAGGGACATGGCGGCTTATTTGGCGGGGGCCTCCAGCACGTCCATGAACGCGATGGTGCTGGCCTCCATGTTCTGGACCACCTTGTTCACGCGGGCCACCAGGGTGTTGTAGGCCACGTAGGCCACGATGCCGATCACCAGACCGGCCACGGTGGTGACCATGGCCTGCATGATGCCGCCGGAGAGCTGGTCCAGTTCCACGCCGGCCCCGCTGATCTTCATGGTGTGGAAGGTGACGATCATGCCGATGACCGTGCCCAGGAAGCCGATCATGGGGGCGGCGCCGGAGATGGTGGCCAGGATGCTGAGGCCCTTCTCCAGCTGGTACACCTCCAGCTTGCCGGCGTTCTCGATGCTCACCTCGATGTCCTTCAGGGGCTTGCCGATGCGGCTCAGGCCCTTGTCCAGCATCCGGGCGATGGGCGAATCGGTCTGTGTGCAGAGGTTGCGGGCCGAGTCGATCTTCCCCTCATGGATGTAGTCCCGGATCTTGCTCATGAAGTTGTCGTCCTGCTTCAGGGCGCGCCGGATGGCGAGGGCCCGTTCGATGATCAGGTACACGGCGAGCAGGGACATGAGGCCGAGCGGCCCCATGATGTACCAGCCCCCGTTCTTGATCAGCTCCCAGATGGAGATGGTCTCCATCGTGGGCTCCACGGGGGTGGTGGCGGTCTGTTCCAGCACCTGGCGCGCCGCTTCGGCGGGGTCCTGGATCTGGGCGATGAGGTCGAGCAGCATGGTTCCTGGTCTGTTCAAGGGAACGGGGAAGTGCCCCGCGGTCGTATTCAGTTCAGTTCCTCCAAGGCGATCTCGAACGCGGTGCGCGTCAGGTGGGTGCGTTCGGCATGGCGTGCGTGGGTGCGCTCCAGCGCCCTGCGCACCACGTGGCTCACGTCCTCGAAGATGGCGCGGTCGGTGAGCTCGGCGTCGGTGCCCATGCAGTAGGCGAACACGCGGGCCATGCCGCAGTTGGCGATGAAGTCGGGGATCACGCTCACCTTGCCATCGGCGTGCTCGGCGATGGGCCCGTAGAAGATCTCCGGGTCGGCGAAGGGCACGTTGGCCCCGCTGCTGATCACCTCCAGGCCGTTGGCCACCAGGCGGTCCACCTGGTCGCGCGTCACCAGGCGGCTGGCGGCGCAGGGCAGGAACACCTCGGCGCCGGTGTCCCAGATCGCGGCGTTCACCTCCTCGAAGGGCTTGATGTCCGGGCTGTTCAGCGCGTTGCCCTGCTTGTTCAGGAAGAGCTCCTTCACGGCATCGGCGCTCAATCCTCCCGGGGCGACCAGGCCACCCGCCCGGTCGATGATGCCCACGATGTGCGCGCCCTGACCGGCCAGGTAATGGCCCGCGGCCGATGCCACGTTGCCCCAGCCCTGCACGATGACGCGCTTGCCCTTCAGGTCGCCGCCGTAGATGCCGTAGTAGTGCCGCACGCTCTCGGCCACGCCCCAGCCGGTGATCATGTCGGCCACCGCGTAGCGTCCCACCATGGGGGTGTAGGCGGGGTCCTCCACCACCTTGCTCACGCCGGTGCGCAGCTGGCCGATGGCCTTCACCTTGGTGGCGGCCTCGTCGCCGAAATGCCCGTTCACCACGCCCTCCTGGGGGTGCCACAGGCCGTACTGCTCGGTGATGGGGATCACCTCGTGCAGCTCGTCCACGTTCAGGTCGCCGCCGGTGCCGTAGTAGGTCTTCAGCAGGGGGATCACCGCGCGGTACCAGCGCTCCAGCACCTCCTTCTTGCGGGGGTCGCGCGGGTCGAAGTCGATGCCGCTCTTGGCCCCGCCGATCGGCGGACCGCTCACGGTGAACTTGACCTCCATGGTCTTGGCCAGGCTCTCCACCTCGCGCTTGTCCAGCCCCACGCGCATGCGAGTGCCGCCCCCGGCCGCGCCGCCGCGCAGGCTGTTGATCACCACCCAACCTCGGGCTCCCGTGGGCGCATCATGCCATTCGAACACGATCTCCGGCGCGCGTTCCTCGAAGCGCTTCAATGCGTCTCTCATCCCTTCTCCTGCAGGTAGGTCCCAAAAGTAGTCCGGTGCCCTGCCGGACAACGCCGTTGGGACCGGTGCTTCCCCCAGCCGGGTGTTAATAGGGCAGCCACACCGCCCCGCCCACGCTGTCGCGCGCGGCCCCGGTCACCGAGGCCAGGCTGGTGGGGCGTCCCTGCCAGCGCAGCAGGCCCAGCCAGGCGAAGACCAGCGCCTCCTTGAAGTCGATCACGTCCTTCTCGGGAAGCTCCACGGGCGTCGAGGAACGCGCCCGCAGCCGTTCCACGAGGAAGCCGTTGTGCGCCCCGCCGCCGGTGACCAGCACGGGACCACGCGCGCCTTCCAAGGCCTTCGCCACCTGCCCGGCGATGTGCTCGACGACGGTGCGGAGGCGGTCGGCCAGGGGAATGTCCGTTCGCCCGATCAGGGGTTCCACGGCCTCACGGAACCACTCCCGGCCCAGCGAACGGGGCGGCGACTGTGCATGGAAGGGGAGGGAGTCCAGCGCGGCCAGCAGCTCCTGGTCCACCACACCCGACCGGGCCAGCGCCCCATCGCGGTCGCAGTCCAGCCCCGCCTCGCCGGCCAGCCGGTCCAACGCTTGGTTGCCGATGCACACGTCGTAGCCGAGCACGCGGTCGGTGCCATGCAGCCCCACGTTGCAGATGCCGCCCAGGTTCAGGAAGGCCCGGTGCCCGGGGAAGAGATCGCGTTCACCCAGGGGAACCAGCGGTGCGCCCTGCCCCCCCAGCGCCACGTCCAGGCTGCGCAGCTCGTTCACCACGGGCAGCCCGCAGGCGGCGGCGATCCAGGCCCCGTGGCCCAGGGCGGTGGTGAGGCCCTCCTCGGGCCGGTGGTACAGCGTATGCCCATGCGAGGCCACCAGGTCGGCGGTTCCGGCCTCGGCGATCAGGTCCCGGCAGGCCTCGCCGATGAAGCGTCCCAGGTCGCGGTCCAGGCGGGCGGCCTCCAGGGCGGGAGCGTCCATGGCCTCCAGCAGCCGGCGGCGCAGGTCGGCGGGGTAGGGAACCGTCCGGGCGGCTTCGATGTTGAAGGGGCGGTCCCCGTCCGGAAAGCGGCACAGGGACAGGTCCAACCCGTCCAACGAGCTGCCCGACATGGCTCCGATCACGCGGAAAGGCTTGTCCACCAAGGGCTGCAGGGTTTCCGGCCCGGGGTGAAGGTATCGCTTAAATTTGGCGCCCGCCTCCGGCGCATCAACCACGCACGCATGCATTTCGAACTCTCCGAAGAACACCTGGCGGTACGCGATGCCGCCCGCGACTTTGCCCAGAACGTCCTGAAGCCCGGCGTCATCGAACGCGACCGCGAGCAGCGCTTCCCGGCGGAGGAGATCAAGCAGCTCGGCGAGCTCGGCTTCCTGGGCATGATGGTGGACCCCAAGTACGGCGGGGGCGGCATGGACACCATCAGCTACGTGCTGGCCATGGAGGAGATCAGCAAGATCGACGCCAGCACCAGCGTGGTGATGAGCGTGAACAACAGCCTGGTGTGCTGGGGCCTGGAGACCTTCGGCACCGAGGCGCAGAAGGAGAAGTACCTGAAGCCCCTGGCGAAGGGCGAGATCATCGGCGCCTTCTGCCTCAGCGAGCCCGAGGCCGGCAGCGATGCCACCAGCCAGCGCACCACGGCGATCGATCAGGGCGACCACTACCTGCTGAACGGCACCAAGAACTGGATCACCAATGGGGGCACCGCCAGCGTGTACCTGGTGATGGCCCAGACCGACGCCAGCAAGGGCCACAAGGGCATCAACTGCCTGATCGTGGAGAAGGGCATGGAGGGCTTCCAGGTGGGGGCCAAGGAGGACAAACTCGGCATCCGCGGCAGCGACACGCACACCCTGATGTTCCAGGACGTGAGGGTGCCCAAGGAGAACCGCATCGGCGATGACGGCTTCGGCTTCACCTTCGCCATGAAGACCCTGAGCGGGGGACGCATCGGCATCGCCTCCCAGGCCCTAGGCATTGCCAGCGGGGCCTACGAGCTGGCCCTGGCCTACAGCAAGGAGCGCAGCGCCTTCGGCAAGCCCATCCACCAGCACCAGGCCGTGGCCTTCAAGCTGGCCGACATGGCCACCGAGATCGAGGCGGCCCGCCTGCTGTGCCTGAAGGCCGCCTGGCTCAAGGATCAGCACCTGAACTACGACCAGGCCAGCGCCATGGCCAAGGTGTTCAGCAGCGAGGTGGCCATGAAGACCACCGTGGAGGCGGTACAGGTGCACGGCGGGTACGGGTACGTGAAGGAGTACCACGTGGAGCGCCTGATGCGCGATGCCAAGATCACCCAGATCTACGAGGGCACCAGCGAGGTGCAGCGCATCGTGATCAGCCGGGGGGTGCTGAAGGGCTGATCGGCCCCTTGCCTGACCGAGATCGCGGGTATGCACCCGTAGTGTCGACCCATCGGGTCGACCTACCATGGTTGCACCGCTACAACCCCGGCACCACCGTCTCCAGCTTCGTCCCCCGCGAGCCCTTCACCAGGACCAGGCGGCCTTGCACCGGCCGCTCCTGCAGGGCGTTCAGGGCTTCCTCCGCCGTGCCGTAGGTGAGGGCACCCGCAGGCCCCAGCGCCAGGAATTCGGGCCCCACGTACATGGCCTCCAGCCCGAGCGCCTGCACGAGGTCCACCACGGCCTGATGCTCCGCGGGGCTGTCCGGTCCCAGTTCCTTCATGCCGCCCAGGATGGCCAGCTTGGGGCAGTCGCTGGTCATGGCGGCGAAGTTCTCCAGCGCGGCCTTCATGCTGGTGGGGTTGGCGTTGTAGGCGTCCAGCACCAGCTGGTTGCGGCCGGTGTCCACGAACTGGGAGCGGTTGTTGCCGGGGGAATAGGCTTCGAGGGCCTGCTGGATCGTGGCATCCTTTACTCCGAAATGCTGTCCGTTGGCGATGGCAGCCAGCGCGTTCGGCAGGTTGTAGCCGCCCACCAGCCGGGTGCGGGCCATGTGCGTGGCCCCGTCCTGCCCGCGAAATTCGACCCCCAGGAAGGGCCCGGCGTCCGCCAGTGAACCTTGGGTGTCGAACGCCTCCGAGTTGCCGTAGATCACCCGCCGCAGGCCTTCGCTGTGCCGCATTAAAAGCGGGTCGTCGCCGTTCACGAAGAGGGTGCCATCGTGGTCCTTCACCCAGGAGTACATCTCGGTCTTCGCTCGGATCACGCCTTCGTAGCTGCCGAAGCCCTCCAGGTGGGCGCGCCCGATGTTGGTGATCAGCCCATGGGTGGGTTCGGCGATGGCGGTCAGTTCGGCGATGTCGCCCACCTTGTTGGCGCCCATCTCGATGATGGCGATGCGGTGCTCCTCCGTGAGCCGCAACAGGGTCAGGGGAACGCCGATGTGGTTGTTCAGGTTGCCGGTGGTGGCCAGCGTGGGGCGGTCGGCGCTGAGCACCGCGTGCACCAGTTCCTTGGTGGTGGTCTTGCCGTTGCTGCCGGTGATGGCGACCACCGGGATACCGAACTGCCGCCGGTGATGGGTCGCGAGGTCCTGCAGGGCCTTCAGCACGTCGGGCACCAGCAGGTAGCGGTCGTCCACGGCCACGGCGGGGTCGTCCACCACGGCGTAGCGGCAACCCTTTTCCAGGGCCTGTGCCGCGTAGGCGTTGGCATCGAAGTTCGGCCCCTTGAGGGCGAAGAACAGGCTGCCGGCCGTGATCTGGCGCGTGTCCGTGCAGGTGCCGGTGCAGGCCAGGAAGCGCTCGTGTAGCTGGGCGATGGTCATAACGAAGGACCCCGGCTTTCGGGGCCGGGGTCCAAATTAGTCGTGGCTCGGTCGGATCACCGATCGATCTTGCTCCGTCGCTTCTCGTCACCCAGACCCACCGGGCTGCCCACGCGGGTCATCGCGCAGCGGAAGCCGATGGTGGCCGTGCTCTGGCGCTCGTCCAGGTAGCGTCGGGTGCCGGGGTTGGCCCAGTAGATGCGATCGGCCCAGCTGGCGCCCTTGTAGACGCGGCTGTGATCGTTGATCAACGTGGACTTGCCCCAGTCGTACATGGGGTTGCCCTCGTAACCGGCCTGGTCGTAGTAGATGCTGCTGTTGATGTCGCCGTCGATGAAGTCGATGTTGTCCGACTCCCGGTAGTTGCGGCGATCGATGTTCTCCTCGACGGTCACGTTGCGCATGCGCACGTCACCCGGCTGGTCGGCCTGGTAGTCGGAGATGCCGCTCAACAGCTTGGGTGCGATCTCCAGGTCCTGGCTCTTGATCAGGTCCACCAGGTCCTGCACGCGCTGGTAGGCGGCGTCCTCCTTCCGGGTGTTCTTGAACTCGATGGACTGCTCGATGCCCTCCAGCAACTGGTCGATCAGCTGGGCCTCCTCCTCGGTGGCACGGCCTTGCATGGCCTTCTGGAACTCCGTGAGGTAGTACTTGATGCCCTCCACATCGTACACGACCAGGTCGTGCTTGTCCTCCACGGCACCGTCGCTGTTCAGCACCTTGGTCTTGAACACGTTGCCACGGAAGGGCCGGAAGTCGTCATCGTCCTCGGGGCTCAACGGACGATACACGTCCATCACCCATTCGCTCACGTTGCCGGCCATGTTGTAGAGGCCGTAGTCGTTGGGCCAGTAGCTGAACACCGGGGCGGTGACATCGGCATTGTCGTTCAGGCTGCCGGCCACGCCCATGTAATCACCACGGCCACGCATGAAGTTGCCGCGGAAGTCACCGTAGAAGGCACCACCCTTCTTGCGGCTGTCGTACCGCACCCAGTGCCCGTTCCAGGGATAGATGCGGCGCTCCACCACGCGTTCATCGACCGAGTTGCCGATGAGCCCGTAGGCGGCATATTCCCATTCCGCCTCCGTCGGCAGGCGGTAGCGGGGAAGCAGGATGCCATCCTCCATGCGGATGTTCCGGGTGTCCCGGTTGGGGTTGAAGTCCTCCACACCATCCACGCGCTTGCCGCTCTCGTACTGGGCGGCCAGGTAGGCGTCGGTGGTGAAGTGGTCCTCGTTGATCTGGTTCGGATAGTGCTCGAAGAGGCCCTCCCGGATCAGGATCAGCTCGTTCACCCGGTCCGTACGCCAGGCGCAGTAGTCGTTGGCCTGGAGCCAGTTGATGCCGACCACGGGGTAGTCCCGGTAGGCCGGATGCCGGAGGTAGTACTCCAGGTAAGGTTCGTTGTAGGCCAGCTTGCTGCGCCACACGAGGGTGTCCGGAAGCGCTTTCTTGTAGATCTCGGGATAGTCGGCTCCGAACACGCGGTCCAGCCAGTAGAGGTACTCGAGCCAGTAGAAGTTGGTGACCTCGACCTCATCCATGTAGAAGGAGGAGACCGTCACCGTACGGGGGATGTTGTCCCAGTCGTGCGTGAGGTCGTCGGTGACGCGGCCCATGGTGAATTGCCCACCCTCGATGAGGATGAGCCCGGGTCCGGTCTCCTGTTCCTCGAACGGGGCCTTTTCGAAGCCTCCGTTCTTGGAGTCGTTATAGTTCCAACCGGTGGCGCCGCTCTTTTCGAACTGGCAGCTCGAGAAGAGCAGGGCACCGATCATCAGGGTCCCTATGTTCCTTGCGAAGTCCATGGTCGGAGGGTTCGTACTTCCGTTGAACGGAGCAGGTGCTAGAATGTTGGGCAGGCCACCACGCGGAAGCGTCGCTTCTTCGGCCTGCAGTTGAATCCCAGTTGCACGCTCACTTCGTGCGATCCGGCGGTGGCCGTGGTGAGCCGGGAGGTGGTCACGTCGTAGCTGTAGCCGAACTTGAGCCGTTCGGTGTGGAAGCCGATCAGGACGATGAACGCGTCGCGTGTCCGATACCAGACACCCGCCGTGATGGGGCCCCGGTCCACATAAAGCCCGAGGTTCAACTGGCGGAAATCGGCCTGTTGTTGGTACAGGATGTTCGGCGAGAGCTTCGTCCCGGAATCGCCGTACTTGCCGCGGGTACCCAGGGGGAAGTTGGCACCGGCATGGGCCGTCAACTTCATGGGCAGTTTGCTGGTGCCCACGATCAGGGACTCGTTGGGTTCCGTGAGGTGGTGGGCCGCGAAGCCGGCATAGAACACATCGGTGAAGGCCAGCAGTCCGGCGGAAAAGTCCACGTTACCGATGCTGCCACCACGGGGTACGTCGTTCGTGTTGTAGATGAAGCCCCGGCGGGGGTCGATCATGTCGCCGAAGGTCAGCTTGCTCCAGTCCAACGACTTCTGGAAGTACGTGGCCTGGAACCCGGCGCTGATCGAAAGCTTGCGGTTGATGGCCTGCTGATAGGCGTACATCCCGCTCACCGTGGTGGTGTTCAAGGTGCCTTTACCCGCCTGGTCGTTCATGACCTGCAGACCGAGGCCGCCGCTGATGCCCTCCACGAACTGGTCGTAGCTGGCACTGGAGGTGACGAACGTGCCGGAGAGTGCCGGCCATTGGTTGCGGTAGTTCAACACCACCCTTGGACAGCGAGCCGCGCCCGCGAACGCTGGGTTCAGGTACAAGGGATTGGCATAGAACTGAGTGAACTGAGGGTCCTGTCCATGTGTTGACATGGACAGGAAGACCCCCACCAACAGCGCACAAGCAGCACGCCAGACACTTCGTCTTTCAACGCTCCCCATCTATGGCTACACGTATGGCAGGGCCAAGTATACGGTCAAAAGCTGTTCCCGGTTCCACTGGGCCCATGCAATGATCCGGAAGGCCGGACGTTGGCGATGTGTCCCCATGACCAAGGGTCGAAGATAGTATTTTCGGGACGCCTGTTGATAACCTGTTGATCGTTGTTGATGAGAACGGATCTTCCCCTGTTGGTGTTGTTGGCCGCGTGCATGGGCCCTCTGGGCCTGAGTGCCCAGGAGCGGATCTCCAAGCACATGGATTGGCACTTGGAGCCGGACGTGGCCCGGTCGGGTCCCCAGCGCACGGAAGGTCCTGCCAAGGAGGTTCCGACGGCAACGCTTCTGGAAGGCGCCTTCCTGGACGTCCAACGCCAGGAACTTCCATACATCCATGAGGTGGTCGCCCTGAAGGCGGGGACCCGTTCCGTGGAGGTGTTCCTGGAGAACGCCCGATACGAGCCGCTCACCCGGGAAGAACTGGCGTTGTTGCCCGGCCTCGACGCACCCGGCGCGCAGCCCGAGCTCCACGCGCGGGTCAGCTGGTACCGCAAGAAGCCCCACGCGCTCATCGATCTGTATCCATACAGGACCTCTCCGAACGGGGGCCTGGAGAAGCTGGTCGACTACGAACTCCGCATCCAGGAACGGGCGGACGGACCCGGCCCCGCCGCCCGTCCCAAGTCCTATCCCTCCACGTCCCGGTTGGCCACGGGCGAATGGTACCGGTTGATGGTGGCCGAGGACGGGGTCTATGAGCTCACCCATGAACAGCTGGTGGCCATGGGTGTCGAAGTGGACGGTCTGGCCAGCGATGCCATCAATGTCTATGGGAACCATTTCGGACAACTGCCCTACGCCAACAGTGAGGTCAGGCCCACCGACCTGCTTCCCAACGCAGTGTTGATGGAGGACGGTGGCGACGGCACCTTCGACCCCGGGGACCGCGTCCTGTTCTGGGCCACCGGCCCGCACACCTGGCGGCAGGACTCCGACAGCACCTTCCGGCATGCCAAGCATGTGTTCACGGATTCCGCCAGCTACTTCGTGGGCATCGATGTGGAGGCCCCGGTACGCATCGTTGACGCGGCACTGGCCCAGGAGCCTGCCACCCACCAGGCCACCTCCTTCAATGACCGTCAGTTCATCGAGCGGGACCTGGTGAACCTGATCAAGTCGGGGCGCAACTGGTATGGTGACCTCTTCGACAACGTGACCACCTACAACTACAGCTTCCCCATACCCTTCGTCCGTCAGGACCATCCGGTCTGCCTGACCGTGGACGTGATGTCCCGGACACTGGGCACCGGCAATGCGAGCACCTGGACGGTGAACGCCGGCGGGGTCAGCGAGACCTTCCCGGTCGCCGGGGTCACCGACAGCTACATCGGTGATTACGGAAGGCCGGGCAACCGGGTGATGTGCTTTCAGACCGCGGCGGGTACGCTGCCCGTTTCCGTGACCTTCAACAAGTACGATCCGGTGACCAGCGTGGGCTGGATGAACTGGTTGGAGTTGAACTGCAGGAGGGACCTCGTGTTCGTGGGGGACCAGGTGTCGTTCAGGGACCTGGCCACGGTCGGAGTCGGCCACATCACGGAGTTCACGGTCCAGCAGGGCCAGAACATCCACCGGGTCTGGGAGATCACCGATCCCACCCAGGTCCGGAACGTCCCCCTCACCGTATCCGGGTCCGACCGTTCCTTCCGGATGGCCACGGACAGCCTCCGAAGCTTCGTGGCCTTCCGGAGCTCGGGTGCCAAGTCGCCCACGTTCGCCGGCAAGGTGATGAACCAGGACCTGCACGCCATCCAGCCGCCCATGGACCTGGTGGTCGTGGCGCCTCCCATCTTCCGGAGCGAGGCCCAGCAGCTGGCGGACCGGAGGATGTCCGAAGGGCTCAGCGCGCTGGTCGTGACGCCCCAGCAGATCTACAACGAGTTCAGCTCGGGTCAGCGCGATGCGACCGCGATCAAGCGGTTCATGAAGATGCTCTATGACCGGGCCGGCTCGGACCCGATGCTGATGCCCCGGTACCTGCTGCTGTTCGGGGACGGGTCCTACAACAACATCACCGTGTCCTCGGGGAACCAGAACTACATCCCGAGCTATCAGACGGCCAACTCGTACAAGATCATCGATTCCTACACCTCGGATGACTATTTCGGGCTGCTGGATGATGCGGAGGGGGAGTCGCCGAGCGATCTGGTGGACATCGGGATCGGCCGTCTTCCGGTGCATAGCAAGGAACTGGCGGGCCAGGTACTGGCGAAGCTGTTGAACTACGACCGGCTTCAGCTGCTGAGCAGCGGGGGGCAGGTCTGTTCCGCGGACGGCGATGGTGGCGCCAACGATTGGCGGGTGCTCACGGTGTTCGCCAGCGACGATCAGGAAGGTGACGGATTCGAGGGGATCATCCACATGAGCCAGAGCGATGCGCTGGCCACGCGGGTGGAGAACGAGCATCCCGAGCTCAACATCTCCAAGATCTACCTGGACGCCTACCAACAGTACAGCACGCCGGGCGGGGAGCGCTATCCGGAAGCCCAGGAGGAGCTGCGGGAACGGGTGCAGAAGGGCGCTCTGCTGGTGAACTACGTGGGGCACGGCGGCGAAGTGGGCTGGGCCCATGAACGCTTCCTGGACAACAGCACCATTCTCGGGTGGACGAACGCCGACAGGTTGCCGCTGTTCATGACCGCCACCTGCGAGTTCTCCCGGTGGGACGATCCCGCGCGCACCTCGGCGGGCGAATTCGTCCTGTTGAACCCGAACGGCGGAGGGATCGGTCTGATGACCACCACACGGATCGCCTTCTCCCAGCCGAACTTCGTGTTGTCCGGGTTCTTCTTCGACCATGCGTTCGAACCCCTGAACGAGCTTGGTGAGGCCATGCGCCTGGGCGACATGTTCCGCCAGACCAAGCGGGACATCAGTTCAGCACAACCCAACCAGACCAATCACCGGAACTTCGCCCTGCTGGGTGACCCCTCGCTGCGCCTGGCCGTCCCGCGCATGCGGGTGGAGATCCTGGCCGTGGAGGACACCCTGGGCACGCCCGTGGACACGCTCCGCGCGCTCAGCACGGTGCGGGTACGGGGCCGGGTGACGGACCTGCAGGGCGTGCATCTGACCGGATTCAACGGACTGGCCATCCCGACGGTGTACGACAAGAAGGTGCAGCAGTACACCCTCGCGAACGACGGTGGTGGCCCCTTCCCGTTCGGGCTTCGGAAGAACGTGATCTACCGGGGCAAGGTGACCGTGACGAACGGCGAGTTCTCCTTCACCTTCGTGGTGCCCAAGGACATCGCCTACCAGTTCGGACCCGGACGGATCTCGGTGTACGTGGAAAGCCTGGACCAGAACGGCATGGGCTATACCAACGACCCCATCGTGGGTGGGACCGCGACGGACGTGGCCGAGGACGAGGTGGGTCCCGAGATCGACCTGTTCCTGAACGACGACCGCTTCGTGCGGGGTGGCATCACCAACGAGGACCCACTGCTCTTCGCCCGGCTGTTCGATGAGAACGGCATCAACACCCTGGGGAACAGCATCGGGCACGACCTGGTGGCGGTGCTGGACGAGAACACCGATCAGAGCCTGGTGCTGAACGATTTCTACGAGGCCGACCTGGACACCTACAAGAGCGGCGAAGTGCGCTACCGGTTCAGTGACCTGGCCGAAGGGGAGCACACCCTGCGGCTCAAGGCCTGGGATGTGTACAACAACAGCGCCGAGGCCTTCACCGAGTTCGTGGTGGCGGCGAGCGAGGAGTTGGCGCTGGCCCACGTACTGAACTATCCCAACCCCTTCACCACCTACACCGAGTTCTTCTTCGAACACAACCGACCGTGCTCCACCCTGGACGTGAAAGTGCAGGTGTTCACCGTGAGCGGGCGCTTGGTGAAGACCATCGGCCGCCAGGTGGCCTGCGAGGGCTTCCGCTCGGAGCCTCTGGCCTGGGACGGACTGGACGACTTCGGCGACAAGCTTGGGCGTGGGGTGTACGTGTACCGGCTGGGTGTGCGGACCCCTGAAGGCGATGAAGCGGAGGTCTTCGAGAAGCTCGTGATCCTGCGCTGATACACAATAAAGGCCGGGGTAGACCCGTATATTTGCCGTCCTTTTCCGAGAACCGTCCATTCCATGACCCGATCGACCGTACGCGCCATCCTGGCGACGGCCTTGTTGCTGCCCGCTCCGTTCCTGGTCCGAGGCCAGATCTCCAGTGGTTGCACCAACGCCATTTCGGGGCAGGAGTGTGACGACCAGATCAATACCATCACCACGGCGGTCCCCTTTCTCATGATCTCTCCCGACAGCCGGGCCGGGGGCATGGGGGATGCGGGCGTGGCCGTTTCACCGGACGCGAACGCGATCCACTGGAACCCGGCCAAACTGGCGTTCTCGGAAATGGAGGGCGAGTTCAGCATGAGCTACTCCCCGTGGTTGAGGAACCTGGTCCCGGACATGAGCCTGGCCTACCTGGCCGGCTACAAGAAGCTCAGCAACAAGCGCAGCGCCATCGGCGGTTCGCTCCGCTACTTCTCCCTGGGCAACATCACCTTCACCGACATCAACGGCGCGGTGATCAGGGACTTCAAGCCCACCGAGTTCGCGGTGGACCTGGCGTTCTCCCAGCAGTTCAGCGACTACTTCTCGGGGGGCATCGCGATCCGCTACATCAACAGCAACCTGACCGGTGGCATCAGCGTGCAGGGGGCGAACTCCAAGGCCGGCCAGTCCGTGGCGGCCGACGTGTCCTTCTTCTACACGAAGCCGGAACTTGACCTGGGCGACAAGGAGGGCACCTTCTCCTTCGGGATGAACATCTCGAACATCGGGGCCAAGATGTCCTACACGGAAACGGCCCGGCAGGACTTCATCCCGATGAACATGCGGTTGGGCCCGGCCTTCACGCTGGACCTGGACCAGTACAACAGCATCACCTTCAACCTGGACATCAACAAGTTGTTGGTGCCCACCCCGCCGATCTACAAACTGGACAGCGCAGGGGCCGTGGAGATCGACCCCACCACGGGTGAGTTCGTGATCGCCAGCGGCAAGGACCCGAACGTGGGGGTCGCCCAGGGCATCATCCAGTCCTTCAGCGACGCACCCGGGAACGTGAGCTACGATGACAACGGCAATGTGATCGTGGAGGACGGGAGCCGCTTCCGCGAGGAGATGCGGGAGTTCAATCTGGCGGGAGGCTTCGAATACTGGTACGATCAGCAGTTCGCCTTCCGCGCCGGCTACTTCTGGGAGCACTACACCAAGGGCAACCGCAAGTACTTCACCCTGGGTGCCGGTGTGCGCTACAGCAAGTTCGCCCTGGACCTCAGCTACCTGATCGCCAACACGCAGCAGAGCCCGCTGGCCAATACGCTGCGCTTCACGCTGGGCTTCCGCTTCGACGGCAAGCCGAAGAAGGAGGGCGTGGACGAGGGCTAGGAATGACGCCCTTCCGCATCGGGTACGGGTACGACGTGCATCGCCTCGTGGAGGGGCGTGACCTGTGGCTGGGCGGTGTGAAGGTCCCCGCAGAGAAGGGCGCCCTGGGCCATTCGGACGCCGACGTGCTGCTCCATGCCATCTGTGATGCGCTCCTGGGCGCTGCCGGCAGTGGCGATATCGGCACCCACTTCCCCGACACGGATGCCGCCTGGAAGGACGCCGACAGCCGCGACCTGCTGCGCCGCGTGAAGGAGATCATCTCCGCCGACGGCTGGACCGTGGGCAACGTGGACGCCACGCTGGTGCTGGAGAAGCCCAAGATCAAGCCCCACGTGTCCGCCATGCGCGAGACCATCGCCGGCATCCTGGGCATCGACCTTTCCGCCGTGGGCATCAAGGCCACCACCAACGAAGGCATGGGCTTCGTTGGCCGCGGGGAGGGCGTGTGCGCCCATGCGGTGGCCCTGCTGGTGCGGGCCTGATCCTCAATCGTCGTCGTCCGCGGCCAGCTCGTTGAAGCTGCGGTGGTCCTGTTCGTCCTCGAAGTAGAACACGCGCAGCTGCACGGTGTCCCGCAGCAGGTCGTAGCGGCCCACCTCCACGCGGCTCACCTTGATGCCGATGCGCTCGTTCAGGTCGTCCAGCAGTTCCTGCCGGCGGCCGGGCTTCACCAGGTCGATGCGTTCGTAGATCAGCTGCTTCATGGCCTCGTGGCGCGTGAGCCAGAGGTGCTCCAGCACGTAGGTCACCAGCAGGATCATGCCGTCGGTGAAGACCAGTTCGGCGATGCTGACCTTCTTGCTCACCAGCGCGTTGATCACCGCCAGGGTGATCACCGAGAACAGGTAGGTCATGTCCTTGATGCCGATCTGCTCGGTGCGGTAGCGCAGGATGCCGAAGATGGCGAACAGGCCGAAGGCGAAGCCGATGCTGAGCTTCACGTTGTTCAGCAGCACGCAGAGGAAGAAGATCAGGATGTTGAACAGGAAGTAGGTGAAGAGGTAGTCCTTCTTCCGGTGGATGGGGTAGTAGATGACCCGGATGAGCACGAAGAGCACGAGCAGGTCCAGCCCGAACTTGAAGAGGAGCTCCCAGAGGTCCTCATCAAAGAGCTTCATGCCGAAGAGCTTCACGGAAGCGATCATGGTCAGGCGGCGTTGCGGGTGCGCTCCAGGTCCCGGAGCACGGGCTTGAAGTTGTTGTACTTGAGGCCGGGGTGCAGGGTCAACATGCCCACGCAGTACTTGCTCATGCCGCCCGGGCGGCGTCCCATGCGCCGCATGGCGCGCACGAAGGGGGAGGTGCGGTCGGCGCGCGCCTGCTTCACCTCGGCCACCACCAGGCCGCCCAGTTCCACGGCATCGCCGGGCGGGGTGCCGGGTGCATGGAAACGCAGGCCCAGGTCCAGGGTCAGCCGTTCGGGCCGGTCTTCGCGCACGAGCGTCAGGCGGGTGAAGCGGTTCCAGAGCGTGGGGTGCAGCGGGGCGTCGTTGCCGGAGGCCTCACGCACGTAGCTGGCATGGTCTTCCGGCATGCGTTCCGGGATGGCCTCCACCTGCCGGCGCACCTTGTCGGTCCGGCCCCGGCCGGTCTTGCGCTTCACCTCCAGGAAGCACAGCCCGCTGCCCAGGTATTCCCGGTAGCGCACCTTGGACCTCCGCACCCGGCCGTTGTGGTGATCGTGGAAGCTGTGCAGGTCCTCGGTGTCGTAGTACAGGCTCCGGTAGTCGGTGCCCCGTACGCCGTCCACTTCCAGCACGCGGTAGTGGGGCAGCAGTTCCTCCAGCACGGCATCCAGCCGTTCGGCCGGGAACACGTACTTGGTGTCCACCCGGTCCTGCAGGCGCACGGCGTCCATCTCGGCCAGGCCGATGGGGCGGAAGCGGGCAATGACAGGGCTGGTGTGCTCCATGCGGAAAGGGCACCAAATCTAGCCATCCCGTGCCGTGCGGCGTGTGGCGGCCACGTACCTTCGCCCGAAAGGGCCATGACGCAGACCCACCGCGCCATTCTGGAGTTCCACGCGCACGACGCGGAGGACCTGGTCGCCAGCGACCGCGACCTGGTGGCGCAGGCCGTGGCGGCGGCGGGCCGGGCCTACGCCCCCTATTCCCGCTTCCAGGTGGGTGCCGCCCTGCGCCTGGCCGATGGCCGGGTGGTTTCCGGCAACAACCAGGAGAACGCCAGCTTTCCCGCGGGCATCTGCGCCGAGCGCACGGCCCTGCACGCGGCCATGGCCTCCGATCCCAAGGGCCGTGTGGAGGTGATGGCCATCGCCGTGCCCTCCGGCGATCCGGGCCGCCCGGTGACCCCCTGCGGCATCTGCCGGCAGGCCCTGGTGGAACAGGAACACCGGCAGGGCGGTGCGGTACGGCTGCTCATGACCGTGCCCGGCGGACCGGTGTGGGAGGTGAAGCGCTGCCGCGACCTGCTGCCCCTCTCGTTCGATGCCTCCTTCCTGCCCGGCCAGGGTCCGGAGGCTCCCTGAGGCCCCCTGTATATTTGCCCTTTCAGTCCACGCGCATGAGCACGAAGACCGCGAAGAAGAAGTCCGCTCCCAAGGGCGGCGGTGAGGCCGGCCACGGCAAGGAGACCCACCTGCGCTGGTTCAAGGACATGCTGCTGATGCGGCGCTTCGAGGAGAAGTGCGGGCAGCTGTACACCATGCAGAAGTTCGGCGGGTTCTGCCACCTGTACATCGGGCAGGAGGCCATCCTCGCCGGCATGGTCACCGCCATCCGGCCCACGGACCGGGTGATCACCGGCTACCGCGACCACTGCCACCCGCTGGTGCTTGGCACCCCGGCGAAGAACGTGATGGCCGAACTCTACGGCAAGACCACCGGCACCAGCAAGGGCAAGGGCGGCTCCATGCACTACTTCGACAAGGAGCGGAACCTCTTCGGTGGCCACGGCATCGTGGGCGGGCAGATCGCCCTGGGCGCCGGCATCGCCTTCGCGGACAAGTACCGGAAGGAGGACCACGTGACCATCTGCATGATGGGCGACGGCGCCGTGCGGCAGGGCATCCTGCACGAGACCTTCAACATGGCCATGACCTGGAAGCTCCCGGTCATCTTCGTGATCGAGAACAACAACTACGCCATGGGCACCAGCGTGGAGCGCACCAGCAACGTGCAGGAGCTCTACACCCTCGGCGAGAGCTACGACATGCCCGGCGAGGCCGTGAACGCCATGCGCTGCGCCGATGTGCATGATGCCTACGCCCGCGCCTGTGAGCATGTGCGGGCGGGCAACGGCCCCATCCTGCTGGAGATGAAGACCTACCGGTACAAGGGCCACAGCATGAGCGACCCCCAGAAGTACCGCACCAAGGAGGAGGTGGAGGGCTACCGCAAGCAGGACCCCATCGAGGAGGTGCGGCACACCCTGCTGGAGAAGAAGTGGGCCACCGAGAAGGAGATGGAGGCCTGGGACGAGGCCGTGAAGCAGGAAGTGGCCGAGGCCGTCACCTTCGCGGAGGAAAGCCCGCTGCCCGATCCCTCGGCCCTGTACGAGGACGTTTACCAGACCCCCGACTACCCCTTCGTGAAGGACTGA
>JACJZH010000022.1 GCA_020635695.1 Flavobacteriales bacterium | reverse complement strand
GGGCCCGCAAAAATGGCAGGAATGACCCGCAGGATCGGCATCATCCGGGAAGGCAAGGTGCCTCCCGACCGCCGCGTGGCCTTGACGCCGGACCAGTGCCGGACGTTGCTCGACCGGTATCCCGAACTGGACCTCACCGTGCAGCGCAGTCCCGACAGGGCCTTCACGAACGATGAGTACGAACGGGCCGGGATCCCTTTGACCGACGACCTCAGCGACCGCGACCTGATCATCGGCGTCAAGGAGGTCCCCATCGCCCAATTACTGCCCGGAAAGACCTACCTGTTCTTTTCCCACACCATCAAGAAGCAGGAGCACAATCGCAAGCTGCTGAAAGCCGTGATGGATGCCGGCATCACCCTGCTGGACCACGAGCTCCTGACGAACGATGAAGGCCGGCGCGTGATCGCTTTCGGCCGGTGGGCGGGCATCGTGGGCGCCTATAACGCCTTCCGTGCCTGGCAGGCTGCGAAGGGCGGCCCCCGGTTGAAGCCTGCGCATCAATGCCATGATCGCGAGGAGATGGAGTCCGAGTTGGTGAACCACCCCTTGCCCGAGGACCTGCGCATCGTGATCACCGGGGACGGCCGGGTGGGACAAGGAGCCATGGAGGTGTTGGACCACGCGGGGATCGAACGGGTGGCGCCGAGCGAACTGGCGCATGGCGGTTCCCGCGGTGCCCGGTACACCGTGCTGGAGACCGGCGACATCTATGCGCGGGAGGATGGGCGACCGTTCGACCGGAGCACCTTCATGAAGGACCCCGCCGGCCACCGGAGCGCCTTTGGCCGATGGGTGACCGACGCCGACATCTACATCGCCTGCCATTTCTGGGATCCCCGGGGGCCGAAGATCCTGACCCGGACCATGCTGGACCGGCCCGACCGACGCCTGGAAGTGGTGGCCGACATCAGCTGCGACATCGACGGACCGATCGACAGCACCCTGCGTGCTTCCACCATCGCCGAACCGATGTACGGGTACGACCCTTCCTCGGGGAAGGAGGTGACCACCGGCACCCCCGGGTCGGTGACCGTGATGGCCGTGGACAACCTGCCCTGCGAACTGCCCCGTGATGCTTCCGATTCCTTCGGCCACGACCTGGTGACACAGGTCTTCCCGGCTCTGCTGGAAGGCCGGGACAACGCCATGGTGCAGCGAGCCACCATCGTCCTGGAAGGTGAGCCCGTGGGACCATACAAGAGCCTCAAGGACTGGGCTCTTGGAACTCCCGTGGTCTGACGCCACCCGTTCCGTGCGGATGAGGACCGGTCCAGGCAACGGGGCCGGCCAGCGTACTGTCATTTGAACGGCTGACCGTTCCTGCCTGTGTCAGGAGGAATTGTTCCGACGAACAGTACATTCAACCTTTCGTGAACCGCACATGACGACCACCCTCAGGAGCCTGCTCATCGGCTCTGCCGCATTCCTGTTCCTCCCGGTCAGCGCACAGCAGACGATCCAATTCGGGACAGGCACCTCCACGAACCTGCCGAACGGGTTCCCGGCGCCGTACGGGAACATCCTGAACGGTGCCAGGCATCAGATCCTGATCCGGGCGGATGAGATGCAGGCCGCCGGGATGTACGAGGGCACCATCGAAAGCATCGGGTTCGATGTGTTCAGTCCGACCGGTGCGGTATTGCAGGGTTTTCAGCTGCGTCTGGGAACCACCACCGCGGGTGCGCTCGGTGCCAACTGGGTCACCGGGCTCTCCACGCATTGGGGACCCACCGACCACACGGATGCAGCAGGCTGGAACGACCATGTACTGGACATTCCATTCGTCTGGGACGGTGTCTCGAACGTGGTGATCGAGACCTGTTTCACCAATGGGACCCCGTCGCAGAACGCGCAGTTCAGGAACTCGCCGACCGGATTCCAGAGCGTGCTGCATCGTTCCTCCGATGCCCTGAACCTGTGCAGTTCCAACTTCGGCAGCCTGGTCGGTCATTTCAACCGGCCGAACATCCGCATGGGCTGGTCGCCTGTGCCATTGCCTCCTTCGGTCTCGTTCAGCGTGGATCCATCGAGCACGTGCGATGGACAGGTCTCCTTCACCGACCTCTCCCTTTACGGGCCCACGAGCTGGTCCTGGGACTTCGGCGATGGCACCACCGATACGACGCAGCATCCCACCCATACGTACCTGTCCGATGGGACCTACGACGTGACCCTGATCGCCACGAACGCCTTCGGGAGCGCTCAGGTCACGACGCCGGGTGCTGTCGTGGTGAACGTGAACGGCCCCCGGCCGATCTCGGCCTGCGTACCGGCCACCTCGAACGGCATCGCCGGGATCGGGATCATCGAAGCGACCTACGCCGGGTCCACCTACCCATCGGGGACCGCGGAAGCGGAAGGCCATGTGGACGCTTCCTGCCGCCTGGACACGGTGTACGTGGGCACCCTGATGGACGTCGGCATCGTCACAGGCACCGCCACGACCCATCGGGTGCGTTGCTGGGTGGACTGGAACAACAGCGGCACGTTCTCCGCCGGCGAGCTGGTCCTGACGGCCGATCAGGTCATGAGCGCCTCGGACCAGGTACTGGTGCCGGCCTCCGCGACCCTGAACACGCCGCTGCGGGTCCGGATGCTGGCGGACTATGACCTGGCCCCACTGCCCACGGCCTGCGGTCCGGTGCAGAACGGTCAGGCAGAGGACTATGGCCTGGTCGTGCTTCCCAACCCATCCCCACCGGTCGCGGACTTCGATATCGTGCCCGCCTTCAGCTGTGACGGCACGGTGCAGTTCCTGGACCAGAGCCTGAACGCACCAACTTCCTGGTCCTGGGACTTCGGGGATGGGAACGTCAGCAGTGACCAATCGCCTGTACATACCTACAGTGGCAACGGGACCTACGATGTGACCTTGACCGTGCAGAACGGCAACGGATCGGACATGCTCATGATCGCAGGCGCCGTGACCGTGGACCTGGGCAGTGCCCTGGTCCCTGCCGGTTGCGAACCGGCCACACAGGGCTACTGCTGTGGGTACGGGTTGCTGGGCCTGGTGTTCGGTGGCATCAACTCCACGAGCCCGGATGGTTCGGAGGGCTACGTGGACCGTTCCTGTGGCAGCACGGCCACCGTGGAGGAAGGCGACCTGGTCCCCGTGAACTTCACCGTGGGTGGTCCCGGCCTGCACGATGTCCGCATGTGGGCGGACCTGAACAACGATGGTGCCTTCACCGCGAACGAGCTGTTGTTCGAGGCCACCCCCTTGAACGCGCCCAACGCACTCCTGAGCATTCCGTTCGGCGCGGTGCTGAACACCCCCCTTCGCCTGCGTGTGCAGGCCGACGTACAGGGGAGTTCGCAAGGGCCCTGCGATGAGCCCGCCTTCGGACAGACCGAGGACCATGCCATCATCATCTCCCCGAACCAGGACCCGCCGCTCGCCGACTTCGAGGCGGTCCCCACCACCACGTGCACGGGGGAAGTGCAGTTCACCGACCTCTCCACACAACAGCCGACCAGCTGGTCATGGGACTTCGGGGACGGCGGCACCAGCACGGACCAATCCCCGATCCACCTCTATCAACAACAGGGCATCTACACGGTGTCCCTGACGGTGGCGAACGCCAATGGCCAGGACGTTGAGGTACGGAGCAACTACATCACCTACCCGGAGCCCTGGGTCTGCGACACGGTCCTCATGCCCACCGTGCAGACCGGGGGTTCACTGGCCTGCTTCGGCGTGCTTACCGATGACGGTGGGCCGAACGCGGACCATTCACCCGGAGCCGGACAGCCGTTCACCATCGCGCCACCGGGTGCCGAACACGTGACCCTGGTGTTCAGTGAGTTCGCGTTCGAGACCAACTTCGACGAGTTGGAGATCTTCGACGGGCCGACCATCGGTTCACCACCACTGGGGCCCTTCACCGGCAACGGGTTGGGGGTCCTGCCGAACAACGGGGTCATCACGAGCAGCGGTGGGTCGATCACGATCCGCCAGAACGCCTCACCCGGCCCCACCACCTGGTCGGGGTTCATCCTCGAATGGTCATGCTCGGTGAACGGGATCCCGGAACACGCGAACGAAGCTGGGCTTCGGGTGTGGCCGAACCCGGCCCGTGGTCAAGCGACCCTGCTCTTCGACCCGCCTCTGCAGGAGCGCGCCCTGGTGACGATCCAAGACCCCCTGGGCCGCGTCGGCTTCCGGACGGAACTTCCCACGGGTACCCGGAACGAACTCCTGGACCTCGCCGGCCTCGCCCCGGGAGCGCATGTGGTCGTGGTGACCACGCCGACCGGTCGCCGGGTCCAAAAACTCCTGGTGGAATGATCCGTCCGAACCGCTTGCGTGCTTTTCTGTGGGCCGTTCTGCCGGCGCTTCTGTCCTTGTACGCACCCACGGTGCGTGCCACCCACCTGATCGGAGGCAACCTGGGCTACGTGGGGCTTGGTGAGACCGCACCGGGCAGCGGCCTGTATGCCTATCAGGTGTACATGGAGTTCTACCTGAACTGCGGGGCCGGAAGCAGTTTCGAGACCTTCTACGACCTGTTGCAGCAGGACTACAACACCCCCCTGGTCGTGGGTTGCTACATCGAGGACCCGCTGGACCCCCTCGCCGACAAGATCAAGCTGCAGGACATCCCGCTGATCCTGCAGGATTCCCTGGTGATCGAACCCGACCTGCCGAACAACTGCACCGTGGGCCAGGGCCTGTGCACGGTGAAGGGGACCTTCTCCGGACAGGTGATCGTGCCGTTGAACTTCGGAGGATACCACCTGTATTACCAGATGTGCTGCCGCAACCTGAGCATCACGAACCTGCAGAACCCGAACGGCACCGGGATCGGCTACTATGCCTTCATCCCTCCGCCGCTGGTCCAGAACAGTTCGCCGGTGTTCATCGGGCCGCCCACTCCGTTCCTCTGCACCAGCGACACCACCACGTTCGTGAACACGGCCGTGGATCCGGACGGCGACCTGCTGGTGTTCTCGTTCGAGACCCCTTACAACTCCACCATCGTCGGTGGTGGGATCATTCCTCCTCCGGGTCAGCTTCCCTGGCCCGTGCCCACGGTCGGCTATCAGGGCGGCTTCAGCGCGGCCCAACCGTTCGGTGGAACGGGATATTCGTTCGTGAACGGGGCCACCGGACTTACCCGGTATTTCTCCCCGAACCAGGGGAACTACGTCGTGGCGGTGGAGGTGAAGGAATTCCGGAACGGCCAGCTGATCGGTCGGATCCGAAGGGACCTTCAGTTGCAGGTGGTGGTGTGCCCGCCCAACGCCACGCCGTCCCTCACCTCCATCGTCCAGCAGACCTATTCGGTGAGCGCCGGGGACACCCTGTGCCTTGACCTGGACTTCCTGGACGCGGACGGTGACTCGCTTACCCTGACCGCGGCAGGGGCCATCTTCGACCCCAACCTGGTGGACCCACCTGCCGTGATCAACGCACCGGTCGAGGGGCTCGGTGTGGTGGGTGCCCAGTTCTGCTGGGCCACCGCATGTGATCAAGGGCAGGACCAGCCATACCTGTTCAGCGTGAGCGTCACGGACAACGGATGCCCGCCCAAGACCCTGGACATCGTGCTCGCGATCGAGGTGGAGCCGTTCCTTGGACCACAGAACATCGCCGGTCCGCCGACGGTGTGTGCGGGCACCGCAGGCGTGAACTACTCGACCGACACGATCGCCGGTGCCACCTACACCTGGAACGTGGTCGGCGGGAACCTGGTCGGCGGCAATGGAACACCGGGGATCGTCGTGGACTGGACCAACCCGGGCAGCGCCTCGATCAGTGTCGCCGTGACCGACCAGCTGGGTTGCACGGCCGGACCCTTGGAGTTGAGCGTGACCGTGGCACCCGAGCCCCTGGCCGATGCGGGGGCTGACACCCTGATCTGCAGCGGCACTTCCGTTCAATTGGGCGGCTCACCCACCGGGCCACCGGGAAGCACCTTCCAATGGACCCCGGCCAATGGCCTTAGCAATGCGAACAGCGCCACGCCCACGGCCACACCACAGACCACCACCACCTATGTGGTACTGGTGAACAGTGGTGGTTGCACGGCCACGGACACCATCGTCGTCGGCGTGCAGGAAACGAGCGCCGAGGCAGGTGATGATGACGCCATCTGTACGGGCGACACCATCCCCCTCAATGGGTCGGGCGGGAACAGCTACCAATGGTCCCCGGCCTTTGAGCTGAGCGACGCGGGGATCGCCGGGCCCCTGGCCTTCCCTTCCTCCACGACCACCTTCATCCTGCAGGTGACCGACAGCGTCGGGTGCACGGCACTGGACAGCGTGTTGATCGAGGTCCTCGCCTTGCCCGTCGTGGATGCCGGCCCCGACACCACGGCTTGTGCAGGCAGTGTCATCCAACTCGGCGGAGCCCCCACAGGTCCTCCGGGTGCCGGCTATTCCTGGTCCCCCATCACGGGGATCGACGACCCGAACAGTGCGAACCCCTTCGCCACCTTGTCCACCTCCCAGAACTGGGTGGTGCAGGTGACCGACAGCAGTGGCTGTGCGTCGATGGACAGCGTGACCGTCACCGTGCTTCAGGCACCGCCCCTCGATGCCGGAGCGGACACCCTGATCTGCCCCGGGGACTCGGTCCAGTTGCAGGCCACCGGTACCGGAACGTTCACCTGGTCGCCGGCCTCGGGTCTGAGCGATCCCTCTATTGCCGCCCCCCTGGCCTCCCCTTCACAGACCACGCTCTACACGGTGCAGTTGGATGATGGCAACGGCTGTCCCGCACTCGATTCCCTGCTGGTGACCGTGGCGCCACCCGTACAAGCGGAGGCTGGATCCGACGTGGCGATCTGCCAGGGGGATACCCTTACCCTGCAAGCCAGCGGTGGCGGCACCTACGCATGGAGCCCGGCCATCTTCGTGAGCGACCCCTCGGCCCCGGACCCGCTGGCGTTCCCACAGGACACCACGACGTTCATCGTCACGGTGACGAGCGCCTTCGGTTGCGTGGGAAGCGATTCGGTGCGGATCGAGGTCACACCTCCCCCCTTTGCCGGTCTCGATGGTTCGCTGACCCTCTGTGGGGATGATCAAGCCGTGGACCTGAACGGCCTGTTGGGCGGCGGGCAGGATCCCGGCGGTTCATGGACCGACCCTGACGGCGCCGCACACGGCAATGTGTTCGACCCGCAGGTGGATCCGGGTGGGGCATACATCCACGTGGTCCCCGGAGCAGGTGCATGCCCGGACGATACGGCCACGGTCCTGGTGAACGTGCTGGCTCCTTCGGTGGATGCCGGTCCGGACCTGACCCTGTGCCAAGGTGATACGGTCCAGCTGTCCGGTTCCGGGGCAGGAGCGTTGATCTGGAGCCCCGCGCTGGGCCTGAGCGATCCGAACGTACCGGATCCCCTGGCGTTCGCATCCGTTCCAACCACGTACCTCCTGCAGGCCACGGACACCAATGGCTGCACGGCGGCCGACAGCATGCTGCTGACCGTGGTGGTGCCACCCCTGGCCGACGCCGGGGAGGATCAGACCGTTTGTGCGGGGACCAGCGCCTTGTTGGGCGGCTCTCCGACCGGACCCCCGGGATCCGCGTTCCAATGGTCCCCCGCTTCCGACCTGGACGATCCCGCCTCCGGAACCCCGACCGCCACACCGCCGACCACCACCTGGTACAGCGTGCTGGTGACCGATGCGGATGGGTGCTTCACGCAGGACTCCGTGCTCGTGAGCGTGCTCCAGGCACCAGCCCTGGACGCCGGCCCGGACACCGCGGTCTGCGCGGGTGGAAGTGTGCAGCTCGGTGCGGTGGGAACAGGAACCTTCCTCTGGGACCCGGCCACCGGGCTCGACGATCCCGCTTCGGCCACTCCGCTCGCCACACCTGCCAACACCACGACCTACCTCGTTACGCTCACCGATACCGCCGGGTGTTCCAATGCGGACCAGGTGACGGTGACCGTGCTCGAGCTTCCCGTCGCCGTGGCTGGCGAGGACCTGTGGGTCTGTCCCGGGTCGGGCGTGGCGCTCTCCGCTTCGGGAGGAACATCGTATTCCTGGAGCCCGGCCACTTCATTGGACGATCCCTTCAGTGCCACCCCGCTGGCCACGCCGGCCGTCACCACCACCTACGTGGTCACGGTCACGGACGCGGCGGGATGCGCGGACCAGGCCTCCCAGACGGTGACGGTCAGCGATGACCCGCCGGTGGACGCCGGACCGGACCAGACGATCTGTGCCGGGGAGTCGGTCTTCATCGGCGGATCGCCTTCCGGTCTGCCGGGCTCGTCCTTCAGTTGGAGTCCGGCCATCGGACTTGACGACCCGAGCCTGGCGAACCCACTGGCCTCTCCCTCCGCCGATCAGCTGTACACGCTCACCGTTTCCAACGACACGTGCACCAGCAGCGATCAAATGCTCGTGCTGCTTTCCGGCAACGCCGAAGCCGGGTTCTCGGTGCGCCTGGAACCCGGTTGTGATGGGCTTCGGGCCTTCTTCACGGACCTGAGCACAGGTGCGGTATCGTACCTGTGGGACTTCGGCGATGGCACCACCTCCACCCTGCCCTCACCACAACATGTGCTTCCCTACGGAACGCCGGTGACCGTGGTGCTGCAGGTGACGGATGCGAACGGCTGCACCGGCACTGCGACGCAACTGCTGGCCCCCGGCACCTACGACGACCTGGTGGGCTACACCGTGCCCAACGTGTTCACACCCAACGGCGACGGGTACAACGATGTGTTCACCCTGGACACGGACGCTTTCCTCGGCCCCTGCACGGACCTGTTCATCTACAACCGATGGGGACAGAAGATCTTCGAGAGCCTGGGGAACAACATCACCTGGGACGGGACCACCTTTGCCGGTGAACCGTGCGTACCTGGCACCTATTTCTACCTGTTCAACGTGAACGGGATGACCTTTGAAGGCAGTGTACTGCTGAACCGATGACCGAACGAACCATGAGACCCCGACCCATGCTCCAGCTCCTACCCCTTGCCGCCGTACTACTGACCTCCACTTCCTGCGTGATCGGCATGCGCTGTGTGAACGGGACCGGTCCGGTCGTGGAACGTGACCTTGACGTGGAGCGCTTCACCAAGGTGATCGTGGAAGGCTCCCTCACGGTGAAGATCACTCCCGGGGACGCGTTCCATGTGAAGGCCGAAGGCCAGGAGAACCTGATCGAGCTGCTGGACACCCGTTCCCAGAACGGCACCTGGATCGTGCGGACCAAGGAATGCTTCTCCACGAACAAGCCCTTCGTCGTGCACGTGGTGATGCCCGTGCTGCAGCAGGCCGAGGTGAACGGTTCGGGCGACATCCTGGGGCAGGGCACCTTCACCGGTGAACTGATCGATGTGGCGGTGCGTGGCAGTGGCGACGTGAAGCTGGACCTGCGCATGGCCACGGTGAACGCCGAGGTGACCGGCTCCGGCGACGTGGTGGTGACCGGCAGCACCCAGGCCCTGAACGCCCGCGTGGTGGGCAGTGGCGATGTGGCCGCGAAGGACCTGGAAGCGCGGACCGCACGGGCGGAAGTGACCGGCAGT
This sequence comes from Flavobacteriales bacterium, assembly GCA_020635695.1. Taxonomy (GTDB): domain Bacteria; phylum Bacteroidota; class Bacteroidia; order Flavobacteriales_F; family PHOS-HE28; genus PHOS-HE28. Next base: position 10,741 of record JACJZH010000022.1, on the reverse strand, counting down.
GGTGACATCAGCGTGAACGCCACGGGTGAACTGACCGCGGTGGTCTCCGGCAGCGGCGACATCAAGTACACGGGCGGCGCGTCCGTGAACAAGGAAGTGATCGGCTCGGGAGACATCGAGCCCTTGCGATGAGCGGTCGCTTGCATCCGATCCTTGCGGGGATGCTGGCGCTCGCCGCGTGTGGGGAGCCGACTCCGACCGAGGTACAGGAACCGGAGCCCACCGGTCAGGAGCCCCTGCTCATCCCCATGGTCGAGGACAACGTCCGGGACGACACCCTGGTGATCCAGGTGACCTTCGACCTGGAGGACGGCACCCACCTGCTGGTGGCAGGCAATCAACAAGAGACCTTCGAAGGACTGCGGCTCTACCACTACCGGGCGCGGCCTGACAGCACCATGGAGGTCCTGGCACGTTCCTCCCCCGGCTACGACAGCTGGACGATGCTGCCCACCTGCTTCCGCCCCGGTCCCGGCGATGACCTCCTGCTGCTGGCCAACTTCGGCGAACGGCAGAGCTGGGGACAGAAGGTCATGCGGCTCGGTCCCGAGGGGTTCACCGACCTGGGTTTCCTGGACGTGGCCGTGCCGGAACGCGAAGTGCTTCCCGACACCACCCTGCTGAAGCTCGGCAACGCCGGTGCCGTGGCCCGTGTGGCCGGCAGCTGGGACGACCTGCGCATCACCTTCACCGGGGACAGCCTCTTCCTGTACGATGACCTGCGAGGAAGCGTGGACCGGACATTGGCGTCCCACCGGGTCGCCTACCGCCTGCGCGAAGGCCGCGTGTTCCTGATCGTGGACGGCGAGGAACGCGAGGTGGAGCCGCCCGCCTGAGGTTACTGGACCGTGGGGATCATCCCGCGGATGCCCATGTCCACCACGGTCTCACCGTTGATGGGCTCGAAGACGTTGTCGCCATCCAGCTCCGTCCACTCGAAGCTCTTGTTGGTGCTCAGGGACACCTCGATCACCACATCGGCGGTCTCATTGCCCGTGACCGTCAGCGGTACCGGGAAGCCACCCGTGACCACACAGGAACCGGCCGGGATCGGCGACGTGGCGTTCAAGGGATTGGGGACCGTGATGCCCGTGGCCTGGCCGGTCTCCACCGGGTTGGCGATGTCGTGCACCTCGAAGGCCCAGAAGCCCTGCAGCTTGTCGTCGTTCACGGTCACGGTGCTGTCCTTCACCAGGAAGGAGCTGATGTAGGTGTTGTAGCCGATGAAGGAGGCCAGCGTGGCTTCCAGCGGGATGCCCACGGCCTGCAGCTTGATGTCGTAGTTCTGGTAGCTGAGCGACACCCGCAGCCACTGGTACGTGCCCGGTGAAAGATCGCTCAGGGGCACGTTCACGAAGGCCTCACCTTCGGCCACCTCCAGGCACAGGTCATGGTCGATCGCCAAGGCACCGCCCAACGTGGTCTCCGGGGCCATGTACACCACCTCGCCATCACCCAACAAGGTCGTGGCCGTGGGTGCGAACTCCACGTAGTGCGCGCTCATCCGGTTGAAGACCGGGCTTTGGGCGCCGTGGCCGGGCGGCACCGCCACCGGCTGGCCCAGGTTGTTCAAGCGAACCTGGGTGCTGTCGAACTTGAACTTCAGGATCAGCCGCGGTCCGGAATCCTGTGGGGTGGGTTCCACGGTCTCCTCCTTGGTGCATCCGGCCAGCACGGCCAGGGCGGCAAGGAGCACGAAGGGAAGACGGAAGCGGGAGCGGTCCATGCCTCAAAGCTAAGGTCACCGGCGAACCAGGGACTTCATCCACTTGTTATGCATGCATAACATTTCCTGCTTACCTTTCGTACCGAAGCAGCACGGATGAAGCCGGAGGACACCATCGAATTCCCGATCCGCAGGGTGTGGAGCCGCATCGCGCGGATCTACAACAGCGAGGCCGCCAAGTACGGTGGCAGCATGGCCATCGGGCAGATCCTCCTGAACATCGATCCGGAGGGCACCCCCAGCACCAAGCTCGGTCCCAAGATGGGCATGGAAAGCCGCAGCCTGGTGCGCACGCTGCAGACCATGGAAGAGGCCGGACTCATCCGCCGCGAGGCCTGCACCAATGACAAGCGCGTGGTCCGCATCCACCTCACGGACAAAGGCAGGCAGATGCGCAACGTGAGCCGCGACACCGTGGTGAAGTTCAACCGCGCCGTGCAGGGGCGCTTCACCGACAAGCAACTGGACAACTTCCGGCAGGTGATGTCGGAGCTCGATCGCATTCTTGAACAGGAACAACTCTTCTGAAATGCCGATCACCGCAAGGACGCCAAGCACGCCAAGGAGTTCCTCTTTGCGCTCTTCGCGCCTAGGCGGTGAGAATCTGAACGACCGATGAGCAAGAGGAACATTCGAAAGGTGGCCGTGCTGGGCAGCGGCGTCATGGGCAGTCGCATCGCCTGCCATTTCGCCAACGTGGGCTGCGAGGTACTGCTCCTCGACATCCCGCCCAAGGAGGGCAACGATCGGAACGCCGTGGCCAACGAGCACCTGGCGTTCGCGTTGAAGAGCAACCCCTCCCCCATCTACGACAAGCGCTTCGCCAAGCGGATCACCACCGGGAACTTCGATGACGATCTCGCGAAGATCAAGGACTGCGACTGGATCATCGAGGTGGTGATCGAGCGGTTGGACATCAAGCAGCAACTGCTGGCGAAGGTGGACCAGGTGCGCACGCCGGGCACGCTGATCACCACCAACACCAGCGGCATCCCCATCCACGCGATCGCCGAGGGGCGCAGCGACGACTTCCGCAGGCACTTCTGCGGTACGCACTTCTTCAACCCGCCGCGCTACCTGCCGCTGCTGGAGCTGATCCCCGGACCGGACACCGATCCCGCGGTGATCGACTTCCTGGAGGAATATGGCTCCCGCATCCTGGGCAAGGTCGCCGTGCGCTGCAAGGACACGCCGGCCTTCATCGCCAACCGCGTGGGCGTGTTCGGCATCATGGGCCTGTTCCACCTGGTGGAGGAGATGGGCCTGACCGTGGAGGAAGTGGACCGCCTGACCGGCCCCGTGCTCGGCCGACCGAAGAGCGCCACCTTCCGCACCGCCGACGTGGTGGGCCTGGACACGCTGATCAAGGTGGCCAAGGGCGTGCAGGAGAACTGCCCCGACGATGAGCGGAACGCGCTGTTCGCCATCCCCGACTACCTGCGGAAGATGGAGGAGAACGGCTGGCTGGGCAGCAAGAGCGGTCAGGGTTTCTACAAGAAGGACAAGGGGAAGGACGGGAAGAGCGAGATCCTGCAACTGGACCTGAAGACGCTGGAGTACGTCCCGCAGACCAAGCCGAAGTTCGACACGTTGGCCAAGGCGAAGGACGTGGACGATGTCCGCGCCCGCATGGCCGTGCTCTACGGCGGCACCGACAAGGCCGGTGAGTTCTACCGCAAGAGCTTCCACGCGCTCTTCGCCTACGTGAGCCACCGCGTGCCCGAGATCAGCGATGACCTCTACAAGATCGATGACGCCCTGCGCGCCGGCTTCGGCTGGGAGCTCGGGCCCTTCGAGCTCTGGGACGCCGTGGGACTTGCCGAGGCCATGGCCGGCATGAAGGAGGCCGGCATCCAGGTGGCCGATTGGGTGCATGAACTGCTCAAGGCCGGCCACAACAGCTTCTACAAGCTGGAGAACGGCGAGCGCCTGTACTACGATGTGTCCGGCAAAGGCTACGCGCCCGTGCCGCGTGCGGAAGGCACCATCGTGCTCAGCGAACTGCCCGAGAGCAGCATCGTCTGGCAGAACAAGGCGGTGAAGGTCCACGACCTGGGCGATGGCATCCTGCAGGTGGGCTGGAGCACCAAGATGAACACCATCGGCGCGGAGGTGATCCAGGGCCTGAACAAGGCCATCGACCTCGCCGAGCAGGACTACAAGGGCCTGGTGGTCTACAACGACGGCGCCAACTTCAGCGCGGGGGCCAACGTGGGCATGATCTTCATGATGGCCGTGGAGCAGGAGTACGACGACCTGGAGATGGCCGTGCGCACCTTCCAGAACACCATGATGCGCATGCGCTACAGCGCCATCCCCGTGGTGGCGGCCCCGCACCAGCTGTGCCTGGGCGGCGGCACCGAGCTCTGCCTGCACGCGGACAAGGTGGTGGCGCACGCCGAGACCTACATGGGCCTGGTGGAGTTCGGTGTGGGTGTGATCCCCGGCGGCGGCGGCACCAAGGAGTTCGCCCTGCGCCTCGCCGACGAACTGAAGGAGGGCGACATCCGCATCAACCGCATGCGCGAACGCTTCCTCACCATCGGCCAGGCCAAGGTGGCCACCAGCGGGCACGAAGCTTTCGGGCTCGGCTACCTGCGCACGGGCCAGGACGAGGTGATCGTGAGCCGCGCCCACCAACTGGCCCACGCCAAGGCCTGCGCGTTGGAGCTCTGGAACAAGGGTTACACCAAACCCGCACCGCGCAAGGACATCCAGGTGCTCGGCCAGGAAGGCCTCGGCATCGTGCACGTGGGCGCCAACAGCATGCTCAGTGGCCACTACATCAGCGAGCATGACGCGTTGATCAGCGAGAAGCTCGGCTACGTGCTATGCGGTGGTGATCTGAGCGAAATGACCGAGGTGAGCGAACAATACCTGCTGGACCTGGAGCGCAAGGCTTTTGTGGAGCTGTGTATGCAGCGGAAGACGTTGGAGCGGTTGCAGTCGATCATCACAACGGGGAAGGTGTTGCGGAACTAGTGAGGTCTTTGGCCTATGGTCGGTGGTCTATGGTCGGTGGTCCTAAGCGAAGCGTTCTAGGATGAACAGGTACAAGAATCTTGAGATCTGGAAGGATGCGATCAAGCTCGCGAAGGCTGTGCATGTCCTGACCGAGGACTTGCCGAAGGAGGAGACCTACGGCCTGAAGAGCCAGTTGCGGCGTGCTGCCGTTTCCGTAGCGAGCAACATCGCAGAGGGTGCGGGCAGGAATTCGAACGGCGAGTTCAACCAGTTCCTGGGCTATGCCATTGGTTCAGCCTTCGAGGTCGATACGCAGCTGACCATCGGCGTTGAGCTGGGCTACTTCCAGGCAGACTCGGCAAAAGCCCTCGGTCTTCAGATCGACAGCCTCGCCAACCGCGTGAACAAACTTCAACAAACACTCACTCCCGGCAAGCGACGCTAAGGAGCTTGTCCGGCCAGCGACCATAGACCAACGACCATAGACGCACTCAGATGAATGCATACATCATAGCAGGCTTCCGTTCCGCCGTAGGCAAAGCACCCCGCGGCAAATTCCGTTTCACCCGTCCCGATGACCTCTCCGCCCATGTGGTGAACCACCTCGTGAACTCGGTGCCCGGGCTGGAGCGCGACCGCATCGACGACGTGATCGTGGGCAACGCGACGCCCGAGGCCGAACAGGGCCTGAACATCGGCCGCATGATCAGCCTGATGGGGCTGGACACCGACAAGGTGCCGGGCATGACGGTGAACCGCTACTGCAGCAGTGGCAGCGAGACGATCGCCATCGCCAGTGCCAAGATCCACAGCGGGCAGGCCGACGTGATCGTGGCGGGCGGTGTGGAGTGCATGAGCCCGATCCCCTTCGGCGGCTGGCGCATCGTGCCGAACGCCAAAGTGGGCAAGGCGCAGCCCACGTACTACTGGGGCATGGGCCTCACCGCCGAGGCCGTGGCGCGCGACTTCAAGGTGAGCCGCGAGGACCAGGACGCCTTCGCGCTGGCCAGCAACCAGAAGGCCGTGGCCGCGATCGAGAGCGGGAAGTTCGCCGACGAGATCGTGCCCTACACGGTGGAGCGGGTGTACCTGGACGAACGCGAGAAGCGCCAGGTGGAGACCTACGTGGTGGACACCGACGAGGGTCCGCGCGCCGACACCAGCCTGGAGAAGCTGGCCAAGCTGCGCCCGGTGTTCGACGCCAAGGGCACGGTGACCGCGGGCAACGCCAGCCAGACCAGCGATGGCGCGGCCTTCGTGCTGGTGGTGAGCGAGCGCATGTTGAAGGAACTGAACGTGGAACCCATCGCGCAGCTGAAGAGCTACCACGTGGCCGGTGTGGAGCCGCGCATCATGGGCATCGGTCCGGTGGCGGCGGTGCCGAAGGCGCTGGAGAAGGCCGGGCTGAAGCTGAACGACATCGGGCTGTTCGAGCTGAACGAGGCCTTCGCGTCGCAATCGCTGGCCGTGGTGCGCGAGCTGGGCATCGACCCGGACATCGTGAACGTGAACGGCGGAGCGATCGCGCTGGGGCACCCGCTGGGGTGTACGGGCACCAAGCTCACCGTCCAGTTGTTGAACGAGATGCGCCGCCGCGAACAGAAATATGGCGTGGTCACCATGTGCGTGGGGACGGGGCAGGGTGCTGCGAGTGTGTTCGAACTGTTGAACTAGGATCAGATGATCAGATGATCGGACGATCAGAAAATGGGATGATCGGATGGTCGGCGCCATGCCCTAGCACATTCATCCGTGTAGACCCGTGTTGATCCGTGGTTCGATACATGGTAGGTCGACCCGGTGGGTCGACGCTACGGTCCTTAAGAACGGACGATCCAGCTTCACGGTCAACCCATGAGAGCTGACTAGACACGAGAGGGTGGTTGACAGCTTTCGCCTCGCTCGAACGATTCCGCATCTCGGGAACGTTCATCCAACGGTACGACGACGCCTGCATGACCAGTGAGGAGCGGTGGGCGTCTATCCCAACGGGTGGATTCCGGCCATCTACGTGATGCGCCCGACACCGTCGTCTTTACGATCAGACTAGGCGTGACCATCAATTCGCTCTGGTGCATGAGCAAGCAGAAGTCCTGCTTGCCGATGGACCTCCGAACCACATGGTCATCAGGCTTACAGGAAGGAGCGATCATCCGTAAGCCCAATGTCAAATGCCCGTTGACGTGATCCTCGAGACGATGTCAATTCCAACTGATCTCGCGATCGACACCTATCAGATTCTGCCAGTATGGAGAGCGACCGATCGGCTGGCGAACCGCAGCTCTACTTCACCCTTGACCAATGCGAGCTTGTTTGAGCAGCCGACTATCAGTACTTCCAAGACATCGCGACTCGGGCCAGGACACTCATCAACTCTGCTACGAAAGGATGATGAATAGCACCGCAATCCGCGTGAGGGATAGAAGCGGAAAGCCCGCAGGCCTGATCGCGAGGAGGAACGACGAAGCAACAGGTCCAGGACTTGAAGTGAATAGCCCGACGGCGCGCATCCCGGGCGAAGCACAGCCAAGTCAAAGGAAGAGCGCCGACACGCCCAAACAACCACCCATCAACCACGTTCAACTCCCGGACGGCATTTGATCTTCTGATCATCTGATCGCCCGATCATCCGATCGAACCCATGGCAACCGACACCAAGACAAAGGCCCTGCAGGGCGGCGAGTTCCTGATCCGCGAGAGCGATGCGCAGGACATCTTCATCCCCGAGGAGTTCAACGAGGAGCAGCGCATGATCGCGCAGACCTGCGAGGACTTCCTGGCCCAGGAGATCTGGCCCAACATCGAGCGCATCGACGCCATGGAGGAGGGCCTGATGCCCAGCCTGCTGGAGAAGGCCGGCGAGCTGGGACTGCTGGGCATCACCGTGCCCGAGGAGTACGGCGGCTTCGGCAAGGACTTCGTGACCGGCATGCTGGTGACCGAGAAGACCGGCGCGGGCTACAGCTTCAGCGTGGCCATCGCGGCGCACACCGGCATCGGCACGCTGCCCATCCTGTACTACGGCACCGAGGAGCAGAAGCGGAAGTACATCCCCAAGCTGGCCAGCGGCGAGTGGAAGGCCTGCTACTGCCTGACGGAGCCCGGCAGCGGCAGCGATGCCAACAGCGGCAAGACCAAGGCCGTGCCCTCCGCCGACGGGAAGAGCTTCACCCTGAACGGGCAGAAGATGTGGATCACCAACGGCGGCTTCGCCGACCTGTTCACGGTGTTCGCCAAGATCGATGACGGCACGGAGGACAAGAACCTGAGCGCCTTCATCGTGGAGAAGGACTTCGGCGGCATCACGCTGAACCCCGAGGAGAAGAAGATGGGGATCAAGGGCAGCAGCACGCGGCAGGTGTTCTTCAACGACTGTCCGGTGCCGGCGGAGAACCAGCTGAGCGAGCGGGAGAACGGCTTCAAGATCGCCGTGAACATCCTGAACATCGGCCGCATCAAGCTGGCCGGTGCCGCCCTGGGTGGGTCCAAGCAGGCGCTGAACGTGGCGATCCGCTACGCCAACGAGCGGGTGCAGTTCGGGCAGCCGATCAGCAGCTTCGGTGCCATCCAGCAGAAGCTGGCGGACATGGCCACCTACAACTACGTGATCGAGAGCGCCACCTACCGCTGCAGCCACGACATGGAGCGCGCCATCGAGGAGCTGAAGGCCGGCGGTGCCGACCATGCGCAGGCCCTGCTGAAAGGCGTGGAGCAGTACGCCGCGGAGGCCGCCATCCTGAAGGTGGCGGGCAGCGAGTGCCTGGACTTCGTGGTGGACGAGGCCGTGCAGATCCACGGCGGCATGGGCTACAGCGCCGAGAGCGAGGTGGAGCGCGCCTACCGCGACAGCCGCATCAACCGGATCTTCGAGGGCACCAACGAGATCAACCGCCTGCTGACGGTGGACATGCTGCTGAAGCGCGCCATGAAGGGCCAGCTGGACCTGCTGGGTCCCGCGAAGGCCGTGGCCGACGAGCTGATGGGCATCCCCGACATGCCGGAGATCGGCGACGGTCCGCTGGACGAGGCGCACCACATCGTGCGGAACCTGAAGAAGGCCGTGCTGATGGCCGCCGGCGGTGCCGCGCAGAAGCTGGGCCTGGGCCTGGGCGAGGAGCAGGAGATCGTGATGCACATCGCCGACATGGTGATCGACACCTACCTGGCCGAAAGCGTGGTGCTGCGCACGGAGAAGCTCGCGGCCATGAAGGGCGCCGAAGCGGTGAAGGAGCAGCTGGCCATGTGCAACGTGTTCGTGCGCGACGCGGCCGACCGGGTGCACAAGCACGCGAAGGAGGCCATCAACGCCTTCGCTGAGGGAGACGAGCAGCGCGCCATGCTGATGGGTGCCAAGCGCTTCACCAAGTGCCAGCCCTTCAACAGCAAGGAGGCGCGGCGTACGGTGGCACGGAAGATGATCGCCGAGGGGAAGTGCAGCTTCTGATCGGACGATGGTGACGGCACTGACGCGCGCTGCGCTGATCGCATCGTGGTGCCTCACGTTCCTGGCCGCCCGCGGGCAGGACGATCCCTTTGGCCGGATGCCGAAGTGGAGCGTGGACCAGTTGCACGAGGACCTCGATGCGTTGGTGGAGGCGCTGAAGAAGCATCATCCTGCGCCATACCGGTACTGCACGCCCGAGCAGTTCGACAGGCGTGTCGACAGCCTGCGCACCAGCCTGGACCGACCGTTGACCGAGTTCGAGTTCCTGGGCCGCATCGCCGCCCTGTACCCCTTGCTCGGCGACGGCCACACCCTGTTCCTGCCCACCGAGGAATGGGCCACACCCGCGCGATACTTCCCGTTACCGGTCGTATTCACGGACAGTGCCCTGTACCTGGGATGCGAGGCCCAGCGACCGGACCACCCGCACAACGGCGCACGGATCCTCCGGATCAATGGGACACCTGCGGAAGCCATCATCGACACCCTGCTCACCCGACAGGTGCGTGATGGGCGGCATACGAGCTACGCGACCTGGATCCTGAACAAATGGTTCCGGAGCTACTACCGGCTCTCCTTCGGCGAACCGGGATCCTTCCAGGTGCTGATCGAACAGCACGGCGAACGCACGATGATGGAGCTTGACGCCGTGACGAGCAGTGAGGTGCGTACTCCCTGTTCCCACGGCACGGGAAGCGCCTGGGAATTGTCGTTCCTGACGGACAGCACCGCCTTGCTCCGGATCGGCAGCTTCAAGCCTGCGGACCTGAGGACGAAGGACATCGATGCCCTGTTCACGACCCTCGAGGAACGCGGCATCCAAAGGCTGGTGCTCGACCTGCGTGGCAACGAGGGCGGTGGACCACGCTCCGCTGAACGGCTGCTGGCGCATCTGCTGGACCGGCCGTTCAGCCTGGTGGCCAAGGGCCCGTTCGCAAGGACCACCAAGCCACGTCGCCCGACCTACTCCGGAAAGCTCTGCACGTTGATGGATGGCGGCAGCTTCTCAGCGACCGCGATGGTACTGGCCCAGTTGGAGCTGCACGCGCGGGGGGCCCTCATCGGCGAGGAGAGCGGTGGCAACCGGACGGTGATCAGCGGCAGCGCACGCACCATGCACCTGCCCCACACACGGATCGCCTGCACGATCTCCCGCAAGGACTGGTGGCTGGTGGAACGTGAGGTGGACGGACGGGGCGTGATGCCGACGCACCCGGTCGCGTCCGCGCTCGACCACGATGCCGCGTTGGTCAGGGCGCTCCATGTGCTCGAGGACCACTGATCGTTCCCGGCCCATTCCGTGCCACCGAGCTGTTGAGCCCCCTTCGCAAGCACGATGCGGAGCACGGGAAAAGGCCCGGCCAAGGACCATCGAACAGAAGTCCGGTTCCTGACGGGACTCACGCACCGGTGGCGTAGCTTCGGGTATGCGTGCGTCATGCCTGGTGGGGCTGTTGTGCTCGGTGTCAGGGTTCGGGCAATGGTATCAGTTACCTGACTTTCCGGGTACTGCTCGAGATGATGCTGCGGCATTCGCGATCGGTACGGATGTCTTTGTGGGTACCGGTATGGAGGTGGGTTGGGGGCTTACGCAGGACTGGTACCGT
>JACJZH010000021.1 GCA_020635695.1 Flavobacteriales bacterium | reverse complement strand
AGCATGAGGATGATCGTGGTTGGTGTGCGCATGGCTGTGTGGTTTCGTCCTTTGTTGGTGTGACGGGGAAGTCGCCCGGGAGTTACAGACATGCCGGCCAAAAAAGCAGAAAGCCCCTCTCGGGGCCTTCCTGCTCTGGGTGTAAGGGGGATCAGGCGCGTTCCGGACGGAAGACGAACCGCATGCGGGTGGTCTTCCAAACGCCGTTGGGGTTGTCCCCGATGTCCACGCGCTCCAAGCGGCGCAGCACGTAGTTGCGCAGCTCCTGGTTCGCCGAGTTGCAGTCGATGACCACGAGCTTTCCCTCGGTGTTCACCACGAAGCTCACGAACACTTCGCCGGTCATGTCCTTTTTCTCCTCCATCACCGGAAAGATCACATGCCGGTTCAGCTCGCGCTCCAGGGAGCGCTCGATCTTGTTCTCGTTGTTGGCCTTGCCCAGGCGGAAGGGTTCGGCGGCGCGGGTGTAGCCCATCGTGAAGACGGTGGCCAGAAGGAAAAGGCTGCGGATGATCTTGCGTTCCATGTCGGTGGTGTGTTGGTCTTTGGTCATGGGACGGTCAAAAGTCCGCAGGAGTTACAGGCGGATACGGTGTATGTGACAAGCGGCAAAGGCCGCGTGATGAGCGGCCCTTGCGGTGTGAACGATCGTTAACGGATGTTAAGCGGAGGGCCCTATCGGCCCGAGCTGGCGGTGATGGCCAGGTCGTTCCCGAGCTTCAGCGAGAACCGGCGCCGGCCCTCCCGACGCTCCACCTGAAGGCCGGCCTTCCCGCCGGAAATGGCCCCCAACCCCTTGTCGGCCATCGCCACGGCGTCCTTCCCGTCCAGCGGCCGGGTGTCCGGATCCTCCTCCAGCACACGGCCACGAACGGTGGCGGCAAGGAGTTCCGCCGGTGTGTAGGTGGGCGTGGCCCGTTCCACGGCCCCGGCGTCCGGCGCCTCGGCCAGCATGGGCACTTCCTCCACGTTCACGTCCACCGGCGCGGGGCGTTCAGTGGGGCCGTCCAAGGAGGCCAGCATCGGGTCCATGCGGGTGGGAAGCTCACGCGGGGCAGGTCGATCACCGGGAACTGCAGGAGCGGGGTCCGGAGCCGATCCTTCCGTGGGTCCGTTACCGGGCATCGGTCCTTCGGTCCCGTGCTGCTCGATCACCGGTCCCCGCTCCTCCCCTGCAGACCGAGAAGTGCCCGGCCCGGGATCGATGTCCTTCACCTGTTCCACGGGCTCCTCGGAACGTTCGAACGTGTTCGTGCGGACCTCTTCCGCCAACTGGGGTTCCTCGGTGGTGTCCTGCTGAAGCAAGGTCCAACCCAGTCCGAGCAGCAACGCGATGCTGGCCGCCACGGACCAGCGCACCACGGTGCGGGACCACAAGGGCACCACGCGTCCGCCCTTGCGCAGGGAGTCCTTGTCGGGGAACACCATGGCCTCCGGATGGATCCGGACCGCATGCACCAGGGCGCGTTCCCGCCGTAGACTGGTATCACCGGCCACCAGGGCGTTCAACCCGGCCTGCTGTTCGGCGGTCAGGTCACCCTCTTCGGCAGCGATCAGGAAATCCGTGAGGCGATGGCGGTCCGGCATGCCCACGGGGGGAATGGTCCGTCGCAGGTCCACCTCGGACGGATAGGGCAGGTGATCGGCGGGCACATGGGCGGCCGCCATCCGCCGGGCCTCCAGGTCCAGCTCCGGCCGTTCCATCAGGAAAGCGGTCAGTGCGGCTTCCTGCTGTGCGGAAAGGTCGCCCTCCATCCGTGCCACCAGGAACAGGTCCAGGTTGCGGAGGTCGGGAGCCCCGGTAGGAGGCAGGTCCTGCTTCAGGAACTCCTTGTCGAACGCTGGTCCGGGACCGGCATCCACCCGGGGCAGTTCGTCCTGATCACCGGGGTCCAGGTCGGGATTGGCCAGCAGGAAAGCGGCCAGCTCGCGCTCCTGATCGGGCGTGAGGCGACCCTCGATCCGGTCGAGCAGCCAGGCTTCGTATGTCGTGCGGTCCAGCTTCACAGGACGATCTCCAATTCGCCGATGTAGTTCTTCAACGCGGTGCGGCCCCGATAGATGTACACCTTCACCTGGGTGATGTTCAGCCCGGTGAGCTCGGCGATCTCCTCGTAGCTGTACCCCTCCAGGTCGCGCAGCAGCACCACGCTGCGCTGGACCTCCGGCAACCGCGCCAGGCCCTGCTCCAGCACCTCCTTCAGATCGGGCTGGGACTGGCTGGTGTGCTGCAGGTGTTCGTGGTGCTCCTCCATCCGCGTGCTCCGGGTCTGTTTGCGTACCTCATCCACCATCAGGTGGTGTGCGGTGGTGAAGAGGTAGCTCTTCGCCTTGGCGGCCTCCACCTGCTCCAGCTTGGTCCACAACCGCGCGAAGGCCTCCTGCACCACGTCCTTGGCCAGGTCCTCGTCGCGCAGGTGCTTCACCGCGAAGCGGAAGATCCCGTCCGCATGTGCGTCCACCGCCGAGTTGTAGTCCGCAAGCTCCATTTCCGGGGGGCTTCAAGGGTGTGACGGCCCGCCTTCCCGAAAGTTACAGGCCCGCCCAACACCATGCATTTTCGGTCCGGAAAGGACCATGAAAGGGCAGCCTGGAGTAAGTTGCGCCTCCATCCGATCGACATGACCCTTCGCAAGTTCGCCTACCTCACGCTCCTGTTGGTCGTGGCCGCTCCGGCCAGCGCCCAGGTGCTTCGCCTGAACCTCTACGGGGGCTACACCTTCCGCGACCGTTTTCCCTTGGGCGGAACGTATCAGGGCTTCACCTGGCGGGAAGGGGCGATCAACGAAAGTGCTCATTTCGGCGGCGGGCTCGAGTACGAGTTCCGCCCGAACAAGGCCATCGAGGTATACTATCAGATGCAACCCACCACGGGCTACATCGAGACCAGCCTGGGACGGTTCACCACGGATGTCACGGCCAACTACCTGATGCTGGGTGGTCTTGGATACGCCCCGTTCAACGACAAGCTGAAGGGCTTTGGCGGGCTTCTCGTGGGAGCAGGCTGGGCAAGTAGTGACGCCGGCTCCAGCACCAAGTTCGCCTGGGGCGGACGCCTGGGCCTGATGATCAGTCCCAGCGAGCGGGTCGGCATCAAGCTGGGTGCCCAGGTATTGTCTCCCATCCAAGGCGCCAGCGGCGGACTGTATCTCGGTGCCGGGACGGGAGGCGTGAGCACGGGTGCAGGCATCAGCACCTACAGCAGCATCTATCAGTTCGGGTTCTTCGGAGCGCTCACCTTCAGCTTTCCGCAGTAGGCGCCGCGGGAGCGCGTCCCGGTCCGGATCCGCCTTCCCGAGGTCGGGATCGATGGTCGCATGTGTCCACTGTGGACCCGGGCCTGCCCTGTGACCCCCTGTGCCTGTGGCACTTGAAGCCAGCGTTAAACCATTGTTGACCCTGTGTGTCCAACGCGTGCGCTTCCAGGTACAGTACGCCACTAATTGAACCTCTCGAATGAGACCTTCTCCCCTCCTGTCCAGATCCCTCCTCCTCTGTTCGGTCGCTCTGGCCGGAGGCTCTACCGCACAGTTCGACGGTTACGTCTTGTACGGGAACTTGAATTCCACCACGGCACGACTCCTCGATGAGAACGGCACCATCGCCAAGCAGTGGAACATGTCCGGTTCCAATGCCTATGCGATGGCGCTGAAGGACAACGGCAACCTGGTGCGCTCAGTGGTCAACAACGGGAACCAACTGAACGGAGCAGCCGTGGCCGGCAAGGTGCAGGAAGTGGATCCCTCCAACAACGTGGTCTGGGAGTTCGTGTATTCCACGTCGACCTACGTGACCCACCATGACCTCTGCCTGATGCCGAACGGCAACGTGCTGCTCATCGCGTGGTACAATCCCGGGAACGCGGCGCTCCAGGCGTTGGGCTACACGGGCAACCAGAACAAGTACCCCACGCGGATCATCGAGGTCCAGCAGAACGGCACGGGTGGCCAGGTGGTCTGGGAATGGAACATGCTGGACCACTTCATCCAGGACGTGGACCCGAACAAGCCCAACTACGTGGTCATCAGCGACCACCCTGAACGGATGGACATCAATGTGCCCGTCAGCAGTCTTGGCGGACCGGGCGGTGGCGGGGATTGGTTCCATGTGAACGGCATCGACTACAATCCAGACCTGGACCAGATCGCCTTCAGTTCAAGACTGCTGAGCGAGATCTTCATCATCGACCACAGCACCACCACTGCAGAGGCCGCCACGAGCAGCGGAGGGAATTCCGGCATGGGTGGTGACTTCCTGTACCGCTGGGGGAATCCTGACAACTATGACACTCCGGGCACGCAGGTGATCCCGGCCGCGGTGCACGATGTGCGCTGGATCAAGCCAGGCAGGCCGAACGCCGGGTACCTGCAGTTCGTGAACAACTCCGCTTTGGGTAACACGGGCACCACGATCGACGCGATCGACCCTCCTCTGAACGGATACACCTACACGCGCACACCGGGTCAGGCCTTCACGCCTTCCACGTACGACTGGCGCCACGTGGCACTGACCGGCAACAGCGGACAAAGTGCATCCGACCGCATGCCTGACGGAAACACGTTCGTGGCCATCTCCAATGGCTACATGTACGAGGTGGACACCAATGGCAACGTGGTGTGGCAGTATGCGGATGGGCCGCAGAAAGCGTTCCGCTACACCTGCGATGACGCAGGGATCATCGCCCTGCTGGGTGCGGACCCCTGCGGGCTCAATACGGGGGTGGAAGGATCCACCGGGACCGCCATCGGTATCAGTCCCAACCCGACCACGGGGTCGCTGTTCCTAGGCGGCTTATCGCTTTCCAGCATCCGGGCCATCACCGTGATGGACGCATCGGGGCGCATCGTCTCCCGCCCTGCTCCGCAGCGCACGATCGACCTGGGCACACACCAGAACGGATGGTATCTGGTGGAATTGGAACTGACCGACGGCCGTCACCTGTTCGAACGTGTCGTTCTGAACCGCTGAACGGTACATCGACATGCGGTCCTACCTGCTCCTTGGCGTGCTGCTGGCGTCGCTGGCACCTTCGGCATGCCTGGCGCAGGTCGATCTGTACGACATCGATGAGGTGCAGGAGTTCCGACTTTACTTCGCCGAGAGCAACTGGGACGATCTGCTGGACACCTTGTTCCTGGCGGGAGAGGACGAACGGCTGACCGGTGACCTGACCATCAACGGCACATTGATCCCGGACGTGGGCGTCCGGTACAAGGGCTATAGCTCTTACGGCTCGGACCGCGTCAAGAACCCGTTCAACATCAAGCTGAACCACGTACATGCCGGCCAGCGCTACCAGGGGGTGGACAAGCTGAAGCTGAGCAACGTGATCCAGGACCCTTCCTTCGTCCGTGAGGCCTTGAGCTACGAGGTGGCGAGGAAGTACATGCCGGCATCCCGGGCGAACTATGCCAGGGTATACGTGAACGATGTCTACATCGGTCTGTACACGAACGTGGAGTCTGTGAACGCCGAGTTCACGGACCTGCATTTCGGCACGCGCGATGGTGTGCTGGTGAAGGGGAATCCGGCGCAGGTGGACCTGAACGGGGAGAACTCCAACCTGAGCGATGCACCGGGCAGCGATTCCACATCCTACTACCCCCTGTACACCATGGAGTCCGAACATGGCTGGGGCGACCTTCTGGAGCTGATCGATGTACTGAACCAGCAACCGGACAGCATCCACCAGCTCCTGAACGTGGACCGTGCCCTCTGGATGCACGCGCTGAACCTGGTGCTCATCAACTTCGACAGTTATGTGGGCTACGCGCAGAACTACTACCTGTTCAAGGACCGATCGGGGGCATGGAACACCATCCCGTGGGACCTGAACATGTCCTTCGCGAGCTTCCGCCTCACCGATGCCTCCATCCATTTCGCCGGTTTCAGCATTCCCCAGGCGAAGCAGTACGACCCCCTGACCCAGTTGAACGAGTTCCTGGTCCATCCCCGTCCGCTGTTCAGGAACCTGCTGACCAACGACACCTACCGGCGGATGTTCCTGGCCCATCTGCGCACCATGGTCCAGGAGAATTTCTCGGACGGATCGTACTACGCCCGGGCCTCGGCCATGCAGGCCGCCATCACCTCCGATGTGCTCGCGGATACGAACAAGTTCTACACCGACGCCATGTTCCACCAGAACCTGGACACCACGGTGAACGACCTGATCGACTACCCGGGCATCAGGGACCTGATGGATGCGCGGTCCGCTTACCTGGAGGGTTATCCTGGTTTCGCGGGTGGACCTGTGATCAGTGACCTCGATCATGCCCCTACACAGTTCTCGGTGGGAACGGACCTCACCATCCGGGCGCGGATCGTCGGCTCGGACACCGTATTCCTGGCGTACCGCTTCTCGGAGCAAGAGCGGTTCTCCTACATGGAAATGCTGGACGATGGCATGCACGATGACGGACCAGCAGGCGATGGCATCCATGGAGCGACGATCTCGGTGGCCAGCAACCGGGTCCAGTTCTACCTCTACGCCGAGAACGCCACGGCCGGCACGTTCTCCCCTGTGCGCGCCGCCTTCGAGACCCACGAACTGCTGACCCTGCCCTCGGCCGGCGAGCTCGTCATCAACGAGCTGATGGCCTACAACGAAGGGCTGGTCCTCGATGAGCAAGGCGAGGCCGATGATTGGATCGAACTGTTCAACCGGACCGCTGGGACCGTGAGCACGGAGGGGCTCTTTCTGACGGACGACGCGGACGTTCCGTTGAAGTGGGCCTTGCCGGCCGAGCAGGTCGCTCCAGGTGGCTACCTGGTCGTGTGGGCCGATGGGCAGCCGGGACAGGGTGATCTGCATGCGGACTTCGCACTGGATGCCAGTGGCGAGTCCCTGTACCTCTTCGCGGCGGACAGCACCCTGCTCGATCAGGTGACCTTTGGCACGCAATATCCCATCTCCACCACGGGCCGCTTTCCCAACGGCACCGGCGCGTTCCGTGAGCTGCTCCCGTCCTTCGGCAGCCGGAACATGGCCTTGAGCACCGACGGCCTGGACGAACCTCTTCAGCTTTATCCGAACCCTTCCAATGGGGATGTGTTCGCCATCGTTCGCATGAGCGCACCGTTCGAGGTCCGCGTCCTGTCCATGGATGGCCGCGAAGTGCTTGGCGCGATCGATCGTGGCACCAACGAACTGATCCGCATCTCAACGGCCCGAATGGCCGCAGGCTCCTACGTGCTGCACGTATGGAATTCGGAAACATCGACACAGGAACCCTTCATCCTATCAGAATGAAAGCACGACTCACGATCACGGCCCTTCTGCTCGGCACCATGGCCCCCGCACAGACCCTGGTCTCCTACACCGATGCCGACGGGCTGCCCAGCTCCAGTTGTCGTGATGTGGTCGCCCTGGGGGGAGACTCCGTGTGGATCGCCACGGCCGCTGGCGTGGCGTTCTTCGATGGCAGTTCGTTCACGGTGCACAACACCACCACCCACCCCGGCCTGGCCGACAACAGCATCAATGCCATAGCCGTGGCGGCGGATGGTTCCATCTGGGCCGGCACCGATTTCGGGGTGAGCGTGTTCGATGGGTCCACCTACACCACCTACACCACCGCGGACGGACTGGGGAGCGATCAGATCCGGAACATCAAGCAGGCCCCGAACGGCGATGTGTGGATCGGTACCGTGCAAGGTGCCACCCGATACGATGGCAATGTGTTCACCAGCTTCGGACAGCCCGAGGTACCCTTTGGTGGAGTGAACCACTTCGCTTTCGATGGCAACGGTGACGTGTGGATGGCCGGAGGCCTGTCAGGCATCATCATTTACGATGGCAATGCGTTCAGCTACATCACCCAGTCGGACGGGCTCATTTCGCCGCGCATCAACAGCATCGCTCTGGGCAGCACCGAACGCTGGATCGGGACCGCGAGCGGGATCACCGTGCTTGATGGGAGCAACAACGTGCTGGAACAACACACCCGGCTGTTCCAACTGCCGCCGCCGGATACGCTGAACCCTGTGACCGACCTGGTCCTGGATGCCAATGGACGTGTCTGGGCAGGTGTGTATGTGGATTATCTCGTGACCGAAGGGGGCGTCAGCCACTACGATGGGATCATGTGGGACCAACTGGAGACCAGCGATGGCCTGGCAGGGCCAAACGTGCGCCGTCTGTCCGTATCGCCGGAGAACAACATCTGGGTGGCCACCAGCACAGGTCTTACGCGCATCGGGGACACGAACATCGGGATCGAGGAGCTACCGTCCCGGGTCGGCCTGCAGGCCCGGCCCAATCCCTGTTCCACGCACACCAACCTGATCTTCAGCGAGACCCTTTCCTCAGGCGCGCGGATCGACGTGCTGGACATGCAGGGGCGCACCCTGCGGACCATGCGTGGAACGGGAGGCCGTGAAGTGATGCTCCATCGGCAAGGGCTTGCTTCCGGCATCTACACCATCCGCCTGAGCGAGGATGGTCGCAGGCTCGGATCGATGCGGTTGGTGGTGGAGTGATCCCGGGTGCGGGCCGATCGGCGAAGGATCGGTCCTCTGCTGGAACACCGCCGCGCAAGGGTTGGCGTTGTATCCTGCTCTTCCTCGGGGAAGGTGTGCGACCGCGGCCCAGCGTGGCCATGGAAGGGCTCGCTCAGTCCAGCTTCAGGACCGCCAGGAACGCCTGCTGCGGCACCTCGACCGTGCCGATCTGCCGCATTCTCTTCTTGCCCTCCTTCTGCTTCTCCAGCAGTTTGCGCTTCCGGCTGATGTCGCCGCCATAGCACTTGGCGGTCACGTCCTTGCGCAGGGCCTTCACCGTTTCGCGGGCCACGATCTTGGCCCCGATGGCGGCCTGGATGGGGATGTCGAACATCTGCCGAGGCAGCAGCTCCTTCAGCTTGGCGCACATCTTCTTGCCCAGCTCGTGGGCGTGCGAGCGGTGGATCAGCGCACTGAGCGCGTCCACCTTCTCGCCGTTCAGCAGGATGTCCAGCTTGATGAGGTCGCTCTCCTTGAGACCGATGGGGTGGTAGTCGAAGCTGGCATAGCCCCGGCTCAGGCTCTTGAGCTTGTCGTAGAAGTCGAACACCACCTCGCCCAGCGGCAGCTCGAAGGTGAGCTCCACCCGGTCCGTGGTCAGGTAGTTCTGTCCCACCAGGATCCCGCGCTTGTCGATGCACAGCGTCATGATGGATCCGGTGTACTCGGCCTTGGTGATCACCTGGGCCTTGATGTAGGGCTCCTCGATGCTGGCGATGTGCATCACATCCGGCAGCTCGCTGGGGTTGTGCACCTCCATGACATCGCCCTTGGTGGTGGTGACGCGGTAACCCACGTTGGGCACGGTGGTGATCACCGTCATGTTGAACTCGCGTTCCAGGCGCTCCTGGATGATCTCCATGTGCAGCAGCCCGAGGAAGCCGCACCGGAAGCCGAAGCCCAGGGCCGCGCTGCTCTCGGGCGTCCAGGTCAGGCTGGC
Organism: Flavobacteriales bacterium; assembly: GCA_020635695.1. Taxonomy (GTDB): domain Bacteria; phylum Bacteroidota; class Bacteroidia; order Flavobacteriales_F; family PHOS-HE28; genus PHOS-HE28. The sequence continues at coordinate 10,892 of JACJZH010000021.1, read as the reverse complement.
GTCGTTGAGCTGGAGCTTCTCCATGGCCTCGCGCAGCTCCTCGTACTCGTCGGTGTCCACCGGGAAGATGCCCGCCCACACCATGGGCTTCACGTCCTCGAAGCCCTTGATGGCCTCGGCGCAGGGCCGGTGCACATGGGTGATGGTGTCGCCCACCTTCACCTCACTGGCGGTCTTGATGCCGCTGATGATGTAGCCCACGTCGCCGGCCTTCACCTCGGGCCGGGGCTGGATGGTCATCTTCAGGCAGCCCACCTCGTCCGCATCGTAGACCACGCCGGTGTTGAAGAACTTCACCTTGTCGCCCTTGCGGATGGAGCCGTTCATGACCCGGAAGTAGGCGATGATGCCCCGGAAGGGGTTGAAGACGCTGTCGAAGATCAGGGCCTGCAGCGGGGCCTCGGGGTCGCCCTTGGGCGCGGGAATGCGCTCGACGACGGCCTCCAGCACCTGGTCCACGCCCAGGCCGGTCTTTCCGCTGGCGCTCAGGATCTCCTCCGGCCGGCAGCCCAGCAGGTCCACGATCTGGTCCTTCACCTCCTCGGGGTTCGCCGAAGGCAGGTCCATCTTGTTGAGCACGGGGATGATCTCCAGGTCGTGCTCCAAGGCCAGGTAAAGGTTGCTGATGGTCTGCGCCTGGATGCCCTGGGTGGCGTCCACGATCAGCAGGGCGCCCTCGCAGGCGGCGATGCTGCGGCTCACCTCATAGCTGAAGTCCACATGACCGGGCGTATCGATCAGGTTCAGGACGTATTTCCTCCCGTTCAGGGAATAGTCCATCTGGATCGCCTTGCTCTTGATGGTGATCCCCCGCTCCCGCTCCAGGTCCATGTCGTCCAGGTTCTGGGCCTGCATGTCGCGGTCGGCGATGGTGCCGGTCATCTGCAACAGGCGGTCGGCCAACGTGCTCTTGCCGTGGTCGATGTGGGCGATGATGCAGAAATTGCGGATGTGGTCCATGGGACGTTCCTGAAAAGGCGTGCAAAGGTATGCCGGCCGATCGGGCCGCGGCCCCCGGTGTCGTAACTTGGAGGAAGCGTTCCCTGTACCCCCAGGCAACCGAACGGGGGTGGATCGCATCATCACCCGGGACCGTCATGACGGACGAGCAGATCGTGGCTGGATGTGTCAAGGGCGACCCGATCGCGCAACGGGCTCTGTATGAGCAGTATGCGCGCAAGATGATGAGCGTGTGCATGCGATATGCCAGCGGGCGCGACCAGGCCCAGGACATGCTGCAGGACGGTTTCGTCAAGGTCTTCCAGAAGATCGGCGACTTCCGCGGCGATGGCCCCTTGGGTGGCTGGGTCTCCCGCACCATGGTGAACACCGCACTGGACCACCTGCGCCGCAACAAGCCTTATGCGCACAGCGTGGACCTGACCGAGGCCGAGCACCTGCATGCGGGCAGTTCCAGCGCGCTGAGCGGCATGACCACCGACGAGCTGATGGCGCTGATCCAGCAGCTTCCGGATGGCTACCGCACCGTGTTCAACCTGTTCGCCATAGAGGGCTACCCGCACAAGGAGATCGCCGAGATGTTGGGCGTCTCCGAGAACACCTCGAAGAGCCAGTTCATGAAGGCACGGGCCTACCTGCGGAAACTCCTTCCGCAGGAGGTCGTAGAGCACTATCCGAATGGAAGGGAAGGATGAATTGACCGGCCTCCTGCAGGAGCGCTTCACCGGGCACGAGCTGCCGGTGGACCCCACCGTGTGGGAAGGGGTGCAGGCCCAGTTGGTGGAGGCCGCCGTGGATGCCGACCTGGACCTGTTCCAGGACCGGTTCAACGGACATGAGAGCACGGTGGACCCGGGGGTCTGGCAGCACATCGCCGGACAGCTGGGCCATGGAGCCGCTGCCGGGACCACTGCGGGCGGAGGCCTGCTGGGCAGCGCTGGCGGATGGATCGCGGCCGGTATCGTGGCCGTGGGGCTTACCGGTGGCCTCTGGTGGTGGAACTCCACCCAAGGATCCGACATGGTCTCTCAGACCCGGGATCGGGTCGAAGTGCCGGCACAGGAACCCGAGCCTGCGCAAGTGACGGATGGATCGGCCGGCATGGAGGCCCAGGTGACCACGGCAGCATCCGACGTTCCCGACCCAAGCCCCAAGGTGGGATCCATGAGCGGCAGCACCCCGGTGCCAGGTCCTGCATTGGATCCAGCCGCTCCTGCCGTTCCTGTGAGCAGGGATGACACCGGCGAGTCGGGCACCGACGAGATGGATGAACGCCATGCTCCGGTACCCGCCACCATGGAGCCCCGATTGAATTCCACGGATACGGGCACTCAGGATCCGCGTGGCCTGGCCATGGTGGAACGCATCCTGGGAGAGGCCCTGAACGAGACCGCCCATCACCCGCGTCCGGAGCAGGTCGAGGACATTCCGGGGACCCCACAGGACGTCCTGGTGGAACAGAATGCCGACGAGGGACCGGCAACGGAGCCCGAGCCCGCAGTGGAACAGGTCCGCGAGGAGTTCACCCTGTTCATCCCCAACGTCTTCAGCCCGAACAACGACCTGACCAACGATGAGCTGCGGGCCCAGGGGACCGGGTTGGCGGACGTCCGGGTCCGGATCTACAATGCCAACAACAACGAACTGGTGTTCGCCGCCAACTCCTTGAAGTCCTGGGATGGGCGGGATCTGAACGGAGAGCCCTGTCCCGACGGCTACTACTTTTACGCGATCGAGGCCGTGACCACCGGGGGAACCCCCATCACCAAAGGCCAGGCCATCCGACTTTTCCGATGAGACACGACAAGCGACCCCACAAGACCACGGCCTTCTTGATCTTGTTGGCCCTGTTCCTGGCCACCGGGAACGCATTGGCGCAGACCAGCAGGATCCCTTGCCGGACGGAAGCCGAATGCCAGGCCCTGAAACAGGCCATGGCAGAGCAGTCCGCCATTCAGGTGCCGCGCATGGAGGAATGGCCTTCCGAACCGCTGCCGCTACCCGGACAACTGCGGGGAGGTGGCGGCGTGTGCAGCCTCTGGGAGGACCCGGTAGGCTGCCCGCTGAGCCAGGGACCGAACGACGACGGCAGCAGTCCCTACATACCGCTGCCGTTCACCTTCAACCTTTACGGGCAGCTGTACAATGGCCTCTGGATCAACAACAATGGCAATGTGACGTTCGATCAGCCTTACGGCACGTTCACGGCCACGCCCTTTCCGAACAACCTCTTCGTGATGATCGCCCCATTCTGGGCGGATGTGGATACAAGAGGCATCGGGGAGGTCTTCTATTGTGTGACGCCGACGGCGATCTACGTGAACTGGGTGGAAGTGGGGTACTACAATTCCCAGACGAACCTGACCAACAGCTTCCAGCTGGTCCTGACCGACGGCAACGATCCGGTGATCGGGATCGGCAATAACGTGGCCATCTCCTACCTGGACATGCAGTGGACCACCGGGGCAGCCTCCGGCGGTGTGGGCGGCTTCGGGGGAAGCCCTGCCGTGGTGGGTGCCAACCTGGGCAACGGCACCAGCTTCATCCAATTGGGCCAGTTCGATCAGCCCGGGAATGCCTACGACGGCCCCTTCGGCGCCAACGATGGCGTGGACTGGCTGGACTTCAAGGACTTCGTGTTCAGCACCGTGAATCCGAATGCCAATGTTCCTCCGATCATCGGGGGAACGACCACCTGCGACTCGATCGTCCTGTGCGCCGGGCAGTCGGAGACCCTGGAGATCGCGTTCGTATCCCCCGAACCCAACCAGATCACCACGGCATCCATCAGCAGCGCCACCTTCAGCAACTACACCATCACCTCCAACGTGCCCGGGCAAACGGCACTGATGTCGGTGAACGTGACCCCGACGGTGGCGGACGTCGGTTTTCATCAGCTGGAATTGACCGGCACGGACGACGGGACACCTGCCGAGACCACCACCTTGACCGTGGTGCTGAACGTGCTTCCTCCCGGGGTGGTGATCCCCCCGCAACAACTGGACGTCTGTGAGACCAGCGATCCGGTGGACCTGTTCACCCTGTTCCCGGGGAACCCGCCGGCCGGAGGCTCCTGGTCCGACCCCAACGGGAACGCCCACAGCGGTGTGCTCGATCCCTCCAGCGATCCGGATGGCAGCTACTCCTATTCGGTAGGCAACGGCAGTCTTTGTCCCTCCTTCGGCTCGGTGGACGTATCCATCTTCGATCAGCCGGACGCCGGCCAGAACGGGACCGGGACCTACTGCTCGGTGGACCCCACGGTGGACCTGTTCACGCTGCTTGGGGGCACTCCTGACCCAGGAGGCAGCTGGACGGACCCGGGCAACGGTACGCACAGCGGGATCCTGGACCCCGCCCTGGTGCTCTCCGGGGATTACACGTATACGCTCGTCGCCACTGCGCCCTGCATGGATTCGTCCGCCACGGTCACGATCACGGTGAACACCCCCCTGGACCCCGGCATCGACGCTCCGCTACCCACCTGTGCCTCGGACGACCCAACGGACCTGTTCGACGCGCTCGGAGGCATGCCCGACATGGGGGGCACATGGACGGACCCCAACGGGGTCGCGGCATCCGGCATGTTCGACCCGCAGCTGGACCCCATCGGGGCCTATACCTATACGGTGAGCCCGCTGGCTCCCTGTCCCGTGCTCTCCGCGCAGGTGACGGTCTCCGTGGACCCGGTACCGGTGGCAGGTGTGGACGCCACGCTCCAGCTCTGTGCCGATGCCCCCCAGGAGGACCTCTTCCCGCTGCTTGGGTCCGGTGCCGACCCGGGTGGTGCTTGGAGGGATCCCGACCTGCAGTCCCACGGAGGCACCCTGGACCCTTCCCTGGAGCTGAGCGGACCCTATGAGTACGTGGTGAATGGCATCGGAGCCTGCAACGCCCTGACCGACACCGCCTTCGTGGACGTGACCGTGGACCCCCTGCCGATCGTCCAGTTCTCGGCGGACCCGGTGATCGGATGCGACCCCCTCGTGGTCACCTTCGAGAATGATACCGACCCCCAGTTCCTGGGCACCAGCGACTGGGACTTCGGCGATGGCGGAACGGACGTTGCGAACGGCCCCTTGTTCCATGCGTTCGAGGACCCGGGGACCTATTCAGTGACCCTTACGGTGACCACGCCGGCCGGTTGCGTCGATGCCCTTACACAGACGGACCTGGTGCACGTGGACCCGGCGCCCGAGGCCCTTTTCCTGACCGACCCCAACCCGACCACCATCGAACAAAGCACCGTGGTGATGACCGCCACGGACCCGAACGCCGTAGCCTGGCAGTGGGACCTGGGTGGCCTCGGGCAGTCCGGCGATCAGGAGACCGAGTTCACCTTCCCCAACACGTTGGGAGGCCAATACCTGGTGTGCCTGCAAGTGGTGGACCAGCATGGATGTGAAGACCAGCAGTGCCAGCTCGTGGTGGTCAAGGACCCCTTGCTGCACTTCATCCCGAATGCCTTCACCCCCGACGGGGACGGGGTGAACGATGTGTTCTTCCCGGTGCTGGCCGGTAATGACCTGGGGGTGCATGAGCTGCTGATCTACGACCGCTGGGGTGGGCTCGTATTCGAGACGAACGATCCGTTCGAAGGCTGGAACGGCAGCTATCTCGGGGACGGTGACGAGGCCATGCCAAGTGGGGTATACGTGTGGAAGCTGCGCACCAAGGCCGAGGACAACGGCGAGCGCAAGGACCTGATCGGCTCGGTGACGCTCCTGAAATAATGCGTGCAGGCATCATACCTGAAAGGCTGCGGACCCTCGGTGTACTCCTGGGCCTTGCGTTGGGCATCCATGGATCCCTGGCGCAGGAAGGCCGCGCGGTGATGACCGCCGAGGAATTCCGGCAACACAAACGGGCGGGCACCATGCCGACGCGCCCGATCGTGCGACCCGTTGCGAATGCAAGGGAACCCATCGAGCCCCGTATCCAGCCGCCGGGTCAGCTGAAAGGTGGCGGCGGTTCCAGTGGGTGCGACTGCTGGATCGAGCCTGACGCGAGCTACACGCAGATCACGTCCTGGCCCTTGGGTCCTCTCCCGTTCGATGATCAGAGCTTCGGCCCGATCACGCTACCCTTCACCTTCAACCTGTACAACGACCTGTACACGTCCTGCTACATCAACATCAACGGGAACCTCACCTTCGATACGGACAATTCGATCTTCAACGCGGTCGGCTTTCCCAACCCGGATGATCGCATGGTGGCCCCTTTCTGGGCGGATGTGGACCTGAACGGTTTTGGTCCTCCGGGGCAGAACGAGGTGTGGTACAAGGTGACCAGCACCGCGTTGTACGTGAACTGGGTGAACGTGGGCTATTTCAATGCCAATACCGACCTTCTGAATTCGTTCCAACTGATCCTGACCGACGGAACGGACCCGGTGATCGGTGTGGGGAAGAACGTGAGCTTCTGCTACCGGGACATGCAATGGACCACCGGAGATGCCTCCGGTGGATCGGGAGGCTTCGGCGGAACACCCGCCGTGGTGGGCGCCAACCGCGGCAACGGCGTGGACTACATCCAGTTCGGCACCTTCGACCAGCCGGGCAACGCCTACGACGGCCCCTTCGGCAACCCCGATGGCGTCGACTGGCTCGACAACAAGAACTTCACCTTCACCACGGCGGTGAGCACCCAGAACATCCCGCCCATAGCCAGCAGCCAGTTCCTCTGCGATACCATCGTGGTCTGCGCGGGGGAGCAGGTGAACGTGGAGATGTCCTTCATCGCTCCGGAACAGAACCAGACGGTGAACGCGTCCAGTACGGCGCCCTCCCTGAGCAACTATGCGGAGACCGGGAACACCAGCGGCGGCATCACCGCCGTGATCACCAGCCAGTTCACGCCGCTTCCCTCGGAGGTCGGCTTCCACACCATCGACTACAGCGCCACTGACAACGGTGTACCACCCCTCACGACCCAGGTGAGCATCGTGGTGGAAGTGGTGCCATCGCCCGGTGCACCCCCGGTCATCACCGGGCCAGCCGAAGCATGCCCCGGTGATCTGGTGACGCTCACGGCGAGTTCGGACTTCGACAGCTACCTGTGGAGCAACGGTGGCGTTGACCCCACCGTTCAAGTGGGCCCGGGCACCTACACGGTCGAAGGGCTGCTCGGCTCCTGCGCCTTGATCTCCGACCCTTTCGTGGTGAACGCATTGGAAGCCCCCGACCCCGTCATCAGCGGGACGCTCTTCAACTGTGGTGGGGCACCGAGCACGCTGGGCACCACGGAACCCTATGCCTCCTATTTCTGGTCCACGGGCAGCACCGACCCGACCATCACCGTGGGTACGGGCAGCTATACGGTGACGGTGACCGGCGCGAACGGCTGCGTGGGCACCTCGGCGCCGGTGGACGTACTGAGCGCTCCGGACCCCACCGCGGCATTCACCGTTTCCCCACCCTCTCCTTCCATGCCGGGTTCCATCGTCCAGTTCACGGATGCGTCGAGCGGGAACGGATCCGTGCTGGTGGACTGGTCCTGGGACTTCGGAGATGGGAACGTGGGATCGGGGCAGGTGGTGGACCACGGCTTCGGTCAACCGGGCTTCTACACCGTCGTCCTCACCGTGACCACCGCGGAAGGATGCACCGACACGGTGGCGTTGACCTATGTGGTGAACGCGGCGGAGGTCTATGCCCCGAACGTGTTCAGCCCGAACGGCGACAACGTGAACGATGAACTGGTGTTCACCAACCTGGAGTTCCACCCGGGCAGCCGGCTGATCGTGTACAGCCGCTGGGGCAACGTGGTGTACGAGAGCAGCAGCTACCAGAACAACTGGAAGGCTGCCGACGTGAGCGATGGCACGTACTTCTACGAACTGCGCCTGCGGGACGGCCGGGTCTTCACCGGGCATGTGACGATCCTGCGCTGAGCCGGGTCCCCTACCTTCGCGGCCCGCGCTCATGAAGGTCAGTGAACACCTCCGCCGGGCGAAGGCGCCCCTGCTCTCGTTTGAGATCCTGCCACCCCTGAAGGGCAAGGACATCCGCTCCATCTATGCGGGGATCGACCCCTTGATGGAGTTCAAGCCGAGCTTCATCAACGTGACCTACCACCGTGAGGAGGTCATCTACAAGGAGCGGGGCCATGGGCTGTTGCAGAAGATCCGCGTGCGCAAGCGGCCCGGCACCATCGGCATCTGCGCCACCATCAAGGCCAAGTACGACATCGACACCGTGCCCCACCTGATCTGCGGGGGCTTCAGCCGGGAGGAGACCGAGGACGCGCTGATCGAGATGAACTTCCTGGGCATCGACAACGTGCTGGCCCTGCGCGGCGATGCCACCAAGGGAGAGTCCCAGTTCATTCCGGAACGGGACGGCCATGCCCACGCCGTGGACATGGTGAAGCAGATAGCGGCGCTGAACCGCGGCCAATACCTGCACGAGGAAGAGGAGGAGGCCGCCCCCACCGACCTGTGCATCGGCGCAGCCTGCTACCCCGAAAAGCACCCCGAGGCCCTGAACATGGGCACCGACATCGCCTACCTGAAGCAGAAGGTGGACGCGGGTGCCGAGTACCTCGTCACCCAGATGATCTTCGACAACGCGAAATATTTCGCGTTCGTGGAGCGCTGCCGCCAGGAAGGCATCACCGTACCCATCATCCCGGGGCTGAAGCCGCTGACCAACCTGCGGCACATCCAGTTCATTCCCAAGACCTTCCACGTGGACCTGCCGGACGACCTGGCCAAGGCACTGGTGGCCTGCCGCAGCGATGCCGACGTGCGGAAGGTGGGCGTGGAGTGGACCACCACCCAAAGCCGCGAACTGAAGGAACGCGGTGCCCCCTGCCTTCACTTCTACACCATGGGCCGCTCCGAGGCCGTGCGCGAGGTGCTGCAGGCCGTCTGGTAGGCCCCGGACCGCCGTACCTTTAGGGGGATGCGGAGCACCGCTCTCCTCCTTTCCGCCCTGCTGGCCACCTCCGCCGTGGCCCAGGACGCGCCTGCCGACGTACACCTGCTGGAGGCCTTGGCCAAGCAGGAGGCCTCCGGGTTCCTGCCGCAACTGCGCTCGGGGGGCGACCCCGGCCGTGGGTTCGACCTGCATTACCACCGCTTCGACTGGACCATCGATCCCGCGGTGAACGCGATCCATGGGTCCGTCAGCGCCCACTTCACCGCCACGGAGACCCTGCCAGCACTGGTGCTGGACCTCTCCGACAGCCTGCAGGTGGACAGCGTGCTGCACCAGGGACAGCCCCTGGCCTTCCAGCATGCCGGCGACAGCCTGTGGATCCCCTTCCCGGCCCCGCTCGCCACAGGCACCGTGGACTCAGTGACCGTCCATTACGGCGGTACGCCCTCCTCCTCCGGTCTGGGCAGCTGGGGCTTCGACACGCATGACGGCATCCCCATCATCTGGACCCTGAGCCAGCCGTACGGCGCCATGGACTGGTGGCCCGCGAAGCAGGACCTGAACGACAAGATCGACTCGATCGACACCTACGTGACCATTCCCGTGGGGAACCGCGCTGCGGGCAACGGGGTGCTGGTGGCCACGGACACCCTGCCCGGCGACCAGCAGGTGCGCTTCCACTGGCGGCACCGCCACCCGATCGCCTACTACCTGATCGCCACCGCGGTGACCAATTACGTGGAGCTGGTGCATACGGTGGAACTGCCCGCGGACACCTTCCCCATGCTCACCTACGCCTACCCGGAGGACGCCTTCCTGGCCGGTTTGAACGCGGGCGACGTGCTGCAGCAGATGCCCTTCTTCAGCCAGCTCTTCGGCACCTACCCCTTCGCCGACGAGAAGTACGGCCACGCCCAGATGGAGCGCGGCGGCGGCATGGAGCACCAGACCATGACCTTCATGGGCGCCTATTTCTACGAACTGGCCGCGCATGAACTGGCCCACCAGTGGTTCGGCAACAAGGTGACCTGCGGCAGCTGGCAGGACCTCTGGCTGAACGAAGGCTTCGCCACTTACCTGAGCGGCCTCTGCTACCAGTACCTGGCCCCGCAGTACTGGCCCGGCTGGCCACCCGCCAAGATCGCGGTGGTCACCAGCGAGCCGGGCGGAAGCGTCTGGGTGCCCGACACGCTGGACGTGCAGCGCCTCTTCAACAGCCGCCTGACCTACACCAAGGGCGCCATGGTCCTGCATACCCTACGTTGGGTCTGTGGTGATAGCGCCTTCTTCAACGGCGTGTACAACTACCTGCACGACCCCGCCCTGGCCTTCGGCACCGCCCGCACCAGCGACCTGCAGGCCCACCTGGAGGCCACCAGCGGCCTGGACCTCACGGAATTCCTGAACGATTGGTTCTATGGCGAAGGCTACCCCAGTTACACCCTCACCTGGTCGCAGGACGGGGGCGGCACCGTGAACGTGCAGCTGGACCAGTCCACCAGCCACCCGAGCGTGGACTTCTTCGCCCTGCCGGTGCCGGTGCTGTTCAAGAACGGCCAGCAGGACAGCCTGGTGGTGCTGGACCACACCTTCAGCGGGCAGACCTTCAGCTTCACCCTGCCCTTCCAGGCGGACAGCGCCCTGCTGGACCCCGACTGGTGGATCATCCGGGCGAACGACCTGGTGCTGCGCGTACCCGATGCGGCCTTCGGCAGCGGCCAAGCCCTGCTGGTGCCCAACCCGGTCCGCGACCAGGCCGAACTGTTCACAGGCACCCGCCTGCAGGGGCCTGCCACCCTGCGCCTGCTGGACGCATCCGGCCGCCTTGTGCGCCAGCAGCAGGTGGTCATCACAGGCCGCCGGACCACCTTCAGCACGGCCGACCTGGCCCCGGGCAGCTACCTCCTGGAACTGGCGGCAGGCACGGAACAGGTGCGCCTGTGGATGGTGAAGGACTGAGCCGGATCGCCCACGCCGGCCTGCGGCACAAGCACAACAGGTACCGCTTCAACTACGACGTGACCACCAGCGAGCTGCGCAGCTACACGAACG
>JACJZH010000020.1 GCA_020635695.1 Flavobacteriales bacterium | reverse complement strand
GGAATATTTGTTGAACAGAAACTTGCAGATGCGGATATGGCCCATTACGTTTGTTGAACCATTCCGCCCAACACTTAAACAATACTGCCATGTCCACCCTCGAGTTCCAGCAGAACCTTCTCGGCCTCCGGCAGCAGCTGTACTACTTCGCCCTGAGCCTGACCCGCGATCGCGACGACGCCCAGGACCTGTTGCAGGAGAGCATGCTCCGCGCGATCACCTACCGCGACAAGTTCCGGGACAACACCAACTTCAAGGCCTGGCTCTACACCATCATGAAGAACACCTTCATCAACGACCACCGCCGGGCCAAGCGGACCAACACGTTGATGAACAGCGTGGAGAAGGAGCGCGACCAGGTGCGCCGGGTGCAGATGCCGAACAGCCCCGAGAACCGGGTGCGCATGGGCGAGATCCAGGACAGCCTGGACCGGCTCGATGCCACCTTCCGGGAGCCCTTCCTGATGCACCACGAAGGGTACAAGTACCACGAGATCGCCGAACACCTGGGCATTCCCATCGGGACCGTGAAGAGCCGTATCTTCCAAGCTCGGCAGCGCCTGATGCGCATGCTCACCGACAAGGTCCCCGCGTGAACCCCAGCGCCATCGTCATCGGCTCCGGCTTCGCCGGGCTCAGCGCCGCCACCTCCCTGGCCCACAAGGGTCACCGGGTGACGCTTCTGGAGAAGAACACCCAGCCAGGTGGCCGTGCGCGTGTGCTTCGGGAGGCCGGCTTCACCTTCGACATGGGGCCCAGCTGGTACTGGATGCCCGAGGTGTTCGAGCAATACTTCGCCCGCTTCGGCCGCACCGTGAAGGACCAGTATGACCTGGTGCGGCTGGACCCCAGCTACCAGGTGGTCTTCGGACCCGATGACCATTGGATGATCCCCGCCCGGATGGAGGAGCTCGAGGCCTTCTTCGAACGGGTGGAACCCGGCGCTGGTGAGCAGTTGAGGAAGTTCCTCGCCGAGGCGAAGATCAAGTACGAGCTCGGCATGAACGAGCTGGTCTACCGCCCGGCACTGAACTGGTCGGAGTTCATGCTGCCCAAGGTGATGAGCGGCATGCTGAAGGTGAGCGTGTTCACCTCGCTGAGAAAACATGTGGCGAAATACTTCAAGGACCAGCGGCTGCGGCAGCTCATGGAGTTCCCGGTGCTGTTCCTCGGAGCCACCCCGCAGAACACGCCGGCGCTCTACAGCCTGATGAACTACGCCGACATGTCCCTCGGAACCTGGTACCCGATGGGCGGCATGGGCCGGATCATCGACGCCATGGTGAAGCTGGCGCGGGAGGAGGGCGTGGACCTGCGTACGGACAGCCCCGTGGAGCGCATCCTGGTCGAGGACGGCCGGGCGGCAGGTGTGCAGGTGAACGGTGAGGAGCTGCGTGCCGATGTGGTGGTTGCCGCCGCCGACTATCACCACGCCGAGAACCTGCTGGCCCCGGAGCACCGCACTTACAGCGAGAGCTATTGGAAGGGCCGCGTGATGGCCCCCTCCTCCCTGCTGTTCTACCTGGGCTTCGACCGCGAACTTCCGCGGATGGAGCACCACAACCTCTTCTTCGACGAGCCGCTGGACCAGCACGCCCGTGAGATCTACGACGATCCCAAGTGGCCCACGCGCCCGTTGCTCTACACCAGCTGTGGCACCAAGACCGACCCCTCGGTGGCCCCGGCGGGCCATGAGAACATGGTGGTGCTGATCCCCATCGCGCCGGGTCTGGAGGATACGCCCGAAGTGCGCGAACGCTACCTGCAGCTCACGCTGGACCGCCTGACCAGGCACACCGGGGTGGACCTGCGGGCCCATCTGGTGCTGCAGCGCAGCTTCTGCATCAACGACTTCGTGAACGACTACAACTCCTTCCGGGGCAATGCCTACGGCCTGGCCAACACGCTCACCCAGACCGCCGTGCTGAAGCCGCGCATCAAGAGCCGGAAGGTGAAAGGCCTCTACTTCACCGGCCAGCTCACCGTGCCCGGACCCGGCGTGCCCCCCACGCTGATCAGCGGGCAGGTGGTGGCCGACCTCATCGAACAGGAACACGCCAAGCACCGTCTTCGCGCATGAACACCATCGCCCTTTACGATCGTGTGTGCCTCAAGGCGAGCAGGCACACGACCCGGAGCTACAGCACCTCCTTCTCGCTGGGCATCCGCTCCCTGCACAAGCGATTCCACGACCCCATCTACGCCATCTACGGCTTCGTCCGCTTCGCCGACGAGATCGTGGACACCTTCCATGACCACGACAAAGTGGACCTGATGGCCCGGTTCCGCGCGGACACCTACAAGGCCATCGCCGACGGCATCAGCCTGAACCCCATCCTGCACAGCTTCCAGCGGGTGGTGAACACCTACGGCATCGAGGAGGAGCTGTACGACACCTTCCTGCGCAGCATGGAGATGGACCTCACGGACCACGCGCACGATCGGGAGTCCTACGAGCTCTACATCCTGGGCTCCGCCGAGGTGGTCGGGCTCATGTGCCTGCGCGTGTTCTGCGAGGGCGACGATGCGTTGTACCAGCGGTTGAAGCCCTCCGCCATGCGCCTGGGAGCCGCCTTCCAGAAGGTGAACTTCCTGCGCGACCTGAAGGACGACCACGTGAACCTGGGCCGCACCTACTTCCCAGGCGTCGATGTGCGGAACATGAGCGCCGAGGACAAGCGCCGCATCGAAGGCGAGATCGACGACGATTTCCGCGCTGCGCTGGAGGGCATCCGCCAACTGCCCCAGGGAGCGCGCTTCGGTGTGTACATGGCCTACATCTACTACATGAACCTCTTCCGGAAGATCCAGGCGCTGCCCACCGAACGCATCCTTCAGGAACGCGTCCGGGTGCGCAACCGCCGGAAGATCGCCCTGCTCACCACCAGCTACCTGAAGCACAGCTTCGGCCTGCTTTGAACCCATGACCGACGAGGAACGGAGCGAACAGGTGGTGCTCGTGAACGAGCGCGACGAGGAGACCGGCCGCATGGGCAAGCTGGAGGCGCACCAGCAGGGGCTGCTGCACCGGGCCTTCTCGGTGTTCGTCTTCCACCCCGATGGCAGGCTGCTCCTGCAACGCCGGGCCGATGGCAAGTACCACAGCGCTGGCCTGTGGACCAACACCTGCTGCAGCCATCCCCGACCAGGAGAGGACACCGCACTGGCCGCCCGCCGCCGCCTCTGGGAGGAGATGGGCATCGACACCGCCGTGGAACACCGCTTCCATTTCATCTACCGCGCGCCTTTCGGCAACGGACTCACCGAGCACGAACTGGACCACGTGTTCTTTGCCGTGCATGCCGGCGAACCCTCGCCCGACCCCACGGAAGCGTCGGCCTGGCGCTGGGTACGGCCCGAGGTGGTGACGGACGAACTGGCGAACGATCCGGAGGCCTTCACCGTTTGGTTCCGGGCGTGCTGGAACGAGGTGCTCAGGCACCGCGAACTGCTCCGGGACCGCGCCTGAACACCACCGAGACCATGAAGACCAACGGAGCCGTGCTCCCCCATCCCGCCCTGGACCACCCGGATGCCGACCTGCCCGAGGCGGTGGCCACGCCGATGCGGCCTGACGCCTTCGCGCATACGGACGCGGAGAAGGTCGCCACCATCGCGCACCACTTCGAGCAGATCATGCACACGCTGGGCCTGGACCTGGCCGACGACAGCCTGAAGGGAACCCCGCGCCGCGTGGCGAAGATGTTCGTGAACGAGGTGTTCAGCGGCTTGAAACCCACCAACAAGCCCAAGCCCACCCTGTTCGAGAACCGCTACGGTTATGCCGGCATGCTGGTGGAGCACGGGATCGGCGTCCACTCCTTTTGCGAGCACCACTTCGTCCCCATCCTCGGCAAGGCCGCGGTGGCGTACTTCTCCAGCGGCAAGGTGATCGGGCTCAGCAAGCTGGACCGCATCGTGAAGTACTACGCGGCCCGGCCGCAGGTGCAGGAGCGCCTCACCGAGCAGATCGCGGCCGAGCTCAAGCGCGTTCTCGGGACCGAGGACGTGGCCGTGCTGATCGACGCCGAGCACATGTGCGTGAAACTGCGTGGCGTGAAGGACGAGGACAGCCGCACGGTGACCAGTCATTTCAGCGGACGGTTCCTGGACCCGCACACCCAGGAGCAGTTCCTTGGTCACGTTCGCGCATGAGCGGCACAGGACCGGCCATCACCATCTGTTGGCTGCGCCGGGACCTGCGGCTGGAGGATAATCATGCCCTGTTCCGGGCCCTCGAGGAAGGTGGCGAAGTGCTGCCGCTCTTCATCTTCGACACGAACATCCTTGAGCGGCTGGAAGACCGGGAGGACCGCCGGGTGGACTTCATACACCGCACGCTCTCGGCACTGAAGCAGGAGCTGGAAGCCCTCGGGGGAAGCCTGCTGGTGGAGCATGGCCGGCCCGTGGAGGTATGGAAGGACCTATTGGAGCGTTTCCCCGTGAAGGCCGTGTACGCGGCACACGACCACGAGCCCTATGCCGTTGCACGCGATCGGGATGTGATGGAACTGCTCCGTGACCGGGGTGTCGACTTCCACACGGTGAAGGACATCTCCATCTTCGAACGCGACGAGGTGGTGAAGGACGACGGTGGCGCCTACACCGTCTACACACCCTACATGCGCAAATGGCGGGCGCGGTTCACGCCGGACATGGAACAGGCCTTCCCCAGCCGCGAGCGCCTGGACCGCCTGGCATCCTGCGAGCCCTTGGGCCTGCCCACGCTGGCCGATATCGGCTTCCGCCCCACCGACCTGGAGGTGCCTCCCACCACGCTGGACGACGACCTGCTCCACCACTACGCCCGCACGCGGAACACACCGTCCATTGCGGGCACCAGCCGCATGAGCATGCATCTGCGTTTCGGTACGGTGAGCGTTCGGGAACTCGTGCGCCGGTCACGCGGCATCAGTTCCACCTACCTGAACGAGCTGATCTGGCGGGAGTTCTTCATGCAGGTGTTGTGGCATTTCCCGCAGGTGGTCGACACGAGCTTCCGTCCGGCTTACGATGGCATTCCCTGGCGCAACGACGAGGACGAGTTCGCGGCCTGGTGCGAAGGGCGCACGGGCTATCCATTGGTGGACGCGGGCATGCGCGAGCTGAACGCCACCGGTTTCATGCACAACCGGGTGCGCATGGTGGTGGCCAGCTTCCTCACGAAACACCTGCTGATCGACTGGCGTTGGGGAGAGGCGTACTTCGCCGCGAAGCTCCTGGACTTCGAGCTCAGCAGCAACAACGGAGGCTGGCAATGGGCCGCCGGTTCCGGCTGTGATGCGGCACCCTACTTCCGGGTCTTCAATCCGAAGCTCCAGCTGGAGAAGTTCGACCCTTCGTTAAAGTATGTGAAACGATGGGTGCCTGAGCATGGCACGGGGAACTATCCCGCACCCATCGTCGTTCACGAAGTGGCCCGCAAGCGAGCGATAGCCACCTACAAGGAGGCGCTCGACGGGGCCGACACGAGAACCAAGGTCCAACCCCGACTGTTCCCCTGAAGCCATGCCGAGAAAGAAGAAACAACTGATCCTGACCCAGCCCGTGAAGGAAGGCCTGAAGGCCATCAAGGTGCGCCTGGACCACCGCACGGTGGTGACCCTGGCCAGCATGAAGGCCTTCAAGTTCTGGAAGGAGCGCTATCCCAAGGCCGAGATCATCGGTTGAACCATGGCGAAGCACGTCCTCCAGCGCGAACAGTTCCTGCCGGTGTCCCTGGAGGAGGCCTGGGAGTTCTTCAGCACGCCGCGCAACCTGGCCCGCATCACGCCGGCGGACATGGGCTTCCGGATCCGCGAACCTTTCGATGACGGACCCGCCCACGCCGGCCAGCGCATCACCTACACGGTGAAGCCCATGCTGGGCATCCCGCTCACCTGGGTGACCCTGATCGAACAGGTGGAGGCTCCCCATCGCTTCGTGGACACGCAGCTGAAGGGCCCCTACAAACGCTGGTGGCACCTGCACACCTTCGAGCCGGTGGATGGCGGTGTGATGATGCGGGACCGCGTCGAATACGAACTGCCGTTCGGCCCCCTGGGGGAACTGCTCCATGATATCTTTGTGAAGAAGCGGTTGAAGCACATCTTCGACTACCGTTTCGCCACCTTGGAGACCCTGTTCCGCAAGCGCGCCGCATGAGCACCTGGGCCATCGTCGGGATCGTCGCCGCCACGTTCGTGTTCATGGAGTTCGTGGCCTGGGCCACGCACAAGTACGTGATGCATGGCTTCCTGTGGTCGCTGCACAGGGACCACCACCGCAAGGACCACTACGGCTTCCTGGAATACAACGACTCCTTCTTCCTGATCTTCGCCATTCCCTCCATGGTGCTGTTCATCGTGGGCAGCCTGAAGGGGCTTCACACCCCCTGGTTGTGGATCGGCCTGGGGATCCTGTTGTACGGCATCGCGTACTTCATCGTGCACGAGGTGTTCATCCACCAGCGCATCAAATGGCTCCGCACTTCCCGGAACGTCTATTTCCTGGGCGTGCGCCGTGCGCACAAGGTGCACCACAAGCACCTGGGGAAGGAGGATGGTGAATGCTTCGGCATGCTGGTGGTGCCCTTCAAGTACTTCCGGGAAGCGCGGGAGAGCATGCGCAGGCAGACGGCCGCCTGATCAGGGGCAGCCTTCCACGGCCATCGGCGCGTGGAGTTCAGGACTCACGTACGGGATGCCCAGCCCCATGCCACGCAGGATGAAGAGCAGGGCCATGGCTCCGATCACGTAGGGCGTGGCCCGGCGCAGGATCCCGCGCCAGCGCATCGAAAGCGCACCTCCCCCCAGCCGCACGGCCAACAGCGCCGGCCAGGTGGCCAGGCCGAAGACGGCCATGAAGGCCGCTCCTTCCAACGCTCCGTTCGTGGCCAGCGCACCCGCCACCGCCAGGTACACCAGGCCGCAGGGAAGCAGTCCGTTCAACAGACCGGTGATGAACAGCCCACCTGGCGAAGTGCGCCGAAGTTGCCGTGCCATGATCCCTTGAAGACGCATCACCAACGTGGCGGGACCGCGCGAAAGCCAGCCGGCGTTCACCAGCGCAGGCGCGATCAGGCCCGCCAGGATCAGGACGCCGAGCGTGATGCTGACACCCTGTTGCACGCCCGCGAGCGCCAGACCCCGTCCGAAGGTCCCGAACAGTCCGCCGAGCAGCATGTAGGTCACCACCCGCCCACCGTTCAGCAGAAGTCCGCCGGCCAGGCGTCCCGACCAGCCGCGCCCTGCCGAGGGGACCGCCAGCGCCAGGGGCCCGCACATGCCGATGCAGTGGGCACTGCCGACCAGCCCCAGCACCAACGCCGGTGCCAGTGTGCCCGTCATCGCAGGTAGAAGGTGTGTTCGCTGTGGTAAGGGGTGCCCCCTTGTTCCCAGTCCAGGACCAGTTGATAGTGGCCCTTCATCGCCCCCGTCAGGTCCAGTTCGGCCACACCCGAAGTGTCCGCCGAGAGCGTGAACCGTTGGTCCATGCGGGCATCGGAAGGGCGGACCACCACCGCCTCGCCGGTGATCGGTCGGCCGCGTAGCACCTCCGGAAAGGTCAGTTGCACCCGCTCACCCACCACCAACAGGGACACGCCACCAAGGGATTCGGCGTTCGCACGTGCCTCGACCTCTTCCCCGTACCGGAGGGACTTCTCATAGTAGTCCGCCTCGGGGGCCTCGTAGTTCGTGGCTCCCTGCCAGGCGAACCAGGCCATCAACAGCACGAAGGCCGTCATCACCAGGAATATCGCGCGCCCCCAGTTCATCCGCCCATGGGTCCTACGAACGAGGTGGAGACCTCCTCGATCAGTTCCTCGCCGCTGTACACGCCCACCTTCACCTTGGTCTTCATGCCCTGGAGCTGGTCGCGGTCCAGCACGATGAACAGTTCACCCTCCGCCAACTTGGCCCGCTCCAGTTCCACGTCACGACCCACCAGCTTCACCTCGCCGGGGAGGTCCATGAGCCGGAACTCGATGGGCATGTCATGGTTGGTCTTGTTCACCACCTTGTAAGTATACAGGTTGCTGATGCGGCCGTCCTCCTGCTCCTGGAAGAGCATGCCCGGGGTGCGCAGCACGGTGGCCTCCACCTCGGTCCGGGTCACCACCAGCGTCACCATCACGCCCACCAACACGGCGAGCACGGCGCTGTACGCCTTCATGCGGGTCGTGAAATGGAAGGGCTGCTTGTCGGCGATCTCGCTCTCGCTGGCGTATCGGATCAGCCCCTTCGGCAGACCCACGCCCTCCATCATGTGATCGCAGGCATCGATGCATGCGGTGCAGTTCACGCACTCCAGCTGGGTGCCGTTGCGGATGTCGATGCCCGTGGGGCACACATGCACACAGGCCTTGCAGTCGATGCAGTCACCCTTGCCCACGGCGCCGCGGTCCTCGCCCTTGCGGAACTTCGCCCGCTGCTCGCCGCGTTCATGATCGTAGGCGATCACCACCGACTTGCGGTCCAGCAACACGCCCTGCAGCCGGCCGTAGGGACAGACCGTGGTGCAGACCTGCTCGCGCATGAAGGCGAACACACCGTAGAAGGCCAGCGAGAACACCACCATGGCGATGAATCCACCCAGATGCTCCGCAGGCGGTGAGGTCACCGTTTCGATCAGGGCATCGCTTCCGATGATGTAGGCCAGGAAGGTGTTGCCGATGAGGAAGGCGATGGCGAAGAAGATCACGTGCTTGGCCGTCTTCTTCACGACCTTCTGCGTGGTCCACGGGGCCTTGTTCAGGGCCTGCTGCTGCTTCCAGTCACCTTCAATGGCGTACTCGATCTTCCGGAACACCATCTCCATGAAGATGGTCTGCGGGCACACCCACCCACAGAAGAGCCTGCCGAACACCACGGTGAACAGCGCGATGAAGACGATGCCCGTGATGAAGGCGAGCACGAACAGGTGGATGTCCTGCGGCCAGAAGGTCTGACCGAAGATCACGAAGCGACGCTCCAGGATGTTCACCATCAGGAGCGGTTCGCCCCCGATGCGGATGAAGGGTCCCGCGAAGAGCAGGGCCAGCAGCCCCCAGCTCACCCATGTACGCCAGCGGTAGAACTTCCCCGAAGGTTTCTTGGGGTAGACCCAGATCCGCTTGCCCTGCTTGTCGACCGTGGCGATCGAGTCGCGGAAGCTCTCGTCGCGGGCGGGTTGCTGCTGTTGGCTCATGGCGTCACTGCACAACGGCCACCGCGGTGCTGTCCGCGGTCACCGGTGCCTCCTCCTCCACCGGGGCCTCCTCTGCGGGGGCTGCCTCCTCCTTCCAGATCTCGCCCTGGGGCTCCTTCTGGTTGGGCGGGTCGGTGCCCTGCAGGGTCAGGATGTAGCTGGCCACCGCCTGCATCTCCGAAGGCTTCAGCTGCGACTGCCAGCTGATCATGCCCTTCTGGGGCACGCCGTACTTGATGGTCTTGAAGACGTTCTTGATGCCGCCTCCATGGATCCAGTAGGCATCGGTCATGTTGGGGCCCACACCCCCTTCGCCGTTGGCGCCGTGGCAGGCCACGCAGAACTGCTTGTAGATCGACTCCCCGCTGGCCAGGGTGGCCTCGTCGGTCGCAACGGTCACGTTGCTCTCGTCAACGAGGTTGCTGAACTGGGCCAGGTAGGCGGCCACGTCCTCCTTGGCCTGGGCCATCTCCTGCTCGTACTCCTCGGCCTGCAGCGGCATCACGCCCAGGATGTGGACGTTCACCAGGTAGACCACGCCCCAGATGATGGTGCCATAGAAGAGCCAGAGCCACCAGGGGGGCAGCACGTTGTTCAGTTCGCGGATGCCATCGTACTCGTGGTGCATCAGCACGTCCTCTTCGTGCTCCACGTCCACGGCCTGGGTCAGCTTGTGCAGGATGGTGTCCGCGAAGGACGGCTCCTCGGCCTCCTTGGCCAGTGCGAGCTCCTCCTCCTCGCGTCCCGAGAGGGTCCGCACCATGCCACGCAACACGTTCAACTGGGCCAGCAGCACCACGAACAGGATCAGGTTCGCGGAGATGAGCATCCAGAAGAGCGTGGCCGTGGTGACCAGGAACATGGTGCCCGGCACGGCTGCCGACGCTTCCGCCGGCCAGGCCAAGAAGGCGAGCACCACGGCACCAGCTGCGGCGCGCTTCACGGCCATCCGCCTGGCCCAGGCGGAACCATTGCCTCCCAGGTTGCGCATGATGCTGCTGAGTGCCAGGATGATGATGACCTGCAGCACGGCCACCCCGAGCAGCAGGTAGTTGGTCTCCATGGCCGGACCGCTGCCGGCCACGGCCGGGGCGGCATCCTGTGCGGCCATGGCCAGCGGTGCGGCCAGACCGGCAAGGATCATGATCGGACGCTTGGTTTCGATGCGGGTCATGTCGTACGGTGTTCGGGGTGGATCAGGTAGGGCTTGTCGTCCTCTTCGAAGGGCAGTTCCTCCAGGTGGTGGATGTGCCGCTTGTCGGCGGTGAGCACGTACCACAGCATGAACAGGAAGAACGTGAAGAAGAGGACGAAGGCGATCACGGGATAGATGTCGACCCCGCCGATCGTGTCCAGGTGATGCTTGATGAACTTCAGCATGACGGGCTCATTTCACGGCCACGGCGGGTGCCGCGTCCTGCTTCTTGATGTCCGTGCCAAGCCGTTGCAGGTAGGCGATGAGGGCGATGATGTCCTTCTCGGCCGAGGCCTCGATGCCGTCCTTCTTCAGGCTCTCCACGATGGCCGCGGCCTGTGCACGCAGGTCGGTGTTGGCCTGGGCCGCGTAGCCTTCCGGATACGGGACGCCGAGCTTCTGCATGGCCTCGATCTTGGCGGCGGTGCTCGCCGTGTCGATCGTGTTCTCGTACATGTGCGGGTAGGCGGGCATCAGCGACCCGGCGCTCATGGAGGTGGGGTCCATCATGTGGTAGAAGTGCCAGCTGTCCGGGTACTTTCCGCCCACACGGTGCAGGTCGGGACCGGTGCGCTTGCTGCCCCACTGGAACGGGTGGTCGTACACGAACTCACCCGCCTTGCTGTACTCGCCGTAGCGCTCGGTCTCGCTGCGGAAGGGCCGGATCATCTGCGAATGGCAGGTGTAGCAGCCTTCGGAGATGTAGATGTCGCGCCCCTGGAGCTCCAGTGGTGTGTAGGGTTTCACGCTGGCAATGGTCGGGATGTTGCTCTTCACCAGGAAGGTGGGCACCATCTCGATGACCCCGCCGATGGCGACGAGCACGAAGCTGAGCACGAGCATCTGCACCGGGCGGCGCTCGATCCAGCGGTGCCAGTATCCCACCTCGGGTTCGGTCTCCACCTTCACCAGCGGCATGGCCTCGGCCTCCTCGTTGGCGATCAGCTTGCCGGAGGCCACCGTGCGCCAGACGTTGTACACCATCATGATGGCACCGGCCAGGTAGAGCGTGCCACCCAGACCACGCAGCCAGTAGGCGTACTTGATCTGCAGCACGGTGTCCAGGAAGTTCTTGTACACCAGGTATCCGTCCGGCGTGAACTGCTTCCACATCAGGCTCTGGGTGAACCCGGCGAAGTAGAGCGGCACCGCGTAGAAGACCATGCCCAGCGTGCCGATCCAGAAGTGCGCGTTGGCCAGGCTCTTGCTGTAGAGCTTCGTGCCGAACAGGCGCGGCACCAGCCAGTAGATCATGCCGAAGGTGAGGAAGCCGTTCCAGCCCAGACCACCGACGTGCACGTGCGCGATGGTCCAGTCGGTGAAGTGGCTCAGGCTGTTGAAGAACTTGGTGCTGAGCAGCGGACCTTCCAGCGTGCTCATGCCGTAGGCCGTCACGGCCACCACCATGAACTTCAGGATGGGGTCCTCACGCACGCGGTCCCAGGCGCCGCGCAGGGTGAGCAGACCGTTGAGCATGCCGCCCCAGCTCGGTGCGATGAGCATGATGCTGAACACGGTACCCAGGCTCTGGGCCCAGTCGGGGAGGGAGCTGTAGAGCAAATGGTGAGGACCGGCCCAGATGTAGATGAAGATCAGCGCCCAGAAGTGGATGATCGACAGCTTGTAGGAATAGACCGGGCGGTTGGCCGCCTTGGGCAGGAAGTAGTACATGAGGCCCAGGTAGGGCGTGGTCAGGAAGAAGGCCACGGCATTGTGTCCGTACCACCACTGCACCAGGGCGTCCTGCACACCGGCGTACCAGCTGTAGCTCTTCCACAGGCTCACCGGCATCTCGAAGCTGTTCACGATGTGCAGCATGGCCACCGTGACCCAGGTGGCGATGTAGAACCAGATGGCCACGTAGAGGTGCCGCTCCCGCCGCTTCAGGATGGTGCCGATCATGTTGATGCCGAACACCACCCACACCAGCGTGATGGCGATGTCGATGGGCCACTCGAGCTCGGCGTACTCCTTGCTGGTCGTGATCCCCAGCGGAAGCGTGATGGCCGCTGAAAGGATGATCAACTGCCAGCCCCAGAAGTGCAGCCAGCTCAGCATGTCGCTGAACATCCGCGTCTTGAGCAGGCGCTGGAGGCTGTAGTAGACACCGGCGAAGATCCCGTTGCCCACGAAGGCGAAGATCACCGCATTGGTGTGCAGCGGGCGCAGGCGGCCGAAGCTGAGCCACTCGTGGATGTTCCAGCTCGGGAGCACCAACTGGAAGGCCACGGTCAGGCCCACCAGCATGCCCACGATGCCGAATACGATCGTCGCCATCAGGAAGGCGTTGACGATCTTGTTGTCGTAGTGGAAACGTTCCATCATGGATCAGGAGTTCTTCGGATCGGTACGTCGTTCGTTGGATGCGCCCCGGTCGCCCAGGATCCTGACGGCAGGTGAACGGTCATCCTCGTACTGACCGGAACGCACCGCCCAGAGGAAGGCGGTCAAAAAGACCACCGCCACCAGGGTGCTTGCACCGATCAGAAGGAAGATGACGCTCATCAGGATCCCGCTAAGGGTGCCCAAAACTCCCGCAGGCGTTCCGGGCGATGCATGACCCATCTCAACGGGCCACATGATTAATGTCAGTTCCGGTCCGGGGAACGCAACGGGCGCGCGGCCAGCCATACTCCCAGCGAGACGAAGGCCACCACGGTCACCGAGCTGAGCGGCATCAGGATGGCCGCCACCAGGGGCGTGAGCTTGCCGGCAATGGCGAAGGACAGCCCGCCCACGTTGTAGAGCAACGAGATGCCCAGGCTCGCGAACACGATGCGACGCGCCCGCCTACCCAGCCGGAGCGCCTCCGGCAGCAGACCCAGGGCCCCTGCCTCGATGATGGCATCGCTCGCGGGTGTCAGGGCGGCGCTGCTCTCGCTCACCGTCACGCCCACATCGCTCTGTGTCAAGGCTCCCGCATCGTTCAGGCCATCCCCCACCATCATCACCCGCGCGCCCGAACCCTGCTTCGAGCGAATGAACGCGGCCTTCTGAGGAGGAGTGCATCCGGTCACCACCTCCCCTTCCGGGAAGAGACCGGCGACCTCGGCGTCCACGGTGGCATCGCCGGTGAGCAGGTGCGTGGCCGCCATGCCGCGTGCACCGCCCACCGCCTTCTCCATGCCGGCCCGGACGCGCTTCCTCAGGGTGAACCTTCCCCGGTGCAGGCCGCCGATCGCCACGTCCACGGTGGCCACACCGGGCTCCCGATGCGCGGAGGGTGCCCCACAGAACGCGGCCGAGCCCAGCCGCACCGGCACTCCTTCCACGTCCCCGCGGATGCCCGCGCCGCTCTCCTCCTCCACCCCGCTCACCCGGCCAAGGTCTCCCTGAAGGGACCGGTACACTTCCGCACTGAGGGGATGGGCGCTGTTCCGTGCCAGGGAGCGCACCTGCATCACTTCCCGGGCATCGAGCGGTCGGCCTTCAAAGGCCAGGTCGTAGCTCTCGCGGGCAGTGAGCGTGCCGGTCTTGTCGAACACCACGGTGTCCACGTGCGCCAGCCGCTCCACCACTTCGGCATCGCGCAGGAAAAGGCCTCGCCGGCCCAGCAGGCGCATGGTGTGCCCGTAGGCGAAGGGCATGCTCAGGGCCAGGGCACAGGGACAGGCCACGATCAGCACGGCCGTGACCACGGGCCAGACCTGGGCCGCATCACGTCCCCACCAATACAGCCCGGCGCCGAGCGCCACCAGCAGGACGCCGACGGTGAACCGCCGGGCCACCGTGTCGATCAGCCTCGGCATGGAAGGACGGGCGCCGGTCAGCGAGCCGGCATGTTCCTCCCACAGGCGCTTCAGGTGGCTGTCATTGAAGACCCGCAGCACTTCCAGTTCGATCGCCGCCCCGCGCTGGCGGCCACCGGCCTTCACGGTGTCCCCCGGCGCTTTGTGCACGGGCATCGGTTCACCGGTGATGAAGCTGTTGTCGATGTGGCCTTCGCCCTCGCGCAGGATGGCATCCACCGGGACCAGCTCCTGATCACGCACCACGATCCGATCACCCGGGGCCAGATCGGCCACGCCCACGGGCTCCTCGCCCTCGCCCTTCCGGCGCAGCACCACCAACGGCAGGAAGGCCTCCAACGCCCGGTCGAAGCTGAGCGCCTGGTAGGAGTATGCCTGGTACCAGCGACCAACGAGCAGGAAGAACACCAGGCCCGCCAGGGAATCGAAATAACCCGGGCCGATGTCCAGCAGGACATCGAACGTACTGCGCAGGAACAAGGCCAGGATGCCCAGCGCGATCGGCTGGTCGATGTTCACCTGCCGGGTGCGTAGACCCGCCCAGGCCGACCGGAAGAAATCGGTGGAGGCGAACAGCATGACCGGCAGCGAAAAGGCCAGGCTCAGAAACTGGAACCCCCGCGCCAGCGATCCGTCGCTGGTCACGTCCGCGCCCAGGTACTCCGGAAAGCTGAACAGCATGATGTTGCCGAAGCAGAACCCCGCCACCCCCAGCCGGATGTACAGGGTGCGGGGCACGCCGCGCTTCGTACCCCGGCCGCGCGCACCTTCTCCGGTGAGCTGGGGCCCGTAGCCGATCTTCCGCAGCAGCTCCACCAGACCGCGCAGGGCCAGCTGCTCCTCGCGGAACGTGATGCTCAGCTCCTTGTCGCTGAACCGGACCCGTGAACGCAACACCGCCGGTTCCAGCCGATGGAGGTTCTCCAGCAGCCAGATGCACGAACTGCAGTGCATCTGCGGGATGTGGAAGGTGACCCGCGTGATGCCTCCCTCGCTGTACTCCACCAGGCGCTCACGCACCTCGGGCAGGTCGAACAGCTCCGGACGGGGAGCATCGGCCGCCACTTCCGCCTTCACCTGGGGCCGGTCGCCCAGGTCGTAATAGTCGCACAGCCCGCTCTGGTCCAGCAGTTCGTAGACGAACCGGCAGCCCGGACAACAGAAGTCCTTGTCGTCCGCCCGTACGTGGTCCGCACCACACGTGTCGCCACAGTGGTAGCAGGAGGTCTCCGTCCGGGTGGCGGTGGCCATGGCCGCGAAGGTCAGGCGGGGCCGGGACCACCGGGGTGACGAACGTCAGCCCTTGGGGCGGTGTACTTTGCCCCCGCATGGCAGGCACCTGGCACCGTGTCCGCACCTACCTCCGGCATCTGGTGAAGGCCAGGTCCCGTCATGGTGTGCATTCGCCCTTCATCTACGCGCTCATGGACGAGGTGCTCTGCCGGGACGCTCCCCTGGCGGAGGTGAAGGACATCGAGCAGCGCCGGCGGCGTTTGCAGGCCTCCCGGAAGCGCATCCACGTGACCGACCTGGGTGCGGGTTCTTCCCTGGGCCTTGGAACGGAAAGAAGCGTTGGAGCGATCGCGCGTTCGGCCCTGAAGCCTCCCCGGCAGGCGCGGCTGCTGTATCGGCTTGTGCGGCATTTCCGGCCAGGGACGGTCCTGGAGCTCGGCACCTCGCTCGGCATCACCACGGCCTATCTGGCGCGTGCTGCGGAGCCCGGCATGGTGTTCACGCTGGAAGGTTGTCCGAACACCCTGGCGATCGCCCGGGAAGGGCTGGAGGAACTGGGGATAGGGAACGTGGAGGCCGTGGAAGGGGCCTTCAGCGACACCCTGCCAGGCATCCTCGAACGCATCGGCCACGTGGACCTCGCCTTCATCGATGGGCACCATGACCGGGAGGCCACCCTGGGCTACTTCGAACACGTGCTCGCCCGCTCGCATGAAGGGACGGTACTGGTGTTCGACGATATCCACTGGTCACCGGGAATGTCCCAAGCCTGGGCACGCATCCAGGAGCACCCCCGGGCCACGGTCACCGCGGACCTGTACCACCTGGGGCTGGTCTTTCTGCGGGGAGGACAAGCCCGGCAGCATTTCCGGCTGCGCTGCTGAAGCCTGGCACCGGTACCTTCGCGTCAAGGCGCACCAGGGATGAAGATCTACACCCGTACCGGAGACCAGGGACAGACCTCGCTGCTCGGAGGCACGCGCGTGCCGAAGGACCACGCCCGCATCGAGGCGTACGGCACGGTCGACGAACTGAACAGCCACCTGGGCATGCTCCGCGACCTGGCCCCGGAGGAGCACGGGGAGCTGCTGGGGGAGGTGCAGGGCACGTTGTTCAGCATCGGATCGCGCCTGGCCGCGAGCAGTGAGGCGGAGGCCGACCAATGGAAGGTGCCCAAGGTGGACGAAGCGACGATCACGTCCTTGGAACGGGCCATGGACCGCATGGACGCCGACCTGCCGGAGATGCGGAACTTCATCCTGCCAGGCGGGCATGCGGCCATTTCCCAAGCCCACATCTGCCGCACCGTGTGCCGCAGGGCGGAGCGCAGGCTGGTCGAATTGGCCCGATCGGAGGAGCTTCCCGGTGAATTGGTCCGCTACCTGAACAGGCTCAGCGACCTGCTCTTCGTACTGGCCCGTCACCTGGGCCTTCGACTTGGCATTCCCGAGCGCCCCTGGACCCCGCGCGGCTGAAGGGTTCGAGGGCTTTCAGGAATGGCATGGATGTTGGACGGCGGCGGTCGTTGAAAACTTGAACCGTGGCGCTGCGTACTCCGTATATATTTGCCGCCGTTTTTCGGAATCAAACAGACAGGCCGAAGCCATGTACTGGACCCTTGAACTAGCCTCCTACCTGGAGGACGCCCCCTGGCCCGCCAACAAGGAGGAGCTGATCGACTTCGCCCTGCGCACCGCCGCTCCCCTGGAAGTGGTCGAGAACCTGCAGGCCATCGAGGACGAGGAAGAGGTCTTCGACACGATCGAGGACATCTGGCCCGACTACCCCTCCAAGGAGGACTTCTTCTTCAACGAGGACGAGTACTGAAGACCTTCCTCTTCCCATCATGAACTCTAGCGCCCCGCCGATCCGGCGGGGCGTTCGCTTTCCTGCCATTGTGTCGGCCTGGCCTTCTGCGGCACGGGTCGTGCAGGCCTGGAGCGGTTACCTTTGCACTCCCTTTCGATAACCCCCGGACCGCCCTGTCCGCACGGACCGTTCCGGACCACAATACCGCCCTTCCGATGATCGGATCACTGACCAAGGCCATGAAGAAGGTCTTCGGCGACAAGGCCCAGCGCGACCTCAAGGAGGTGGCTCCCCTGGTGGAGCGCGTCAATGCCGAGTTCGCGAAGCTCAACGGCCTGTCCAACGACGAGCTCCGCGCCCGCACCGCCGCCTTCAAGGAGCGGATCCGCGAACAGGTGAAGGACGAGGAGGACCGCATCGCCGTTCTGCGTCAGGAGATCGAGGACGATCCACGCATGGACATCCACGAGCGGGAGCAGCGCTATGAGGAGATCGACAAGTTGGAGAGCCGGGCCGTGAAGGAGATCGAGGAGGTGCTCGCCGACATCCTGCCGGAGGCCTTCGCCGTGGTGAAGGAGACCGCGCGCCGCTTCAAGGAGAACAAGGAGGTCCGCGTCACCGCCACCGAGCTCGATCGGGAGATCGCCGCACAACGCCAGCACGTGCGCATCGAGGGCGACCAGGCCATCTGGAACAACTCCTGGGACGCCGCCGGTGCGGAGATCGTCTGGGACATGGTGCACTACGATGTGCAGCTGATCGGTGGTGTGGCACTGCACAAGGGGAAGATCGCCGAGATGAGCACCGGTGAGGGCAAGACCCTGGTGAGCACCCTGCCCGTGTACCTGAACGCCCTGGCTGGGCGCGGCGTGCACGTGGTCACGGTGAACGACTATCTGGCCAAGCGTGATGCCGAATGGATGGGTCCCATCCATGAGTTCCATGGCCTGCGCGTGGATTGCATCGACCGGCACCAGCCCAACAGCCCGGAGCGTCGCAAGGCCTACCTGGCCGACATCACCTACGGAACGAACAACGAATTCGGATTCGACTACCTGCGCGACAACATGGCGCATGCGCCCACCGCCCTCGTGCAGCGCAAGCACCACTACGCCATCGTGGACGAGGTGGATTCCGTGCTCATCGACGATGCCCGGACCCCGCTGATCATCTCCGGTCCCACGCCCAAGGGCGAGGTGCACCAGTTCGATGAGTACAAACCCCGGGTCGAGCGCCTCTACACGGCCCAGCGCAAACTGGTCACGCAGCTGCTCACCGAGGCCAAGAACAAGCTCAAGGGCCTGGAAGACGGCAGTGCTTCCAAGGAGGACATCGAGCAGGGTGGGATGGCCGTGCTACGGTGCCACCGGGGACTGCCCAAGAACAGCGCGCTGATCAAGTACCTGAGCGAACCGGGGGTCAAGGCGCTGCTCCAGAAGACCGAGGCGCACTACCTGCAGGACCAGGGCAAGGAGATGCCGAAGGTGGACCAGGAGCTGTACTTCGTGATCGAAGAGAAGCACAACCAGATCGAGCTCACCGAGAAGGGGCTCGACCTGATCAGCGGCGACGTCAACGATGCGCAGTTCTTCATCATGCCCGATGTGGGCGGCACCATCGCCGAGATCGAGAAGAGCGAGGCCTCGCTGGAGGAGAAGGCCCGCCGCAAGGACGAACTGCTGCGCGAGTTCGGCATCAAGAGCGAGCGCATCCACACCGTGAACCAGCTGATCCGTGCCTACGCCCTGTTCGAGAAGGACGTGGAGTACGTGGTGATGGACAGCAAGGTGAAGATCGTCGACGAGCAGACCGGCCGCATCATGGAGGGTCGCCGCTACAGCGATGGGCTGCACCAGGCGATCGAGAGCAAGGAGAACGTGAAGGTGGAGGCCGCCACGCAGACCTATGCCACCGTCACCCTGCAGAACTACTTCCGCATGTACCACAAGCTCTCGGGCATGACCGGTACGGCGGAGACCGAGGCACAGGAGTTCTGGGACATCTACAAGCTGGACGTGATGGTGATCCCCACCAACCGTCCGGTGGTGCGCCAGGACAGCGACGACATGGTCTTCAAGACCAAACGGGAGAAGTACAACGCGGTGATCGAGGAGGTGGTGAAGCTCCGCGATGCAGGACGCCCCGTGCTGGTGGGCACCACCAACGTGGAGGTGAGCGAGCTGATGAGCAAGATGCTGAACATGCGCGGCATCAAGCACAACGTGCTCAACGCGAAGCAGCACCAGCGCGAGGCCGAGATCGTGGCCCATGCCGGCCTGCCCGGTACGGTGACCATCGCCACCAACATGGCCGGGCGGGGTACGGACATCAAGCTCGGCCCCGGGGTGAAGGAGGCAGGAGGTCTGGCGATCGTGGGCACCGAGAAGCACGACAGCCGGCGGGTGGACCGCCAGTTGAGGGGCCGGTCGGGCCGCCAGGGCGACCCGGGCAGCTCCCAGTTCTACGTGAGCCTGGAGGATGACCTCATGCGCCTGTTCATGAGCGATCGCGTGGCCAAGCTCATGGACCGGTTGGGCTTGAAGGAAGGCGAGGTGATCCAGCACAGCATGGTCACCTCCAGCATCGAACGCGCCCAGAAGAAGGTCGAGGAGAACAACTTCGGGATCCGGAAGCGCCTGCTGGAGTACGATGACGTGATGAACAACCAGCGGGAGGTGATCTACAAGCGCCGCCGCCATGCGTTGTTCGGCGACCGCCTGAAGCTGGACATCCTCAACATGTTCCACGAAGTGGTGGCCGGTCTCGTGAACGAGTACCACGATGTGGACGACTTCGAGGGTTTCCGGATGGACCTCTTCCGCAAGCTTTCCACGGAATGCCCCGTGGACGAGGAGGGATTCGGCAACACCAAGCCCCAGGCACTCATCGACCAGGTGTTCGAAGCGGTGATGGACCGCTACCAGCGGCATGGTCAGCAGATCGCGCGGCAGGCCCTGCCAGTGATCAGCGACGTGTTCCTGAACCAGGGCGCCCAGTACGAGAACATCGTGGTGCCCATCACCGACGGCATGCGCACCATGCAGGTGGTGGCCCATCTGGAGAAGAGCTACAAGAGCGAAGGCGCGGAGCTGATCACCAGCATCGAGAAGTACATCACCCTCGCCATCATCGACAACGAGTGGAAGGAGCACCTGCGCGAAATGGACGAATTGCGCCGCAACGTGCAGAACGCGGCCATCGAGCAGAAGGACCCCCTGCTGATCTACAAGCTCGAGAGCTTCAACCTGTTCAAGGACATGGTGGCGCGGGTGAACGAGCAGGTGGCCACCTTCCTGGCCAAGGCAGGCCTGCCAAGCGCCGAGCCCAACGTGCAACAGGCCCGGGAGCCGCGTGCCCAGCAGCAACAGCTGCAGACCAGCCGGAGTGAGGTGGGTGCGGGCGCCGCACCCCGTCCGGCGGCCGGCAGGGCGGGTTCCCGTTCACCCCTGCCCCCTCCCCCCCAGGGAGCCCCGCAGCGCCCTGCTCAGCCTGTGCGCGTGGAGGAGAAGGTGGGGCGCAACGACCCCTGCCCCTGTGGCAGTGGCAAGAAGTACAAGCAGTGCCACGGCCGCGCCTGAGCGGCGGTCCCGTGAGTTCCAATGGCGAAGGCCGGTCCCAAGGGACCGGCCTTCCTCCTATGTGTATGTCGGCTGGTTCAGAATTTCACGGGCACACGCATCTGCACCCTCACAGGGCGCCCCTGGTCCGTGCCCGGGGACCATTTCGGTGAGCCCTCCAGGGCGTCCACCATGCGTTCGTCGAACGGCTCGCCCATCCCTTCGTCCAACTGCACCTGGGTCACGGTACCGTCCTTCTCCACCACGAACGAGGCCGTGGCCTTTCCTTTCATCCGGACGCCATCGGTATCCTGGACACGACCACGGAGATATTCGACCATGGCATGCTCACCTCCCGGATACTCCGGCATCACTTCGGCACGCGTATAGAGGATGTCCTTCAACGGCTCGGGGTCATAGACCTTCTCCGCCAGATCACGCCCCCACTTGTCATAGCGGAGCCAGATGCCGGTCTTGAGGCCCATCATGTACCGGCCGGTGCTCTCCACCTTGCCGTTCGGGTGATAGAACGTGAACACACCGTCCTCGATGCGAAGTGCCTTGTCGGCGTAGCTCCCCTCGCACTTCAAGGATCCATCCATCGCATAGGTCCTGGCCATGAAATGGCCATCCTCGCGGCCGGTCAGCTCCCTGTAGTAGGAGGCCTTCCCCTTGGAGGTCTCCTCGAGCACGGCGTTCAGGTAGATGCGGTCCCCGCCTTGGGCGGCTCCGCTCATGGGATCGAGCAGGGCGGACCAGAGGGTGGTGAGAAGCAACAGTGTCTGCATGATGCGCACGGTGTTCATCCCGTTCTGCCCCGTGATACGTGATCCGAGCACCAGGGTTACAAGGCCGGCTCAACGATGGCGGAACCAGTTCCGCAGGAAGGGGTCGTAGGTCTCGTACACCGGTTT
>JACJZH010000002.1 GCA_020635695.1 Flavobacteriales bacterium | reverse complement strand
CTCGAAGCCCTTGATGGTCGACTTGGCGGCGTTGATGGTAGCCGGCGCCGGTGAGTTGGTCTCGGGGTTGATCACCAGGGAGGTCAACTGACGATTCTTGTAATCGGTGTAGTAGAGAGCGCCATTGACCCGCAAGGTGCTGTCCAGCATATCCAGCTTGAAGCCCAGCTCCCAGTTGGTCACCTCCTCGGGCTTGAAGGTCTCCAACTGGCCCGAGGGCGCCTCGGACAGGCCGCCGGAGAGGAAGCCCTCACTGTAGGTGAGGTAAATGGTGCCGGCGTCTATGCCCTCCTGGTCGTCCAGCAGGTACTGGATACTGGCCATGGGCGTGGTGTCGTCATTGGTGGTTTTTTCGCTGGTCTGGTCCTGCACCGTGTAGCCGAAATCGGGGTTGTAGACGAAGCCCGGCTCGCGGTCGTACAGGCCGGATGCACCAAACAGGGGAGTAACCTCGCCGCCATTGGCATCCAGGGTGTCGGGTATGATCTGGTAGCGGGTGCGGCTGAGCTTGCGACTCTCGTCGGTATAGCGCAGGCCCAGGGTGGTGCGCCAGTGCTCGCTCCACTCCCACTCCAGCTGGGCGAAAGAAGCCACGGCATCGTTGTCGGCATCCAGCTTGGTGGAGTTGGTATTCAGGTACAGCCAGCCGGCCAGGGCAGGGTCGAAGGGCCCCAGGAAACTGACGGTGGTCTCGCCCTGGGTCTTTTCCCGGAACAGGTACAGGCCCGCCACATAGGTGAGCCGGTCGTTCACCGCGTTGCCGGTAATCTGGAACTCCTGGGAGTACTGATCGGTCTTGCGTGGCTTGCCGTTGGGGTGCTCACTCTGGGTGCGGTGCAGGAAGGGTATGCCGGTGTGGTCCAGCTCGTCATCCTGTTCCGCATTGGTATAGCGCCAGGCGGTAATACTCTTGAGGCTGATGTCCTGGTTCAGGTCCCAGTCGGCGACGAAGCTGGCGCCCTTGTTCTTGGCCGAGTATTTGCCGCCCAGGTCGGAAATGACCGTATTGTCATCA
>JACJZH010000019.1 GCA_020635695.1 Flavobacteriales bacterium | reverse complement strand
TCGATCCTGGGTACGTTCCCCGGAGATCCCGACCTGGAGCTGGCCTCGGGTCAGCAGACCTTCGATGCGGCGGTGCTGGAGTTCGACTTCATTCCTGATGGGGATTCGTTGAGCTTCCGTTTCGTGTTCGGTTCGGAGGAGTACATGGAGTTCGTGGGGCTGGGGGTGAACGATGTGTTCGGCTTCTTCCTCAGCGGCCCGGGGATCAGCGGCCCGTACTCGAACAACGCCGCCAACATCGCCCTGATCCCGGGCACCAGTACACCGGTGAGCATCGATGCCTTGAACGCGAACAGTTTCGGCCAGTTCTACGTGGACAATGGGGATGGCTCCGAGGCACCCTTCAACGCGGACCCCCAGTACATCCAGTATGACGGGTTCACGGTGGCGCTCACGGCCAGGGCCCTGGTCGAATGCGGGGCGACCTACCACATCAAGATCGCGATCGCGGACGGTGGCGATGATGTCTACGATTCCGGGGTGTTCATGGAGGCAGGCAGTTTCTCCTCACCCAACGTCGTGGCGCTCAACATCGCCAATGCGAGCATCGAAGGAGGGCTCGTGGAAGGCTGCCTGATCGCGGATCTTCTGGTGACCCGTCCGGACACGGTGGGGGACCTGGACGTGGAGCTGATCCTGGGGGGCAGTGCCACGAACGGGGTCGACCATACGCAGCTCCCGCAATTGGTCACGATCCCGGCGGGGTCTTCCAGCGTCTCGCTGCCCTTGGAGGCGTTCGAGGATGGCCTGGCGGAGGGGACCGAGACCCTGATCCTGTCCGCGATCACCATCAATTCCTGCGGTGACACGGTGACGAGTTCGGTGACCATCCCGATCGAGGATCATACGCCGATCGATGTCCTTACGGAGGACCTCGAACTTCAGTGCGACCAGGACACGGTGCCCATCACGGCCCTGGCGGGCGGTGGCTATGGTGAGCTCAGCTTTGCCTGGAACACCGGGGGACAGCTTCCCACGATCCTGGTGCCCGGACTGGCGGACGGCGACTACACGGTCACCGTGTCGGACGAGTGCGGTTGGTCGGTGACCAACTCGGTCTCGGTCTCTTCGGGATGCGGCGTGGTGATCCCGAACGTCTTCACCCCCAACGGCGATGGACAGAACGACCGGTTGGAGATCGGCGGGCTTGCCGGTAAACGGAACACGCTGCGCATCTTCAACCGCTGGGGCGAAGTGGTCTACGAGATCCAGAACTACCGCAATCAGTGGGATGGCCGGGATGTGCCGGACGGCACGTACTACTATGAACTGCTGGTGGACGGGGAGAAGGACCCGTTCACGGGGCACCTGACCATCCTATCGAGCGGCAGGCGCTGATCACGCCTTTTCCAGCAGGCTCCTTCCGGTCATTTCCTCCGGAGCCGGGATCCCCATCAGTTCCAAGATCGTGGGGGCCACATCGGCGAGCACCCCATCGTGCAGGTGCCGATCACCGGCGCCCACCAAGTAGACCGGTACCGGGTTGGTGGTGTGGGCGGTGTTGGGGCTCCCGTCCGGGTTCACCGCTTTGTCCGCATTGCCATGGTCCGCGATCACCACGAAGGCGTATTCCCGCGACAGGCCGGACTCCACCACGCGCCTGGCGCACGAGTCCGTGGCCTCCACGGCCTTCACGATGGCGTCGAACACGCCCGTATGACCCACCATGTCCGGGTTCGCGAAGTTGAGGCAGACGAAGTCCACCTCGCCCTTGTCCAGCACGGCCACGATCCGGTCGGTGACCTCGGGCGCGCTCATCTCGGGCTGCAGGTCGTAGGTGGCCACCTTCGGTGAGGGGACCATGATGCGGTCCTCTCCGGGGAAGGGTGCCTCCCTTCCTCCGCTGAAGAAGAACGTGACATGCGGGTACTTCTCCGTTTCGGCGATGCGCACCTGACGCTTGCCTGCACGTGAGACCACCTCGCCGAGCGTCATCCGCAGGTCGTCCTTGCGAAGCACCACCTGCACGTTCCGGTAGGTGGGGTCGTACTCGGTCATGGTCACGTAGTGCAGCGCAAGCGGTTCCATGTCCTGCTCCGGGAAGGCCTGCTGGGTGAGGGCCTGGGTGATCTCGCGGCAACGGTCCGTGCGGAAGTTGAAGCAGATCACCACATCGTTCGGACGAATGGTGGCAAGTGGTCCTCCGTCGGGACCGACGATCACGGCCGGCTCGATGAACTCGTCGGTGACGCCGTTGGCATAGCTCGCGGCGACCGCCTCCTCCGCGCTCGGGAACCTGGTACCGGCACCACGCACAAGCAGGTCGTAGGCCTTGCGGACACGTTCCCAGCGCTTGTCGCGGTCCATGGCGAAGTACCGTCCCACCACGCTGGCCACGCGGGCGGGTGTTCCGGCGATGTCGGCCTCCAGCTTGCGCAGGAAGCCCAGGCCGCTTTTCGGGTCCGTGTCGCGCCCATCCGTGAAGGCGTGTACGAACACCTCCGGCACACCGGCACGCCCGCTCATGGCGCACAGGGCGGCCAGGTGGTCCTGATGGGAATGGACGCCTCCATCGGAGACGAGCCCGATGAAATGCAACCTGCGACCTTCGACACGGGCCTGGGCAAAGGCTTCCTGGAGCACGGGGTTCTGTTCGAGCGTGCCGTCGGCAATGGCCCGGTCGATGCGCACCAGGTCCTGGAACACCACCCGGCCCGCGCCGATGTTCAGGTGACCCACCTCGCTGTTCCCCATCTGGCCCTTCGGAAGCCCCACATGTTCGCCGTCGGTGAACAGCCTGGCGTGCGGGGCGCCTTCCGCGAGCCCGTCCATGAACGGGGTTCGGGCAGTGGCAATGGCATCGGATCCGTCCCCGGAACCAATGCCCCAGCCGTCGAGTATCATGAGAACGACCTTCTGGGGCGCGGACATCAGGAAATGGGGAATGTGGCCGTGAAGATAGCCCCCCCTCCCGGGCGATCCCCGACAAGGACCGAGCCGCCCATCGCCTCCAAGGTTCTTCCCACCAGGTACAAGCCCAGTCCGGTCCCCTTGGTGCGCCGCGTCTCCTCGTCGCCCCCCCGGTGGAAGCGCCTGAATATCGCCTGACGCTCGCCGGCAGGCACGCCGGGTCCCCGGTCCGCCACCACGAGCGTTGCCCCGTTGTCCGAGAGGTCCAGAGAGACGTCCACCGGTCCGTCGGCCGGACCATATTTCAAGGCATTGTCGAGCAGGTTGCCCACCACCATGCGCATGGCTTCGGGATCCACCCTGGCAGGCAACCGTTCAGGCGCCTTCAGTTCCAGTCGTGCCCCATGGCGGGCCGCGCGGTCCATCTCGGCACGGACCAGTTCCACCAGGTCCAGCGGTCCGGGTCTCAGATCGTGTCGACCCGACTCCAGCCGGGCGGCGCTGAGCAGGGTCTCGGTGAGCCGGCCCAGTCGGTCCACATCCTCCAGGGCGTCCTCACGGAGCTCGTCCCGCTGCCGGGCGGAAAGCCCTGCTCGCTCCAAGGTCTGGAGCTGCAGTTTGAGCGAGGCGATGGGCGTGCGAAGTTCATGGGTCACGGCCAGCAGGAAGTTGTGTTGCATGCGGGCCAGTTCCAGGTCCCGGCGCACGGCACGAAAGGTCAGGTACATGGCCACGAGCACCAGCAACAGGAAGACGCTCCCTTCTCCCACCACCATCCAGAACGTGTCCCTCACATGTCCCTCGGTCCTCAGCTCGAAGGCCGTGATCAGAGCCTCCATTTCACGGTCCTTGCGTACCAGCAGGTAGGCCCACCAGATGAATTGGAGCACGATGTACAGGGCGGTGGCCCCGAAAAGCAACAACGTGGCTCGGTGCCGGTGCTGATGCCGGGACATGGGACAAAGGTAGAGGGCCACGGTCCGGGTGTCGTGCTATCTTGCCCGCTCGACATGGATCAACGAGGAGCCAAGGCGTTCATCCTGAAGAAGCTGCGGTACGACCTGCCCGAGGGTCGCACCTATCATAGCCTGGAGCACACGCTCGATGTGCTCGCGGCCGTGATCGACATCGCCGCCCAGGAGGGAGTGACGGACCAGGAGCTGGAACTGTTGAAGACCGCCGCGCTCTATCATGATGCCGGGTTCACGGTCCAGGATGAGGATCACGAGGTGGTCAGCTGTGGGTTGGCCCGGGAAAGCCTTCCCGCTTTCGGGTACGCTCCGGAGCAGGTGGAACGGATCTGCTCGATGATCATGGCGACCAAGATCCCCCAGTCGCCGGGTGACGACAAGCTGGCCCGGATCCTGTGCGACGCCGATCTGGACTATCTGGGCAGACCGGATTTCTTCCGGATCGGGGACGAACTGTTCGCTGAGATGAAACGCTTCGGACGGCTGTCGACCGAGCGCGAATGGAATGAGCTGCAGGTGAGCTTCCTCCAGGGGCACACCTACTTCACGGCCACGAACATCCGGGATAGGCAGCCGGCGAAGCTGGAGCACCTGGCGGCGGTGCAGCGCTGGCTGAAGGAGCACCCCTGAAATGGAGAAACCCGTCCTTGTGGAACGGGCTTCCGCCGGTGGTGCCTCCCAGATTCGAACTGGGGACACATGGATTTTCAGTCCATTGCTCTACCAACTGAGCTAAGGCACCGGTAAACTTGTCAAGTCCGCCTTCCCTTGGGGGCTGGCGGGCGGCAAAGATAGCAGCTTGATCGTACGTGGCGCCACCTGACCTTGATCTGGTCCTGGACGTGGGTAACACCCGCACGAAGGCAGCCCTGTTCGGGAGCGGGGGGCTGCTCCGGCATGCGATCCTGCCTCCCCGGGATGGCAGGGCGCTGGACGGCTTCCTGGCAGGGGCGGCGCCCGCGGCCATCGTGATGGCTTCGGTGGCTGCGCCGGATGAAGCGTTTCAGAACGACCTGGCGAGGCAGGCCCCCCTCTTGGAGGTGCGGGGCGAAACGCCCGTCCCGTTCAACGTGGCCGTGGATCGTCGTTCCACCCTGGGTGCCGACCGGTTGGCCAACGCCGCCGGACTGCATGCCCTGTTCCCGGGACGCCGTGCACTGGCCATCGATGCCGGGACCTGCATCACCTACGACGTGATGGATGAACACGGAACGTTCCTTGGCGGGGTCATCTCGCCGGGCATGTCCATGCGGGCCAGGGCCATGCACACCTACAGTGCCAGGCTGCCCCTGGTCGAGCCGGGAGCGTCGGTGCCCTCGCCGGGACGGGATACCGTGGGTGCCCTGGCGGCCGGCATCGTGCATGGCATCCGGCTGGAAATGGCGGGGATGATCGCGGACCTGACGCACGAACACCCCGATCCGGTCGTTGTGCTCACGGGCGGTGACGGGCTGCGGTTCGCGCGCGCCCTGAAAAGTGGCATCTTTGCTGACCCTTTGCTGACCCTGCGCGGCCTGCATGCGATCCTGTTACATCATCGCGTTGGTGGTGGCCCTTTCCTCGCCCCGGGGTGGGGCTGAGGGCCTTCGTGCCCAGAACACGAACAACTCCCCCTATTCCTCCTACGGGTTCGGGGACCTGGTGAACAGCACCCAGGTCTCCCAGGCCATGATGGCCGGAGTGAGCGCTGCGGTGATCGACCCGTACAGTGTCATCCAGGTCAATCCTGCCAGTTATGCGTCGCTGGTGCGGCCCACGTTCGAGAGCGGTGCCGTGGTCCGGTACGTGAACTACAGCACCGCCACCGCTTCGGAGGACCAGAGCGCGTTCCGGATGCTGGGGCTGACCCTGGGCGTTCCCTTCGGCAAGGGCCGGTGGGGGATGGCACTGGGGTTGATGCCGGTGAGCGATGTCGGGTACTCCCTGAGCGAGCGCGTACCACTGGAAAGCGGGGAGGGGGACGTGCGTTTCGTGTACGAGGGTTCCGGCGGTCTGAACCGTGCCTTCATCGGTGTCGGCACATCGGTGTGGCAACGCTACGACAGCCTGGGGAACGGCCACAAGCTGGCCCTGGGGGCCAACTTCAACTACCTCTTCGGCGGCATCGAACAGACGCGCAAGGCCTACTATCCGGGGGGGGCGGGGTACTACAACACCAGCGCCTTCACCTCGCTCAACATCAGTTCCCCCACAGGGAACGTGGGCGCCCAGTACGTTGGCACCCTGACACGCCGGACCAGGGAGGAGGATGACCATTGGCGGTTCATCGTGGGTGCGTTCGCCGAGCTGGCATCGAGCCTGGAAGCGGACAACACCTCCCTGGTCAACTCGTTCGTTCTCGGTGGAACAGGAGTGGAGTTCCCGCGCGATACGGTGGCCTTCGTGGACGGTGCCTCCGGGAGCGTCCGGCTTCCTCTGGCCTACGGTCTGGGCTACTCCATCTTCAATGAGAAATGGCTCGTGAGCCTGGAGTATCGCCGCCGGGACTGGAACAGCCTGAGGGTGGACGTGGAGGGGTACCAGTTGCCGGAGGAACTGGGTGCTTCCGTCTCCTATGCATTGGGTGCCCAGTTCAGGCCGGGCGGAGCGCGGGCCAAGACGTTCCTGGAGCGGACGCTGTTCCGGGCGGGTGTGCTGTACCAGGAGGATTACCTGCGCGTACAGGGCCAGCAGTTGGGCAAGATCGGCACGACTTTTGGCCTTTCCCTGCCGCTGCTCAACAGTTCCACCAGGTCCCGGTTCAATCTGGGAGTGGAGTTGGGTGAGCGCGGAACGATGGAAGGAGACCGTATCCGTGAACGCTACGCCGACATCTACATCGGCTTCACGATCACCCCGGACATCCGCGAAGTGTGGTTCAGAAAACGAAGGATCCAATGATCAAGCAAGTCATCACCCGGGCCGGTCTGCTGCTGGCCCTCGTGTCCATCACCACCCTGGCCAGTGCGCAGGGCAAGTACGGCGCAACCCCCGAGGACAGCGTCCAGTGCGTGCAGTGCCTGTCGCTGTACCAGGAGTTCATGAAGCAGAAGGCCTACACCGACGCGCTTCCGCACCTGCGCTGCGCCACCACGGTGTGCCCGGCCAGCAGCAAGAAGATGTACCTGGACCTGGCCAAGGTGCGCAAGTACCAGCTGGCCAAGGAGAAGGACGCCGCCACACAGGCCCTGCTGGCCGACTCCCTGTACCAGGCCTACGACATGCGCATCGCCAGCTTCGGGCAGCGCACCTATGTCCTGGGCCGCAAGGGGGTTGACATGCTCAAGTACACCCCGGACCGGGCCCAGGAGATCTACGCCACCCTGAAGGAGAGCGTGGACGGCCGCAAGGAGAAGAGCGAGGCCGGTCCCCTGGCCGCCTACTACCAGGTGCTCTACAACCTTTACCAGAACGGCGAGGCCACCAAGGAACAGATGCTGGAGGAGTACCTGCGCATCATGGGCTACGTGGAGGCCAACATGGCCAACACCGGTGGTGGTGAGGACGGCGAGGACGGCGAGGACGCCGGCACCAACTACTATGAGCTGGCCCGCAACAACATCAACGAGTTGTTCTTCCAGGTGGCCGACTGTGCGGACATCGGCAGCATCGTGGGCAAGCTGATGGGCGAACGGCCGGA
This sequence comes from Flavobacteriales bacterium, assembly GCA_020635695.1. GTDB lineage: Bacteria > Bacteroidota > Bacteroidia > Flavobacteriales_F > PHOS-HE28 > PHOS-HE28. The sequence goes on along the minus strand of JACJZH010000019.1, from coordinate 19,324 downwards.
CGATGCCGAGCTGCACGAGCGGCTGCTGAAGGTGATGAACACCAAGGAATGCACCGAGGAGCCCAGCTACCTTCCCCTTGCGGAGAAGGTGCACAAGGCGAAGCCCAGCAGCGAAAGTGCATACGGACTTGGTCTGTACCTGGCCAAGCAACGTGACATGAGCGGGTCGCTCAAGTACATGAAGGAGGCGGTGGACCTGTGTTCGGACTGCACCGACCGTGTGAAGTACCTGCTGAAGGCCGGCCAGGTGGCCAGCGCTGCCGGCGCCCACGGACAGTCCCGCAGCTTTGCCAATCAGGTGCTGCAGGTGGAGCCCAGCAACGGGGAGGCCCTGATCCTGATCGGCAATGCCATCGCCGCTTCGGCCAGCGGATGCGCCGAGCCCGAGGTCTGGGGCCCGAACTGGCTGGCCTACGACTACTACCAGCGCGCCAAGAGCCTGGATCCGGGTGTGGCCGACAAGGCCTCCGAGCGAATGGCCGCCTGTGCCGCACGCTTTCCGGAGCAGGCCAAGGCCTTCTTCCACCAGCTCTCGGAGGGCCAGTCCTTCCAGGTGACCTGCGGAGGCTGGAACGAGAGCACGACCGTGCGCGTTCGCAAGTGATACGCAGGCCCGCGCATCTCCTACGCATCGGCGTACCCGTCCTTCTGGGGGCGGGTACGCTCGTTTCCTGCAAGAACGACCTGGACCAGGTGGCCGCCGTGGAGGTGAAGGCCGAGGAGCCGGACCGGATCACCCTGGGTGCCGAGTACCAGTTCACCGACTCAGGGCGGGTGAGCAACGTGCTGAAGGCGGGTCGTATCGCGGAGTACCGGACCGAGCCGCCACGCACGGAGCTGAGCGAAGGGGTGGAACTGGTCTTTCATGATGCCCTTGGCCGTCCAGGCAGCCGGCTCACCGCTCGTCGGGGCGTGATCCTGCCCGAGGAGCAGCGCATGCAGGTGTTCGAGGAGGTCGTCTTCACCAACGTGAAGGGCGAGCGCCTGGAGACCGAGGCCCTCACCTGGTCGCAGGACAGCGATCGGGTGTACACCAACAAGCCCGTGAAGGTGACCCGGCAGGGCGACATCATCTTCGGAGAGGGGCTCGATGCCGCCCAGGACTTTTCCCGCTACACCATCCGTCGGATCACGGGCACCCTGCGCCTGCCGGAGGATGATACCTTGGCCACCGATGCGCAAGCTGAATAAGTTCATGGAGCATTTCTGGCTGGCGGTGGCCATCGGCACCCTGATCTGGGCCGTCTGGGTCACCGCCGCGCAAGGGTGGGAGGCCGGCAAGCGCCTCTACTTCTTCCCCTTCATCGCCGTGGCCATGTTCCTCTTCCGCCGGATCACGCGACGGAAGCTGGAGGCCATGGAGGACCGGTCCTGAACGGCGCCCTCCTATCTTCGACCTGATGGCGCTTTCCGCGACCGACGTGGTGCTGATCCTGGCCAGCATGCTGGTCTCCGCCCTGTGTTCGGGTCTGGAGATCGCCTTCGTGAGCAGCAACAAGCTCTACTTCGAGCTGCAGCGCAAGCAGGGGAGCCTGGCCGGCCGCCTCATCGCCGGCCTGCTGCCGCGCCCGGCCAGGCTCATCGGCACCCTGCTGGTGGGCAACAACATCGCGCTGGTCGTCTACGGCATCGCCATGGCCCGGGTGCTGGAGCCCTGGTTCCTGGAGGTGCTGCACAGTGAACCGCTGGTGCTGGTGGCGCAGACCGCCGTTTCCACGCTGATCATCCTGGTGTTCGCGGAATTCCTGCCCAAGACCCTGTTCCGGCTGGACCCCAACGGGACGCTCTCGCTCTTCGCCCTGCCGCTCCGCTTTCTATACGTGCTGCTGTGGCTGCCCATGATGCTGATGACCGGCGTGAGCGAACTGGTGCTCCGCCTGTTCGGCATCCGGTCCAGGCCCGGTGAGGTGGCCTTCGGGCGGATCGACCTGAACGAGTTCCTGAAGGAGGCCACGGACAACGCCAACGACGACGAGGACCTGGACGCCGAGGTCGAGTACTTCCGTAATACGCTGGAACTCAGCAGTATCAAGGTGCGCGAGGTCATGATCCCTCGTGCCGAGATCGAGGCCGTTTCCGTGGAGGAGCCCATGGCCGAGGTGTTCAAGCGCTTCAACGAGTCAGGCCTCAGCAAGCTCCTGGTCTATAGCGGGAACGTGGACAACATCATCGGCTATGTGCACGGCAAGGAGATGTTCCGCCGGCCGCGGAGCGTGCGGTCGGTGCTGCGGCCCGTGAACCACATCCCGGGCACCATGCCGGCCGACCAGGTGCTTCAGCTCTTCAGCAAGCAGCGCGGGCATGTGGCCGTGGTGGTGGACGAGTTCGGGGGCACTGCCGGCATGGTGACCATGGAGGACCTGGTGGAGGTGATCGTGGGCGACATCGAGGACGAGCACGACCTGGGCGAACTGGTGGAGGAGCAGGTCGGGGAGCATGAGTACCTGCTGAGCGGCCGCTGTGAGGTGGATGACCTCGCCGAGCGGTTCAGGCTGGCCATTCCGGAAAGCGAGGAGTACGACACGCTCGCTGGATTCATCCTGCATGAACAGGGGGAAGTGCCCGAGCAGGGCTCGGAGGTGGTCATAGGCCCCTTCCGGATCACCGTGGCGCAGGTGGTGCATGGCCGGGTGGACCTGGTCCGACTGGCCGTGACGGACGCGGAAATGGGCTATTCCGCGTAAGCCCCAAGGGCCTATATTTGCAGCCCTTATCAAGTAGGCATGGCGATCATTGGCAAGATCCGCGAACGTAGTGGCCTCCTCATCGTGCTGGTGGGTGGTGCCATGGTCGCGTTCATCCTATCCGACCTGTTCACCAACCGCGGACCCTCCGCCGAGGACCAGGTGATCGGCGAGGTGGGTGGTGACCCGATCCTCCTTCAGAAGTTCGAGCGACGCGTGAACGATGAAGTGGAGAGCTACCGCAACGATTTCGGCCAACAGGTCGATGGTGCGATGCAGGAGCAGATCCGCCAGCGTGTCTGGAACGAGATGGTCCGCGACCGGGTCTACGGACCACATGTGCGTGAGGCCGGTCTGGCCGTGGTGAAGGATGAGTACGACGACATCCGCTTCGGCGACAACATCCTTCCGGAGTTCCGGAACCAGCCCAACTTCCAGGACCCGCAGACCGGTGAGCCCGACCGGCAGGCGCTTCGTCAGTATTTCGAGGCCGTCCAGCTGAACGCTCCCGTGTACCATGCGATCCAGCGTGACCGGCTGGTGGACCAACGCCTGTACAACAAGTACGAGACCCTGGTCCAGCGGTCCATCTTCGCCAACAGCGCCCAGGCGCGTGAGGAGTTCGCCTCCAGGAACGCGAAAGTGACCTTCGACTTCGTGGCCAAGCGGTACGACAGTGAACCTGATTCGTTGTACCCGGTCTCCGAGAACGATCTCGAGAAGTACTACAACGCACACAAGAACGATCCCCGCCACCAGCAGAAGGCCTCCCGTGGGTTCTCCTATGTGACCTTCCCGGTGACCCCGACGTTGGCGGACCGCGAGGCGCTGCGTGACGAGCTTGCGGGTCTGAAGGCCGACTTCGAGGCCGCGGAGAACGATTCGCTCTTCGTGGTCGGGAATTCGGACACCCGGGTCTATTCCGTGATGCCCTATGTGGCCGGGACCGCCGATGCCGCCACCGACACGCTGCTGCTGAACGCTGCCGTGGGAACGGTCGTGGGGCCCTATCAACAGGGGGAGACCTGGAAGCTGTCCAAGGTGGTGGAACTGGCCAAGGTGGAGGAGGCCCGGGTCCGCCACATCCTGCTGAGCACACAAGGCAAGGACCAACTGGCCATCGATGGGATCTCCGCGCGGGCCGACAGCCTGCTGCGGGTGGTGAAACGCGATCGCAGCAAGTTCGAGGAGCTGGTGACGGAGTTCAGCGAGGATCCCGGTTCGGTGCAGAACGGCGGGGTCTACGAGTGGTTCGACCGCGGCCGCATGGTGCCGGAGTTCACGATAGCCAGCTTCGATGAGCCGGTCGGCGCCATCACCATCGCGCGTACCAGCTATGGCTTCCACATCGTGGAGGTGCTGGGACAACGGGAGCGTGATGAGCGGCGCATCGCCAGCATCGATCGGCAGATGCGCCCCTCCCCGGGCACCTTCAACACCATGTACAAGGAGGCGAACGATTTCAGTCTCCGCTTCACCTCCCCCGAAGCGTTCAAGAGCGGGGCGGAGGAGGCTGGCCGGGAGCTGCGGGAAGTGGAAGCCCTTCAAAGCGGTCAACGCACGGTGGCCGGGCTGACCGATGCGGCAGCCCTCGTGAGCTGGGCGAACCGCGCGGAGCTGGGAGAGATCTCCGAGCCGTTGCTTTGCGGGGATGATTATGTGGTGGCTCGGTTGACCGCCGTACGTGAGGAAGGCGCACCCGCGCTCGAGGATGTGCGGGAGGAGTTCACCCGGGAAGTGGTGAAGGAGAAGAAGGCCGAGGCCTTCAAGGCCCAGATGTCAGGCAGAACGGACCTGAACGCCCTGGCGGCAGAGCTGGGGTCCACGGTCCGGTCGGCATCGGACGTCACCTTCTCCTCCTTCAACATTCCCGGAGGTTTCAGCGAGTATGAGGTGATCGGCAAGATCTTCACCCTGGACCCGGGTCAGACCTCCGTACCTCTGAAAGGGGATGTGGCCGTCTACGTGGTGAACCTGAAGGACAAGGTGCCGGCGCCCGAGTTGGAGGATGCCTCCAGCGAGCGCACCACCCTGGAACAACGTGCCTCCGGGCGGGTGAGCAGTGGCCTGTTCAACGCGCTGCGTGACGCCGCCGGTGTGAAGGACCAGCGGTCGAAGTACTACTGATCCCCGGATCACGACATGATGGAGAGGGGGCTTCGGCCCCCTTTTCCGTGTCCGCTCAGCGCAGCGTGGCCAGCCGTTCGGCATCCAGTCGCAACAGGATGCCCAGCAGAATGGTGAAGCCGATGAGCGAGGAGCCGCCGTAGCTGAAGAAGGGCAGCGGGATGCCGATCACCGGGGCCAGCCCGATGGTCATGCCCACGTTGATCATCAGGTGCAGGAAGAAGATGCTGGCCACGCAATAGGCGTAGATCCGCGTGAACTTCGATCGCTGTCTGCCGCTGATGGCGATGCATCGCAGGATCAGGAGCGTGAACAGGAGCACGACGGTGGCGGTGCCCAGGAAGCCCCACTCCTCGCCCACGGTGCAGAAGATGAAGTCGGTGCTCTGCATGGGCACGTACTTGTACTTGGTCAGCGTGCCTTCGAGGTAACCCTTGCCACTGAAGCCACCGGAGCCGATCGCGGTCTGTGATTGCTTCACGTTGTAGCCGTAGCCCTGCGGGTCCTCCTCCAGGCCCAGCAGGATGCGGATGCGGGTCTGCTGGTGTGGTGCAAGCCCCTCCACCAGGCGGTCCACACTGCCGATGAACACCACCGATCCCAGCAGGCCTGCCGCGATGAGCACCTGGTAGCGCCGGCGCATGCGGGGCACCACGAAGCGCCGCACGAACCACCAGGCCAACGCGGCGAACCCCGCGATCAGGAGCATCAAGAGGTATTGTCCGCCCAACTCGGCGTCGGTGAAAGGCAGGGCGAAGAGGGATTCCTTCATGATCAGGGAGAGCACCGAAAGCACCCCGGCCAGGATGGCCAGCAACAGGATGTTGCCCGAAAGGCCTTCGCGGTACAGCACCAGGATGAAGGCCCCGGAGACCAGTGCCGTACCGGTATCGGGTTGGAGCATGATCAGGAGCACGGGTGCACCGATGATGATCGCGCTCACGATCCGGCTGCGCAGATCGGCCAGTGCCTTGAGGCCGCTCAGGTAGCGGGTCAGGGCCAGCGCGGTGGCGAACTTGGCGAACTCGGCCGGCTGGATGCCGAAGCTGCCGACGCCGAACCAGGCCTTCGCTCCGTTCACTTCACGCCCGACCAGCAGCACCAGTACCAGCAGCAGCAGCACGCCCCCGTAGATCGCGTAGGCCAGGTCCATGAAGAAGCGGCCTTGGATGAACAGGATCCCCGCGCCGATCAACAGGCTTACCCCGATCCACAGGCCCTGCTTTCCGTACTCGCGGGACTGGTCCAGGATGTTGGCATGGTCGGGGTCGTAGGCGGCCGAGTAGATGTTGGCCCAGCCCATCACCACGAGCACCAGGTACAGCACCAGCAGCACGCGGTCCAGGTTGGGTGCTATGCGTTCGCGGCTCCTCATTCCTCCTCGGCGATCAGGTCGGCCTCCAGCATGCGACGCTCCAGCTCCGGCCGGCTGATGCTGTCGCGCAGGTACTGCTCGATCATCAGGCTGGCGATGGGGGCCGCCCAGGTCCCCCCGAATCCGCTGTTCTCCACGTAGACGGCGATGGCGATGCGGGGGTCCTCCATGGGCGCGAAGGCGATGAACACGGCATGGTCCTTCCCGTGCGGGTTCTCCGCAGTACCGGTCTTGCCGCACACGGTGATGTCCTTGATGCGGGCCTGCCGGGCGGTGCCCCCGGGCTCCTCCACCACCCGGCGCATGGCTTCCTGCACCAGGCCGAACCAGCCGGTGTCAACGGGCACCACCACCTTGTTCCTGCGGTGGTCCAGCGTGCTGTCCGGGTGCCCCACCGAGCGCACCACATGGGGTTCGATGTACCAGCCCTTGTTGGCGAAGACCGAGGCGAGGTTGGCCATCTGGAGGGGAACCACCAGCACTTCGCCCTGGCCGATGCTCACCGAGTAGATGGTGCTGAAGGCCCATCGCCGTTCGCCGTAGATCTTGTCGTAGTAGGCCGTGCTGGGGATGCTGCCTCCCTTCGCTGCCGGCAGGTCGATCTCCGGGCGGCGGCCCAGCCCGAAGCCTTCCATGTAGCGGTGCCATTCATCGAGGCCCAGGGCCGCGTCCCGGAAGCGGTCGGGCACCTGACCCTGCTCGATGATCCGCCGGAAGGTCTGGTAGAAGTACGGATTGCAGCTGAACTGGATGGCGCGCATCACATCGCTGGCCGGCGGGTGGTTGTGGCAGCCCACCAGGGACTTGTTGCAGGCGAAGCCGGTGTGCGGGGTGATCACCCCCTCCTCCAACGCGATCAGCGACTGCACGATCTTGTAGATGGAGCCCGGGGGATACTGCGCCTGGAGGGCCCGGTCGAACAGCGGCTTCAGCGGGTCCTTCTGCAGTTCCACGTAGTTGGTGTTCCGCACCCGGCCCACCAGCAGTTCGGGATCGTAGGTGGGCGAGGTCACCAGGCAGAGCACCTCGCCGTTGCGCGGGTCCAGGGCCACCACGCTGCCCTTCTTGTTGCGCATCAGGTCCTCGCCATAGCGCTGGAGCTGCGCATCGAGCCCGGTGTAGAGGTCCTTGCCCTCCACCGCCAGCGTGTCGTACTGTCCGTCCTTGTAGGGTCCCTTGATGTTGTTGTGCACGTCCACGAGCACGTAGCGCACGCCGCGCCGTCCACGCAGTTCCTTCTCGTAGCTGGACTCCAGGCCGGCCGCTCCGATCACGTCGCCAGGCCGGTAGTAGGGATCCTGCTCCACCTTGCGCGCATCCACCTCGCTCAGGTAGCCAAGCACATGGGAGGCGGTCCGTTCCGGGTAGGTGCGCAGGGTCCGCGACTGGCCGTAGATGCCGGGGTACTTGTGCAGGTGCACGGCGATGGCGGCGAACTGCCCGGCTGGGATCTGCTTCTCAAGCACGCTCGGTTTGTAGCTGGAGTAGCGGCTGGCGGCGCTCAGGCGTTCGGTCAATACCTCGCGTTCGATCCCGATCAGTTGGCAGAACGCGGTGGTGTCGAACGGCCTCACCTCGCGGGGCACCACCATCAGGTCGTAGACCGGCGTGTTGGCCACGAGCAGTCGCCCATGGCGGTCGTGGATCAGGCCCCGGCTGGGGAACACGGTGAGCTTGCGCTCGGAGATGTTGGCGGCCTCGGCCTTCCACCGGTCGTCCACCACCTGGATCCAGAAGAGGCGCAGGATGAAGATGAAGGCCACCAGCAGGACCCCGCCGATCAGCACCCATCTGCGCTCGTCCAGGTCCATCAGCGGTCGCGTTGGGGGCGGGTCACGAGATACTGCACGAGCAGGCTGAGGGCCAGCGTGAAGGCCGCGCTGAGCACGGCGCGCAGGAGGGTGTGACCGAAGCGTTCGAAGCGGAACACCTCGATGAAGAACAGCCAGAGGTGGTGGGCCAGCACGAGCAGCCCCAGGTAGGTGAAGGCCCACGGCAGGCCCATGATCGCCACGTTGGGTCGCATGCCGAACTCATAGCCGTCACGTGGTGCCACCAGGCGCAGCACCGGGGTGCGGAGGTAGGCGGCGACCACGCAGGCACCCAGGTGCATGCCCGGTGTGCCGCTGAACACGTCCATCGCATGCCCGAGCAGGGCGCCCAGCATCAGCACCGCCCAGCGGGGCATTTCGAACGGCAGCATCAGCAGGGCCAGCACGTACAGGTAGGGCACCATCAGCCCGCCGAACATCACCACATGGTCCAGCACCAGCACCTGCACGAGCAGCAGCAGCACGAAGCGGAGCAGGTTGGCGGTGATGGTGCCGATCATTCCTCCAACAGGTCTTGTCCCAGGCTGTCCCGCTCCAGGCGCATCAGGTCGAACACGATCTGCACCGGTCCCGCCCGGGTCAGGTCCTCGGTCAGGCGCACGCGCACCTGCAGGTAGTTGTCGCCCGGTGGCGAGCCCACTTCGGTGACCACGCCCACGGGCACGCCGGTGGGGAAGGTGCCGTCGGCGCCCCGGGTCTCCACGGTGTCGCCCGGCTGAACGGGCACGTGCTTGGCGATGTCGGCCACGGAGGCGGTGCGCGGATCGCCGGTGTCCCAGACCAGCAGGCCGAAGTGCCCGGTGCGCCGAAGCCGCACGCTGGTGCGGATGTCCGGGTTCAGGATGCTCTTCACGGCGGCGAAGTGCGGGCTGGCCTCCTGCACCACGCCCACGATCCCTTCGGCGGTGATCACGCCCATGTCCGCCGCCACGCCTTCGCGGGTCCCCTTGTCCAGCAGCAGTACGTTGCGCTGCTTGTGCGAGGTGCTGCGGATCAGCCGGGCGGCCAGGAAGCGGTACCGTTGTTCGTGGATCGAGTCGTTGATCCGCACGAAGCGTGCATCCACCGGGCTGTACGAGGAACGATGTCGGTTCCGCAGGTCGGTGTTCTCATCCTGCAACCGGCGGTTCTGTTCCTTCAACCGGGCGTATTCGGTGATCTCCGAACGCCAGCTGTTCAACGTTCCGACCAGGTCGCCCGAGGTGCCGATGGCCCAGGCCCGGTGGTGGGCATTGCCGTTCACCAGCAGCGAGAAGGACAGGGCCATCAGGGCCAGGAACAGCAGGGTGTCCCGGTAGCGGATCAGGAAACGGAACAGGTCCCTCATGCCCTACCCACGTCGGCCCCTGCTGTGCGGTATGGCGGGCATGTCCGCGTCAATCGCGCATCAGGAACTGGAAACGGTCGATGTTCTTCAGGGCGATGCCCGTGCCCCGCGCCACGGCGCGAAGCGGGTCCTCGGCCACGTGCACCGGCAGCTTGGTCTTCGCGCTGATGCGCTTGTCCAGCCCCCGAAGCAGGGCGCCCCCGCCGGCCATGTAGATGCCGGTGCGGTAGATGTCCGCGCTCAGCTCGGGCGGGGTGGCCTCCAGGGCGCTCAGGATGGCCTCCTCGATCTTGCTGATGCTCTTGTCCAGCGCCTGGGCGATCTCCGCGTAGGTGACGGTGATCTCCTTGGGGATGCCGGTCATCAGGTCGCGGCCGCGCACGGCATAGTCCGGCGGACCGTCCTCGAGCTCGGTGAGCGCCGAGCCCACCTCGATCTTGATCTGCTCGGCGGTGCGCTCGCCCACCAGGATGTTGTGCTGGCGACGCATGTACTCCTCGATGTCGTTGGTGAACTCGTCGCCCGCCACGCGGATGTTCTTGTCGCACACGATGCCGCCCAGGGCGATGACCGCGATCTCCGAGGTGCCGCCCCCGATGTCGATGATCATGTTGCCCATCGGCTCCTCCACGTCGATGCCGATGCCGATGGCGGCGGCCATGGGCTCGTGGATCAGGTACACCTCCTTGGCGTTGGCGTGCTCGGCGCTGTCGCGCACGGCCCGTTTCTCCACCTCCGTGATCCCGCTGGGGATGCAGATCACCATGCGCAGGCTGGGGGTGAAGAGCTGGCGGCCGGGCTTGATCATCCGGATCATGCCCTTGATCATGTCCTCGGCTGCCTTGAAGTCGGCGATCACCCCGTCCTTCAGCGGGCGGATGGTCTTGATGTTCTCGTGCGTCTTCCCGTGCATCTGTTGCGCGGCGCGGCCGATGGCGATCACCTTGCCGGTGTTGCGGTCCACCGCCACGATGCTGGGCTCGTCCACCACCACCTTGTCGTTGAAGATGATGAGGGTGTTGGCCGTGCCGAGGTCGATCGCGATCTCCTGGGTGAGGAAGTTGAACAGGCCCATCCGGTGTGCTCAGTGTTTGAAGTGGCGGTTGCCGGTGATGCACATGGCCATGCCGTGCGCGTCGCAGTAGTCGATGCTCTCCTGATCGCGGATGCTGCCGCCCGGCTGCACCACGGCGGTGATGCCGGCCTGGTGGGCGATCTCCACGCAGTCGGGGAAGGGGAAGAAGGCGTCGCTGGCCATCACCGCGCCCTGCAGGTCGAACTCGAACTTCCGTGCCTTGGCGATGGCCTGCTCCAGGGCGTCCACCCGGCTGGTCTGCCCGGTACCGCTGGCCAGCAGTTGATGCCCTTTGGCCAGGACGATGGCGTTGCTCTTGGTGTGCTTCACCAGGATGTTGGCGAACACCAGGTCGGACAGCTGCACCTCCAACGGGGCCACCTTGGTCGCGGCCTTCATGGCCCCGGCCTCCTCCAGCGCGGTGTCGGCGTCCTGGGCCAGCACGCCGTTCAGCGCGGTGCGCACCTTGCGTGTTGGACGAGTGGCAGGCTTCCGTCGAAGGATGATCCGGTTCTTCTTCCGCATCAGCACTTCCAGTGCGTCGGCATCATAGCCGGGCGCCACGATGATCTCGAAGAAGATGGCGTCGATGGCCTCGGCGGTGGCCTTGTCGATGGACGCAGTGGTCACCAGCACGCCGCCGAAGGCACTGACCGGGTCGCCGGCCAGGGCCGCGTCCCAGGCTTCCTTCAACGTAGGGCGCACCGAGGCACCGCAGGCATTGTTGTGCTTCAGGATGGCGAATGGCACGCCGTTCAGGGACGACAGGTCGTCGATCAGCTCCAGGCCCGCGTCCAGGTCCAGCAGGTTGTTGTAGCTGAGCGCCTTGCCGTGCAGCTGCTCGAAGAGCCCTTCCAGGTCGCCGTGGAAGGCCGCCTGCTGGTGGGGGTTCTCCCCGTACCGCAGCACGGTGGTGGGGCCGGCGCTCAGGCGCAGGTCGCCTTCGCTTCCGGCGAACCAGCCGTGGATGGCGCTGTCGTAGTGGCTGCTGACACCGAACGCCGCCGTGGCGAACCGCTTCCGCTGGGCCAGCGTGGTGCTTCCGTCCTGTTCCTGGAGCAGCCGCAGCAGTTCGGCATACTGGGCCTGGGCGGGCACGATCACCACGTCTCGGTGGTTCTTGGCCGCGGCACGGATCAGGCTGATGCCGCCGATGTCGATCTTCTCGATCACTTCGTCCTCCGTTCCTCCGGCGGCCACGGTGGCCTCGAAGGGGTAGAGGTCGACGATCACCAGGTCGATGGGCGGGATCTCGAACTCCTCCAGCTGGGCCACGTCGCTGTCCAGCCCACGGCGGCCCAGGATCCCACCGAACACCTTGGGGTGCAGGGTCTTCACGCGGCCGCCCAGGATGCTGGGGTAGGTGGTGAGGTCCTCCACGGCCGTCACCGGCACGCCCAAGCCCTCAATGAAGGCCTGTGTACCTCCGGTGCTGAAGATGTGTACGCCCAGCCGCCCGAGTTCCCGGACGATCGGCTCCAGGCCTTCCTTGTGATAGACCGAGATGAGCGCGCTGCCAATGCGCTTGCTGCCTTCCACTGCCCCCTTGTTGTGCCCGCAAGTTTACGGACCCCTGCGCCCGTTGCCGGCGCGGGCCTGAGGCGTTCTCGACAAAGTTTCCCACGAAGGACCGGTCAGAACCGGAAGCCGATGCCCACCTGCACGGTGACCATGTCCGTGCCCGAACGACGCGTGTCGTAGGTCACGTTCCCGTCCTGGTCGATGGCGATGGTCTCGGGATCCACGTAGTCCACCTCGCCCCCGAAGAGCTTCTCGAAGCGGCCCTCCAGGTAAAGCGGACCACCCAGGCGCACCATCACACCAGCGGCCCAGCCGTAGCTCCAGGTGGCATCATGGGCATTGCGCTCGTTGCTCAGCGGGCCGTCGACCTCGTCCACGCGCAGTTTGGTGCGGGCGCTGAAGCTGCGCACACCGGCCAGGCCGTCCAGGTAGGGCGACACCTTGCCGTTCACCGGCTTGAAGCGGCCCATCAGGTGGAAGCCGTAGAAGTTGCTGTTGGTGCTCATGGTGCCTTCGGACACGTCCAGGTACTGCTGGTCCACCGCCACCACCTCGCGTTCACCGCCCAGCTGCCCCCAGTCGAAGGCCACGCCCGATTCGAAGGGCAGCATGCCCATGGGGATGGAGAGCTGGCCGCCCATGCCGAGGATGGCCTTGCCGTAGACCTGGTCGAACTCGCCCTGGGGCTGGCTCCAGGTACCGCCGACGCTCAGGGTGACCGGACGCCTCAGGGGGCCTTGGGCGGCGACCTGGGCCGCCACCAGCAGCAGGGGGATGAGGATGGCGTGGCGCATGGTGGTGAGGCTTGGGAGAAAGGGAACGGCAAAGGCCGTGCCACGGTTCAGCGGCCCCGGGCCCGCCGACGGACCGTGCGCCAGAGCCTGCGGTAGGCCTGGGCGGGTTCGGAGGCGTAGCTCCGCAGCACGATGGGCCCGTTCTCGGCGCTCATGCGTTCCACCTCGGCGCTGTAGGGCACCACGATGTTGGCGCACTCCGGCACGGCCTTGCGGAAGGCGGCCATGGTGTCCAGGTGCATGCTCCGGCGGCGGTCCACCAGGTTGAAGAAGGGGAGCAGCTTCTCCCGGGGGATCCGCTCCCGGCCGAGGTGTTGTAGCAGCTGTTCGTAGGTGCGCACGCTCAGCGTGGTGGGGATCAGCGGCACCACCACCAGGTCCGCGTTGCGCACCACGTTCTCGCTGATGGCCGACAGGCTCGGTGGGCAGTCGATGATCACCGTGTCGTAGGTCTTCGCCACCGGCTTGAACAGGTCCTTCAGCCACCGTTTGCCCTTCTTGAGCCCGGCCAGGTAGCGGTCCAGCCGTTTCATGCCGGGGTCGGCGGGCAGGATGTCCAGGAAGGCGACGTCGGTGTTGTGGATCGAGGAGCTGATGTCCTTGTTCCCCTTGGCGATGGCCTTCACCTTGTGGTCGAGCCCCTTGGGGGCCTGGAAGTACCAGGTGGTGGCGGCCTGCGGATCCAGGTCCACGACCAGGGTGCGGCGGGAGGCCATGGCGGAGAGCGCGGCCAGGTTCACGGCCGTGGCCGTCTTGCCCACCCCGCCCTTGATGTTGAACACCGCGATGATCTCCATGGCCGTCCCTGCCAAGTTACGCCGCTAGTTTTGGCCCGTGGAACTGGGACCGGGTTGGCAGGAGTGGGGCTTGGCGGGGCTGTTCCTGGCCTCGTTCGTCGCGGCCACCCTGCTGCCGCTCGGGTCCGAAGCGGTGCTGGCTGCCATGGCCCTGGCAGGTTGGGAACCCCTGGGGTTGTTCGCGGCAGCCTCGCTCGGGAATTGGGCGGGAGGTATGTCCACCTATGCGCTGGGCCGCTGGGGAAGCCCGGAACGCCTTGCGAAGCGGATGCCCGGTGAAGGGCCCGTGATGGAGCTTTGGCGCCGCCGTGCGGGACGCTGGGGACCCTGGCTCGCACTCCTGTGCTGGGCGCCGCTGGTGGGCGACCTGATCGCCCTGTTGCTGGGGCTGTTCCGCGTTTCCTGGCGCCCCGTGGCCCTGCTGATGGGACTGGGCAAGGCGGCGCGTTATGCGTTGGTGCTCTGGGTGGTAGGCCCTTGGGCGTGAGCCGGCCTCGGGGCTTAACGATCCGGTAATGTGGCGCTAATGCTATGGACGATCCGCCCCGGGACCTTTGTGGCGCCAAAGGGAGAAGATCGTTAACCAACCGCTCCCCGAGGTCATCGGCATGACGCTGAAGCACATCCTCACCATTTGCGCCCTGCTGCTGCTGGCCCCGGCGCTCCGGGCCCAGTCGGGCACCATCCAGGGACGGCTTACCGAAGGCGAGCCCGGGCAGGAGCAACCCATCCCCTTCGCCAACGTGCTGGTGGCGGGCACCACCGTGGGCACCACCACCGATCTGGACGGCAACTACCAGCTGTCCGTGGAGGCCGGCACCTACGCCGTGGTGTTCAGCTTCGTGGGATTCGGGACCGACACCGCAAGCAACGTGGTGGTACGCCCCGGCGAGATCACCCGGCTGGACCATGGCATGGGCAGCAGCGCCATCGACATCGAGGAGTTCGAGGTGGTGCAGAAGGTGGACCGCGAGCGCGAGACCGTACTGCTGATGGACCGCAAGGAGACCACCGCCCTGGTGCAGAACATCGGCGCGCAGGAACTGAAGAAGAAGGGCGCCAACGACGTGGCCGACGGCGTGAAGAAGGTCGTGGGCCTCTCCGTGGTGGGCGACCGCTACCTGATGGTGCGCGGCATGGGCGATCGTTACAACGCCGCCTACCTGAACGGCCTGCCGCTGCCTTCGCCGGACCCGGATGCCAAGGTGGCCCCGCTGGACATCTTCCCCACGGCGATCGTGAGCAGCCTGTCGGTGAACAAGGCCTTCACCCCGGAACTGTACGGTGATTTCGCCGGCGGCGCCGTCGACATCCGCACCAAGGAGACCACCGACGAGACGGTGCTGCGCGTGAGCGTGGGCGGTGGGTTGAACACCCAGACCACCTTCAAGGACTTCCGCAGCTACAACGGGGGTACCACCGACTTCTGGGGTTTCGATGACGGTACGCGCGACCTGCCGCCCTCCCTCGCCGGCCGGAACCCCCAGCTGAACAGCGAGGTGAGCCCGTTCCGCAAGAACTTCGACCCCACCACCGGCACCGCCCGTCCCGACCTGAACTTCGGGCTGTACGGTGCCACCAGTTTCCGCCTGAGCGAAGGGGTGAAGCTGCACGTGCTGGCCAGTGCCAACTACCGGAACCAGCACCGGTACCGCAACGGGAAGAACCGGATCATGAACGCGCTGAACATCGCGCTCATCGACTACGACTTCGAGACCTGGGAGTTCAGCACGCAGAGCTCCCTGCTCGGCAGTGCCACCCTGGAGCTGGGCAAGCGTCACGAGGTGTCCTTCACCTCCATGATGGCCAACATCAGCACCGACCAGTTCCGGGAGAACTACGGCTATCATTTCGACTATGCGCCCGATCTGGTGTATGCCCGTCGGTACACCTTCAGGCAGAACCAGGTGCGTGTGAACCAGGTGCGCGGCAACCACGCCTTCGGCATCGCCGATCGCCTGCAGGTGGACTGGGCCGCCTCCATGAGCACCGCTTCCAGCGATGAACCCGATCGCCGCCAGCTCGTGTACCTCTACGAGCCGGGAGCTCCGCAGGACCAGTACCGCTTCAACGGCCTGGACCGCATCGAGAACCAGCGCTGGTACAGCGGGCTGGACGAGGAGGAGACCAGCGTGCATGCCGGGCTTGCCTACCGCGTCCTGCAACGCGAGATCGAGGACGACATGGTGTCCCTGCTCACGGTGCGCACCGGTGCCGACATGAAGTCCAAGCAACGCGACTTCGGCTACGACCTGTGGGTGTACGACCTGAGCCAGATCGGCCAGACCTATCCCACGGTGGACGTGTACACGCCGGACCAATACCTGGACAACGAGAACTACGGCAATGGGGTGTACGATCTTCAGAACGCCACCACGCCCGACGCCGATCACACGATCGAGCAGGACATCCAGGCTGGCTACTTCGCTGCGGAGGTGGACATCATCCCCCGCAAGCTGAAGGTGCTGGGCGGTGCCCGCGTGGAGGTCGGTCAACAGACCATCTTCTACAGGAAGCAGAGCGACTCCTTCTTTCAGCCGATCCGCAAGGCCACCATCGACGAGACCGATGTGCTGCCTTACGCCAGCGTGAAGTACGACATCAACGAGAAGAACGTGCTGCGCCTCAGCGGCAGCCAGACCATCAGCCGTCCCGGTTTCCGGGAAATGGCACCGTTCGAGTACACCGAATACTTCGCCGGGGTGAAGAACGTGGGCAATCCCGAGCTGCAGAACGGCTCGGTGACCAACGTGGACGCGCGCTACGAGGTGTATCCCACCGCAGGTGAACTGATCGCCCTGGGCGTCTTCGGCAAGGCGCTTCAGGACCCCATCGAGAAGGTGGCCCTGGCCACGGCCAGCGGTCAGCTGCAGAGCTTCGCCAACACCGACAAGGGCACGGTGGCGGGTGTGGAACTGGAGGTGGTGAAGCGCCTCTCCTTCCTCGGACGCAGCGACAGCTCCTTCTTCAACGACCTGTCCATCGGCTTCAACGCTTCCTACCTCCATTCGCAGGTCACGATCGACAGCGACCTGGGTGGAGGTGATGCGGCCACGGTGGTGCTCACCAACCGCGAGCGTCCCCTGCAGGGTGCCTCACCCTACCTGATCAACGCCGACCTGAGCTGGACCAAGACCTTCAGCGACCGCTTCCGCGGGGTGGCCACGGTGGCCTACAACATCTACGGCAAGCGCGTCTTCGCCGTGGGCGCGAACGGACTGGGTGACCAGTACGAGATGCCGCTCGGCCAGTTGAACCTGATCCTCCGCGGCGAGATCGGGGAGCGTTGGCAGGCGAACCTCACCTTCCGCAACCTCACCGACGCGCAGTACCGCATCGAGCAGGAGAACCGGGAGGGCACGGCCATCCTGAACAGCTACCGCATGGGCATGAACGTGTCCTTCGGCGTGGGCTACCGCATCCTGTGATCGGTGAACGGCGAACGTTTGAAAGGCCGGTCCGCGTGGACCGGCCTTCTTCGTTCCGGAGCGGTTAACACGGGGCTAACCTCAAGGCCTGCTCACTTAAGGAATTGATAAGGTCCGCTTCAGTCAGGCTTGATCGGGCCCTTGGACCTTTGCCGGCGCATCAAGAACCCAAACACCCTAGCGATATGTTGAAGACGACCACGACGACCGGCAAGCTCCTGCTTGGCTCGTTCGTTGCCCTGCTGGCCATGGGGCCCATGACCTCCTGCAAGAAGAAGGAAGGCTGCACCGACCCCACCGCCACCAACTACGATCCCGACGCGGACAAGGACGACGGCTCCTGCGTGTATCCTGAAACGGGTACCAACGACCCGACCGTGAGCATCGGTGGTGAGACCTACTATGTGGTGACCACCCCGATCACTTCCAACAAGACCCTCACTTCCGACAAGAAGTGGTACATCTCCGGTGGCGTGTTCGTCAATGACGGCATCACGCTCACCATCGACGCCGGCACCGAGGTGTTCGCCGCCGATGACGGCACCACGCCCTTCATCTCCATCCTGCGCGGTGGCATGATCATGGCCGAGGGAACTGCGACCGATCCCATCCGCCTGACCACCATCAAGACCGTGACCGGTGGTGCGAGCGCGGGCGACTGGGGTGGACTGATCCTGAATGGCCGTGCGACGATCAACATCGGCGCCACCGCCGAAGGTGAAGGCGGGACCGGCACCTACGGTGGCAGCAACGACTCCGACAACAGCGGTGTGCTCCGCTACGTGCGGGTGGAGTACGCCGGCAAGATCCTGGGCACCGACAACGAGCTGAACGGCTTCTCGTTCAACGCCGTCGGCAACCAGACCGTGCTGGAGCACCTGCAGGCCTACCGCGGCGCCGATGACGGCTTCGAGTTCTTCGGGGGCGCCGCCCGCCTGAAGTGGGCCGTGAGCACCGGCAACACCGACGACAGCTTCGACTGGACGCACGGCTGGCGCGGACGCGGACAGTTCTGGGTGGTGCATCAGGACCCCACCGCCGGCGACCGTTGCATGGAGTGCGACAACTGGGAGATCGACTACATGGTGACGCCCTTCAGCGACCCCATGGTGAGCAACTTCACCCTGGTGAACAACGGCAACAACGATGCGGTGCGCCTGCGCCACGGCACCCGCGGCATGCTGTACAACGGCCTGGTGGCCGGTACCGGCGCCGGTGATGGCATCGAGGTGAGCGACACGAGCAGCACCTGGATGGACCAGGGTCTGCTGGTGGTGAAGAACACCGACGTGTTCAACTTCGGCACCAACTGGAAGAACTGCGCGCCCTTCGAGAACGACGCCACCAACGGCACCGCCGATCCCGGCCTGAACGGCTTCGTGGGTACGGCCACCGGAGGCGTCGATCCCACCACCCTGGACCCCTGGTTCAGCGCCGGCACCTTCAAGGGTGCGGTTGACGGCGGGGACGACTGGACCACCGGCTGGACACTGCCGCTCTAAGGACCGACACGTTGACGAACGGGAGGGGGCTTCGCCGCAAGGCGGGGCCCCTTCCGCGTGTTCAAGACTTCCTGGCCTGCTTGCCCCGCTCCTCGAGGAACCACCACTTGGGCGCGTCGGTGCGTTTGTGGGCCTGCTGCCACATCTCCACCAGCTCGTCCTGCAGCAGCTCGGTGGCCTCCTCCACGCTGTCCGCCACGCGCACGAACTCCAGCTCCTTGCGGCCGATGGTGCCGGCCTCCACCATGCGCTCGATCTGCTCCAGCATCGGCGCCCAGTAGGCACGCCCGTAGAGCAGGATGGGGAAGTCCTTCACCTTGCCGGTCTGGATCAGCGTGATGGTCTCGAAGAGTTCGTCCATGGTGCCGGCGCCGCCGGGCATCACCACGAAGGCCACGCTGTACTTCAGCAGCAGCACCTTGCGCACGTAGAAGCGCTCGAAGGTGAGGCTCACGTCCAGGTAGGGGTTCGCGCTCTGCTCGTGGGGCAGCACGATGTTGCAGCCCACGCTGGTGGCGCCCACGTCCTTGGCCCCCCGGTTGGACGCCTCCATGATGCCCGGACCGCCGCCCGACATGATGGTGAAGCCCACCCGCCCCACCCGCCGGGCCAGTTCGCGGGCCGCCTCGTAGTAGGGGTGGTCCTCCTGGAAGCGGGCGCTGCCGAAGAAGGTGACGCAGGGCCCCACGAAGTGCAGCCGCCGGAAGCCGTAGATGAACTCGTTGGCGATGCTGAGCACGGAGCGGAACTCCTTCCAGCGTGAACGCGGACCCTCGAGGAATCGGAGGTCGATCAGGTGCTTGTTCTTGGGCTGTACCATGGTGTGCCTGCAAAGGAACACCACGGCCTGCGGAACGGTTTC
>JACJZH010000018.1 GCA_020635695.1 Flavobacteriales bacterium | reverse complement strand
TTCAACCCCTTGGGCGCCTTCTCGCTCTCGATGTTGGTCGTGAAGCCATAGGCGTACTCCCTGGAGGTGACCTCGCGGAGGATGTCGTCGGTGTCCTGTGCCATCAGATGCTGAAGCTCTCCCCGCACCCGCAGGTCCGGTTGGCGTTGGGGTTGATGAACTGGAAGCCCTTTCCATTGAGGCCTCCGCTGAAATCGAGGGTGGTGCCCAGCAGGTAAAGCAGGCTCTTCTTGTCCACGACCACCTTCACGCCGTTGTCCTCGAAGACCTTGTCACCGTCCTGCATCTGGTCGTCGAACGTGAGGTCGTACATCAGGCCGCTGCAGCCGCCACCCTTCACACCCACGCGGACGAAATGCTCCGGCCCCCGGCCTTCCTGGCCCAGGAGCTTGGTCACTTCCTGCCTGGCGTTATCGCTGACGTTGATCATTCGTCCTTATTTAGAATTAGTCTAAACAAGAGTCCAGTGCAAAGGTACGGGCCCTGTACCGGGTGGCCAAGGTTCGGCAGGTGAACAACGGGAGGGCCTTCTGGTTCACACGCACGCCGGTATGCGACCTTTGTGGCCCGGAGCGCATCCAGGCCTCCGGCCGAGCACATGTCCGACGACCCTTCCCGTACCGAGCTTTCCGACCTGGGCGAGTTCGGCCTCATCGACCGCCTGGCCTCCCGGGTGGACCTGTCACAGAGCAGCACCGTGAAAGGCATCGGTGACGATGCCGCCGTGATCGACCCCTCGACCAACTCCGGGGAGGGTTGCGCCCACCAGGTGGTCACCACCGACATGCTGGTGGAGGGGGTGCATTTCGACCTTCGCTACGTGCCGTTGAAGCATCTCGGCTACAAGGCCGTGGTGGTGAACCTGAGCGACGTGTACGCGATGAACGCCGTCCCTCACCAGATCACGCTCTCCATGGCGGTGAGCAACCGGTTCAGCGTGGAGGCGGTGGAGGAACTGTACGAAGGCGTCATGCTGGCCTGTCGGAACTACGGGGTCGATCTGGTGGGGGGAGACACCTGCAGCAGCACGGCAGGGCTCATCCTCAGCATTACGGCCATCGGGGCCGCCAAGAAGGAGGACCTCGTCTACCGGAACGGAGGTCAGGAGCACGACCTGCTGGTGGTTAGCGGCGACCTGGGAGGCGCGTTCATGGGCCTGCAGGTGCTGGAGCGGGAGAAGGCCGTGTTCCAGGAAACGGGCTCGCAGCCGGACCTGGCCGGGCACGACTACATCCTGGAACGCCAGTTGAAGCCGGAGGCCCGGAAGGACGTTCCCCAGCTGCTCCGCGACCTGGGGGTAAGGCCCACCAGCATGATCGACATCAGCGACGGACTGGCCAGCGAGGTGATCCATCTCTGCCGGCAGAGCGGTACCGGCGCCATGGTCTACGACGAGAAGCTGCCCATCGATCCGGCCACCTATCAGGCTGCCCGCGACTTCAACCTGGACCCCACCACCGTGGCGTTGAGCGGGGGTGAGGACTATGAGCTGCTCTTCACCGTGCGCCTGGAGGATCACGACAAGATCAAGGGCAACCCGCACTTCTCGATCATCGGGCACATGACCGATGCCCGGGAAGGCATGCACCTGGTGGACAAGGAAGGTGGGCTGCACGCCCTCACCGCCCAAGGCTGGGACGCTTTCCTGAAACAGGAGCGTGATATCCCTGAAGGGGGTTCAGGCGGCACGGGGGAGTGATGCCGCCCGTTCGCGGACCAGTTCGGCGAACGAGCGGCCGGTAAGCTTGCTGTCCACCCAGGCCAGTGGGTCCAGGTGATCGAACACCGCCCGTTGCAGCGGATCATCACGAAGTGGTTCCAAGGCCTCACGGAAGGCCAATAGGCCGGTGTGTTGCTCCTCGGCCGTCCGGGCCTTCATCGTCTCCCGGAGGAATGGGATCAAGGCCGCCGCGAAACGCGGAGTGTCGTTCCGTTCGCGGTAATGGCGTTCGGCATTACGGAGCAGGTAGGTGAGAAGATCACGGTTGTCAAGCTCCAGGTGGATGAGCAGGTTCAACAGACGCCCGAAGTCGTGCACCTCCGCACCCTCATCGACCCCTTTCAGGTTCAATTGGCGATGGCTCCATTTCAGGGCCCGGTCGAGGTGTCCCGCACCGAACTGCAGGTAGGCCATCTGGTAGCAGAGCCCGGACTGCCGCAATGGGCTCAGGCGTTCGCCATGTTGCTCCAGTCCCTTGACGAGGGCCTTTTCCAGAACAACGCCTTCCTCGAACCGTCCCGACCGCGCGTACAGGGCCATTTCCAGGCTGGAGCCCGTGGCAAAGACCTTGAGCTCCAGGTCGGGGTCAGGTGCTTTGCGCCATTGCAACGGCAGCAATCGGAATCGCTTCAACAGCCGGCGCGCCTCCTCGTGCAGCCCGAGCCGGGTGGCCACATAGATGCGGTTGCTCAACACACTGAAGAGCAGGTTGGGCTCGTCGGTGAACCGCTCGGCTTGTTCCTCCAACAGGTGTTGGTTCTGCTGCAGGTGCTGGTGACAGGTGGAGAGGTCCTCCATGGCCCATGCCACCGCGCTGTGAACATGGTGGTACAGGAACCGTGCCCTGGGGGTCCGCAGCGCTGCCGGGTCGCGGAGCAGCGGATGGCGCAGCAATTGCTTCAGCTCCTTGAGCTGGTCCTTGTCGCGTGCGTGTCCGTGCCTGTACAGGGTCAGGAAGATGCGGCTCTTGCGGTCCCATAGCTGGTCGAGTTCCTCGAGCTCCTGCCTGAGGGTGCTGCTTTCCCGGAGCAGTTCGTCCAGTTCCTCCTCCGGGGTGCCCGCATATCCGCGTTGTTCCAGCATGCGACGCTCCCACCCGAGCACGTCCAGCAGAATGGTGTGCCGGTCGTGTTTACGGGCCAGTTTGCGCACGCTCCGGAGCATCTTGCGTGCGTCATCATACAGGGCCCGTTGGTGCAGGAGCTCCACCTGGTGCAGCATGCGGCGCAGGCGCGCATCCATGGAACTCTCCGCATGGAAGGCATCCAGGCTGTGCAGGATGGTCTCGTACAACCGCCGCTTCGTGATGGCGAACCGCTTGGTGAAGGCCTCCGCCGCGAATTTCTTCAGGAGCGCCTCTTCATCATACTCCTGCATGCGGGCGATGGCATCAAAGAGCAATTGGTAGTTGCTCTTGCCGCCCACGACATGTCGGGAGGTGTACAGCTTGAAGTACCGTTTCTCGGCACGGGTCATGGACCGCACCAGCCGGTGGACGTGGTCGTGTGCTTTGTTGGACATGCCGTTCGGGTGCCGGATGCGAAGGAGAAGGTAGGAGGCGTGCGTGCGTGGCGCATGCCCGGAACGGGGAACGGCAGGCAGGCTCTCGGGAACGGACAAGAAGAAAAGGCCCGACCTGGTCGGACCTTTCTCTGGGTTCGATACGTGCCTTAGTTGGCGACCACGCGACGCTGGCTGCGCTCGTTGTCCCCCTCATCATCCCCATCATCGGAGATGCCCCCGGTGGGGTCCTCGGGACCGCTGCTTCCGGTCAGGCTGCGTACACCGACCGTGGGATCGGCGGGCTCCACCAACTCGGTCTTGGAACAGGCGCTCAACCCCGCGAGCAACAAGGCCGCGAAGAGCAAGGAGAGCCGGTTCGGCAGGAGCATTTTCATGACTGGAACCAAAGATAAGCTACGAGGTGCCCGATCGCAAGCCCCCGGACCCGGTTCCGGTCGGTCCGGATCGGGGAAGGTCGATGATGACCCGGGTACCGGTGACCTCCCCGTCGGGCCCGAGCACCTCCTCCGGTCCCTGGATGCGGATATCGCTCAGGTGCAGGTTGCGCAGCACGTCCGTGCGCCCCTTGGTGATCTCGATCCCCCGGGAGATGTGGTCCGAAGCCCTTGCAGCCTTGCGGTTGAAGCTCTCCGTAAGGCCGATGCCGTCGTCGCTGATGGTGACCCGGATCCGGTCCTGCGCGTGGCCATGTACCTGGATGCGTACGGTGCCCTGCTGGTCCATCGGCAGAATGCCGTGCCAGATGCTGTTCTCCACATAGGGCTGCAGCATCATGGCCGGGATCCGCACCCGCGTGGCGTCCACGGCGGGATCGCGGTCCACCTGGTAGCGGAACTTGTCCTTGAAGCGCATGTGTTCGAGGACGAGGTAAAGCTCCAGGCGTTCCAACTCCTCCGCGAGCGTGGTGGTATCGCTTTGACTTGCGTCCAGGTTCTTGCGGATCAGCTTGGCGAAGCTGGTGAGGTAGCGGTTGGCGGCCGTGCGGTCCTGCCGGTTGATGTAGTACTGGATGCTGTTGAGGGCGTTGAAGATGAAGTGCCGGTTCATGTTGGCGTTGAGCGCCTGCTGTTCCAGTTGGAGCATGCGGGACCGCAGCATGAGCTGGCGGGTGCGTTCGTGCCTTCTCCGGCTCACCGAACGGTAACGGTGTATACCGAACGCCGATCCGGCCAGCACGAGCCCACCGAGGGTGAAGGCCCACCAGGTGAGCCACCAGGGAGGCGCGATGTGGAAGCTGAAGGTGGCCGGGTCGCTCCAGCGTCCGTTCCGCCCACGGGCGATGACCATGAAGGTGTATTCGCCCTGCCGCAGGTTGCTGTAGCTGGCGAACCGGGCATCGGTCACGGGCAACCAGTCCTGGTCCTGGCCCACCAGCATGTACCGGTACCGCACACGTTCGGGGGCCGACAGGCTGATGCCGGTATAGTCGAAGGTCAGGTAGTTCCGCCGGTAGGCCAGCCTCAGCCCCAGCGGAAGCCCGGTCCGTGGGTCGATGCCGTCGCTGCGTCCCTTCCAGTCGCTTTCCTGCAGAAAGGAGCGTACACCGGTGATGAGCAGGCGGGGCGGGGTCTCCGAACTGCTGTCCGTCCATCGGGCCGGGTCGTGGAACACCACACCTCCCGAGGTCCCGAAGAAAAGCCGACCGCGCTGGTCCACGAACGAGGCGTTCAGGTTGCACTCCAGGCTTCCCATGCCATCGCTGATCCCGGCCCGTTCGGGTGCGTGGTCGCCTGCCAACAGGCCTTCGGGACGGATGCGGTAGATCCCGTTGTTGGTGCCGGCCCAGAGGTGACCCTCGGGCGTGGCGGTCAGGAAGTTGATGTAGTTGGACCCGAAATCCGAGCCCAGGCGGTGGTTGCGCACGCTATCCCCGTCCAGGCATATCAAGCCATTGCTGGTGCCGGCCCAGATCCTTCCCCGGGTATCGGGCAGCACGCAGAATACGGTGTTGTCCCCGAGCCCCTGGGCCATGCCCCACTTCCGGAAGGTGCGGCCATCGTAGCGCACCAATCCGGCGTCGGTGCCGCACCAGAGCGAGCCCTTTTCGTCGAACGCCAGTCCACGTACCGAACGGCCCGGTCCTTCAGCCTCGCCATTGAACGACAGGACCGAGCCATCAGGGCGCAGGGCGGTGAGTCCGTCACGCGTGCCGGCCCAAAGGGTGCCATCCGGCCCTTCGGCCAGCGAGAGCACGCGCTGCCCCAATAGCGCGGTCGCCTCCTCCGGGATGGACACGATGCCTTGTTCCATGCTGCACAGCCCGTCGCTGGTCCCGAACCAGAGCCTGCCCGATCGGTCCCGCAAGCCGCACCAGACCGTGTTGTTGCGCAGTCCTTCGAAGGTGGTCACCTGGGCCATACCGTCCATCCGGCAGATGCCGCTGCCATAGGTGCCCATCCAGACATCGCCCAGCTCGTCCTCCACGAAGCACATCACCTGGTCCGAGCACAGGCCGTCCTTCACGGTGAAGGTGACGAACCGGTCGCCCGCATAGCGCAGGGCCCCGGCACCATCGGTGCCCAGCCAGAGGTTCCCTTCCCCGTCCTCGAACGCGCACCAGATGTTGTCGTTGGGCATGCCTTGATGCACGGTGAAGGCACGCATGTGCCGCTCTTCACCCGGAACGATGAGGTTCACGCCGAACTTGGTGCTCACCCAGACCTTGCCGTCCTGCCCCACCAGCACATGACGCACGTTGTTCTGCAGCAGCCCGTCACGCTCTCCCCAGTTCAATTGTGCACCACCAGGCTTCAACCTGTAAAGGCCGTCGCCGAAGGTCCCGATCCACCAGCTTCCGTCACTTCCCAAGGCAAGGCTGCTGATGCTGCGTGGACGCTCATCCCCCAGGACCACCGGCCTGCATGAGCCATTCTGCCAATGGAGCAGCCCGTTCCGCCCGCCGATCAACAGGCCGTCATCAGGCAGGGCCAGCAGGGTCCGCACCTGATCCGCCGTGTCGGCCGGGAATCCGGGCAGCGGCACGAACGCTTCCCCATCCTGCAGCAGAACACCGCCACCGGCCGTGCCTGCGACCAGGGCACCTTGAGGGCCGATCACCAGGCTGTTCACCCGCGCGTTGGAAGTGGAGGAGGGAAGCTCCACCACCTGGATCCGTCCTCCCTCATGGTGCACCAGCTTCCCGCCGGTACCCATCCAGAGGCTGCCATCGGGCATCGCGCACAAGGCGTTCACCTGGGCGTCCGGCAGGCCTTCCTGCAGGGCGTAGTTGTCGAACACGACGCCATCGAAACGGCTGGCGCCACCCAGGGTGCCGAACCAGAGGTGACCGCTGGCGTCCTGGGTCATGCAGCGTACCTGGCTCTGGGCCAGTCCGTCCTCCGGGGTATGCCGAAGGAACACGTACTGCTGGGCCGATCCCGAATGGATCGAGAACAGCAGCGACAGAACGATAGGAGCCCGGTACACGATCCGGCTCAGAAGGTGTTGATCATGGCCAGGAACTCCGGAAGGCGTCGGCGGGAAACGGGGACCATGGCGCCGGTGTCCAGCACGGCCATGTTGCCCTCCGACCGGCTGAACCCGGTCAGGTGCTCCAGGTTCACGATGTACGATTTGTGCACGCGATAGAAGCGCCGGGGGTCGAGGTTGGTCTCGAACACGCGGATGTGCTTGCTGCTCACCAGGCGCTTGCCGTCGGTCAGGTGGATGGTGGTGTAGCTGTCGCTTGCCTCGAGGTAGAGGATCTCGTCCTGCTTCAACAATTGGAGGCCATCCCGACCGGGCACGGCCACGCGGGAGCTGAGAGGAGAGGCGGGGTCGTTCACCAGGGCCTCCACACGCCGGCCTTGTTCCGCCAGCTCGTCGGGTTCGCCAAGCAACCGGGCGATCTTGCCCACGGCGCGCTGCAGGTCGTCCGGGTCGATGGGCTTCTCGAGGTAGTCGAGCGCGTTCTCCTTGAAGGCCTGCAACGCGTATTCGTCGTAGGCGGTGGTGAACACGACCGGCAGTTCCAAGCCTCCGAGTGAGCGCAGCAACTGGAAACCGTCCTCACCGGGCATCTTGATGTCCAGGAACAAGGCCTGGGGCCGGTCGCTGGCGATGCGTTCACGCGCCTCCTCGGCGCTGCCCGCCTGCCCCACGATGTCCACTTCCGGACAGTGTTCCTCCAGCATCAACTGGAGGTTCTCGCGGGCATCGGGTTCGTCGTCTACGATGAGTGCGCGGATGGGCATGGCAAAGGGGATTTCCACCAAGCTACCGGATGCCGGAAGCCTGTGCAGCCCCGCCGCCTGAAATGTGGGGCTGATCGATCGGGTGGTGCCGTCCCGGCATGCGAACGGTCAGGACCGCACGGCGGCCATGAAGTCCTCCACCCGGTTCCGTGCGATGGGCACCCGGGCACCGTCCTCCATGAGGGCCCAATGACCGTCCTCACGCAGGTATTCCTTCAACCCGTCCAGGTTGATCACGTGTGAGCGATGCACGCGCAGAAAGCGGTCTGCGGCCAGCAGTTCCTCGTACACCTTCAGGGTGCGTGTGTCCAGGTAGCGGCTGCCGTCGCGGAAATGGATCACCGTGCAGTTGCCGTCGGCCTCCAGGTGGCTGATCTCGCGTGGATCGAACAGCTTGAACCCACGCGCGTGGTCCACGGCCAGCCGTTGTCCCTGGTCGCGTACGGTGTGCACCGCCTTGCCCAGGTCCTCCCGGTACCTGTCCCGTTCATCCTCCCGGCCTCGAAAGAGCCGCACCCGGTCCAGGGCCCGGTCCACGGACAGGCGCAGTTCGTCCGGATCGATCGGTTTCAGGATGTAGTCCACCGCGTTGGCATGGAAGGCCTGCACGGCGTAGTCCTTGAACGCGGTGACGAAGACCACCAGGAAGCGCGGACGGGGAAGGCTCGCGAGCAGGTCCAGCCCTTCGGTACCTGAAGGCATGCGGATGTCCAGGAACACCAGTTCGGGGTCCAGCTCCTCGATCAGGCGGCGGGCGGAGGATGCGCCATCCGCCATGCCTGACACGTCCACCTCGGGGCAGAGGTCCTCCAACATGAAGCGCAGGTTCTCCCGGGCCGGTTCCTCATCGTCCACGATCAATGCCCGGATGCGTTCGTTGGCCATGCCGGACGAAAGTAGGGAGGCGAAGGCAGCCATCCGGCCGTTCCTGCCCCGCGCGTTGCCGTTGCTCGTGCGGGCCTTTCACCGGGCACGTCGAGCAGGTAGTTTGGGGTTGCGAGAACGAATACCCCTTGTTGCCATGAACATCCTTCAACACCTCCAGCAGCGCGAGGACGGCCTGTGGATCTTCAACGATCTGGGCTGCTGATCCCCATTCCCGCGCAACCCCGGAGCCGGACGTGCCGTACAACGGACCGTTCGGCTTCGGCACATGGACCAGACCCATCGCCCGCACGAGATCCGCATCCGCATCGACCAGCTGGAGAAGCTGTTGATGTTCGATTACGACCCGGCACACGAGGATGCCCTCTATGACATCCTCGACCCGGAGGGCAGGATCGTCAAGACCGGGGATGTCAGCGGTCCGGTGACGCGCGTGCGCATCACCGACCTGCAAGGCGGCGACTACGTGCTCATGGTGCTTGACGGCGATTCCTCCACCGAGCTCCCCATCCACCTGCGACGCGCCAGCTGATGCACACCACCACGTCAGAACCCATTGTTCCCGTCTATCGGGCGCTTTCCATCGCTGGCAACGTCCTGGACCGCGATGAACTGGGGCGCGTGTACCACACCACCGTGAGCGACACCACCCTGGAGGTGGACGTGGAGGTGGTGTTCGAGGTGCGTTAGTCCTACCGACCGTTCTCTTTTCCGGAACGACCGCTCCCCGCTATGCGCGTTGCGGGAGCGACGGGCATCCGTACGTTCAGGTCACGCTGGATCCAGCGCGTCACTGAACGATCACCAACCATGGAACGAATGCTCGAACGGATACTCCTGATCACGACCAGTACCATCGCTTTTTCCGGACAGCTCGCTGCACAGGCTTACGCCGAGCTGGACATCAATGACATCAAGGCCCGCTTTCATTCCCACGGCCTGATCGGGGCCGACCTGGGCCTGGGCGATCCCCGGTTCGAGGTGCCTGCCGGACAGGGGATACACGCCCTGTACTCCGCCGGCCTGTGGATGGGGGGGCTCTCCCCGGACAACCAGCTCCATGTGGCAGCTGCCAGGTTCGAAGGCATCGTGGACGGGGACTACTGGCCGGGTCCGCTTGACAGTCTGGCGGGGATCACCGCGCTGGAGTCCCAGAACTACGACCAGGTGTGGGTGGTGGATCGGGCGGACATCCTCGCCCATCGCGCCTACTTCGATTGCCTGAACGACCCGAATTGTGATGAGTCTGTCCTCTATCCAGGAGGATACACGATCCCCTCCGTGTTCCTGGACTGGCCGGCCATGGGCGATGTCACCATCGGACAGGCGATGTACCTGGCCCCGTTCATCGACTACGATGGCGACGGGTACTACGATCCGGCGAACGGTGATCATCCCTGCATCGCCGGTGATCGGGCCCTGTACTTCATCTTCAACGATGCCAAGGCCCACGCGCTGACCAGTGGTCTGCCGCTGGGGGTGGAGGTCCATGGCATGGCCTACGCGTTCGGTTCCGGATCGGCAGCGCTGCAGCAGACCCTGTTCCTGCACTACCGGGTCATCAATCGGAGCTCGACCCCGTATTCGGACATGCGGATCGGCCTTTACTCCGACCTGGACCTGGGCAACGGCATGGACGACTTCGTGGGCACGGATGTGGCCCGCAACCTGGTCTATGTGCTCAACGGCGATGCCAACGACGAGGACGGCTTCACACCAGGGTATGGCGGTCAGCCGCCCGCGTTCGGCATTGTGCAACTGAGCGGAGGGCTGTTGCCGGCAACGGGTGCGGATGAGCCGGCTGACAACAACATGCCGGCCTTCAATGGCTACGGTTTCGGCGATGGGCTGGTGGACAACGAGCGCTCAGGCTTGAGCGTGACACGGGCGTTCGGGAACGGGTTCGGACCCACGGGTGAGCCGACCACGGCAGCCCAGTACCACTACCAGTTGGAAGGGCACTTCAACGACGGGACGTCCCAGCTTTACGGAGGCACGGGACATATCTCCAGCTCAGGTGCCGACCCGAACACCCCGTCTCTGTTCATCTATCCCGACGCGAGCGACCCCTTCGGTGCGGGAACGAACGGCGTGGCACAAGCTCCCTGGAGCGAGGCCAGTGCCGTGAACCAGCCGGGCGACCGCCGGATCCTGACCTCCCAAGGGCCCTACGACATGGTGCCCGGCTGGCATGGACAACTGCACCATGCCTTTGTCTTCGCCCGGGCTTCCTCAGGCGGTCCCCAGGCCAGCGTGGCAGCATTGCAGCAACGCGTGGACAGCGTGCAGGCGTTCTTCGAACTGGAGCTTCGTTCGGACGGTTTCGAGGAGGATCCCTGGTGCGTGTCGGACTTCTCCCTCGGCCTGGGTGCCATGCCAGCGATGAGTGAGTTGGCGGTCTGGCCCAATCCGACGGAAGCGCAGCTGTTCCTGACCGTACCGGCTGATACACGGATCCAGGAACTGCTGGTGCATGACGCCGCGGGAAGGACCGTCATCCAGCGCGGCATGGTGGATCCTTCAGGGGGCCTGGACGTCTCTTCCCTGGCCCAGGGGCACTATGTGCTGCTCCTGCGCACGGATCGGGGACTGGCCCGGGCCCGCTTCGTCCGGCGCTAGACGGAACGCGCACCATGCAACGAGCCCGGACCACGACTGGTCCGGGCTCGTTGTGTCAGGACAGGGCGGTCAGGCCTCGACCTCCTTCCGCACGGCGGCCATCAGTTCCTCCACGGCCTCGGCCTCCACCGGGATGTCCTTGAACAGATCGTCCTGGCCGTCCTTGGTCACCAGCACATCATTCTCCAGGCGGATGCCCAGGTTCTCCTCCCGGATGTAGATGCCCGGTTCCACGGTGAACACCATGCCTTCGTCGATCGGCTCGGTCCACAGACCCACGTCGTGCACGTCCAGTCCGATGAAATGGCTGGTGCCATGCATGAAGTACTTCTTGTACAGCGGCCGTTCGGGGTCCTGCTTGGCCACATCGTGCTTGTCCAGCAGGCCCAGGCCGATCAGTTCGCTCTCCATCAGTTTGCCCACCTCCTTGTGGTAGTCGGCGAGCATGGTGCCGGGGCGCAGCAGTTTGGTGGCCTCGTTCTTCACGCGGAGCACGGCGTTGTACACGGCGCGCTGGCGGTCCGTGAAGCGGCCGTTCACCGGCAGGCAGCGGGTCATGTCGCTTGCGTAGCCCCCGTATTCGCAGCCGAAGTCCATCAGGATCACGTCACCGTCCTTGCAGGCCTGGTCGTTGTCGATGTAATGAAGCACGCAGGCACTGAAGCCGCTCGCGATGATGGGCGTATAGGCATGCCCTCGGGAGCCGTTCCGGATGAACTCATGGGTGATCTCGGCCTCCACGGCATACTCCATCACTCCGGGCTTCAGGAAGCGGCACACCCGCTCGAAGGCCTTGCCGGTGATGGCGATGGCGCGGCGCATCTGCTCCACCTCCTCGGCGGTCTTCCGACTGCGCACCCGGTGCATGATTGGGGCGCTTCGACGTACTTCATGCAGGGGGAACTGCCGGCGCACGGCCGCGTTCATGCGGTCGGTGCGGGTCTCCACCTCGTTGCTCTGGCGCAGGTGCTCGTTGCTGTTCAGGTACAGCATGGCCGCCTGGGGCACCAGCCGCTTCAGCGTGGCCTCGTAGGCGCTGGTCCACTGCACGTTGGCGATGCCGCTGAGTTCCCGCGCCTCCTCCTGGCTGAACTTGTGGCCCTCCCAGATGGCGATCTCCGGGCTGGTCTCCCGCACGAACAGGATCTCGCGGTCCTTCGGGTCCAGCGCATCGGGGAACAGCAGGAGGATCGTCTCCTCCTGGTCGATGCCACACAGGTACAGGATGTCCGTAGCCTGCTTGAAGGGCATGGTGCCATCGGCACTGGTGGGCATGATGTCGTTGCTGTGGAACAGGGCCAGACCGCCCTTGTCCAGGTGCCTGCGGAAACGGGCCCGGTGCTCGATGTAGGTGCTTGCGGAGAGCGGCGTGTATCGCATGGTGCTAAGGTAGGACGCCAACACGCCCCCGCCCGGATGCTTGCGTTTGCCCCGAACCGGGCGTCGGTTACTTTTGTTGCCCACATGACCGCGCGTGGTGCGCGGCGTTCCCCACCCATGGCACGATCCGCACTCCTCGGTTCCTCCCTCGCGAAGAAGTACTGGATGGCCCTGACGGGCCTTTTCCTTTGCGTCTTCCTGATCGCCCACCTGGCCGGCAACCTCCAGTTGCTGGACATGAGCCCGGAGGGCCGGCTGAAGTTCAACGCCTACGCGAAGTTCATGACCACCTTCCCCCTGGTGAAGGCGGTGAGCTACCTGCTGTACTTCAGCATCCTGTTCCACGCCTTCGACGGTCTGTTGCTGGCCACCCAGAACCGGAAGGCCCGTCCGGTGCGCTACGCCTACGAGAAGGCCGGGGCCAACAGCACTTGGTACAGCCGCCGGATGGCCCTCCTGGGCACGTTGGTGCTGGTGTTCCTCATCATCCACATGCGCAGCTTCTGGTACGAGATGCATTGGGGCGCCATCGGGGTGGATGCCGACGGGAACAAGGACCTGTTCGCCGTGGTGGAGGCCGCCTTCGGGAAGGCCTGGTACGTGGGGCTGTACGTGGTGATGATGGGCGTGCTCGCCTTCCACCTGATGCACGGCTTCCAGAGCGCGTTCCAGTCGCTGGGGCTCAACCACCCGCGCTACATGCCCCTGGTGAAGAACGTGGGCGTGTTCTTCGCCGTGGTGGTGCCCGTGCTCTTCGCCCTGATCCCCGTGTGGATGTTCTTCTTCAACGCCTGACCGGAAGATGACCAAGCTCGACAGCAAGATCCCCGACGGCCCGCTGGAACGCAAGTGGACCACCCACAAGAACAGCATCCGGGTGGTGAACCCGGCCAACAAGCGGCGCATCGACGTCATCGTGGTCGGCACCGGTCTCGCCGGGGCTTCCGCGGCCGCCTCCCTGGCGGAGCTGGGCTACAACGTGAAGGCCTTCTGCTTCCAGGACAGCGCGCGCCGTGCCCACAGCATCGCCGCGCAGGGGGGCATCAACGCCGCCAAGAACTACCAGAACGACGGGGACAGCACCTACCGCCTGTTCTACGACACCATCAAGGGGGGTGACTACCGCGCCCGCGAAGGGAACGTATATCGCCTGGCCGAGGTCAGCGCCAACATCATCGACCAGTGCGTGGCCCAGGGCGTGCCCTTCGCCCGCGACTACGGCGGACTGCTGGACAACCGCTCCTTCGGCGGGGTGCTGGTCAGCCGCACCTTCTACGCCCGCGGCCAGACCGGACAGCAGCTGCTGCTCGGGGCTTACAGCGCCCTGAACCGCCAGGTGGGCAAGGGCAAGGTGAAGATGTATTCCCGCCACGAGATGCTGGACGTCGTGCTCGTCGACGGCAAGGCCCGGGGCATCATCGCGCGCGACCTGGTGACCGGCGAGATCGAACGGCATGGCGCCCATGCGGTGCTGCTCTGCACGGGGGGATACGGCAACGTGTTCTTCCTGAGCACCAACGCCATGGGCAGCAACGTCACCGCCGCGTGGAAGGCCCACAAGCGCGGGGCGTTCATGGCGAACCCCTGCTACACGCAGATCCACCCCACCTGCATCCCGGTCAGCGGCGAGCACCAGAGCAAGCTCACGCTCATGTCCGAGTCGCTCCGGAACGACGGACGCATCTGGGTGCCCAAGAAGCAGGAGGACGCCGAGGCCATCCGCGCCGGCCGCAAGAAGGGAGTGGACATTCCCGAGGAGGACCGCGACTACTACCTGGAGCGGCGCTACCCCAGCTTCGGCAACCTGGTGCCCCGCGATGTGGCGAGCCGCGCCGCCAAGGAGCGCTGTGATGCCGGCTTCGGAGTGAACAAGACCGGCGAGGCGGTCTACCTCGACTTCTCCTCGGCCATCGAGCGCTACGGGAAGGTGGAGGCCAACGTGCGAAAGCTGGAGAACGCCTCGAAGGAAGAGGTGATCCGGCTGGGCAAGGAAGTGGTGTCGGCCAAGTACGGCAACCTCTTCGACATGTACGCCAACATCGCCGGGGAAAACCCCTACGACCAGCCGATGAAGATCTACCCGGCCGTGCACTATACCATGGGCGGCCTGTGGGTGGACTATAACCTGCAGACCACCGTGCCCGGCCTGTACGCCTTGGGCGAGGCCAACTTCAGCGACCACGGGGCCAACCGCCTCGGCGCCTCCGCCCTCATGCAGGGCCTGGCCGACGGCTACTTCGTGATCCCCTACACCGTGGGCGATTACCTGGCCGATGACATCCGCACCGGGCCGATCGACACCGACCGGCAGGAGTTCGCGGATGCGGAACGGAACGTGCGCGAACGGCTCACGAACCTGGTCTCCATCCAGGGTAGGACCCCGGTGGACGAGTTCCACAAGCGTTTGGGCAAGGTGATGTGGGACAAGTGCGGCATGGCCCGCAACGCGGAAGGGCTGAAGCAGGCCATCCAGGAGATCCGGCAGATCCGCGAGGAATTCTGGAAGGACGTGCGCGTGACGGGTACCGCCGAAGGCTTCAATCAGGAACTGGAGAAGGCCGGCCGCGTCGCCGACTTCCTGGAGCTGGGTGAGCTGATGTGCAAGGACGCCCTGGACCGCAATGAGAGCTGCGGCGGCCATTTCCGGGAGGAGTTCCAGACCGAGGACGGCGAGGCACTGCGCGACGACGACCAGTACACCTATGCAGCAGCCTGGGAATGGACCGGCGATCCCGGCCAGTCCAACCTGCACAAGGAGGACCTGGACTTCCAGTTCGTGAAGCCCACGCAGCGGAGCTACAAGTGATGACCACCGCAGCCACCATGACCGCCGAACGGCCTGCCTACCTCGCCCTGCGCGAGCCGGGTTGGGCCTTGCTGAGCGGTCATGGACTGGAGGTCGGTGCCTTGCACGAACCGGCGCCCCTGCCGGTGGCGTGCACGGTGGAGTACGTGGACGCCATTTCCCGGGAGGAGGCCGCCCGGCTGTTCCCGGAGATCGAGGCGGAGCGGCTGGTGGAGCCCACCCACCTGCGCGACCTTGACCGTCAGGGTCTGGAGGGACTCCAGGACGACCACTACGATTTCGTCGTGCTTTCGCACGTCATCGAACATGTCGCCGATCCCATCCGGGTGTTGGGCGAGGTGTTCCGGGTGCTGAAGCCTGGCGGTGCGGCGGTGATCGCGGCCCCTGATCGGCACTACACCTTCGACCGGCGGCGGGGGAACACCCCCTTCGGCCAGCTGCTCGACCAGCATCGGCGGGAGGTCACCACGGTGAGCGATGAGCAGTACATCGACCTGATCGCGGCCGTGCATCCGCAGGTGATGCGGGAGGGCTCCGCCGCGCTGGACCGGGCGCTGACGGACATGCGCAGGCGCCGGGAGCATGCGCACGTCTGGGATTCGGACGCCTTCGAGGATTTCCTCCAACGGGCCATGGCCCACCTGGGGGTGAACGCGGACCTGCTCCACCGGAGCGTGGGCCGGGAGAACGCCCTGGAGCACTTCTCCGTGTGGCGCAAACATGCTGTGAACGGCCGGGAGCTGGCCGCCTAACGAACGACCATGAAGCTGACACTCAAGATCTGGCGACAGAGCGGCCCCAACGACAAGGGGCGCATGGAGACCTACCCGATCGATGGCATCGAGGAGGACATGAGCTTCCTGGAGATGATCGACGTGCTAAACCTGAAGCTCGTACGCGAGGGCAAGGACCCCGTCGCCTTCGACCACGACTGCCGCGAGGGCATCTGTGGCAGCTGCAGCATGTTCATCAATGGCCAGGCGCACGGCCCGGGCCGCGGCATCACCACCTGCCAGCTGCACATGCGTCGCTTCAAGGACGGGGACACCATCCACATCGAGCCCTGGCGTTCGGCGGCCTTCCCCGTGATCAAGGACCTGGTGGTGGACCGCAGCGCCTTCGACCGCATCCAGGCCGCGGGTGGCTTCATCAGCGTGAACACCAGCGGCAACCTGGTGGACGGCAACGCCACCCCGATCCCCAAGGATGATGCCGACGAGGCCTTCGACGCCGCCACCTGCATCGGCTGCGGCGCCTGCGTGGCCACCTGTACCAACGGCAGCGCCATGCTGTTCGTGGCCGCCAAGGTGAGCCAGTTCGCCCTGCTGCCCCAGGGCCGGCCCGAGGCGAAGCACCGCGTGCTGAACATGGTGGAGCAGATGGACAAGGAGGGGTTCGGCAATTGCAGCAACACCGGGGCCTGCGAGATCGAATGCCCCAAGGAGATCAGCCTGGAGCACATCGCCCGCATGAACCGCGAGTACCTGGCGGCGAGCGTGACGAAGGAGTGATCGCTGCTGACCGATGTCGCAGCACTTGGCTTCCAAGCTTCCCCACGTCGGCACCACCATCTTCGCGGTGATGAGCCGCCTGGCCAACGAGGTCGGCGCCATCAACCTCGGGCAGGGCTTCCCGGATTTTCCGATCGACCCCGAGCTGGCGGACCGTGTGCATGCCGCCATGCGTGCCGGACACAACCAGTACGCGCCCATGCCGGGGCTGCCCGCCCTGCTGCAGGCGCTGGCCGACAAGGTGGAACGGCTTTACCAAGTGAAGTACGATCCAGCCACGGAGATCACCGTCACGGCCGGTGGCACCCAGGCCATCTTCACGGCCATCGCCGCCGTGGTACATGCCGGCGACGAGGTGATCATCGTGGACCCGGCCTACGACTGCTACGCTCCTGCGGTGCAGCTCTTCGGGGGAGTGCCGGTGCACGTGCGGCTGGCGGGTGACATGCGCTTCGATGCGGAGGCCGTTCGCAAGGCCATCACCCCACGCACGCGGCTGCTGGTGATCAACACCCCGCACAATCCGGCCGGGACCATCCTGCGGGAGGCCGACATGCTGGCCATTGCCGACCTGGTCGAGGGCACGGACATCCTGCTGCTCAGCGATGAGGTGTACGAGCACATCGTGTTCGATGGGGAGCCCCATGCCTCGGCCATGCGTTACGAGGCCCTGCGGTCGCGGGCATTCGTGGTGTTCAGCTTCGGCAAGGTGTTCCACGCCACCGGCTGGAAGATGGGCTATGTACTGGCCCCGGAAGCCCTGATGGCGGAGTTCCGCAAGGTGCACCAGTTCAACGTGTTCAGTGTGAACACCCCCATGCAGCATGCGCTTGCCGGCTACCTGAAGGACCCTGCGCACTACGAGACGGTGTCCCCGATGTACCAGGCCAAGCGCGACCGCTTCCAGGCCGGACTGGCCCGCACCCGGTTCCGGCCGATCGCCTGCGAGGGCAGCTATTTCCAGGTGGCCGACTACGGGGCCATCCGGAATGTTCCGGACCGCGAGTTCTGCGAATGGTTGGCCCGGGAGCATGGGGTGGCCGCCATTCCACTCTCGCCCTTTTACCAGGACCCTCCGGAAGGCCAGCGGCTCGTCCGCTTCTGCTTCGCCAAGGAGGACGCTACCTTGGATGCCGCCATCGAACGGCTATGCGCGATCTGAGGGTCACCCTGGTGCAGTCCGACCTCCGGTGGGAGGATGCGGAGGCCAACCGCGCGCACTTCAGCCGGCAACTGGATGGGCTTCAAGGAAGTACGGACCTGGTCGTGCTGCCCGAGATGTTCACCACCGGTTTCAGCATGCGCAGTGCGGAACTCGCTGAGACCATGGACGGTCCCGCGCTGGCCTGGATGCAACAGCAGGCAGCCGCCCTGGACGCAGCGTTGTATGGCAGCGTGATCATCGAGGAGCATGGCAGGTACTTCAATCGGGGCCTCTTTGTGAGGCCCGAGGGCGAAGTGACCATGTACGACAAGCGCCACCTGTTCCGCTTCGCCAACGAGACCGACCACTTCAGTCCGGGGAAGGACAGGGTGGTGGCGGAATGGCGGGGCTGGCGGATCCTCCTCCAGATCTGTTTCGACCTGCGCTTTCCCGTGTTCAGCCGCAACCGGAACGACTACGACCTGGCGCTGTACGTGGCCAACTGGCCGGAGGCCCGGCGTTCACCCTGGAGCAAGCTGCTGCTGGCCCGTGCCATCGAGAACCAGTGCTACGTCGCTGGCGTGAACCGGGTCGGTATCGATGGCAAGGGCAACACCTACACCGGCGATTCCGTGCTGGTGGACCCCAGGGGTGAGGTGGCGGCTTCAGTGACCCCTGGAGAGGAGGGTCTGACGACGCACACGCTGGACCGCCAGGCCTTGGAGGACTTCCGGGAGAAATTCCCTGTGGCGCGCGAAGCCGACGACTTCGAGCTGCCTGGTTGAAGGGTGCCTCACCGCAGCACCTGCACGTGGCCCATCTCCTCACGCATGGGTCCCAGCTGCCCTTGGGCGTCGGTGAAGAATCGGTAGGACATCTTCCAGATGTAGGTGTCGTTCTTCACGAACTCACCGCCTACGCGACCGTCCCAGGCATCCCCCACCACGTTCGTCTGGAACACGATGCCGCCCCAGCGGTCGAAGACCTGCAGTTCGATCTCGGCCAGGTTGTTGCCCACCGGCATCCAGAAGTCGTTGGTGCCGTCGCCGTTCGGCGTGAAGGTATTGGGCACGAAGATGTTGGCGGGGCAGAATTCGTTCACCACCACCGAATCGGTCACACTGCAATCGAAGTCGTTGGTGATCTCCACGTAGAACCATCCATAGGCGCCTGCCAGGATGATCTGGGTGGTCTCCCCGGTGCTCCAGTCGAAGTCGCTGCCCGGGTTGCCCGCGTCCAGCACCACGTAGTGCGGCTCTTCGTCCAGGCAGGTGTAGAACTGCTGGGCCGCCATGCGTGCGGGAGAGGGGTTGAACTGGGCGGTGACGGCATCGCTGGTGGTGCAGGAGCCGTTGGCCACCTCCACGCTGTAGGTCCCGGCCTGGGTCACGTTGATGGTTCGGGTGTTCTGCCCGGAGCTCCAAGTGTAGGTGGCACCGGGATTGCCGGCATCGAGCACGAGCACATCGCCATCACAGAGCACGGTGTCCGGCCCCAGGTCCACCACGGGGTAGGGCACCAGGTCCACCACAGCATCGAAGGTGGCGCTGCATTGCTGGGGCGTGGTCACCGTGACCGTGTACGTGCCGCTGGCGTTCACCGCGATGGTCTGCGAGGTGGCGTTGGTGCTCCACAGGTAGCTGCCGCCGGGGTTTCCGGCATCCAACATGGCCGGCTGGTCCTCGCACACGGTCACGTCCATCAGCATGTCCACCGGCAATGGATGCAGGACCACGTCGATGGAATCCGTCGCGATGCAGGAGCCATTGTCCACCTCCACCCAGTACACGCCGCTCGTGGTGGCTGTGATGGTCTGTGAAGTGGCGTTGGTGCTCCACAGGTAGCCGAGGCCGGGGTTGCCGGCATCGAGCACGAGCGGTTGGCCGGCGCACAAGGCGGTGTCCGGACCGAGGTCCACAACGGGTTCAGGTACCAGCGTCACCGTGGCATCGAAGGTGTCCGAGCAGCCGGAAGGGGTCGTCACGGTCACGCTGTAGGTCCCGTCCGTGGTCGCGATGATCGTCTGTGTGGTGGCATTGGTGTTCCACAAGAAGGTGCTGCCCGGATTACCTGCGTCGAGCAGCGGCGGCTGGGTCGCGCAGGCGGTCACATCCACGAGCATGTCCACGGGCAGGGGCTGGAAGTCCACGATCACCGTGTCGGAGTTCACGCAGCCTTGTGGGCTGGTGGCGGTGACCCAATAAGCCCCTGGCTGGTTCACCGTGATGGTGGGAGTGGTGGCGTTGGTGCTCCAAAGCAGGGTGTTGCCGGGGCTGTTGGCATCCAGAACAAGGGATGCGGTCCCGCATATCAGGGTATCTGCCCCAAGGTCCACCACGGGCAGCGGATGCACGGTCACGTTGAAGGTCTTGTAGGTCTGGCAGCCTTGCGGGTCGGTGATGGTGACCGTGTAGGCGCCCGAGGCGTTCACCGTGATGGTCTGTGTGGTCTGGTTGGTGTTCCAGGAGTAGGTGGATCCGGGGAATCCGGCATCCAGGAGCAGGCTGTTGCCCTGGCAGGTCTGCAGCGCCACCGGGCTCACCAGCATGTCAAAGGCATCCGTCACGGTCACAGAGTCCGTCACTGAACAACCGTTCGCGTCGGTCACCACCACCACATAGGTCGCGGTGGTGTCGGCCATGATGGTGGGTGCAGCGATCGAGGCATTGTTCAGGAAACCGGCAGGTGACCAGCTGATCGTGAAGGGGCCGGGCACGTTGTGCTGCACGCTCAACTGGAAGCCCAGCGTATTGCACAGGGTGGTGTCGGCCGGCAGCGTAAGGCTGTAAGCGGTGGACACGGCGATGGTGATGCTGTCCTGCACGGTGCAGCCCGAAAGGGTGTCCACGAGCGTGGCGACATAGGTGGTGTTCGTGGTCGGCGAGGCCACTGGGTCGGGCTGGGTGGTACTGCTGAGCCCTGCACCGGTCCACGAAAGGACCGTGTTCAAGTTGCCCTGCACGGCCGCGATCAGCTGGCTGGTCCCGCCCTGGCAGAGCTGCAGGTCGCTGGCCGTCACGTTCACCCCGATCAGCGTGCCCACGGTGATGGTCACGGCCTCCGTCGCGGTGCAGCCGCTC
Organism: Flavobacteriales bacterium; assembly: GCA_020635695.1. Taxonomy (GTDB): domain Bacteria; phylum Bacteroidota; class Bacteroidia; order Flavobacteriales_F; family PHOS-HE28; genus PHOS-HE28. Next base: position 6,234 of record JACJZH010000018.1, on the reverse strand, counting down.
GCGTTCTCCGCGTTGACCGTATACGTCGTGGTGTTCGTGGGCGAGGCCACCGGGTCCGGCACGTTGGTGGCGCTCAGCGTGCCGTTGTTCGGTGTCCAGTTCCAGGTGATGCCGGAGCCCGAGCTGGCCATGGCCTCCAAGGGGATGCCGGCCGCATCGCACACGGTGGTATCGGGGGTCACGGTCAACGTGAAGGCGGGATCCACCGTCAGGTATACCGAATCGGTGTAGGTGCAGAGCGTGTTCGGGTCGGTCAGGGTCACCTGGACCCAGCCGCTGGTCGTGGCCGCCGCGGTGGTCTGTTGGGCGTTCGGCGTTCCAAGACCGGCTGTCGGGCTCCAGGCGTAGTTCAGGCCGCTGCCATCGTAGGTGGTGAGGTAGACCTCATCCAGCACCCAGTTGTCCTGCCCGGCTCCGCTATGGGCCAGCTGACGCCAGCGGAACAGGGTGGCGGGCGTGTGGGCAGCGGGCGGCACGGCCACGGTTACCGGCGTGAACAATGGGAACGACGCTTCATTGAGGGTCGAGAAGACCGTCCAGTTGCCGCCTCCATTGGTGGAGTATTCCAGCACCACGTCCTCACCCGGATCCGCATCGTCGCAGGGTGCCGTGCCGGTGGCGATCTTGAGGCTGAATCGCACCTGACCTCCATTGCTCAGGTCGAATGGGACCGTCCGGGCCGCTCGTTGCCCGTTCCCATCGAAGTACAACGCAGCCCCCGTCACCGACCCACAGGCATTGCCGATCGTGCCGTTCTGTACGTTGGCGAACACGGCTCCGGGCGTCGTGTCCAGGTGGTCAAGTGCCATGACGCGTTCCACGCGACCCTCGAGAACGACGGACTCTCCCAGGCAGAGCAGGGTGTCCTGGGCCACCGCTTCGAAGGAGGCCACCTCGCCCGGCGTCACCTGCACCAGGATGCTGTCGGTGATGCTCCCGCAGCCTGCGGTGCTGGTCACGGCCAGCTTGAACCAGGTGTCCGTGAAAGGCCAGGCCGTCGGATCGGGGGCCTGGGGGTCGCTCACGAGTCCGGCCGGGCTCCAGGCAAGCTCGTAGAAGGCGGGGTCGAGGGGCGGGTCCACGGCCAGTTGCACGGGACTGAACTGGCAGATGCTCAGGTTGGGCAGGTCATTGGCCGAGAGGGTGAGCGATGGCGGCACGGGTGCTCCGAGGATGAAGTCGAAGGTCTTCGGACAGCCGCTCACGGGGAGTTCCCCATGCACGGTAAGGGTGTCGCTTCCCACGGGGGTGAACGTGATGGACTGGCCCTGTGCGAGCACGGTGTTCGGGTCGCTGGCGAGCGTCCAGAACGCGTTGTCCAGTATGATCGGTGAGGAAAGCGAAACCGGGCCTGAACTGCAGATCACACTGTCGGGTTCAACCACTTCAGGAGCAAAGGATCCGAGCCCGAACAGATAGCTCTCCCCGGTCCCGGTACCATACACCTGGGCAATGAATCCGCTCGCCGAACTCAGCGTGTGCACGCCAGGGCTCAGGCTCAATTGAGCAAAGGCCAGGTCCGGACAAGCGGGAAGAGCGGTGAATGAACCCTGGTTCACACCGAACCCGTCCAGTTGCAGGGTGGAGGTGGAAGTGCCCTCCATCAGGACGTTCACCCTTCGCTGACCGATCTGGGGGGATGTGGGGGTATGGAAGATCGCGTGCGTGGCCTTGCGGTCCACGGGTTGCAGCACCAGCATCGAGGGATCACCATCGCCCGCACAGTTGTAGCCTTCCATCAACTGGACCACGGAAATGGGACCGTTCGATCCCACGCAAGTGGCCGTGGCGACATTGTTCAGTTCATGTCGGTCGCCCGCGTTGAGCGTCACCGGTGGGGCACCATTGAAACTGACCGTCGTGTTGTTGAGCAGGGCCTGCACGCGCAAGGTGTAGCCCGTGGTGTTCGCCAACGGCAGGGCCACGAAGGAAGCGCCCCAGCGGTCGGTGGGGTAGAGCTGTTCGAACACATGATCGCATGCCGGACAACCGACCGGCACGTTCGCGCACATCGATCCGCTGAAGACGGCGAACGGCCGGCAATCACCACTCGCGGCGGTGCCGATGACGGTGGTCCCGGTGATGTCCAAGGTGGCCAGTGCCGACTGGACCTGATAGGTCTGCCCCTGATCCAGTTGGACCGTGAAGGGAACGCCTGCCGGATGGCCGCCGGCCGTGTTCACACTGGGGGTGATCTCCACTTCCGTATCGTCGGTGGTGGAAACGATGAGCAGCTCGCTCTTGTAGAAGTCATTGAACCCGGGAAGCCCGAGGTAGCCTTCGGCCATGTACTGCGTGCCCAGGGCTTCGAACGGTAGAAGCAGGGTGCCGTCGGCGGTGAAGCTCTGCTGGCTGAGGGCCACCACGCTCACCGGGTCGTCCGCTGTGACCAGGACGCCCAGGTCATTGATCGTTTCCGATCCCGTGTGTTCGGCGGTGGCCGGAACGGTCACCGAGGTGAATCCACCGGCTGGAACGGAGAAGGCCTGGCTCCATCCGGTTCCGGGAATGCTCGCGGTGCCCGAGGTGGAAGTGGCCGAGGTGATCTGGAGCTTCAGGGTCTGGGCTCCATAGGCGTTCTGCATGAAGCCCGACCAGAATACCGTTCCCTGCGTGTTGAGCGGGGTGCTCTGGGCACGGGTGCCTGTCACCAGGGCGAACAGGGCTCCGGCCAGCAGCAGGGCCCCATATGGGCGCTTGTATTCCATGCTTTCCACCGAAGAGCGTGGTGGATCGCGCCTTACTACGCAAGCCGTATGCCGAAAGTTGCCTTCTCCGGTCGTCGCCTCAGCGGACCACCGTGACGTGGCCCATCTCCTCGTACTCAGGCCCGAGGGTACCGTTCACGTCGACCATGAAGCGGTAGTTGAGCTTCCAGATGTACACGCCGTCCTGGACCGGGGAACCATTGGATTCGCCGTTCCAGAATGCAAAGGCGTTCTCGCCGGAATAGATCAGTTCACCCCACCGGTCGAAGATGCTGAGCTCCATGTCCACCAGGTTGTTGCCCATGGCGAAGAACAGGTCGTTCACGCCATCACCATCCGGGGTGAAGGTGTTGGGAACATACAGTGCACTGGGGCAGTATTCCCGGATCAGCACCTCGTCATCAATGGAGCACTCAAAAGGTGTGGTGATGGTCACCACATAGGTGCCATAGGCATCCGCCAGGGTCACCTGGGCGGTATCCCCATTGCTCCAGACGAAACTGCATTCCGGATTGCCTGCGTCCAGGGGCAGGTGATGCGGCGGCAGGTCGAAACAGGTGGTCAGTTCCTCCGAAAGCTGGGGGATCGGCAGCGGGTTGAAGACCACGTCCACTGAATCATAGGTGGTACAGTAGCCGTTGTACACGCTCACCCACACATCGGCGCTTTCGTAGAGCGTCACCGTCTGGGACGTGCTGCCATCCCACCACTGGAAGGTCTCACCCGGGTTGCCCGCGTCCAGCGTGATCTGTTCGGTATCGCACAGGGCCGTATCCGGTCCGAGGTCGACCACCGGGAATGGAATGAACGTGATCTGCACATCGGCGGAATCGATGCATATCGTGGGTGTGGTGACCACCACGGAGTAGACCCCGGAGTTCACCATGACCTCGATGCTCTGTGTCGTCTCGTTCGTGCTCCAGACATAGCTGGATCCCGGGTTCCCGGCGTCCAACACCACGGTGTCGCTCACGCACACGGTGGCGTCCGAGATCGGGATCACCGGCAGGGGATCGAACGTGACCAGGATCGAGTCGCGCTGGACGCAGGCATTGGCGTCGGTCACCATGACCGAATAGGTGCTGTCATTGGTCACCGTGATGGTCTGGGAGGTGGCCGCGTTGTTCCAGAGGTATTGCGCCCCGGGGTTCCCGGCATCCAGGATCCAGTTCTGGCCGATGCACAAGGAGGTGTCCGGACCCAGGTCCACGACCGGAAGCGGGTCCACGGTCACGTTGGTGGTGAACGTGGATTGGCAGGAGGAGAGCACGTCCAGCATGACCACGGAGTAGGCACCGGCCGAGAACACCGTGATGCTCTGGGTCGTGGCGCCCGTGCTCCAGGTATGGTCGGCATTCGGGAAGCCGGCGTCGATCACCACGGAGTCCCCGGCACAGATGGACGTGTCGGAGAAGAACGTCAGGGAGGAAAAGACCACCTCCACGTTCACGGTATCGAATGCCGAACATCCTTGCGGGTCCGTCACCTGGACCGCGTACTGGGCCGTGGTGTCAGCGGTCACCGTGGGGTTGGCCGTGTTCGCTCCGGCAAGGAATTGGGGAGGGGACCATTGGATGATCGCGTTCGGCACATTGTGCACGACCTGCAGGGGAAGACCGATGGATGAGCACAACGTGGTGTCCGCCGTGGTGGAGATCCCGTAAAGGCTGGTGACATCGACCAGAATGCTGTCGACCAGACTGCATTGCGTGATGGTATCGGTGACCGTCACGATGTAGTTCGTCGTGGTCACGGGATGCGCCCAGGAGGTCTGTGCGGTGGGTTGATCCACGGAACCTGCCGGAGTCCAGGAGAACACCAGGTCCGTGGCGCTGCCCGAGATCTGGGCATCCAGTTCGGTGGAGTCCCCAAGACAGAGGTTGTTCAGTGAGGAAGTGGCGGTGAGGCCCAGCAATTGGTTCACCGTGATCGTGACACTGTCCGTTTCCACACACCCGAATCCGGTGGTGACGGTCACGTTGTAGGTCGTTGTCACGTTCGGTGTGGCTACTGGATCCTGGAGGAAATCGGCGTTCAAGGTGGCCCCTGGGGTCCAAAGCCAGGTATGATTGCTCCCCGAGCTGGGCACGGCATCCAATTGGATTCCCGCGATGTCGCAGATCGTGGTGTCCGGGGTCACATCAATGGAGAAGGGCAGGTCCACATCGATCCGCACGGAATCGGAATAGCTGCACCCGGTCTGGCCGTCATCGAACGCGAGCACGAACCAGCCGGTACCGGTCGGATAGGCCATCGGGTCCTTGATCGCGGGGTCGGATACCTGTGCCGAGGGCGTCCAGGTGAACGTCAGGCCGGTATTGTCGACCACGGCGATCGCCACGTCCTCCAGGCTCCAGTTGTCCTCGCCGGCACCTCCGTTGTTCAGCTGTCGCCAGCGGAACAGGGTGTTCGGGGTCATGGCCGGGGCGGGGATGGCCTCGGTGATGGTCGTGAAGGTGGGATAGAGGAATTCCCAGTACGTGTTCATCAGGGTCCAGGTCCCTCCGCCGTTCACCGAGTATTCCAGGACCACATCATCACCCGGATCCGCGTTCTCACACGGTGCCACCCCGTCGCCGATCTTCAGCACGAACTGGACCGATCCACCCGCACTGACGTCCAAGGCCACGGTGGTCGCCGAGCGCTGTCCGGCACCGTCGAAATAAAGGGCGTCACCAGTGATGGAGCCGCACGCCGTGCTGGTCGTACCGTTCTGCAGCGCTCCCCAGAGCGTTCCCGTACCGGCATTGAAATCGTCAGAGGCGATGATCTGCTGGATGACGGCGTCGAGCTGGGTGGAGTCACCAAGGCACAAGGCGACATCCTGGGCTTCAGCGTCAAAGGCCAGGACGTCACCTCCGACGACATCCACGAAGATGCTGTCATAGGCGACCGAACAGGAGTTCAAGGTGCTCACCTCCACGTAATACCAGGTATCGCTCGCGGGCGTGGCGATCGGGGTGGCACTGGTCGGGTCGTCCAAGGTGGCCGCTGGCGACCACGAGTAGTTGTAGGTGCTTGAGGGCGGGGTCACGTCCACGCCCAACTGGACCGGTGTGTAGGCACAGACCTGGATGGACGCGGCCGGTTGCCCGTTGATCGTCGGATCGGTGAAGATGGGCGTGGTCAGTTCAATGCTGAACAGGTACTCGTCCGTGCACTGGCTGATGAACTGTTGCCCATGGACCACATAGACATCCGAAACGGTGGGCAGGAACGTATAGGTGTTCCCAAATGCGAGGGTGTCGTTGGGGTTGGACAGGGTGGTCCAATAGGGAGCGAACAGGGGTATCGGGCTTGCAAGCGTGATCTGGCCGTTCCCCGGGTTCACGCAATCCACGGAATCGACCACCAGCGGGGGCACCGGGGTGAAGGAACCCGTGGAATAGGCATAGCTCTCATATCCCCCCATGCCATACACGTAGCCGATCAACCCGTCCGGGCAGTTCAGGGTATGGCTCCCCGCCGCGATCGACAGGCTGGCCCAGGAATACAAGGGGTTGGCGGTGAAGGTGGTGAATTGGCC
>JACJZH010000017.1 GCA_020635695.1 Flavobacteriales bacterium | reverse complement strand
GTCACCTGGCTCTTGGCATCGGGGCGCAGGTAGGGCATGTCCTTCGCCTCGCGGCGGATGGCGGCCAGTTCCTTGAGCAGCAGGTGGCTCAATTCCAGGGCCAGCGGCATGTAGTTGTCCGTCTCGCGACAGGCATAGCCGAACATCATGCCCTGGTCACCGGCGCCCTGTTCCTCCTTCTTCCGGCGCTCCACCCCCTGGTTGATGTCCGGGCTTTGTTCGTGGATGGCGCTGAGCACCCCGCAGGAGTGGGCCTCGAACATGTACTCGCTCTTGGTGTAGCCGATGCGGTCGATCACCTGGCGGGCGATCTCCTGCACGTCCAGGTAGGCCTGGCTCTTCACCTCGCCGGCCAGCACCACCTGCCCGGTGGTCACCAGCGTTTCGCAGGCCACCTTGCTCTCCGGGTCGAAGGCCAGGAAATGGTCGATGAGGGCATCGCTGATCTGGTCGGCCACCTTGTCGGGATGGCCCTCGCTCACGGATTCGGAGGTGAACAGGTAGGACATGGATGCGGTCTTTTCGCGCCGCGCAAAGGAAGCGCATTTGTCGCGTTCGGGCCAAGACCCGGCTCAGCCGCGCGTCAGCTCCTTGAAGACGTCCTCCAACCCGCGTTCGGCGCGCTGCAGGGTCAGCACCTTGCGACCCTTGTCCACCGCCAGCTGGAACACCGCGGCACGTACATCCTCCCCCGTGAAGGAGAGCTCCCACACATGTCCCTTGATCCGTTGCACGTGCACCACGCCGGCAAGGTCCTTCAGGTCGGCCATTGCCACCTCATCGTCGAACTCCACGGCGATCACCTCCCGCTTGCGCTGCATGCCTCGCAGGCGTTCGGCACGGTCGTCCGCCACGATCTTCCCGCGGTCGATGATGATCACCCGGTCGCAGATGGCCTCCACCTCCTGCATGATGTGGGTGCTCAGCATCACGGTCTTCTCCCTGCCCAGGTCGCGGATCAGCCCGCGCACCTCGGCCAGTTGGTTGGGGTCCAGCCCGCTGGTGGGTTCGTCCAGGATCAGCACCTCGGGGTCGTGGATCATGGCCTGTGCCAGACCCACGCGCTGGCGGTAGCCCTTGCTCAGTGCACCGATGCGCTTGTGCTGCTCCCGCTCCAGCCCCACGGCGGCGATCATCTCCTTCACGCGGTCCTTCAACCCCTTCACGCCATGGATGCCGCCCACGAATTCGAGGTATTCCCGCACGTAGAGGTCGGTGTACAGGGGCGTGTGCTCGGGGAGGTAACCGATGCACCGGCGCACGGCCATGGGTTCCCCGGCGACGGAATGCCCACACACGCTGGCCTCGCCGTCAGAGGGCGGGATGAAGCCGGTGAGCACCTTCATCATCGTGCTCTTGCCCGCACCGTTCGGCCCCAGGAAGCCCACCACCTCTCCGGCCCCGATCTCGAAGGAGACATCGTCCAGCGCCTTCTGGGCGCCATAGCGCTTGGTGACGTGCGCGACCGTGATGGACATGGCGGCGAAGGTAGGCCCGGCAAGGGCTTCCGCCTTTCCGTGAACGGGGAACGGTGCCCGGCTGGCCGATGCGGCCGAACTTTGGGGCATCATGCCCGAGGGAACGGTCCTACGCAGCACCGGCAGCCGCTACCTGGTGCTGGCCGACGATGGCACGCAGCACGATTGCGTGGCCAAGGGCCGCCTGCGCATCAAGGGCTGGAAGAGCACCAACCCCGTGGCCGTGGGCGACCGGGTGACCTTCGATCCGCAGACCGGTCCCGACGAGCCGGGCGGCATCACCGACCTGCACGACCGGCGCAACTACCTGGTGCGCAAGTCGGTGAACCTGAGCCACCAGCGCCACGTGATCGCCGCCAACGTGGACCAGGCCCTGCTCATGGTCACCCTGGCGCGCCCCCGGACCTCCTACGGCTTCATCGACCGCTTCCTGGTCACCGCGGAAGCCTACCGGGTTCCGGTGGTCATCGTCTTCAACAAGTTGGACGACCTCACCGACAAGGAGCTCGAACTGCTGGCCGACTACAAGGACACCTACGACCGCATCGGGTACCGGACGATCATCACCTCGGCCGTGCAGGGCATCGGCGTGGGGGAGGTGAAGGAGCTGCTCAAGGACCGCACCACGCTGCTGGCCGGCCACAGCGGGGTGGGCAAGAGCACCCTGGTCAATGCGATCGATCCCACGCTGGACCTGCATACGGCCGAGGTGAGCCGGGCCACCAGCAAGGGCCAGCATACCACCACCTACGCCGAGATGTTCCCGCTGCGGGAAGGCGGCTTTGTGATCGACACACCGGGAGTGAAAGGCTTCGGCCTGGTGGACCTGGAGGCCGCCGACATCGTGGACCAGTTCCCGGAACTGTTCGCCCTGAAGGGGGAGTGCCGCTTCCAGAACTGCCTGCACAAGCAGGAACCCGGCTGCGCCGTGCGCAGGGCCGTGGAAGAGGACCGGATCCCGGCCACGCGTTACGCCAGTTACCTCGAAATGCTCGCCGACCTTGACGAGGAAAGCCCCTACCGCGTCGGCTGAACCAGGAACGACATGACCCTGCGAAGGACCCTGATCATCGCCGGAACCTGTGGCCTGCTGGCCTGCTCCGGCACCCGGGAGACCGCCGTTGCCCCCGCTGGCGCGGAGCTGTCGCCCAACACCTACGCTGCCCTGTACCAGAACGCGTCGGCGGAGGTGCAGTGGATGTACGAGCAGGCCTACGCTTTGGCACGCGTGAAGTTGGAGGCCAACCTCGCGGTCCCGGACGGCCTTCCCCCGGCGGTGGTGGTGGACGTGGACGAGACGGTGCTGGACAACAGTCCCTACGAACTGGAGAACATCCTCGCCGGGCGCAGCTACTCCCCCGAGACCTGGAAGGCCTGGACGGACCGCGCTTCGGCCGCGGCCCTTCCTGGAGCCCTGGCGTTCCTTCAGCATGCGGAAGAGCTCGGCTGTGCCGTCTTCTACATCACGAACCGGACGGACGAGGAACGAGCGGCCACCGTACGCAACCTGAGCGCCCTCGGCTTTCCCATGTCCGATGCAGACCATGTGCTCACCAAGGGCAGCACGAGCGACAAGACCGCACGGAGGGCGTCGGTGGCCGCTGATCACCGCATCGTGCTGTTGGTCGGCGACCAGCTCACGGACTTCGACCAAGTGTTCCGCGAACGGGGTGAGGACCTGGGGTGGGGTATGTTGGAGGAACACCGCGAGGCCCTGCATGGGAGGTTCGTCCTCGTGCCGAACGCCACCTACGGGTACTGGCGCGATGGCATCACCGGACGAGGGACCAGTGCCGAGCAGCAGGAACGGGTCAAGCGCTTTTTGGAGGAAAGGACGCGTCGGCCATGAGGGCGGTGGTGCAGCGGGTGAGCGAGGCCGCGGTGCACATCGACGGTGCGCTGCGGGCCTCCATTGGACAGGGGATGCTGGTGCTGCTCGGCATCGAGACCGGGGACACGGAGGAGGAACTGGAGTGGCTGTGCGGCAAGCTGGTACGCCTGCGGATCTTTCCGAACGACGAGCGGGTGATGGACCTGGACGTGATGCAGGCCGGCGGCGATGTGCTGCTGGTGAGCCAATTCACCCTGCATGCCAGCACGCGGAAAGGCAACCGCCCCAGCTACATCCGGGCCGCGCGACCCGAGGAGGCCATTCCCCTGTACCTGCGTGCCAAGCAGCGGTTGGCGGAGTTGCTCGGCAGGCCGGTCCAAAGCGGGGAGTTCGGCGCAGACATGCAGGTGGAACTGGTCAATGCTGGTCCGGTGACCCTGGTGATCGACAGCCGCCTGAAGGAATGAAGCAGACGACCATGGACGGAACGAACGGACCAGCGGCGCTCAAGGCGCTGCAGACGGAGGTGGACGCCTGGATCCACGACGTGGGGGTCCGCTACTTCGATGAGCTCACCAACATGGCCATGCTCACCGAGGAGGTGGGGGAGGTGGCCCGGATCATCGCCCGCCGCTACGGGGAGCAGAGCGAGAAGGAGAGCGACCGTGACCGCGACCTGGGGATGGAGCTCGCCGATGTGCTGTTCGTGGTGCTGTGCCTGGCCAATCAGACCGGGGTGGACCTGGACGCCGCCTGGCGGGAGCGCATGGCCGCCAAGACCCAACGGGACCGGGCCAGGCATGCCGCCAATCCCAAGCTGAGGAAGAAATGATTTAGTATTACTTGACAGATGGTTAAGTAATACTAAATTCGCCGCCGCAATGGCGGAGCAGCACCTTCAATTCAAGCCGGACGCGGCGCTGTCCCTGCGCGAGCCGATGGCCACGGAACTGGGGCGCTCCGTGCTGGCGGATGGTCTGATGCTCCTGAATGAGCTTGGGCTGGAGGCCTTCACCTTCCGCAAGCTCGCTGCACGGGCCGGGTGTACCGAGGTCAGCATCTACAAGTACTTCGCCAACAAGCAGCGGCTGCTCCAGTACCACTTCCAGCTGTACTGGCTGTGGCTGCGCCAGGTGGCCGCGCAGGAGGTGGTGCGGGCGGCCGGTCCGCGCGATGCCCTGCGGCGGGTGGTGGACGTGCTCTGCGGCATCTGGCCTGCCGACCTGCCACCCCTTCATGTGGACCCCGCCGCGCTCCGCCACCTGGTGATCGCCGAAGGCATGAAGAGCTACATGCACAAGCACGTGGACGACGACAACGCCCGGCGCCTCTTCAAACCCTACAAGGACCTTTCCGCCTTCGTGGCCGACCGGCTCCTGACCTGCAGGCCGGAACTCTCCATGCCACGCAGCTTCGCCACCACGCTGGTGGAGATGGCCCATTCCCTCCCCTTCGCCATGGAGCACCTGCCCTCGCTCACGGAACTGAGCGAGACCCGCGATCCCCAGGCGTTGGCGGACCACCTGTACGAACGCACCATCGTTTACCTCGAACACATCGACACCACGCCATGATCATCACCGTAGCGAAAGGGGACGGCATCGGCCCTGAGATCACCGACGCCGTCCTGCGCGTCCTGGACGCCGCCGAGTGCGGGCTCACCTACGAGCACATCGAGGTGGGCGAAAAGGTCTACCGGAGCGGCAACACCAGTGGCATCCCGGCCGAGGCCTGGGACGCCCTGCGTCGCAACCCGGTCTTCCTGAAAGGTCCCATCACCACCCCCCAGGGCGGTGGCTACAAGAGCCTCAACGTCACCATCCGGAAGACGCTCGGCCTCTATGCCAACGTGCGCCCCTGCCGCAGCTTCCATCCCTTCGTGCACACCCAGCACCCGGGCATGGACGTGGTGGTGGTACGCGAGAACGAGGAGGACCTCTACGCGGGCATCGAGCACCGGCAGACCACCGACGTGTTCCAGTGCCTGAAGCTGATCACCATCCCCGGCAGTGAGAAGATCGTGCGCTACGCCTTCGAGTACGCCCGGGCCAATGGCCGGAAGAAGGTGACCTGCCTGGTGAAGGACAACATCATGAAGGTGACGGACGGCCTGTTCGCCGAGGTGTTCCGCCGCGTGGGGAAGGAGTATCCCGAGCTGGAGCAGGAGGTGCAGATCATCGACATCGGCACCGCGCGGGTGGCCACCCGGCCTGAGCGCTACGACGTGATCGTGACCCTCAACCTGTACGGCGACATCATCAGCGACGTCACCGCCGAGCTCACCGGCAGTGTGGGCCTGGCGGGCAGCGCCAACATCGGCGACCATGTGAGCATGTTCGAGGCCATCCACGGCAGTGCGCCCGACATCGCCGGGAAGGGCATCGCCAACCCCAGCGCCATGCTGAACGCGGCCTGCCTGATGCTGGTGCACCTGGGAAAGGCCGACAAGGCCGAACTGATCCAGAACGCCTGGCTCAAGACCCTGGAGGATGGCATCCATCCCGGCGACATCTTCCGGGAAGGGGTGAGCACGATGAAGGCGGGCACCGCCGCCTTCGCCGACGCGGTGATCGAGCGGCTGGGCCAGCGGCCGGACAGCCTGCAGCCCGTGGAGATGCGCGGTCGGCAGGCGCTGCAGTACCAGTACCAGCGGCCCCAGGTGAAGAAGGAGCTGTGCGGGATCGATGTCTTCGTGGACGACGGGTCCACCACGCCCGACGAGCTGGCCGAGCGCCTGCGCGCCGCCGCGGAAGGCATCCTGCAGTTGAAGCTGATCACCAACCGCGGGGTGAAGGTGTGGCCCGAGGGCTTCCCCGAGACCTTCTGCACCGACCACTGGCGCTGCCGCTTCGTGAGCACGGAAGCCACCATCCAGGCCGGCAAGGCGGACTACCGACCGATCCCCATGGACGCGGTGCTCGCACTGCTCAACGCGCTGCACGGGGCCGGGGTGGAGGTCGTGAAGACCGAGCACCTCTACCTCTTCGACGGCGAGCGTGGCTTCTCCCTGGGGCAGGGCGAATAAGCGCGACGCCGCATGCCCGACCGCCTCGCGGAACGCTTCTCCGGACGCACCCTTGCCGTGGCCACGCGCCACGGCAAGGAACGGGCCATCGCACCCCCCTTCCTGGAGGGCCTCCCCCTGGCGCAGGTGGTCGTGGTGCCCGACCTGGACACCGATCGCTTCGGCACCTTCAGCGGGGAGGTGGAGCGCCGGCTATCGCCCCCAGAGGCCGCCCTGGCCAAGGCCCGCTTCGGGGCGGAGGCTTCCGGTGCCGACCTGGTGATCGCCAGCGAGGGCTCCTTCGGCCCCTACCCGCCTGCGCCGTTCATGCCCTGCGACGAGGAGTTCCTGGTCCTCCTGGACCTGCGTGACGGGCGGCATTTCCTGCACCGGCATGTCACCCTGGACGTGGTGTTCGGGGGTGAACGTTGCGAGCGCCTGGACCAGGTGCTGGCCTTTGCGGAACGGATGCGCTTTCCGGAGCATGGGCTGATCCTGCGTGAGCAGGAGCGCTGGTCGGAAGGTCAGGAGCAACACAAGGGGCTCACCGACCCCGGGGAGCTGCGTGTCCTGGCCGAGGAGCTGCTCGTACGACATGGCTCCCTGTGGGCCTGCACGGACCAGCGGGCCATGCTGAACCCGACCCGGATGGCGGCCATCGCCGCCACAGCGGAGGGCTTCGTCAAGGAAATGAGCACATGCTGTCCTGCGTGCGGAGAGGTCCACTTCGCGGTGGTCGAGCAGCTGACGGGCCTGCCCTGCTCCTGGTGCGGCACCCCCACGGAAATGGTCCGGGCCTTGGTGCGTGGATGTGCGGTCTGCGGGCACCGGTCGCAGGTGCCGCGCGCCGATGGTCAGGTCGCGGCGGACCCTGGTCAGTGCCCTTCCTGCAACCCCTGAACGGGCAGGTGCCGGAGAAGCTCCTCCACGACCGTGTTCGTGGCGCCGGTGTGGTCCTGGATGAAGCGCGCAGCGGCCTGGGAGGCGGTCTGCAGTGCGAGCGGATCGGACAGCAGGCGGTCGAGGCAGGCCGCCAACGTGGGCGCATCCCGCACCTCGAACCCACCGCCGGCCGCGATCAGTCCGGCCGCTTCGGGGAACTTCCGGTGGCGCGGTCCGAAGATCACGGGCCTGCCCCATGCCGCGGCCTCCAGAATGCTGTGGATCCCATCGGTGAACCCTCCTCCCACGTAGGCCAGGTCGCCTTCGCGATACAGGTTGGCCAGCAGGCCCATGCGGTCCACCAGCAGGGTGCGTGCGTGCAGGGGGTCCTGGTCGGGAGGCATGTGCGCCGGAGGGGGGGTGTCCATCCGTTCCTCGGCGAAGGACCAGCGTACCACGGGTGCGGGAAAGGCCTGCTCGATCCGTTCCAAGGCCTCCGGGGCGGGTTCATGGGGAACGGCCACCAGGCGTACGGCACGTCCCTGAGCGGCCTTCGCCAGCAAGGCTTCGTCGGCCGACCACGTACTGCCGGCCACGACCACGGGCAGCTCCGAGGCTTTCCGGAAAGCCCTGGCAATGGGCAGCGCACGCGCCTCGGCAACGATGGCCGTCACCCGGTCGAACCGGGTATCGCCGCTCACGGTCACGTTGCGGATGCCGATCCCTTCCAGCAGCTCCTGCGACCGCTCGTTCTGCACGAACAGGTGGGTGAAGAAGCCCAGCATCCGGCGCCAGCTGGCGCCGAACCAGCGGAAGAAGGGCTGGTCCTTCCGAAAGGAGGCGCTGATCAGAAAGAGCGGGACCCGCGTCTGGTGCAGCCTGCTCAGGTGGTGGTGCCAGAAGTCGTACTTCGCCCAGAGCACCAGGCCCGGACGCACCAACTCCACGAACCTGCGCGCGTTGGCGGCGGTATCCGCAGGCAGGTACTCCACGTGGGTGGCCAGGGGGTGGTCGTGCCGGGCGTGGTGGCCGCTGGGGCTGAAGAAGGTGAGCAACACGGGTCGCCCGGGCCAGGCCTCCGTCAGCCGCTCCAAGACGGGTAGCACCTGCTCGAACTCCCCCACGCTGGCGCTATGCACCCAGATGCAGTCCTGCAGGCCGTTCCGTACGCGCTCCAGGCGCTCCCAAAGTCCTTGGCGACCCGTGACCCAGGCCCTGGCCTTCGGGGACCACAACGCAGCGATCCGGATGCCGAGCACATAGGCCCCGGTGGCCAGGTCGTGGAGCAGTGGCATCAGTACATGTAGAATCCCTCGCCGCTCCGCCGGTACAGGGGCAGGGTCCACCCGATGCGAAGGCCGTTCAGCCCGTCGTATCGAGGTCCATCCTCCGCACGCCCGGTATCGAAGTTGTAGGCCCTGAGCGGTTCCGTGAGCCCCACCAGCATCTCGAAGCCCACGAAGAAATTCGTGAGGCGGTTGCTGCTGAGGTGCTGATAGCCGATGAACAACATGGCCGCAGGTCCCGCCGCCAGCCGATCGTACCCGGACAGGTAGTCCCCTTCCAGTTGGGGCACCACGTTGTCCTGGGTCTGCACCCGGATCTTATGGCGCATGTACCCGCCACCCACCTTCAGCAGGAGACCGGAATTGGGATTGGGCCCCACGATGGGCACCACCTTGCCGGCATAGGCCATCACCGTGTAGCCCCGTTCGTACAGCAGCACGTTGGCGGGCAGTCCGTTGATGTCCAGGATGGCCCCGTTGCTGGTGGCCACGTTGGAGAGCAGCCCCGGTTCCAACACCTTGTCGCCGAAGAGGAATCCGCCTTCGAGCCCCACCAGGTAGTTGTTCCGGAACTTGACCGACACACTGAGCCCGACGTTGCTGTTGGCACCGAACCGCTCCGACAGATCGCCGTTCGGAAGCTGGTAGGCATAGCTCAACGAGATCGGGACCATGAAGATCGACGTATCCCGGATGTCCCCTTGTCCGTAGGAAGGGGCCGCGAACCATGCGGCGAAGGCCGCGAGCCATGCGGAACGTGCTCTCAAAACGCCACGAAGGTAACGGTCGGTCAACGATCGGTGAACGAGCGGAATTGCCCATGGGACAAGGGGATCGCGCACGGATGGCTCCCGGGGGTGGTTATCTTCGCCCACCGTTCCCGCAAGCCGATGGAACGGCCCGACCGATGACCGCCACCATGAAGCCCATCCAGATGGTCGACCTCGTCGGCCAATACGAGAAGATCCAGGAAGAAGTGGACCGCGCCATCCTGGACGTGGTCCGATCCTCCGCGTTCATCAATGGCCCCGAGGTCAAGGACTTCGAGCAGGAGCTCGCCGCCTACCTGGGGGTGAAGCACGCGATCGGCTGCGCCAACGGCACCGATGCCCTGCAGATCGCCATGATGGCCCTGGACCTGCAGCCCGGCGACGAGGTCATCACCCCGTCGTTCACCTTCGTGGCCACCGTGGAGGTGGTGGCGCTGCTTGGTCTGAAACCCATCTTCGCCGAGGTGCTGCCCGGCACCTTCAACATGGACCCCGACGATGTGCGGAGGAAGATCACGCCCCGTACGAAGGCCATCGTGCCCGTGCACCTCTTCGGCCAGACCGCCGACATGGGTGCCATGATGGCCATCGCCCGCGAGCATGGGCTGAAGGTGATCGAGGACAACTGCCAGGCCGTGGGCAGCGACTACACCCTGCCGGACGGCAGTGTACGCAAGGCCGGCACCATCGGCGACATCGGTACCACGAGCTTCTTCCCCAGCAAGAACCTGGGTTGCTACGGCGATGGCGGTGCCATCTTCACGAACGATGATGAACTGGCCAAGCGGCTCCGGCAGGTGTGCAACCACGGCAGCGAGGTGCGCTACTACCACGATGTGGTGGGGGTGAACAGCCGGCTGGACAGCATCCAGGCCGCCGTGCTGCGCATCAAGCTGCGGCACCTGGACGCCTACATCCAGGCGCGGCAGGCAGCGGCGGCGGCATACGATGAGGCCTTCGCCCAGGTGCCCCAGCTGCGGATCCCTGAACGGGACCCGAAGAGCACGCATGTGTTCCACCAGTACACGCTGCGCGTGCTGGATGGCCGCCGCGATGCCCTGCGTGAACACCTGCAGCAGGCCGGCATCCCCGCCATGATCTACTACCCCGTGCCCCTGCACCTGCAGAAGGCCTACGAGGGTTACGGCATCCGGCGTGGCGACCTGCCGGTGACCGAGGAGCTGATGGAACAGGTGCTGAGCCTGCCCATGAGCACCGAACTGGACCACGAACAACTCGCACACATCACCGGCACGGTGAAGGCATTCTTCCAATGAACACCATGGGCGCACACAGTGCCCGAACCTAGAACAGCATGAACATCGCAGTAGTCGGCACCGGATACGTCGGCCTGGTCACCGGGACCTGTTTCGCCGAGACCGGCAATCACGTCGTGTGCGTGGACATCGACGCCGCCAAGGTGAACAAGATGAAGAACGGTCAGGTGCCCATCTATGAGCCGCACCTCGATGTGCTCTTCGAACGGAACATCCGGCAGGGCCGGCTGCATTTCACCACCGAGCTGAAGGAGGCCATCGACAAGGCCCAGGTGATCTTCCTGGCCCTGCCCACGCCGCCGGGCGAGGACGGCAGTGCCGACCTGCAGTACGTGCTGGGCGTGGCCGCCGATCTGGGAAAGATCATCACCGACTACAAGGTGATCGTGGACAAGAGCACCGTGCCCGTCGGCACCGCGGAGAAGGTCCATG
Source organism: Flavobacteriales bacterium (assembly GCA_020635695.1). Lineage (GTDB taxonomy): Bacteria > Bacteroidota > Bacteroidia > Flavobacteriales_F > PHOS-HE28 > PHOS-HE28. The sequence goes on along the minus strand of JACJZH010000017.1, from coordinate 22,857 downwards.
CGGCGCTCGCGCAGCATGCCTCCGAGGACCTGTTCGACGTGGTGAGCAACCCCGAGTTCCTGCGGGAGGGCTTCGCGGTCGATGATTTCCTGAAGCCCGATCGCGTGGTCGTGGGCACCAGCAGTGATCGCGCCCGCAAGGTGATGGAGGACCTTTACAAGCCCTTCGTGCGCCAGGGCAACCCGATCATCTTCATGGACGAGCGCAGCGCCGAGCTCACCAAGTACGCCGCCAACGCCTTCCTGGCCACCAAGATCACCTTCATGAACGAGATCGCGAACTTCTGCGAGCTCGTGGGGGCCGACGTGGACAAGGTGCGCATCGGAGTGGGCAGCGACAGCCGGATCGGCAAGCGCTTCCTGTTCCCGGGCATCGGCTACGGTGGCAGCTGTTTCCCCAAGGACGTGCAGGCCCTGGCCAAGAGCGGCGCCGATGCGGGGTACGAGTTCCAGATCATCCGGAGCGTGATGGAGGTGAACGAGCGCCAGAAGACCTCCATCGTGCCCAAGATCAAGGACTACTACGGAGGTGACCTGAAGGGGCGGCACTTCGCGCTCTGGGGGCTGGCCTTCAAGCCGGACACCGACGACATCCGCGAGGCCCCGGCCCTGTACTTGATCGATGCCCTGGTGGCCGCCGGTGCCACCGTGAGCGCCTTCGATCCGGAGGCCATGGAGAACGTGAAGAAGCTCAAGGGCGACAAGATCGCCTACGCCCACGACGAGTACGAGGCCTTGAAGGGGGCCGATGCCCTGATCATCGCCACCGAGTGGGCCGAGTTCCGCACGCCGGACTTCCAGCGCGTGGGGTCCACCCTGAAGGAGAAGGTCATCTTCGACGGAAGGAACCTCTACGACCTGGACCTGATGGAGGAGCAGGGCTTCACCTACCTGAGCGTGGGGCGCAACACCGTGAACGCCCCGGTGGCGGCCAAGGCCTGAGCCCATGAACGCCACCAAGGCCAGCGCGGAAAAGGAGCGCGTGCTCATCACGGGGGCCGCCGGCTTCCTGGGTTCGCACCTCTGTGACCGCTTCATCGCGGAAGGCTACCACGTGATCGGGATGGACAACCTGATCACCGGGCGCCTCAAGAACATCGAGCACCTGTTCGGCAACCGGGCGTTCGAGTTCTACCACCACGACGTGAGCAAGTTCGTGCACGTGCCGGGCCCGCTGAAGTACATCCTGCACTTCGCCAGCCCCGCCAGCCCGATCGACTACCTCAAGATCCCCATCCAGACCCTGAAGGTGGGCTCCCTGGGCACCCACAACCTGCTGGGCCTGGCCAAGGCCAAGGGCGCACGCATCCTGGTGGCCAGCACCAGCGAGGTGTACGGCGACCCCCAGGTGCATCCGCAGACCGAGGACTACTGGGGCCACGTGAATCCCATCGGTCCGCGGGGGGTGTACGACGAGGCCAAGCGCTTCCAGGAGGCCATGACCATGGCCTACCACACCTACCACGGCCTGGAGACGCGCATCGTGCGCATCTTCAACACCTACGGCCCGCGCATGCGGCTGAACGATGGCCGGGTGCTGCCCGCCTTCATCGGCCAGGCCCTGCGCGGCGAGGACCTCACCGTGTTCGGCGACGGCAGCCAGACCCGCAGCTTCTGCTATGTGGACGACCTGATCGAGGGCATCTACCGCCTGCTGATGAGCGACTACGCCCAGCCGGTGAACGTGGGCAACCCCAGCGAGATCACCATCGGCGAGTTCGCCGAGGAGATCATCAAGCTCACGGGTACCTCGCAGAAGGTGGTGTACAAGCCCCTGCCGAAGGACGATCCCATGCAGCGCCAGCCGGACATCACCCGTGCGCGGGAGATCCTGGGCTGGGAGCCCAAGGTGGACCGCTCCGAGGGCCTGCAGATCACCTACGACTACTTCAAGAGCCTGAGCCCGGAGGAGCTCCACGAGAAGGAGCACAACACCTTCGAGGGTTACGTGCGGAAGTAATAGCCCATTGGACCTCTACGGCCCGGTCCTTCCTTGGTGGACCGGGCCGTCCTGTTTTCAGCCCGGGAAGCGGTACCTTCGCAGCCCTTCCGGCATGCGTCCCTGGGGCGCGTGACCGCCCGGGCACATGGACTACCAGGCACACCCCACCGCCGTCATCGACGAGGGCTGCACCATCGGTGCGGGCACCCGCATCTGGCACTTCAGCCACATCATGCCCGGCTGCGAGATCGGGGAGGGCTGCAACATCGGCCAGAACGTGGTGGTGAGCCCCGGTGTGAAGCTGGGCCGCAACGTGAAGGTCCAGAACAACGTGAGCATCTACACCGGTGTGGAATGCGAGGACGACGTGTTCCTCGGCCCCAGCATGGTGTTCACCAACGTGACCAACCCTCGCAGTGCGGTGAACCGCCGCGACCAGTACGCACGGACGCGGGTGGGCCGGGGGGCCAGCATCGGCGCCAATGCCACCATCGTCTGTGGGCATGACATCGGTGCGTTCGCCTTCATCGGCGCCGGGGCCGTGGTCACGAAGACCGTTCCCGCCTATGCCCTGGTCGTGGGCAATCCGGCCAGGCGGACGGGCTGGATGAGCGAGTACGGGCACAAACTGCACTTCAACGAGGCCGGTGAGGCCACCTGCCCGGAGAGCGGGCAGCACTACCGCCTCGAGAACGGACTCGTGCAACGCATATCCTGACCGCCATGGCCCTGCCCCAGGAACATACCGTCAAGTTCGCCGTGGTCGGCTGCGGCCACATCGGAAAGCGCCATGCCGAGATGGTGCGCCGACACCCCGAGGCCGAGCTGGTGGCCCTGTGCGATGTGCGTACGCAGGAGGAGACCGGCACGGAAGGCTACGAGGTGCCCTACTTCAACGACCTGGAGCAGATGCTCAACGAGGTAATGGGCATCGACGTGGTGAACGTCTGCACCCCGAACGGCCTCCACGCACCCCAGAGCCTGGCCGCGCTGGAGCACCGCAAGCACGTGGTGTGCGAGAAGCCCATGGCGCTGACCAAGGCGGACTGCGAGAAGGTGATCTACAAGGCGCTGCAGGTGCACCGCACCGTGTTCGGCGTCATGCAGAACCGTTACAGCCCGCCCAGCGCCTGGCTGAAGGAGGTGGTGGAGGGTGGCCTGCTGGGTGAAGTGTTCCTGGTGCAGGTGAACTGCTACTGGAACCGCGACGATCGCTACTACAAGGCCGGCACTTGGAAGGGTTCCTCGGACCTGGACGGGGGCACTCTCTTCACCCAGTTCAGCCACTTCATCGACATCCTGTACTGGCTCTTCGGCGACATCACCGAGATCCAGGGGAAGTTCGCCGACTTCAACCACCAGGACCTGACCACCTTCGAGGACAGCGGCCTGGTGACCTTCCGCTTCCTGAACGGGGGCATGGGCTGCCTGAACTACAGCACCAGCGTGTGGGACCGCAACCTGGAGAGCAGCATGACCATCATCGGGTCCAAGGGCAGCGTGAAGGTGGGCGGCCAGTACATGGACGAGGTGGAGTACTGCCACATCGACGGCTACACCATGCCCGAGCTGCCGCCGACCAACCCGGCCAACGACTACGGGGCCTACAAGGGCAGCGCCAGCAACCACCACTACATCGTCGAGAACGTGGTGGACACCTTGAAGGGACGCAATACGCTCACCACCAATGCCCTGGAGGGCCTGAAGGTGGTGGAGATCATCGAACGCATTTACCGGAAGAGGGATGAGCAGCTTGTATGATAGGCTGGTGAACAAGGAGGCCAAACTGGCCGTGATCGGACTGGGGTACGTGGGTCTGCCCATCGCCCTGGCCTTTGCCCGGAAGCTGAAGGTGGTCGGCTTCGACATCAACCAGAAGCGGGTGGACATGATGCGCCGCGGCGAGGATCCCAGCAACGAGCTGGACGCCTCCGAGTTCGAGGGCTGCGACATCCACTTCACCGCCGATCTGGAGGACCTGAGGGACGTGGAGTTCTTCATCGTGGCGGTGCCCACGCCCATCGATCAGCAGAACATCCCCGACCTGGGGCCGCTGCTGGGCGCCACCCGCACGGTGGGCCAGGTGCTGAAGGCCGGCGACCACGTGGTGTACGAGAGCACCGTGTACCCCGGCTGCACCGAAGAGGACTGCGTGCCCCTGTTGGAGCGCCTCAGCGGCCTGAAGTACATCACCGATTTCAAGGTGGGCTACAGCCCGGAGCGGATCAATCCGGGCGACAAGCAGCACACGCTGTCCAGCATCGTGAAGGTGAGCTCCGGCTGCGACCCGGAGAGCGCCGAGACCATTGCCAAGGTCTATGAACTGGTGGTGGAGGCCGGCGTGCACCGGGCCAGCAGCATCAAGGTGGCCGAGGCCGCCAAGATCATCGAGAACACCCAGCGCGACGTCAACATCGCGCTCATCAACGAGCTGTCCATCATCTTCAACCGGATGGGCATCAACACCTACGACGTGCTGGATGCCGCCGGGACCAAGTGGAACTTCCTGAAGTTCCAGCCCGGTCTGGTGGGCGGCCATTGCATCGGGGTGGATCCCTACTACCTCGTGTACAAGGCCAAGGAGCTCGGCTACCACGCACAGATCATCGATGCGGGGCGCTTCGTGAACGACAGCATGGGCGGCTACGTGGCCAAGCAGACGGTGAAGAAGATCATCGCCGCCGGCACCAACCCGGCCGATGCCCGGGTGCTGATCATGGGCGCCACCTTCAAGGAGAACGTCACCGACATCCGCAACAGCAAGGTGGCCGACGTGGTGAAGGAGCTGCAGAGCTTCAGCTGCCACGTGGACGTGGTGGACCCCCATGCCGACCACGACGAGGTGAAGCATGAGTATGGCTATGAACTGGCCAGCGAGGTGGCCGGTCCGTACGATGCCGTGATCGTGGCCGTGAACCACGATGAGTACGCCGCCAAGGACGAGGCCTGGTACAAGGGCATGCTGAAGCCCAAGGGCGTGCTGGTGGACCTGAAGGGGATCTACCGGGGCAAGATGAAGGAACTGTCCTACTGGAGCCTGTGAGCGGTCGGAGCATCCTCATCACCGGCGGGGCCGGGTTCATCGGCAGCCATGTGGTGCGCCGCTTCGTGAGGACGTATCCACAGTACCGCATCGTGAACCTGGACCTGCTCACCTACGCGGGGAACCTGGAGAACCTGCGGGACATCGAGGACGCCCCCAATTACACCTTCATCAAGGCCGACATCTGCGATGCGGAAGCGGTCGCGAAGGTGTTCCAGGAGTTCGCCGTCGACAGCGTGATCCACCTGGCGGCCGAGAGCCACGTGGACCGCAGCATCACGGACCCCCTGGCCTTCGTGCGCACCAACGTGTTCGGCACGGTGACCCTGCTGAACGCGGCACGCGAGGCGTGGGCGGGCGCCTTCGAGGGCAAGCGTTTCTACCACGTGAGCACCGACGAGGTGTACGGCTCGCTGCACGACGACGGCTTCTTCACCGAAGAGACGCCCTACGACCCGCAGAGCCCGTACAGCGCCAGCAAGGCGGCCAGCGACCACTTCGTGCGGGCCTACGGGAACACCTACGGGTTGCCCTTCGTGCTGAGCAACTGCAGCAACAACTACGGCAGCCACCACTTTCCGGAGAAGTTGATCCCGCTCATGATCAACAACATCCGCCAGAACAAGCCCCTGCCGGTCTATGGACAGGGTGCCAACGTACGCGACTGGCTGTGGGTGGAGGACCATGCCGCGGCCATCGACACCATCTTCCACCGAGGGGTGAACGGCGAGACCTACAACATCGGCGGGCACAACGAGTGGAAGAACATCGACCTGGTGAAGCTGCTCTGCGCCGTGATGGACCGCAAGCTGGGCCGGGCGGAGGGCACGAGCGAACAGCTGATCACCTACGTGAAGGACCGCGCCGGGCACGACCTGCGCTACGCCATCGACGCCTCCAAGATCGAGCGTGAGCTGGGCTGGCGGCCGAGCATCACCTTCGAGGAGGGCCTGGAGCGCACCGTGGACTGGTACCTGGCCAACACCGAGTGGCTGGACCACGTGACAAGCGGAGCCTATCGCGACTACTACGAGAACCAGTACACGGCCCGCTGAGCATGGGGCTGTTCGGCAGGCTCTTCGGCAACCGCGCACCGGACCTTCCTCCGGCGGACCTTTCGCGCGTGGGTGTTGACATGCACTCGCATTTCATTCCCGGGATCGACGACGGTTCCCCGGACCTGGACACCACCATGGAACTGCTCCAGGCCATGGTGGACCTGGGCTACCGCAAGGTGATCACCACGCCGCACAGCATGGCCGACGGGTACAGGAACCCGAACGACAAGATCCTGGCGGGACTGGAACAGGTGCGCGAGGAGGTGGCCCGTCGGGGCGTCCCGATCGAGGTCGAGGCCTCGGCCGAATACTACCTGGACCACGAGCTGGAGGAGAAGGTGAAGCGGAAGGACATCATCACCTTCGGGGACAAGCTGCTCTTGTTCGAGCTGTCCTTCATGGGCGAGCCCAACGCGCTCAGGAGCGTGGTCTTCGAGATGCAGACCGCCGGGTATCGGCCCGTGCTGGCCCATCCGGAGCGCTACACCTTCTGGGGCGGGCAGTTGGAGAAGTTCGAGGACCTGAAGGACCGGGGCGTCCTGTTCCAGGTGAACATCCCTTCGCTGTCCGGCCGCTACGGACCGGGCGTGCAGAAGACCGCCGAGCAGCTGATCGACCGCGGCTGGGTGGAACTGATCGGCACCGACTGCCACGGCATGATGCACATCGAGGCGGTGCAGGGCACGCTCACCGCGCCCTACCTGCACAAGCTGATCGACAGCGGGAAGCTGTTGAACCCCTCGCTCTGAACCGCGCTCAGGCCCCCACGGCCTCCAGCTCCCGGTCCACCTTCTTGAAGAGCCCCTGGAGCACCTTGCCGGGTCCCACTTCCACCACCTTGTTGGCACCGTCGGCCAGCATGCGCTGCATGGTCTGCGTCCAGCGCACCGGGGCGGTGAGCTGCTGGATCAGGTTGGCCTTGATGCGGGCGGGATCGGTGTGCGGGCGGGCGTCCACGTTCTGGTACACGGGGCAGCGCGGGTCCACGATGGGGGTGTACTCGATGGCCGTGGCCAGTTCGGCGCGGGCGGGCTCCATGAGCGGGCTGTGGAAGGCGCCGCCGACGGGCAGCACGAGGGCGCGCTTGGCGCCGGCCTCCTTCAGCTTCTCGCAGGCGGCGTTCACGGCGTCCAGGGCACCGCTGATCACCAGCTGACCGGGGCAGTTGTAGTTGGCGGGTACCACCACACCGGCGATCCCGGCGCAGATCTCCTCCACCACGGCATCGTCCAGGCCCAGGATGGCCGCCATGGTACCGGGTTCGGCCTCGCAGGCCTTCTGCATGGCATTGGCCCGGGCGGCCACCAGTTTCAGGCCATCGGCGAACTCCATGGCGCCGGCGGCCACCAGCGCGCTGAGCTCGCCCAGCGAATGCCCCGCCACCATGTCCGGACGGAACTCGTCGCCCATGGCCTTGGCCTTCACCACGCTGTGCAGGAAGATCGCGGGCTGCGTCACGTCCGTGCGTTTCAGGTCGTCCTCGCTTCCGTTGAACATCACCTGGGTCAGGTTGAAGCCCAGCAGGTCGTTGGCGTGCTCGAACCAGATGCGCGCATTGCTGTCGGCATCGTACAGGTCCTTGCCCATTCCGGGGAACTGGCTCCCTTGGCCGGGGAAGACGTAGGCGGTCATGGTGGTGCGGTGCTGGTGATCGGTAGGGTCGACCCGGTGGGTCGACGGTACGGTCGCCTGGGGCGGTCGTTCGGTATTCAATCCCTGCGGCCGAAGAGGCGCAGGAGCATCAGGAACAGGTTGATGAAGTCGAGGTAGAGGCTGAGGGCGCCCATCAGGGCCATCTTCTGGGCGGTCTCCGTGCCGGTGGCCACCACGCCGCCCATGCGCTTCAGCTTCTGCACGTCGTAGGCGGTTAGGCCGGTGAAGATGATGACGCCCAGGATGCTGATGATGTAGTCCATGGTGCCGCTGCCCAGGAACATGTTCACCACCGAGGCGATGATGATGCCGATGAGCCCGATGAACAGGATGCTGCCCAGCTTGGTGAGGTCCGTGCTGGTGGTGTAGCCCGCGATGGCCATCACGCTGAACAGCCCGGCGGTGATGAAGAAGACCGTGGCGATGGAGCTGGCCGCGTAGATCAGGAAGATGTACGACAGGCTGATCCCGGTGACGGCCGAGTATACCAGATAGATGGCGAACAGGGCAGGGCCCGACAACCGTTCCACCATGCCGCCCATCAGGAAGACCAGGCCCAACGGAGCAAGCAACACCACCCACCCGAGGATGGTCTGCTTGCCGGTCTCGAAGTTGATGAGGTACTGCAGCAGGGCAAGGTCGTGCCCGAACCACCAGGCCATGGCCCCGCTGATCACGAGCGCCAGGGTCATGTAGCTGAAGACGTTGGCCAGGAAGGTGCGTACGTTGGCAGGTGCCAGTTCAATGGCCTGTTCCTGATAGGTGCCGGGGATGGGATGCTGGTCCATGGATGGGGTGTGATGTCCGAAGATCGGGAACGTTGCCCGAACGGCCGCACGTCAATGCAGGCGGGCGCTGATGAGCTTGATGAACTCCTCGCGGGTCTTGTTGTCCTTCAGGAAGATGCCGGTGAAGGCGCTGGTGGTGGTCACCGAGTTCTGTTTCTGCACCCCGCGCATCTGCATGCAGAGGTGCTGCGCCTCGATCACCACGGCCACGCCGAGCGGTTCCAGGGTCTCCTGGATGCAGTCCCGGATCTCGTTGGTGAGGCGTTCCTGCACCTGCAGGCGGCGGGCGAAGGCGTCCACCACCCGGGGCAGCTTGCTGAGGCCCACGATCTTCCCGTCGGGTACGTAGGCCACGTAGGCCTTGCCGATGAAGGGCAGCATGTGGTGCTCGCACAGGGAGTACACCTCGATGTCCTTCACCAGCACCATCTGGCTGTAGTCCTCGGTGAACATGGCGCTGCGCAGGATGGCGGCCGGGTCCAGGTCGTAGCCGTGGGTCAGGTACTGCAGGGCCTTGGCCACCCGCTCGGGGGTCTTCTTCAGGCCCTCGCGCTCGGGGTCCTCACCGATGGCCTTGAGGATGTCCTCGTAGTGGCCGCCGATCCGTTCGATGGCCGCGGGCTCGTACTGGTCGATCCGCTCGTAGCCCTCGCCGCCGATCTCGTGCTCACCGTTCGCCATAGTACTCCACGTGGTTGTTCTCGGTCTCCTGCAGCTTCACGCAGTGCAGGGTCACGCCCAGCTCGCGGGTGATCGGGCCTTCCAGCTGTTCCCAGATGGCCACGGCCAGGTTCTCGGTGCTGCTGTAGCGGCCCTGCATGAACGGCACGTCCAGGTCCAGGTTCTTGTGGTCCACATGCCGCACCACGTGCTCCTTCACCAGGTCGCCCAGGCGGGAGAGGTCGGTCACGAAGCTGGTCTCCGGGTCGGGCTCGCCCTTCACGGTGACCCACAGGTCGTAGTTGTGGCCGTGCCAATTGGGGTTGGCGCACTTGCCGAACACCTCCAGGTTCTTCTCCGGGCTCCAGTCCGGCCGCGCCAGTTTGTGTGCCGCGCTGAACCGCTCCCGGCGGGTGATGTGGACGATGGGCATGGGGATCCGCAGATGGGGCGCAAAGGTACGGCGGTGGGCAGTCAGCAGTCATAAGTCGGCAGTCTGCAGTCGTAAGTCGGCAGTCAGCGGTCAGCAGTCAGCAGTGGGTCGGGACTGGCGCCTTGCGTAGGATGCATAGGAACGAAGCTCCCTCTTGTTTCTTCCGTTCTTCCTCCCTTCCCGTTCCTTGCCTCTTCCCTCCCGGCCTACCTTCGCCCTCATGATCGTAGTGACCGGCGCCGCGGGCTTCATTGGCAGCGCCCTGGTGGGCGAATTGCTCCGGCAGGGTTGGCAGGACATCGTGGCCGTGGACGACTTCTCGCGGCCCGACAAGGCGCCCAACCTGGAAGGCAAGACGCTGAGCGCCAAGGTGGACCGGAAGGAGTTCTTCGACTGGCTGGACGCCAACCAGCAGCTGGTGCAGTTCATCTTCCACCTCGGGGCCCGCACCGACACCACCGAGTTCGACACCGCCATCTTCGACGAGCTGAACCTGCACTACAGCCAGGAGGTGTGGAAGCGTTGCGTGAAGTACGGCATCCCCCTGGTCTACGCCTCCAGCGCGGCCACCTACGGCGCCGGCGAGCACGGTTACGACGATGACCATGACCTCATCGCCAAGCTGAAGCCGTTGAACCCCTACGGGGAGAGCAAGAACGACTTCGACCGGTGGGCGCTGGCCCAGGCGGAGAAGCCCTACTTCTGGGCGGGGCTCAAGTTCTTCAACGTGTACGGCCCCAACGAGTACCACAAGGGGCGCATGGCCTCGGTGGTGCTGCACGCCTTCCGCCAGATCCGCGACACCGGCGGCATGAAGCTCTTCCGCAGCCACCGGCCCGACTACAAGGACGGCGAACAGCTGCGCGACTTCGTGTACGTGAAGGACGTGTGCGACGTGTGCCTGTTCCTGATGGAGCACCGAAAGCACAGCGGCATCTACAACCTGGGCAGCGGCAAGGCCCGCACCTTCCTGGACCTGGCCCGGGCGGTGTTCGCGGCGCTCGGGAAGGACGAGAAGATCGAGTTCATCGACACGCCGGCCGACATTCGCGATAAGTACCAGTACTACACGGAGGCCAACATGGCCAAGCTGAAGGGCATCGGCTACGACAAGCCGTTCACGTCGCTGGAGGAGGGAGTGGGGGACTACGTCACCAACTACCTGATCCCCGGAAGCTACCTCTGATCCTCCCGATCCAGGGAGGTCCTGAGCTTCAGGAGGCCTTCGCGCAGGCCCAGCAGGCGGTCCTTCAATTCGTCGGCACCAGCCTGTACGGCCTCCTTGGTGCGCAGCGCCTCTTTCGCGCCTTGGATGGTGAAGCCCTTCTCCTTCACCAGGTGGTGGATCTTGGCGATCCGCTCGATGTCCGCCTTGGTGTAGAGCCGGTCGCCCTTGTTGGTGCGTTTGGGGCGCAGCTCGCGGAACTCCTTCTCCCAGTAGCGCAGCAACGAGGTGTTCACGCCGAAGTGGTCGGCCACCTCGCCGATGGTGTGGTAGAGCTTCTCGACCGGACGTTCCTTGTACGGCATGCGGACGGTGCGTCCGCAAGATAGCGCGTCAGTCCAGCGACTGACCGGCGTTGCGGGAGAGCTCCAGCAGGCGGGCGTATTCCGCGGGGCTCAGGTCGTTGAAGTAGAAGTTGGCCGGGTCCACGTGCTCGCCGTCCTTGTGCACCTCGTAATGCAGGTGGGGACCCGCGCTGAGGCCGGTGTTGCCCACCAGCCCGATCAGGTCGCCACGCTTCACGACCTGCCCCTTGCGCACCTTCAGCTCGTCCAGGTGGGCGTACAGGGTCTCGTAGCCGTAGCCATGCTCGATGATCACGTGGATGCCGTACCCGTTCGTGGCATAGTCGGCGAACACCACCGTGCCATCCCCCGTGGCATGGATGTCCGTGCCGGTCTTGGCGGTGAAGTCCATGCCGGCGTGGAACTTGTTGATCTTGTGGATCGGGTGCATCCGCATGCCGTAGCCGCTGGCGATGCGGGTCAGGTCCTCGTTGGCCACCGGCTGGATGGCGGGGATGCTGGCGAGCATGTCCTGTTTGCGCAGGGCCAGGTCGGCCACCTCGTCCAGGCTCACGCTCTGCACGTAGATCTGCTTGGCGATGCGGTCCAGCCGTTTGCGGGTGCCGATCACCACGTCCGCGTTGGCATAGCCTTCCAGACCGCGGTACCGATTGGCGCCACCGAAGCCGGCCTGGCGCATGCTCTCGGGCAGCGGATCGGCCTCGAAGATCACGCGATAGATGTTGTCGTCACGTCGGCGCACATCGCCCAGCACGTCCTCCACCTCGGCCATCTGCTTGTTCAGCAGCTCGTACTGCACCAGCAGCTGTTGGTTCTCCCGTTTCAGCTGGGCCTCCTTGGGGCTGTCCACCAGGTGGTAGAACAGGAACGCGAGCACCCCGCCCACCAGCAGGCCGGGCATCAGCACCAGCACGGCGCGCTTCACCTTCTGGCCGGGTGAAAGCCGGACACGCTCGTAGGTGAGCGTTTCGGGGTTGAAGCGGTATTTCTGCTCCGCCATGACGGCCGCGAAGTTAACTCCCTCTACGTGAGGGTGGCCGGCGGGGGTACGGACCGCTGTTAAAGATCCCTAACGGGCCGACGAAGCCTGCCAGCCCCTCGACGGACCCTGTTCGTGCCGCGCCTTCCGGTGAAGCGGCGCGCGGTACTTTTGCGGCCTGTTCCGCCGGTCATGACAGCCAACGAGATCCGCCAGGCCTTCCTGGACCACTTCGCGCAGCGCGACCACCGCATCGTGCCCAGCGCACCCATGGTGATCAAGGACGACCCCACCCTGATGTTCACCAATGCGGGGATGAACCCCTTCAAGGACATCTTCCTGGGGAACCGCGAGCCGGCCGACCGGCGCGTGGCCGACACCCAGAAGTGCCTGCGGGTCAGCGGGAAGCACAACGACCTGGAGGAGGTGGGCATCGACACCTACCACCACACCATGTTCGAGATGCTCGGCAACTGGAGCTTCGGCGACTACTTCAAGGCCGAGGCCATCCAGTGGGCGTGGGAATTGCTGGTGGACACCTTCAAGATCGATCCGGACCGGTTGTACGTGACCTACTTCGGCGGTGATGAGGCTGATGGTCTGGAACCCGACACCGAGGCCCGCGACCTATGGAAGAAGCACCTGCCGGAGGAACGGATCATGCCCTTCAGCCGGAAGGACAACTTCTGGGAGATGGGCGACACCGGCCCCTGCGGTCCGTGCTCGGAGATCCACGTGGACATCCGCAGCGAGGCCGAGCGGAAGGCGCGACCCGGATCGGAGCTGGTGAACGCCGACCACCCCCAGGTGATCGAGGTCTGGAACCTGGTCTTCATGCAGTTCGACCGCAAGGCCGACGGCAGCCTGAAGGACCTGCCCGCCCGGCACGTGGACACCGGCATGGGCTTCGAGCGCCTATGCATGGTACTGCAGGGGAAGCAGAGCAACTACGACACCGACGTCTTCCAGCCGCTGATCCAGGCCCTGGCCAAGCGGTCGGGGCGGGTGTACGGCCAAGGTCCCGGCTCAGGGGCGGGAGACAAGGCCGACATCGCCATGCGCGTGTGCGCCGACCACCTGCGGGCCATCGCCTTCGCCATCGCGGACGGGCAGCTGCCGGGCAACACCGGGGCGGGCTACGTGATCCGCCGGATCCTGCGGCGTGCCGTGCGCTACGGCTACAGCTTCCTGGGGCTGGAGGAGCCCTTCCTGAACGAGCTGGTGCCCGTGCTGGTGGGTCAGCTGGGTGGCCAGTTCCCCGAGCTGAAGAAGCAGCAGGAGCTGATCGTGAACGTGGTGCAGGAGGAGGAGAAGAGCTTCCTGCGCACGCTGGAACAAGGCACCAAGCGCCTGGAGCAATTGATCGCCGAGAGCGGGAAGAAGCTCCCCGGCGACAAGGCCTTCGAGCTGTACGACACCTACGGCTTCCCCATCGACCTCACGCAGCTGATGTGCCGCGAGCAGGGGGTGGAGGTGGACATGGCCGGCTTCGAGGCCGAGCTGAAGCAGCAGAAGGACCGCAGCCGCGCGGCCACCGCCGTGCAGGCGGGCGACTGGACCGAGCTGGGCGCCGGGGAACCGGTCTTCACCGGGTACGATGAACTGGAAGGCGAGGCCCGCATCCTCCGCCACCGGAAGGTGAGCGGCAAGGGTGGCGACCGCTACCAGGTGGTGCTGGACCGCACCCCGTTCTACCCGGAAGGGGGCGGCCAGGTGGGCGACACCGGCTGGCTGGTGCAGGGCGAGGCCCGCGTGGAGGTGCTGGACACCAAGCGCGAGAACGAACTGATCGTGCACTTCTGCAAGGCGCTGCCGCCCGATCCATCGCTACCGGTCATCGCTCGCGTGGACGCCGACCGTCGCCGTTCCACCATGCGCAACCACAGCGCCACCCACCTGCTGCACCACGCTTTGCGCAAGCACCTGGGCACGCACGTGGAGCAGAAAGGTTCCTTGGTGGCGCCGGACCGGCTGCGTTTCGACATCAGCCACTTCGCCAAGATCACCCCGGAGGAACTGGCCGCCGTGGAGGCCGATGTGAACGCCCAGATCCGGGCGGACGAGCAGCTGAAGGAACAGCGGGAGGTCTCCATGGCCGAGGCCCAGGCGCAGGGTGCCATGGCGCTGTTCGGCGAGAAGTATGGCGACCGCGTGCGCACCATCCGCTTCGGCGACAGCATCGAGCTGTGCGGAGGCACGCACGTGGCGCACACCGGCGACATCGGCCAGCTGCGGATCGTGGGCGAGAGCGCCCTTGCCGCGGGTATCCGGCGCCTGGAGGCCATCACCGGATCGGCCGCCGATGCCTGGGTGAACGAACGCCTGGAGCAGCTGGAGGCCATCAAGGACCGGCTGAAGCAGCCGCAGGACCCCGTGGCCGCCGTGGAGCAGTTGCTTTCCCGCAACACCGCGCTGGAGAAGGAGGTGGAGCAGGCCGCGAAGGAGCGCGTGGCGGCGCTGAGCAAGGACATCCTGAACGATGCCCGAGCCGTGAACGGCGCCCGCCTGCTGGCGAAGGAGGTGGACCTGGACGCACAGGGCATGAAGGACCTCGCCTTCCGACTGAAGGACGCCAACCCCGACCTGCTGATGGTGCTGGGCGGCCGGCATGATGGCAAGGCCCTGCTCACCGTGCTGGTGGGGCAGCAGCTGATCGACGAACGCGGGCTGAAGGCCACCGATGTGGTGAAACAGCTGGCCTCGGAGATCAAGGGCGGCGGTGGTGGTCAGCCCTTCCTGGCCACGGCAGGGGGCAAGGACCCCGACGGCATCCCGCGTGCCCTGGCGAAAGCCGCGGCGCTGCTGGACTAGGCGCAGGAACAAGGGCCGCCTCCGGAACGGATGACGGCCCTTTGGGGGGGATGCGTAGGAAAGGTGATCAGGCCACCGCGGCGCGGGTGCCTTGCATGGCACCGCCATCCTTGCCCAGGTCGCGGCCATACACGGGACCCTCGTACTCGGTCTCGTAGCTCAGGCCCAGGTTCAGGATGTAGAGCCCGTTGAAGAGGATCACCATCACGTAGTCCAGCATGGTGCGCTTGCCGAAGCTCTGGCACACCTCGATCCACACCTTGGGGATGAAGTAGAGCTGCCCGAACACGGGGATCAGCGCCAGGAACAAGTGGCTGGCGGGCCGCCCCACGATCTTCAGGAACACGATGAAGTTCCAGATGGGTACGACGGAGGCCACCCCGGGCTGGCCGGCCTTTTCATAGAGCCGCCACTGGGCCACCACGGCCACCAGTGCCAGAAAGCCCAGGATGAAGTACATGCTGTCGCCGAGCACCCGGTACACGGCATCGTGGATGTTCATCAGGATCTCCATGGCTTGCAGTCGTTCGTTCAGGTCAGCGCACAGCTTCGCCGAACAGGTTCCATACAAATGACGGGCTTTCGGAAATGGGGTTGCCTGAGGGGGAACGCCGGAAAACCCACGTTATCGTGTGGATGGAGGCCCAAGGACGTCCTGTGGACGACGAACGGCAGCTTGGGATCGGCGAAAGGCGTTCAGCCCTTCGGCACGGCGTAAGCCTTCACGTCCGCCTCGGTGATCTCCTTGTCGCTGAGGATCACCAGGCGTTCGATCACGTTGCGCAGCTCGCGCACATTGCCGGTCCAGGGGAGCTTTTGCAGCTCCTTCACGGCCTTGTCGGCGATCTTCTTGGGAGCGATGCCCTGTTCGGCGCAGACCTGCCCGATGAAGTGCCCGGCCAGCAGGGGGATGTCCTCGGTGCGTTCGCTGAGGCTGGGCACGTGGATGGGGATCACGCTCAGGCGGTGGTAGAGGTCCTCGCGGAAGCGCCCTTCGGCGATCTCCTGCTTCAGGTCCTTGTTGGTGGCGGCCACCACGCGCACGTCCACGGTGATGTCCTTGTCGCCGCCCACGCGGGTGATGCGGTTCTCCTGCAGGGCGCGCAGCACCTTGGCCTGGGCGGCCAGGCTCATGTCGCCGATC
Source organism: Flavobacteriales bacterium (assembly GCA_020635695.1). GTDB lineage: Bacteria > Bacteroidota > Bacteroidia > Flavobacteriales_F > PHOS-HE28 > PHOS-HE28. Next base: position 6,817 of record JACJZH010000017.1, on the reverse strand, counting down.
TCGTCCAGGAAGAGCGTGCCGCCGTCGGCCAGCTCGAACTTGCCCTTGCGGTCCTTGATGGCGCTGGTGAAGGCGCCCTTCATGTGGCCGAAGAGCTCACTTTCGATCAGTTCGCCGGGGATGGCGGCGCAGTTCACCTCGATGAAGGGCTGGTCCTTGCGGGCGCTCTGCTCGTGGATGGCGCGGGCCACCAGTTCCTTGCCGCTGCCGTTGCCGCCGGTCACCAGCACCCGGGCATCGCTGGGCGCCACCTTGGCGATCATGTCGCGGATCTGCTCCAGGGCCTTGCTCTCGCCGATCATGGCATGCTTCCCGCCCTTGGTCTTCTGCACCTTCTGGCGCAGCACCTGGGTCTCCTTCACCAGGTCGCCACGGTCCAGCGCGTTGCGCACGCTGGTCAGGATCCGGTTCAGGTCGGGCGGCTTCTGGATGAAGTCGAAGGCGCCCTTCTTCAAGGCGTCCACCGCGGTGTCGATGGTGCCGTGCCCGCTGATCATCACCACCGGCAGCTCGTCGTTGAACGCCTGCAGCTTCTCCAGCACCTCCAGCCCGTCCATCTTGGGCATCTTGATGTCGCACAGCACCAGGTCGAAGGCGCCCTTCTTCGCGGCGGCCACCCCGGCGGCGCCGTCGGCAGCTTCTTCCACGGTGTGCTGCTCGTGCTCCAGGATGTCCTTCAGCGCGGCGCGGATCGCCTGTTCATCGTCGATGATGAGGATGTTGGCCATGGGTGGGGCTTGGTGGCGGCAAAGATGCAAAGGCCGTGCCGCGGGGCGATCAGATGATCAGCCGCACACCCCCCAGGTCCGCGATCCGGTAGGGGAAGTGGTCGCCCGGCGAGGCGATGAACATGAAGTTGGTGGGGATCTTCCACCGGCGGCTGAGTTCCTGGATCAGGGCGGGGCCGAAAGTGCCTTCCAGCGTCACCAGTTCCACGGCCAGGTCGGGGTAGGCGCGGTCCAGCACCGCCAGGTCGTGGCGGAAGGCCTCGGGCAGGCTTTCTCCGGCTTTCAGCACGGTGACCACCTTGAGGCGGCGCGTCATCTCGTTCTCCTCCACGTACATCATCACCTTGTTCAGCACGGCGATGTCGTCACCCTTCGTGAAGTAGACGAACTCCTGCTGGCTCAGGCGGTGCAGGCCCGTGGTCAACAGGCGTCTGCCGATCACCGACAGGCGGCGAACGCCCAGCATCAGGCTGTCCAGCACCACGATCGCATAGCGCAGCAATGCGTTGCGGTGCAGCATCAGGTAGATGATCAGGAACGAAGGCACGAAGTACTGGATGAAGACCACGAGGTACTCGGGGTGCATGCGCATGTTGCCGTACACCGCGGCCAGCACGGCCACCAGCGCCACGGCCACTGCGAAGGGCGCAGCCTGTTCCGGACGGGGCAGGCGTTCCCGCTTGAACTTCAACAGGAAATTGCCCAATGCGAAGAAGGCCATCACCAGCAGGAAGGAGATGGTGTACACGCCCGCCAGCGGTGCTAGCTGACCCGCCGTGATGTAGAGCACGCTCAGGCACAACAGGTAGAAGAGCAACAGGATGCGCGGCGAACTGCCCCGGCGGTTCTCCTTCAGCAGGAACTGCGGCAGGATGCGGTCCAGGGTCATCCGCCGGATGAGGCCGCTGACGCCCACGAAGCTGGTGAGCACCGCCCCGCAGAGCACCAGGGTGGCATCGATGGAGATCAGCGTGCCGAGCCAGGCACCGCCCGCGCGTTCGCCCATGAAGGAGAGCAGCGCCTCCTGGTTGTCCTGCACCTGCGCCAGGGGGATCACCAGCACCGCCATCAGGGCCATGAGCGGGTTGATGATGCTCACGGCCGTCCACATGTTCCGCAGTGTCTTCGGGAACACGCCGGGCTGCTGCTCCTCCACGAAGTTGGCCGAGCTCTCGAAACCGGAGATGCCCAGCATGGCCGTGCTGAACCCGAGGAAGAGCACCACTGGAAGCCCCGCCCGCAGTGGGGCCTGGAAGTTGGCCATGGCCACGCTCGTGCCCTCGGAGAAGAGCAGCAGTCCGGCCGCCAGCAGCAGCACGGCCATGGAGGTGAGGTGCAGCAGGAAGATGCCGATGGCCACCGTGGCCGATTCGGTGATGCCCGCGATGGTGAGCGCCAGGAAGATGGAGAGCACGCCCACCGTGGCCCACACCACCGGCAGCTGGTGCACCAGTCCGTGCAGGTAATGCATGGCCTCGCTGGCCGAGAGCACGGCGGTGGCCATGTAGCTCAGGATGGTGAGGCAGGCCGCCAGCGAGGCGTTGTTCTTGCTGGTGGTGTTCAGCAGCACGTTGTAGGCACCACCATTCAGCGGAAGCGCCCCCACCACCTCGCCATAGATCTTCCGGAACAGGAAGAGCACCGCCGCCACGATGAGCAGCGCGACGAAGGCGTACTGCCCCGCATAGCCGATGGTGAGCGCCGAGACGTACAGGCAGGACGAGGTGATGTCGTTGCCGCAGATCGCGGTGGCGGCCAGCTGTCCGAGCTTCTTGGGAGGGGCCATGCGCGCACCCCGAAGGTAGGGCCCTGCTCAGGCCTTGCCGAGCAACACCCGCCACGCCGCCCCCTCCTTCAGCGCGTAACGGCTCCAGCAGAGCTCGCGGATCCCCTGCGCCAGCACGCGCTCCACGGCGATCATGGCGTAGGGGATGGTCTCCACACGGTGCGGGGGAAGGCCGGGCAGCTTGGCGCGTTCATCGGCCGGCAGGCGCAGCAGGCGCTCCTTCAGCTCGTCGAAAGCATCCAACGGGAAGGTGAGCGAGGCCTCTTCGTCACCCAGCGTACGACCGGTCTCAGCAGCGAGCATGGCAGCCAGCGTGTCGAAGGAACCGGCGCTGCCGATCAGGGTGTGGGGGCGGTGGTGCTCCATCATGGCCCACAGCGGCCCCAGGCGCTCGTCCAGGTGCGTGGCGATGCGCAGTTCGGCGTCGGCGGGCAGCGGGTCGGGTGCGGGAAAGCGTTCCCGCAGGCGGGTGACGCCCAGCTCGAAGCTTTGCTTCCACAACAGCGCATTGCCCGTGGCCAGGATGAACTCGATGCTTCCGCCGCCGATGTCCATGACCAGGTGGGGCCGGTCGCCGAAGGGCACGGCCTGCCGCACCCCGTCCAGGATCAGTGAGGCCTCCTCACCTCCGGGCACCACGGTGATGGTGATGCCATAGCGCTCCAAGGCCTGCTGCAAGAAGTCCGGTGCGTTGCGCGCGTTGCGTAGGGCGGAGGTGCCGAAGCCCAGGATCCGTTCCGCGCCGTGCGCCAGCGCTGCTTCGCGGTGCGCCGCCAACGCCTCCATGCCCCGCGCAAAGGCATCCTCGGCGATCACGCCCTTCTCGATGCCGCCCTTCCCCAGGAACACCGGCCGCTCGGCACTGTGCAGGATGTGCAGACCGCCATCCGCCGCCCGCTCCGCAACGAGCAGGTTGAAGGTGTTGGTCCCCAGATCGATGATCGCTACACGCATGCTCAACAGTCGGCTCGGGCAGCGACGGTGCCACAACCTTCAACCTCCAACTCCCAACCTTCAGCCCTTGTAGAACAGCCACTTCCCCAGCTCCTTCCAGCTCACCTTCTTGCCGTACATGAGGATGCCGGTGCGGTAGATGCGGGCCGCGAGCCAGGTGGTGCCCAGGAAGCCGAGGATCAGCAGGCCCATGCTCAGGGCCAGTTCCCAGGGCTGCTCGAAGGCGGTGCCCATGGCCACGCGTACCATCATCACGACAGGGCTCGTGAAAGGAATGATGGAGCCCCAGAACACCACCGGACTGCTCGGGTTCTGCATGGCCGTCTGCGCGATGAAGATGGCGATGATGATGGGGATGGTGACCGGCATCATGAACTGCTGCGTCTCCGCCTCGCTGTCCACGGCGCTGCCCACTGCCGCGAAGAGCGAACTGTACAGCAGGTAGCCGCCCAGGAAGTAGAAGCCGAAGAGGGCCAGCACCAGCGGGATGTTGATCTGGTCCAGGATGCCGAGCACGGCGCTCTCGTCGATCTTGGGCATCTCGTCGGCGTCCACGCCCAGCTCCTCCTGCATCTGCACGGTCATCTGCTGGCCGGCCAGGTCCTCGCCACTGTATTTGCCCGCGACCATCACGGTGCTGCCGATGGTGGCGAGCACGCCGGTGAGCACGATCCACAGCAGGAACTGCGTGAAGCCCACCAGGGCGATGCCCACGATCTTGCCCATCATCAGCTGGAAGGGCTTCACCGAGCTGATGAGCACCTCCACGATGCGGTTGGTCTTCTCCTCCATCACCCCGCGCATCACCTGCACGGCGTAGAGGAACACGAAGAAGAACATGATGTAGCCCAGGAAGAAGCCCACGATGGCGAGCTCCTGGTCCTTCGATTCCTCGCCCAGCTTGTCGATGTCGAAGAGCTGCAACTTGAGCGAGGTCTTGATGCTGGCGTAGACCTCGGGGTCCACTTCGTTCACGCGCAGTTTCTCCTTCTCCAGCACCTTCTCGATCTCGGCCTGCACGTAGCGCTGGGTGATGATGCCCGGCAGTTCCTTGTAGAAGAACTGCACCGTGTTGGTGGTGAGCACCTCCTCGTTCACGTCCACCATCAGGGTGTAGGGCCCTGCCTTGAAGGCGGAGTCGCTTTGTTCCTGCTGCGTGTAGAAGAAGTGGATGTCCTTCCCGTCCTTCAGCTTGTCGGTGAGCAGCTGGGGCTTGTCCACCACCAGCACGAGCTGCTCGCTGCTCTCCTTCAGGCTGAAGTAGACCATGAGGGTGACCGCGCCGGCGATGAGCAGCGGGCCCAGGAAGGTCATGATCAGGAAGCTCGGCTTCCGGACCCGGGTGATGTACTCCCGCCAGATGATGAGTCCGATCTTGCCCATGGGGTTGAACGTTGGGAGTTGCGGGTTGTAGGTTGGATGTTGAACGTTGGAGGTTGAGCGTTGTAGGATGGGTCAGCCGTTCAACATGCAACACACAACCTGCCAACAGGGGGACAACATCATTCCGTCATATCGCTGCCCACGGTGGCGGGATCGTGCTCGCTCACCACGCGGATGAAGACGTCGTGCATGCTGGGGATCTCCTCCTGCACCCCGTGGACCTCCACCCCGTGCACCACCTGCTTCAGCACGTCGTTCAGGCTGCTGCCGGGACCCAGCTTCACGCGGGCGGTGCTGTAGGGCTCGCCCTCCTTCACGTCCAGCAGTTCGCCGGTGAAGCTCAGGGCGTTCGCCAACTGCACGCGGTTGCCGGTGTATTCCACGCGATAGGTGTTGGTGCTGAACTGCCGGCGGATGTCGTTCACGGCACCATCGAGCACCTTGTGGCTCTTGTCGATGAGCGCGATGTGCTCGCAGAGCTGCTCCACGCTGCCCATGTTGTGGGTGCTCAGCATCACGGTGGTACCCTCGTCGCGCAGCCGCAGGATCTCCCCGCGGATCAGTTCGGCGTTGATGGGGTCGAAGCCGCTGAAGGGCTCATCGAGGATCAGCAGCTTGGGCCGGTGCAGCACGGTGGTGATGAACTGCACCTTCTGCGCCATGCCCTTGCTCAGCTCCTCCACCTTCTTGTTCCACCACGAGCTCATGTCCCAGCGCTCGAACCACTCGCGGATGCGTTTGGTGGCCTCGGCCTTGTCCATGCCCTTCAGGCGGGCCAGGTACACGGCCTGTTCGCCCACCTTCATCTTCTTGTAGAGGCCGCGCTCCTCGGGCAGGTAGCCCAGTTGCAGCACGTCCTCCTGGCGCATGGGGCGCCCCTCGAAGAGCACCTGCCCGGCGTCGGGTCCGGTGATGCGGGTGATGATCCGGATCAGCGAGGTCTTGCCCGCGCCGTTGGGTCCGAGCAGCCCGAACACCTTGCCCGCAGGCACGGTGAGGGAGACGTCCTCCAAGGCGGTGAAGTCGCCGTAGGTCTTGGTGATGCCCTGCAGGTCCAGCATGCGGGGCGAAGATAGGATCGGCCTCCGAGGCTCCGATGCCGGTGGTGTGGTGGTGGCGCCGTTCGTGGGATCGGGGCGCAGGCCGACCCCTAATCCCCCTCCGCAGCGCTGCCCACGAGCACCTTGTCGATCCGTGCGCCGTCCATGTCCACGACCTCCAGCCGCAGGCCCATCCAGTCCACCCGGTCGCCCACCGCAGGGATCCGGCCGAGCTGGTAGAGCAACAGACCGCCCAGCGTGTCCACCTCCACGTCGCGGACCAACTGCGAACGCCCCAGGCGCACGAGCAGGTCGGGCAGGGGGTACTGGCCGTCCACGAGCCAGGTGCCATCGCCTCGGTCCACCAGCACGAACTCCTCCCGTTCGAAATCGCTGGCATCACCGACCAGGGCCTGGAGGATGTCGCTCAGGGTGAGCAGGCCGACGGTGTCACCATGTTCATCCACGATCACCGCGTGGTGCATTCCGCTCTCCTTGAGCAGTTCCAGTGCGCGGTAGGCCGGGGCCTGTTCGTGCAGGTACTGCGGCTCCTTCAGGATGGATGCAAGGTCCCAGGGGGCGCCGTCCAGGTGCACCATCAGGTCCTTCAATCTCGCAACACCCAACAGGTCCCCGTTGGGGGATGACATCACGGGGTACACCGTGAAGAGGGTCTCATGCACGACCTTGCGAACACGATCACGGTCCATGCCCAGGTCCAGCATCACCAGTTCGGTGCGGTGCGTCATCAACGAGCTCACCCGGCGGTCACCGAGGGTGAAGACGCGTTCCACGATGTCCTGTTCGATGGGTTGCACGGCGCCTCCCTTCGCCCCTTCGTGCACCATGGCGCGGATCTCCTCCTCGGTGACGCCACCACCCGGCCGCGGACGGATGCCCAGCACCCGCAGCAGGGCGTTGCTGCT
>JACJZH010000016.1 GCA_020635695.1 Flavobacteriales bacterium | reverse complement strand
AGGCGCTGGTGGTGCCGGAGGACCGGTTCATGGTGATCGTCCTCAGCAATCTGAAGGGGCTGGATGATGTGCAGAGCGGGGCGGACTTCTCCCTGGCCAAGGAACTTGCGGCCCTCTACTACCCGGAAATGGAGCCTCTTTCCAGAAGGGCACCGGCCGAGGATCCCAGCCCGGAGCTGTCAGCGGCCCACCTGGAGTTCATCCGGCAGCTGGCGTCTTCAGAGGCGCGTGCGGATGTACATGAGCGCTTTCCGTACTCCTACTACTCTGCCAGGCTGAAGGACGCGATGGCACAGGTGGGGTCGATCACCTACCTGGGCGAGCGGGATGTGCGGCAGGCGGACATGGAGTTCTTCGATGTGCGCATCCATACGCTCCGGTACTACCGCCTGGGCGGCGAGCGGCCCTGGTACACCACGGTGTATCTGGATGAAGCGGACCGGGTGGTGTTCGTGGACCATCCGGAGCGGGAGTAATGAACTGCGCGTCGGGCAGAACGTGCAGACCTGTTGCAGGCCCATGGGTTCCACCCGGCCACTGCCAATTGCACTTTCTTTGATGCGGACACGATGATGTCAGGCGAACAGATCACCGCCATGGCGATCGAGGTGAGACCACTGACGAAGGAGCTGCGGGAGGCCTACCTGTCCTTCTTCGATAACATGGTCTTCGAGGAGAACCCCGACCGGGCCAAGTGCTACTGCTACGACTACCACTTCACCGGCGATGTGGAGTCCTGCACGCGGGAGACCAGCCGTGCGGCGGTGAAGGAACTGATCGGGGAAGGCGGGCTCACCGGCTACCTCGCTTTTTCGGGGGACCTGCCGGTGGGCTGGTGCAACGCGAACGACCGGTCCAACTACCAGCGCCGGCTGAAGGACTACGACTACGTGGATGATCCGGAGGCCCGGGTCTGCTCGATCGTCTGTTTCCTGATCCACCCCGATCACCGCAGGCAGGGCATCGCGCTGCAGCTCCTGGAACAGGTGATCGAGGACCGTTCCACGGGCGGGTACGACTACCTGGAGGCGTACCCCAGGAAGGGAAGCGCGTCGGAGGAGGGTGGCTTCAAAGGACCGTTGGCCCTGTACCAACGCCATGGCTTCAAGGTCCACAAGGAGAACGACGACCACTATGTGGTGCGCAGGGCCATGCCATGATGGCGATGGGCTAGTTTGCAGGTGCTGGTAACCACGGGAAGAGCGCATGACCCCCGAGATCGAAGCCTATCATGAGGCCTTGTCCGAAAGCGACCAGGCCATCTGCGCACTGCTGGCGGAGACCATCGCCAGCGAGCTGCCTGAGGCGGAGGGCAAGGTGTGGCATGGCCACCCGGTGTGGTTCATCGAAGGGAACCCCATCGTGGGCTACAGCCGGCAGAAGGCGGGCCTGCGCCTGATGTTCTGGAGCGGCGCCGACTTCGGCGAGGAGGGCCTGGACGTGCGCGGAGAGAAGTTCAAGGACGCCTCCGTGTTCTACGCCCGGGTGGAGGACATCGACCAGGAAGCCCTGCGCCGCTGGCTGCAACGCAGCCGCGAGGTACAGTGGGACTACAAGAACCTGGTGAAGCGCAAGGGGAGGTTGGAGCGGTTGAAGTAGGGCTCCAGGTTTCCAGATAAAAAGTGGTCCAGTCCCGGAAAGCGGGGATCCGCTTATCCGGGACCTCGAACGAGCTCTCGAGCACACCCTTCTCCGGATCCCCGCCGAGACCCCGGATAGCCGGGAGTCACGGGCTGCGTAGCTTGGCGAGCACAAGCACCACCTCAGCCATGAAGATCGAGGACATGGAACTCGGGAACACCTTCACCCAGGACCCTGGCAGCTATGACGTGCCGCTGAAGTTGACCGTGCACCTCTCATCATCCGACACCTTCCTGGTGGAAGGGCTCACGTTCACCATCATCCTCTCCGAGGAGAATGCCGCATCCCTCTCGGGCTACGCGGACGTGGACCCGTTCGAGGAGTACCTGATGAGCGTCAACGACGATGAGCACGGCCAGCAGTCCAGCATCCAGGAGCAGGTGGCGCTTCCCTTCGAATTGACCGGTGAACGGAAGATCGAGCTGAGCATTCCCATCCATGGCCTGGTGGACACCCTGAAGGACATCCCCGGTCACGTGCTGGAGAACGATGAGGTGCTGGACCTGAGGGTGGCGTGCTACATCAACGAGGGAAGCGGCTCGGAGCAGTACCACCAGAAGGTGTTCAAGGTCCCCGTCCCACAGTTCAACTAGGACCCGCTCTCCGGGGATCGCCGCTGGGGTGGTGAATGGATATCAGGAAAAAAAGAGTCCAGTCCCGGACCCCGGATGAACTCCGGGGTCCGGGACCTCTAACGAGCTGTTGGCAGCATGCGCATCTACCTTGGCGCCATGCCACGCCTGGCGATCGTAAGCGCCTTGTTGCTGTTGTTCGCTTGCTCGGGTGGATCGCCGAACGCGGAACGGTCCTTCGACCCGCTGGCCCGGGCGCACACGCAGCCACCGGACACCACGCCCTACCAGGACCCGCTCTTCTACATCGAGGGCCAGCTGTGCCAGCACCTGCGCAAGATCCACCAGGACCGCCGCGGCGACCTCTGGTTCGGCACCAACGTGTATGGTCTGATGCGCTACCACAACGACTCGCTCGTGTACGTGGATGAAGTGGACGGCCAGCGCATCGGGCGCATCACCGGCATGCTGGAGGATGAGGCGGGCAACGTCTGGTTCGCGTCCTACGGCGGGTTGCTGAAGTGGGACGGCCACACCTTCACCCGCCATACGCGGGAAGGGGAGGTGCTGGAGCTCTGGTGCCTGGCCATGGACCGGGAAGGCACCATCTGGGTGGGCGCCACCGACGTGGCGTACCGCTTCGACCCCTCGGCAGCGCCCGGGGCAAGTGGCAACGCCTTCACGCCAGTCCCCATTCCCCAGGCGGCGGTGCCGGACACCACCAGCGTGTTCGGCCAGGACCGCATCACCGCCGTACGGGTGGCCCGCAACGGCGACCTCTGGTTCGGCACCGACGGCTTCGGCCTGTGCCGGTACGACGGTGAAGGCTTCACCCATTACACCACGGCCGAAGGGCTCTGCGACAACGTGGTGAACGAGATCATGGAGGACGCGGCCGGCGACCTCTGGATCGGCACCTACTACGGCGGCGTGTCGCGCTTCGATGGAAGCACCTTCGTCAACTACACCCAACAAGGTCGGGTGCAGGGCGTGGAGGTCGGCGCCTTGTACCAGGCACCTGACGGGGCCATCTGGTTCGCGGCCGAGAACCACGGGGTGTACCGCTTTGCCAACGATGTCTTCACGCACTTCGGGCCCGAGCACGGGCTGAACACCAATGGCGTGTTGAGCATCCATACCGACCGCGAAGGCCGGGAATGGTTCGGCGGCTGGGGCGGCCTGTTCCGCAAGCTCGGCCCGCGCTTCATGACCGTGACGCGGGAGGGGCCCTGGGCGCCGTAGGCGATCCCCGCTCACGAAGCCACGTCGTCCGTTCCATCACCCGTTCCTGCCGGTTCGTCCGATCGGGGGCAATGGATGCCCCGGTCCCGTGGTTGGTTTGTAGGCAACTGCAAGGAACCACCATGGAACAAGGAAGAACGAACATGCTGCTGGCGGCCGGGTTGCTGCTGGCAGGCGGGCTGCACGCCAGCGGCCCCGTGAAAGTGACCGGGGACGTGACCGTGCCCATGAGCGAGGAGCAACGGGCGGTGACCATCACCGTGCTGGACGCGGCGGGCGACACGCTGCAACTGCACGAGACCTGGACCGGCCGCTTCAAGCTGCACCTGCCCGAGGAGGAGGTGATCACGCTCCGCTTCAGCCAGCCGGGCTGCCTGGCCAAGGACGTGGTGGTGGACACCCGCCACGCGCTGGGCGAGGACCTGCGCCACCGCCGTGTGGCCTTCGGCGTGGAGCTGCACCACCGGCCGGAGCAGCCCTTGCGCTACGACGGCGCCGTGGGCACCATCGCCTTCCGCCCCGGCAGCGGGCTCATGGCCGTGGAGCGGCATCCGGTGCTGGTGCGGCAGTAGCCTGCTACCTTCAGGCCATGGCACGGTGGGTGGCAGGTCTGTTGGCATGGTGCGCCGCGCTGGGTGGGAAGGCCCAGATCGACGCGGTGACGCTCACCGAGCTCGGGCGCTACCAGCACCCTTATGTGGTGTTCCCCGACAGCTTCAGCGCCCCGGTGCTCAGCAGCCGCATCGACCGGCTCGGGCGGCCCTACGTGTACCTGGCCTGCCGGGACAGCGGCCTCTTCGTCTGGGACATCACCGTGCCCACCCAGCCCGTGGTGGTGCGGCGCATGCACCCGTCCGCCTTCGGAGGGCTGAAGGTGATGAACCTGGAACAGGTGGACACCCTGCTGTACCTGGCGCTGGGTGAGCTGGACAACGCGCCCGCCGCGCTGGCCGTGCTGAACGTGGCCGACCCCGCCGATCCGCAGGTGCTGGACCAGTACACGCACACGGCCTTCTCCAGTGGCAGCGCGGTGGTGAAGGTGCAGGGCACGTACGCCTACCTGGGCTGCATGAAGGACGGGCTGCTGGTGGTGGACGTGAGCGATCCGCAGGCCCTCGGCTACCACGGCGAGTACCTGCCCGACACCACCTGGCCGGGCATCGCCAACTACCCGCCCAACGCGCGCGGCATGGCGCTGCACGACACGCTGCTTTACCTGGCCTTCGATGCCGGCGCCGTGCGGGTGATCTCCATCGCCGACCCCGCCGCCCCGGTGGAACTGGCCCACTACATGAACCCGCAGCACCCGCCGCTCACCAACATCGCCTACAACAACCTGCTGCTGCTGGGCGACCGCCTCTATGCCACCTACGACTACTGCGGGCTGGAGGTGATCGACGTGAGCGATCCGCTGGCACCCGCGCAGGTGGCCTGGCTGAACCCGTGGAACTGTTTCGGCCTGAGCTGGTTCGGCAGCGACGGCCATGCCAACGAACTGGTGACCACCCTCAATGACAGCCTGTTGGTGGTGAGCGGCGCGGACAGCGAGGTGCTGGTGTACGACATCACCGACCGCGACGATCCCCAGCTGAAGGGCGGCCACATTCTGCCCAACGACAGCGCCGCCACCTGGGGCGTGGACGCCCGGGGGGATCTGGTGGTCGGCAACTACATCAACAACCACGGCCTCCTTGGCCAGCCCTTCGTGAGCAAGTTCGGAGGTGCGGTGCTCTTCGCGTTGACGGTGGACCTGGCCACCGCCGTGGCGGAAGGCTCCGTGGCGGCCGCCTACACCCTGGCACCCAGCCCCACCACCGGTCCGCTGTGGGTGCGATGGAGCGGAGATGCGCCCGACCCGGAGGCGGTGGTGCTGCAGGACCTGCGCGGCCGAGTGCTGCAGGTGCCCGTTTCGCGAAGTGATCGCAGCTGGCAACTGGACCTGGCCACCCACCCGCCGGGCCTGTACCTGTTGACGCTGGTGACCCCCACATCGCGTTGGACGCGGCGCGTGGTGGTGGCGCGGTGAGCGCTGGCTGAACGTGCAGGACACAGGCGGTTCCCACGAGGGGCCTATACTTGTTGCCCATGATCAAGCGCATCCTTCCACTGGCGGTGGCCCTCGTGTTCCTGTCCGGCTGCACCCTGTACCAGGGCGGCATGCTCCCGAGCGCCTCGCTCAGCGAGAACAACTTCCACTACGTGCACCACGGCATCCGGGGTGAGTCCCAGGCCACCTACTACGTGGGCGTGGGGGGCATGAAGCGCGATGCGCTGGTGGCCGAGGCACGCCAGGCCATGCTGGCCGAGCACCCGCTGCAGGACGGGCAGGCGCTGGTGAACGTGACGGTGGACTACCGCCAGACCTCCATCATCTTCCAGCTCTACCGCCGCGTCACCTGCATCGTGACGGCGGACGTGGTGCAGTTCAAGTAGGCCCGTACGCGGGTCCGTAAGTTCGTTCCATGCCGGGCGAGCTCTTCGAGGACCGGACCTTCACCGTGGAGGACCTGCCGGAAGGCCGCTTGGCCCCGGGCGACTACCAGAGCTGCACCTTCCAGGGCCTGGACCTGCACGGTCAGGACCTCGGCGGGTCGCGCTTCATGGACTGCGCCTTCGAGCAATGCGACCTGTCCCTGTGCCGCACCGAGAAGACGGCGCTGCGTGAGGTGCGCTTCACGGGCTGCAAACTGCTGGGTTGGCGCTGGGATGCCTGCGCCCCCTTCGGCCTGGAGGTGTCCTTCACCGACTGCCTGATGGACAGCGGCGTGTTCGCGGACGTGGCGTTGAAGGGCACCGTGTTCCGCACCAGCCGCCTGCACGGCTGCGACCTGAGCGGCGCCGACCTCACCGACGTGGTCTTCGACGACTGCGACCTGGCGGATGCCGCCTTCGAGGGGTCGAAATTGCACGGCACCGACTTCCGCACCGCGGTGAACTACCGGCTGGACCTGGACACCTGCTCCGTGAAGGCCCCGCGCTTCGGGCTGGAGGGCCTGCCGGGGCTGCTGGCGCGGTACGACATCCGGATCGGCTAGGAGAAGCTCCGGAGGATGGCCTCCACCTGCGCCACGTAGCCTCCGCCGAAGAGGTTCACGTGCACCAGCAGCGGGTACAGGTTGCACAGGTCCACGCGTTCCTCCCAGTGCTGTTCCAGCGGGTGTTCGGCGTGGTAGGCGCGGTACAGCTCCGCATCGAAACCACCGAACAGCCGGGTCATGGCCAGGTCCATTTCGCGGTGGCCGTAATGCACGGCGGGGTCCACGAGCACGGGTCGGCCTTCGGCGTCGCAGAGGAAGTTGCCGCTCCACAGGTCGCCATGCAGCAGCGCGGGTGGCTCGGTGGGGAAGAGGCCGTCCAGCTGGTGGAAGAGCCGTTCGAAGCGGAAGGCCATGCCGGCCTCCACGCGACGGCGGTCGCGGGCCAGCTTCAGCTGCGGTTCCAGCCGCTCGTGCACGAAGAACTCCGGCCAGGTGGCGTGCTGCCGGTTCGGTTGCGGCAGGGAGCCGATGTAGTTGTCGCGTTCCAGTCCGAAGGCCTTGGCGGTGTGCCGGTGCAGGCGCGCCAGTCCGGTGCCGAACCTCTCCCAGAAGTCGGCCCCGCGTGCGCCGGTGCCGATGTGCTCCAGCAGCAGGAAGGTGGTGTCGTGGTCCTCGCCGAAGGCGATCACCTCCGGCACGCGCAGGGTGTCGGTCTTCCGCAGGCGCGCCAGCCCATCGGCCTCGGCCTCGAACAGGCTGGGGAAGCGGTCGGCGTCGTTGGTCTTCAGGAAGAAGGGACCTTCCTCGGTGTGCAGCCTCCAGGCATCGTTGATGCTGCCGCCACCCACCGCATCGGCCTGCTCGATGTCCACCGCCCTGCCCAGGTGCTGGGTCAGGCGCTCGCTGAGCTGTTCGATGAGGGAGCCGGGCAGGGCCATGCACCAAAGATGGGCTTGCGACTTCCGATTTTCCATAAATTTGCGACCCCGCTCAGGCGGGCATTGACATCCTGGGGAATTAGCTCAGCTGGCTAGAGCGCTTGCATGGCATGCAAGAGGTCACCGGTTCGACTCCGGTATTCTCCACGAAGGGCCACCTGCACAGGGTGGCCTTTTTCGTTGGTGCCCCGGCACCTTCCTGCGTGCCAATTGCGAACTTGCCCATCATGGAACACCGTCCGATCGAGCAGCTCTTCCACCCCACGGACCTGAGCCCCGGCAGCACCACGGCCTTCCTGCATGCCCTGCGCATCGCCACGGTGACGCGTTCACGGCTCACCATCATGCACGTGGCGGAGGACGAGGACATGAACTGGAGCGAGCTGCCCGGGGTGCGTGCCACGCTGGCCCGCTGGGGGCTGATCGCCGGCGCGGAGGACATGGACGGACTGATGCGCCTGGGGGTGGGCGTGAAGAAGGTGGTGACCGAGGGCGGCGATCCGGCCAAGGCCTGCACCGAGTACCTGGAGAAGCACCCCACCGACCTGATCGTGCTGAGCACGCACCAGCACGGTGGACGCATGGGCTGGCTGAAACGCCGGGTGGCCGAACCGCTGAGCCGGGACGCGCACGTGCCCACCCTGTTCCTGCCGCACGAACGGCCGGGCTTCGTGGACCCGGACACCGGGGCCGTGAACATCCGCAACATCCTGGTGCCGATGGCGCACGACCCGCACCCCCGGCCGGCCATCCGTGCCGCGGTGCGCATGGCCCATCAACTGGCCGGAGGTCCGGTGCGCATCACGCTGCTGCATGTGGGTGGGGCGGACGCGGCCCCGCAGCCCGATGTGCCCACGGTGGAAGGCATCACCTGGGACCACCAGGTGCGCGGCGGGGAGGTGGAGGAAAGCATCCTGCAGGTGGCCGCCGATCGCGAGGCCGACCTGATCGTGATGACCACCAAGGGCCACGAGGGATTCCTGGACGCGCTGCGCGGGAACACCACCGAACGGGTGCTACGTCAGGCCAGGTGCCCGGTTTTGGCCACGTTGTCGTAAAGCTCCGACGGGCGGCATGTGCCGTTCGTGCGCCCGTGGGCCCCGTTGGTCGACACCCTGTAACAAAGGGTGAATAAACCTGTTGATAATCAGGGGAAAGTCATCCGACCCCCTCGGATCCAACTGTGGATCTTTGTTAACGGAATACGAAAGGGACCGAACGTGCGGTTCCTTTGTCAGGGCCGGATCTTCCGGCACGCTCTTTGAGAGAAGGACATTGAAAGGTAGAGGGGGGAGGCCAGGGTTTTCGGAACACTCAGGACCTGCTTCGGATCTTCGTCTCTGTAGGTAAGTAGGGCAAGGCCGCCCCCCTCCCTTTCAGCTCCGGCCAAGTTAGGAGAAGATCCGATGATCTTCAACTCAGGCCCCATCAATTCCGCTTTTTTCCTGATGAACCGTTCGTCCCGCCGAGCAATTGGCGCACGGCCTCCTGTGCCCGCACGGCGGGGGCACCGGGTGGGCGGGCCACGTAGGCATTGGTGAGCCCGGCATCCAGGACGCGGGCCTTCACGTTGTCCCGCCACTGCAGCTCCAGGAAGTCCAGCAGCTCCTGTTTCACGGTGGGGTCCAGCAGGGGGAAGGCCACCTCCACCCGCCGGTCCATGTTGCGTTCCATCCAATCGGCCGAGGCCAGGTAGGCCTCCACCCGGCCACCGTTGGTGAAGACGTAGGCCCGGGTGTGCTCCAGGTAGCGGTCCACGATGCTGATCCCCCGGATGCGCTCGCTCATGCCCTTGATGCCAGGCACGATGCAGCAGATGCCCCGGATGATCAGCCGGACCTCCACCCCTGCGGTGCTGGCGTCGTAGAGCTTGCGCACCAGCGCCTGGTCCTCCAGGCTGTTCAGCTTCAGCAGGATGCCGGCGGCCCGGCCGTTGAGGGCATGTTCGATCTCCCGGTCGATCAGGGCCTCCACCCCGCTGCGCAACCCCGAGGGGGCCATGAGGAGGTGTTTCAGCGCGGGACGGTGGCCGCGATCGGCCAGGTGCCGGAACACCTCCTGCACTTCCGCGGTGATGGCGGGCCTGGCGGTGAGCAGGGCGGAGTCCACGTAGAGGCGGGCGGTGCCTTCGTGGAAGTTGCCGGTGCCCAGGTAGGCGTACCGACGCAGGCGGCCCTGCTCCCGCCGCTCCACGAGCAGCAGCTTGGCATGCACCTTCAACCGTTCATAGCTGTACAGCACCTGTGCGCCGGCGGCCTCCAGCCGCTCGCCCCACTCCAGGTTGCTGCGCTCATCGAAGCGGGCCTGCACCTCCACGAACACGGTGACGCGCACCCCGTTCGCCAGGGCCTTCAGCAACGCCTTGCACACCCGTGAGCCCGAAGCCACGCGGTACAGGGAGATGGCGATGTGCCGCACCTGCGGGTCGTCAGCGGCCTGTTCCAGCCACTGCACGATGTGGGAGAAGTCGTGGTAGGGGAAATGCAGCAGGAGGTCGCCCTCCGAAATGGTCCGGAACAGGTCCCGCCCGGGCCGCATGCGGGGATGTTCCACCGGCGGGCGGACCGGGTCGCGCAGGGAGGCATGCCCCTTCACGGGCAGGGCCAGCAGGTCGCTGAAGTTGTGGTAGCGGCCTCCGGCCACGAGGTCCTCCTTCTTCAGGCCCAGCAGATCGCGCAAGGCGCGCAGGGTGGTGCGGGGCATGTCCTGATCGTAGAGGAAGCGCGCCGGCACGCCGGTCTGCCGTTTGCGCAGGCTCTTGCGCACCTTGTCCACCATGGTGCCGGTGAACTCCTCGTCCAGGTACAGCTCGGCATCGCGGCTCAGCTTCACCGCATGGCAGTCCAGGATCTTGTGGCCGCTGAAGAGCTGTTTGAGGCTGAGCCGGATCACATCGTCCAGGAAGATGAGGTCGTCCTTCCCCTTGGCCGAGGGCAGGCGCACGAAGCGTCCGAGGACGTCGCTGGGCACGTTCAGCAGCACCAGCCGGGCGCGCTTCTTGCCCTTGGGGCGGATCCGGCAGACCAGGTACAGCTTGCGGTCCTCGATGAACGGGGCATTGCCCGGCCGGACGGCGGCGGTGTGGAGCAGGGGCATCACGGCCTCCGCGTAATGGCGCTGCACCGCCTTCAGCTGCTTGGCGTTCAGGTCGTCCACGCCCCGGATCCGGATGCCATGCCGTTGCAGGGCGGGCAGCAGTTCGTTCCGGTACAGGGCGCCGAAGCGCTGTTGCTGGCCCAGGGCCTTGGCGTTGATCTTCTGGACCAGCTTTTCCGGTGCGATGGACAGGGCGCCCCGGTCGCGTTTGCCCAGCTTGGCCAGGCTTCGCAGGCTGGCCACGCGCACGCGGTAGAACTCGTCCAGGTTGTTGCTGAAGATGCCCAGGAACTTCACGCGTTCCAGGAGGGGCACCTTGGGGTCCACCGCCTCCTGGAGCACCCGTTCGTTGAAGGAAAGCCAGCTGAGGTCGCGGTCGTTGAAGCGCACCCGGGACAGCTGGTGCAGCGGTGGCGCGCTGTCCGGGGCGTGCACCCGTTTCCGGACCCGCTCCAGGTTCAGCCGGCGCTGCCGCCCGTAGCGCTTGCGGGCATGTTCCGTGTGGAAGCGGTGGTTCTCCAGGTAGGCCAGGTTCTCGGCCGCCCATTCGGCATCGCTGAGCGGTCTTTCCCGCACATGCTCCAGTTCGCGCCGGAGGCGTTCGGACCATTCATCGAAATCCACTTGTCCGGCCTTGGCACTGTCGGCATCGCGCAGGATCCGTTGCAAGGTGCTCCGTGGTGATGCGTCGTAGCGCGTGGCCAGGATCAGGCGACGCACCCGGTCCACATCCCGTTCGGCCACTCCTTCGCGGCGCAGGAAGGTGGCGGCCATCGATGCGCTTTCATCCTCATGCCCGGCATGCAGGCGCAGGTACCCGGTGTCGTGGAAGAGCGCGGCCACCTCCAACAGCATCAGCTCCTCCGGGGTGCAGCCCATGGCCTGCCCGATGGCCAGGGCCGTGCGGGTGACGGACAGCGTGTGCTCCAGGTCGTGGAAGTGCAGGTGCTTCGGCAGGGACCGCATGCTCCTGCGCACATGCAGGCGGGCCTTCTCCACCACGCGTTGATCGATCCCCGGCATGCCGCTCAAAAGTAGGCAGGCCTTGCCAGCCGTGGCTTCCCAGCGCGGCTATCTTTGGACGCGACGGCGCATGGACCCTTCGCCCGCCCATATTCCGGTCGGCGCCTTTGCGGGCGATGGAACCGTGTTCCTCTACAGCGGCCGGTTCCATGATGGGCAGACCCCGCACCTGATCACCCTGGGAGAGGAACTGCTCCGGCGGGGGGAACAAGGCCAGGGACGACGGAACAAACTGGCCTTCATCATGGTGGAGGCCTTCCAGAACATCCTGCGGCACCGGGCTCGGAGGTCGGATGATGAGCGCTGCCTCTTCGTGGTGCGGAGCCGGCCGGGCCGTGTCTCCGTGTCGGCCGTGAACCCCATGCTGCCGGGTGAGGAGCCGGCGCTGGACGAGCTGCTGGAGCGGATCGCGGAAGCCGATGCCCCCATGTTGAAACGCATGTTCCTGGAACGGCTCAGCGACAACGTGCGCAGTCAGCGCGGCGGGGCGGGGCTTGGTCTGATCGAGATGGCGCGGCGTTCGGGACACGGGCTCCGGCATCGCATCGCCAACCGGGCGGACGGCACGCCCCTGTTCTTCCTGGAGGTGGTGCTGGGTGATGTCGCGGAGGAGAACGCCGGACAGGCGCTGGACGCCCTGGAAGCGCTCTACGCCGGGGTGGAACGGCAACGCCTGATCATGCACCTGCGCAGGCCCGGATCGCCGGTGGTGCTGGACGCGGTCCAGAAGATGCTGACCGAGGACCTGGACCTGGACGGCAGGGGGGACGCCCGCCGACAGGCCTTTCTGGCGGCGGCGGACCTGATGGGCTCGATGTGCGAGGATGGCGCGGACGTGGATCGGCAGGGTTTGTCCCTGGCACAAGGGGAGGGCGACCTGCTGCTCGATCTCGAGTGTGCGCTCTCCACGCCACGCGCCCTGGAGCTCCAGGCAGAACTGGACGTGCTCAATGGACTGGACCAAGTGGCCTTGCGCCAGCGCTACCGCAAGGCCATGCTCGGCGAAGCCAAGGGTGTGGGGTCGGGCGGTTTCGCGGCGTTGGACCTGGCCAGGCACGCCCAGGACGCGCTGGCCCTCGAGGTGGGTGAGGAAAAGGCCGGCAGGACCAGCGTGCGGCTGCAGGCGGTCATCTGACCTCCGACCAGGGCTTTTTCCGGCCCGGCATACGGATCGGCCGCGGTTGGGTGTTATCCCTGCAGACCTGCTTCGGAATGACCCGCCTTTTCGCCCTTCTCCTGGAAACGCTCGAGCGCTTCGAGCTCTGGTTCGATGACCGTTTCGGTTGGTTCTTCACCAATGGGATGAAGGACCGACACTCGGTGCACTGAGCCCTCAGAGCCGCACGCAGACGTTCTTCGCCTCGGTGAAGAAGCGCAGCGCCTCGAACCCGCCCTCACGGCCCACGCCCGAGCTCTTCATGCCGCCGAAGGGCGTGCGCAGGTCGCGCACCATCCAACAGTTCACCCACACGATGCCGGCCTGCAACTGACGCGCCAGCCGGTGCGCCCGCTTCACGTCCTGCGTCCACAGCACGGAGGCCAGTCCGTAGGGCGTGCTGTTGGCCATGGCCAGCGCCTCCTCCTCGGTGTCGAAGGGCATCAGCGTGACGACCGGTCCGAAGATCTCCTCCTGGTTGGTCCGGCAGGCCGGTCCCAGTCCTTCGATCACGGTGGGGGAGATGAACCAGCCATCGGCCAGCTCGCCGTCCAGACGCACGCGTTCTCCACCACAGAGCACGGTGCCGCCTTCCTCCCGCGCCAGGTCCACGTAGCTCAGGACCTTCTCCATGTGCGGCTCGCTCACCACGGCGCCCAGGTCGCTGGCGGGGTCCTTGGGGTCGCCCACCTTCAGGGCCTTCACCCGCTCCACGAAGGCATCGCGGAAGCGGTCGTAGATGCCGCGCTGGATCAGGATGCGCGAACCGCAGAGGCAGATCTGCCCCTGGTTGCGGAAGCTGCTGCGCACGGTGGTCCGCAGCATGGCCTCGAAGTCGCAATCGTCGAAGATCAGCACCGGGTTCTTGCCGCCCAGCTCCAGGCTCAGCTTCTTGAACATGGGTGCCGCCGTGCGCGCGATCTCCTGCCCGGTGCGCGTACCGCCGGTGAAGGAGATGGCATGGATGTCCGGATGCGCGGTGATCGCGGCCCCGACGCGCGGGCCCGTGCCATGCACGATGTTGAGCACCCCCGGAGGCATGCCGGCCTCCTCGCACAGCCGGCTCATCAGGTACGCGGTGTAGGGGGTGACCTCGGAGGGTTTGGCCACCACGGTGTTGCCGGCCGCCAGGGCCGGTGCGATCTTCCAGGTGAAGAGGTACAGTGGGAGGTTCCAGGGACTGATGCAGCCCACCACCCCGATCGGCTGGCGGTCGGTGTAGTTCACCGCGATGTCGTCCATCAGGTGCGCCTCGCTGGCGAAGTGCAGGATGGCCGTGGCGAAGAAGCGGAAGTTGGCCACCGCCCGGGGAATGTCCACCTCGCGCGCCAGGTGTACCGGCTTGCCGTTGTCCAGTGATTCGGCCTCGGCGAAGCGCTCCAGGTCCCGCTCGATCAGTTCGGCGAGACGCAGGATCACCCGGCTGCGCCCTTCGCGTCCGAGCGCCACCCAACCGGGAAAGGCATGCATGGCGGCGTCGACCGCGGCCTGCACATCGGCGGCGTCGGAATCCGGCAGGTGCGCGTGCACGGTGCCGGTGGCCGGGGCATGCACGTCCAGCCAGGCATCGCCCGCAGGGGGCTGCAGCCGGCCGTCGATCAGGTTCAGGATGCGTTCCATGGTCGCCCACGAAGGTACCCCGGTCCGTTCATCAAGGATCGTTGGTTCGTGAAGCCTGGCTCCCTGCCGCCATCCGCACGCTCATCGATCGGAACTTCGCGTCGCGATGCGTTCGTTGTACAGCTTCACGTTCCTGCCGGCGCTGGTCCTGCCCGCGATGCTGGCGGCACAGACCCCCACGGCGGTGGTGCGAGGCCAGGTGACCGATGCCGCCACGGGGTCCGCCCTGCCAGGTGCCACGGTGATGCTGGTCGGGACGGACCCCGCGGTGGGAACGTCCACCGACAGTGCTGGCCTTTTCCGCCTGGAAGGCCCGGTGGGCTATCATACCCTGCGCGTGCAGTTCGTGGGCTACGGCACGGTGGAGGTGCCCGACCTCTGGTTGCGCGCCGGCAAGGTCGCCGTGCAGCAGGTGGCCCTGGAAGCCTCGTCCGTGGCGCTCGAAGGCTTCACGGTGAGCGCGCTGGCCCGCACCGATCCCACGCCCATGGGCAGCCGGGCCATCACGGTGGAACAGGGCCTGCGCTATCCCGCCGTGTTCTACGACCCCACCCGCGTGGCGGGCACCTTCGCGGGGGTGGTCACGCCCAACGATCAGGCGAACCACCTGGTGGTGCGCGGCACCAGCCCCAACGCCACCAACTACGTGCTGGAAGGCGCGGAGATGGTGAGCCCCAACCACCTGAGCAACGCGGGCACGGCGAGCGACCTGCCCATGCTCAGCGGCGGCGGGGTGAACATCCTGAGCGCGCAGATGCTGGGTCCTTCGCGCCTGCTCACCGGCACCCTGCCGATCGAACGGAGCAATGCCTTCGGTGGGGTGCTGGACATGGGCCTGCGCCGGGGTAGCACCACGGGTCAGGAGTGGACCGCGCAGGCCGGGCTCATCGGCATCGACCTGAGCACGGAGGGACCTTTCCGGGCCGGCGGCAGGTCCTCCTACCTGGTGAACTACCGCTATTCCACGCTGGGCATCCTCAGCGCCATGGGCGTTGACCTGGGCGACGAGGCCATCACCTTCCAGGACCTCTCGTTCCATGTGGCCCTGCCCTTCCGGAAGGGTGGCGAGTTCCGCGTGTTCGGGTTGGGCGGCACCAGCAGCAACGTGTTCGAGGCGAAGGAGGACACCGCCGACTGGGAATTCGACAAGGACGGTTCCGACATCACCTACACCGGCCGCACCGGAGCGGTTGGTGGCACACTTCGGCTTCCTGCGGGGGAACGCGGCACTTTCCGCAGTACCGTACTGCTCTCCTCCACCGAGCAGGACCGGGAGGAGGTGCGCTTCGATCCCGATGGCAGCGCGATCGATACGCTGCAGGCCGACCTGAGCGAGAGCAAGCTGAGCGTGGTGGCCGCCTATGACGGTGTCGCCAGCGCGCGGTTGCGCTGGACCGTGGGCGCCTCCGCGATGAAGCGGGACATGGTGAACCTGTTGGACGAACGCACGGATGGCTGGCTCCTAAGACCCTACGCCAACGCCCGATGGTCGGTCACCGAGCGGCTCACCGCGGAACTGGGCATGGGCTATGCGCACTTCACCTTCAACGGCAGTGAAGCCCTGGAGCCGCGCGCGGCGCTGGGTTGGCAGCTGCGCAAAGGAAGGCGCATCGCCCTGAGCGCGGGACAGCGCAGCATGCTGCCCTGGCACCACATCATGCGCATGCTGGGATCCGACCTGGGCTCGAACGAGGCGGTCGGTCTTTGGCGCAGTCAGGACGTGGTACTGGGTTATGACCATTCGGTGAACGGGCGGTTGAACGTACACGTGGAGGTCTACCACCAGCGCTTGGAGGATGTGCCGAGCAGCCCGCCCGTGGGGGACCTTCCGGACCTGGAGCGGACGAGCGCTCAGGTGAATGCTTGGGACCAGACAAGTGGCTCTCTGCTGGTGGATCGGAGCGAAGCGACCAACACCGGTGTGGAGCTCACCGTGGACCATCACTTCGCCCGGGCGTTCTTCTACCAGCTGAACGGTACGTGGTACGACAGCCGCTATGGAGAGAACAACGACCCTTCCCGCTGGAACGGCCAGTACCAGGCGAACCTGCTGGCGGGCAAGGAATGGGCGAAGGAGGGTGACGGCAAGGTCCGGACCTGGGGGGTATCGGGACGGGTGACCGCAGCGGGGGGTCTGCGCTACACGCCTTTTGTCGTGGAGCGGCGCGATTTCGTCTATGCCGGAGAACCTTGGTCCCAGCAATTGAACGGCACCTTCCGGCTGGACCTTCGGGTGTACCTGAAGACCGATCGCAAGGGCCGCACCGGCATGTGGGCGCTGGACCTGCAGAACGCCACCGGCATGCAGAACGAGGCCTTCAAGTACTACGACCAACGCAAGGGCGAGGTGGTGACCAAGTACCAGCTCGGCCTGATCCCGAACCTGAGCTACCGCATCGAATTCTGAACCCCATGAAGTACGTCTACCTCCTGTTGGCCGTGATCTTCGCGCTGTTCGCCTACTGGCAGTTCAACGATCCGGACCCCTGGCTGTGGGTGCCCACCTATGGCTGGGTGGCCGTGCTCTGTGGCATGGCGGCTGCGGGCCGCTTCCACAAGGTGCTGCTGATCGCCACGGCCGTTGTGCTGGGCGGATGGATGCTGACCATGGTGCCGGGCTTCGTGGACTGGATCTCCATGGGGGCGCCCACCATCACGGGGAGCATGAAGGCGGAGTCCCCGTACGTGGAGCTGGTGCGCGAGTTCCTGGGCCTGTTGATCGCCGTGGTGGCCGTGGTGTTCCTGCTCGTGCAACGGGCCCGGTCCGAGGAGTAGGAACAACCGGGGGGCTCCCTGGTGGAAGCCCCCCGTCCCTTGTTGCGCCGTCACGGAACGAACCTTTCGATGACGAGCCTTTTCGATCTTGTCCGGTGGTGAGCGACCCGTGGCCGTTCACGATGCGAACGTAGCTGGACAACGCCGCAGGCCGCGTTAAGCGCGTGCGAACGAACGTTAAAGACTGTTAAGCACCGGTGCCCCACAGGGGTACGGGGCATCTTTGGTGAAGTGAAGGACCGTGCGTTGATAGGCACCATGGTGGCCATGTCGCTGGCCCTGATCGGGCTGGTGGCCATCCAGGTGCACTGGATCCGGAACAGCATCGCCTTGCGGGAAGCGCAGTTCGGCCAGAGCCTGGACCAGGCCCTGGTGGCCGTAAGCGACCGGCTGGAGCGCCTGGAGAAGCTCGAGGGCCTGCGGGGAAGCATGCCGGGGCAGCTGTTGGGCCGCATCGGGGGTGCAGCCCCGGACAGCACCATCCTGCTCGGTGATGACGGCGCCTCACCCGGTGACGACCTGCTGGAGGAAGTGCTGCGCGGCCTGCTGGCCTCGGATCCGGAGGTCGACATCCTGCAACGCGTGGACCCGCGCCTGCTGGATTCCCTGCTGCACGAGGAACTCCGGGAGCGCGGGGTGAAGGAGGAGTTCGACCACGGCATCTTCGCCCAGGACCGTTCACCCCTGTCCTTGAGCCTGAGCACGGAAGGTGACAGCCTGGCGCTGGCAGAGAGCGGTCATCGGGTCCGGCTGTACCGCAACGACCTGGCAGGCGGCGAGGGCTACCTCCATCTGCACGTTCCCGACCAGCACCGGCACGTACTGCGCAGCATGGGAGTGCTCCTGGTGCTGTCCGCCCTGTTCCTGCTGGCCATCGTGGCGGCCTTCGTGTTCACCGTGCGCACCATCCAGCGGCAGAAGCGCCTGAGCCGCATCCGCGCCGACCTGGTGAACAACATGACGCATGAGCTCAAGACCCCGATCAGCACCATCGCGCTGGCCTGCGAGGCCTTGAAGGACCCCTCCATGCCGCGCACCGAGGAACAGACCGCCGCCTTCGTGAACATGATCCGCGACGAGAGCAAGCGACTGGGCGTGCTGGTGGAGAACGTGCTCCAGAGCGCCGTGCTGGACAGCGGCGACATGCGGCTGAAGCCCGTGGAACTGGACCTGCACGCCGTGCTCCGCGACGTGGTGCGCAACACCGAGGTGCAGGTGCAGCGGCGCAACGGCCGCGTCACCTTCGATCCGCAGGCCGAGGTGCACCACGTCACCGGCGACCGCATCCACCTGACCAACGTCTTCAACAACCTGCTGGACAATGCGGTGAAGTACACCGACCGGGACCCCCTGATCACCGTGCGCACGGACAGCGACACGCGCGGCATCACCGTGCACATCACCGACAACGGCATCGGCATCCCCCGGCAGGAACAGGACAAGATCTTCGAACGATTGTACCGCGTGTCCACCGGCGATGTGCACAACGTCAAGGGCTTCGGCCTCGGGCTCAGCTACGTGCGCGCCGTGGTCCTGAAGCACGGCGGCCGGATCCGGCTGGACAGCGAGCCCGGCCGGGGCAGCACCTTCCACATCACCCTTCCCTTCCATCATGTCAGCACCGATCAAGCTCCTGCTCGTTGAGGACGACCCCAACCTCGGCAGCCTTCTGGCCCAGTACCTCGTGGCCAAGGGCTACGACGTGACCCACCGCACCGATGGGGAGCAGGGCTGGGAGGCCTACCGCACCGGCCGCTTCGACCTGCTGGTGCTGGACGTGATGATGCCCCGCAAGGACGGCTTCACCCTGGCCCGGGAGATCCGCCAAAAGGACCGGGGCACGCCCATCATCTTCCTCACCGCCAAGAGCATGAAGCAGGACACCATCCAAGGCTTCCAGAGCGGCGGGGACGATTTCGTGACCAAGCCCTTCAGCATGGAGGAGCTCCTGTTGCGCATCGCCGCCGTGTTGAAACGCACGAAAGGCATCACCGAGGAGGAGGAGCCGATGGAGGCCCAGGTGATCGGGACCTTCACCTTCGACCCACGCAAGCAACTGCTGGTGGGTGGCGATCAGGAGCGCAAGCTCACCACCAAGGAGAGCGAATTATTGCGCCTTCTATGCCAGCATCGCAACGGCCTGCTCGAGCGGCCGCTGGCCCTGCAGGAGATCTGGGGCGACGACAATTACTTCAACGGCCGCAGCATGGACGTGTACATCGCCAAGCTGCGCAAGTACCTGAAGGCCGACCCGGAAGTGGAGATCGTCAATATACACGGCAAAGGGTTCCGCCTGGTGGCGAAGGACGGGCAATGAAACGTCACCGTCCAGGGTTCTTCCTAAAAGGACCCGGACATGGCACGCGAACGACATCCCTGGCACCACGCCTCCAAGCAGGTGGGCCGCCGGTTGGCCCTGGGGCTGACCCTCTCCCTGAGCATGGCCCTCGTGGCCTTTGAGTGGAACAGCTCGACGGTACCTCCTGCGATCATCGATCGCGATATCCCCGACGATCTGCTGGAGGATGACAAAACGATCCCGCATCCGATCATCGATCGGGGTGAACCCGAGCCGGTGGTGAAGGAGAAGCGTGAAGGTGCCGACCGTATCGAGGTGATCGAGAACACCACGGTGGTACCGACCGAGAAAGGCCCGGTGGAGGATGAACGTGGCGACGAAGGACCGGCGTTGACGGACCTGGGCGAGTTGATGGGTATGGACAGTGCCGCCGTGGATGGTGGCAAAGGAGGAACGGGTGATTTCGACCCGAACGCCGAAGTGCTGCCCTACTTCATGGACTGCCTGAAAGAGGATCCCGGCCACCGGGATGAATGCACGACCGAACGCATGCTGGGACACATCCAGCGGCATTTCAAGGTCCCGCCGGGGATCCGGGAGAGCATCCGCACCACGGTCACCTTCCGCGTGGAGGACGACGGCACCATCGGCCGGGTGGTCTGTGCCCCCCGCGTGGCGGCCTCGGTGCAGCGCGAAGTGGAACGGGTCCTCCGCCGGATGCCGGAACTGGTACCCGGCAGCCAGGGCGGCATCCCGGTGGGGGTGTACTACCAGCTGCCGCTGCGGATCAGCGTCCTACCCTAAAGGCAGGCGGTGCGCCCGCCATCCACCGGCAGGTTGATCCCGTTGATGTAGGAGCCCGCAGGGCCTGCGAGGAAGGCTACGGCCTGGGCCACCTCCTCGGGCTTCGCGAAGCGGCGCAGGGGGATCTCCGCCTTCATGTGCTCGGCGGCCTCCTCCTCGGAGATGCCCAGCTTCGCCGCCTTGTTGCGGATGATGGCCGCGAGCCGTTCCGTGCCGGTGGCGCCTGGCAGCACGTTGTTCACCGTGATGCCATGAGGGCCCAGCTCGTTGGCCAGCGTCTTGGCCCAGTTGGCCACCGCCCCTCGGATGGTGTTGCTCACCCCCAGGTTGGGCAGCGGCTGCTTCACGCTGGTGCTGATGATGTTGATGATGCGCCCGTGCCCGGCGGCCTGCATGCCGGGTAGCACGGCCTTCACCAGGGTCTGGTTGGCCAGCAGGTGCAGCCGGAAGGCCTCCTCGAACGCATCCACTTCGGCCAGGTGCGCAGGTCCCGGTGGTGGCCCGCCGGTGTTGTTCACGAGCACCTGCACGGGTCCGTGCTTCTCCACATGCTGGGTGATGGCGGCCGCCAGGGCGATGGTGTCGGCCATGTCCACGGCCAGGGTGGCGTGGTCCTGACCGGGGCCGCGGGGCAGGCCGTGCGCGGCCTTCTCCAGCCGACCCGCATCGCGGGCCAGCAGGCTCACGCGGGCGCCCAGGGAGGCCAGTTCATGCGCCACGGCCAGGCCGATGCCCTGCGTGCTGCCGCAGACCAGCACGTGCTGGCCGGTGATCCGGATGTCCATGCCGCGAAGTTACCCGTGATCCCGGGGAGCGGATGTGGACAACCTTTTGTGGAGATCTGCGTAGGCTCACGGGTATCCGCGCCCGTACGCGGCCATCACCTTTGTCCGACACAACACCCTTCTGTGATGCAACGTGCCCTGATGCTGGCGATCCCGCTGGCCCTGTCCATTTCCGCCCAAGCACAATCGACCACGGCCAATGCCCTGCCGGCGAAGTCCGCCTTGAACGCAGGGGTGAAGTGGAGCGTGCTCACCGCCGTGCCACCGGTGCCCCAGTCCGGGGTTTCCTTGCTGGGAGGTGCGCCGCCCAATGACCTGTGTGCCAATGCGGCCACGGGTGCCCTGGACCTGGGCGTGCCCGTGACACGTACCGGGAACAGCACCGGCGCCACCGATGATGGTGGACTCGGTATCCCACAGGTCTGGGAGGCCTTCACCTCCTCGGAATGCCTGGACGTGACCGTGGACCTGTGCGGAACGGCCCCTTCCTTCCTGAACACCTTCCTCCAACTCTACATCGATTGTCCGTGGACGAACGTGATCGATGCGGCCTCCTTCAATGTGAGCACCTGTGGGGATGGCAACTACACGATCATCTTTCCCCAGCTGCCGGCGGGGACCTACTACTTCCCGGTCATCAGCGAGTTCGGCTCTTCAGGGCCCTACACGATCACGTTCTCGGGTGAGGCCTGCGGCTCCACGCCTCCTGTGAACGACGATTGTCCCGGCGCGGTGGAGCTGACCCCCGGAACCACCTGTGTTCCCGTCACCGGCAATGTGCTCGGAGCCACCGAGAGCATTCCCGGTATCAGCTGTGCCGGATTCACGGGTACCGCCAACGACGATCTCTGGTACTTCTTCGAGGCCACAGCCACCACCCATACGATCGAGGTGACCGGGAGCGCCGACTACGATGCCGTGGTGGATCTGCGGTCCGGTGCATGCAACGGCACCAGCATCGCCTGTTCGGACATGGCCTTCGCCGGAGGTACGGAGGTGCTCGTGGCCACCGGGTTGATCATCGGTGAGGTGTATTTCGTGCGGGTATACGATTGGTTCGCGGGGCTGCCGAACACCACCACGTTCGACATCTGTGTGCTGGAGCCCGGTCCTCCGCCGGCCAACGACATCTGCGGCGGGGCCGAGGTGCTGACCCCTCAGGCCACCTGCGTTCCCGTGACCGGTACCACCGAAGGGGCAACGACCTCCCTGCCCGCCATCGACTGCAATGGGAACACGGGGATCGCCAATGACGATGTCTGGTACGTCTTCACGGCGACCGCCCCGGACCACACGATCGAACTGACCGGAGGCACCGACTTCGATGCGGTGATCGAGCTGCTCGAAGGACCCTGCGGATCGTTCACCTCCCTGGCATGCTCCGACGCGACCGCTGAAGGTGGTACCGAGCTGATCGAAGCGACTGGTCTGGTCGTGGGAGAGGACTACTTCGTGCGGGTCTATCACTTCGAGGCCTTGTCACCCACCGATAATTCCTTCGGGATCTGTGTCTACGACCTGGCCCCCTCGGTGCCCGTGAACGATTCCTGCACCACGGTGACTCCGGAACCGTTGATGCCGGGTGGCTTCGTCACCTTCAACGGCACTACGGCCGGCGCCACCGACAACGGGGACTTCCTCCCGGGTTCCGTCCTGGACGGAGAGCCTCCCGCGGTATGGCATGCCATCGAGCTGTCCGACTGCGCGGACCTCACCGTGTCGTTCTGCGGCTCAGCGACGGTCTTCCAGTCGGTCTTCACGGTGCTTACTGCAGGCTGTCCTGCAGGCAATGACGTGGTGTTCGCCGACAGCTTCAATTTCACGGATTGTGGGGACGGGAACGCGACCATCTACTTCACCAATGTCCCCGCCGGCACGCACTACCTGCCGGTCCTCTTCGATGCGGTCCTCGCCAACGGGGACTATGAACTGGTGGTCGACGCCGCCGCCTGTGTGGTCCCGGTGGCCAACGATTCCTGCGGCAATGCACAGCAATTGGTGGTGAATGCCGCCGGCGATTGTCCTGGAAATGCCGTGGCGGGGGACAACTCCAACGCGGGGGATGAGCTCGCGGCGCCGTCCTGCATCGCAGGGCTCAATGGACTTCAGGACGTGTGGTACAGCTTCAACACCGGGCTCAATGACACGGTGACCGTGGACCTGGTCGCGGGTAGCGCGACCGATCTCGGCATGGCCGTCTACGATGCCTGCGGGGGCGCCGAGCTGTTCTGCACGGACGATACCTCCGCCCCCATCGAGGTCGAGGTGGATCCGGGGACCGACCTGCTCATCCGGGTGGTCAGCGATCCGGACCTCGGGACGCCTGGGACCTTCACGATCTGCGTGAGCGCCGATGCACCCCAGGCGGTATGTGATGGTTCCTCGGTGGAGACCGACCAGGGGGAGACCTTCGTCACGGTCTGCTCCGATGCCTTGGCCGATGTGATCGACTTCGTCAGCAACACGACCTCGACCGAGAGCTATGCCTTCATCCTCACGGACGCCTCGGATGCGATCATCACGCAGCTGGCGGGGAACTCGCTGGACTTCAACACGGCTGCGATCGGCATCTACCATGTGCATGGCGTCTCCTACAACGGGAGCCTCACTGGGGTCCAACCCGGATCACCGATCGGTGGAGTGGGTTCGGATGGGGACTGCGCCGAGCTGTCCTCGAATTTCGTGACCGTGAACGTGGAGATCTGCACCGGCCTGCAGGACCTGTCCGCGGCGGGTTGGTCCGTGTATCCCAACCCGACCGACGGGATCGTTCGCATCCGCCGTGCCGGTGAAGCTGCTGATGTACGTGTGGAACTCCTGGATGTGAGCGGGCGTCTGGTCCTGGTGGAACGGCTCCATCTTGCCTCGGGAGCCGAGCACACGATGGACCTTCGCGGTCTTGTCCCGGCAGGCAGCTATGTCCTCCGATTGAACGCGGATGGCGGGCTCGTTCAACAGCGGATCCTGTTCCGCTGAGCGCTTGTCCAATGGTCTCGAAGGGCGGGTTCATCCCGCCCTTCGGCTTTTGTCACGCGGTGTTCGGGAATAACTTCGTCCGCATGTTGCCGGTAAGAACGTTCGTCATCCTGGTCGTGTTCCTGCTGAACGTGCCTTTTTCAGGCCTGGCCCAGCCAGCGAACGACGAATGCGCCAACGCGCAGTCCCTTGCCTTGAACAGCCCGGTCGACTGCCCGTTCAATGGGGTGTCCGGCACGACCCTGGACGCCACCCAGGACGGCAGCCCACCCATCTGTGATCCGGACGGGGTCTTCCTGGACGTTTGGTACACGGTGGACATCGGTCCCGACACGGTGCTGAACCTCTTCCTGCAACCGGGGCCCCAGATCACCGACTATGGCATCGAGGTCCTGGACGCATGTGGAGGGAACTCCATCGCCTGTGGTTTCACGCCCCAGGTCATCTATTCCATCGAGGTGCAGCCGTTCACGACCTACATCGTGCGCGTGACCACGAACACGGACTTCGGTGATCCGGGAGGGTTCGTTCTCTGTGCGAGCGTACCCGACCCCATTCCGGATTGTGATGGCGCGGTCATCAAGACCACCACGGGTGAGACCTCCGTAAGTACCTGCATCGACGGCCTAGCCGACCTGATCGGGATCCAACAGTTCTCGGGCTCGCCTGCACCCTATGCCTTTCTGCTGTGCACCGAGGGCGACACCCTGGTGCAGGTGCTTTCCGGTGACACGCTGGACGCGGACACCCTGGCCGCCGGCATCCATCACATCTGGGGGCTCAGTTATCAAGGCTCCCTGGTCGGGGACCAGCCGGGAACGCCCTTGTCGGACATCGGTTCCACCGGGGTATGTGCCGAATTGTCCAATGGTCCCATCATGATCCTTGCGGACCTGTGCAATGGGATCGACAGCGACCGGTCCAGCTCGGAGGCCGAGGCCCTCTGGCACGAGGGGGAGCTCATGGTCCGGGTATCAGGAAGAAGCGGGCACGCGGTGCTTTCGGTCCATGACCTGCTGGGCAGGCCGCTCCTGCTCGGGAGACCGATCTCCACGGGCACATGGACGCCCGTCAGCCTGCCGGAGCTGGCCCGTGGTGCGCTCGTGGTCCGTGTCCAGGGCGATGGGTTCGCCTGGTCCCGGCTGGTGCCCGTGCCTTGACGTAACCGGAAGGCCCCCAACCCAGTACAATGGTCAAAACCACTGACCATGTACCGTGCATCGACCCTGTTGGTCGCCGTTCTGGCGTTGGCGATCCCTGCACTTCAGGCGCAGGAAGAGGAAATGGTCCTGACGGAAACATCCGTGTACTTCCTGCCCGTGACCGGGCGGGTGACCGATGGCGAGAAGAAGCTCAGCGGGTGCCTGGTGAAGGTGTATCAAGGCAACGAACTGGTGCAGGAGGAGCAGACCGACCGCGCCGGACGGTTCGACCTGGAGCTCGACCTTGGTCCGGAATACACCCTGGAGTTCTCCGGGGAGGGCTTTCTGCCGAAGCGGGTGGTCGTGGACACGCGAACGGAGATCCCGGTCGAGAAGCTCGTCTACGGCCCCCTGGCCATGGACGTGAACCTGATGATCGGCTCCAAGTACGAGGGCGTTGACACGGATGTGCTGGACTTTCCGTTCGCCTTGGTACGCTACGACAAACAGCAGCACACCTTCGCCCCGGACAGGGACTACAGCATGGGCATGCAGCGTGCCAATGGCGCTCTCCTGCTGATGTCGGCCCGCGCCGGCAAGTAGGAGGGGATACGTGGCCTGATGGACGTGGCTACCTTTAGGTCCCAAACCCGTCCATGATGTCCATCCGTCGTCCGTTCGACCTGCGCCAATGGATCGCTGACAACCGCGACCTGTTGAAGCCTCCGGTGGGGAACAAGAACCTCTACGCCGAGGCCGGGGACTACATCGTGATGATCGTCGGAGGCCCGAACGCGCGGAAGGATTACCACTACAACGAAACGGAGGAGCTTTTCTACCAACTGGAAGGCGACATCAATGTCCGCATCCAGGAGGATGGCAAGGCCGTGGACATCCCCATCCGGGAAGGAGAGATGTTCCTGCTTCCGGGGAAAGTGCCCCACAGCCCCATGCGCGGGGAGAACACCGTGGGCCTGGTGATCGAGTGCAAGCGGGACGACCGGGAGATGAAGGACGGGCTGCTGTGGTTCTGCGAGAAGTGCAACCACAAGCTGCACGAGACCTACTTCGTGCTCCACAACATCGAGAAGGACTTCCTTCCCAGGTTCAAGGAATTCTACACGAACGAGCAGCTCCGCACATGTGCCGCATGCGGCCACGTGATGGAGGCTGATGAGCGCTTCGTCTGAGCCGCCGCCCCATGGCCGAGCTCTTCACGGTAGACATCCATACGCACATCCTGCCGGAGCATATCCCGGACTTCGGGTCGCGCTTCGGTTACCGGGGGTTCATCCACCTGGACCATCACAAGGCGGGTTGCGCGCGGATGATGATGGATGACAAGTTCTTCCGCGAAGTGCAGGCCAATTGCTGGGACCCCGAGGTGCGCATCGGGGAATGCGACCACCAGCACGTGCATGTTCAGGTGCTCAGTACGGTGCCGGTGATGTTCAGCTACTGGGCCGAACCGCGCGACACGTTGGAGCTTTCCGTGTTCCTGAACGACCACATCGCAGGCATCGTGGACAAGTGGCCAACGCGGTTCCTGGGGCTCGGCACCCTGCCCATGCAGGACCCCGAACTCGCCATCAGGGAGCTGGAGCGTTGCAAACGGATCGGGCTGCATGGGATCCAGGTGGGCACCCACATCGAGGGGGTCAATCTGGGCGAGCCGGTCCTGTTCCAGGTGTTCAAGGCATGCCAGGACCTGGACATGGCGGTCTTCGTACACCCCTGGGACATGATGGGCCGCGAGCGCATGGACAAGTACTGGGCCCCCTGGCTGGTGGGCATGCCGGCAGAGACGGCCCTGGCCATCACCTCGATGATCTTCAGCGGCCTGTTCGAAAAGCTTCCGCGTTTGCGCGTGGCCTTCGCACACGGAGGCGGCTCCTTCCCGGCCACCCTGGGCCGTATCCAGCATGGCTTCGATGTGCGGCCGGACCTGTGCGCGGTGGACAATCCGGTGCCACCGATCGAGTACCCCGGACGCTTCTGGTTGGATTCCCTGGTGCACGACCCGCGCATGCTGGATCATGTCGTGGACCTGTTCGGGCCCGACCGGATCGCCTTGGGAACGGACTATCCCTTCCCCCTCGGTGAGCTGGAGCCGGGCAAACTGATCCGAAGCATGCCCTGGGATGATGCCAGGAAGGAGATGCTTCTGAGCGGCGCGGCGCTCCAATGGCTGAACGTTCCCAGGGAACGCTTCAGCGGATGAGGTTCACGTGTCCGAACAGCGTTCGCTTCTCTCCGGAGCCCTCCACGAGGTCGATCCGCCATACGTACGTGTCGATGGGCGATTGCGTACCCAGGTAGGTGCCGTCCCACCATTCGCCCAGCTTCTCGGTGCGGTAGATCTCCTCACCCCATCGGTTGAACACCAGCAACCGGAATTCATCGATCTCCGTCGCGATCGCTCCGAACAGGTCGTTCCGTCCATCGCCATTGGGGGTGAACGAGTTCGGCACGTACAGGGTCCCGTCCAGCACGACGGTCACCTGGTCGGTGGCCAGGCAGCCGTTGTCGTCGACCAGCGTCACGGTGTAGGTGGTGGTCTCCTGGGGTGAGACCACGGGGTCGGGACACCCGTTGCAGGTGGGGTCCTGGTCCGGTGACCAGGAGAACGACCCCAGGCCTGTGGCCATGAGCTGGGCGGCGTCACCGAACTCGATCACCTGGTCAGGCCCTGCATCGACGACCGGCATGGGATGAAGGTCCACGGTCACCTGTGCGGAGTCCGTGCAACCCGGTCCCACGGTGACCACCACGGTATAGGTGGCGCTCTCCTCCGGCGTGCATAGCGGAGAAGCAGAACCCGGGTCGGAGAGGCCCGTGCCCGGCGCCCAGGCGTAAGTGCCGCCCCCGGAGGCCATCAGGGTCACGCTGCCGCCGGGACAGATCGTGGTGTCCGCCCAGGCGGTGGCCAGCACTTCGACCACTTCCACATGGGCGCTGTCCAGCACGGCGCCACAGGCGTTCGAGACGAGCACGTAGTAGTTCATGCTGGCCGGCGGAGAAACCACGGGGTCGGGCACCTGCAGGTCCAAGATCCCGGGAGCGGCCGTCCACGCGTACCAGGATCCGCCGCTGGCGAACAGGGGTACGGTCCCGCCCACACACACCGAGGTGTCACCGACCAACGGTACAGGAGGGTCCGTCTGGACATCCACCCTGAGCGAGTCGGTGACGACGCATCCTTCCGGGGTCGTGATGGTCACGTAGAACCAGGTGGTGTCCAATGGGCTCGCCAGAGGCACCTCCAAGGCGGGGTCGTTCACCAGGTTGGCCGGACTCCAGAGGTAGGAGATCCCTCCCTGTGCACCGATGGGGACCGGAACTCCGATGCAGGCCAGTGTGTCCGGTCCGGCGGAAGCGTTCGGAACGTGGAAGAGGATGTCCACGGCGGCCGTGTCCGTTCCACAACTGTCTGTCACCACCACGTAATAGGTCGTTGGCCCCGAAGGGGTCGCCACGGGATCGGCGATGCTCGTGTCGCTCAAGGTGGGGTCGGGCAACCAGGCATAGGCATGCCCACCCCGTGCACGGAGCTGCACGCTTTCTCCGGGACAGAGCGTATCGACCGGGTCGATCATCGCGTCATCCGGGTCCAGGACGAGCAATTGGATCACGGCCGTGTCGTTGGGTACGCAGCCGCTTGCGTCCTCCAACACCAGGGTCACGGTGTAGGTGCCCGTGTCCTGATAGACATGCGAAGGCTCAGCGTCCGTGGAGAAGTTCCCATCGCCGAAGTACCACTGGAAGTCCGTGCCACCCGTGCTCAGGTTCAGGAAATTCGCCGGATCCGGAAGGCAGATGTAGTCCGGACCATCCACGTCGGCAATGGCAACGGCCTGGTCCAGGTCGAACTTGAACACTCCCAGGTTGCAGTTGAAGCTGTTATTGCCCGGGCTCCATGCACCCGGCGTGGTCGGGAAATCATCATTCCCCCCGCATCCTGCGCAAACGGCCTGATAGACATTGCCGTCCTTGTCGAAGCGCGATGTGCCACCATCCACGTGTTCATCGCTGTCGGGGCCACCGAAGAACGTGGCATACGAAAGATCGGAAGCTTCCGGGTCGAGGACCATCAGGTAGAAGTCGCTGCCGTCGGTGCTGGACTGGAATGCATCCGGGGTCACGGGCAGGCCGATGGTGGTGCTATTGACCGCCAGGGCATTGGCGTTCACGACCCCTCCCCAACCGCTCAGGTAGATCTGACCGCAATCGCTGACCAGAAAGGCGGATGGGGAAATGTCCACGGTGCCATTGCCCGTGCCGATCACGGTGCTCCACAAGGAGGTCGAAAGGTCGTTCGTGAACTTGTGGATGAACTGCGCGCTGCCCGGGTTCACATATTTTCCGGGTGTGACCGGGTAGGGACCCTCGCTCTGACCGACGATGAACACCTCGTCCGCCGTGTTGAGCTGCACCAGGTAGCATTGGTCATAGGCGGTGGTGCCCACGAAGGTGGACCCGGTCAAGGCATTGCCCGTGGGAGAGTAGCGGAGCACGTAGCCGTCCACTCCACCGTGATGCGAACCGGCCCACGGGGAACCGGAAAGGGGCATGTCGATGCTGGTGGAGCCCCCGGTGACCAGGATGTTGCCGCTTCCATCGAACTGCACGCCATAGCCGGAATCATCGCCCGAGCCGCCGTGGTAGGTGGCCCAGAGAAGCGCGGTGAGGCCGGCATCCATCCGGAAGAAATAGGCATCCTGCTGCCCGCCACCGAACGAACCCTGTGGCGCACCCGGCGTGGTGGGCATGTCGCTGCTCTGCGTGCTGGTGGCCACCACCGGACGCTCCTGGGCGTCCAGGGCGATCTCGCCCCGGAAGGAGTCGCCGTAGTTGAAGGCCAATTGGGCGTTGTTGTTCACCCCGTCCGCTGCACTTCCGCCGAGGTAGGTGGAACCGATCAGGGCATCTCCCCCAACGCTCAAGTGGGTCATCACGATGTCCACGCCGTTCGGATGGGAATACCCATAGCCGATGCCGAAGTTCATCGGTGCGCTGGAGGTGAACGATGCATCGTAGCATCCGGCCGAGGTCGGGAAATCCGATGCGCCGCTGGTGCCCAATACGAACAGTTCGTCGTTGCTGTTGACCACCAGGCTGTGTGGCGTTTCATTGCCCAGCGCCCCTCCCAGGTAGGTGCTCCAGATCAGCGAGCTGCCGTCCGGGCTGAACTTGGTCAGCGCGATATCGATGGTGCCTCCCGCGAACGCTCCTTGCCATGCGCCGAGGGTGGTCGGGTAGCCCGGGTCGAAGGCGATGCCGCCGCCATACAGATGTCCGCTCTCATCGTAGGTCGCCGTGAACCCGAAGTTGTCCGCGTTCGACCCGCTGTAGGTGCTGAACGTGAGGACCGGGTCGATGACCAGAGGCAGGGCGGGATCCGGCCGTTCCGGGAACCGGAATCCAAGACGGTCGCCCTGCAGGCGGTAGGAGGCGGGCACATGCCGTCGGCCGGATCGGGCCTCCTGCCAGACGACCGGGGCCTCCTCGACCACCGTGCCGGCGCTGGTGGCCACGTGCAGCCTTCCGGCCTGGATCAACAGGTCGTCCGCGCCTTCATAGCGCATGGATACCACTCCCGCATCGGCACCCGGAGCGAGCAGCAGGTCGTACTTCAGCCCGTGCCGTCCATCGAGACGCAGGTCCACTCCGGGCCAGATCCCGTGCAACACCACTTCGGGGTAGCTCGCACACCCGGTCCCCCACCGCTCCGGGTCGTTGCCCCGGAAGTGGTTCTCGTAATGTGGAAGTGGCTCGATGCCCTCGTGGGAAACCGCCCGACCATGCTCGAAATGCACCCTGTAGGCATGCATCCGCAGGGGTTCCTCGGTGTGTTCGCCGATGCCACGCCCATGGTGGGCCATCGGGCCACCGGTCCACAGGACCCAGGTCAGCGCCTCCTGCTCCACGTACACCGCCCCGCCCGGAACGAGGGCCCGGTAGAGCACCTGCTCGGGCCATTGGCCACGGTTCTCCACAAAGGACACGGCAGGCCCGGGACCCGCCCATGACAGGAGGGCCCAAACGGCACCAGCGATGGCCATCAGGGAACGCAACACGGCTTGCTTTCGGAAAGTTAGCCAACATAAGACCTGCCGGGAACCTGAAAGGTTGCTTGGACGCGGCTTTCCAAGGGCCGGCACCGACGGCCCGGGGAGCGGTGCTTCAGGTCCCGTACCTTTGCCCTGGCGCAAGCCTCCGGCATGAGCGACCCGATCAAGCACGAGTGCGGCATCGCACTGATCCGCCTGCGGAAACCGCTGGCGCACTACCAGAAGAAGTACGGAACTCCCTCCTACGGCCTGCAGAAGCTGTTCCTTCTGATGGAGAAGCAGCACAACCGTGGGCAGGATGGTGCGGGCATGGCCACCATCAAGTTGGATCCCGAACCAGGGCTCAACTACATCGATCGGGAACGGTCCAT
Source organism: Flavobacteriales bacterium (assembly GCA_020635695.1). Classification (GTDB taxonomy): domain Bacteria; phylum Bacteroidota; class Bacteroidia; order Flavobacteriales_F; family PHOS-HE28; genus PHOS-HE28. The sequence continues at coordinate 9,917 of JACJZH010000016.1, read as the reverse complement.
CGATAAACAGGCCATCCAGACCATTTTCGGCCGGATCGGAAAGGCCTATCAGCAGGTCCTGAAGGGCCACGAGGACAAGGCGGACGACACCGACTGGCTGAAGCGCAACGTGCCCTACCTGGGCGAATTGCTGCTCGGTCATCTGCGCTACGCGACCTACGGGCAGAACAGCACCGAACAGTGCCATCCACGCCGCCGTCTCAACAACTGGATGACGCGCAACCTGGTGGTGGCCGGCAACTTCAACATGACCAACGTGGACGAGCTCTTCGACCTGCTCGTGAACATCGGTCAGCATCCCAAGGAGCGTTCGGACACGGTGACGGTGCTCGAGAAGATCGGCCACTTCCTGGACGTGGAGAACGAACGCCTGGCCCAGATCCACCGGCAGCTTGGCTACTCGGAAAAGCAGATCACCCAGGTGATCGGAGAGAAGATGGACGTGCGCAGCATCCTGGCCCAGAGCGCCCAGGACTTCGATGGTGGCTACGCACTGGCCGGGCTCATCGGCCATGGCGATGCCTTCGTGCTGCGCGATCCCCATGGCATCCGGCCGGCGTATTGGTATGCGGACGATGAGGTGGTGGTGGTGGCCTCCGAGCGCCCGGCCATCCAGACGGCCTTCGCCCTGAAAGCGGAGGATGTCCGGGAGCTGACACCCGGGCATGCCCTGATCGTCCGCAAGAACGGCAGCTACAGCGAGGAACTGGTGCGTGAGCCCGGGGAGAAGCGCTCCTGCAGCTTCGAGCGGATCTACTTCAGCCGCGGCAGCGACCAGGACGTGTACCGCGAACGCCAGGCCCTGGGCCGGTCACTGGTGCCCGCCGTCCTGGATGCCGTGGACCATGACCTGGAACACACGGTGTTCTCCTTCATCCCCAATACCGCAGAGGTGGCCTTCTACGGCTTGAAGGATGGCCTGGAGGAACACTTGGACACGATCAAGGAACAGCGCATCCTGGAGTTGGGCCCCAAGCCGGACCCCATGGCGCTCCGATCCATCCTTTCCGCCAAGGTGCGGCGCGAGAAGGTGGCCATCAAGGACGCCAAGCTGCGCACCTTCATCACGCGCGATGATGCGCGCGACGACCTGGTGGCCCACGTCTACGACATCACATACGGGTCGGTGCGCGCCGGGGTGGACAACCTGGTGGTGGTGGACGATAGCATCGTACGAGGCACCACGCTGAGGCAGAGCATCCTGCGCATGCTGGACCGCCTGGAGCCCAAGCGGATCGTGGTGGTGAGCAGCGCCCCGCAGATCCGCTACCCGGACTGCTACGGCATCGACATGGCCAAGCTGGGCGACCTGGTGGCCTTCCAGGCGGCGATCGCGCTCCTGAAGGAGACCAAGCAGGAGAACATCATCGACGATGTGTACGAGCGCTGCCTGGCCGAGGTGGGCAAGCCGCTCCACGAGGTGGTGAACCACGTGAAGGACATCTACCGGCCCTTCACGGCCCAGCAGATCAGCGACAAGATCACCGAGCTGCTCACGCCGCCCGACTTGAACGCCGAGGTGCGCATCCTTTACCAGAGCATCGAGGGCCTGCACGCCGCCTGCCCGAGGAACACGGGCGACTGGTACTTCACCGGGGACTATCCGACGCCCGGTGGCATGCGGGTGGTGGATCGCGCCTTCATCAACTACATGGAGGGCCGCAACGTGCGGGCCTACTGATCACGGGGCGCAGCGGCCCTCGTCGCCTTCACCGTCCTCAGCTTTTTCACGGCCTTTTCCGGGGCGTCCAGTCGTGCTCCTTCATGCACCACCAAGCGTCCGTCGCGCACCTTGATGCGGGACTTCGGGGCCAGCTCCAGCACGCTGCCCGGCATCAGGTGCAGTTCGCTGCCGCCCCGCAGCTCCAGCACGGCCTTGTCCTCCAGACGCATCCGGGCACCGGGCGCCAGTGTGAGCCGCGTGGGGTCGCTCCAGTAGGTGAAGCCGCCTACGGTCTCCGGTGAGCCGATGCGGGTGGGCGTGCGGGACCGGTCGAGCAACAGCTGCTTTCCGGAGGCCACCACCAGGGAGTAACCGTCCGGACCGCGGAGGTCGTTGAGCACGATGCTGTCCGCGCACCAGCGGATGTCCTGTTCCAACCGCACGTCGCCGCTTCGCACGCGCACCACGATGTCGCCGTTGAGCCGCTGTTCCAGCATGTCCACGCTGATCCCGTTCAGGTACACCACCCGGTTGTTCGGCTTGGCTCCCTTCAGCACGTCCTGTTCGGCGCAGACCAGCGTCATCTGGCTGGCGGTGGAGGGATCGGTCCCCATGCCCAGCTTGTGGTTCCCCTGCAGGGTGAAGGCCTGACGCGCGTTCCCGAAGAAGTAGGCGTGGTCGTGGATCACGCCGTTGCGCAGTTCCTTGTTCAGCATCTCCAGTTCGCGAGCACCCAATCGGTCATCGCCGTTCCGGTTGAACCGCGGCAGTTCCAGGTCCTGCGAACCGGTGAGCGGGTTGCACAGGTCCTTGTCGCGGCCCAGCGTGGTGCCCTTGCCAGGACTGGTGCAGGTGTGCTCATACTCGCCCGCCACGTAGAGGTCGGTGTGCCCGCTCGCCACCAGGGGCCGAAGGAAGTCGGCATGCCCGCCGTAGATGTCCTTCCCCACCTTGTTCTCGCGGTCCACCTGCAGGAAGGCGTAAATGCCAGGCACAGCGCCCTGGATGCAGGGGTTGCCCTCCTCGTAGTGGAACACGTCGCTGATGCAGCCGTTGCGGGCGCGGGTCTGGTGGTTCTCCAGCCAGATCCATTGCGGGAACTCGTCCTCGGGGATGAAGGGCAGCCGGATGCGCAGGGCATCACCGGTGGTCACGAAGTCACCCAGCACGAACACGCCCGTGTCGCCGGCCAGCGGGTCCAGGTCGGTGCTCACTTCGCGCCCCTGTTGGTCATGTGCGCGGATGCGGTGCACGGCACCCTCCGGCCGCCAGCCCAGCCGGTCGCGGTCCCAGGCATTCGCGGTGAGCAGCGCGCTGTTGGCACCGCCCATCATGCCCCAGCCACCCTGCTGGGCAATGAAGTAGCGCGTGAACTGCGGGGCGTTACCGCCGCCGCTGTGGAAGTTGTTGCCGCCGAACAACAGGTGGTTGAACTCGTGCTGCAGGATCTCGAAGGGCATGCCATACATGCCTCCAAAGCGGCTCTGCGTGTCGCTGGGGTGTCCGAACAATTGTCCCGGGCTTCCGGCATCGGTGCTTCCCTGTCCGTGCCCCAGTACACTGTTGCGGAAGATCACCATCACATGGTCGAAGCTGTGCGGCGTATCGGGTCCCGCCTCCTTGGGCAGACCGGCCTTCCCACCGTCCTTCCAGTGGTCGAAGTCCGCGATCGCCAGGCCATGGGCGGTGCGGAAGTCGCCCATCGTGTTGGCCTTCGCCACGGTGGCCGCGCTCAGCTGGGTGGCGCTGCGCAGGTTGCGTTCCTCGCTCTCCCGCAGGGTGATCACCCGGTCCAGGTGGTCGCCGAGCAGGGTGAAGTTCCCCAGCGACATGTCGTGGTAGTAGCGCGTGACCCGGCCTTTCGGGCGGTCCAAGGGTTGGTGGTCGAACAGCTCATCGGCCCATTGGGGCAGCTGACCCTTGGGCCAGTGTGGTTCCGCTTGTTTCACCGGGTCCTGGGAGGGATCCTGGTCGTATTCGATCTCCGCGAAGATCACCAGCACCCGCAGCATGCCATGAGGGCTAAGCTGCCACCCGTGCTCGCTGCAAGGCAGGCTGGTCGTGTCACATTGCGCGGGAAGGCGGACCGCCGCGAACAGCAGAAGCAGGAGCAGGAGGGAACGCATGCGTCCCGAAGTTACTGGGCCTGCTTCGGCCGCTTGTACAAGGGTACCGTGCTGCAGGGTTCGCCCCACATCAGCGAGCGCACCTCGGGCAGGAGTTTCGCGGCCAGCTCGACGTACGCGTTCAGGGGCACGGGCAGCGTGCTGCAGCCCTTCACCACCACCCGGGCATCGCGATAGGGCGCCACGTCCAGCTGCTCCACGAAGCGGGTGAACACGGCACGCTCCAGCTGCTCCGCATCACCCTGTGTGATGAACGCCGCGTGCGGTCTCAGGTGGGTCGCCACCAGCATGAAGGCCCAGGTGGGTACGATGGCATCGGCGCTGCAATGCACGCTCACGAGCTTTCCGGCATACTGCGACCAGTCGTGCTCCTTGCAGAACGTGCGCAGGTCATCCTCCTTCAGCGCGATCTCCTGCCACAGCAGTGGCTTCAGGTCGAAGACCACGCGTTCACCGGCCGGGTACAACTGTTCCAGGTCCAGGGTGATGATCCCGGATGCGGCGACCTTGTTGGTGATGGGACCTTCCGCCATCACATGAAGCCCAGTTCGAGTTGTGCGGCCTCGCTCATCATGGTGCGGTCCCAAGGCGGCTCGAAGGTGATCTCCACCGTACAACCCGAGATACCATGCGTCTGGGCCACCTTCTGCTCCACCTCGTTGGGCAGGCTCTCGGCCACCGGACAGGCGGGGCTTGTCAGCGTCATCGAGATGTCCACATGGGCATCGTCGCCGACCTTCACCTCATAGATCAACCCCAGTTCGTAGATGTCCACGGGGATCTCCGGGTCGTAGACCGTCTTGAGCACGTCGATGATGCGGTCCTCCAAGTGCTTCTTTTCCTCGGGGGTCATGGCTTGCAGAAAATGCAGGTCCGAGGTCTATGGTCTTTGATCTTTGGCCATGCGGATCCGTACTCGCATGGCCAAAGACCAACGACATTGGACCATAGACCCAAACCGTGTCCGTTCGAAGTGCAGCCCTTCTCGTTCATTCCTTGTTCGCATCAGCTGAGAACGCCAGCGCATACCGCTTCATCTGATCGATCATCGCGCTGAGGCCGTTCGCCCGGTTGGGGCTCAGGTGCGCACGCAGGCCGATGGTGTCGATGAAGTCCGTGGAGGCGCCGAGGATCTCCTGAGGCGTGCGGTCATTGAACACGCGCACGAGCAGGGCCACGATGCCCTTGGTGATCATGGCATCGCTGTCGGCGGTGAAGTGGACGAGATCGTTCTTTGGTTCTGCGTGAAGCCACACCCGGCTCTGGCAGCCGCGCACGAGGTTATCGTCGGTCTTGTGCTCCGGCGCGATCAGCGGCAGGTCCCTGCCCAGCTCGATCAGGTGCTCATAGCGGTCCTGCCAGTCACTGAACAGGGCGAACTCGTCGATGAGCTCTTGTTGGGTTTGGGCCAGTGACATCGTCGTGGTCATCGCAACATCTTCACTGCCTTCTTGGTGGCCGCCACCATCGCATCCACCTCTTCCATCGTATTGAAGCACGCGAAACTCGCCCGCGTAGTACCGGTCACGCCGAAGCGCTCCATCAGCGGCTGGGTGCAGTGGTGGCCCGTGCGCACGGCAATGCCCTGCTGGTCGAGCAGGGTGCCGAGGTCGTAGTGATGGACGCCTTCGATCACGAAGCTGATCACGCCCACTTTTTCTTTCGCAGAGCCGATGATGCGCAGGCCATCGATATCGAGCAGCTGGTTCGAGGCGTGCTCAAGCAACTCGTGCTCATGCTTTGCCATGGCGGGCTTGTCGTAGTCCTCCATCCAGCGGATAGCCTCGCCCAGCCCGATGATGCCGGCGATGTGCGGCGTTCCGGCCTCGAACTTGAAGGGCAGCTTGGCGTAGGTGGTCTTCTCGAAGGTGACCGTGTCGATCATCTCGCCGCCGCCCTGCCAGGGGGGCATGCGCTCCAGCAGCTCCTCACGGCCGTAGAGCACGCCCGTGCCCGTGGGACCGTAGGCCTTGTGCCCGCTGAAGGCGTAGAGGTCGCAGCCGAGGTCCTGCACGTCCACATCCAGGTGCGCGATGGCCTGTGCGCCGTCCAACACGGTGATGATGCCGCGCTTCTTGGCTTCAGCGATCAGTTCCTTGACGGGGTTGATCGTGCCCAGCGTGTTGCTCACATGCGAAACAGCGAGAACGCGCGTCTTATCGGAGAACGGCACCTGAGCCAGGTCCCACTCGCCGCTATCCGTGATCGGGATCACCTTCAGCTGCGCCCCATGTCGTTCGCACACCATCTGCCAGGGAACGATGTTCGCGTGGTGCTCCATGCCGGAGATCAGCACCTCATCGCCCTGCTTCAGAAGCAACTGCCCCAGGCTGAACGCCGCCAGGTTCAAACTCCCCGTCGTGCCACTGGTGAAGATCACCTCGTGCGCATGCCTGGCGTTGATGTGCCTGCGGATGGTCTCCCGCGCGGCCTCCTGCGCTTCGGTGGCCTTGGTGCTCAGCGTGTGTACGCCCCGGTGCACGTTGGAGTTGATCGTGGCGTAGTAGGCGCTCTCGGCCTTGATCACGCGGCGCGGCTTCTGGCTGGTCGCAGCGTTGTCGAAGTACACCAGCGGCTTGCCGTGCACCAGCTCCTTCAGGATGGGGAACTGTGCGCGGATCTCCTGCACGTCGAAGACTGGTTTGAGTACTTCAGGTTTCATTCGCTCCAGTCCTGTTCACCGCCAAGACGCCAAGCACGCAAAGGCACCTTCGCGCTCTTTGCGTCTTTGCGGTGGATCTTCATAGCCTCGCCAATTTCGCGTCGATCAAAGCCGTCAACACCGCCTTCCACTCCTCGTTCTGTACGCGCTCCACCACCTCGGTGATGAAGGCATGGGCCATCAGTTTGCGCGCCTCGGCGTCGCTCACCCCACGGCTGCGCAGGTAGAACAGACCCTGCTCGTCGAGCCTTCCGATGGTGCACCCATGGCTGCACTTCACGTCGTCGGCGTAGATCTCCAGCTCGGGCTTGGTGTACACCTTGGCATCGTCACCCTGCAGGATGTTGGCGTTGCTCTGGTAGGCCCTCGTGCGCTGGGCATCCTGCTTCACGTAGACCTTGCCGTTGAACACCCCGGTGCCCTTGCCCGCCACGATGCCCTTGTAGAGCTCGTCGCTGGTGCAGTCCGGCACGTCGTGACCGATGTAGGTGTGGTTGTCGCAATGCGTGGTGCCGTTCAACAGGTACACGCCGTTCAGCTCCGCATGTGCCTCCGGACCGGACAGCGATACCTTCACCTCGTTGCGGATCAATGCGCCATCCAGTGTCGTGGTGCTCAGGCTGTAATGCCCGCTGGAAGCCACGCGCACCCCCTCGAAACTGATGTTCGCCGGTCCGTTGGACTCATGCTGCAGCCTGTGGATCGTGAGGCGGGCGCTTTCGCCAACCACGCACTCGCGCACGCTGTTGACGAAGGCCTCGGGCGTATCCATCGCGATGTGCTCGATGATCACCTCCGCCTCGGCGCCCTCATGCAGCATGAACAGGTCGCGCGGTTGCACCAGCTGTCGCTCCCAGGTGGTGACGTGCAGCACATGGATCGGTTTGTCCACCTTCACGTCCTTGGTCACCAGCAGGATCAGGCCGTCGGTGGGGGCGGCGGTGTTCATGGCGGTGAAGAGGCGCTCGCCCGTGGGTGCCAGCGTGCCATAGTGCTCCTTCACCGGACCGTGCGAAAGGTGGTGCTTCAGGCTGTCGATGACCAGGCCCTTCTGGCTTTTCAGATCATCGCTCAGGTCCGCGCGGAAATGACCGTTCACGAAAACGACGCGCGTGACATCGATAGGCAGGCGTGCGGGCAGTGCCGGGTCCGTTTCGCCGGTCGGTACTGCATATGGCTCGTTGAACAGCCTGCCCACCCGGGTGTACTTCCACCTTTCGGTCTTGCTGGTAGGCACAGGCAGAGCATGTACCTGTTCCAAGGCTTCGGCGGCGCCAGGCCAGGTGCTTCCTTCCAACAACGGCAGCACCGTTGCTTTCGGATCGGTTTGGGTCAATGTGGTCATGGCGTCATCAGTCGACCCGGTGGGTTGACGCTACGGGTACCTTATCGCAGCCTTGGCGTTTCATTATCTGATCGTCTGATCTTCTCATCATCTGATCACGCTATCTCCTTCACCCAGTCATAGCCCTTCTCCTCGAGCTCCAGCGCCAGCTCCTTCGGTCCGCTCTTGATGATGCGGCCATTGGCCATCACGTGCACCACGTCGGGCACGATGTGGTCGAGGAGACGCTGATAGTGCGTCACCACGATGAAGGCTTTGTCGGTGCTCCGCAGCTTGTTCACGCCACTGGCCACGATGCGCAGCGCGTCAATGTCCAGGCCGCTGTCCGTCTCGTCCAGGATCCCCAGCCTGGGTTCCAGCAGGGCCATCTGGAAGATCTCGTTCCGCTTTTTCTCCCCGCCACTGAACCCGACGTTCAGGTTGCGGTTCATCAGGTCGGGGTCCATCTCCACCAGCTTGGCCTTCTCACGCACCAGGGCGAGGAAGTCCTTGCCACCCAGTTCGTCCTGACCGTTGGCCTTGCGGCTCTCGTTCAAGGCCGTGCGCAGGAAGTTGAGGTTGCTCACGCCGGGGATCTCCACCGGGTACTGGAAGGCGAGGAAGATGCCTTTCCAGGCGCGCTCCTCCGGGGCGAGTTCCAGCAGGTCTTCGCCGAGGTAGGTCACGGAGCCTTCCGTCACTTCGTATTCCTCCCGGCCTGCCAGTACGTTGGCCAGGGTGCTTTTGCCGGAGCCGTTGGGGCCCATGATGGCATGCACTTCCCCTGGCTTCACCTCCAGGTCAAGGCCTTTCAAGATCTCCTTGCCGTCGATGTTGGCGTGGAGGTTGGTGATCTTTAGCATGGTGTGTCCTAACTCAAATGGTGGGTAGGTCGACCCGGTGGGTCGACGCTACGGGTGGTTATCCTACAGAGCCCTCGAGGCTCACGGCCAGCAGCTTCTGTGCTTCGACCGCGAACTCCATCGGCAACTGGTTCAGCACTTCCTTGGCGTAGCCGTTCACGATCATGCTCACGGCCTTCTCCGTCTCGATGCCGCGCGAGTTGAGGTAGAAGATCTGGTCCTCGCCGATCTTGCTCGTGGTGGCCTCGTGTTCCACCATGGCGCTCGGGTTCTCGCTCTCGATGTAGGGGAAGGTGTGCGCGCCGCAGCGGTCGCCGAGCAGCAGCGAATCGCACTGGCTGAAGTTGCGCGCGCCCTTCGCGCCCCGGCCGATCCTCACCAGGCCGCGGTAGCTGTTGTTGCTGAGGCCCGCGCTGATGCCCTTGCTCACGATGGTGCTCTTGGTGCCCTTGCCGATGTGGACCATCTTGGTGCCGGTGTCGGCCTGCTGGCGGTTGTTGGTCACGGCCACGCTGTAGAACTCGACGATGCTGTGGTCGCCCTTCAGCACACAGCTTGGGTACTTCCACGTGATGGCACTGCCGGTCTCCACCTGCGTCCAGCTGATCTTACTGCGCTCTCCCAGACACAGGCCGCGCTTGGTGACGAAGTTGTAGATGCCGCCCTTGCCCTCCTTGTCGCCGGGGTACCAGTTCTGGACGGTGCTGTACTTGATCTCGGCGTCCTTCAGGGCCACCAACTCCACCACGGCGGCGTGCAACTGGTGTTCGTCACGGATCGGTGCCGTGCAGCCTTCGAGGTAGCTCACGTAAGCGCCCTCGTCAGCGATCAACAGCGTGCGCTCGAACTGGCCGGTCATGGCCTCGTTGATGCGGAAGTAGGTGCTCAGCTCCATGGGACAGCGCACACCCGGTGGGATGTAGCAGAAGCTGCCATCGCTGAAGACGGCGCTGTTCAAGGCCGCGTAGAAGTTGTCCGTGCGCGGCACCACACTGCCCAGGTACTTCTTCACCAGGTCAGGGTGCTCCTGCACCGCATCGCTGAACGAGCAGAAGATGATGCCCTTCTCCTTGAGCGTCTCCCGGAAGGTGGTCTTCACGCTCACGCTGTCGAACACCACGTCCACCGCCACGCCGACCAGGCGTTTCTGTTCCTCCAGCGAGATGCCCAGCTTTTCGAAGGTCTTGATCAGCTCCGGATCGGCCTCGTCCAGGCTGTTGAGCTGCGGCTTCTTCTTGGGCGCGCTGTAGTAGTAGTGGTCCTGGAAATCGATCTTGGG
>JACJZH010000015.1 GCA_020635695.1 Flavobacteriales bacterium | reverse complement strand
AGCATCTGCATGGACATGTGCATGGTGGACGTGACCGGCATCCCCTGCGAACCCGGCGACGCCGCGGTGGTCTTCGATGCCGCACACCCGGTGCAGCAGTTCGCGGAGGACCTGGGGACGATCCCGTACGAGGCGCTCACGAGCATTTCGCAGCGGGTGAAGCGGGTGTATGTGTGGGGGTAGGGCAGTAGCCCTCCAACCCCACCCCCACATTTCCCCCTGAAGGTGAGGCGTATCACGCCCCGGGGAACCCTGTGCCCGCTACCTTTGTTCCAACCTGCAGACGTAGCGCTATGGAACGACTTCTCACCATCTCCCTGATGGCCCTTGGGCTGTCGGGAAGCCTTGCCGCGCAAGGCACCGACCATGATCATGTGCCGGGCGACATCCTGGCGATGCTGGCACCCGGGGCTCAGCCTGAGGCGGTCGCCGCCGAGCTGGCCGATGCCTTCGGGCAGGGCACCGACCTGCATGTGGCTCAGTTGATCAGCGACCCCATGCGGGCATGGCTTTTCCATTTCGACCCTGCTCAGGGTAATGAGGGGCTCATGCTGCGCGCCTTCCGCCAGCACCCCCAGGTGCAGCTGGCGCAGTACAACCACATCGTGCAGTACCGGGCCGTGCCCAACGACACGCAGTACGGGCAGCAGTGGCAGCACCAGAACATCGACAGCGAGCTCGCGTGGGACATCACCACCGGAGGCCTCACCGCCACGGGCGACACCATCGTGGTCTGCGTGCTGGAGAACAGCGACCTGCCCCACCCCGACCTGATCGACAACGCGTGGTTCAACCACTTGGAGGTGCCGAACAACGGGATCGATGACGATGCCAACGGCTATGTGGACGACTACGAGGGCTGGAACACGCAGGCGCTGAACGACAACGTGTACGGAGGCAGCCACGGCACGCAAGTGTGCGGGATGATCGGGGCACGGGGCAACAACGGCCAGGGCGTGGCCGGGGCCAACTGGAACGTGAAGATCATGGTGGTGGAGTTCGGCGGCGTGCAGGAGGCCCAGGTGGTGGCCGCCTACACCTACCCCTGGGCCATGCGCAAGTTGTGGCGCGAGACCAACGGCAGCAAGGGCGCCTTCGTGGTGAGCACCAATGCCAGCTGGGGCATCGATGGCGGGCAGCCCGCCAACGCACCGCTCTGGTGCGCGATCTACGACAGCCTGGGCACCGAGGGGATCCTGAACTGTGGCGCCACGGCCAACCAGAGCTACGATGTGGACCAGGTGGGCGACCTGCCCACGGCCTGCCCGAGCGACTTCATGGTGAGCGTGACCGCTACCAACTCGGCCGACAACCGGACCTTCAGCGCCTGGGGAGCCACCACCATCGACGTGGGTGCCCCCGGTGACAACGTGTACACCACCAGCCTGGGCGGTGGCTACGGGAGCACCAGCGGCACCAGCTTCGCGAGTCCCTTCACCGCAGGTGTGATCGGTCTGCTGTACAGCGCACCCTGCACCAGCCTGATGGACCAGGTGTTCGCAGACCCTTCCGGTGCCGCGCTCTACGTGCGCCAGGCCCTGTTCGACGGGGTGGAACAGGTGGGCAACCTGCCCGGCGACCTGGTCACCGGCGGGCGGATCAACGTGAACAACAGCCTGCAGCTGATCATGAACGACTGTGGCAGCTGTCCAACCCCCTACGGCGCCACCGTGGAGGCGATGGGCGCGGACGCGGCGATGTTCTCCTGGAACAGCACGGGGACGGGCCCGTACAACGTGCAGTACCGCCCGGTCGGCACCACCACCTGGGAGAGCTTCCCCAACGTGATCAACATGGGCGTTCAGGTGAACGGCCTGATGCCTTGCACGGCCTACGAATTCCAGGTGGAGGCCCTGTGCGACACCATCACGAGCGGCTTCGGCCCATCCGTGCTGCTGGAACCGCCCGTGGAACCGGTGCCGACCATCACGTTGGACAATGAGGAGGTGTTCTGCGAAGGCGATCAGGTGACGCTGACCTCCAGCGCCGCCACCAACCTGTGGAGCACGGGTGAGACGACCGCGAGCATCGTGGTGGACCAGACAGGCACCTACACCGTGGATGGTCTGGGGGTTTGTGACACGGCCAGTAGTGCGGCCGTGGACATCCTCGTGCTGGACTTCGTGCTGCCCACCGCCAACGACGTGAACCTGCCCGGTCCGGGCACCGCCACACTGACGGCCACCGGTGATAGCATCCTCTGGTACGACGTGCAGCTGGGCGGCAGCCCGGTGGGCTCAGGCACGAGCTGGGATACGCCCTTCCTCAGCACCACCACCGACTTCTGGTGCACCAACACCGAAGTGTTCGGCGGAGCGGTGAGCTACGCGGGCGAACCGGACAATAGCACGCAGGGCCAGTACCATGGGAACGGCAACAACTGGATCCTCTTCACCGCCACGGAAGCCTTCACCATCCGTTCGGTGAAGGTGTACGCGAGCGGTGCCGGCAACCGGCCGATCAGCCTGATCGACATGGACAACAGCCTGAACGTGGCGGCCGGCACCTTCAACCTGCCCGATGGTGAGAGCCGCGTGCAGCTGGACTTCGAGGTGCCCGGGCCGGGGAACTACGGCCTGCGCATCACCAGTGGCAACCCGCAGCTCTGGCGTGATGGTCTCGGCAGCAACCCGGGCTATCCCTTCCCGATCGGCACCTTCGGGACCATCACCGGCACCACGGTGACCGGCGCCAACAGCACCGCGTACTACTACTTCTTCTACGACTGGGAGGTGGAGGCCTTCGGTGTGGGCTGTGAGAGCGACCGTGTTCAGGTGACGGTAAGCATGCCCACCGGCCTCGAGGAGCACGCCGGACCTTCGGTGAACGTGTTCCCCGACCCGGCCGACCGCGATGTCTTCTTCGACCTTTCCGGATACACCGGGAATGGTCAGGTGCAGGTGACCATTTTCGACGCCAGCGGCCGCGCCATGGCCACGAAGCCCATGCTGAACGGCCGGGCGACGGTGACCACCGCCTGGCTCGCCGACGGCCTGTACAGTTACCTGCTCACCAGCAATGGCCAGCCGATCACCAGTGGCCGCTTCGTGGTGAGCCACCTCTGAACGGCTTTCTTCTGACGAGGGAGAGGGGGCTCTGCGGCCCCCTTTTCCTTTTCGGTCACCCTGAGCTCCCAAAGGGATCCCATGTGTTGCACGTTATTCCGACGTGGTCCTGGATCGACGAGCCCGCCAGGACAGGGAGGCCCACCCCGATATCTTTACCCCGCATGAACGGCATCTCTGCGGTGATCATCACCCGTAACGAGGAGCGCAACATCGGGCGCTGCCTGGAGCCCCTTTCCGGGCTGGCCGACGAGGTGATCGTGGTGGACGCCGAAAGCACCGACGACACCCGGGCGATCGCCGCCTCCCACGGTGCCCGGGTGCAGGTGCGGACCTGGACCAACTACAGCGACCAGAAGAACTTCGCCAACGACCTGGCCTCGCATCCCTACATCCTGTCGCTGGACGCCGATGAGGTGGTGTCCGACGGGCTGAAGGCGGAACTGTTGCAACACAAGGCCGCAGGGCTCCACGGGGCCTACCGGATGAAGCGGCTCACCAACTACTGCGGAAGCTGGGTGCGGCATGGCGGCTGGTACCCGGATGCCAAGGTGCGCCTGTTCCCGCGGGAAGGCACGCGCTGGGAGGGTGAACATGTGCACGAGACGCTGGCCCTGCCGTCGGGCACCTCGATCACGGAGCTGGAGCACGACCTGCTGCACTATTCCTACCACAGCGTGCAGGACCACGCCGAGCGGATCGAGCGCTACAGCACCCTGCATGCGGAGGCGCTGCATGCACGGGGAAAGCACGCCGGCTGGGTGAAGCGGAACCTGTCGCCCACCTTCAAATTCGTTCAGGGCTACCTGCTGCAGGGCGGTTTCCTGGACGGGAAGGCCGGCTGCACGATCGCCCGGATGTCGGCGAGGGCCGTTCGGTTGAAGTACCTGAAACTGCAACGCCTGGATCGCGGTGAAAGCACCTGAACACCTGGTCCTGAGCCGCCCGGACAGCATCGGCGACGTGATGCTGACCCTGCCCATGGCCGGCCTGCTGAAGCAGCGGTTCCCGGGCCTGCGCATCACCTTCATCGGCCGCGGCTACACGGCCCCGGTGCTGCGTCATTGCGCGCATGTGGACGAGGTCCTCTCGCTCGAGGACCTGCAGGCCGGCGATCCCGTGGCCATCCTGAAGGGCCTGCAGGCGGATACGCTGGTGCATGTATTCCCGCACCGGGCCGTGGCGCGCTGGGCGAAGACCGCCGAGATCCCCGTTCGCATCGGCACCGGGCACCGATGGTGGCATTGGACCACCTGCAACAAGCGCGTGTTCTTCAGCCGGAGAAAGAGCGCCCTGCATGAGTCACAGCTGAACTTCCGCCTGCTGGACCCCCTTGGCTTTGGCCGCATGCCTTCCACGGAGGAGCTGGGACGGAACTATGGCTTCACTCCCGGCGCTCCCGATGAAACAGTGCGCTCGTTCCTGCGGGAAGGTCGGCGTGCCGTGCTCCTGCACCCGGGATCCCGTGGCAGTGCCGTGGAATGGGGCCTGCCCAACTTCGCCAGGCTGATCCAGCTGTTGGATCCGGAACGCTTTCAGGTCGTGGTCACGGGCACGGCACAGGAACGGTCGGACTACGCCCCGCACCTGCCATTGGACCTGCCGCATGTGCAGGACGCGGGAGGCCGGTTGGACCTGGACCAATTGATCGCCCTGATCGGGGCTTCGGATGCCCTGGTCGCCGCGAGCACCGGTCCCTTGCACATCGCAGCGGCAAGTGGAAAGCGGGCCATCGGACTGTTCGCTCCACGCCGCCCGATCCACCCCGGGCGCTGGGCGCCGCTGGGCCCCGATGCCCATGCCCTGGTCCACGACCCGGATTGTCCGACCTGTGCGTCAGGCAGGCCCTGCGACTGCATCACGCGGATCGCTCCGGAGCAGGTGGCCACCTTGTTGGGCTAGTCGGCCTTCCCCCGGACCGCGAACAGGAAGAGCGCCTGGAAGAAGGCGTAGAACGTGGCACCCGGCTGGGTCTCCAGGGTATCGTCCGTGAAGCAGGACACGAGGAAAATGAAGGCGAAGGCCAGGTACACCGGATGCCGCCAGCCACCAGTGATCACCGCAGGCGCCACCCAGGACACCATCGCGAGCAGGAACCCGAACACCCCGAACGAGATCCAGAGGGTGAGGTACTGCTGGTGGCCCCGGTAGCCCCACTCGGTGACCACCGAGCTACCCAGTTCCTCGTAGGCCCGGTCGAACGCCAGCTGGGTATCGCCGGTGCCCACGCCGATGACCCAATGGCGCTGCGCGAGATACAGCCCCGTGCGCCAGAACTCCAGCCGCATGGCCAGGCTGCTGCTTGTGACATCACCGGTGTGGTGGAAGCGGTCCAGTTCGTACACCACCTCATCGATCCGGCGGCGCAAGGGGCCGCGGCGGTCCTGGTCCACGTTCACGAAGCCTTGCTGTACATGCTGCAGGTCCACATCGGACATGGACCGCATGCCCACGGAATCCTTGGTCAGGTGCTTGGAGGCCATGTATCGCACCAACGTCCCATAAAGCGGTTCCCCACGTGCGTCGCGACCGTTCAGTGGCAGCCCGGTCCGGGCCCTCCAGGCCCTTGCCAGTTCCACAGGCGCCACTTCCATCCAGACGGGGTGTCCGTTCTCCACCTGCCAGGCATCCTCGTCGTTCCAGTACAATTCACCACCGGCGCTCATCCGGCCAGGCACGAAGTCCTGCGGATAGCGTTGGTCGATGATGGCCGTGCGTACCTGGAGCAGGACGACCGCGACCGGCATCACCAGCAGGAGGCGTACCCCCCAGCGCGACCAGCCTGCGGCTCGACGGGTCGTTCTCCACACCGCGGCCCAGGCGAGCAGGAACAGCAGCAGGGCACCCTGCAGGCTCCCCAGCTCCCGGAGCAGGAAGAGGCACACCCCCACACCCAGCAGGTGACCGGCCCGTTTCCACCAGGGACGCGGCCAGTGATGGAGCAACACGACCACCGCCAGCACGAGCATGAGCCCCAGCCGGATGTGACTGATGAAGGGAGAGCGGTCCCGGTAGGCCCCGGGTGCCACCGCATCCGAGGTGATCAGGAAGCCGATGAGCGAACCCACGACGGCCGACCAGGCGAACAGCAGGAGGATCGTACGCAACTCCTTCGGGCTGAGCGGATCGCTGGTGGAAAGCACGATCCCGAGCAGCAGGATGGGCAGCAGGATGCGGCAGAGGTCCAGGCCCCAGCCCATGTTCTCCGTCCACAACAGGCCGATCGCGTGCAGGATCAGGTACCCCAGGAAGGCGAGCACCGCCGGCGTGGTGAAGCCCATGCTGAAGCGGTGCCCGAGATCACGGCGCTGGAGGCCCTCCAAGAGCCAGGCGCCCAGCACCCAGAACTGCCCCAGGCTCATGCCGAAGTAGCTGGTGGGCAGGGACACGGCGATGATGCCGAGACCGATCAGGTACAGCCACCGGAACAGCGAGCGTCCGCCCGGCACGGTATCCCGCGGTTAGTTGCCGGTGTTGCCGGTACCCGCCAGGACCTCCCCGTACGTACCGTTCCCAAGCACGTCCAGCGCCTCCCTCACGTAGGGATCGGTATCCAGCGCGGCGATGGCGCGTCCGGTCTGGAAGTGGTAGCGGGCCACCAGTTCGTTGCGCAGGATCTCGGCGATGTCATCGCGGAACATGACCAGTTCCTCGTCGCGTTTGGGCCGTAGCTCCTCGCGCAACTGGTCCAGTTCGGGCTTCACATGCTCCAGGTAGCGCTCGCGTTTGGCGGTCTCCACCAGTTCCTCCAGCTGGGCCATGCTCTCGGTCTCGTAGTCGAACTCCTTGTCGGAGAGGTAGTCCAGGAAGGCCTGGTACTCGGGGTCGGTGATCAGGAAGTCGCGGGCCGGGGGAGCGGTCTCGTGCGTGCGGCGATAGCGCGTGGCATAGTCGAAGAAGAGGTCCTCGCGCAGCAGGCCACCCACCACCTTGGGCAGTTCGTGCTCCTCCACCAGCACGTCGGGCAGGATGCCCCGGCCATCGAACACGGGACGCCCGTTGCGGGTGCTGAACTCGGTGAGCAGGGAATCGGCCATGGAGGTGGCCTTGCCGGAGGAATCACGGTGGGCGTAGTCGAGCTTCTGGATGCAGCGGCCGCTGGGGATGTAGTACTTGGCCACCGTCACCTTCAGCTTGCTGTTGTAGAAGAGGTCGCGCGTCTGCTGTACGAGCCCCTTCCCGAAGGTGCGTTCGCCCAGGATCACCGCGCGGTCGAGGTCCTGCAGCGCACCGCTCACGATCTCGCTGGCGCTGGCCGAGCCGCCGTCCACGAGCACCACCATCGGCATCTCGGTGTCCAGCGGCTCGCTCAGGGTGCGGTAGGTCTTGTCCCATTCGGCGATCCGTCCCTTGGTCTCCACCACCAGTTCACCCTTGGGCACGAACAGGTTCACGATGTTCACCGCTTCGCGCAGCAGGCCACCGCCGTTCCCGCGCAGGTCGAACACCAACCGTTGCATGCCGTGGTCCTTCAACTCCTTGAAGGCGGTGCGCACCTCGTGGCTGGCGGTCTGGGTGAAGCTGTTCAGCTTGATGTAGCCCACGGTGCTGTCCGCGTCCAGGAACCCCTTGTAGGGCACGTCCGGGATCTTGATCTCCTCGCGGGTCAGGGAATACTCCATGGGCGCCGCATCCCCGCGGAGCATGGTCACTTCCACCGTCGTGCCGGCCTGGCCCTTCAGCAGTTTGCTCACTTCATCGGTGTCCATGCCCCGCACCTCGCGGCCGTCCACCTTGTAGATCTCATCGCCCGCCCAGATGCCCGCCTTGGCGCTGGGGAAACCCTCGTAGGGTTCGCTGATGTAGACCTTGTCGTCCTTGCGCCGGATCAACGCTCCGATGCCACCGTACTGGCCGGTGGTCATGAAGCGGTAGTCCTCGATGTCGCTCTCGGGAATGAAGTTCGTGTACGGGTCCAGGGAGCCGAGCATGGCGTCGATCCCGGTCTTCATCAGCTTGCCGGGGCTGGTGTCATCCACGTAGTAGATGTTCAGCTCCTTGTACAGCTCGTTGAAGATCTCGAGGTTCTTGGAGATCTCGAAGTAGTTGTCGGCCGCGCCGATGGAGAGGGCGCCGGCACCGGCCAGGGCCCCGCCGATCAGCAGGGTCCTCCAACGGGGCATGTTGCGGATGCTCATGGTCTCGGGAAGGTTCAGGGGACGGGGTCGTAGCCGTGCCCGCCCCAGGGATGGCAAGATAGGAAGCGCTTCAGGGTGAGCCAGCCGCCGCGCAGGGCGCCATGCCTGCGCAGGGCGTCCACACCGTACTGGCTGCAGGTGGGGGTGTAGCGGCAGCCGCCGGGCAGCAGGGGCGAGATCGTGTACTGGTACAGGCGCACCAGACCGATCAACACGTTGCGGGGCAGTTCACGCAGCATCCTCAGAGGTCCAACGGTCCATGCAGCCCCGTATTTTCTCCCGCACCTCGTTCCAGCTGGGCACGCTCCTGCCCTGGAACACGAACAGCCAGCCGGCCTGTTCCCCCGGGGCAAGGCGCTCCAGATAGGGCGCACGCTGCAGGCGGTAGGCCTCACGCATCAGCCGCTTGGTGCGGTTGCGGTCCACCGCCCGCTTCAGGTTGCGGCGCGGCACGGCAAAGGCCACCTGCACCGGATGGGGCGCATCCAGTTCCATGGGCAGACCGATGAGGCGGAAGGGGGCCATGTGCACCGAACGGCCCTTGGTGGCCACGGCGGAGACCCGTTCGCGGCCACACAGGCGCTCGTTCTTCGGGAAGGTACGCCGCTCCACCGGCGCTAAGGTAGCCGGGGCGTGACCGGCGGTGGGCCGCGGGGCGGACGGCGCGGTCACTTGCCCTTCGCGGCCTGCTTGATGTACTGCTCGATGGCCATGGTCATCGAGGGCGCTCCCGGGGCGGGGGCGGCGATGTCCAGGCGCAGTCCGGCGTCCTCCACCGCCTTGCAGGTGGTGGGCCCGAAGGCGGCGATCAGCGTGCCGTTCTGGTCGAAGTCCGGGAAGTTCTTCTGCAGGCTCTCGATGCCACCGGGGCTGAAGAAGGCCAGCAGGTCGTACTTCAGGTCCTTGAGGTCCTGCAGGTCGCAGGCCACCGTGCGGTAGAACACGGCGTTGGTGTACTTGATGTTGGCCTTGTCCAGCATGGCCGGGATCTCCGGCTTCTGGATGTCCGAGCACGGCACGAGGAAGGTCTCGCTCTTGTGCTTCTTGATCACGTCCATCAGGTCGGCGAAGGTGTGCTTGCCGATGAAGACCTTCCGCTTGCGGTACACGATGTACTTCTGCACGTAGTAGGCCACCGACTCGGAGACGCAGAAGTACTTCAGGTCCTCGGGAACGGTGATGCGCATCTCCTTGCACATCCGGAAGAAGTGGTCCACCGCGTTGCGGCTGGTCAGGATCACCGCGCTGTGGTCCAGGATGTTGATGCGCTCCTGGCGGAACTCCTGTCCGCTCACCGCCTCCACCTTGATGAAGGGGCGGAAATCGATCTTGAGCTTGTGCTTCTCGGCCAGGTCGTGGTAGGGCGACTTCTCGTCGGCCGGAGCGGGCTGCGATACAAGGATGCTCTTGATCTTCTTCAAGGCCACGGGGCTTCCTAGGTTGGTGGGGGGAACGCTGTCAGAGCGTGCGCATGACGAGCAGGGCAGGCATGACTTCCGCGGCGCAAAGGTACAAAAGAACGTAGCGGAGGGGCACCGACTCCCCCACCCCGATCCACAGGGCGCGGGTCCATCGGAACAGCAGAAAGGCCCCCGCCAGCGCACCGCCAAGGGGCAGCACCCACGCCCGGGCCTCGGGCCGGTAGGCCGCCACCACCACCACCGGCAGCACGGCCAGGGCCGTGGCCACGAGCAGCAGCACGATGGTGTACAGGTACTCGCCGATGCCACCATCGGCCTGGAACAGGAAGCCGCACAGCCGCAGCACCAGGAAGCGGACGGCCACGGCCAGGGCCACCATGCCGGCCACGGCCAGGTAACGCCCGAAACCGGCCTTCCAGCCCGCGAACACCACCCCGGCCTGCCAGCCGAAGAGGCCCAGGACCAGCACCGAAACCCCCAGAAGCACCAGCAGGCTCCGGTCCTGCAGGTCGATCTCCTCACGCATCAGCTGGCGGCCCAGCCGCATGCGGAACAGGCCCCGCGCCAGCACCCGCCACTTGCGGGCCGCCGTGCGGTTGGTCCAGGCCAGCACGGCCAGCACCCCCAGCAGCAGCACCGTGGTCCATTCGGACCCCAACGCATCGCCCATCAACGGGGTGCCCTCCATGCGGCGAAGGTAGCGCCGTCATTTCCCCCTGCTGCCTTTCCTAATTTCGCGCCGCCATGAGCACCACCACTTCCTCCAAGCCGGTGAAGAAAGCCGGTACCGACCTGTTCCAGGGCCACGACCACTACCTGGTGGACGAGCTGCTGACCGACGAGCACAAGCTGATCCGCGACACCGCCCGCAAGCACGTCAGCACCCACCTGAAGCCGATCATCGAGGACGCCTTCGAGAAGGCCGAGTTCCATCCGGAGATCATCCCCGGGCTGGCGGAGATCGGCGCCTTCGGACCCATCATTCCGCAGGAATACGGCGGCATGGGGCTGGACCAGATCAGCTACGGCCTCATCATGCAGGAGATCGAGCGCTGCGACAGCGGGCTCCGCAGCCTGTGCAGCGTGCAGGGCAGCCTGGTGATGTACCCGATCTGGAAGTACGGCAGCGAGGAGCAGAAGAAGAAGTGGCTGCCCGACATGGCCCAGGGGAGGAAGATCGGCTGCTTCGGCCTCACCGAGCCCGACCACGGGAGCAACCCCGGAGGCATGGTCACCGTGTTCCAGGACAAGGGCGACCACTACCTGCTGAACGGGGCCAAGATGTGGATCAGCAACAGCCCGCTGGCCGATGTGGCCGTGGTGTGGGCCAAGGCCGAGAACACCGAAGGCCGCATCCACGGCCTGCTCGTGGAGCGTGGCATGGAGGGCTTCACCACGCCCACCACCCACGGCAAGCTGAGCCTGCGCGCCAGCCCCACCGGCGAGCTGGTGTTCGACAACGTGAAGGTGCCCAAGGAGAACCTGCTGCCCAACAAGAGCGGCCTGGGCGCCCCCCTCGGCTGCCTGGACAGCGCCCGCTACGGCATTGCCTGGGGCACCCTGGGCGTGGCCATGGAGTGCTACGATACCGCCCTGCGCTACAGCAAACAGCGTGTGCAGTTCGGCAAGCCCATCGGCGGCTTCCAGCTGGTGCAGAAGAAGCTGGCCGAGATGATCACCGAGATCACCAAGGCCCAGCTGCTCACCTGGCGCCTGGGCGTGCTGCGCAACGAGGGACGCGCCACCACCGCACAGATCAGCATGGCCAAGCGCAACAACGTGGCCCTGGCGCTGGACGTGGCCCGCGAGGCCCGGCAGATCCTGGGCGGCATGGGCATCACCAACGAGTATCCCATCATGCGCCACATGATGAACCTGGAGAGCGTGGTCACCTATGAGGGCACCCACGACATCCACCTGCTGATCACGGGCGCGGAGGTGACGGGGATCCCGGCGTTCAAGTAGACGAACGACCGTCAGGAGTCCTTGATGACCCGGGTGACCGCGGGTCTACTTTTGTTCCGTTGACCAGTCGGCGGGATGGCGGAACTGCCGACTGTTCCCTTCCGTAGGAACGGTAAGCATGCTCTTCAACTCGATCGACTTCGCGGTGTTCCTGCCGCTGGTGTTCCTGATCCATTGGGGGCTGGGTCGGTCGTTCAAGGCACAGAACGCGTTCCTGCTCCTGGCCAGCATGGTGTTCTACGGCTGGTGGGACTGGCGCTACCTGGGGCTCGTCGGCTTCAGCGCCCTGGTGGACTACGTGGTAGGCCTGCGGCTGTTCCGCACGGCAGGCAGTGGACGCAGAAAGCTGTGGCTCGCGCTGAGCCTGACCAGCAACCTGGGGCTGCTGGGCTTCTTCAAGTACTTCGACTTCTTCCTCTCCAGCTTCAACGAGGCCTTCACCCTGCTGGGCAGGCCGCTGGACTTCGGCACCCTGGGCATCGTGCTGCCGGTGGGGATCAGCTTCTACACCTTCCAGACGCTCAGCTACACCATCGACATCTACCGCAGGCAACTGGAACCGGTCCGTGACCCCGTGGCCTTCGGCGCGTTCATCCTGTTCTTCCCCCAGCTGGTGGCCGGCCCCATTGAACGGGCGGCGAACCTGTTGCCCCAGTTCATGGGTCCACGGACCTTCGCCATCGGCAAGGCGCGCGATGGGTTGCGCCAGGTGCTGTGGGGCCTGTTCAAGAAGGTGGTGATCGCGGACACCTGCGCCCAGTACGTGAACCTGGTCTACGCCGACCCGGAGGCCCACGCAGGAAGCACGCTGCTCCTTGCCACCGTGCTGTTCGCCTTCCAGATCTACGGCGACTTCTCGGGGTATTCGGACATCGCCATCGGTACGGCCCGGCTCCTGGGCTTCGACCTCATGCGCAACTTCGCCTACCCCTACTTCTCCCGCGATATCGGGGAGTTCTGGCGGCGCTGGCACATCAGCCTGAGCACCTGGTTCCGGGATTACCTGTACATCCCCCTGGGCGGAAGCCGCGGCAGCCGCGCCATGCAGGTGCGCAACGCGCTCATCGTGTTCACGGTCAGCGGGTTCTGGCATGGTGCGAACTGGACGTTCCTGGCGTGGGGGCTGTTGAACGGCCTGTACTTCGTGCCGCTCGTTCTTGCCAGGGGGCGCGGAACGGGTTCCGCCATCGTGGCCCAGGGCCGTCCGTTCCCTTCCGGGACCGAACTGCGCGGCATGGCCACCACGTTCCTGCTCACCGTGCTGGCCTGGGTGGCCTTTCGAGCGGACAGCCTGGGTGATGCGCTCACCATTTACGGGACCATGGCCTCGAGCTCCCTCTTCGAGTTCCCGCTGGTACGCGATCCACGGGGCATGGCCATCGCAGGGTCCTGCATCGCCTTCATGCTCCTGCTCGAGTGGTGGAACAGGGAGCGCCAGTACGGCCTTCAACTGGATGCGGTGACCGCCCGTCCGGTGCGGCTGCTCTGCTACTACGCCACGGTGTTCATGCTGTTCGCCTTCGCCCCCATGGACAGTGGGCAGTTCATCTATTTCCAGTTCTGATGGTGCGGCGGTTCGTGGTCGAATGTGCGCTCCTGGCCCTTCCCATCGTGGTCGTGCTCTCCATCTGGCTGTGGTTCCAACGGGCCTTCATTCCGGCGCCGATGGTCACCAACAACATCGCCTTGAACGCCCAGCTGGAGGCCTTCAGGACACGTGCCGACGAGCAGGTGGACGTGCTGGCGATCGGTTCCTCCAACGCATTGAACAACCTCTCCAGCGAAGCGGTCCTGGAGCACTTCGGCCCCGTGACCTACCGCAACACCGGCGCCTGGGGGCTTGATCTGCACCGGCTGGCCGATCTGGCGCCCGTCCTGGTGGACCGGTCCCGACCGAAGGTGGTGTTGCTGCCGTGCAACCTGATGGACCTCGATGGATCCGCACACGTGCTGGACATGGACAGTGCCGAGGTGGCGCACGCACTGGACCAGGAACATGGCTGGGTGAACTACCTCACCCATTGGAATGCACCGTGGTACCTCCGGCAGGTCCGCCTGCAACGGATCCGGCTTCGGGATCCCGGCAACTATGAGTACCTCGGCTTCGATGCGCACGGTGCGGCTCCGCTGGAAGTGCCCCCCGACCGCATCGATCCCTTGCGGAACGCACAACGCCCCCCGCGACAGGCCGAACTGGACACGGCCAGCTACGGCTCGCTCCGGGAACTCGCGCGCATGCTGCGTGGCCAGGGAACGGACCTTTTCGTGCTGGCCCTTCCCTACCGGGAGGGGGTGATGGATGACGGGGCTGAACGCACCATGCAGGCACATGTGGAACGGATGCGCGAGGTGGTGGGGCCGTATGGGCACCGGGTGCTGGACGCCACCGACCGCAGGTGGCCCGACTCCCTCTTCGCGGACGCCGGCCACCTGAACAAGCCCGGGGCGCTGCAAGTGAGCCGCTACCTGCTGCGGCAGGCATCGGACCGGTGACCCTGAACGAAAAGGGCGGCCCCCAACGGCCGCCCCTTCCACTCCACAGTGTTCCCGCGTGCTATCCGCTGCACATCTCGCAGCTGTCCGGATCGTCCAGTGAACAGGCGATCTGGGCGGCGGCATCGGCGCTCATGGTGCTTCCGTTGGCGACGGCCATGGCGGGCTCGGCCACCTTGGCCCCGGCGGGCTGCTCCAGCTTGCTCTTGTCCACGGTGAACTTGATGGCGTCCGTGGCGGCCTTGCTGCGCAGGTAGTACATGCCGGTCTTCAACCCCGCCTTCCAGCTGTAGAAGTGCATGCTGGTCATCTTGGCGAAGTTGGGGTTCTCCAGGAAGAGGTTCAGGCTCTGGCTCTGGCAGATGAAGGCCCCGCGGTCGGCCGCCATGTCGATGATGGCCTTCTGGCTGATCTCGTAGGCGGTCTTGTAGAGGTCCTTCAGGTTCTGCGGCACCTCGGGGATGTTCTGCACCGAGCCGTTGGCGGCGATGATCTTGTTCTTCAGGTCCTCGTTCCACATGCCCAGCTTCACGAGGTCGCGCAGCAGGTGCTTGTTCACCACCACGAACTCACCGCTGAGCACGCGCCGGGTGTAGATGTTGCTGGTGTAGGGCTCGAAGCACTCGTTGTTGCCCAGGATCTGGGCGGTGCTGGCCGTGGGCATGGGCGCCAGCAGCAGGCTGTTGCGCACGCCGTGCTCCATCACCTCCTCGCGCAGCACGTCCCACTCCCAACGGTCGCTGGGCTTCACGCCCCACAGGTCGAACTGGAACTGTCCCTTGCTGATGGGCGAACCGGCGAAGGTCTCGTACGGTCCCTCCTCCTTGGCCAGGTCCTTGCTGGCCGACATGGAGGCGTAGTAGATGGTCTCGAAGACCTCCCGGTTCAGCACCTTGGCCTCCACGCTGTCGAAGGGATAGCGCATGAGGATGAAGGCGTCCGCCAGGCCCTGCACGCCGATGCCGATGGGGCGGTGGCGCATGTTGCTGCGCCGCGCCTCGGGGATCGGGTAGTAGTTCTGGTCGATGACCTTGTTGAGGTTCCGCGTGAGCTGGTAGGTGACCTCGAAGAGCTTGTCGTGATCGAACTTGCCCTTGCTCACGAACTTGGGCAGGGCGATGGAGCCCAGGTTGCACACGGCCACCTCATCGGGGCTGGTGTACTCCATGATCTCCGTGCAGAGGTTGGAGCTCTTGATGGTGCCCAGGTTCTGCTGGTTGCTCTTGCGGTTGGCGGCGTCCTTGAACAGGATGTAGGGCGTGCCGGTCTCGATCTGGCTCTCCAGGATGTGGAACCAGAGGTCCTGGGCCTTCATGGTCTTGCGGCCCTTGCCCTCGGACTCGTACTTCTCATAGAGCTTCTCGAACTCCTCGCCCCAGGTGTCGGGCAGGCCCGGGCACTCGTTGGGGCACATCAGGGTCCAGTCCGCGTTCTGCTCCACCCGCTTCATGAAGAGGTCGGGGATCCACATGGCGTAGAAGAGGTCGCGGGCGCGCATTTCCTCCTTCCCGTGGTTCTTCTTCAGCTCCAGGAAGTCCTCCACGTCGGCGTGCCAGGGCTCCAGGTAGATGGCGAAGCTGCCCTTGCGCTTGCCGCCACCCTGGTCCACGTAGCGAGCGGTGTCGTTGAACACGCGCAGCATGGGCACGATGCCGTTGCTGGTGCCGTTGGTGCCCTTGATGTAGCTGCCCTTGGCGCGCAGGTTGTGCACGCTCAGGCCGATGCCGCCCGCGCTCTGGCTGATCTGGGCGCACTGTTTCACCGTGTCGTAGATGCCGCTGATGCTGTCCTCCTTCAGCTGCAGCAGGAAGCAGCTGCTCATTTGCGGCTTCGGCGTGCCGGCGTTGAAGAGCGTGGGCGTGGCGTGGGTGTACCAGCCCTGGCTCAGGTCGTTGTAGGTGCGGATCGCGCCCTCGAGGTCGTCCTTGTGGATGCCCACGGCCACGCGCATCAGCATGTGCTGCGGGCGTTCGGCCACCTGACCGTCGATGCGCAGCAGGTAGCTCCGCTCCAGGGTCTTGAAGCCGAAGTAGTCGTAGGTGAAGTCGCGATCGTAGATGATCGTGCTGTCCAGCAGCTCCGCGTTCTTCTGGATGATCTCGTGCACGTCCTCGGCGATCAGCGAGGCCGGTGCGCCGGTCTTCGGGTCCACGTACTCGTGGAGGGCCTTCATGGTCTCGCTGAAGGACTTCTCGGTGCCCTTGTGCAGGTTGCTCACCGCGATGCGGGAGGCCAGCTGCGCGTAGTCGGGGTGGCGCACCGTCATGGTGGCGGCCACCTCGGCGGCAAGGTTGTCCAGCTCGGTCGTGGTGACCCCGTCGTAGATGCCATCGATGACCTTGAGGGTCACGGCGGTGGCATCCACCATGGGATCCAGCCCGTAGCACAGCTTCTTCACCCGGGCGGTGATCTTGTCGAACTTCACCGCCTCCCGGCGGCCGTCTCGCTTGATGACGTACATCGTGTTCTCTTCGTGTTCAGGTTCGTTCCTTCCGTGATCTCATCGGCCCTGGGCTCCCGCCTGGCGGCCGTTCCGTTGCGTTCGTCGAGGTCCCCGCTCCGGGCTTCCCAAGATCCGTCCTGCTTCCCCGCTTTCGTCGGTGGCGTGCCTCCGACTTGTTGACCGGGGATCGTGAACGGACCCGGACCGCCTCAGAAATCGGCGTCCAGCGTGAATTTGTTGTCGTCCTTGTTCTGGGTCATCACCCCCGCCTTCTGGTAATCACCCACGCGCTTCTCGAAGAAGTTGGTCTTGCCCTGCAGGCTGATCATCTCCATGAAGTCGAACGGGTTGGCGGCGTTGAACACCTTCTCGTTGCCCAGTTCCACCAGCAGGCGGTCGGCCACGAACTCGATGTACTGCTGCATCAGCTTGGCGTTCATCCCGATCAGGTTCACCGGCAGCGCGTCGGTCACGAACTCCTTCTCGATGGCCACCGCGTCCAGGATGATCTTCTCGACCGTCTTCTTGGACAGCTTGTTGATCAGGTGCTTGGTGTAGAGCAGGCAGGCGAAGTCGCAGTGCAGGCCCTCGTCACGGCTGATCAGTTCGTTGCTGAAGCTCAGGCCCGGCATCAGACCGCGCTTCTTCAGCCAGAAGATGCTGCAGAAGCTGCCGCTGAAGAAGATGCCCTCCACCGCCGCGAAGGCCACCAGGCGTTCGGCGAAGCTGCCCTTCTCGATCCAGCGCAAGGCCCACTCCGCCTTCTTCTTCACACAGTCCACGGTGTCGATCGCGTGCAGCAGACGCTCCTTCTCCACCGCGTCCTTGATGTAGGTGTCGATCAGCAGGCTGTAGGTCTCCGAGTGGATGTTCTCGATGGCGATCTGGAACCCGTAGAAGAAGCGCGCCTCGGTGTACTGCACCTCGTGCAGGAAGTTCTCGGCCAGGTTCTCGTTCACGATGCCGTCGCTGGCGGCGAAGAAGGCGAGCACGTGCTTGATGAAGTAACGCTCGTCGTCGTTCAGCTTGTCGTTCCAGTCCACCAGGTCCGCATGCAGGTCGATCTCCTCGGCCGTCCAGAAGCTCGCCTCGTGCTTCTTGTAGAACTGCCAGATGTCGTCGTGTTGGATCGGGAAGAGGACGAAGCGGTCCTTGTTCTCCATCAACAGAGGTTCCTGTGCCGCGGTGGCGTCGGCCGGCAGGACATCCTCCAAACTCATCTGCTTCTCGGTCTTGGTGCTGCTCATCGTGCGCTGCTTTGCGTGTCTTCGTTCCTGTTCCGTTCAGGGACAAGGCATCCCCAGGAGGGTCTCCCCTCCGTTTTTCGACTTACCCGACTTGTCCTTGGTTCCCGCGGCCGATCGGACGACGACCTTGGGCTTACAAAGGTGGTGTCAGATAGACCGCGCATCAAGCCCGAAGGCCCACCAAGATCCCGAAGTTTTTAACAGGCTCGCGTTCGTGCCGTCGTTGCTGGGAATGATCCATCCGGGACAATCGCAAGACCGAAGTGTTAACGATCGTTCAACATCCTCCGAACCTTGCGGCCGTAGGGCGAACGGGGGAACGCAACGCCCCGCAAGGCCCGTGATCAGGAGCTTCCTGACGTTCGCTTAACGCGCAGCCCGCACGTCGTCGGAGCTTCCGCCGCGTTGCCGATCCCACTCCGTGTAGATGGTCTCGAGCTCACGGTACCAGTCTTCCCCGTAACGCCGGACCAAGGCATCCTTCAGGAAACGGAAAACGGGCACGTCCAGTTTCGCCCCGCAACTGCAGGCCGGGGCACAGATGGGCCACTCGTGGTAGTTCAGCGCCTCGTACTCGCCCACCTGCGCCAGGCGGATGGGATAGAGGTGGCAGCTGATCGGCTTGTGGAACGGGATCTTCCCATCACGATGCGCCTGCTCGATGCCGCACTTCCAGATGCCCCGGGCGTCCTTCTTCGCGTACACACATTCGGCATACTCCTGCACCAACGGGGTCACCAGCTCGCCGTCCAGGTCCACCACGCTGGTGCCCTGCTCCGCCATGGCCCGCTCACCGCGCTCGGTCATGTAGGGTCGGATCGCATCGATGTGGTTCCTGATCTGCCGCGCCTCCTCCGGCTCCAGGGGGGCACCACTATCGCCCACCTCGCAGCACGCACCCTTGCAGGCGTCCAGGTCGCACACGAAGCGCTTGGCGAAGAGGTCCTCGCTGATCAGGGTGTGGCGGTGGACGATCATGGGAACGCGAAGCTAGCCAACGGGGCTGCGAGCCTTGAGCAAGGAAGCCACGAGCTTGACCAATGCCGCAAGCCTTCCGGCAGCGTCAGCCTACTTTGGTGAACATGCACAGCCGAAGACCATGAAGAACTTCAAGAAGCTCAAGATCTGGCAGAAGGCGATCCTCATCTCGGACCAAGTGTTCGACATGTACGAGGAGCTGCCCTGGCAGAAGGCCGGCATCCTGCGCGACCAGTCCACCCGGGCCTCCGTGTCCATCGTGTCCAATGTCGCAGAAGGCAGCTCCCGCCGCACCGAACGGGAGAAATACCGGTACATGGAAATGGCCCTCGGATCGGCCTTCGAGTTGGAGGCGCAGACCATCGTCCTGCATCGGAGGTCATGGGCACCCAAGGCACAGGCGGAACAACTCCTCCAGGATGTCGACGAACTGCAGAAGATGATCATCGGCTTCATGGCCAGGCTCAACCCCTGAGCACACAGCTCAAGGCTCGCAGCTCACAGCTCGCGGCTTGAGGCTCGAGGCTTACAGCTCGTGGCTCACAGCTCGCGGCCGAAAGCTCCCAGCTCAACGAGCACAGCTATTTTCGCACCCGCGTCGTGGCAGCATTCCAGCACGCACGCCCACACCATGAGCCAGCAGGAAGACCGCCTCAAGACCCTGATCGGACACGCCAAGGAATACGGCTTCGTGTTCCCCAGCAGCGAGATCTACGACGGCCTCAGCGCCACCTACGACTACGGTCCGTACGGGGTGGAGCTCAAGAACAACATCCGCCAGTACTGGTGGGCCGCCATGGTGCGCCTCAACGAGGAGATCGTCGGCATCGACTCGGCCATCTTCATGCACCCCACCACCTGGAAGGCCAGCGGCCATGTGGACGCCTTCAACGACCCGCTGATCGACAACAAGGACAGCAAGAAGCGCTACCGCGCCGACGTGCTGCTGGAGGACCACATCGCCAAGTACGAGCAGAAGATCGCCAAGGAGGTGGAGAAGGGCCGGCGCAAGTTCGGCGAGGCCTTCGACGAGGCCCAGTTCCTGGCCACCAACCCCAACGTGAAGCGCAGCCAGGACCGGATCGATGCCGTGGAGGCGCGCATGAAGGAGGCCCTGGACGCCAACGACCTGGCCGCCGTGCGCCAGCTGATCCTGGACGAGGGCATCACCTGCCCGGTGAGCGGCACGGCCAACTGGACCGAGGTGCGCCAGTTCAACCTGATGTTCGCCACCGAGCTGGGCAGCGTGAGCGGGGAGAGCAGCACCATCTACCTGCGCCCCGAAACGGCCCAGGGCATCTTCGTGAACTTCCTGAACGTGCAGAAGAGCGCACGCATGAAGCTGCCCTTCGGCATCGCGCAGACCGGCAAGGCCTTTCGCAACGAGATCGTGGCACGCCAGTTCATCTTCCGCATGCGCGAGTTCGAGCAGCTGGAGATGCAGTACTTCGTGAAGCCGGGCACCGAAATGGAATGGTACGCCCGCTGGAAGGAGAAGCGCATGGCCTGGCACCGTGCGCTGGGGCTGCCCGTGGAGAGCTACCGCTTCCACGACCACATCAAGCTGGCGCACTACGCCAACGCCGCCTGCGACATCGAGTTCCAGTTCCCCATGGGCTTCAAGGAGCTCGAGGGCATCCACAGTCGCACGGACTTCGACCTGGCCAACCACGAGCGCTTCAGTGGGAAGAAGCTGCAGTTCTTCGACCCGGAGACCAACGAGAGCTACGTGCCTTACGTGGTGGAGACCTCCATCGGACTGGACCGCATGTTCCTGGCCATCCTGAGCGCCGCCCATCAGGTGGAGGAACTGGAGGACGGCAGCACGCGCGAGGTCCTGCGCATCCCCGCCCCCCTGGCCCCCGTCAAGCTGGCCGTGCTGCCCCTGGTGAAGAAGGACGGACTGCCGGAAAAGGCCCGGGAGATCATCGACGGGCTGAAGCTGGACCACAACTGCCAGTACGACGAGAAGGACAGCATCGGCCGCCGCTACCGCCGGCAGGACGCCATCGGTACGCCCTACTGCATCACCGTGGACCACGAGACCCTGAAGGACGGCACGGTGACCATCCGCGACCGGGACACCATGGCGCAGGAACGCGTGGCCATTGCCGAGTTGCCGCGCATCGTCTCGGAAAAGGTGCACATGCACCGGCTGCTCCGACAGCTCTGAGGCGGTATCTTCGCGCTCCCACCCAGGTGGCGGAATTGGTAGACGCGTCGGTCTCAAACACCGATGACGCAAGTCGTGCGGGTTCGAGTCCCGCCCTGGGTACCAGCCGATCGGATGATCAAACGATCAGATGATCAGATGATGGCATGCAGCAGGACACCTTGGTCTATCCCGATGCCAGCAAGCAGGCGCGGTACGATGCGGCGTACATGCGCATGGCGCTGGAATGGGCCAAGCTGAGCCACTGCCGCCGCAAGCAGGTGGGCGCCCTGATCGTGAAGGACGGCATGATCATCAGTGACGGCTACAACGGCACCCCCACCGGCTTCCCGAACGATTGCGAGGACGGCAATGGCCTCACCCTCTGGTACGTTCTCCATGCGGAAGCGAACGCCATCATGAAGGTGGCCCGCAGCACGAACAACGCCCGCAACAGCACGTTGTACCTGACACACTCGCCCTGCAAGGAGTGCAGCAAGCTGATCCTGCAGGCCGGCATCAAGCGCCTGGTCTACCTGGACCGCTACAAGGACCCTTCCGGCCTGGACCTCCTGGAGCAGGGCGGGGTATTGGTGCACCAGCTCGAAGCCTTCTGACATGTCCCGGCCACGCACACCGATCTCCGCCTTCTACCCGCTGGTCATGGCCCTGATGCTGGTGGTGGGCCTGTTCATCGGGCATGGCATCGGGCACCCCGAGCGGCCCCTTCCCGTCATCTTCAGCACCCGCGGCACCAGCGCGAACGAGAAGGTGGGCCAGGTGCTGGACCTGATCGACCGCCAGTACGTGGACCCCGTGGAGAAGGAGGCCCTGGTGGACGAGGTGCTGCAGGACCTCCTGCAACAGCTGGACCCGCACAGCTACTACATCAGTGCGGCCGAGCTGCGTGCCGCTCAGGAGCCGCTGGAAGGCAGCTTCGAGGGCATCGGCGTCGAGTTCGCCATCCAGCGCGACACCATCGTGGTGGTGGCCCCCGTGGAAGGCGGGCCTTCCGAAGCCCTGGGCATCCGTTCGGGGGACCGCATCCTGCAGGCGGACAGCGTGCCACTGGCCGGGGTGGGGATCACCAACCGGGAGGTGATGGACAACCTGCGCGGCCCGGGTGGCAGCGAAGTGAAGGTCACCCTGTTGCGTCCGGGCCGGAAAGCACCGTTCGATGTGACCATCACGCGGGGCAAGGTCCCGATCACCAGTGTGGCGGCGGCCATCCTCACGCCCGACAGCACGGGCTACATCAAGCTGGTCCGTTTCGCGCGCACCACGCACGAGGAATTCCTGCAGGCCGCCGATGACCTGCTGTCCCGCGGCATGAAGCGCCTTGTCCTGGACCTGCGGGGCAACGGCGGAGGCTACCTCAACTCGGCCATCGACCTGGCCGATGAGTTCCTGCCCGAAGGACGGATGATCGTGTACACGGAAGGCCGTCACAGTCCGCGGAGGGACTTCCGCTCCTCGGACCGCGGCCTGCTGGAGGACATGCCTCTGGCGGTGTTGATCGATGAAGGTTCGGCCAGCGCCAGCGAGATCCTGGCCGGAGCCGTCCAGGACAACGACCGGGGGCTGGTGGTGGGCCGCCGCACCTTCGGCAAGGGCCTGGTGCAGGAGCACGTGGACCTGCCCGACCAGAGCGCGGTGCGGTTGACCACGGCACGCTACTACACCCCCAGCGGGCGAAGCATCCAGCGGCCCTATGGCGAGGGGATCGATTACCTGGCCGACTTCGAGGACCGGTTCCTGCATGGCGAACTGGTGAACAAGGACAGCGTGCATCAGGACACCAGCGAAGTGTTCACCACGCTGAAAGGCCGCAAGGTCTATGGCGGTGGTGGCATCATGCCGGACATCTTCGTGGCGGCGGATACCGCCGAAGGCAACGCCTACCTCTCCGCCCTGTTCTTTTCCGGGGTCCTCAACCAGTTCGCGTTCGATGTGGCGGACCGGGAGCGTGCCGCGCTGGAAGCCTTTGGCAGCAGTGGGGCCTTCGATGCCGGTTTCCGCGTGGACCAGGCTTTGTTGGAGGAGCTGAAGCGCTTCGCGGCGGGTCAGGGCGTGCGGGAGGAACCCTCCTCGGAGGCCCTGAGACTGGCCGCCGAGCGGCTCAAGGCCGGGATCGCCCGCAACATCTGGGGCAGTTCGGGTTTCTATGAGGTGCTGCTGGACGACGACCCCATCTTCCAGCGGGCCCGTTCGGAGATCGGCGGGGCCTGAAAAGCGAAGGGGCCCCGCAGGACCCCTTCACGTCAATGGCGTTCAGCGGACCTTAGTGGCCCATGGCCTCCTTGGCCTCTTCGGTGGCGTTGTCCATGGCCTCACCGGCCTCGTCCATCATCTGCTCACCAGCGGCGGCGGCGCTGTCGACGGCCTGACCGGCCTCGTCCATCATGTCCTCGCCGGCGTCCTTCATGTCGTTGGCGGCCTCGTCCACCATGTCACCGGCCTTGTCGGCGGCGTTCTCCATGTCGTTGGCGGCCTTGTCCATGGTCTCCTCTGCATTGCCTCCGCAAGCCACGATGAAAGCGGCCATGGTGGCGAGCACTGCGAACTTCCTGATCATCTCCGTGTTGGGTTTGTGAAAAGTGACGGCAAAGGTACCCTTTTTAGCCACATTTCCAAGGACTTGCGGCCTTTCTTCCGACGTACCTTCGTCCGTGGAAGACGCTTCGTTCACATCAAAAGCCGACCTCTTACATGGCATTCACACTTCCCGAACTCCCTTACGCGCACGATGCGCTTGAACCCCATATCGACGCCCGGACCATGGAGATCCACCATGGCAAGCACCATGCGGGCTATACCAACAACCTGAACAAGGCCGTGGAGGGATCTCCCCTCGAGGGCCGGTCCATCGTGGACATCCTGAAGGGGCTGGACATGGAGAACATGGCCCTGCGGAACAACGGCGGCGGCTTCTACAACCACGACCTCTTCTGGAAGGTGATGTCCCCGGACGGCGGCGGTTCCCCCACCGGCGACCTGGGCGAGGCCATCACCCGTGACTTCGGGTCGTTCGATGCCTTCAAGGAGAAGTTCAACGGCCTGGCGGCCACGCGCTTCGGTTCCGGTTGGGCCTGGCTGTGCGTGCACCCGGGAGGAAAGCTGGACGCCTGCTCCACCCCCAACCAGGACAATCCGCTGATGCCGGGCGTGGGCTGTGGCGGCACCCCCATCCTGGGCCTGGACGTCTGGGAACACGCCTACTACCTCCACTACCAGAACCGCCGTCCGGACTACATCGGCGCCTGGTGGAACGTGGTGAACTGGGACGAGGTGGCCTCGCGCTACGCGGCCGGCAAGTAAGCCCAATTCCTGATGACCGAACGAGCGGGCGCCCATGGGCGCCCGCTTACTTTTGGATCCCATGCGCGCCCTGGCGTCCTTGTTCCTCGTGCTCCTTTTCAGTGTGCCTGCACTGGGCAACCAGGCCGGTCCTCACGAACAGGGGGAACGGGAGGCGGTATTGCGGGAGTTGGCGCAATGGACCCCTTCGGATACGCTGACGGAGAAGGAGAACTCCCGGTTGGTCTCCGCTCTGCTGGCGGTGACCCTGGGGCCGTTCGGAGCCCACCGGCTCTACCTGGGTACCGTTCCCAAGGTCCCGATCATCTACGGGGTCACCTTCGGTGGTTTCGGGGTGCTGGTGCTCATCGATCTGGGGCACCTGCTGTTCACCAAGGACCTGGCCCCCTATCGGGACAACGACCGGGTGTTCATGTGGGCAGGCAAGCGCCGTGCGCTCACTCCACCGTGACGCTCTTGGCCAGGTTCCGGGGCTGGTCCACGTTGCAACCGCGCATCACGGCGATGTGGTAGCTGATCAGCTGCAGCGGGATCACGCTCAGCAACGGGACCAGGGGGTCGGCCGTGTCCGGGATCCCGATCACATGGTCGGCCAGGCCGTCCACCACGGTATCGCCCTCGGTCACGATGGCGATGATCTTCCCTTTCCGGGCCTTCACCTCCTGGATGTTGCTCACCACCTTCTCATAGCTGGCCCCCTTGGTGGCGATCACGAACACGGGCATCTCCTCGTCGATCAAGGCGATCGGGCCGTGCTTCATCTCCGCGGCGGGATAGCCCTCGGCATGGATGTAGCTGATCTCCTTGAGCTTCAGGGCACCTTCCAGGGCCACCGGGAAACTGTACCCGCGGCCGAGGTACAAGGCGTTGGAGGCCTCCTTGTAGATGTCGGCGATGTACTTGATCTGCGCCTCGCCCTGCAGGACCTTCTCCACCTTGGCGGGGATGGCATCGAGCTCGTTCAGCAGCCGATGGAACCGCGAGCCGGCGATGGTGCCCTTGCGCTGTCCGATCATGAGGGCCATGAGCGTGAGCACGGTGACCTGGGCGGTGAAGGCCTTGGTGCTGGCCACCCCGATCTCCGGTCCTGCGTGCGTGTAGGAGCCCGCATGGGTCACACGTGCGATGCTGCTGCCCACCACGTTGCAGATGCCGATGATGGTGGCCCCCTTGCCCTTGGCCAGTTCGATGGCCGCCAGCGTATCGGCCGTTTCACCGCTCTGGCTGATGGCGATCACGATGTCGTCCTCGTTGATCACCGGGTTGCGGTACCGGAACTCACTGGCGTACTCGACCTCCACCGGGATGCGGGCCAGCTCCTCGAACAGGTACTCGCCCACCAGGCCGGCGTGCCAGCTGGTACCGCAGCCCACGATCAGGATCCGCTTGGCCTGCACGAACTTCTGCTCGTAATCGGTGATGCCACCCAGCACCACCTCGCCCTTGGCCAGGTTCAGCCTGCCGCGCATGGAATCGCGGATGCTGCGGGGCTGCTCGTGGATCTCCTTGAGCATGAAGTGGTCGTACCCGCCCTTCTCCAACGTCTCCAGGTGCATCTCCAGCTCCTGGATGAAGGGCGTCTTCACCTGGTTCTTGATGTTGCGGATCTTGAGCCCTTTCCGGCGGTCGATCACGGCGATCTCACCATCCTCCAGGTATACCACGTTCTTGGTGTGCTCCACGATCGGGGTGGCGTCCGAGGCCAGGAAATGCTCGCCATCCCCGATACCGATGACCAGGGGGGAGCTCTTGCGGGCGGCCACCATCACGTCCGGGTCCTTGCGGTCCAGCACCACGATGGCGTAGGCCCCCACCACGCTGTTCAGCGCCAGGCGCACGGCCTCGGCCAGGTCCACTCCTTCGCTGCGCTGGATGTCGTCGATCAGGTGCACGAGCACCTCGGTGTCCGTGTCGCTCTGGAAGCTGTGTCCGCGGTGCAGCAGCTCCTCCTTGATGGCGGCATAGTTCTCGATGATCCCATTGTGGATCAGGGCCAGGTCGCCGCTGGTGCTCTGGTGCGGGTGGGCGTTCACATCGTTCGGCGGCCCGTGCGTGGCCCAACGGGTGTGCCCGATGCCCACGGTACCCCCAAGCTCCTTTCCCATGGTGTGCGCCTCCAGGTCGCTCACCTTGCCCTGGCATTTGTAGACGTTCAGGTCACCCTCGCGGAGCAGGGCCACCCCGGCACTGTCATAGCCGCGGTATTCCAACCTCCTCAGGCCGTTGATCAGGATGGGGTAGGCCTGCTTCTCCCCCATGTATGCCACGATCCCGCACATGGGCTTCTCAGTATTCCGTAAAGGTAAGTTCGAGCTTCATGGGCCTGTCCGGGTGCTGTGGACCGGCCAGCACGGCCCTGTCCACCTGGACACCACCGCTGCCCGGCACCAGCGAAAGCGGGTTGTTGGGGAACTCACCGGTGATGACCCGTTGCAGATAACGCGTGATGTTGAACCGGTATTCCCCGGCGTCCGCATCGTACTCACCACCGATCACCCCTTGACCGAGCAGTTGGTCCGGCAGGAGCTGGTCATTCCCCTCCTCGTCCGTGCGGAAAATGAACAACAGCGTGGGCGGCGTGAGAAAGGGATAGAAGGGCTGCACGACCGGCACCACCAGCTCACCTCGTGCCAGGGCCAGGCCAGGTCTCTCCGACAGCTCGGTCAGGTGTGGAATGGCCACCCGCGTGCGCACCCCTCCGAGGGACTGCACGTAGGTGCGCTCCCCGCCGAGGGTGCTGTCGGCAAGCAACATTTCCAGGTGCGGGTCCTGGGCCATGGTGTGGTCCTGACGCGCGGTGGTGTACCGCACACAATTGTCATTGATCAGGAAGTCGAACGACAGCGTGTCCTCCGCGCCCGGCAGCGTATTGCGGTAGTAGAGGGTCATCCGCGAGGTGGCGGAAAGCAGGCTGAAATGCAGGGCCCCGGTCCGGTATGGCTCGAGGTCGGGGTTGTCCGGCAGGATCCAAAGGCCTTTGAAGAAGTCGAGGAAGGCGGCGTTGTCCACCATGTCCGACGTGCCGAAGGCTCCCAGCAGCCGGTCGGCCAGGGACGCCTTCAGGGGTATCCGCAGCTGGGCCACTTCCCGTCCATCACCCACGGAAACGCTGTCGAACGGCCGGATCTCGAACTCACCACGCAAGCTGTTCACCAGGTCCTGCAAGGCCACCACGGGGACCTCCGTCTCCTGGTAGATGCTGTCCAACAGCAGGTCCTCGGTGACCTCGAACACCCGGAACACCTGGTCCCCCAGGTTTCCATAGCCGAACCGGGAAGCATCGTAGGCCAGTGCAAGGACCAGGGAGTCGGCTACGAGCCCGCTGTTATCCTGTCCTTGGCCCACATTGTTGGTGCTCAACCGCACCTGGGTGACGATGCCGGTGGCCACGGACCCGAACTCCCGGTCCAGGTAGGAGCCGAGCACGTTCCGGCTCAGTGCGCTGGTCCGGACGGGCGGTTCAGGTTCCGCATAGGCCAGCAGGGTCAGCGTGTCGGTGCTGGTGACACCCAGTGGGTCCCGGTCATCCACGAGGTCCAGGCCGAGGTCCGTTTCGGGCTTCCGGCACGCACCCAGGGCAAGCCCGACAAAAAGCGGCACGGCCCATAGGGCGGGCCGTGCACGAAGGTGGGTGAGGAAGTGGACCAAGGGAGATCAGACCAGGGCTTCCTCGAGCACGCTCTGAAAGAACTCCACATGAGCAGCGACCTGCTCGTCCGGGCCCACATGATCGAGCACCGGTTTGCCGGACGCCTTCACGGCGGCCGTGAGGTCCTTGTTCAACTTGGGGCTGCCCATGACCACGGCATCACTGAGCGCGATGCCGAGCTTGTACAGGTCATCGGTGGTCGGCTTCTTCAGCGCTTCGACCTCCTCCCCGCTGAACCCCTCCATGGAGAGCTTCTTCAACAGGTCCTTGTCCAGGGCCTCCTTGGGTTCGTCATAGACCGAGTACACCAGTTTGGCGTTCTCGAAGTGCGGGTCGTCCGCCATGCGCTGGCGGATGTACAGCGGGGCGAACGCCGACATCCAGCCGTGCAGGTGGATGATGTCGGGAACCCAGCCGAGCTTGCGCACGGTCTCCAGCACGCCACGGGCGAAGAAGAGCGCCCGCTCGTCGTTGTCCGGATGGAACTTGTCGTTCTTGTCGTGCAGGATGTTCTTGCGCTTGAAGTACTCCTCGTTGTCGATGAAGTACACCTGCATGCGCGCGCTGGGCACGCTGGCCACCTTGATCAACAGGGCATGGTCCGTGTCGTTGATGATCAGGTTCATGCCGCTGAGACGGATCACCTCATGCAGCTGATGGCGACGCTCGTTGATGCAGCCGAACTTGGGCATGAACACCCGGATCTCGTTCCCGCTGTCCAGGATGCCCTGGGGGAGGTTGCGGCTCGTCAACGCCATCTCGCACTCATCCAGGAAGGGGTGGATGGATTGGGAGATGGTCAGCACCTTCGCGTTCTTCAAACTCATGATGTAGGATGGGGAATTCGGGTACAAAAATATAGAAATCCGGCGGCAACTTCAACGGTCAGACCTAGCTTCGCACCCCCTTGACCAGCAAAAACCCGCGCCAGTCGTGGAATTCCTGACGACGACCGCCGCCATGGCCCGATGGACGGCCGATGCACGCGGACGAGGCCTGCGGGTAGGCTTCGTGCCTACGATGGGCGCCCTGCATGCCGGCCACCTGACCCTGCTGCACAGGGCGGCCGAACTGGCAGACCTCGTGGTATGCTCGGTGTTCGTGAACCCCCTGCAGTTCGACGACAAGGACGACCTGGCCAACTATCCACGCCAACTGGAGCAGGATGCCGAGCTGCTGGGCCAGGCCGGATGCCGAGCCCTGTTCGCCCCTGCAGCGGATGATCTGTACGCCGGCTTCTCCCCCCGTCACTATGACCTGGGCGGGCTGGATGAGGTCTTCGAGGGCGCCAGCAGGCCGGGCCATTTCCAGGGCGTGGTGAACGTGGTGGAACGCCTGTTCCACGCGGTACGGCCGGACCTGGCCTGTTTTGGGGAAAAGGACCGCCAGCAACTGGCCGTGCTGCAGCATGTGGCCCGCCACCTGCACTGGCCGGAGGTACTGGTGCCCTGCCCGATCGTACGCGAGCCGGACGGCCTGGCCATGAGCAGCCGCAACCAGCGACTGGGGGCGCAGGACCGGGAACGGGCCACCGCCCTGTACCGTTCGCTGGCGGCCGCCGCCGAGGTGGCCTTTCGTGCTTCCGTGTCCGAGACCGAGAAGGCCGCACGCGCCGTGCTGGAGAGCACACCAGGGGTGGAACCCGACTACTTCGCCATCGCCGACCCGCGCAGCCTTCGTCCGCTCTCGGACTGGGACGGTGTGGAGGAGGCCGTGGCCCTGGTGGCGGCCCAGGTGGGGCCCGTGCGGCTCATAGACAACCGCACCCTGCGGCGCTGAAGGCTCCGGAGGGGCTTGCTACCTTTGCGGCCCGGCGCCCAATCCCGCCGGAGAACGCCTGCGATGACCATCGACGTGATGCGAGCCAAGATCCACCGGGTCCGTGTGACCCAGGCGGACCTGAACTACATCGGGAGCATCCAGATCGACGCCGACCTGGTGGAGGCTGCCGGGCTCTTCGAGGGGGAAAAGGTCACCGTGCTGAACTGCAACAACGGCGAGCGCCTCGAGACCTACATCATCAAGGGGGAGCGGGGATCCGGGATCATCAGCCTGAACGGCCCGGCCGCCCGCAAATGCCAGGTGGGCGACATCGTCATCATCCTGGCCTACGCGCACTTGACCCTGGAGGAGGCCGGGGAGTTCCGCCCCACGGTGATCTTCCCGGACGAGACCACCAACCGCCTGAAGGACTGAGCGGCCCATGAAGAAGGCCCTGATCGGCACGCTCAAGGTGGTGGTGCCCCTGGGCCTCGGGGTCTGGCTCATCTTCTACTTCTACAACGCCCTCAGCGAGGAGCACAAGGCCCAGTTGTTCGACGCCTTCGGACGTGCCGAACTGGGCTGGCTGGTCGTGAGCGTGGCCCTGGGCGTGCTCAGCCACATGAGCCGGGCCTGGCGCTGGCGTTACCTGCTGGATCCCATGGGCTTCACCCCGGGCTTTTGGAACTGCTACCACGCCGTGATGAGCGGCTACTTCATGAACCTGCTGCTGCCCAGGGCGGGGGAGGCCAGCCGGGCGGCCCT
This sequence comes from Flavobacteriales bacterium, assembly GCA_020635695.1. Lineage (GTDB taxonomy): Bacteria > Bacteroidota > Bacteroidia > Flavobacteriales_F > PHOS-HE28 > PHOS-HE28. The sequence goes on along the minus strand of JACJZH010000015.1, from coordinate 18,816 downwards.
GCTCTACCGGCGGGAAAAGGTGCCCTTCGTGAAGGGCTTCGGCTCCATCATGGCGGAAAGGGCCGTGGACCTGGTGCTGCTGGGCGGCCTGTTCGGGCTCACCCTGCTGCTCCAGGTCGACAAGCTGGACCTGTTCCGCGACCGGGTATCGACCTTCCGCGCCGGACAGGGTGAAGCGGAGGCGGGTGGCTTCCCCTGGGGCTGGGTGGTGCTGGGCGTCTTCGTCGCGGGTGTGCTGGGCGGAGCCTGGCTGCTGATGACCCGGCCAGCCCTGCACGCCCGCTTCATGGACACCCTGCGTGGATTTGGAGAGGGCCTGCGTTCGGTGACCCGGACCCGGCACCCGGGCGGCTTTGTGCTGCACACCATCCTCATCTGGGTGCTCTACGTGGCCATGTTCGCCGTGGGTTTCTGGTGCCTGCCAGCCACGGCCGAGGTGCCCTGGGCGGGGATCCTGGCAGGCTTCGTGGCCGGCGCCATCGGCATCGTGCTGGTGCAGGGCGGCATCGGGGTGTACCCCGCCTTCGTGGCCTTGATCGTGAGCGTGTACATGGCCCCGCCGGAGGGTGGCGGACTGCTCAGGCCCGAGGCGCTGGCCATGGGCTGGCTCATCTGGGTGGCACAGACCCTGATGGTCATCGTGCTCGGCGGGCTCTCGCTACTTTTGATCTCCCGCAGCAAGGCTTCCACCGCATGACCGCCGAAACCCTCCAGGCCCCCGCTCATCCGCACATCACCGACCGCGTGAACGTGGTCCGGCTGGCCAACATCTGGCGCCTCAAGAGCGACCGCATCGTCTTCACCAACGGGTGTTTCGACATCCTGCATCGCGGGCACGTCGAATACCTGGAGGAGGCCGCCGCACTGGGCGACCGGCTGATCGTGGGCCTGAACAGCGACGCCAGCGTGCGCCGGCAGGGCAAAGGCGACGACCGTCCGTTCAACGACCAGGACAGCCGCGCCCTGGTGCTGGCCGCGCTCCGCTGCGTCGACGCCGTGGTGATCTTCGACGAGGACACTCCCCGGGACCTGATCGGCGAGGTTCGGCCTGATGTCCTGGTGAAGGGCGGCGACTGGGCCGTGTCCGACATCGTGGGAGGCGACCTGGTGACCGCCGCCGGGGGCGAGGTGCGATCGCTGAAGCTCGTGGAGGGCTTCTCCACCACCTCCCTCGTGGAACGCATCCGTGGCTAAGGTCCGCACGCAGTACGTCTGCCAGCAGTGCGGCGCGCGCCATGCGCAGTGGCTGGGCCAGTGCGGCCAGTGCAAGGCCTGGAACACCCTCGTGGAGGAGCTCGTGGACCGCGCCGAGGAGCGGCGTGGAACACCGGCAGGCCTCCGGTCGAAGACCCCACGCCCGGTGGCCATCGGTGCCATCGCCGCGGAAGAGGGGCCGCGCGTCCGTCTGGGTGATGCCGAACTGGACCGGGTGCTGGGGGGCGGCCTGGTGCCCGGCAGCATCGTGCTCATCGGAGGTGAACCGGGCATCGGTAAAAGCACCCTGCTGCTGCAGACCGCCCTGCGGGCCCCTGGCGTGCGAACGCTGTACGTGAGCGGGGAAGAGAGCGAGCACCAGATCAAGCTCCGGGCGGACCGCCTGCCCACCTTGTCGGAGGGCGGGAACTGCTTCGTGCTCACCGAGACCAACACGCAGAACCTCTTCAAGCAGGTGGAGGAGCTGGAACCCGGCCTCTTGGTGATCGACAGCATCCAGACCCTGCACAGCGCCGTGTTGGACGCCAGCCCGGGCAGCGTGGGACAGGTGCGTGAATGCACCGCTGAACTGCTGCGCCTGGCCAAGAGCACCGGCATCCCGGTGGTGCTCATCGGGCACATCACCAAGGAGGGCTACCTCGCCGGTCCGAAAGTGTTGGAGCACATGGTGGACGCCGTGCTTCAGTTCGAGGGCGACCGCGACCACGCCTACCGCCTGCTGCGCCCGCTGAAGAACCGCTTCGGCAGCACCAATGAACTGGGCATCTATGAGATGCGCGGGGATGGGCTGGCGGCCGTGGAGGACCCCAGCCAGGTGTTGCTGGGCCAGCGCGGCGAACGTCCCAGCGGCGTGGTGGTGGCCGCCACCCTGGAGGGCCAGCGACCGCTCCTGATCGAGGTGCAGGCCCTGGTGAGCAGCGCCGTGTACGGCACGCCCCAGCGCAGCGCCACCGGCTTCGACCTGCGCCGGTTGAACATGCTGCTCGCCGTGCTGGAGAAGCGCTGCGGGTTCCGCCTGGGCGCCAAGGACGTGTTCCTGAACCTGGCCGGCGGTTTCCGGGTGGAGGAACCCGCCATCGACCTGGCCGTGGTGTGCGCCATCCTGAGCAGCGATGCCGACCTGCCCGTGCCACACGACACCGCGTTCTGCGGCGAGGTGGGGCTCACCGGTGAAGTACGCCCGGTACCGCGCACCGATCAGCGGATCGCCGAGGCCAGGAAGCTCGGCTTCACCCGGGTCTTCGTTCCCAAGGGCACCAAGGGGCTGCCTTCGGGAACGGACCTGCAGGTCGTTCCGGTCGGCCGGGTGGACGAGGTGCTTGGGGAACTGTTCGGGTAGTCCCGAACTACCTTGCCGCCATGAGCGGCGGCGATCGGAACACCGAACTGGCCGAGGACCGGACCGAGCTGGCCCTGTTGCGCACCCTGCAGGCCACCGACCGCACCCTGATGGCCTGGATGCGCACCACCCTGGCGATGATCGCCTTCGGTTTCGGATTCTTCAAGTTCTACCAACTGGGCAGTTTCGGCGCCGAGACCGCAGACCCCATTACCACGGACATGATCGCCCTGGGCCTGGTAGGGCTGGGCACCGTGCTCCTGATCGGCGCGCTCGTCCAGTATGTACAGGTGCGGAGGAAGCTCCTGCGATCCGGAGCCGGTGGATCCACGTTCTCCCTGGCCCTGGCCGGTGCCTTGGTGATCGCGTTGTGCGGCGGTGCGGCCTTCGTGGACCTGATGCTGGTGCTTCGTGCCTGACCCGGATCGCTTACCTTGCAGGAACACCGATCGCACCATGCTAGTACGAGCCATCCTTCTCCTGTCCGCTTTTTCCATCGTTCCCCGGCTATGGGCGCAGGACATCCCACAGGCCGCGTTGGACGCGTTCCATGAGCGGCATCCGGACGTGAGCGCCGTGGAATGGACCGAGGAAGAAGGCATCTACCGGGCCCAGTACATGGTGGACGGTATCCTGCGGACGGCCGATCTCGATGCCCGCGGGCATGTGATCGTGGAAGGGCGGGTGAAGCGTGAGGAGGACCTGACCGAAGCGGAACGAAGCACACTGGGCCGCGAATACCCGGGCTACCGGGTCACCGGGGTCCGGTCCACGAGCACCGCGGCACGAGGCACCTTCACGGAAGTGATGCTCTCTGACGGCAAGAACAAGGTGGAGGTCCTGCTGGACGAGCAGGGTCGAATGGCCGCTGCGAACCCCAGGAAGTAGGCGTCCTCAGCTTCCCTTGCCCAAGGCCTTGAGGATGCCTTGGGCGGCCCAACGACCCGTGGCGAAGGCCCCTTGCAGGAGGAACCCTCCCGTGGGCGCATCCCAATCCAACATCTCGCCGGCCAGGTGAAGGTGCGGATGGGCCTTCAGTGAAAGGTCCTCGTTCACCTGGTCCATGGCAATGCCCCCCACCGTACTGATGGCCTCATCGATGGGCCTCAGCGCTTGCACCGGAAGCCGGAGGCCTTTCATCGCAAGGGCCAGGGACCTCGGGTCATCCATGACCTCCTTTCCCGTGAAGGCCTTGAGCAGGGCCCACGACGGCCTGTCCAGACCTGCGGCATTCCGCCGTTCAGCACCGACCGCATCGCGCAGGCGGCCCTCCAGCTCCGGCAAGGCCAGATCGGGCTTCAGGTCCAGGTGCAGGGTCGCCTCCTCACCGGCGAGAAGCTGCCTCCGCAGGACCGGCACCAGGGGGTAGACCGCATTGCCCTCGATCCCGTGCGCGGTGATCGTGGCTTCTCCACGGACCTCGTGAGGTCCGGCCCGCAACGCGATGTTCTTCAGCGGGCGCCCGGCATGCACGGCCAACGATCCAGGCAGATCCAATTCCACCCCGCAGTTGGAGGACTGGAACGGAAGTGTCCGCACCCCGATCGCTTCGAAGGCCTCCAGCCAATCCCCTTTGGAACCTGTGCGCGACCAGGATGCGCCACCCAGGGCGAAGAGCACCTGCTCGTGCTCCAGCACATGCGCCGTGCCACCCTGCTCCACCATCGGCCTGGCATCGTCCGTGAACCCGGAGAACACCTGTCCGGTCAGGATGCGCACGCCGCGGTCCTCCGCGTGCCGGCGCAGGATCCTGAGCACCTGGGCCGGCTTGGTCCCACGCACCGGGAACACGCGCCCACTGGTACCTGTGAACGTCTCCACTCCCAGGTCGCTCAACCAGGCCCTCAGGTCACCCGGGGTGAACGCCTGGAGCATCGGAGCGAGGCGTTCCGCGGGAGCATAGTGCTGCAGCAGCTCCTCCCCTTCCGCTTGATTGGTGATGTTGAGCCCACCCGCACCGGCCACCAGGAACTTGCGGCCCACATGGCGGTTCCTTTCGTAAAGGTCCACGTGAACGTATCGGGCCAGCACCACCGCGGCCATCAGCCCGGCCGGCCCGCCACCGATCACGGCCACGCACGGTCGATCAGGGCTCCTGCCTTCCCCCATCGAAAGCTTCCCCGTAGAGCGCGGCCACACCGCGGAACACCTGCACCCAGTCCGCATTTCCGGGCTTCCTCCCCAACCGCACGATCACCACCTCCCGGGCCGGATCGACGTAGATGTACTGACCCAGGATGCCCTCCGCCATGAACGTGCCTCGCTTGTCAGGCAACCACCATTGGTACTGGTACCACCACGCGCTGCCTGCCGATGAGTCGACCCGGGTGCTGCGCTCCACCCATTCGGAAGGGACCAGTTGTTGCCCCTGCCAGCGCCCTTCGTGCAGGTACAGGGAGCCCAGCTTCGCAAAGTCCCGGGCCGGTGTGTTGAGGCAGCAGAAGGTCTTCTCGATGCCACCCTTCCGGCGGTCGATGCTCCAGGATGCAGGGAACTCCATGCCCAGCGGGGTCCACAACTTCCGTTGCAGGTATTCCGTGATGGTCAGGGCGCTGTCACCCGCCATGCGGAAGCTCTGCTCCAGGACCAGACCGAGCAACTGGGTGTTGCCGCTGTCGTAGTCCCATCCGGTCCCGGGCTCCCGCTCGAGCCCGAGCTTCACGGTGCTCTGCCGCAGGCGTCGGCCGTAGTAGAACGTGGCGGCGGTTCCAAAGGGGTTGGTGTAGCTCTCCTGGAAATCCATGCCGCTCGTCATCTGCAGCACCTGCTCCAGGGTCACCCGGTCCCATCCCTTGTCCATCATTTCCGGCAGGAAGTCCGTGACGGGCTGGTCCACGGAGCGGATGTAGCCATCGGCGATCGCACAACCGATGAGCATGGAAGTGACCGACTTGGCCACGGAGAACGAGGTATGCACCGTGGCACTGTCATAGCCATCGAAGTAGTGCTCGTACCGGATGGTGTCGCGGTACACCACCAGGAAGGCCACGGTCCTGTGCTCTTCCAGGAACTGCTCGAAGGTGACCCGCTCACCGTCCGTGGTGGCCCAGCGCGGCGCCGGCCCTTCCAGGTCGATGGGATAGTGCCATGGATCCGGCGAACGGTCCAGTGCGCGGGACGGGAACTTCCGATGGTCGTTGGTGTCCGCGAAGTTGTAGATCACGAAGCGCCCGACCTTGCACCCCGCCAACAGGAGGAGCATGAGCAGCGACCAGGTGCATGTTCTGATCATGGCAGGACATTCTTCTCCTGACCCAACGTGGTCAGGAAGTTGATACAGGTCTCGTTGAACTTCCGGGCCTGTTCGATGCTCACCACATGTCCGCAGTTCTGGAAGACCTCCAACCGGACGTTCGGATGGCCCGCGGCATACTCCCTGGCAGGCTCCAGGAAGAAATGGTCCTCGTCGCCCATCACCACCAGGTGTGGCGGGCCATCGGGTTCCCGGAACAACTCCTTCAGCGTACGGTCCAGGGTCCGGTACATGGCCGTCCATTTGCGGAACTCCTCGTCGGTGAGCGCCGCGGATTCGCGGATGAACATGAGGCGCGACAGCCGGTGGTTCTTCTTCGGCAGCATGATGCGGGCGTTCATGCGGTAGAATGCCGGATAGCCGATCACCCTGGCCAGTCTGAGGCTGATCGCGGCCAGGAACTTGATCCGGGCACTGAGCTTCAGAATGGCCCCGGCATTGATCAGCGCACGCACGCGGTCAGGGCGTCGTTGACGCATCTTCAGCGCGATCACCGTACCCAGGGACACCCCCATCAGGTGTACGGGACCGTCGGTGTGCTGGTCCACGGCATCCCACACGAGATCGGCCACGAGGTCGAAGGAATAGGCATCCGGGAGACCGGGTTTGCCTGCCGATCCGCCATGTCCGGGCAGGTCCACCAGCAGCAGGTCGTAGTGCTCGCGCAGCCCGGCGACCTGGCGTTTCCAGGTGTTCAGGCTGCCGCCGGCCCCATGGAGCAGCACCAGCCAGGGACCCTGGCCGGAACGCACATGCACTTCATGGTGAAGCAGGAAGGGTCGGTGATCGGCACCCATGCGAGGGGGCGCAAGTTATCCGTCCCGGACCCGGAGGCTTTCGCCCTCAGTCCGTCACCAGTTCGTAAAGCTGGGTGAGGTCGGGGGACAGGATGATCTCGATCCGTCGGTTACGGGCCTTGTCCCCAGGGTCCAGGGGCAGGAACTCGCCACGTCCGGCCGCCGTGATGCGTACGGGATCGATCCGGCCGTTGTCCTGGAGGATGCGCACCACGCTGGTGGCCCGCATCACGCTAAGGTCCCAGTTGTCCTTGTAGGGGGAACCGGGCAGGACCTTGTCCGTATCGGTGTGGCCCTCGACCATGATCCGCAGGTCGGCCTCGCCCTCGATGGCCTTGGCCAGGTCCTTCAAGGCCTGTTTGCCCTGGGCGTCCACCACGGTGCTGCCGCTGGGAAAGAGCAGCTTGTTCTCCATGCTCACATGGATCCGCCCCTGCCGTTGCTCCACGGTGATGCCCTTGCCTTCGAAGCCGGTGAGGGCGGCCGAGATGCGATCCTTGAGCGAACGCATGGCCTCGTCCTTCTTCTCGAGCTCGGCACGCAGTTCGGCCAGCTTGGCCTCCCTGTCGGCGAGGTCGGTGGCCAACGCGTCCAGGGAATCCTCCTTGTTCAACAGGCGCAGGCGTGTGGCCTCCAGGTCGGTGAGCAGCTTCCGGTTCTCGCTGCGATCACCGGCGAGCAATTGATTGTACTTCTCCAGCAGTTCCTCGTTCAACTGGTTGATCTTGTCGTACTGCTTCTGCATGCGGCGAAGCGAGGTGCCAAGGGTGGCGGTATCCTGCTCCAGGCGGCGATCGCGGCGCTGGAGCTCCTCCAGCTGTGATCCCAGCTCATCGGCCCTGGTCACGGCCTCGCGTGCACGGGCGTCCGCGGCCTGCGCCTCCGCCTGCATGGCCTGGTAGCGGGCGTCCATCTCCTCGTACTGGCGGGCGGGCACACAGGCCGTCCACAGCAGTGTGGTGATGATCGGTACCAGGAACGCGGTCGGGGAAGGAGATCTCGTCATAGCTTCAGGGTGCCTGTTCACAAAGGTCCATTGCCGCCACCCCCGGGACCGGCGCGTGGTAACATTTTTTTGAACAAGGCGTTGCATTGGAAGAGGCCATGAACATGGGGTTCCTGCATCCGGACTGGATCCTGCATCCGGCGATCGACCGGGAGATGAAGCAGTACATCCTGCTCGCCTATCTGCAGCGTGTTGGCGAACGGTTCGGCCAGCACAGGTTGCACCCTTACCTGGACGACCTGCGGGGGCATCTGAAGCGCATGCACGAGCTCCGCACCACCTGGCAAGCCCTGAGGCGGTGCATTCCCACCGAGGTGACCGGCCTGGACCCGCGGCGGGGTGGGCTTGCCCGGGCCCCCTTGGAGGACCCTGAGGTGCTGCGCGTGGTGGTGGATGTCCTGTCCTTCGCGGAACCGGAACTCCAGGCGCAGCTGGAACAAGCCGAGGACCTCCGCGAGCAATTGGCCGGAACGATCGTCTTTGCTCCGGTGGGTCTGTTGCCCCTGACCACGAAGGAAGGATACCTCCTGCTCCGGCAGGACACGATGGCCCGGGCATACCGCTATGACATGCACGTGCTTCGCGAGTCCGATGATACGCTGAGGTACCGGAACGTCCATACCCATTGGGTCACGGACTACAGCTTGGGGATCGGGTGGACCTACGAACGCGTCAAGGCGGACCTGATCAGGAGGCACCCGGACCTTCCGGTCCCTTCCACCTTCGCGTTCGAATCGGGGGTCACGCTGCCGCGGATCGAGACCTTCCTGCCCCTTGCCAAGGAACTGGTCTACGACGCCCTCGCGGCGGAGGGAACGCGCTAGCGTTCGAACCAGACCCGCGCGAGATCGCGGTACTCCATGGCGTTCAAGGGCAGGTCGCGCACCCACGGCTGGATGAGCCGTACGGTGCGGTCATGATAGAGCGGCAGCACGACGGCATCGTCGAGCATGTGCTGGTCCGCCTCCGCCAGCAGGCGCATCCGTTCCTGTTCATCGCGTGCCATGCTGGCCGCCACGAACAAGGAATCATACACCGGGTCGCGGTATCGGGTGGTGTTCAGGTAGGAAGGCTCGCTGGTGTCCGCAGCGGCATTGCGCCCCAGGAACAAGGCCAGGAAGTTCTCCGGGTCCGGAAAGTCCGCCAACCAGCCTTCACGCCAGAATTCCGCCTTGTTCCGTTCCACCCGGTCGAAGTGCTGATCGGCGGGCAGCATGGACGTGGAGATGCGGACGTTCAACTCCCGCATCAACATCTCCTGGACCGCGGCCGCCACACGGACGTGGGCCACGTTGTTGTTGCTGAGCTGCAGTGTCAGGTTGGGAAAGTCGCTCCCGCCGGGAAACCCGGCCTCCTCCAGCAGGGCCCGGGCGCGGTCGGGATCATACGGCAACCCCTGGACCTCGTCGTACGGGTAGCCATTCAGCCCCGGTGCCACGAAAGCTCCTTCCGCAGGTACACCCAATCCGTTCAGTACACTGTCAACGAGGAAGCTGCGATCAACGGCCAGGGTGAACGCCATCCTGACCCGCTTATCGGAGAAGGGTGGCCTGAGCGCATTGAAGCCATAGAACTGAGTGCTCAACGCCGATGTGGCGTTCACCCGGAAGCGGGCCGTGCCAGAACCCAGGTCCACCGAATCAGAAAGCTCCTCCATGCCTCCTGGGATCTCGAAGACCACGGCGAGATTCCCCTTTCTGAACTCCGCCAGCTCCCGTTGCTTGTCACCTGAGAAGGTGTAGCGAACGGCATCCAGGAACGGGAGTTCATTGCCATGCTCGTCCCGACCCCAATAGTGCGGCGAACGCTCCAGCACGATCACGTCCCCAGGGCGGTACAGATGCTGTGCGAAGGGGCCCGTACCGACCGCCCGGTCCTGCTGTTCGCCAGGGTACTTGTCGTCCAACTCCTTCGGGAATATCCAGCATCCCGGATGTGCCATCACCTGCAGAAAGGTGGGCACCGGGTGCACCAACCTGATCTCCAGTTCGTACGGGCCGAGGGCCTTGATCCCGGATGGCCCTGCCCGGTCCGGCTTTCCCTGCAGGGTGCTTTGATAATGGGCATTCGCGCCTTCCACGTGGTCCTGGAACAGCCAGAAGAGCTGGTTGTCCGGTCTTGCGGTGCACAACTCGGCGAAGCAATAACGCACATCCTCGGCCGTGACCTCGCGCCCTTTCCCGTCCTCAAAACAGGGTGCATCATGAAAACGCACTCCCTTGCGCAGGAAGAAGGTGTAGACCAGGCCGTCCTCGCTCACCTCCCACCGTTCCGCCAGGCAGGGCTGAACGGACAGGTCCTTGGGATCGAACCGTACGAGCCCTTCATAGATGGGCGATGCCACCCGGAACGCGACCGCCTGGGTCAGACTGAGCGGGAACAGGCTCCTGATCCGCTCCGTCTCATTGGCATTGAACACACCTCCATACCGGCGTCCTCCAAGGCCCTCGCGGGACCTTTCCGAAGGCCCTCCCATGCAGGCCGTCAGAGCGACCAGGACCAAGGACAACCACTTCGCATGCATATCGGACCAAATGTACCCGTGGGCATGAAGGGCCTTGAGCCTTCAAGTACCCGAGGATCAACAAGGCAGTGGTGAAAGCCCCGCAACGCGCCGATCGGGATAATTTTCAGGTCTTTGCGGCGTATGGTCCCTGTGCGAAAGGATGGCATGATAGCGGCCTTCCACGGCATTTCCTTGCCGCGGACCTTCCTGCTCCTTGCGCTTATCGCCCTGCAACTGGACACGTTCGCGCAGGTACCTGCCACCAGCCTTCGAGAAAAGCTCCTTCTTCCGGACAAGGACTCCCTGGACCTGGACACGCTGAGCATCGTGCCGGGAAGCCTTACCCTGTACCAGGACAGCGTAGCGCTCGACCCCTCGGCCTATGAACTGCTGCCGTACCAGGCCCTGCTGATCTGGAAGGGCAGCCCACCCACCGACACGCTGAGGGCCACCTATCGGGTGATGCCCCTGCTGTTGGGTGGCACGTTCCGCCATAAGGACCCCGACCAACTGATCTCCGCCACCGGCGACCGGGAGGACCCCTTCCGCTACGTGCCCCCACGCCAGGCCAGCGACCTCTTTGCCACGCAGGGCCTCAACAAGAGCGGGAGCATCTCGCGCGGCGTGCTCTTCGGGAACAACCAGGACCTCTCGGTGAACTCCACCTTGAACCTGGAACTCTCCGGAAGGCTCACCGACCGCATCCAGGTGCTGGCCTCGGTCACCGACAACAACATCCCCATCCAGGCCGGTGGCAACACCCTGGAGCTCCAGGACTTCGACCAGGTGTTCATCAAGCTGTTCGACAAGGACTGGGAACTGATCGCCGGCGACTTCGTGCTGCAGCGCCCCAACAGCCACTTCCTGACCTACCTGAAGAAGACCAAGGGCCTCAGCTTCAACACCACGTTGGAACCCTGGGAGGGCGCCACCGACAGGGCCGGTGCCAGCGTGGCCATCTCCAAGGGCAAGTTCGCACGCAACCTGATCCAGGGCGTGGAGGGGGTCCAGGGGCCCTACCGGTTGCAGGGGAACGAGGGCGAATCGTTCATCATCGTGCTCAGCGGCACCGAACGGGTGTTCATCGATGGGGTGCAACTGACGCGGGGCCAGGACCACGACTACGTGATCGACTACAACACCGCGGAGGTCACCTTCACGGCCAACAAACTGATCACCAAGGACCGGCGGATCGTGGTGGAGTTCCAGTACTCCGACAAGAACTACGTGCGCTCGCTGGTCCGCGTGGACAACGAACTGGAGGTGGGCAACAGCACGCTGCGCCTGAACGTGTACTCGGAGCAGGACCACCGGAACCAGACGCTTCAACAATCGCTGACCCCCGAGGAAAAGGAAGTGCTGGCCGAGGCGGGCGACGACCCCCTGGCGGCCACCGTGCCCGGTGCGGACAGTGTGGCCTTCGATGCCGACCAGGTGCTCTACCGCCTCGCCGACTCGCTCGGGTACACCCCGGTCTACGTCTACAGCACCGATCCCGAGGTGGCCAACTGGCGCGTGAGCTTCACGCGTGTCGGTACCGGGAACGGGGACTACGTGCAGAGCGAGTTCACACCGAACGGCCGGGTGTTCAGCTGGGTGCCCCCCGACACCGTGAACGGTGTCCTGGTCAGGAACGGGGACCACGCCCCCGTGCGGGTGCTGGTGGCCCCCAGAAGCCAGCAACTGATCACCCTGGGCGGGGAACGCACCTTCCGCCCGGGCAGCCGGGCGCAGGCCGAAGTGGCCTGGTCGCGGCTGGACAGGAACACGTTCTCTTCACTGGACGAGGCCGACGATCAGGGTGTGGGCCTTTTTCTGAAGGGCCTGCATGAGCTTCCGACAGGCGGCCGGGACACCACGCTGAAGGTCGTGCTGAACGGTTCGTTGGAGACGTTCACCAAGGACTTCCGGTTCATCGAGCGGTACCGGGCCGTGGAGTTCGAGCGGAACTGGAACGCGTTGACCGTGGTACAGGACGGGGACCAGGTGCTCGCTGATGCGGGTGTCGGCCTGCGTGGCCGGAGCATCGGTGCCATTGGCTACGGCGTGGAGACCTTCCACATCCGGGACCGGTATGACGGGGTCCGCCAGGTGATCAACAGCGACCTGCACGTGGGACCCTGGGACCTGGTGGGCACGGCGAGCCTGCTCACCGCATCAGGCACCGGGCAAAGCAACTTCCTGCGCCACAAGGGCCGCGTGCAGCGCAGGTTGAAGCCCTTCACCCTCGGGTTCCAGAGCGAACACGAGTTGAACCGCTTCCGGAGCGACACCAGCGACGCGCTGCTCACGGGCAGCTATCAGTTCCACGAGTGGGAAGCCTACATCCAAAGTCCCGACACCTTCAGGAACAAATGGCGGCTGTTCACCGGACAGCGGTTCGACGAGGGAGTCCGTGAGGGCGCCCTGGCGCGGAGCACCCTGGCCACCAGCTATGGCGCTTCCCTCACCCTGGCCAAAGATCCCCGGAACCGCCTGGCGACCACCTTCACCTACAGGCGGCTCGAGGTGCTGGACAGCCTCCTGACCACCCAGCGCCCGGAGGACACCTACCTGGCCCGGGTGGACTATGACGTGACCGCGCTGAAGGGGGTGGTGGTCTGGGACCTGTTCTATGAGTTCGGCTCGGGGCTGGAACAACGGCGTGAGTTCATCTATGTGGAGGTTCCCGCTGGACAAGGCATCTATGTGTGGATCGACTACAACGACAACGGCATCAAGGAACTGAACGAATTCGAGGTGGCGGCCTTCGGCTACGAGGCGAACTACGTACGCGTGTTCGTGCCCGGCAACACGTTCGTACGCACCTTCAGCAACCAGTTCAGCACCTCGCTCGACATACGCCCCGCGGTGGCCTGGTCGGACAAGGAGGGACTACGCCGGTTCGTGGGGAAGTTCTCCGACATGGCCTCCTTCCGCATCGACCGCAAGTCCGGTGAGGGCACCGATCTGCTGGAAGCCTTGGACCCGCTGGGGCTTGACCCCCTGGACAGCAACCTGACGGCCTATAACTCCTCCGTTCGCAACACGCTCTACTACGACCGGACCAGCCGTGCATGGAGCGTGGACCATACCTACCAGAACGACCAGGGGAAGACGCTTCTCCTGAACGGGTTCGAATCACGCGCCCGGGAACGGAACCAGGTCCGTCTGCGGGTGAACGCCACCCGGCGCTGGACGGTGGACGTGGAAGGGGAACAGGAACGTACGAGCGTGCGTTCGGACCTGCTCGAAGGGCGGAACTACAGCATCGATGCGCAGGCGGTGCGGCCCCGGGTGACCTGGCAACCGAACACCTCCTTCCGGGCTGCCATGCTGTACAAGTACACGGAGAAGGCCAACGATGCGGAACTGGGGGGCGAGGAGGCCCTTTTGCAGGACCTGGGTCTGGAGCTCCGCTACAATGCGCCCGGCAAGGGCAGCGTGCAAATGACCGCGTCCGTGGTGGAGATCGACTTCAACGGGGAGGTGAACTCCTCACTGGGCAATGACATGCTGGCCGGGTTGAAGCCTGGCACCAACGTGACGTGGAACCTGACGCTGCAGCGGAACCTCTCCCAGCACCTTCAGGTGGACATCACCTACAACGGAAGGCGTTCGGAAGGAGTGCCCACCGTGCATGTGGGCGGAGCGCAGGTGCGCGCCTACTTCTAGATCACTTCAGGTCGAACGTGGAGGAACTGACCAGCGCTTCGCTCTCGTAGATCTCCACGATGTACTGCCCGGTCCGCATCTCATTGGACGCGTTCCAGAAGATGCATACGTCCACCGGCTGGTTCTGATAGTTCACCTCCCGCTTGGCGCTGAACTCGCCCTCCACGCCTTGGAACCGGAACCGATCATCTCCCGACCCTGCGGGTAGGACCTTGCCGTCCGGACTGATGATCCGCATGAAGAAGACCTTGTCACCGGCACTGGTCACCTTGTTCTCACCCAAGGTGAAGCAGCATTTGATCATCTCGGCCTTGCGAGCCCTGTCGGTCTCCACCTGCTTGCCGTTGTTACGCACGAAGAGCGCACCTGCCGATATCGCCGTGGTATGCAGCACGGAGCCTTGCGCGATCCTGCCCTCCAGGTCCTGGGCCTTCGATTCCAAGGCATCCTTCTGGCCACTCACCTCACCCAGCTGCTGGGTGAGCCCGATGTTCTCGGCCGTGAGCGCCAGGTTCACCTGGTTCAGCGAATCGATCGTGGCCACGTAGCCCTTCATGATCTTCCGCAGGGTTTCGGCCTCCTTGCGCAACTTGTAGATGTCCCCTTTTCCGCGCTTCACCTGGTCCAGCAGATCGGTGATCTTCTCCTGCTGGGCCTCCATCTCCGCCTTGATCTGCACGTTCTCGGTCTCCAGGGTGTCGTACTGGGCGAGCATGGTCTCCAGCATGGTGGTCACGTTCTCCTTCTCCTCAGAAAGAGAGCCCAGCTCCTGGCCCTGCTTCTCCACCTGCTCGCTCCGTTCGCTGAGGCGGTAGAGCGTGTAGGCGTTGGTGAGCAGCAACAGCACCACCAGCAGCATCAATCCGGTGCTGGACCGTCCTTTTCGTGCTTCCCCTGTCATGTTCTTGCCCTCGTTCTCTTCCATCGTTGGATCTTGGCCCGGAAACCAGGCCGGGCGCTAAATTACCGACCCCTCCACGGCGGCATTCCCGTGTAGAACGCACTTTTCAACAAAGTATTGAACCCGTGGCGCCCCACCCCCTGCAGCCCCTTTCGGACCTGGTGGACCTGTTCCTGCCACGCCGGTGCAGCGCCTGCGACCGGGGATTGAGGCCTCAGGAGCGTGCCTTGTGCCTGCACTGCCTGGAGGACCTCCCTTTGACCCGTTTCCATGACGACCCGAAGAACCCGGTGGCGTTGGCCTTTGCCGGGCGGATCCCTGTCGTCTCCGCGACCGCGCTGCTCCGGTTCGACGGATCCGGTCGTGTCCAGCGGATCCTCCACCGCCTGAAATACCGCGGGGACACCGGCGTAGGACATGAGCTAGGCCTGATGCTCGGCGAACAATTGACCCGTTCCGCGTCCTTCCAAGGCGTGGACGCCGTACTGGCCGTGCCGCTCCATCCCGCCAAGGAGCGTTCCCGGGGATACAACCAGTCCCAGGTGATCGCCGAAGGGATCCGTGCTGCCTGGCCATTGACCGATGTGCGCGGCTCGGTCAGGCGCGTGGTACGCACCAACAGCCAGACCCGCATGGACCGGGAACAGCGCTGGAGCAATGTATCGGATGCTTTCCTGGTGCGCCGGCCGGAAGCGGTCAGGGATAGGCACGTGCTGCTCGTGGATGACGTGATCACCACGGGCGCCACCATTGGATCCCTGGCCCGGACACTCACGTCCCTGCCGGGCACCACCGTGAGCGTGGCCGCGCTCGCCCATGCCTGAACAATACCTTCGTGGCGTGATCTCCAGTGCCCTGACCCCACGCAGCGCTGACCGGAGCAAGGTCTATGACGAGCTCGTACCCCAGGTCCGGGAGCTGTTTCGTGGCGAGCCGGACCTCCTGGCGCGAATGGCCAACCTTACCGCGGTCATCCGCGAAGCGTTCGGGCATCATTGGGTCGGGTTCTACCGGGTGATCGGCGACGACCTGGTCCTGGGCCCGTTCCAAGGCCCTCCTGCCTGTACGCGCATCCCTTATGGACATGGTGTCTGTGGTACCGCCTGGGCACAAGGGGTCACGCTGATCGTGGACGACGTGGAGCTGTTCCCCGGACACATCGCCTGCAGCCCCCTCAGCCGCTCGGAGATCGTCGTACCGGTACGCGGACCGGACCAGCGCGTATCCGCGGTCCTGGACCTGGACAGCGAACAGGTGGCGGCCTTCGACCACCGGGACCGGACGGGGTTGGAGGCGCTGGTGACGTTGCTGGTGGAGACCGCATGATGCCCCGTAGGTCCCTTGGCCTTTTGTTGCTCGCTATCCTGGGTGGATGTGCCCAGGTCCGTGAACCTACCGGTGGCCCCGTGGACGAGACACCTCCACGGTTGGTGCTGGCCGAGCCTCCAACAGGATCGACCGGTGTTCGACCTGAACGGATCCTGCTCTCGTTCGATGAACGCATCAAGCTGGACCGGGTGAGGGACAACCTGGTGATCAGCCCCCCGCTGGCCGTGGCGCCTGATGTCCGGGTGACCGGTGGACGTACCGTGGAAGTCCGGCTGAACGCACCCTTGGAGCAAGGGACCACCTACGTGTTCAACTTCGGCAATTCCGTCCTGGACCTGACCGAGGGGAACGCCGCTTCCGACCTGAACTATGTGATCGCCACCGGGGAGCATCTGGACAGCCTGACCATCCAGGGCACCGTGCGCGTGGCGAATAGTGGAATGGCCGCGCCGGACGTTCCTGTCATGGCCTATCCGGCCGACGACACGACAGGTTTCACCCAAGGACGGCCCAGGTATCTGACACGGACGGGAGCGCGTGGTGAGTTCCTGTTCCATCACCTGGCCCCTGGCCGCTACCAGGTGTATGCCCTTCGGGACAAGAACGGCAACCTGAGGTACGATCTGCCGAACGAGGAAGTGGCCTTTCTCGAGGGTCCGACCGAAGCCAGGCCCCTGGACACCCTTGGAGGCCGGTCCCTGGACCTGTGGCTGTTCCGGGAACATCCCCGGCAACAGGCCATCCTGGACCACTCCGTCACCGAGAACGGCGCCTGGCGGTGGGTATTTGCGAAACCCGTGAACGAGGTCAGCATCGCCGATCTGGCAAGGCGCGGAGGAAGGACCACCTGGCGGATGGAGGTCTCCGAAGGCCGCGACACCGTCCTGGCATGGCCATCGGACACCACCGCCCTGGACGCCGGGGAATACGAGGTGAGCGCGGACGATGTGGCCCTGGACACCCTGAAGTACCGGCGGGACCAGGCCATGCCGTTCCTGCTGGAGATCTCGCCCCCCCGACCCCGGGAGGGGACCGACCACCTATTCAGCCTGAGGACCTCCAGACCGGTGGCCGTGCTGGACCAGGACAAGGCATTGGCGATCGGCACTTCCGGGGACCAGCCCGTAGCGCTCCGGTCCGATCCGGATGAAGTGCGGTCATTCCTGGTGGAGGCCCCTGCCGCCATGGAACGGTTGATCTTGTTTCCCGGTGCGGTCAAGGACATCTATGGTGGAACGCATGACACCCTCCGGGTCTCCCTGGGGCGTGCCGATCCGGCCGAGCTGGGTCTGCTCCGGGTCGAACTGCGAACACCCGAGCGAGCGGAGGGCCTCCAATGGCTGGAGTTCCTGGACAGGCAAGGCGCCGTGGCCCAGCGCCTGGTCGTGGATACCATTCCCGGGACCTACACCTGGCCCATGACACCCCCGGGCATCTACGAGCTCCGTCTTTTCCATGATACCAACGAGAATGGACGCTGGGACCCTGGCCGGCTGGATGATCGGCAGCAACCCGAGGTGAGGCTGCGGCTCGAGGGTCCGGTGAACGTGCGACCGAATTGGGAAGTGGATGTCGTCTGGTAGGCAACCCCGGCGCATGTTGTGCCGTCACCTACCAGGTATCCTGGCTTGAAGCTGGGTAACTTGCCGCACCTACCGAACGCCCTGCCCCATGTCCCGATCCATCCTGTTCCGCATCCTCCTGCTCTTCATGCTGGTCCGATCGGTCGGAGCCACCGCCCAGCAAGGAGTGGTACCGTCCATGGGAACCGAGTTCTGGCTGGGGTTCCTGCAGAACTACACCGGAGCTCAGCGCCTGGACATCTTCATATCCGGGCAGGTGAACACCAGTGGCACCGTCACCATGCCCCTGGTCGGCTGGTCACAGCCCTTTACCGTGACGGCCAACCAGACCACCACGGTCACCATTCCGGTGGCCCTGGCCGAACACACCACTTCGGAGGTCATCGAGAACAAGTCGATCCTGATCCAGACCAACGACACCGTGGCGGTCTTCGCGATCAACTTCCAGAGTTTCACCGCCGATGGCTCCCAGGTGTTCCCCATTCAATCCCTGGGCACGGAATACCGCGTTCAGTCCTACAAGGGGCTGGGGTCCTTCAGTCCCGGATACAGTTCGGAACTGCTGGTGGTCTCCACGAAGGATGATACCCAGGTGGAGATCACGCCGACCGCCACCACCTTGGGCGGACGTCCGCCAGGGGTACCCTTCATCGTGGACCTGGACAGCGGTCAGACCTACCAGGTGCAGGCGGACAACCCACAGGACGACCTGACCGGCACGACCGTGGTGGGCACGGATTCCAGCGGGGCCTGTAGACCGTTCGCGGTGTTCTCGGGTGTGGTCTGCACCAACATTCCGGCCGGTTGCACCGCTTGCGACCACGTTTTCGGCCAGAACCTACCGCGGAACGTCTGGGGAACGACCTATTTCTCCGTTCCCTTCAATACCACCACCGGGTATACCTACCGCATTCTGGCCGACGAGAACGGGACCTCCGTGACCGTGAACGGCGGAGCTCCCCTGGCGATGAACGCTGGTGACGTGGTCGAGGTCAACAATTTCGCGGGCGCGGCCTGTTTCGAAAGCAACAAACCGATCAATGTGGCCCAGTTGATGGAGGGAAGCAGCTGTTCCGGGAATGGCGACCCTGCGCTGTTGATCCTCAATGCGGCCGAGCAAAGCATCGACAATGTGAGCTTCGCCACCGTGGTCAGCACGGTCATCAACCAGCATTTCCTGAACGTGATCGTGGAAACGGCGAGTATCCCGACGGTGAGCCTGGACGGCAACCC
>JACJZH010000014.1 GCA_020635695.1 Flavobacteriales bacterium | reverse complement strand
ACAGGTGGGTGGTTCCGTGCTCAGGTTGGGCGTGATCGGGATGAACGGGTCCACGGTGAAGGTCTCCGTGGTATCACAGCCCAACGAATCCGTGATGGTGATCGAATAGCTCGTGCCGGCGCAAAGTCCGGTCGCGAAGAACGTCCCTTGCCCACCACCTGGTGGAGGTTGCCAGTTGAAGGTATAAACACCTGTCCCGCCGAACGGGAATACCGCTGCGGCGCCGGTGCAGGGTCCATCGCAGGTCTCACTTTGGATGGAAAGCGATGAAACGACGGGAAGTGGTTTCGTGATCGTGAAGTTCACGATGGTATCACACCCGAGCGCGTCGGTCACGGTCACCTGCCATAGCCCTTGGCAGAGCTGTGCCACGCTGTCCGTGCCTTGGCCGAAAGGCGGGGAGGGAGACCACAGATAAGTGTAAGGGCCGACGCCGCCGGTCGGTGAGACCGTGGCGGTGCCGTTGCAGATGTTCCAGCAGGTGGCGTCAAGCGCCTGCAGGCCCGGGTCGATCGGTTGTTGCGGCAGGATGGTCAGGGTCAAGGTCGTATCGCAACCGCTCACCTGATCGGTGATCGTGATCGTCCAATCCCCCGCACATAGTTCGCTGGCCGTGGCGGTACCCTGACCCTGCGGTGGATTCGGAGACCACAGGAAAGCGTAGTTCCCCGATCCGCCGACAGGTGATACGGTGGCCGAACCATCACAAGGCCCATTGCAGCTTTCGTTGGTCACCGTGGGGACGGGGTCCAGCGGAGGTGGCGCCCCGACAACGAAGACCAGTACGGTATCACAACCGGCCTGGTCGCCGATCTGTACCGACCATTGTCCCGGGCACAGCCCGGCAACGTTCGCCGTACCCTGTCCCACAGGAGGCGGGGGTGTCCAGGTGAAGTCGTAGGGAGGCACGCCGCCGGTGGTGGTCAGATCGATCGCTCCGTCGCAGACATCCGCACAGGAGGCGTCCGTGATGGCGGGTAGGGCATCAATGCCGGAGGGGGTGTTGATCGTGAATGCGACCAGGGTATCACACCCGTTCGCATCCGTGATCAGTACCTCCCACAGGCCGGGGCAAAGGCCGGAAACACTGTCCGTGCCCTGGCCCTGTGGAGGTGCCGGGGTCCAGAGGAAGGTGTGTGGTCCGCTGCCTCCCACGGTGTCCACGACCGCCACGCCATCACAAGCCCCGCAACCGGAGTCCGTTATGGAGAGCTGCGGATCCAGCGGTGAAGGCTCCGAGATCGTGAAGGCCAGCACGGTGTCGCAACCCACCTGATCGGTTACCGTGAGGGTATAGTTGCCTGCGCAAAGGCCACCGGCATCCGGCGTGCCCTGTCCGCTGCCTGGTGCCGGGGACCACAGGTACGAGTAGCCTGGTGTGCCACCGGTCACGACCGCTTCTGCTGTGCCATCACAGTCGCCGGAGCAGGTCGCATCGAGGGTCGTCAGTTGAACCTCCAACGCCGGAGGTGCACCGATGGTGAGCGTAAGGGTGGTGTCACACCCCCCGATGGCGGTGATGGTGACCGTCCAATCACCCGGACACAATCCGGTGGCCTCGGCCTGCCCTTGGCCGTTCGGAGGGACGGGGCTCCAGAGGAACGTGAAGGGCGGTGTACCACCGCTCGGTGCCAGGACGATGCTTCCATCACAAACATCCGAACATGTCGCATCGGTCACCGTGGCGTTGGGCACGATGGGTGGAGGCGCTCCGATCGTGAAGTCGACGAGCGTGTCACAGCCCAGCGCATCCGTGATCAACAGCGTGTAGTTACCCGGACAAAGCCCCGTCGCGAGCGAGGTGCCCTGGCCTGCGCCTGGCGCAGGGGTCCACAGGAACGTGTAAGGAAGCGTACCTCCGCTCACGGTCGCCTCCGCTTCACCGTCGCAGTTGGAAGGACACGTTGCATCCGTGACCGAGAACTGCACCTGCAGGGCGGGTGGCTCATCCACTTGGAAGTTCAGCGTGGTGTCGCACCCGTTCACATCGGTGATCAGCAGGCTCCAGGCGCCTGCGCACAGCCCGGCCACGGAATCCGTTCCCTGGCCGAACGGAGGGGCCGGTGTCCACAGGTAGGTGTAGGGACCGGTACCCCCGTTCACCTGTGCCGAAGCCGTCCCATCACAATTGCCTCCGCACGTCGCATCGTTCACCAGCACCTGCGCGTCAAGTGGAGGCGGAGCGTTCACCGTGAAGATGAGCGTGGTGTCACACCCGTTGGCATCGGAGACCGTCACGCCCCAATCTCCCGCGCACAGGCCGGATACGTTCGGGGTGCCTTGTCCTGCGGGTGGTGCCGGTGACCAGGTGAATCCATAACCCGGGGTACCCCCGCTCACGGTCACGTCGATCGCACCATCGCAGTCGTTGGCGCAAGTGGCATCCGTTACGAGTCCGTTGACGTCCAGGGAAGGAGGTGCCCCGATGACGAATTCCACCGTGGTATCACAACCGATGGCATCCGCGATCAACACCTGCCAGACACCGGGACACAGCCCGGAGACACTGCCGGTACCCTGACCGACCGGTGGCGAAGGGGTCCACAGGAACGTGAAGGGCGTGGTCCCGCCCACCGGGGTCACGCTGGCCGTGCCATCGCACAGGTCCGAGCAGGAGGCATCCGTGAACGCGGGCACCGGATCGATGACCGGCGGTGCGTCGATGATGAACTGCACCGTGGTATCACACCCTGTACCGTCATCGGTGATCGTCACGTTCCACGTTCCCGCACAGAGCTGTGTGGCCTGTTCCGTACCCTGGCCGGCAGGGGGCGGCGGGTCCCAGAAATAGCTGAAAGGACCAGGCGAACCGGTAGGGCCCACCGTCGCCGAACCATCGCAGACATCCCCACAACTCGCGTCCACCTGTGAAGGGTTCGGCTCGATGGGGGCCGGTTCGTTGATGGTGAACGCCACCGTGGTGTCGCAGCCGTTCCCATCGGTCACGGTCACCGTCCAGGGGCCTGCGCAAAGCCCCGAAACACTGGGTGTGCCCTGCCCCGAGGGCGGTGCCGGAGCCCAGAGGAAGGAGTACACGCCGGTGCCGCCCACCGGTGCCACGTCGGCGGTGCCGTCACATCCACCGAAACAGGTCGCATCGGTGAACGACAGGTTGGGTTCAATGGGCGTTACGTTGAGGAAGAAGGTCGTGTCGAACAGGCAGTTGTTCGCGTCGGTCACTTCCAGGGTGTTCGGTCCGGCGCAGAGTTGGAAGGCCGCCGGTCCGGTTTCCTGACCGCCGTTCCACAGGTAGTTGTAGCTCCCGGAACCACCCACGGCGATCCCTTGTGCCGACCCGTCGCAGACATCCGCGCAGGCCGGCGGGACCACCCCGAAGAAGATCACACTGAGCAGGGCCGGATCGGATACGTTCACGGTGGCGGCGCAGGAAACGCTTTGTCCCTGGTCGGTGACGATCACGATCTGGTTGCCTGCGCACACATTGTTCCAGGTCGCCGTGGTGGGACCTCCCACCCATTGGTAGGTGAACGGACCAACACCCCCTGTCACGGTGGCGGTCACCACCCCGTCACACACGCCTTTGCAGCTGACACCGAACCCGTTGTAGTCGGACACCAGCTGGGCGTCCACCACGAACTGGGTCTGTCCCGGTCCGGTCCCGCACACCGTGATCCCGCGTTCCGGCCCGTCGGCCATCGTGGTGGCCATGGGCACCGGTGTGCCATTGACCAGTTGCAGGGCATTGCCCATGTCGAGCACGGACATCAGCTCCGGCAGCAGGGCCTCCCGAAGCTGGAGCACCGAGGAACCGATCACGGCACGCTGGGGCCCGCGTCCGATCTTCCGGATGCTGCGCGCCGTCATGCGGGCGCCATTGGTCACCAGGGTCCCCTTCTCGAGCAGGAGGTCCCTGTCGCCGGCCAGTTCAAGATCGCAGGACAGGGACCAGCTGCCCGATCCGTCAAAGACCACGTCCGATCCGATGACCACGTTCCCGGCGTCGATCGGCATTCCTTCAGCCGTGCCACCGAATCGCAAAGCTCCAGGAAGGTCCCAACGCACCTCGCCGGACAATTCGAGACCGCCGTGCACGCGGAGTTCGGCGTTCGTGGCACCGGTGATCACGACGGGGGCGGCATCTCCGGAGATCCGGAGCCCCCCGCACCAGGCCGTTCGACCGATCGTGATGGTCGTCCGCTCCACCGGTGCCAGAAGCACGGGGTCGCCTTGGCGCGGTACGCCTGCCCCTCCTGGTCCGTCCGGTGTTGCGGACCAGTGCGAGGCATCCCCCCAGTCGCCGCTACCACCCACCCAATGGAAGGTCTGCCCATGGGCCAGGGCGGGCAGGAGCAGACCCAGCAGCAAGGACTGCAGGTGCAGGCGTAACGGATGGGTCATGATCGCGCTCATTCGAAGATGGGACAGCTCACGATGCGTTTGCTGGGGTCGACGGGTGTGCAGGGTGTGATCGCCAGAACGACCTCATGGGTGTTCGAGCTCGAGACACGAAGCCGTGACGTGGTGATGTCATAGCTGTAGCCCAGGCTGAAGTATTTCAGGAAGGAGACCTTGCCCATGAAGGCGATGGCGTCCTGGTTGCGGTAGCTGACGCCCAGCCCATAGCGCCGCTTCCAATCCAGCATGGCGTTCAGGTCAAAGGCGACCGGCGAGCCCGGACTGAGCTTGATCAGTGTGCTTGGTGTGAAGGCGGTGTTCCGGCCCACCTTCATGCGATAGCCTCCGCTCAGGCTGAAGTGGCGGCTCGTGGCCCGCGTTTCGATACCGATGTCGTCCACACGGTTGTTCAGCAGCCCGGAACCGGCGATGCCCACCCAGAAGTTGTTGCTGTAGGCCCAGATGCCCGGCGAGATCTCCGGGTAGACGAGCGAGGAACCCGCTGCATCCGCGATCGCGGGGTCGTCATAGTTCGCGAGGGTCACCTGGCCCTGGTCCAGCTTCAGTTGCTTCAGGCCGCCAAAGAGCCCGGCACTGACGAAGTATCCACGTGCCACCTGCATGTGGTAGGCGTAGGCCAGGTAGAAATGCGTGTAGCCGAGAGGCCCGGTGTCGTCGGCCTCCACGAAGACACCGACCCCGTGCTTGTTCGCCTGGTAGGGCTTGTTCTTGGCCTTGATGGTGGCATGCAGGGAGGCCCAGGCCGTGGTCGGAGCCCCTTCGAAACCCACCCATTGCTGCCTGTACCCCAGCCGGATGTCCATGCAGTCCTTGCTGCCTGCGACCGCGGGGTTCACGCTGAAGTGATTGAACACGTACTGCGTGTACTGCGCGATCTGTTGAGCGGACGCCAAAGTGCCGGTCAGGCAGAGCAATATGGTGCCGGCCGCCTTCAACGCACGATGGATATCGACCCCGTGTAGGGAGGGGAATTGCCCTCGACCTGATTGAGCCGGATGTGGTAGTAGTACGTCGCCGTGGGCAGCCGGACGCCGTTGTTCGTCCCATCCCAGGGCTCCCCATACCCCGTGGACCGGAACACGCGCTGCCCCCACCGGTCGTAGATGATGACCTCGGCACCGGGATACTGGTCCAATCCGGTGATCGTCCAGGTATCATTGATGCCATCGCCGTTCGGAGTGAACGTATTGGGGGGTGCGATGCGCCGAACGACCTCCACCAGGACCTGGTCCGTATAGGTGCAGCCGTTGATCTCCGTGGTCACCGTGTAGGTCGTGGTCTCGGTGGGTGATGCGAACGGGTCGGGCACCGTGTTGCCGCTCAATCCGGAGGTGGGGGACCAGTCATAGCTCGTTCCACCGCTCGCCTCCAACTGGGTCACCTCGCCCTCGCCGATCTCCTGGTCGGGCCCTGCATCGAAGTCCACGTCCACGATGTCCATCCCCGGTCCGCTGGCGGTGATGTCGAACGAACAGTTGGCGTTCAGTGTGGCGCCGTTGTTTGCCGTGCCACTGACAATGATCCAATAGGGGGTGTCCGGTGCCAGTGCCTGGGTACTGACCACCAGGTCCATGGAGTCGTTCGCGCAGTTGCTCACCGAGGTGAAGCTCGCGGGGGCACAGCTGCCATCACCGGCCAGCACGACCACGCTCAGTTCATTGTCCATGCCGGGCACCTGGGCACAGTCGATCCCGGTCAACGCGATGTCCACCACCCCCCCCTGGGAGTTGGTGGTGAAGGTGAACCAGACCAGATCGTCCGTACCAGGGCAGAATCCGGGAATGAGGCTCTGGGAACCGGTGTTGTCACCGGACAGGGCCTGTTGTGCACAAAGGGTCAGGGCACCGGCACAGTCGTCGTTCGGTGGTTGGCAGACAGCGGTGAACGACCGCAGAACGGCAAGCAACAGCAGGGTGCCTATGAGCTCGGGCCGGGCGGGTTCGCGCATGGATGCGTGGCTCCGGGCGGACACACCGCCGCGGACCCGCCGAAGGTAGCTGGGTCCCTACGCGGGCGTGGGGTGCGTGTACCCGCACTTCCACACATGCCGCTGTTGAAAGGACGAGCGGAACGGGGACTCGTTCCATCCCTTGGTCCAACACGTCAGGACCCCGTGGCCCCACCAGGACTCGAACCTGGATCTAGAGTTTAGGAAACTCCTATTCTATCCCTTGAACTATGGGGCCGAAGCGGTGCAAATGTAGGCGGCTTGGACCGGCTCTATCCAGCGCTCGTGCGCCGCAACCAGCGCGGCAGGATCACCACCCCCATGAACAGGTAGAGGTAGTAGCTCAGGAGGCGCCAGACGATGGCCACCGCACCGATGTACCCGACCACCGGGAACAGGTCCCGGAAGAAGCCGGCGAAGGCCACCTCCGCCACACCGCTGCTTCCAGGCGTTGGACTGATCAGCAGGATCACCCACATGATCAGCTGCCGGGCATAGAGCAGCAGGTGGTCGCTCACCGGGAAGAAGGCGGCTGCGATGCAGTTCACCACCAGGAACCGGCTCGCCCAACTGAAGCAGGTGGCTCCAAAGGCCCTTCCCCAGAAACCAGCGCGCTTTCCGCGCAACTCGTCCGAGGCCAGCACGATGTCGTCCCCCACCTTCAGCACCATGGGCCGCCACCGACGGAGGAAACGGAGCCGGAAGACCTGCAGCAACAGGTACTTGAAGGCCCGGGGCCGGAAGAAGATCGCATAGAACACGCTGGCGACCATGGCCAGGATGAACGCGTACCCGATCCAGAAGATGGTCTTGATCGGAAGGCCCCAGAAGGCGTTGTCCAGCTGGGGGGGGAACAGGCTGTCCATGCCCACGAACAGGAACACGAGGGGTACGGTGAACACGTAGAAGAGCTCGTCCATCAAGGCGGTCACGAGCACCACGGCCGTGCTGCGCCCCAACGGGATGCCTTCGCGGCTCACGATGAACATGGCGATCCCCGATCCCCCCACCACGCTGGGGGTCAGTGAGCTTGCGAACTCCCACAACATGATGGTGTCGAAGCCCTGTCGCCACCCCAGGTGCTTGTCCGTGAGCGTTCGTATCCGGTAGATGTACCCCAGGTCCCGGAACGCGGTGAAGATCACCGCCAGCACGATCCACCACGTGCTCGCCCAGGTCCAGTCGATGCTGCCCAGCACCTCCCGGGCGGTCATGCGCCGGTACTTCCCGCTGCCGTCCTCCGTGGCCACGAACTCCGCAGGGTCGCCCAGGTCGGGCAGGTTGTTCCCGTTGCGGTCCACCCAGGTGTAGCCTCCACGTTCATCGGCGGCCTCCTCGAAACGCACCTTCTGCAGATCGCGGTACAGGAGCCAACCGGCCGCCAGCAGCCCCAGCAGCACGGGTAGCAGCAGCTTGCGCATGCGGAGATCGCGCCGGAAGCGCTGCTCCTGTTCGTCGGCCGTTGCCCGGGGCTCCTCCATCTATTTTCGCGGCCGTCCCGCCGGTCGGCTAAAGGTATCCGATGTGCGTTTCCCGGCGGCCAACTCATGCGCAACACGTCCCTGGCCCACCTCGCGCTCTTCGCGGTGAACCTGATCTACGGGGCCAACTACGTGGTCGCCAAGGGGCTGATGCCAGGGGTGATCGGTCCATCGGGGTTCATCCTGCTGCGGGTGCTCGGGGCACTTGTTCTGTTCTGGGCGTTGCAGGCCTGGCATCCCCAACGGATCCTCTGGTCCGACGGATGGCGGTTCCTGCTCTGCGGGCTCACCGGCGTGGCCATGAACCAGCTGTTCTTCTTCAACGGCCTCATGCGCACCTCCCCGGTGAACGCCAGCATCATCATGGTGGCCACACCGGTGCTGGTGATCCTGATGTCCGGTGTCCTCCTGGGCGAGCGTATCGGCTGGCGAAAGGTCCTGGGGATCGGTCTCGGTGCGGGTGGTGCGCTCCTGCTCATCCTGGCACGCCCCGACCAGGGACCCACGTCCGGTGGCCGGCTGGGCGACCTGTTCGTGCTCATCAACGCCACGTCCTATGCCCTGTACCTCGTGCTGGTGAAGCCCCTCATGCGCCGGTATGGTGCGGTCACGGTCATGTCGCGGGTGTTCCTGGTGGGCGCGGTGGTCGTGCTGCCCTTCGGGCTGGGCGAGTTGAGCGCAGTGGCGCCCGGGAACTGGTCGCCGGCCATCTGGTGGTCCGTGGGCTTCGTGGTGGTGGGTGTCACGTTCGTGGCATACCTGTTGAACACCTGGGCGCTGAGGCATGTGTCGCCGGCGGTCGTGGGCGCCTATATCTACCTGCAGCCGGTGCTGGCCACGCTTTTCGCATGGTCCGTGCTCGCGCTGTTGAAGGATGACCACGCAGGAGCCATGCAACTGGTCGGTTGGCCTCAGGTGGCCAGCGCGGCGGCCATCTTCACAGGCGTGCATCTGGTGGGCCGTGCCGACCGCAGGCCGGTCTGAACGGGCCCTGCGGCTACCTTTGGAGCCAAGTCCTTCACATGCTTAGTTCCATGACAGGGTTCGGCCGCGCTGAGGGCGTGGTGGGCGGGCGGAAGGTCACCGTCGAGGTGCGCTCGCTCAACAGCCGTCAGTTGGACCTTGCCCTGAAACTCCCGTCGCTCCTGCGCGACCGCGATGCCGAACTCCGCTCCTGGCTGGGCGATCGCGTGGTCCGCGGCAAATGTGAGCTTCACATCGGTTGGGAGGAACTGAACACGGAGAAGCGACCGACCTTCGACCTGGACCTCGTCCGGGTGCATCACGCCGAACTCAAGGCCATCGCCGATGAACTCGGTTCCTCGGAACGCACCGATCTGCTCGGGCATGTGCTCCGTTTGCCGGATGTGCTGGTGGTCCCGCGTGCGGAGGTCGCCCCGGAGGAGTGGGAAGGGGTGCGGAACCTGGCGGAGGAGGCCCTGGAGCGGTTCGAGGCCTTTCGTTCCGACGAGGGACGGCGCCTTGCGGAGGAACTGGCCATGCGCAATGCGAACATACTCGGACTGCTGGACGAGGTGGAGGAACGGGACGGCGGCCGCCTGCCCCGGACCCGCCAGCGGCTACTGGACAAGCTCGAGGAGCTGCGCACCACGGTGGATCCGGACCGACTGGAACAGGAGCTCGTGTTCTACCTGGAGAAGTTCGATATCACCGAGGAAAAGATGAGGCTGCGTACCCATTGCGGCTACTTCAGCGAGACCCTCGCCGCACCGGGCCAGCAGGGCCGAAAGCTCGGTTTCATTGGTCAGGAAATGGGCCGTGAGATCAATACCCTGGGCTCCAAGGCCAATGATGCCGCCATCCAGCGGCTGGTCGTGGACATGAAGGATGAGCTGGAGAAGATCAAGGAACAGGTCCTCAACGTCCTCTGAGCCATGTCGGCGACCGGTAAATGCGTGATCTTCTCGGCACCTTCCGGTGCCGGCAAGACCACCATCGTCCACCACCTGTTGGATGCCGGGCTGGACCTGTCCTTTTCCGTGTCGGCCACGAGCCGGGAGCGGCGCGCCAATGAGGTGGATGGCCGCGATTACCTGTTCCTCTCGCCGGACGAGTTCCGGCAGCGGATCGAGGCGGGCGACTTCGTGGAATGGGAGGAGGTGTATCCGGGGCAGTTCTATGGTACGCTGCGCAGCGAGGTGGAACGCATCTGGGCCGCCGGGCACCACGCGATCTTCGATGTGGATGTGGTGGGTGGCCTCCGGTTGAAACAGGAGTTCGGCGATCGGGCCCTGGCCGTTTTCGTACGCCCACCCGATCTGCGCACGCTCGAAACGCGGTTGAAGGGGCGGAACACGGAGACCCGGGAAAGCCTGCAACGCCGGTTGGACAAGGCGGCACGCGAGATGCGGTTCGCGCCCCGCTTCGATGTGGAGGTGGTCAACAACGACCTGGACCTGGCCTGTGATGAGGCCGTACGCCTGGTCCGCGATTTCCTGCTGGCATGAGAGTAGGTTGCCTCTTCGGTACGTTCGACCCGCCCCACTACGGGCACACGGCAGTGGCCGCGCACATGCTCGCCCATGCCGGATTGGACGCGGTCTGGCTGGTCGTAAGCCCCCAGAACCCCTTCAAACGCGGGCGGCATCTGACGCCCGATGCCATCAGGCTCGAGCTGGTGCGCCGTGCGGTGGAGGGGTTGGAGGGCCTGGAGGCCTCGGGCGTGGAACTGGACCTGCCCAAACCCAGCTACACCGCCGATGCATTGGCCCACATGCGTGAACGCTGGCCCGGGCACGAGTTCGCGCTCATCATCGGAAGCGACAACCTGGCCGGGTTCGATCGTTGGAAGGACCCTCAGGAGATCCTGGCCCATCACGACCTGCTCGTGTATCCTCGGCCCGGCGTCGAGCTGCACTTTGAAGAGTCCGCCTTCGCCGATCATCCACGGGTCCACGTGGTCGATGCCCCCTTCCTCACCATCAGTTCCACCAGGGTCCGTGACATGGTCTCCCGTGGACAGGACGTGGGGGGATTGGTCCCTCCAGGGGTGTTGGCCGCCATTCGCGGCAAGGGCCTTTACCAGGCCACTGAGGACACTCCCGCGGAGTGAGCCCGGGCACGTTCCAGCATATGGTCGGCCAGCACGGGAAGCGCCCGGTCCAGGCCGGTGTGGTTCACCACGTGCATGTCGCATAGATGCCGGTATGGAAGCAGATACTCCCGGTATGCCGGCAGCACGTGATGCTCCCACTGATAGCGGACGGCTTCCGGACCATAGCCCCGTTCCTCCAGGTCACGCTTCAAGCGGCGCTCCAACTGGAGTTCCTCAGGGGTCTCCACGTACACACGCAGGTCGAAACGCTCGCGGATCGCGGCATGATGAAGGACGAACAACCCCTCCACCAACACCACCGGCGCAGGAAGCACCTCCACCAATCGGGGGCGCTTGTCATGCTGGTTGAAGGTGTACTCCTCCCTCAGCAGGACCTCCCCCCGCGATAGCCGTTCCATGTCCTCGTACAAACGGTCCAGGTCCACGGCCGTGGGCAGGTCGAAGTTCACCCGGCCTCGTGGATCCACGACCTGCCGGTCGATCGGATGGTAGTAATCATCCTGGGAGATCACGCTCACCGCACCTTCCGGCATGCGTTCCTGCAGGGCACGGACCAGCGTGGTCTTGCCGGAACCACTGCCACCGGCTATACCGACCAGGTAGGGTCTGGAACGCATGGCGCGAATGTAGCGCGGCGGATCACCTCCCACAAGTGTGGACAAGGCTGGGCGGGATCTTGTAACCCCTTGTCCCTCAGGCAGAAGGGCGCGGTCCGGGCAATTTGGCACGCACTTTGGCTGTTGTAGGGAAGGAACCCGAAACACCTGAAGCCATGATCAGCCCCAAGAAGCGGTATCAGCAACTGAAGCAGGAGGCCATGCGACTGATGCGCAGCGGAGACCTTCAGCACTACCTGCACAAGCTCCGTGAGCTTCATGAAATGCGCCATTCCACCCCGGGCCTTCGGGGGTTGGCGGGTGGCGCGCTCTGACCACCTTCGTGAACAGGAACAGGCCGGGTCCGAGCGGACCCGGCTTTTTTTTGTCCAAGTGGATCCTTTTCCGGAAGGATGCCGTAGAAGGGGCCATGACGAAGAAGGATAAGATAGCCTTCATCAAGAGCAGCAAGCGGAAGCCGCACGTCTACAGCGACCTGAACAGGTTCTCGGACCAGCAGCTCAACGACCTCATCCGTGAGATCGTTCAGGGCCTGATCCGGGAGAGCGAGATCATCGCCAACGCCTACATCAATGGGTATCGCTGAAGAGGTAAGGTGAAAGCACTGCGAAGGCTGTTGTGCCTCAGGTAACAGGGCCCGGACCACAGTTGTCCGGGCCTTGTTACGTCCGGACCGTTCATCAGACCCCTCAGGAGAGCCGGGAGTCCGGGGATCTGCATATCTTTGCGGCCATTGGTCGGCGGATGAGGAAGAGGGGTCGACCCCTCTTTTTTATGCACCGACGATCTGGATCCATGATCACCGAAGATCACATCACCCGGCTCGTTGAGCAGGCCATCTCAGGCACGGACCACTTCCTGGTCGGTGTGGAGGTGCGCCCAGGTGGCGTTGTGGTGGTCGAAGTGGACAATGACCGCGCCATCACCTTGGGCGAACTGGCCGAGATCAACCGGAAGCTCAGGAATGAACTGGGTCCGGAGGCGGATGAGCTGGAGCTGCAGGTGTCCAGCCCGGGAA
Organism: Flavobacteriales bacterium; assembly: GCA_020635695.1. Classification (GTDB taxonomy): domain Bacteria; phylum Bacteroidota; class Bacteroidia; order Flavobacteriales_F; family PHOS-HE28; genus PHOS-HE28. The sequence goes on along the minus strand of JACJZH010000014.1, from coordinate 70,093 downwards.
TGGGCCGCCCCTTCAAGGTCCCGCGCCAGTACGTCAAGCATACCGGCCGCATGGTGAGCGTACAGCTGCATGATGGCCGCACCGTGGAAGGGCGCTTGGAAGCGTTCGATCCGGAGGTGTTGCAGGTCAGGCGGCAGGTGCCCAGCAAAGTGAAGGGCCGGCCGCCCAAATGGGAGGAGGATGCAGTCATGATCCCCGTCCACGAAGTCCAAAGCACGAAAGCAAGCATCACGTTCAATTGACCCGGGCATGAGCACCGTGAACCTTGTCGAACATTTCCTTGAGTTCAAGGACCTGAAGAACATCGATCGGGTGACCCTGATGGGCATCCTGGAGGATGTATTCCGCAGCGTGGCCAAGAAGAAGTATGGCGAGGAGGCCAGCATCGATGTCATCATCAACCCCGACAAGGGGGACCTGGAGATCTTTCTCAACCGCGAGATCGTGCCGGACGGAGAGGTGGAGGACCCGAGCCTGCAGGTAAGCCTCTCGGAAGCCCGGCAAGTGGAACCGGATTTCGAGGTCGGTGAGGAACTGAGCCAGGAGGTCAAGCTCGATGATTTCGGGCGCCGCAACGTCCTGACGCTCAGGCAGAACCTCCAGGGCCGCATCCTCGAGATGGAGAAGGACCACCTGTACAACAAGTACAAGGAGCGCGTGGGCGAGATCATCACGGGCGAGGTCTACCAGATCTGGAAGCGGGAAACACTGGTGCTCGACGACGAGGGCAACGAGCTGATCCTGCCGAAGGACCAGCAGATCCGGAGCGATTTCTTCAAGAAAGGCGACACCGTCCGAGCGGTGGTCTGGAAGGTGGAGATGCGCAACAACACGCCGGTCGTCATCCTGAGCCGCACCGCACCGGAGTTCCTGGAGAAGTTGTTCGAACAGGAAGTGCCGGAGGTGTATGATGGACTGATCACGATCAAGCGGATCGTGCGCGAGCCGGGAGAACGGGCCAAGGTCGCGGTGGAGAGCTACGACGATCGCATCGATCCGGTGGGAGCCTGTGTCGGTATGAAGGGCAGCCGGATCCACGGCATCGTGCGCGAATTGCGCAACGAGAACATCGATGTGATCAACTACACCGCCAACGACCAGCTCCTGATCCAACGGGCGCTCAGCCCCGCCAAGATCGGCGAGATCAAGCTCAACGAGGAGAGCCGGCGTGCGGAGGTATACCTGAAACCCGACCAGGTGGCTTTGGCCATCGGGAAGGGCGGACACAACATCAAGCTCGCCGGCAAGCTCACGGGATATGAGATCGATGTCTACCGGGAGACCGACGAGGTGACCGATGATGTCGACCTCACCGAGTTCTCCGACGAGATCGATCAGTGGATCATCGATATCCTCAAGGGTATCGGATGCGATACGGCGCGGTCGGTGATCGATATTCCCATGGAGGACCTGGTGAAGCGGACCGACCTGGAGGTCGAGACCGTGAAGGAGGTGCTGCGGATCCTGCGTGAGGAACTGGAGGCCTGAAACGTGGATCGACCACAGGGTAGAAGAACGGAACTGAGGAAGAGCATATGAGCGATAAGGGGGTACGATTGAGCAAGGTTGCCCGGGAATTCAACCTGGGGGTGCACACGGTGGTGGAGTTCCTCGAGGAGAAGGGGCATGCCGTGGAGAGCAACCCCAATACGAAGATCCCGGCGAAGCTCTACGACCTCCTGAACAAGGAGTTCGGAACCGACAAGGAGGAGAAGGAGCTCAGCAAGAAGGCCACCCTGCAGCGTCAGGAGCGGGAGTCCATCACCATTGAGGACGCCCAGAAGGAGGCGGCCAAACGGACGGATGACGCGGACATCGTGATCATCCACAACGTCCAGCCGACCGAGCCCGAGGTCGTTCGTGCCAAGGTGGAGAAGCCCGCCGGACCGAAGATGGTGGGCAAGATCGACCTGAGCACCTCCGGCAAGGCCAAGCCCAAGGCGGAGCCCCCGGCCGAACCAGAGCCGCCCCCCGCACCCAAGGTCGAGGAGACCAAGGTGGAAACGCCCCCCGCGGAAACGCCTCCCGCCGAGGCTCCGGACAAGCCTTTGGACGAAGTGATCCGGGCCAGGGCCGAGAAGCTCACAGGCCCGAAGACCGTGGGCAAGATCGAGCTGCCCGTGGAACGGGAACGCAAACCTGCCGACAAGACCGATCGGAAGGGGCGCCGCAAACGCATCGTGAAGCCCGGTCCGGTCAACATCGATCGTGTGGCCCAGCAGGAGCAGCGCCAGGCCCAGGGCAAGCGCGAGGACCTCGACGAGAACGCCGTTCGCAAGAAGGTGAGCGAGACCCTCGCCCGTCTGCAAGGCGGAGGTGGCAAGGGCAAGGGTGCCAAGATCCGTCGTGATAAGCGGGCCGAGCGCTATCAGCGCTTGGAAGAGGAGAAGGCAGCCCGTGAACTGGCCGGCCGTACCCTGAAGGTAACCGAGTTCGTCACCGCCAACGAACTGGCATCCATGATGGGGGTCTCCGTCACGGACATCATCAAGGCCTGTTTCTCGCTGGGTATGATGGTGAGCATCAACCAGCGTCTGGACGCCGAGACCTTGTCCGTCATCGCGGAAGAGTACGGGTTCAAGGTGGAGTTCGTGGGGGCCGAGGTGCAGGAGACCATCCCCGTCGATGAGGACGACCCGACCCGGATGTCATCCCGCCCGCCCATCGTTACCGTCATGGGCCACGTGGACCACGGGAAGACCTCCCTGCTGGACTATGTGCGCAATGCCAACGTCGTGGCTGGGGAGGCCGGCGGCATCACCCAGCACATCGGGGCCTACAACGTGACCCTGAAGAACGGCAAGCACATCACCTTCCTGGACACGCCGGGTCACGAGGCCTTCACCGCCATGCGTGCCCGTGGTGCGCAGGTGACCGATATCGCCATCATCGTCGTTTCAGCGGATGACAGCGTCATGCCGCAGACCCGCGAGGCCATCAACCATGCGCAGGCTGCAGGCGTGCCCATGGTGTTCGCGTTCAACAAGATCGACAAGGAAGGGGCCAATCCCGAGAAGATCCGGGAGGAGCTGTCCCAGATGAACATCCTGGTGGAGGAGTGGGGTGGTAAGTTCCAGAGCCAGGAGGTGAGTGCGAAGAAGGGCATCGGCATGGACCAGCTCCTGGACAAGGTCCTGCTGGAGGCCGAGCTCCTGGACCTCAAGGCCGATCCCGGCAAGCGGGCAACCGGGGTCGTGATCGAGAGCACCCTGGAGCAGGGACGGGGCTACGTGACCACCCTGCTCGTGGATGGAGGTACGCTGCGCAAGGGTGACATCCTGCTGGCGGGTCAATACAGTGGCCGCGTCAGGAACATGTTCAATGAACGCGGACAAGCCGTCGAGGAGGCTGGTCCGTCCATGCCGGTCTCCATCCTCGGCCTCGATGGAGCGCCGAATGCAGGTGATCACTTCTACGTCTTCGAGGACGAGCGGGACGCCCGTCAGATCGCCACGAGGCGTCAGCAATTGCAGCGCGAACAAGGCATTCGCACCCACAAGCACATCACCCTGGACGAGATCGGCCGGCGCCTGGCCATCGGCGACTTCCAGGAGCTCAACATCATCGTGAAAGGCGATGTGGACGGCTCCGTGGAGGCGCTCACGGACTCCCTCCTGAAGCTGAGCACCGAACAGATCAAGGTCAATGTGATCCACAAGGCCGTGGGTCCCATCGCGGAGAGCGATGTGCTCCTGGCCACCGCTTCCGATGCCATCATCATCGGCTTCCAGGTGCGTCCCACCCCGGGTGCCCGGAAATTGGCCGAGTCAGAGGAGATCGACATCCGCCTCTATTCGATCATCTACGATGCCATCGAGGAGATCAAGCAGGCCATGGAAGGCCTGCTCGCACCCAAGATCACCGAGAAGGTCACCGGTACCGCGGAGGTCAGGGAGACCTTCCGCATCAGCGGTGTGGGTACCGTGGCCGGTTGCTTCGTCCTGGACGGCACCATCCATCGGAACCACAAGGTGCGTGTGATCCGGGACGGCATCGTCATCTACACCGGCGAACTGGGTTCGCTGAAGCGCTTCAAGGACGACGTGAAGGAGGTGAAGCACGGGTATGAGTGCGGCCTGAACGTCGAGAAGTTCAACGACATCAAGGTGGGTGACCACATTGAAGCGTTCGAGGAGGTCGAGGAGAAGCGGACGCTGGAAGGCTGAGCACCGGCATGAAACCGCGTGAGCGCGTCGTTGTGTTCACCGGTGCCGGAGTGAGCGCCGAAAGTGGATTGCGTACGTTCCGGGATGGGGATGGACTTTGGGAGGAGCACCGTCTGGAGGACGTGGCCACCCCCGAAGCGTGGAGCCGCGATCCCGAACTGGTCCTGCGGTTCTATGATGAACGACGGACGCAGGTGAGGAAGGCGGTGCCCAATGCGGCCCACCTCGCCATTGCCGCCCTGCAGGATCGTTTTGAGGTGGACGTGGTCACCCAGAACATCGACGACCTGCACGAAAGGGCCGGCTCGGAACGCGTCCTGCACCTCCATGGGGAGATCCTCATGGCGCGCTCCTCCGTGGACCCCGGTCTCCGCTACCCGATAATGGAAGATCGGATCCCCCGGGATGCCCGATGTGCGAAGGGATCGCCCTGGAGACCCGACGTGGTCTGGTTCGGAGAGCCCGTGCCGCTCATTCCCGTCGCGGCGGACCTGGTCGCCAGGGCTGACCGGCTCGTCATCGTCGGTACCTCCCTGCAGGTCTGGCCGGCCGCAGGCCTGGTGCATGAGGCAGGACCGGCCGCGATGGTGGTGCTCATCGACCCGGGGGAGGTAAGCCTTCCGAGGCCGGGCATCCGGCACATCAAGACAAAGGCCAGCTCGGGAATGCCCGAACTGGCCCTTGAGTGGATCCGATCGATTGATTAGCGGCTCCCGAGAACCAATCGCTCGGTGCGTAATTGGGCCCCTTGACGCTCGAGCGTGGCGAAATATACTCCGGAGGGCAGTCCCTCCACACCGATGGCCACCCGCCCCGACACGCTGGACAGCCGTTGGCGCATCACCTGCTGGCCGACCGCATCATGCAGCACGAACTCCAGCCCGTTCACGTCCGTGGTCGAAAGGCCATATCGCAGCGAGAACTCACGGCCCAGCACGGGGTTCGGAAAGAGGACGAACTCCTGCACGCTCGTGGCCTCCTCCTCAACCCCAACCGCAGTGACCCGGAACTCGATGTCCACCCAGACAGAATCGCTCGGGGCGTTCACATCGAACCAGACATAGCGGTAGATGCTGGAACCCATCATCCCATTCGGGGTATGATAGGCGCCGAAAGCATCTTCCGGCACACCGGGGTCGAGCACGATCGAATGCTGCGACTGCGCCTGCCAGAAGGGCTGGGAACCTGCATCGACCGGCGTGTAGCAAACCCCCCAGCAGAAATAGTTCTCCGTACCGGTCTGGACTGATAGCTCGTAACGCTTCACGTTCACCACCTTCGTGGCGCTTCCGAGCAGGACCACGTCCAATCCCTGCTTCTGGTTGGCGGTCTGCATATCCCCCCAATGCACGACGGTCTGACCGTTCACGACATTGCCGTCAGCATCATGCAGTTCTGCCAGTTGGGCTCGTGCGTCAGGAACGGTCAACAGCAGAGTGGAGAAGAGCAGGGCGGCTACGTGCTTCATGACGGGCTGGGTATTCTATGCGCTCAAAGATAGGGTATCGTGCCGATGATCGTCCAGGTAACGGGCTGTACCCGTTAGCCATCTGCTCCAATAGGATCCCAACCATACACCCCGCTCCTGTTGGAACGATTGGCACAGCGGCTTAGCTTTGTTGATGGCCGGCTCCCGTGATGGGAGGGTCCATCCTGAACAAAATCTTGAACATGAAGCACTTCTTTACCCTCGGCCTGTCGCTGTCCCTGACCATGGGCACGGCGTTCGGCCAATGCCCTCCGGGCGAGACCGAGGTGACGATGACCATCGTCACCGACCGCTACGGCGAAGAAACGACCTGGGAGGTCACCGGTCCCGGTGGCACTCCTGTATATGGCTCTGGCGGCCCCTACACCCAGCAGCCGGCGAACGGGGAGTACCCGCAACCCCCGGTTTCGTTCTGTGTTCCTGACGGTTCTGTGCTCGAGATCACCGTGGATGACACGTATGGCGACGGTATGTGCTGTGCTTATGGGAATGGTAGCTGGACGATCTCGGTGGGCGGCGTGGACGTGGCCTCCGGAGGCACGTTCGCCTCCAGCGAGACTTCGTCCGTGGTCATTGGCAAGGACCTGGGCGTCGCCGCCCTGTCCATGGAAGCCGTGATCGCGCAAGGTTCCACGACCATCGAGGGAACGGTGGCCAACAACGGCACCGAGCCGGTATCCGGGTTCATGCTCGCCTACGCAGTGGACGGCGGCACTCCGGTCCAGCAGACCTTCACGGCGACCGTAGCTCCTGGTGCTGCGTACGACTTCTCCTTCGGCACGCCTTGGTCGGCCACGGTGGGTCCGCACAGCATCGACCTGACGCTGAGCGGAGTGCCCGGTGACCTGTTCCCCGGGAACGACATGCTGATGCAGAACGTGAACGTGGCCACCCAGAGCGTGTCCCGCGTGGTGGTGATGGAGGAATTCACCAGCTCCACCTGCCCCCCGTGCGCTTCTTTCAATGCGGTGCTCGATCCGTACCTCTCCTCCCTCAACACCAATGAGCCGGGTTCCGGCATCGTGGCGGTGAAGTACCAAATGGATTGGCCGGCCCCGGGCAACGACCCCAGCTACAACCAGGACGGTGAGACCCGTCGCGCTTATTATGGGGTGACCGGCATTCCCGACCCTTTCGTGGACGGTGTCGATGTGACCACCGGAGGTACGGATGATGCCATCATGGAGCACATGACCAAGGCCGCTTTCGTGGACCTGATCACCTCCAACACGATCAGTGGCACTACGCTCACCGTGGATGTGGAGTTGACGCCCTACGCCGATTTCCCCGGTTCGCACAAGCTGTTCATCGCGGCCACCGAGAACTACTATCCCTACCCGGCCTCCACGACCTCGCAGGACGAGTTCCACTACGCCATGAGGAAGGTGCTTCCGAACGGCAACGGGATCACCCTTTCCGCGCTGCAGGCCGGGGTCACGCAGACCGAGACCCAGAGCCACACCTTCACCATCGGCAACCCGGCACAGGGCAACAGCAACCTCTGGGGTTCCAGCATGAACAACATCACCGTGGTGACCTTCATCCAGAACACCTCCACGGGTGAGATCCTTCAAGGTGGGATCTCCCAGGTGACCACCTCCATCGGGGAGAACGAACTGGACCGCGGCCTGTCCGTGTTCCCGAACCCGAGCAATGGGCTGGTGTTCCTGGATGTGGAACTGGAGCAAAGTGCACAGGTGAGCTACCAGGTGTTCAACGCGCTGGGCGAGATCGTCCGCACGGAGAGCCGTAGCACCCCTGCAGGTGGGCAGCGATTCACCATGGACATGAGCGACCTGGAGAGCGGTCTCTACTATGTGTCCGTCCAGTCGGGCGACATGCGTGCGACCCGCAAGGTCACCCTGACCCGCTGATCATCAGTTCCGAACTGCTCGTGAACGGCCGGGTCCCCGCGACCCGGCCGTTCCGTTCGGACGCGGTGCGATCCCCAGCATGTGGCACGGATCGCCCACGTGTGACCGGCCGGAACATTGTTCATTTGGCATCATTTCTGCCTTTCCAGGCAGAGTCCCCATAAATTGGACATCATTCCCCATGAACACACGGATCATACTCCTGGCCTCCATGCTCCTGGCCCCATTCATCAGCCTCGCTCAGAACGGTGCGAAGCTGCCCAGTGCCACCGTACAATCCATGGAAGGAAGGAAGGTGGACACCAAGACCTTCAGCAACGATGGCAAGCCCATCATCGTGAACTTCTGGGCGACCTGGTGTGCTCCCTGCAAGCGTGAGTTGAACACCATCGCCGAGGTGTATGACGATTGGAAGGATGAGACCGGGGTGAAGCTCATCGCCATCTCCATCGATGATGCCCGCAGCATGGCCCGTGTGGCGCCGTACGTGAACGGTCAGGATTGGGACTACGAGGTCTACCTGGACCCCAACGGGGACTTCAAGCGGGCGATGAACGTGAACAACGTGCCCCATACGTTCCTCGTGGATGGCAGCGGGACCATCGTGTGGCAACACAACAACTACAGCGCGGGCGACGAGGCCGAGCTCCTGGAGAAGGTCCGGGAGGTGGCTGCCCGATGATCGGAACCCAAGATGTGGAGGAGGGAGATCGTTGCGGCCTTGACAGCTGCCGTGTGCAGCTGTGCAGGCACCCTTGTCAACGCCCAGGATGGTGGGCAGGTCCATGGCAACTTCAGCATGGATGGACAGTACTACAACGAGGATGACGAGATCGGCGCCACCGTGCCCCCTGAGCGTTTCGGGTTCAACAGCTGGGGAAACCTGATCTACACCAACGGGGCGTTCACGGCCGGGGTCCGGTTCGAGGCCTACGACCCGCCCTTGCTCGGATACCCTGCCGGCCAGCCCTACGATGGTGCCGGCATCGGTTACCGGTACGCCAGCTATTCCATCGATGATCTGGAGGTCACGGTCGGCAATTTCTTCGAGCAGTTCGGGCAGGGAATGGTCTTCCGCAGCTACGAGGAACGCTACCTGGGCGTGGACAATGCCATGGATGGAGTCCGGTTGAAGTTCAGGCCCCGCCCGGGGGTCTATCTCAAAGGCGTGGTAGGCCAGCAGCGCTTCGGCTTCGATAATGGGTTCACCAAAGGTCCCGGTCTCGTGCGGGGCATCGACGCGGAGTTCTCCCTCAATGAGCTGCTTCCTTCCTGGTCCGAGAAGCCCCACAACCTGATCCTGGGCGGCAGCTTCGTGAGCAAGTACCAGGAGGATCGCGATCCCCTGTACGTGCTTCCCGAGAACGTGGGTGCCTGGGCGGGCCGGGCCAACTTCATCAGCGCCAAGTGGAACATCTATTCCGAGTATGCCTACAAGATCAATGACCCGAACAACAAGAACGGGTTCATCTACAAGAACGGGCAGGGCCTGCTGGTGAACGCGACCTACTCCACGAAGGGGCTGGGCATCAGTGCCGGCGCGCACACCTTCGACAACATGTTCTTCCAGAGCGACCGTACCGCGCCCACCCCGTTCGACCTGAACATCAACTTCCTGCCGCCGCTCACGAAACAGCATACCTACAACCTGCCGGCCACGTTGTATCCGTATGCGACGCAACCCAACGGCGAGGTGAGCTATCAGGGGGAGATCTTCTACAAGTTCCCCAAGGATTCCAAGCTGGGCGGGAAGTACGGTACCAAGGTCACGGTGAACTACAGTGCTGCCTTCAACCTCGATTCCAGTCTGGTGGAGAACGACGAGGGCCTGGAGGGCTACCGGACCAACTTCTTCAGCCCGGGTGAGCGGACCTATTTCAAGGACTTCAACATCGAACTGCGCAAGAAGCTGAGCAAGACGTGGAGCCTGGCCTATACCTACCTGAACCTGGTGTACGACATCGACATCATCCAGGGCAAGCCGGGCAAGCCCAAGGTCTACGCCAACATCCACATCGTGGAGGGCCAGTACAAGTTCACGGACAAGAACTCCGTCCGTTTCGAGGTACAACACCTGGACAGCAAGCAGGACCTGGGCAATTGGGCGACCCTGCTGGCGGAGTTCACCTTCAGCCCGCACTGGTTCGTGGCGGTCATGGACCAGTACAACTACGTGACCCCGGGGAACGAGTTCCATGGCAGCGAGCCGAACAGGATCCACTATCCCATCGGCTCGGTGGGCTACATCCGCGGTGGGAACCGGTTCACCGCCTCCTACGGCCGGCAGCGTGCGGGCATCTTCTGTGTGGGTGGGGTCTGCCGGAACGTTCCTGCGGCGAACGGGTTGACGATCTCCGTCACTAGTACTTTCTGACATGAAGCACGCACACCTTTCCAAGTTCATCCCGGCGCTCGCCGTGTCGCTCCTGCTGGGGTGCGATTATGTGGACCAACCCTTGGATACCGGAAGCGGGGGCAACGGAGGGGGAGGGGATGATGTGGTCCGCCGCGTGCTGTTGGAGGACATCACGGGTCACCTCTGCAACAATTGTCCCGCGGCCGCTCAGATCGCCGCTCAGCTGCAAGGGGTGTATGGTTCCGAGGAGCTGGTCGTGGTGGCCATCCACGCGGGCGATTACTTCTCCGAGCCTGCGAACCCGCCGAACGGGGACGGCTCCTATTCCACGAACTTCCAGACGGTGGCAGGGAACGAGTATGCGGACACCTGGTCCATCAGCTTCCTGCCCACCGGCATGGTCAGCAGGCGCCTGTTCAACAACAGCATCACGCTGAGCGAGAGCGCATGGGGAAGCGCGGTCGCCGAGATCATCGGGGAACCCGCCGACCTGGAGATCTGGTTCGAGTCGTTGGACTACCAGGGAGGTTCCATCGAGACCACGGTGAAGGTGGCCGTGCTCAACGACCTGGCCGGGGACCACAATCTGACGGTCTACCTGACCGAGGACCACATCATCGACTGGCAATACGACAACCAGGCCTCTCCGCCCAACGTACCGGATTATGAGCACCGGCACGTGCTTCGGGACAACCTGAACGGGACCTGGGGAGAAGTGGCCGTTGCCGGGGCTGCGTCAGCTGGTGACACCCTGACGTTCACCTACACCCGCCCCATTGCGGCGAACGTGCTGGAGCCTGACAATTGCAGCCTGGTGGCCTACGTGTACAACACGACCACCTACGAGGTGATGCAGGTGCGCGAGCGGAAGTTCCAGCCCTGAGCCATCGACCCGGGGCCAACGGCCGGTCACCCGGACGTACCGATCTCCCGGAGGCGGCGTTATCCTTGGCCTGAGCGGCCTGTTGATAAGAGCCGGGAGCCGTTCCTGGCCGAAGGAGGCCGATCGACGTATATTCATGACCGCTTTCTTCGGAAGGCAGGTGCTTAACCCACTGAGCGAGGATGGAACAGGGAAGGAAGATGATGGAGTTCAGCAAGCAGGTGCTGCAGAAGGTCAGTTTTGACCGGCGCCTGTTCCGCAAGGAGCTGATCAAGGCCCGCCGTTGGATCGGACAGCATGACCAGCTGGTGCTGAAGGCCTGGTGCCTGGCCACGTTCGGGCACATGTACAAGGACGTGATCCTGGAGGTCTTTCAGACCACCATGCGCAGCTGAGCGGATCCCGCCAGCCGCGGATGGACATCAGGATCCTCAGGAGGTCGGCGATCCGGATTCCGGGCCGCTTGGGGACGTGTCAAGGAACCGCAGGTTCCTTCGCAGCCCATCGTACTTGGTCCGTTTAACGGCACTTCCCTCGAACAGGCGGTCAAAGACCACCTCGGTCATCCCATACCAGTCGTCCGTGGAAAGGCCCATCAGTTCCGCCTTGGGCCGGAACTCCGGCTCCTGATGGGGGGTGGCGAAGCGGTTCCACGGACAGACCTGCTGGCAGATGTCGCAGCCGAAGGCCCATCCTTCCATCTTTCCCGAGAACTCCACAGGGATCGCTTCCTTGAGCTCGATGGTCAGGTAGCTGATGCAGCGGCTTCCGTCCACGCCGTAGGGGGTGATGGCCTCCGTGGGGCAGGCATCGATGCAACGGCGACAGGTGCCGCAGTGGTCGGTGGCCGGAGGGTCGGGCTCCAGCTCCAGGTCGGTGATCAACTCGCAGAGGAAGAACCAGCTTCCCGTGCCCTGCCGGATCACGTTGGTGTGCTTGCCCCGCCAGCCGATGCCGGCGCGTTCGGCCCAGGCCTTTTCCAGCACCGGCGCGCTGTCCACGAAGGCCCGCAGCGCCACCTCTCCGTATTGTTCGTGGATGAACGCGATCAGGGGTTTCAGGCGCTTACGGAGCACCTTGTGGTAGTCCCTGCCATAGGCGTAGGTGCTCAGCTTCGGGGCATCCGGGTCCTGTTGCTGCGGTGGAGCGTGGTAGTTGAAGGCCAGGCTGATCACGCTCCTGGCACCGGGGACCAGCTTGCGGGGATCGAGCCGCAGGTCGAAGTGCCGTTCCATGTAGGACATGGTGCCCTGCCTGCCTTCCCGCAACCACTGTTCAAGCCGCGGTGCTTCTTCTGCCAGAAAGCCCGCTCGGGCCACGCCACAGGCCAGAAAGCCCAGTTCCCGGGCCTGTTGCTTGATGCTGTCGGAGCGATCGCGAGGCGTGGCCACGCGGCAAGTTAGCCCTGCCCGAACAGGTCGCCGGGCCTTGCCTGGGGCACCTTGCCCAGGTGCCGGTAAGCCCGCTCGGTGGCCAACCGGCCCCGCGGGGTGCGCTGGAGGTAGCCCTCCATGATCAGGAAGGGCTCGTAGACCTCCTCGATGGTGCCCGATTCCTCGCCCACGGCGGTGGCCACGGTGTTCAGGCCCACGGGCCCGCCACCGAACTTGTCGATGATCGCGCCCAGGATGCGGTTGTCCATGTCGTCCAGGCCATGAGCGTCCACGTTCAGCATCCGGAGGGCATGCTGGGCGATCCCCAGGTCGATCGTGCCATCGCCCTGGATCTGGGCGAAATCGCGGACGCGGCGCAGGAGGGCATTGGCGATGCGCGGGGTACCACGGCTCCGGCGGGAGATCTCCGTGGAGGCTTCGCCAATGATGGGCACGTTCAACAGGCCGGCACTGCGTTCGATGATCCCCTTGAGCGTGTCGCTGTCGTAATAGTCCAGCCGGCTGTTGATGCCGAACCGGGCACGCAAGGGGGCCGTCAGCAGGCCGCTGCGCGTGGTCGCCCCGACCAGGGTGAAGGGGTTCAGCGCGATCTGCACCGTGCGGGCGTTGGGACCCGCGTCGATCACCAGGTCGATCCGGTAGTCCTCCATGGCGCTGTAGAGGTACTCCTCGATCACCGGGGTCAGCCGGTGGATCTCGTCGATGAAGAGCACATCGTGCGGCTCCAGGTTGGTGAGCAACCCGGCCAGGTCGGCGGGCTTGTCCAGCACCGGCCCGCTGGTGATGCGGATGCCCACGCCCATCTCGGCGGCGATGATGTTCGCCAGGGTGGTCTTTCCGAGCCCAGGAGGCCCATGGAGCAGCACGTGGTCGAGGGCCTCCTCCCGCTGCCTGGCGGCCTCCACGAAGACCTTCAGGTTGTCCGTCACCGCCTTCTGCCCGGCGAATTCACCGAAGCGACGCGGACGCAGGACCTGTTCCAACTCCCGGTCGGAAGCGGCCCGTTGTTCGTTGCGGACGTCGAATCCCTCTGCCATGGCGACCCTTCAAAGGTAGCGGCACGAGCCCCTCATTCGCCCCGCAGGTCGCGGTAGAGGTCGCCGAAATACACCTTCAACCCAAAGAGGTAGATCGGGGCGTTGAGGCGTTCGTTCAGGCTGCTGCTGGTGACGACCAGGCGGAACCCGAGGCCCCCGCCGATGGCGAGGTACTTCAGGAAGCGGTATTGGACCGTCATGGCCGGCTCGTAGAGGAACACGAAGGTGCGGTCCAGCGTGCGGGTGGTGCCTTCCAGGTCGTCGTACACGAGCGACCCGCTGCCGAAGCCCAGCTGCACCGGGATGCTCACCTCCCAGGGTCCGCGCTGATAGAAGGCATAGCTGAAGAAGGGCGTGATGTAGCCGAAGCGCACCCGGGTCCCCACCGTGCGGGTCGTGCCGTCCTCGTTCACCGCCGCCTGGCCCTCGATGCGGGTGGCCAGGATGCTGTAGCCCAGTCCATACTTCACCCGGCCGGCGTGCTCCAGGCCCACCTTCACCCCGAGCAGGCGCACGTTCTCGTTGCTGATGAAGGAGCCCCGGGTGTCCAGCATCACGGTGAAGCGGGGCTTCTCCTGCAGGAACAGCCCGATGCTGTCCACGAGCTGCCCACAGGCCATGACGGGGGCCAGGATCAGGATCAAGAGGTGCAGGGGGCGCATGAAATGCGAATGTCCGCACCCAAAGATGCGGACATTCGAAGCGTTCGGTCAGGGGAGGTCAGTGCTCCTCCTCGCCATCCTCGATGGGTACGGTCTGGGGCACGTAATCATGCTCCTTGCCGGGCTTGCTGTAGTCGTAGGGCCAGCGGTACACCACGGGAAGCGGCCCCGGCCAGTTGCCGTGCACATGTTCCACCGGGGTGGTCCACTCCAGGGTGTTGCTCTTCCACGGGTTCTGCACGGCCTTGGGGCCACGGAAGATGCTGTAGAAGAAGTTGTAGATCCAGATGAGCTGGGCCATTCCGCCGATGATGGCGAACACCGTGACCAGCACGTTCAGGTCCATCACGCTGTCCAGGAAGGGGAAGGAGCTGTACTCGTAGTACCGGCGGGGAGCACCGGCAAGGCCGATGTAGTGCATGGGGAAGAACACCCCGAAGGCACTGATGAAGGTGAGCCAGAAGTGGGCGTAGCCCAGGCGCGTGTTCATCATCCTGCCGTACATCTTCGGGAACCAGTGGTAGATGCCGGCGAACATCCCGAAGATGGCGCTCATGCCCATCACGATGTGGAAGTGTGCCACCACGAAGTAGGTGTCGTGCACGTTGATGTCCAGCGCGCTGTCGGCCAGGATGATCCCGGTAAGACCGCCGGCGATGAACGTGGCCACCAGGCCGATGCTGAACAGCATGGCGGGCGTCATGACCAGGTTGCCGCGCCAGAGGGTGGTGATGTAGTTGAACACCTTCACCGCCGAGGGGATCGCGATCAGCAGCGTGGTGAACACGAAGACGCTGCCCAGGAAGGGGTTCATGCCGGTCACGAACATGTGGTGACCCCACACGATGAAGCTCAGGAAGCCGATGGCCAGGATGGAGCCGATCATGGCCCGGTAACCGAAGATGGGCTTGCGGGCGTTGGTGGCGATGATCTCCGAGGTGATCCCCAGTGCGGGCAGGAGCACGATGTACACCTCCGGGTGGCCCAGGAACCAGAACAGGTGCTGGAACAGGATGGGGCTGCCACCGGTCTGCTCGAGTGCCTCGCCGGCGATGTGGATGTCGCTCAGGTAGAAGCTCGTGCCCATGGAACGGTCCATGAGCAGCAGCAGGGCGGCGCTCAGCAGCACAGGGAAGGAGAGGATGCCCAGTACGGCGGTGATCAGGAAGGCCCAGATGGTGAGCGGCAGGCGGGTCATCTTCATGCCCTTGGTGCGCAGGTTCAGCACCGTGACCACGTAGTTGAGGCCGCCCATCAGGGAGCTGGCGATGAAGATGGCCATGGACAACAGCCAGAGCGTCATGCCGGCACCCGACCCGGGAATGGCCTGGGGCAGTGCGCTCAGGGGCGGGTACACGGTCCAGCCGGAGGAGGCGGGTCCACCTTCGACGAACAGGGAGGCCAGCATCAGCACGCTGCTCAGGAAGAAGAACCAATAGCTGAGCATGTTGATGAAGCCCGAAGCCATGTCGCGGGCGCCCACCTGCAAGGGGATCAGCAGGTTGCTGAAGGTGCCGGAAAGGCCGCCGGTGAGCACGAAGAACACCATGATGGTGCCGTGGATGGTCACCAGGGCCAGGTACATGTTCGGGTTCAACACCCCTTCGGGGGCCCATTTGTCGCCCAGGAAGAAGTTGGTGATGGCGAATCCTTCACCCGGCCAGGCCAGCTGGAGGCGGAAGAGGATCGACATCATGACCGCGACACAGGCCATGAAGACCGCAGTGACCAGGAATTGCTTGCTGATCATCTTGTGGTCGTGCGAGAAGATGTACTTCGACACGAAGCTCTCCTCGTGGTGGTGCTCCTCGTGGTGGGCGTGTCCGGGATTCGCTGCGGTGGTCACTGCACCCATGGTCGTCGTGCGCTAAGTGTTCAGTTCTCGTTCATGGCCGCCATGGCGTCGGCGGCCTCTTCGGTGGCGGTACCTTCCTCGGTGGCGGGCGCCGCTTCGTCGGCAGGAGCTTCTTCAGCGCCGGCAGGTGCCTGGAAGGGCGTCTGTCCGGCCATCCATTGGTCGTAGGCCTCCTGCGACTCCACGACCAGGTCCATCTGCATGTTGTAGTGCGAGGCCCCGCAGATCTTGTTGCAGAGCAGCACGTAGTTGAACTCCGGGTTGCCGGTCACGATGCGCATGCTGTCCGTGCTCACGGTGGGGCGCATGCGGAAGGTGGTGGTCATGCCCGGCACGGCGTTCATCTGGGCGCGCATGTGGGGCAGGTACATGCTGTGGATCACGTCACGGGAACGGATCAGCAGCTTGGCCTCCTTCCGCAGGGGCAGGTGGAACTCCTTGATCACCAGGTCGTCCGCACCGGCCAGGTAGGGACTGGCCTCGCCCTTCTCGGCGATGTCCTGCTCCATCTCCGTGCGCAGGTCGGTGATGCGACCGCGCATGCGCTGCAGGTAGGCCGTCCGGTCATGCAGCTCCGCCACTTGATCGTCCGGCAGCACTTCGTTGGCCAGGCGCTCCTCGATCTCGGCGAGCTCGTCGGCCAGTTCCTGCATGCGGGTGGCCACTGTCTCGCGGGTCACCACGCCCAACGGATTGGTGCCGTTGATCAGGCGGAAGTCCGTGGCACCGAGCATGCCGTCCTTGCCCGGATAGCGGGCCGTCCAGTCGAACTGTTTGGCGTAGAGCTCGACCACCTCCATGTCGCCCGTTCCGGGTTCGGTGATCTCGTTCCAGGTGCGCAGGCCGTAGATGATGATCACGGCCAGCACGGCGGCGGGCACCACGGTCCAGAGCAGTTCCAGCTTGTTGTTGTGCGGGTAGTAGAACGCCCTTCGCCCCTGCCGGAAGTAGTACTTGCCGGCGAACCAGAACAACAGGGTGTTCGTGAGGAAGAAGGCGATGAAGAGGATGATCCAGTTGAAGTTCAGGAGCTTGTCCAGCGCCTCGCCATGCTCGCTGCCGGATATGGGCAGCATCCGGTCGCGGTAGCGGAAGAAGAGCCAGAAGAAGAAGATGTAGTACACCACCATGAACACCCACCACAGGGCGGCGTTCAACCGGTTGTCGCCGGGGGAGATGTCCTCCTCGCGCTTGCCGCGCAATCGGGAAGTGAGCTCATAGACCCTGGCCAGCTGGGCGATCGCCAGCACACCCAGCACCAGGGCTAGCACGATCAGGATGTTCGTCATCGGGAGCTATTTGGAAACCGGTGGTCCCTGGTGTTTGTTCTCAGATCGAATGGTGCACGCTCTCGTCGAGGTACGGGTGGTTCACGGGCGTGAGCGGTGCCTTGGTCAGCGTATTGAGCACGCTGTACATGAGCAGGCCGAGGAAGGCCAGGAACATGCCCACCTCCAGGTAGCCAAGCTCCCAGTGGTCACCCAGGGTGCCCGGGGTCACCATCAGGAACACGTCGAGCCAATGGCCCACGAAGATGATGGAGCCGACCGCGATCAGGAAGCGGGGATTGCGCTTCGCGTCGCGGCTCATCAGGAGCACCATGGGCAGCAGGAAGTTGATCACGAACACCAGCCAGAACAGCACCTTGTAGTGCTCCCAGCGGGTCTGGAAGTAGGTCACCTCCTCGGGGATGTTGCTGTACCAGATCAGCATGAACTGGCTGAACCAGAGGTAGCTCCACAGGAAGCTGATCGCGAAGACCCACTTGCCCATGTCGTGGATGTGGCTGTTGTTCACCTGCGGCAGATAGCCTTTGCGCTTCAGGTAAAGCACCAGGATGATGGCGGTGATCATGGCGCTCACCCACATGCCGCTGAACACGTACCAGCCGAACAGGGTGCTGAACCAGTGCGCATCGATGCTCATGATCCAGTCCCAGGCCATGGTGCTGCTGAAGACCGCGAAGAACACCAGGAACAGGGCGCCGCGGCGGTAGGTGAGCAGGTGGGTCCTCACCAGGCTGTCGCCGGTGAGCTTGTCCATCTCCAGGCTCTTGCTGCGGAACCAGCGGGCGAAGAGCAGGAACACGGCCAGGTAGGCGATGTTCCGCACCCAGAAGAAGCCCTGGTTCAGGTAGGCCGCCTTGTTGGCGATCAGGGAGTCGAAGTTCGGATTGGCCACGGCACCCTCGATGGCCTCGTCGGTGTAGGTCACCTCGTCCCCGTTCACCACCATGTACTCGTGGTAGAGACTGCTGTCCATCCAATGCCAGAGGTGGTGTAGGTGCATGCTTCCCGCGGCGAGGACGATCAGCATCACCACGGCGCCGATGGGCAGGTAGCCGATGATGCCCTCGTACACCCGCTTCACCAGCACCGTCCAGGCGGTCTCGGTGGCGTTCTGCAGGGCCAGGAAGAACAAGGTTCCCAACGCGATCCCGAAGAAGAAGAACCCGTTGATGAGCAGGTTGGCCCAGCTCCGCTGATGGTGGTCGGTATGGTCGCCGAGGATGCCGACGATCGCGGCCACGGCACCGACCACGATGAGCGCGAGGCTGATCGTGCGGGCCCGTTTGGAGAAGGTGAATTCCATAGCGCTTCGTTCGTTCGTTCCCGTCAGTTCGCCGCCGTGTCCTGGTCGGTGGCCACCGTGTCGGCCGTTTCCGCAGGCAGGGCACCGGGCATGTTCCCACCGTTCTGCAGGAACTGCACGTACCGCGTCACCAGCCAGCGCTCCTCCTTGGTGAGCTGGCTTGCGTGCGAGCCCATGGCCACGTTCTTGCCGTAGGTCAGCGAGTGGAAGATCTTGCCTTCCGGGAGGCTCTTCAGCCCCGGGGGATCGGCCTTGGTGTAGCTGGGGGGCACAGGATATCCGCCGTTCTTCACAACACTACCATCACCCTCCCCCTTGGGTCCGTGACAGTGCACACAGAACTTCTCGTAGATCACCTTGCCCTGCTC
The DNA here is from genome assembly GCA_020635695.1 of Flavobacteriales bacterium. GTDB lineage: Bacteria > Bacteroidota > Bacteroidia > Flavobacteriales_F > PHOS-HE28 > PHOS-HE28. Next base: position 51,417 of record JACJZH010000014.1, on the reverse strand, counting down.
CACGTTCGCTTCCGTCATGGGCAGGGGTGCACGCAGTTCAGCACCGGCCTGCTCATATCCTTCCGGGGTGTTCGGGTAGGGATAGGGAAAGTTCAGGGCCGCCTTGGCGGGGTCCTGGCTGAAGGGCACGGTGCCGGCCACGGGCAGGCGGGCGCTCTGCGTGTTGCGCTGGGCCACCACGGCGGAATCCTCGAAGTAGTAAGGGTCCTGCCCGTAGTCCACGTAGGCCTCCACGGCCGGGCTGCGGTACATGTCGGGCATGTACTCGATGCCCGGGCTGTTGGGGTCGCCGCCGCAGGCCGCCAGGATCACCAGGGCGGAGAGGGCGGGGAGCGATCGCGTGTGCAGGGTCATCGGCTCAGTACTGGCGTTCGTTGATCTCCAAGGCATGAGTGCCCTGCAGCAGGTCCGCGATCTCCACGCCGTGGTTGTCCTCGGTGCGGAGCTCCATCACGAACTTGTCGTCGGTGCTGCGGGGGTCCGGATTGCGGGCCGGCATGCCCGGGAGCGTCTTGTTGCGGATCAGGTAGGTGATGGCCATGCCGTGCGCGGCACAGAGCACCGTGAACTCGAAGGCCACGGGCACGAACGCAGGCAGGTTCTCGTACAGCGAGAAGCTCGGCTTGCCGCCGATGTTCATCGGCCAGTCCCAGATCATGAAGTAGCTCATGCCCAGAATGGCGAGCGAAAGCCCGCCAAGCCCGAACATGAAGCTCACGATGCCCAGGCGGGTGCGCTTCACGCCGATGATGGGGTCGAGGCCGTGCACGGGGAAGGGCGAGAACACGTCCCGCACGCGGACACCGCCGGAGACCAGCTTGCGCGCGGCGCTCTTCAGCACCTCGGGATCGTCGTAGACGGCGTAGATGACCTTGTTCGCCATGGTCCTTAGTGGTGTTGTGAGGCCTGTTCGTGCTTGTAGCTCTCGCCGCTGATCTTCAGGATGGACTTCAGCTCGTTGAGCGCGAGCACCGGGAAGAAGCGGGCGAACAGCAGGTACAGGGTGAAGAAGATGCCGATGGTGCCCAGGAACACCCCCACGTCCACCCAGGTGGGGTGGAACATGGTCCAGCTGCTGGGCAGGTAGTCACGATGCAGGCTGGTCACGATGATCACGAAGCGCTCGAACCACATCCCGATGTTCACCACGATGCTCATGAAGAAGGTGAAGACCAGGTTGGTGCGCAGCTTCTTGAACCAGAAGACCTGCGGGCTCACGACGTTGCAGGTCATCATGCTCCAGTAGGCCCACCAGTAGGGGCCGGTGGCGCGGTTGATGAAGGCGTAGCTCTCGTACTCCACACCGCTGTACCAGCTGATGAACAGCTCGGTGATGTACGCGACGCCCACGATGGAGCCGGTCACGATGATCACGATGTTCATGTACTCGATGTGCTTGATGGTGATGTAGCTCTCGAGCTTCATCACCTTGCGCATCACCAGCAGCAGGGTCTGCACCATGGCGAACCCGCTGAACACGGCACCGCTCACGAAGTAGGGCGGGAAGATGGTGGTGTGCCAGCCGGGGATCACCGAGGTGGCGAAGTCGAAGGACACCACCGAGTGCACCGAGAACACCAGCGGGGTGGCGATGCCGGCGAGCACCAGGCTCACCTCCTCGAAGCGGGTCCAGGCCTTGGCGTTGCCCGTCCAGCCGAAGCTGAGCAGGCCGTAGACCTTCTTCATGCCCGGCTTGGCCACCTTGTCGCGGATGGTGGCGAAGTCGGGGATCAGGCCGATGTACCAGAACACGAGCGACACCGAGAAGTAGGTGCTGATCGCGAACACGTCCCACAGCAGGGGGCTGTTGAAGTTCACCCAGAGGCTGCCGAATTGGTTGGGCAGGGGGAACACCCAGTAGGCCATCCAGATCCGGCCCATGTGGATGCCGGGGAAGGTGGCCGCCATGATCACCGCGAAGATGGTCATGGCCTCGGCCGAGCGGTTGATGGCCATCCGCCAGCGCTGGCGGAACAGCAGGAGCACGGCGCTGATCAGGGTGCCGGCGTGGCCGATGCCGACCCACCACACGAAGTTGGTGATGTCCCAGGCCCAGTCCACCGTCTTGTTGAGGCCCCAGACGCCCACGCCCTTGGCCAGCAGGTACAGGATGCACCCCACCCCGTAGGCCGCGATCAGGGCCGAGATGGTGATGAGCACGTACCAGGCCTTCGGCGCCTTGTTCTCGATGGGCGCCACGATATCGTTGGTGATATCGTGGTAGGTCTTGTGACCCAGGATGAGCGGTTGGCGGATCGCTGCTTCGCTGTGCATGGCTGCTCGTCGGTCAGGTTCAGGCGTGGTGGCCGTGGGCCGCTTCTTCGGTGTTGCGCACCTTCACCAGGTAGTTCACGTTGGGCTGCACGCCCACCTCCTCCAGCATGTGGTAGGCCCGGTCGCTCGTGGCCAGTTGGCGCACCAGGCTGCCTTCGTCGTTCAGGTCGCCGAAGGTGATGGCGCTGGTGGGGCAGCCGCTGGAACAGGCGGTCTGGATGTCCCCGTCCTTCACGGGGCTTCCGTCCTTCTTGGCGGCGATCTTGCCGGCCTGGATGCGCTGCACGCACATGCTGCACTTCTCGATCACACCGCGCGAGCGCACGGTCACGTCGGGGTTCAGCACCATGCGGCCCACCTCGTCCCACGCGGGGTTCACCTCGCCGAACTTTTCGGTGACGTAGTTGAACCAGTTGAAGCGGCGCACCTTGTAGGGGCAGTTGTTCGCGCAGTAGCGCGTGCCGATGCACCGGTTGTAGGTCATCTGGTTGAGACCCTCGTTGCTGTGCGTGGTGGCGGCCACCGGACACACGGTCTCGCAGGGGGCGTGGTTGCAATGCTGGCACATCACCGGCATGAACACCACGGAGGGCTTCTCGCTCGGCACCTCCATGTCCAGGTACATGCCGATCTTCCCGAGGCCTTCCTCCTGGGCCCGCTCCTTGGTCATGTCGGAGCTGTAGTAGCGGTCAATGCGCATCCAGTGCATCTCCCGGCTGCGGCGCACCTCGTCCTTGCCCACCACCGGGATGTTGTTCTCGCTGTTGCAGGCGGTGATGCAGGCCCCGCAGCCGATGCAGCTGTTGAGGTCGATGCTCATGCCCCAGCGGTGACCGACTCCTTCCACGGCATGCGCGTTCCAGAGGTCGAACTCCAGCACGCTCTTCTTGTCACGGGCATCGACCACCCCGTCGCCGTTCACGTCCTCGTGCACCGCCAGCTCATGCGGGTGGTTGTACACCTCCTTGTCGGCGGTGAGGAAGGTCTTCAGGTCCACCTCCTTCACCACGCTGTGGCGGTCCATGTCGGTGAGGTGGGTCTGGGTGATGCCGATCGGGTAGGTGCCTCCGGTGGCGGTCAGTTCACCGGCGGTCACGTAGGACACGGCGCTGCCGCTCATGCGGGTCATCGGGTAGGCGTTGCGGCCCACCGGCACGGGGTTCCCGTCGTCGTCGCTCAGGCAGGCGGCACGTCCCACGCGCTCGCCGTTCGCACCGCGGCCATAGCCGAGCGCCACGCTCACCGAGCCGGGCTTCTGGCCGGGCAGGGGCACGGCGGGCAGTTCCAGCGTGCGGTCACCCACGGAAAGGGTCACCAGGCTGGCCGGGCTTTCCTGGCCGAGGTAGGTCTGCAGCCCCAACTGCTCCATGTCGGAAGGGGCCATGCACACGTAGTTGTCCCACGTGACCTTGGTCAGCGGGTCGGGCATTTCCTGAAGCCAGGGGTTGTTGGCGTGCAGGCCGTTGCCCAGGGCGGGAGAGGTGTACAGTTCCACCTCGAAGGTGCCTTGACCCGGCATCAGGGCCGCCTGCTTGGCAGCGCCGGACAGGTCACCCGTGAAGGTCAGTTCCACCGCCTCGGCATCGTACGCGTGGAAGACCCCGTCGTGAACGGCCTTGTTCCAGGCGTTCTCGAAGGAGGTCATGCTGCCGTAGTTGGTCATGGCCGCCTCCCAGGTGCTCTTGATCAGCTGGTGGTAGCCCATGTCCGCACCGCTCCAGGCCAGCAGACTGTCCTGCCATTGCCGGGTGTTGAACAGGGGGCTGATCACCGGTTGCGCCAGGGCGTAGTGGCCCACGCGCGGCATCAGGTCGTTCCAGCTCTCGAGGTAGTGGTTGTCCGGGCAGATCCAGGCGCAGTGGCTGGCGGTCTCGTCGGCATGGCCGCTGAAGCTCACCGACAGGTCGGCCTTGGCCAGTCCAGCCGCGAAGGAGGCACCGTCGGGCAGGCTGTAGACCGGGTTCACCCCGTGCAACAGGATGGCCCCCACCTTGCCGGCGTTCAGGTCCTGGACCAGCCGGTCCATGGCGGCATCGTCGCCCTGCTTCATCCAGGAATGCCCGGCCATATCGATGGACTGCCCGTAGTTGCCCAGCATCCAGTTGATGTGGTTCACCAGGGTCTGCACGCCCTCGTCATTGGCCCCGGCGAGCACCAGGCTCTTGCCGCGGGCGGCCCAAAGCTCGTCGGCCACCTTGGCCGTGGCCTCGCTCATTTCGGCGGAAGCGCCACCCACCGTCGAAGCACCGGCCTTCTTGGCCAGGTGGTCGTGCAGCGCGATGATCGCTTTCGGAAGCGCGCTCGGCAGGGTCGGCACGCGCACGTCGGCGTTGGCACCGGTCAGGCTCATGCGGGCCTCGAACTGCCAGTGGCGGTTCATGTGGCCGCCCTCGGGCTTGCGGCGCTGGGCGTACTGCCAGGTGTGTTCGGTGGTGTTGCCCCAGGTGCTCAGGAAGTCGGCCCCGAAGCTCACGAGCACATCGGCCTTGGTCAGGTCGTAGCTGGGCATCACGGCCTTGCCGAAGCAGGCCTTGTTGGCCCGGGTGAGGCCCGCATAGCTGATGGTGTCGTACTGCACATGGTCCACGCGGCCGCCCATGGAAACCTCCAGGCCGTCCTCCTGCTCCACGGTGCTGCCACCGAAGCGGTTCTTCAGCTTGTCGATGGCCTGGCGGGTGGCCGGGCTGATGACGGTGCCGGTGAGCACCACGATGCGCTTGCCGGCCTTCGAAAGCTCGTCCAGCTTGCCCATGATGGCCTTGTCGGCCTCCTCCCAGCTGTGGGGCATGAAGCCACCTTCGTGGCGCATCACGGGACCCTTGACGCGCTCGCTGTCGTAAAGGGCGAGCACGCTGCTGTTGATGCGTGCGTTGATGGCGCCCTTGCCGGCCTTGGCGTCGTTGTTCAGGCCGTGGCGGGGATTGCCCATGATGTGGATGGGCCGGCCCTCGCGGGTCTTCACCAGGATGCTGGCGTAGTCGTCGCCGTCGTAATAGGTGCTGGCGTACCACGTGGCCACGCCCGGGGTGATCTCCTCGGGCTTGTTCACATAGGGGATGCTCTTGACCACGGGGGTCTCGCAGGCGGCCAGGGTGGCGGCCGACACGCTGAACCCGAGGAACTTCAGGAAGTCACGACGGCCGGTGGTGGCGCCGTTGAACTTCGGGTCGCCCAGCACCTGATCGATCGGCAGGTCCGTGGGGAACTCGTTCTCGCGGCCCGCCAGGGCTTCGGGGTCCTGGTGCAGTTCGGCCAGGTCCTTCCAGTATCGCTTCGTGCTCGACATCGCGCAGCGCAGTTCTTAGTAGTGACACTTGGCGCATTCCCAGCCGCCAAGCTCCTTCACGGTGACCTTCTCGTCCTCCAGCCACTTCTTCAGCTCGCGGTGGCCCAGCTTCTCGTTCTCGATCAGCCGCCGGTGCATCTCCTCGTAGTATCCGTTGTCCGTGCCGGCGAGCTTCACCGCCTTGTCACCATGGCACTCGATGCACCAGCCCATGGTGAGCGGCGCCCACTGTTCGGCGACGGTCATCTCCTTGTCGATCGGCCCGTGACACTCCTGACATTCCAATTTGGCCACGGCCACGTGGGCGTCGTGCGGGAAGTAGACGTGGTCCGGCAGGTTGTGCACCTTCACCCAGCGGATGGGTTCGGGCTCACCGGTATACTTCATGGTCTCTGGGTCCCAGCCCACGGCCGCGTAGATCTTCTGGATGTCCGCAGTGCCAGCCTCGGTGCGTCCCTGGTTCACGGCCTGGTGGCAGTTCATGCACACGTTGGCGCTGGGGATGCCGGCGTGCTTGCTCTTCTCGGCACCGCTGTGGCAGTACTGGCAGTTGATCGCCAGGTTGCCATCCCCGGCGCTGCCGGCATGCAGGGTGTGGTTGAATGCGATGGGCTGCTCGGGCCGGTAGTGGGCCACCTCATCCCCGCCATACACGCCGATGGTCCAGGCGAAGTTCCAGAGGGCCAGCACCACCCAGACGGTGACCGCCAGTCCGATCACGGTGGCGAGCCCCTTGTTGTTCCAGGCCCACTCCTGGACGCTCTGCACGAAGGTGCGGTCCGGCAGGGGTTCCCTGCCCTCGGCCTCCTGCACGGCGTTGGCCAGGCTCTTCTTCACCCCGGTGAGGGAGAGGGCCACCACCACGAAGAGCAGGATCAGGACCAGCATCCAGGGCCACAGGGAGCCGGCATCGGTGGGGCCGGTCGGTGCCTGGGCCACATCGCCACCTCCTTTGGGGGCGGGCGGTGCATAGTTGTCCGCGTAGTAGAGGACCGCGTCGATCTCCTCGTCGCTGAGCGCCATGGGGGTCATGACGCTCTTGTTCCACTCCTCGAACAGCTTGTTGGCGTACTCGTTGCCGGTCTTCAGGTACTCCTGGCTGTTGCGGATCCAGGCGTAGATGTCGCCCTTGCCGTCCCAGCGCTCGCGGGCCCCTTTCAGGGCCGGGCCGGTCATGTTGGCATCCGGCTTGTGACAGCTGGCGCAGTTGCCCTTGAAGACCTTCTCGCCGGCATCGTACAGGGCCTGATCGACGTCCTGCGCCTGCAGGCCGCTGAGCGAAGCGATCAGAAGAAGGGTGAGAACTGCGTGGAAGAGCCCGGTGAAAACTCTGGAGAACCTTGCTGGCAGCGGCATTCCGGACGATTTGTGAACGGACCACCTCCGTTCGATCCGGCGCAAAAATACACGGCCGCGCCAAGCGGCCATGGGACCGCGGACAGGATGCGGAGGGTGGGCCTTTATTTAGGATCGTTCTAAATAGGAGTTCGTCCGCGATGCCCCGCCAGCAGCGGATCGTCACGGACCTGTCAGAAAACAGTCGGCATACCTTTGGCCTCCGGATGCAAGCACGCGCGCTACTCGTCACCCTGGCCGGGCTGCTGACCGGTCCTGCCGGTGCCCAGACCGACAGCACCATGCGGCCCGTGCGCACCTTCCAGCCTTACAAAGGCTCCGTGGAAAGGGTGAAGGAGGATACTCCGGTGACCGCCATGGACAGCGCGGCTCCGGTGCTTCGGCAGCCCGGTGAGGTGATCCTGGAGGAGGACCCGCGCATCACGGGATTCATGAAGGATTATGCCGAACGCCCGGACGAGTTGAAGGGCTACCGGGTGCAGATCTTCCTGGGGGACCGGGCCGAGGCCCAGGAGGCGCGGTCGGCCTTCCTGCGGAAACATCCGGACACCCCGGCCTACCTGTCCTACCTGGCCCCCAATTTCCGGGTGCGGGTGGGCGACCTGCGTGACCGGCGGGAGGCCGAAAGGCTCAGGTCCACGCTTCGGGCCGACCATCCGGGCTGCTACATCGTGCCCGATCGGATCGAGCCGCCCGCATTGCCGGAGGAGGGGGCGGGCACGCCCTGAGGGAACCCCTGTTCCGGTGCGGTCCGGATAGCTACTTTTACCGCCCTTTTCCGCGCCCGGGGCCACTCCTGGCGTTGTTGGCATGATCGAATCCCTGCGTGGTGAACTGATCCGTCGGTCGCCCGGCCACATCGTGGTCGAGTGCCACGGAGTGGGCTACCTGGTGCAGGTCTCCGAACACACGGCGGAGGCCCTGCCGCCCAAGGGTCCGTGCCTGGTCCAGGTCCATTACACCGTGAGCGTGGACGTGCGGTCCGGGCAGAGCGAGCACCGCCTGTACGGCTTCGCCACCGAGGCCGAACGGCACCTGTTCCGGCAGCTGATCGATGTGCAGGGCGTGAGCAGCACCCTGGGCCTGGCCATCCTGAGCGCGCGGAAGCCGGACGAGGTCCGTTCCGCGATCCTGGCCGGGGACGTGGCCCTGTTGAAGGGGATCAAGGGCATCGGTCCGAAGCTGGCCCAGCGCATCGTGCAGGAGCTCGGTGGACGCCTGGGGGAGGAGCCGTTGGACGCGTCCGCCGGTGGAAGTGCCTCGGGAGGCAATACGCTGAAGTCGGAGGCGTTATCCGCACTGATCTCGCTGGGTCTTGACCGTGTCAAGGCCGAGCGGGCCCTGCAAGCGATCCTCAACGAAAGGAAGGCGGAACCTCCTGGACTGGAAGAACTGATCAGGCTGACCCTGAAGAACCTGTGAGCGAGACATAGCGTGCGTGCCATGACGGAGCGTTCCGCCAAGCTTCCTGTGTTCCTGCTCGTGCGGTGGGCGGCCCTCCTTGCGCTCCTGCTCCTGGGTGTAACGGAGGCCGATGCCCACTTGTTCGGGAACCTCGTGCTGCAGGTGGACAGCCCCGAAGTCGATCTGATCTGGCCGATCCAGGACCCGCCCGCCGCCGGTCAGCCCACCGGGGGTATCGACCTCCAGGACCCGAACAACATCTCGAACGAGTGGATCTACGACCCCAACACGGGCCAGTACATCCTGAACAGCAGCGTGGGCGGCAGCTTCGATTACCGCCCGCCGATGTCCATGACCCTGGACGAGTACCTCCAGTACGATCTGGAACGGGCCATGGAGACCTACTGGCTGGAGCGTGTGGAGGAGGATTCCGAGGCCGGCATGAAGGGGCTGATCCCCGAGATCAAGGTGCGGGGCGAGGCCTTCGACCGGATCTTCGGCGGGAACACGATCAACATCCGTCCACAGGGGTCGGCCGAGGTCATCTTCGGGATCAACACCTCGCGCACCGACAACCCGCGGATCCCGGTGGACCAGCGGCGGATCACCACCTTCAACTTCGACCAGCGGATCCAGCTGAACCTGGTGGGCAACATCGGGGAGAAGCTCAAGATCAACACCAACTACAACACCGAGGCCACCTTCGACTTCGAGAACCAGGTGAAGCTGGACTACACCGGGTACGAGGACGAGATCATCCAGAAGATCGAGGCCGGCAACGTGAGCCTGCCCCTGAACGGTACGCTGATCCAGGGCAGCCAGAGCCTCTTCGGCCTCAAGACCGAACTGCGCTTCGGCCGGCTCACCGCCACGGCGATCTTCAGCCAGGAGAAGGGCCAGCGGCGCAACGTGCAGGTGAGCGGCGGCGCGCAGACCAACACGTTCGACATCAAGGCGGACGACTACGAGGCGAACAAGTACTACTTCCTGAGCTACTTCTTCCGGGACCAGTACGAGGACGCTCTGCGCACGCTGCCCACCGTGAACAGCGAGGTGCAGATCACCCGGGTGGAGGTCTGGGTGACGAACACGCGCTTCGATTTCCAGCAGAACCGGAACATCATCGGCTTCACCGACCTGGGTGAGAGCATCGAACACGTGAGCCCGGAGTTGATCGGATCCCCGATCAACGGGGCGCCCGGCCAGTTCGCCTCCAACGATGCGAACACCCTGTATCAGCAGGTTTCCACCAACACGGGCATCCGGAGCTTCGTCAACTCCTCCTCCGCGCTCCAGTCCCTGGGGTTGCAGGCGGCGCGGCACTACGAGAAGCTCGAGAGCGCACGCATGCTGCAGCCCAACGAATACACCCTCAACAACCGGCTGGGCTTCATCGGGCTGAACCAATCACTGAACAACGACGAAGTGCTGGCGGTGGCCTACCAGTACACCTACCGGGGGGTCACCTACCAGGTCGGCGAGTTCAGCACGGACGGTGTGACACCGCCGGACGCGCTGATGCTGCGCCTGCTGAAGGCCACGATCACCGACCCCCGGATCCCCCTGTGGGACCTGATGATGAAGAACGTGTACTCGCTGGGCGCCTTCCAGGTGAACCGCGACGACTTCCGGCTGGACGTGGTGTACAACAACCCGAGCACGGGGGTGGACATCAACTACATCCCCCGGGCGCCGCTGGACCAGGAGCCGCTGGTGCAATCGCTGGGCCTGGACCGGCTGGACCCGAACAACGCGCCGAACCCGGACGGTTGGTTCGACTTCATCGATCAGGCAGCGACCATCGGGGGTACCATCCAGTCGCAGAACGGCCGGGTCTTCTTCCCGGTGCTGGAACCCTTCGGCAGTTACCTGGACCAGCAGCTGATCGGTCCCGACCCCAACAACCCGGTGCAACCGCCGCAGGTGCGTGAGACCATCGTGTACCAGGCGCTGTACGACAGCACCAAGACAGCGGCCAGGAACCAACCCGAACTGAACCGCTTCAAGCTGCGCGGCAGCTACCGGAGCGCGAGCAGTGATGTGATCTCGCTGAACGCGGTGAACATCCCCCAGGGCTCGGTGGTGGTCACCGCCGGTGGCGTGCGGTTGGTGGAGAACCAGGACTACACGGTGGACTACAACCTGGGCCGCGTGCGGATCCTGAACCAGGGCATCCTGGAGAGCGGCACGCCGGTGAACATCAGCCTGGAGAGCAACTCGCTGTTCAGCATCCAGACCAAGACGCTGGCCGGTGCCCGCTTCGATTACCGGGTGAACAAGGACCTGACGCTGGGGGGCACGGTGATGAACCTGTACGAGCGCCCGCTGACCCAGAAGGTGAACGTGGGGGACGAACCCATCGCCAACACCGTGGTGGGCGTGGACGCGAACTGGCGGTCCGAGTCGCAGTTGATCACCGACCTGGTGGACAAGCTGCCGTTCTATGCCACCAAGGAACTGAGCACGGTGACCGCGAGCGCCGAGGCGGCCTACCTGATCCCCGGCCATAGCAGGGCCATCGGGCAGACCGGAACGAGCTACATCGACGACTTCGAGGGCAGCGTGAGCGTGATCGACCTGCGCACCCAGAGCCTTTGGAACCTGGCGGCCACGCCGCAGGGGCAGCCCGACCTGTTCCCCGAGGGCGATCTGGTGAACGACCTGAGAACGGGCTTCCGACGCGCCAGGCTGGCGTGGTACGTGATCGACCCGTTGTTCTTCCGCAACAACAACCTGACGCCGTCCAACATCACCGGCGCCATGCAGAGCGACAACCGCATGCGCGAGGTGCTGGAACAGGAAGTGTTCCCCAACCGGCAGCTGCCCACCGGCACGCCGGCGAACATCCCGGTGCTGGACCTGGCCTACTACCCTTCGGAGCGGGGACCCTACAACTACACCACGACCCTGGACAGCGACGGTACCCTGCCCGTTCCCCAGGACAACTGGGCCGGGATCACCCGCCGGATCAACACCACCGATTTCGAGGCGAGCAACATCGAGGTGATCCAGTTCTGGATGATGGACCCCTTCGACCCCGCCGTGAGCAACAGCCAGGGGCAGCCGGCCAGCAACGTGGATTCGGACAACACCACCGGGGGCGAGCTGTACATCGATCTGGGGAACATCAGCGAGGATGTGCTCAGGGACAGCCGGAAGGCCTTCGAGAACGGCCTGCCGAAGAACCTGGACGACCAGGCCGCCACCACCGACGAGACCGTCTGGGGGGTGGTGCCCACCACCCAGAGCGTGGTGAACGCCTTTGCCATCACGGACGACAACAGCAACCGGTTCCAGGACGTGGGCATGGACGGGCTGAGCGACCAGCAGCCGGACATCGAGGGCCGCACCGAGCAGGCCTTCTTCAGCGACTACCTGGACAACCTGGACCCCGGAGCGCGTGCCGTGTGGCAGAGCGACCCCTCGGCGGACAACTACCACTTCTTCCGGGGCAGCGACTACGACGCCTTGAACCTGGACATCCTGGAGCGCTACAAGCTCTTCAATGGCCTGGAGGGGAACTCGATCACGGACGAGGACTCGCCGGAGGACTATCCCACGCAGGCCAACACGCTTCCCACCACCGAGGACATCAACCAGGACCAGAACCTGGGTGAGAGCGAGAGCTACTTCGAGTACAAGATCGACCTGAAGCCCCAGGACATGGTGGTGGGGCAGAACTTCATCACCGACCGGATCCTGGCCACGGCCAACACGCCCGAGGGCCCCAAGCAGGTGTACTGGTACCAGTTCAAGGTGCCCGTACGGCTGCCGGACAAGGTGGTGAACGGCATCCAGGACTTCCGTTCCATCCGCTTCATGCGCATGTACCTGAAGGACTGGCAGCAACCGGTGGTGCTGCGTTTCGCCCGGCTGGAGTTCGTGCGTGGGGAATGGCGGAAGTACAACTTCAGCCTGGAGACGCCCGGCGAGGTGATCGGGGGCGACCCGGACGCCACCACCTACGAGACCGCCGCGGTGAACATCGAGGAGAACGGCAACCGGACCCCGATCAACTACGTGCTGCCGCCGGGCATCAACCAGGAGATCGACGTGGCCAGTGCCAACCTGCGGAACCTGAACGAGCAATCGCTGCAGCTGCTGACCTGCAACCTGCGCGACGGGGACGCCCGCGCCAGCTTCCGCAACGTGAACTTCGACATCCGCAGCTACAAGAAGATGCGGATGTTCATCCACGCGGAGGGGGCCGACCCCAACGACCCGCTCGAGTACGGTGACATCAGCGTGTTCGTGCGCCTGGGCAACGACCTGGACCAGAACTATTACGAGTACGAGGTGCCCGTGGTGCCCAGCGCCCTGAACAACAACGACCCCTACAACGTCTGGCCGGAGACGAACAACATGATCATCGAGTTCGCCAAGCTCAATGACGTGAAGATCAGCAGGGACCAGTCCGGGATACCGCGCAACGAGCGGTACATGCAGTTCGATGGCGACCGGCGGATCTTCGTGAAGGGCAGCCCGAACCTGGCCCAGATGTCCACCATCATGATCGGCATCCGGAACCCCAAGCAGGACGGGCCCGAGGCCAATCCGTGGAGCACCGACGACGGGCAGCCCCAGTGCGCGGAGGTGTGGGTGAACGAACTGCGGTTGACCGACTTCGACCAGCGGGGGGGATGGGCGGCGATCGCCCGGGTGAACACGACCCTGGCCGACCTGGGCACCCTGAGCATCGCGGGGAACTACAGCACTCCGTTCTGGGGCAGCATCGACAAGCGGGTGAGCGAACGGCAGCGGGAGACCAAGTACGGGGTGGACATCTCCAGCAACCTGGAACTGGGCAAGTTCCTGCCGGAGGAGAGCGGCGTGCGCATCCCCATGTACGTGGGCTTCTCGGAGGAGGTCAGCAATCCGCAGTTCGACCCGCTGAGCCCGGACATCGAGTGGGACGATGCGACGCGGACGCTCACCCCCGAAGAGCGGAAGGAACGGCTGAAACGATCGCAGACCTACACGCGAAGACGGAGCATCAACTTCACCAACGTGCGGAAGGAACGCACCGGGGGCGGGTCCGGGAAGGAACACCTGTGGGACGTGGAGAACTTCGCCGTTTCATATGCCTACAGCGACCGCGAGTTCCACGACATCAACACCGCCTACGAGAACGAACGCAGCTACCGGGGCTCCATCACCTACAACCACGCGCCCAAGCCCAAGCTGGTGAAGCCCTTCGAGAACATCGGCTTCATCAGCAACAGCAGCTGGTTGAAGCTGATCAAGGAGTTCAACTTCTACCTGGGCCTGAAGCAGTTGAACCTGCGCACCTCGGTGGACCGCACCTACCTGGAGCGGCTGATCCGGCCGAACCCGGACATCGAGACCCTGCCCCAGCGGCCCACCTACAACAAGACCTTCAACTGGAACAGCCAGTACGGCTTCCGGTACGAGATCACCAAGAGCCTGAAGCTCGACTTCAACGCCAACAACAACGCGGTGATCGGGGAGACGCCCGGCATCGTGAACCCCAAGTACCGCGACACCTACGAGGCCTGGAAGGACAGCGTGCTCACCAGCATCCGCAACTGGGGCGAGGTCACGGGATACAACCACACGATCAACCTGACCTACCAGCTGCCGCTGGACAAGTTCCCGCTCACCGACTGGATCACCGCCAACACCACCTACACGGCGGGCTATCAGTGGGACCGTGCGCCCTTCCAGCAGGACTCGCTGGGTGCCACCATCCAGAACTCCCAGAACATCGCCCTGAACGGTCAGTTGAACTTCGTGAACCTGTACAACAAGTCGAAGTACCTGAAGAAGATCAACGACAAGGGCCGGGGCCGCGGCGGTTCACGTGGACGCACGTCCCGCACCTCCTCCAGGGGCCAGACCGAGCAGGCGGACAAGAAGGACGAGGACAAGGAGAAGGGCAAGGTGGACGTGCTGGAGGGACTGGCCCGGTTGATCATGACCATCCGCAACGGGACCTTCACCTACAGCCAGAACTCGGGGATCCTGTTGCCGGGCTACGGGGAGGCCACGAACGCCTTCGGGATGTCGCCCAACTTCGTGGCTCCCGGCCTCGGGTTCGTGCTCGGACAGCAGAACCACAACCTGAGCGGGGACCTGGTCAGGGACTTCGCCCGCACCGCGGCCGACAACGACTGGCTGGTCCGCAGTTCGTCCATCTTCACCCCGTACACCAACACGCGCACCGAGAACATCAACGCCCGCCTGACGCTGGAGCCCTTCCAGAGCATGCGCATCGAACTGCTGGCCAACCGGACCGAATCGCGGAACAGCAGCTCCTTCTTCCGCTATCGGGCGGACACGATCAATGCCTATGTGAACGAAAGCCCGCAGGAGTTCGGGAACTTCAGCGTCAGCATCATCACCTGGGCCACCACCTTCAGCACCGACGACGACAACTTCGTGAACCCGGTGTTCGAACAGTTGCTGGACGACCGGCAGGTGATCTCCGGACGCCTGGCGGGTGCGCGGGGCATCACCGAGGTGGTGGACACCACGGGGTTCTATCAGGGCTACGGACGCACCCAGCAGGACGTGGTGATCCCCAGCTTCATCGCCGCCTACACCGGGCAAAGCGCCCAGAGCGTCAAGCTGGACCCCTTCAGCATCTTCCCGCTGCCCAACTGGGACATCACCTACGACGGGCTTTCCCGGCTGGCGCCCTTCAGCAAGCTGTTCCGCACCTTCACCATCAACCACAGCTACCGGTCCACCTTCAGCATCGGCAGCTACCAGACCAACCTGCTGTACACCCAGGACGGCGAGGCGCTGGACGCCATCGGCAACTTCATTCCCCAACGGCAGATCATGACCGCCACCATCTCGGAGGTCATGCGACCCTTCATCAACTTCGACGCCACGCTGCAGAACAGCCTGTTGCTGAAGTTCGAGTACAACCGCGACCGCAACCTGTCCCTCAGCCTCAGCAACCTGCAGGTGACCGAGGTGCGTGGCAAGGAGTTCGTGGTGGGCACGGGCTACCGCTTCAAGAACGTCAAGTTCCCGCTGGCCTTCGGGGGCACGCGGCCCAAGAGCGACATGAACCTGCGGCTGGACCTTTCCCTGCGGGACAACGCCACGGTGATCCGCCGCATGGAGGAGAACCAGAACCAGGTGACCGCGGGCCAGAACATCATCTCGATCAAGACCTCGGCCGACTACGTGATCAACCAGCGGCTGAACGTGCGGGCCTTCTACGAAAGGGTGATGAACAACCCGGTGATCAGCACCTCCTTCCCGTCCGCGAACACCAACGCCGGCATCAGCATCCGCTTCACGCTCACCCAGTGACGGGAACGGCTATTTTTGGCCGCACATCCCAAACGGACCACAGACCATGAACACGCCCGAGGAACTGCGCTACACCAAGGATCACGAGTGGGTCCGCATCGAAGGGGACGAGGCCGTGGTGGGCATCACCGACTTCGCGCAGGGCGAACTGGGCGACATCGTGTTCGTGGACATCGGCACCGAGGGCGAGGAGCTGGCCCGTGAGGAGGTGTTCGGCACCGTGGAGGCGGTGAAGACGGTGAGCGACCTCTTCATGCCACTTTCGGGTACGGTGAGCGCCGTGAATCCGGCCCTGACCGACGACCCCGCCGCCGTGAACGGCGACCCTTACGGCAATGGCTGGATGGTGCGCATCAAGCTGAGCGACCCCGCCCAGGTGGAGGAGCTGCTGACCGCCGCCCAGTACGCCGAGCTGGTGGGCTGACCCCATGCTGTTCCGGCACCTGCGCCTGGCCCTGCTCTGGGCCCTGCTGATCCTGGCGCTGTGCCTGATGCCCGGTCAGGACCTGCCGCAGTGGCGGTGGGCCGACCTGCTCTCGTTGGACAAGTGGGTGCATGCCGGCCTGTTCGCCGTGCTGATGGTGCTGCTCGTGCTGGGGCTGAAGCGGCAATACGGACCGGCCTGGGCCCGTTCAAAGGGCCTATGGACCGCCGCGATCGTCTGCATCCTGTACGGGGTGGCGCTGGAGCTGATGCAGGGCCTGATGATGCAGGGACGCACCGCCGATGCGCTGGACGCCGCCGCCAACACGGCCGGGACCCTGGTCGGACTCGTATACCTGCGCCGGGAGATGCGCTCGTGGACCTGATGCGGCCAAGCCCCGGATCCCTAACTTTGAACCGGTACGGTCCTTGCGTGTACAGTACCCCGAGGACCAACACCTGACACCGACATGGAAGCCCGGAAGAACCCTGAAGCCGACATCGAACGGCGCAAAGGCAGTTTCATGCTGCTCGGCCTGCTCACCGCCGTGGCCATCACCCTGGTGGCCCTGGAGTGGACCGTGTTCGACAAGACGGACAGCGAGATGGCCACGCTGGACCTGGAGTTCCTCGAGGAGGAGGTGATCCCGCCCAGCGCCACACCGCCCCCACCCCCGCCGCCGCCCCCGGCCCCCACCACCGTGCTGGAGATCGTGGAGGACGACGAGGACATCGAGGAGGTGGAGATCGAGGACACCGAGGTGGAGGAGGACTTCGAGGTGGAGATCATCGAGGAGCCCGAGGAGGAGGTGGTCGAGGAGCAGATCTTCACCATCGTGGAGGAGATGCCCAGCTTCCCCGGCGGGGAGGAGGAGCTCTTCAAGTACCTCGGCAAGAGCATCAAGTACCCCCAGATGGCCGCCGACGCGGGCATCAGCGGTGTGGTGTACGTCACCTTCGTGGTGGACAAGGACGGCAAGGTGAAGGACGCCAAGGTGCTGCGTGGCATCGGTGGCGGCTGTGACGAGGAGGCCATCCGCGTGGTGAAGGCCATGCCGCCCTGGAAGCCCGGCAAGCAGCGGGGCAAGGCGGTGAAGGTGCAGTACAACCTCCCGATCCGCTTCACGCTGAAGTAGGATCCGACCAACGGACAACAGAAAGGCCCGCCATCGGCGGGCCTTTTCCGTTCGTGGCCGGAACGCGGTCAGACCACCATGCCGGCGGCCATGGTCTCGTTGGTGCCCTCGTCCACCAGGATCAGGCTGCCGGTGGACCGGTTCCTGCCGTAGGGGTCCAGGTTCAGGGGCACCGTGGTGCGCAGGCTCACGCGGCCGATGTCGTTCATGCCGATGGCCTTGTCGCCCTCCACCTTGTGCAGGGTGTTGATGTCCATCTTGTACTTCACCTCCTTCACCATGCAGCGTGCATCGCGGCTGGTGTGCTTCAGGGCGTACTTGCCGTTGGGCACCAGCGGCCGCTCGTTGAACCAGCAGAGCATCACCTCCACGTCCTGCGTGGTCTCGGGCAGGTTGTTCGGGCTCACGAGCATGTCGCCCCGGCTGATGTCGATCTCGTCCTCCAGGGTCATCGTCACGCTCATGGGCGCGTAGGCCTCCTCGATCGGACCCTCCAGCGTGTCGATGCTCTTGATCCGGCTGCTGAAGCCGCTGGGCAGCACCTGCACCTCGTCGCCCACGCGGAACACCCCGCCGGCGATCCGGCCCGCATAGCCCCGGTAGTCGTGGAACCGATCGTCCTGCGGGCGCACGACGTACTGCACGGGGAAGCGCCGGTCGATGTGGTTGATGTCGCCCGCGATGTGGATGTTCTCCAGCATGTACATCAGGGTGGGCCCTTGGTACCAGCCCATGTTCGTGCCCCGCTCCACCACCATGTCGCCCTTCAGGGCACTGATGGGGATGAAGCGCACGTCCTGCACGTCCAGCTTGCTGCTGAAGTCCTCCAGCTCGCTCTTGATCCGCTCGAACACGGCCTCGTCGTAGTCCACCAGGTCCATCTTGTTCACGCAGAACACCACGTGGGGGATGCCCAGCAGGGAAGCGATGAAGGCGTGCCGGTTGGTCTGCTCCTGGATGCCCTTGCGTGCGTCCACGAGGATGATGGCCAGGTTGGCCGTGCTGGCGCCGGTGACCATGTTCCGGGTGTACTGGATGTGCCCCGGCGTGTCGGCGATGATGAACTTCCGCTTCGGCGTGGCGAAGTAGCGGTAGGCCACGTCGATGGTGATGCCCTGTTCGCGCTCGGCGCGCAGGCCGTCGGTGAGCAAGCTGAGGTCCACTTCGCCGGTGCCCCGCTTGGAGCTGGCCTTCTCCACGGCCTCGAGCTGGTCCTCGAAGATGGCCTTGCTGTCGTAGAGCAGGCGACCAATGAGCGTGCTCTTGCCGTCGTCCACGCTTCCCGCGGTGGTGAACCGCAGTAAGTCCATGTCGAGGTAGCCTGTTGGGGCGGACGATCGTCCGCCCGTACTTGGATCCTGTTTCATCTTCCGATCATCTGATTTTCTGATCATCTGATCGTCCGATCAGAAATAGCCTTCTTTTTTCCGGTCTTCCATGGCAGCCTCGCTGCGTTTGTCGTCGATGCGGCTGCCACGCTCGGTCACCCGGCTGCTGGCCACCTCCTCGATGATCATGGCCAGGTCGCTGGCGGGCGATTCCACCGCGCCGGTGCAGGTCATGTCGCCGATGGTGCGGAAGCGGATCCGTTTCTCCACCACGCTCTCCTCCGGCTTCAGGCGCATGAACTCCGAGTGCGCGTACCAGACGCCATCACGCAGGAAGCAGGGCCGCTGGTGGCTGAAATAGATGCTGGGGATGTCGATGCCCTCGTGCAGGATGTACTGCCACACGTCCATCTCCGTCCAGTTGCTGATCGGGAAGGCGCGGAAGTGCTCACCGGGACGCTTGCGTCCGTTGTACAGGTTCCACAGCTCGGGCCGCTGGTTCTTCGGGTCCCATTGGCCGAACTCGTCGCGGTGGCTGAAGACGCGTTCCTTGGCCCGGGCCTTCTCCTCATCGCGCCGGCCGCCGCCGATGGCGCAGTCGATCTTGTGGCCCTCGATGGTGTCCAGCAGGGTCACGGTCTGCAGCTTGTTGCGGCTGGCGTGGTAGCCGGTCTCCTCCTGCACCTTGCCCTGGTCGATGCTCTCCTGCACCGAGCCCACGATCAGCTTCACACCGTACTGGGCCACGAGTGCGTCGCGGAATTCGATCGTCTCCGGGAAGTTGTGGCCGGTGTCGATGTGCACCAAGGGAAAGGGCACCCGGGCCGGGTGGAAGGCCTTGCGGGCCAGGTGGAAGCACACGATCGAGTCCTTGCCGCCGCTGAACAGCAGGGCCGGGTTGTCGAACTGGGCGGCCACCTCGCGCAGGATGAAGATGCTCTCGCTCTCCAGTTCCTTCAGGTGGGTGAGTCGGTAGGAATGCATGGTGTCAGTGCTTCACCGCCAAGGCGCAAAGACCGCAAAGGTGTTCCCTTGCTTGGTGAGCCACTTGGCGTGCTTGGCGTCTTTGCGGTGATCTCATCGTTGGGTCTTCTCTTGGCGCTCTTCGCGTCTTCGCGGTGACCTCAACCTTCAAGCCTTCCGCACGCGCGGCAGGAGGTGTTCGTACAGGTCGTCGATGGTGGCTTCCAGGGCCTGGCCGGTGGTCTCCAGGCGTACGTCCGGCCGCTCGGGTGCCTCGAAGGGCGCGCTGATGCCCGTAAAGGCCTTCACCTCACCGGCACGTGCCTTGGCATACAGGCCTTTCACGTCGCGGCGTTCGCATTCCTCCAGGGGGGTATCCACGAATACCTCGATGAAGTCCTCCGCGCCGATGATGGCCTTGGCCTGCTCGCGGATGGCCAGGGTGGGACTCACGAAGCAGCAGATCGTCACCACCCCGCTGCCGGCGAACAGCTTCGCCACTTCGGCGATGCGCCGGATGTTCTCCGTGCGGTCGGCCTCGCTGAAGCCCAGGTTGTTGTTGATGCCGGTGCGCACGTTGTCGCCGTCCAGCACCTGGGTGAAGATGCCCTGCTCGTGCAACCGACGCTCCAGGCCGATGGCGATGGTGCTCTTCCCGCTGCCGCTCAGGCCGGTCATCCACACCACACAGCCACGCTGGCCCAGCAGGGCCTCCTTGTCGGCGCGCTGCAGCAGCCGGTCGGCGATGGGGTGGATGTGGCGGTCCTGGGGGCGCATTTTCCGGGCTGCAAAGGTAGCCGATCCCCTGCGCCCGGCGGGAATTCCGCTACCGTTGCGCTCCGTGCTGAACGGCCACCGTAGCGGTCCGTACCGTGCCGTTGTGGCCGAAGGCCCGGATCAGGTAGAGTCCCGCGTTCAGGCCCGTCAGGGGGTAGGTGCTCGTTCCGTTGTCCGGATGCAGGGTCATGACCAGCCGCCCATCCATGCCCAGCAATTGCACGCGCTGCATGGTCGTTGCGTTGGGAAGAACGATCGACACCACGTCGCTGGCGGGGTTGGGGAACACCTGCAGGCCTTGATCCCGGCCCATGAGGGTGGGTGCGGACAAGGACAAGGCACACGGACCGCCAACGGGAACGATGTCCTGGTCCTGGTAGCAACCGAAGGTGCAGTAGCACTCATAGACCCCGCCACATGACGATGGCGCATTGCCGGGAAAGCCAAAGCCGCCACCACCCCCGAACCTTTCGCGGATGGTCAGGGGCTGCTGACCTGTGGACACGCCAAGTTCGGTCAATTCGAGCAGGAGAGTGCGGAGGGGTATGCCACTCACCACCGTGGTCGAGGTGTCCAGCACCAGCCAGGCATGGTCCGGACAATCAGCCATATTGGGCCAGAAGGGCTGCCAATGGTCGCCAGGCACGGCACTGAACCAATACAGGGTGTCCCATTCCGTGCCGTTCCATTCCCACACCACGTCCCCGTTGGTGCGGGTGAAGAAGGGGTTCCAACTGGCGACCACGTTCATTGGAGATGTCTGCTGATAGACCCTGTCTATGCGTTGTGCCGGGTAGCCATCCACGATGGTGTCACCGGAATAGGTGAGTTGCTCCAGTGCAGTGATCCACGGGCTGCCTGCATCGTAGATCCACTGCGCTCCGGGTGGGCACCATGACTGCGCGACCAGCGACAGGCAACCGACCAAACCGGATAGCATGACCGTGATCCTTAATGATAGCATGATCGTCGTGTAGTGACTCCTAAAGCTACGTTCAGATCCGTGGTCGATGTTACTCTCTGGATAACTTCGCGATCATGCCCGCCGCCACCCGTTCCCGTCGCGCCAAGGAGCCCCGCCCCATCCCCACCATCGATCAGGTGGGCATCGAGGAGCGTGTGGCCCGCATCAAGACCCGCAGCATCAAGAAGGAGGCGAAGGTGCAGGGCATGAAGCTGGCCCTGAGCATGATCGACCTCACCACGCTGGAAGGGGCTGACACCCCGCACAAGGTGCAGCAGCTCTGCTACAAGGGGCTTCACCTGCACGACCAGCTGCCCGGGTTGCCCACCGTGGCCGCCATCTGCGTGTACCCTTCCCTGGTGAAGGTGGCGAAGAAAGCCTTGGGCGACAGCGGCGTGAAGGTGGCTTCCGTGGCCACGGCCTTCCCCAGCGGACAGGCGCCCACCAAGGTGAAGCTGGCCGACACCCGGTTCGCCGTGAGCGAAGGCGCCGACGAGATCGACATGGTCATCAGCCGCGGCAAGTTCCACAGCGGTGACTACAACTTCGTGCTGGACGAGATCGCGGCCGTGAAGGAGGCCTGCGGCGAAGCCCGTCTGAAAGTGATCCTGGAGACCGGCGAGCTGGGCACGCTGGACAAGGTGCGCCAGGCCAGCGACATCGCCATCGCGGCGGGTGCCGACTTCATCAAGACCAGCACCGGCAAGATCAGTCCGGCCGCCACCATGGAGGTGACGCTGGTGATGCTGCACGCCATCCGCGACCACTACCTGAGCACGGGCGAGATGATCGCCATGAAGCCCGCCGGCGGCATCCGCACCAGCAAGCAGGCGCTGCACTACCTGATGATGGTGAAGGAGGAGCTCGGCCCCGAGTGGCTGGATCCGCACTGGTTCCGCTTCGGCGCCAGCAGCCTGGCCAACGATATCCTGATGCAGCTGCAGAAGGAGGCCGACGGCCACTACCAGAGCGCGGACTACTTCAGCATCGATTGAGGCCTCCCGTTCCCATGGACCGCATCACCATCACCCGTCCGGACGACTGGCACATCCACCTGCGGGATGGCGGCGCCCTGGCCACCACCGTGCCGCACGCCGCCCGCTACCTGGGCCGGGCCATCGTGATGCCCAACCTGAAGCCGCCGGTCACCACGGTGAAGGACGCGATCGCCTACCGCGAGCGGATCATGGCCGCCGTGCCCGCGGGCAGCGCCTTCCAGCCGCTGATGACGCTGTACCTCACGGACCGCACCTCGCCCGCCGAGATCGCCCTGGCCAAGGAAAGCAGCGTGGTCACCGCGGTGAAGCTGTACCCCGCCGGCGCCACCACCAACTCCGATTCAGGCGTCACCTGCATTGGAGCATTGTTTCCCGGCGCTGGAGGCCATGCAGCGGCACGACATCCCTTGCTGATCCACGGCGAGGTCACCGATGCGGACATCGACATCTTCGACCGGGAGAAGGTCTTCCTGGACCGGCACCTGCGGCCCATCACCGAGCGCTTCCCCGAGCTGCGCATCGTGCTGGAGCACATCACCACGCGCGACGCCGCGCATTTCGTGGAGGATGCTTCCCCCAAGGTGGCTGCCACCATCACCGCGCACCACCTGCTGCTGGACCGCAACGACATGCTGGCCGGGGGTATCCGTCCGCACCTGTACTGCCTGCCCATCCTGAAGCGCGGCACGCACCGCGAGGCGCTGGTGGCCGCGGCCACCAGCGGCAACCCCAAGTACTTCCTGGGCACCGACAGCGCGCCCCATGCGCGGCCCACCAAGGAGACCGCCTGCGGCTGTGCGGGCGTGTACACCGCCCATGCGGCCATCGAGCTGTACGCCGAGGTGTTCGCGCAGGCCGGTGCGCTGGACAAGCTGGAGGCCTTCGCCAGCTTCCACGGACCGGACCACTACCGGCTGCCGCGCAACACGGACCGCATCACGCTTGCCCGCACCGAGGTCCCGGTGCCGGCCACCTTCCCTTTCGATGGGGAGGACCTGGTGCCCTTCCGGGCGGGTGGCACGGTGGGCTGGCGTGTGGAGGCCTGATCGGCGGCTTGGTCCTGAGATGCGTGATGGGCGGAGTACCTTGTCCGGACCACGGAACATGCCCACCCGGTACAAGGACAAACCCTGGTGAAGGCCCGGGACCGCAAGGCCTGGCGGGCCTGGCTGCAGAAGCACCACGCCACCGAGCAGGGCGCCTGGCTCGTGATCCCGCACAAGGGCGTGGACCCCAAGGCTCCGGACTACAACGCGGCGGTGGAGGAGGCGCTCTGTTTCGGCTGGATCGACAGCGTGAAGAACAAGTACGACGACCACAACGCGGTGCAGTACTTCTCTCCCCGCAAGCCCAGGAGCAATTGGAGCCTGTCCAACCACGAACGGGTGGCGCGGCTGGTGAAGGAAGGCCTGATGACCCCGGCGGGACTGGCCCCGATCGAGCGTGCGAAGCAGGATGGCACCTGGGAGGCGCTGATCCCCGTGCAGGCTTCCGTGGTGCCGGATGATCTCCAACGTGCACTCAGTAGGAACCAGGCCGCGCTCAAGCACTTCAACGCCTTCCCGCCGTCCTCCAAGCGCATCATCCTGGAGTGGATCCTGAACGCCAAACGGCCGGAGACCCGCGCCAAGCGCATCCGGGAAACGGTGGAGCAGGCGGCGCGGAACGTCCGGGCGAACCACTTTCGGCGGTAGGGCAAGCGTTGCCGAAGGGCGATCTTCGTGGTCATGAGCACCTCGTTCAAACCGGCTGGCTACAACTCGGTCTCCCCCTATTTCATCGTCCCGGAAGCGGAGCGCTTCATCCAGCTGATGAAGGAACTCTTCGGCGCAAAGGAGCTTAGGCGCTACGACATGCCCGATGGCAGTCTCATGCACGCGGAGCTGATGCTCGATGATTCGGTCATCATGCTGGGCCAGGCGTCGGAGAAGTACCCGGCGGTGCCCATGGTCATGCACGTGTACGTGCCGGATGTGGATGCAGCGTACGAGAGGGCCATGGAGTTGGGCTGCGAGGCGGTCGAGGCCCCGAAGCAAGGCGAGGGTGACCCGGACCGTCGGGCCTCTTTCAAGGACTACGCCGGCAATTGGTGGAGCGTGGGGATGCAACTGTAGGCCCGGCTATCTTTGAAACCTATGGCCACCAAGAAGAAGACGACCGACTGGGCGCTCGCTCACCACGTCCGTTCGGACTGGGTGTTACCACTGCGTTTGGACAGGACCCTCCGCCATCGGCGGAGCTGAGTGAGCTGGCGGCGCACTCCCTGCTGGAGAGCTGGTACAGCCCACAAAGGCATCCCGATCTACGGTTAGGCGAATCGTACCAGCTCGTCCCCGGATATGCGATGGCGAAAAGCAATGTCACGCGAGGAGCTCTTCATCAACGGCAAGTGGCAGAAGCCGAAGAGCGGGAAGTACTTCGACACCATCAACCCCGCCAACGAGCAGAAGCTCGCGCGCATCGCCGAGGCCAACGAGGCCGACGTGGACGCCGCCGTGAAGGCCGCGCGCAAGGCCTACGACAGCGTGTGGTCGAAGATGCCCGCGAGCGAACGCGCCAGTACATCTACCGCATCGCGCGCCTGCTGCAGGAGAAGGCCCGCGAGTTCGCCGTCATCGAGAGCATGGACGGCGGCAAGGCCATCCGCGAAAGCCGCGACGTGGACGTGCCGCTCGCCGCCGCGCACTTCTTCTACTACGCCGGTTGGGCCGACAAGCTGCACTACGCCTTCCCCGGAAAACAAACGTCACCGCTCGGCGTCGCCGGACAGGTCATCCCTGGAACTTCCCGCTGCTCATGGCCGCGTGGAAGCTCGCCCCCGCGCTCGCCTGCGGCAACACCGTGGTGCTGAAACCCGCCGAGACCACCCCGCTCACCGCGCTCAAGCTCGCCGAGCTGTTGCAGGAGGCCGAGCTCCCCGATGGCGTCGTCAACATCGTCACCGGTGCGGGTGCCACGGGCGCGGCGGTGGTGGGCCATCCGGATGTGAACAAGGTCGCCTTCACCGGCAGCACGCACGTGGGCAAGCTCATCCAGCGCGCCACGGCAGGCAGCGGCAAGAAGCTCACGCTCGAACTTGGCGGTAAGGCCGCCAACATCATCTTCGCCGACGCCACCATCGACCAGGCCGTCGAAGGCATCATCAACGGCATCTACTTCAACCAGGGCCACGTGTGCTGCGCCGGCAGCCGCCTCTTCGTGGAGGAAGGCGTGTACGACGAAGTGATCCGCAAGCTCAAGCACCGCATGCGCTCCCTCGTCGTGGGCGATCCGCTGGACAAGAACACCGACATCGGTGCCATCAACAGCAGGGAGCAGCTCGGCACCATCAACAAGTACCTCAAGCTGGGCCAACAGGAAGGTGCCGAGATGTACCAAAGCCCCTGTGACCTGCCCGGCAAGGGCTACTGGTGCCGCCCCACGCTCTTCCTCAACGTGGCGCAGAGCGCGCGCATCGCGCAGGAGGAGATCTTCGGCCCCGTGCTCGCCGTGCAGACCTTCCGCACCGTGGACGAGGTGATCCAGAAAGCCAACAACACGCCCTACGGCCTCAGCGCCGGCGTGTGGACGGACAAGGGCAGCAAGATCTTCAACCTCACCAGCAAGTTGCGCGCGGGCGTCATCTGGGCCAACACCTACAACAAGTTCGATCCCACCTCACCCTTCGGCGGGTACAAGGAGAGCGGGTATGGGCGGGAAGGCGGGGTGCATGGGTTGGGGGCATACTTGAACCTGAATTAAGTCATGAGGGCGTGCCCCCGCCTCAAATGCAGGCGGGGTCGGGCTATCCGGAGTAGTCCTCCGCCTCGGAAGGCCACGGGGTGCGGGCTACTTGCTTCTATCCCTCACGCGAAGCGCGACCTATGGGGATTCGGGCGCATATCTTTACCTGTGAGAATCCAGATGTTTTGTATGAAACCAAGAGTCACCCTTCTTCTCTCGGTTGTACTGTCTGGCTTGTTCTATCGGGTTTCAGCTCAGGACTGGGAACCCCTCGGGCCGAACGATTGGAATTGGCCTTCTGTTGGGCAGGCTTCATTTCCCAGGCTCGCCCTTGACGCCAACAACAATCCCGTCATAGCAGCAGGATACACTGTAAGACGCTGGGATGGCGCAGAATGGATAGGGCTTGGCGCGACGGGTTTCTTTCCCGATGGTTCGTATCTGTCGAACATGGTGTTGGATGATGCGGGGAATCCGGTGTTGGCGGGCAATGATCCGAACAACGGTGACCGTGTCATGGTGAGGCGTTGGAATGGATTATCATGGGTCCCCATTGGTGTGGATGGATTTTCGAATGGAGAAGTAACGAGCGTCGAACTTGCCAAGGATATTATCGGGAGATTCGTGGTGGCTTATCGAGATCATTCCTTAGATCGGCACATTATCGTCAAGCGATGGACAGGAGGCGCTTGGGAAATGATCGGTGATGAGAGCTTCTCTGATTCGGATGCGTATGGCGTTCATTTGGCACTGGACTCATTCGGCAACCCAGTTGTGGCTTATCAGGCATATCCGGGCATTCACTTGACGAGGGTTCAGCGTTGGACGGGTGCGATATGGGAAACACTTCCTCCTATCGATCTTGGGAATTATCCTGTAGAAGGAATAGACCTTGCTGTTGAAGAGGGTGGATACCCTATTGTGACCCTCACTAACTGGATGCTTGGCCGTCGGCCTGTAGTTGTAAGATGGAACGGTAGTTCATGGGAGACACTTGGACCCACGGGTATTTCAGCCGGTAATTGCTCTCATCAGCAAATCGCGATAGACGCCGATGGCCGCCCTGTGATCTTATACACAGACCATACCGCAGGAACATTCATTCGTCGCTGGAATGGTTCTGATTGGGAGATACTATGCGCGATCGACCCATACCTCTCAGCGGACGCCCCCAAATTGGCTCTGGCTGCCAATGGGGATTTTGTCGTGGCATGCCAGTCTTGGGGTTTGGGATTTCGAGCGCAAGTGCAGCGCTGGAATGGTTCCGAATGGTTGGAATACGGCGACCGAGGTTTTTCATCCATGGGAGCATACTACACGAGCTTGGCTATGAACAGCACCGGTGAGGTCGTTGTTGCGTATTCGGATCCTTCAATTGGAACCAGGACCGTGGTCCAGCGCTGGAATGGTCAATCCTGGGAGGTGGTGGGACAGGCTGGAGTTTCGGCAGGCCACGCAGCGTATCACGATCTGGAGCTTGACTCGTTGGGCTACCCTATAGTGGCTTACGCGGACAATGTGAATGCCGGGGTCACGGTGTTGCGCTGGAATGGGTCGGCGTGGGAACCATTGGGTCCCGTTGGATTTACGAGTGAACATCCGGTTGGTCTCAGCATGAGCCTGACCTCCGATGGGAGACCGGTGATCGCCTATAAAGTCTCAATTGGTATCGAGGACTTCTATACGATCAAGGTGGTGAGCTGGGATGGCGTTTCATGGAATGAAGTCGGTCAATTTCCAACCGACTGGGCCAACGGTGGTATGAGTCTAGTGTTGGGCTCTTCCGACAATCCCATTATTGGATACGGCAGAGCGCAGTACAATGACTCAAGAGTGGTGCAATGGGATGGGACTGAATGGAATACTCTCCCAGACGTTGTCCAAGCGGGTTGGCCGCAATTCCAAGATCTCATTGTGGATGCCGTGGATCGCCCGATACTAGCATCTGGCGGGACACTTTATCGATGGGATGGCACATCGTGGTTCGTGATTGGTCAGGAAGGTGATATCCCAATGTCGTATGTCTGCCTTGCCATCAGTGACAACAATGAGATTATTGCAGGAGGTTTGGTTGATGGACGCGCCACTGTTCGGCGATGGAAGGGGGAGTATTGGGAAGGTTTGGGTAGCCAGCGATTCACCACATCCTTTTCCAGCTTTCAGGGACCCCAGTGGCTCGGAACGGATGGACATGGAAGGGTGGTTGTGGCCTATACGAATGGAGGGATGTATGCAAAATCGATCCAGTACTTCGATCAAGGAATTGCCCTTAGTGATGGGGTTTTGAACCTCGGTCCCAATCCTAGCTCGGGTGAAGAATTGTGGATCAGTCTTGCAGGGTTGTCCATTAGGACCGAGACGGTGAAAGCGGAGTTGCACGACTTGTCCGGCAGACGTATTAGTACGCAGTTGTTACCAGTAGCACATGGGCATTTGAATACGAGATTCGCTCTTCCACCAGGGTTAGCGAGTGGCATGTATGTCGCATCTGTGTATGCAGAAGGTTCGCGATGGTCAACAAGGTTGATCATCGCGAAACCCTAATGGTCGTCCCCCATGTCCCGCCTCATCGCCTGCCTGCCGGCGGGCAGGTCCACAGCTACACCCTCTCCCTCGCCGCTCTGGTGGTATCGTGCTCCCCTCCGGAAGGCCAACTCGATGGAGAATGGTCCGGACGAATGTTCTGCAGGTGCCAAGGGGATACGAACATCGACGATGGCTATGAAGGCGAACTGCACCTGGAGTTTTGGCGTGATGGTACGTACAGGACTTGGATGGACCCCGAGGTTGAAGGAGCTTGGGCTGTGAATGGTGTCTACCGCTTGGAAGGAGATTCTCTGAGATTCAGGAAGGACGGCTTGGATAGCACATGGCTGGGTGCAAGCATTTTGTTGATGACGCAGGACTCGATGGTGATCGAGGAATCTCCGGAGAAAGGGTGCATCTGCACGAGCCACTTGCATCACGAGAAGCAACCTTGACTCACATTCCCCATGCCCCGCCTCATCGTCCACGGTTTCACCATCTCGCTGGCGTCATCGCCGTGTGTTACTCGAACACCTTGAAGTACTCCTCGAACCGGTAGATGCGTCCCCACTTGCTGCCGGTGATCTCACGCAGTATGCCCACCTGCTCGAATGCGGCGATGAGCTTGTAGGCCGATGCCGGTGTTTGGCCGATGGCCTTGGAGACCATTTCGGCGTTGACCACCGGCTGCTGGAACAGGTACTCCAACAACCGCGGACCGGAGGTACTACGAATGCCGATGCTGGGGATCCGCTGTTCGAGGCAATCCTGCTTCAAGCGCAGGATCTCGCGCAGGCCGTTGGTGGCCTTGTCCGCCGTTCCGATCACACCTACCAGGAAGAACTTGAACCACTGTTCCAGGTCATTGTGCGTGCGCACACGGGTGAGGTTGTCATAGTACGCGCTGCGGTTGCGCTCGAAGAAGTCGGAGAGGTAGAGTACGGGCTGTTTCAGGATGCCGGCGTGCACGAAGTAGAGCGTGATCATCAAGCGGCCGATGCGACCGTTGCCGTCCAGGAAGGGGTGGATCGTCTCGAAGTGGTAGTGCGCAAGCGCGGCCTTCAGCACATGCGGCAATTGTGTATTGCTGCTGTGCAGGAATTGCTCGAGGTCGCTCATCAACGGGTTCACCTCTTCCCAAAAAGGTGGAATGAAGGTGGCATCGGCCAGGCTCGCACCACCGATCCAGTTCTGGCTGCGCCGGAATTCGCCCGGCGTCTTCCTCTCCCCGCGAACACCCTGCATCAACGTGCCGTGTGCTTCGCGCAGCAGGCGTGACGATAGCGGGAGATCGGGCATACGGGCCAAGCTCTGCTGCATGGCGGCCACGTAGTTGTTCACCTCGCGCCGGTCGTCCCGCCGTTCCGGGTCCACGTGGTGCTCCTCCATGAGCACCTCCTGCATGTTGGTGTTGGTGCCCTCGATCTTGCTGCTTTCCGTGGCCTCTTTCACCACGTGCAAGCGGATGAAGTGACGGATGTTGGGCACCAGCTCTCCGAAGGCGTCCAATGCACCGAGCCTAAGGTTGGCCTGCTCCACCAGTCCCTGGAGTTTGGGGTCATCCAGCCGGTAGGCCCGGTTGATGCGTTCGGGCATAAAGGCGATGTACCCTTGCGGGGTCTTCATGGGCCGTCCTGCTCGAAAGTCCCTCATGGTCAAGGAATTGTGAATAATTGAAAACCCATGACATCTTTTCAAATAAACGGAGCAAAAATATAAAAGCCTGGTCCACTTTTCAAATTCTGAAGAGTTCAGACATGTAGGCGAGCGGTTCAGAACTTTGATCTTCGACCATCGCTCCCATGCCCCGCCTCCTCGCCTGCCGGCAGGCAGGCAGGTCCACAGCTACACCCTCTTCCTTGACGTCCCAGGTCAAGCCCGGGATGACATTCCGGTCCCCATCTTTGAAGGACCATGAAACCCGGAGCCAACAACGAACGCATCTTCAAGATGGCCTTCGCCAGCGTGTACCCGCATTACGTGACCAAGGTGGAGAAGAAGGGCCGCACGGTGGACGAGTTGCACACGGTGATCGAGTGGCTCACCGGCTATGATGAGAAGAAGCTCAAGAAGATCATCGCGGACAAGATCGACTTCCGCACCTTCTTCGCCGGGGCGAAACTGAACCCGAACGTGCACCTGATCACCGGCGTGATCTGCGGCCACCGGGTGGAGGACATCGAGGATCCCCTCATGCAGCAGATCCGCTACCTGGACAAGCTGGTGGATGAGCTGGCGAAGGGGAAGAAGATGGAGAGCATCCTGAGGAAGTGAGGATGGATGCCCACGACGTCCTCTCCGCGCACTTCGACCGTTACCTGGCCCTGAATGAGGCCGAGCGGAACGCGCTGAAGATGCTCAGCCGGGTGCGCCGCTTGAAGAAGCGCGGCTTCCTGCTGCAGGAGGGCGAGGTGTGCCGGTCCTACGCCTACGTGGTGGAGGGCTTGTTGCGCATGTACGAGCTGGATGAGAGGGGCGTGGAGCACAACCTGCAGTTCGCGCAGGAGAACGAATGGATCGTGGACATCGGGAGCTTCCATGCGGAGAAGCCGAGCAGCCTCTTCATCGAGGCGATGGAACCGAGCACAGTGGTCTGCATCGATCACGCCGACCTGTTGCAGCTCTACACCGAGCACCCCAAGTTCGACCGCAACTTCCGGGTGATCATCGAGGACCAGTTCGTGGAGCTGCAGCAGCGTATGCTGCGTCGCAACGCATCCAGCGCGGAACAGCGCTACGCGCATTTCGTGGAGCAGCATCCGGCGCTGGCCGCACGCGTTCCGAACGTGCACATCGCCTCGTACCTGGGCGTCACGCCGGAGTTCCTGAGCCGCCTGAAGGCGAAGGCGAGCAGGGGACGTTGATCCCTTGATCTGGATCAAGGTCATTTCTTGATCGAGGCCATGGGCCCGTGATACCGGGCCAGGGAACCTTTGTGGCGTAACGATCAACGGAGATGAAACACGGCATCCTACTTACGTTCTCGGTAGCCCTGCTGTTGGGTTGCCAGACGCCAAGCGAACAAGCCAACACAGCCACCAACAACACGCCAGCCATGAACTCCACCAACGACCAGATCGCGATCAAGGAACTGCTCTTCACGTACCGCGACGCCCTGAACGCCTCCAGCGTGGACCAGGTGATGCCGCTCTACACCACCGACGGTGTCTTCATGCCCACGGGCTTCCCGACCGCTGTGGGCACCGAACAGGTGAAGGGTGCCTACACCGGTGTGTTCTCCATGATCCAGCTCAACATCGAGTTCTACATCGACGAGGTCGTGGTGGACGGAGACCATGCGTTCGCCCGCACCACGTCCCAAGGCACCACGCTCATCCATGCCACCGGCGAAACGGTACCGGAGGAGAACCGCGAGCTCTTCGTGCTGCAGCGCACCGAAGGCGGCTGGAAGATCGCCCGGTACATGTTCAATAAGATGAAGTGAGCCTGCCGTCCGTCACGGACGCTGGACTACCGACTCAGGACTGCCGACTGGGAACTGCCGACTGGTTCACCCTTTCGGCTCCCACAGCTCGATCTTGTTCCCTTCCGGATCGTACACCCAGGCGAAACGACCATAGTCCCCATCCTGCCGCTTGGGGTCGATGCGCACGCCACCGGCTTCCAGTTTCTTCAGCAGGCCATCGAGGTCCCGTACGCGCAGGTTCAACATGAACTGCTGCTTGTCGCTGGCGAAGTAGTCGGTGTCGCGTTTGAAGGGCGAGAACACCGTGGGCCCGGCATCCTGGTTCCAGATGAAGCCTGCCTCCTCGTTGTTGATACCGAAGTGTTCGTTGTACCAGGCGGCGAGCGCTTTGTGGTCGTCCGCGCGAAAAAAGAGCCCGCCGATGCCGGTGACGTGTCTGGACATGGGTCTTGTGCTGGCAGTTCCAAGTTAGGCAGCCCCACCTAGAACAACATGGCCAGCAGCTCTTCGCGTGTGAGGCTGTGGTGTTCAGCGATGTCTGCCAGTATCCCGGACAACGTGCCCACCTTGATCGGTCGATGGTCGGGTACCGTAACGTGATGTGTCCCGTTGCGGGAAGTGGTCAGGCGGATGTGGCTGCCGCTTTGCCGGGTGACCTCGTAACCCAGCTTGCCCAGGGCCTTGCTCAGCTCCCTTCCGGTGAGGTCGCGTGGGATCTTCATGCAGCGATCACGATCTCCTTCACCATGTGCAGGCGAATGATCTTGGGCATGTGATCGGTGTCAAAGTGGGTGGCGACGGCATCCTTCACGTTCGCCTTCAGTTGCTCCAGGTCATCGCCATCCGTGAAGATGGAATGCTCCAAGGCACGGGCCTCGTAACCACCCTCCGGCGATTCGGCCACGATGAAGATGATCTCCGTCATGACCACGAAAATAGCGTGATCGCCGCCTCCTTGCCTAGTGCTGAGCGTGGGGCGCTTCCTGTAGCTTCGAGCCGCATGGCCAACGTCGACATTCCCGAGGGGCGCACGAACGATTTCCTGGTGCATGGGGTGTTCACGGTGATCGGTGGTGCGGTGCTGTTCTACTTCGACCATTGGATCCTGGCGCTGTTGTGCCTGCCGTTGGCGGTGGCGCTGTTCCTGGTGCGGTCGGGCGTTGAGATCGATCTGGAGCGCAGGGAAGCGAGGGTGTACAAGGAGTTCGGGCGGTTCCGGATAGGTGGATGGATCCAGCTGGAAGGCTACACAGGCATCCTTCTACGGTACACGAGTGAGCAATGGGAGCGCCCCATGCCGGCGGCGACCACCGGAGTGCGGGTACGCACGTACGACCTGCTGTTCCAAGGTTCCGGCCTCCCTGAGAAGCTGTTCCATGAATTCTCGACCTATCCGCTTGCGCGCAAGGCGGTGGATGTCATGTCCAAGGCCTGGGACCTGCCCGTTCAGGACGAGGTCGCGGAGAAGCGTCGGGAGGCCGGTGCGCGGGCGGCGCAACGAAGGCGGTAACTTGGCCCTTGGAACTCCTTTCGCCAGACATGAGCAAGACGCGAACCGCACCGACCAAGACCACTGTGAGTAGCAACGGGCAAGCTGCTGCCGGTCCGGCCACGAAGCGCCTGCCCGTGATGAAGACCTACAAGCTCTACATCGGCGGCAAGTTCCCGCGCACCGAGAGCGGGCGCTACTACCAGCCGAAGGGCGCCGATGGCAAGCCGCTGGCCAACGTGTGCCGGGGCAGCCGCAAGGACGTGCGCGAGGCGGTGGTGGCCGCCCGCAAGGCCCAGGGTGGCTGGGCGGACCGCAGCGCCTTCAACAAGGGGCAGATCCTGTACCGCATCGGCGAGATGCTGGAGGGCCGCAGTGCGCAGTTCGTGGAGGAGCTCGTTCTCCATGGAACTCCCCGCAAGCAGGCCGAGGCCGAGGTTTCCGCCGCGATCGATCGCTGGGTGTACTACGCCGGCTGGTGCGACAAGTACCAGGCGGTGTTCAGCAGCGTGAACCCGACGAACACCAGCCACTTCAACTTCAGCGTGTACGAACCCACCGGGGTGGTGGGGGTGATGTGCCCGACCGACGGTGGTCTGCTGGCCCTGGTGGACCTGATCGCCCCGGTGATCGCCGGCGGCAACAGCTGCGTGGTGGTGGCCGCCGAGAGCAAGCCCCTGCCGGCCGTCTCCTTCGCCGAGGTGCTGGCCACGAGCGACCTGCCCGGCGGCGTGGTGAACCTGATCACCGGCCTGCGGAACGAACTGCTGAAGCCCCTGGTGGCGCACATGGACGTGAACGCGCTGGTGGTCTCCGGGGCCACGCCGGAGGAGCGCACGATGCTCGACGCCGAGGCCACCTGCAACGTGAAGCGCATGGTGTACCGCGACCCGAAGAGCGCGGCCGAAGGCCCGTACGCCATCCTGGACACCCAGGAGGTGAAGACCACCTGGCACCCCATCGAGCGGGGGCAGGGCGGGGGTGGAGGCTATTGACCTCAGGTCATCGTTCAGGCATGGATCTTGGATGGCGAGGGCCATGGCACGCCTGCCGATCTTCCTACTCGTATCGCTCCTGCTCGGCAGCGCCCAGGCCCAGGACGCCACCGAGTTCGGCCGCTTCAAGGCGGAGCTGCACATCCAGCCCACCACCTTTCTGCCACCTCGGGGTGCGGACCTGAAGCACTACCGCCTGGTGTGGCGCAGCTTCAACGAAGCCACCCTGGAGCGTGACCGGGACCCCCAACGGGTACGCGAGCGGATCACCTTGAAGGAGATGCTGGTGGAGCTGGAGAAGCACCGCGACGGCAAGGAGTACCCGATCATCTACTCCTTCCTGAGCTTCCACGGGGACCAGTACGCTTACATCCGCGCCGACTACCAGACCGGCGTGCCTCGGGGCGAGGACCTGTACTTCGAGCGGGTGCGGTGAGCGGGCTGCCGCCGGAACGGTTGATAAGTCGTGGAGAAGGGCGGGCGCGTGCAGCGCTGCCAGCCCCTTACCTTGTCCGATAACAACCCCTTAACACGGACCAAGATGGCAGTGGAAGCATATTGCGTGAAGTGCAAGGCCAAGCGGGACATGAAGAACGCGGCCGAAGTGACCATGAAGAACGGCCGCAAGGCGATGAAGGGCACCTGCCCCACCTGCGGCACCGGGATGTTCAAGATCCTGGGCAAGTAGACGTGCCGCGTGGCCGGGGCTTTCGCACGATCGCCCTTGGATAACCGTTCCCTGCCGGGCCAGTGCCCGGTGGGGCCGCGGCTACCTTTGGCCGCATCATGGAGCGCAGCACCTACGGGGACCTGATCGGGGCGGCCATCGCGGCCGCTCAGCAGGCGGGGGAAGAGATCCTGGCCGTTTACGGCACGGGGTTCACCGTTGAACAGAAGGAGGACCGGAGCCCGCTCACCGAAGCGGACAAACGTGCGCATGCCGCCATCGTGAAGGCCCTGGCGGGCACGGGCCTGCCCATCCTGAGCGAGGAGGGGCGGGAGATCCCGTTGGCCGAGCGCCAGGGTTGGGAACACTACTGGTTGGTGGACCCGCTGGACGGCACCAAGGAGTTCATCAAGCGCAACGGCGAGTTCACCGTGAACATCGCCTTGATGGCGCGGGACGAGGCACCCATCGGGCCGCTGGGCGCGCACACGCCGGTGGGCGGGGTGATCCACGTGCCGGTGAAGGACACGCTCTATTTCGCCTGGCAGGGAGGCGGTGCCTACCGGGGTGCCGGTAACCTCCAGGCCGCGGATGCGTATGAACGGGCCGCGCATACCGAGCGACTACCCGTGACCACCCAACGCGACGCCTACACCATCGTGGCCAGCCGGAGCCATCCGAGCCCGGACACCCAGGCCTTCATCGAGCGGATGGAGCAGGAGCACGGCCGCGTGGAGACCGTGAGCATGGGCAGCGCCCTGAAGATCTGCCTGGTGGCCGAAGGTGCCGCCGACGTGTATCCCCGCTACGCACCCACCATGGAGTGGGACACCGCCGCCGGGCACGCGATCGCCCGCGAGGCCGGGCGCGACCTGACCGATGTGAGCACGAACGCGCGCATGCGCTACAACAAGCAAGACCTGTTGAACAACTGGTTCATCGTCCAATAAGCGAACATGGCAACGAAACGCAAGACCACGGCCCGCAAGGCCGCCCCCAAGGCCGCCAAGACGACCCGTGCCGCCAAGACCGGCAGCAAGACCGCGAAGTCCCGCAAGACCACCCCGCGCAAGGCCCCTGCCGCCGCCAGGCCACAGGGAAAGCGCAAAGTGGCCCTGATCACCGGTGTCACCGGTCAGGACGGCGCCTACCTGAGCGAGCTCCTGCTGAACAAGGGCTATGAGGTGCACGGCGTGAAGCGCCGCAGTTCGCTGTTCAACACCGACCGGATCGACCACCTGTACCACGACACGCACGAGAAGGGCCTGCCCTTCCACCTGCACTACGGTGACCTGACGGACAGCGTGAACTGCCTGCGCCTGGTGCAGCAGATCCAGCCCGACGAGATCTACAACCTGGCCGCGATGAGCCACGTGGCCGTAAGCTTCGAGATGCCCGAGTACACCGCCAACGCGGACGGCATCGGCACCCTGCGCTTCCTCGAGGCCATCCGGATCCTGGGCATGGAGAAGAAGACCCGGTTCTACCAGGCCTCCACCTCCGAGTTGTACGGCGGTGTGCTGCCCCATGCGCAGAACGAGCAGACGCCCTTCTATCCGAAGAGCCCCTACGGCGTGGCCAAGCTCTACGGCTTCTGGATCACCAAGAACTACCGCGAGAGCTACGGCATCTTCGCCTGCAACGGCATCCTGTTCAACCACGAGAGCCCGCTGCGTGGCGAGACCTTCGTGACCCGCAAGATCACCCGGGCCGCGGCCAAGATCAAGCTGGGCCTGCAGAAGACCCTGTACCTGGGCAACCTGGACGCCAAGCGCGACTGGGGCCACGCCAAGGACTACGTGGAGGGCATGTGGCTGATGCTGCAGGCCAAGAAGCCCGATGATTACGTCCTGGCCACCGGCAAGACCTACACCGTGCGCCACTTCGTGGACCTGGCCTTCGCCGAGGCCGGCATCAAGCTGGAGTGGAAGGGCAAGGGCGCCCAGGAGCGGGCCATCGACAAGAAGACCGGCAAGGTGGTCGTGGCCATCGACAAGCGCTACTACCGCCCCGCCGAGGTGGACCACCTGGAGGGCGATCCCCGCAAGGCCAAGCGCGAGCTGGGCTGGAAGCACAAGTACGACATCAAGGCCCTGGTGAAGGAGATGGTGCGTGAGGACATCAAGCTGTTCGAACGCGACGTGTACCTGCAGGAGGGCGGACACACGATCCTGCACGAGCAGGAGTAAGAGCGCATCATGTTGCGCCCCGACGATACCGAGCATCCATGAACAAGCAAGACAAGATCTACGTGGCAGGCCACCGGGGCATGGTGGGCAGCGCCGTGGTGCGGCGTCTGGAGAAGGACGGCTTCACCAACATCGTGACCCGCGTCAGCAAGGAACTGGACCTGACCGAGCAGCAGGCCGTGCGTGACTTCTTCGCCCAGGAGAAGCCCGCCTACGTGGTGCTGGCCGCGGCCAAGGTGGGCGGCATCCACGCCAACAACACCTACCGGGCGCAGTTCCTGTACGAGAACCTGATGATCCAGAACAACGTGATCCACGCCAGCCATGAGCAGGGCGTGAAGAAGCTGTTGTTCCTGGGCAGCTCGTGCATCTACCCGAAGCTGGCGCCCCAGCCGCTGAAGGAGGAGAGCCTGCTCACCGGTCCGCTGGAGCCCACCAACGAACCTTATGCGATCGCCAAGATCGCGGGCATCAAGATGGCCGAGAGCTACCGGCGGCAGTATGGCGACAACTACATCAGCGCCATGCCCACCAACCTGTACGGGCCCAACGACAACTACGACCTGAACAACAGCCACGTGCTGCCTGCGCTCATCCGCAAGTTCCACACCGCCAAGGTGAAGGGCGAGCCCAACGTCACCGTCTGGGGCAGCGGCAGCCCGCGGCGCGAGTTCCTGCACGTGGACGACCTGGCGGACGCCTGCCTGTTCCTGCTGAAGAACTACAACGAGGAGCTCTTCGTGAACGTGGGCACCGGCGAGGACCTCACCATCCGTGAGCTGGCCGAGCTGATCAAGGACGTGGTGGGCTTCGAGGGCGAGCTGGTCTGGGACAGCAGCAAGCCTGACGGCACCCCGCGGAAGCTCATGGACGTGGGCCGCCTGCATGCCATGGGCTGGAAGCACAAGATCGGTCTGCGCGAGGGCATCACGGCCGTGTACGCCGAGTTCGCGAAGAGCGAGCTGGCGCAGGTCTGAGCGACCTCTTGGAACGCAACAGGAAGGACCCGGCCAAGTGCCGGGTCCTTGCGTTCACGGCCCGTGCCGGGGAAGGGCTACTTTCGCCCTGTTCCGAGCACGGTATGATCCCGATCCGTCGTTCCCTGCTGCCTCTCGCGGCCCTGCTGGCGCCTGTGCTCATGCTCCACGGCCAGCAGAACAACGTTCCGCTGGAACGGGACATCTACCTGGACCTGGACCGCAACCACGCCCGCATCGACACCACCGGCACGCGGCGGGTGCACACGGGCATGCGCCCCTACATCGAGAGCCGCGCCGACCTCACGCACGTGATGGGGTACCGGCCGGACAGCTCCCGGCACTACTACTGGGCCACCGAGAAGCTGTTCAAGGAGCACCTCTTCATCGTGAAGGACGGGGACGTGCACCTGACGATCGATCCCGTGTTCCACTTCGAGCTGGGGCAGGACTTCAACGACCCGACGGAGTTCTCGGACACCACGCGCTTCTATCACAACGCCCGGGGTGTTTCCGTGCGGGGCGATCTGGGGCCGCGGTTCAGTTTCGAGACCACGTTCTACGAGAACCAGGCCATCTATCCCCAGTACCTCTACCTCTACTCCCAGCGCACCGGCGTGGTGCCGGGGCAGGGGCGCATCAAGGGGTTCAAGAACCGGGCCTACGACTTCTCCTGGGCCCAGGGCAACGTGAGCTGGTCGCCCGCCACCTGGCTGAACGTCCAGTTCGGGCATGGCCGGCATTTCGTGGGCAACGGCTACCGGTCCATGTTGCTCAGCGACAACGCGCTGAACTACCCCTACCTGAAGTTCAGCCTGCTGAGCCCGAACGGCCGTTGGCAGTACACCACCTTCCACGCCAAGCTGAACGAGCTGGAGCGGCTCCCCACCGGGGAGGCGGCCGAGTCGCTCTTCTACTGGAAGCGCATGAGGGTTCACCACCTGAGCGTGGACCTTGGCCGGGTGCAGCTGGGCCTCTTCGAGAGCACCATCTTCCGCAACATCGACAGCGCGGGGGTGCGCCCCTTCGAACCCATGGAGCTGAACCCCGTGATCGGCCTCAACCGCGTGGTGAACGGCAGCGATGGCGACTGGACGAACATCCTGGGCGCGGACCTGAAGTGGAAGGTGACCGACCGCCTGCTCGTCTATGGCCAGTTTGCCATCCAGGATGCCGACCGGCAGGCCTGGCAGGGTGGTCTCCGGCTGTTCGACCTCTTCGGCAGGGACCTTCACGTCCAGGTGGAATACAACCATGCGGACCCGTTCATGTACCAGGCGAGGCCTGCGGTGATGGCCCACCACCACCATGGGCAGCCCCTGGCCCATCCGATGGGTGGCTACGTGGACGAAGCGGTGGTGATCGTGGACCACCGGGTCGACCGCTTCCTGTTCAGGGCCAAGGTGAACCTGGCCACCTACCACGTGGACGGCGCCGACAGCCTCAACTACGGCAGCGACCTGCTGAAGCCCTATGTCCCCGAGCCGGGACCCGACGGGCCGGTCGTCCGTCAGCTCACCTTCCTGGACCTGAGCGCTTCCTGGCTCATGAACCAGATGACCAACATGCAGGTGCAGCTGGGCTGGCGGGGCCGTGACCTGACCAACGCACCGGCACAGCTCCAGAGCGGATACCTGTACGTGGCCTGGCGGACGGGTCTGTTCAACCGGTACTACGACATCTGACGGGCATGAAGGAACACGGATACATCCTCCTGCTGGGCTTCTTCACCTCCTTCATCGTGGTGCTGTTCACCATGCCCAGCCTGATCAAGGTGGCGCGCATGAAGCACCTGGTGGACGAGCCCAGCGAGGAGCGCAAGGTGCACCACCGCAGCGTGCCCACCATCGGGGGCATCATCATCTTCGCGGCGGTGCTGTTCAGCTATGCCTTGTGGTTCCCCGAGGCCAAGATGATCGGCAGCCAGGCCGCGGGGTACAAGGCCCTTTACGTGGCCATGGGCGCGGCCTACAAGGATTTCAAGTTCATCCTGGCGGCCATGGTGCTGCTCTTCTTCATCGGCGTGAAGGACGACATCATCGGCTTCTCTCCCGTGAAGAAGCTGGTCGGGCACATGGTGGTGGGGTACATCCTGGTGGTGATGGCGGGCATCCGGATCACGGACATGCATGGCATCCTGGGCGTGTACGAGCTGCCGGAGACCGTGAGCATCGGGTTCAGCTTCTTCGTGTACGTGGTGCTGGTGAACGCCTTCAACCTGATCGATGGAGTGGACGGGCTGGCGGGCGGGGTCGGGTTGATCGCGGCGCTCGCCTACGGGGCCTGGCTGTACCTGGCCGGCGACGTGGCCCTGTCGCTCCTGGCCCTTGTCCTTGCCGGGGCCCTGTTGGGATTTCTGGTCTTCAATACCCATCCGGCCAGGATCTTCATGGGCGACAGCGGCTCGCTGATCATCGGCGCCATCATCGCCGTGCTGGCCATGAAGGTGGTGGACCACGATACCAGCCGGCTTCCTGTGCAGCTGCGCGAGGTGGCGGCCCCGCTCTTTGCCATGGCGGCCATCGCGTACCCGCTGGTGGACACCCTGCGGATCTTCACCTACCGCACCATCAAGGGGGCCTCGCCCTTCGCCGCCGACCGCAACCACATCCACCATCGGCTGATGGACCTCGGTCTGGGCCACCGGGGCACCTCGGGCGTACTGTACCTGTACGCGGTGGTGATCATCGCGCTCAGCCTGCTCACCCGCGACTGGCACCCCAACGTGGGCCTGCTGGTGCTGGCGGTGATCGCCTTCGTGCTGGCCGTGCTGCCCTACTTCATCCGCAACCGGTCCAAGGCATGAGGGGGCTGGTCGTGGTGCTCGTCTGGTGCGTGTGCTGGTCGCCGATCAGCGCCCAGCAGGGCTACCTGCCGCTCTCGCGCACCCTGGAGGCCCCCTATGCCGAGGCCATGCACCGCTACAAGACGTCCCGGCACACGGGGATCCGGCCCTACCTGAGGCGCGACCTGGAAGGTCTGGAGCTGCGCGATACCAGCGCACTGCCCTCCCTGCTCCCCGTGCTGGACCAGTGGGCCGGTGGTGCACGGCTGCGGGGCGGGCCCTTGGCCGAGGCCGAGTTCGGCGCCTCCGTGGGCGAGGACGACGTGGTGAAGTACCGCACCGGCGCGGGGGCCTGGCTGGACTGGGACCTGCACGAGAAGCTCGCCTTCCACGTGGACGGGATGGTCTGGAACGAACGGTTCCCGGACTACCTGGACACCCTGGTCCGGGCCACCCAGGTGACCCCCGGTGAAGGGTATGCGTTCGGCGACGGCCCCTCCTTCACCCACTACGACTGGAACGCCTACCTGAACTGGCACCCTTCGAAGTACTTCGACCTGACGCTGGGCCGGGGCAGGCACCATTTCGGCGAAGGCTACCGCTCGTTGTTCCTCTCGGACAATGCGTACAGCTACCCTTATTTCAAGATCACGACCACCTTCTGGCACGTGCGCTACGTGAACCTGTTCACGATGATGAACGACATCCGGGGCGCCGACGGGGTGGCGGGCGACTTCGGGCGGAAGTTCTCCAGCTTCCACTACCTGAGCTGGAACGCCTCCAAGCGCTTCAACTTCGCCGTGTTCGAGGGCATCGTATGGCAGGACAACGACCCCGACTATCCGCGGGGCTTCGACATCAATTACCTGAGCCCCGTGGTGCTCTACCGGCCGGTGGAGTTCGCCCAGGGCTCCCCGGACAACGCGTTGTTGGGGTTCGGCATGAACGTGAAGCTGGCCAAGCGCAACACGCTCTACATCAACGTGATGCTGGACGAGCTGGTGCTGCGGGAAGTGCGGGAAGGCGATGGTTGGGTCGGCAACAAGCAGGCGGTGCAGGCCGGGGTGGTGGCCTACGAGGCCTTCCAGGTACCTGAACTGACCCTGAGGGCCGAGGTGAACTACGTGCGGCCCTTCATGTACACCCACTCGGACACCCGCCAGAACTACAGCCACCACGGGCAGCCCCTGGCCCATCCCTACGGGTCCAACTTCGTGGAGGCCCTGGCCGTGGGCGATTGGCGCAAGGGGCGCTGGCAGGTGCACGAGCGGTTCAGCTACGCGGTGATGGGGCAGGACACCGGCGGATACAGCTGGGGCAACAACATCTTCCTGCCGGAAAGCGCACGCCCCCCCCGCGACAGCGAAGGGCGCCCACAGAACTTCGGCTACTACCATGGGGACGTGCTTCCGAAGACCATCCTGGCCAACGAGCTCCGGGCCGGCTACGTGGTGGACCCGCACGGCGCCCTGCTGCTGGAAGCCGGGTGGCAGTTCCGGGCCGCGCTGCCGGATGGCGGCGAGGACCTGATCACCAACTACCTGCGGGTGGGGCTCAGCTGCAGGTTCCGGGACAGGCACCCGGACCAGGAGGTGCGCTACGTGCTTCCATAGGTCTCCGAACGGTACCTTTGCGGCGCTTTGGCGCCCCCCGATGCATACGCCGCCCCGGCCTCCTTCGCAGGCCGCCTGCGGGCGGTGGCGGCCCTGTTCAAATTGAGGCTCACCAGCCTGGTGGTGGTGAGCGCCGTGCTCGGCTACCTGCTGGGCGTGGCGGATGGTGCCTTCCTGTGGGTGGACCTGGGCCTGCTGGCCCTGGCAGGCCTGCTGGTGACCGGTGCCAGCAACGCCCTGAACCAGGTGATCGAGGTGAACGAGGACGCGCTGATGGACCGCACCGCCGGCCGCCCGTTGGTCCGTGGCTGGCTCACCGTGCGCGAGGCCTTGTGGCTGGCCCTGCTGGCCGGGGGGGCGGGCACGCTGATCCTGTGGCTGCGCTTCGGCCCGCTGGCCGGCACGCTCGGCTTCCTGGCCCTGTTCACCTATGCCGCGCTGTACACCCCGCTGAAGAAGCACACCCCCTGGGCGGTGTTCGTGGGGGCCTTCCCAGGTGCCGTACCGCCCATGCTGGGCTGGGTGGCCGCCACGGGCGAGTTCGGGCTCGGTCCCGGCCTGCTCTTCGCCGGGCAGTTCATGTGGCAGTTCCCGCACTTCTGGGCCATCGCCTGGGTGATCGACGACGACTACCGCAAGGCAGGGTTCTTCCTGCTGCCCTCGCGGGGTGGGAGGGACGCCTCCAGCGCCCGGCTGATCCTTTTGTACACCCTGTTCGTTATTCCCACGGGCATGCTTCCCTGGGCGTTCGGTTTCACGGGCGTGGTGTCCATGTGGGTGGCCGTGGCCGCGGGCCTGCTGATGCTGGTACCGGCCATCCGCCTGATGGCCACGCGTGACACCGCTCACGCCCGGCGGCTCATGTTCGCCAGTTTTTTGTACCTGCCCGCCGTCCAGGTGGCCTACGTCCTCGACAAGCTATGACCGACCTCGCCGTTCCCATGGAACAGACCCCCGACGAAGCTGCCGACTACGGCATCCGCCAGCAGAAGGCCCGCCGCACGCTGACCTACCTGATCCTGTTCGCCATCGTGATGTTCTTCGCCGGGCTCACCAGCGCCTACGTGGTGAGCATGAG
This sequence comes from Flavobacteriales bacterium, assembly GCA_020635695.1. Classification (GTDB taxonomy): domain Bacteria; phylum Bacteroidota; class Bacteroidia; order Flavobacteriales_F; family PHOS-HE28; genus PHOS-HE28. The sequence continues at coordinate 7,752 of JACJZH010000014.1, read as the reverse complement.
CTCGGGGTATTGGGTGGACATCCGGGTGCCGGACGCCTTCTACCTGAGCACCGTGGTGATCCTGGCCAGCAGTGCGGTGGTGCAGCTGGCCCTGGTGAGCACCCGCCGGGGGAACACCGCCCGGGTGCCCCTGCTCCTGGCCATCACCCTGGCCCTGGGCCTCGTGTTCGCCTGGTCGCAGTTCCAGGGCTGGAGCCAGCTGGTGGAGCGGGGCAACTTCGTGGTGGGCAAGGTGCTGCAGAGCAGCGGCACCTATGGAACGGACTACACCATCACCAGGAACGGGGTGCCGCTGGTGCTGGAGGAAGGCGAGTTCTTCCTGCCGGACGACGTGGAGCGCCGGAAGCCCCTGAACGCCGAGCTGAACGAGCAGCAGAACACGGCCAGTTCCTACTTCTACGTGCTCACCGCCGCCCACCTGGCCCACCTGGTGTTCGGCCTGCTGGCCCTGGCGCTGTTGCTGTTCCGGGCCACCAGGGGCCGGTACACGGCCGCCTCGCACACCGGACTGTGGCAGGGCACGCTGTACTGGCATTTCCTCGGGGGCCTCTGGGTCTATCTCCTTTTGTTCTTGGTGATCATTCACTAACATTGCGCCCGGTAAACCCGGCACCACAAGCACATGTCAGGCGAGGCTACGAAGGCGATCAGCGGGGACGTCCTGTGGGGCGGCGGCCGCTCCCCGTTCAGCATCAGCTACGGGAAGATGATGATGTGGTTCTTCCTGGTCTCGGACGCGTTGACGTTCTCGGGACTGCTGATCGCGTACGGCTTCGTGCGGCACGCCTACACCGGGGCCTGGCCCATCGGCGAGGAGGTGTTCCGGGCGTTTCCCGGCCTACATGGGGATTATCCGCTGTTGTATGTGGCGCTGATGACGGCCATCCTGATCTTCAGCTCGGTGACCATGGTGCTGGCCGTGGAGGCTGGCCACCGGATGGACAAGCGGGGCGTGATCAAATGGCTGTTCTTTACTGTGGCAGGTGGCCTCCTTTTCGTGGGCTCGCAGGCCTGGGAGTGGAGCCACTTCATCCACGGCAGTGGCGGCTACATCACCAGCCCGGACGGCGCCAAGTACTGGGTGCACAACGAGACCCACGACACGCACGATCCGGCCCACGCGCCCGGATTCCACCTGGTGAAGGCCGTTCCCGGTCATTATCTCATCGGCGAGGAGGGCGCCCACCACATCGAAGGGGAGGCCGCCATGACCCTCTGGAACGACCGGTTGGAGTACATCGATGGGGCCAACATGACCCGCAACGAGTACGGCCCGCCCCAGTACGCCAACTTCTTCTTCTTCATCACCGGCTTCCACGGCTTCCACGTGTTCAGCGGGGTGGTCATCAACTTCATCGTGCTGCTGATGGTCATGAAGGGCGTCTTCCACCGCCGCGGCCACTACGAGATGGTGGAGAAGGCCGGCCTCTACTGGCACTTCGTGGACCTCGTGTGGGTGTTCGTGTTCACCTTCTTCTACCTCGTCTGACATGGAGCGCGACGACATCATCGAGTACAGCCTGGACGCCCACCACAGCGAGGAGGAGGGTCGGAAGATCCGGAGGACGATCTGGATGGTGACCCTGTTCCTGGCGGTGGTCACCGCCGTGGAGGTGGCCTTGGGCGCCTTTTGGAAGGAGTGGTTCCCCGGCGCCTGGCACCTGGTGAAGTGGACCTTCATCGTGCTCACCCTGGTGAAGGCCACCTACATCGTCATGACCTTCATGCACCTGGGCGATGAGCGCCGCAACATCCGTGCGCTGATCCTGCTGCCCTACGCGCTGTTCCTCCTGTACCTGGTGTTCATCGCCATCTGGGAGTCGAACTACGTGAACCGGGCCTGGGAGATGTTCCTTTAAGGAGGGATGAAACCCCTCGGCCGTACCGCCAAGTACCTCGTCCTGGCCTTTTTCTTCCTGGTCCTCCCGGCCATCTTTCTGCTGCTGGGGACCGGTGAGCACAGCTTCAAGACCCTGCCGTACTACGGTCCCCGCGAGGCCAACGCCCCGGGCGACACCACCTACTTCACGGTCCCGGAGTTCGCCTTCGTGGACCAGGACGGTCAGCCCTTCACCCAGGCCGACGTGGACGGGAAGATCCGCATCGTGGACTTCTTCTTCACCCGCTGCACCACCATCTGCCCGCGCATGGGCGCCCAGATGCAGCAGCTGCAGCTCCGGTTGGACGACCCCGCCTACGACGATGTGCTGTTCCTGAGCCACACCGTGGACCCCGAGCACGACACGCCGGAGGTGCTGAAGGAGTACGCCGGGCGGCTGGAGGCCGATCCGAACCGCTGGAAGTTCCTGACCGGGGCCAAGGCGGACATCTACCTGCACGGGGCCGACGGCTACTTCCTGGCCTCGCGAGAGGACGTGATGGCCCCCGATGGCTTCCTCCATTCTGAGATGTTCGTCCTGGTGGACCGCGAAGGCCACATCCGTGGGTACTACGACGGCACCAAGACCGAGGAGGTGGACGAGCTGCTGAGCGACCTGAAGATGCTGCTGAAGGAGGAGAAGGTGCGCGCCAAGCAGCAGGCCCGCTGAACCATCCGCCCCGGTCGAACGTCCTTGTCCGCGATGGCCACCCCGAAGCCCTATCCCGCACCGGCGCTCAGGTTGCCCGAACCCCGTGCCAAGCGCCTGATCTGGACCTTCTCCGGCATCGTGTTCCTGGCCGTGGTGGTGCTGGGCCGGGTGCAGGTGCCCGCGCCCGAGGGGCTGGACATCCACGTCTTTGCCCGCCTGAACGCGGTGCTCAACAGCCTGGTGAGCCTGCTGCTGCTGGCCGGGCTCTTCACGGCCAAGGCCCGGAACTGGACCGCCCACCGGGGGGTGATGCTCACGGCCATGGCGCTGAGCGTGCTGTTCCTGGTCAGCTACATCGCCCACCACCTCTTCGCCGGCGAGACCAGCTTCGGGGGCGAAGGGGCCATCCGTGTGGTGTACTACGTGGTGCTGGTCACCCACATCGTGCTGGCCGCCACGAGCCTGCCCTTCATCCTGACCACCGCCTACAGAGCCCTCAGCGGGGCCTACCCCGCGCACCGCAAGCTGGCCCGGCGCGTGTGGCCGGTGTGGTTCTACGTGAGCGTGTCCGGCGTGGTGGTGTACCTGCTGATCAGTCCGTACTACTGAGCACGGTCAACCTTCCAGCAGGCGCCGGCGTTACCTTTGCCGCATGTCCCGCCGCTGGACCCTCCTGCTTATCCTGGCCCTGGTGCTCCCGCTGGTGCCCACGGAGGTGTGGGCGCAGGGGTGTGCCATGTGCAAGGCCACGGTGGAGAGCGCCGAGGGCACCGGTCAGGTGTTCGGGGGCGAGCAGAACATCGGCAAGGGCCTGAACCGGGGCATCCTGCTGCTGATGGCGGTGCCCTACGTACTGCTGTTCCTGCTCTTCCGCAAGCGCATCGTGGGCTTCTTCCGGGAGTTCGCGGGGGCGCAAGGCTGATCCAGCCCCGTCGCCATTATCTTCGCGCCGCGTTCTTTCCATTGCTTATCCAGAAAGGCGGAGGGACTGGCCCTGTGAAGCCTTGGCAACCATCGTCGCGCCGAAGTCAGCTGCAATGCTGACGCACGCGGACGTCCGATGATCGGTGCCAAATCCAGTCCGCCGTACGGCGGAGAAGATGAGCCGTGATCAGGAAGCAGTGCCTCGTGCAGTGATGCCTCATCCGGTCCGTCGGGTGGGGCTTTTGTCTTTCTGGTGGTGAGAGTGGTGAGGGTGGAGAGAATGGTGAGAAAGTGCTCGGCGCTCTGGGGCCACGTTCTCACCACGTTCACTCTTATCGCCATTCTCCCCGCATTCGCATCCGGAAAGCACGCACATACGAGCACGCAATGACCGACCTCGAACGCATCGCCGCCCAACGCATCCTCGTCCTCGACGGGGCCATGGGCACCATGATCCAGAAGCTCGGCCTCACCGAGGCGGACTTCCACCCGAAGGGCATGGAGGACCACAAGGTCCTGCTCAAGGGCAACAACGAGCTGCTCTCGCTCTCGAGGCCCGAGGCCATCCGCACCATCCACGAGCAATACCTCGCGGCCGGCGCCGACATCGTGGAGACGAACACCTTCTCCGCCACCAGCATCGCACAGGCTGAGCACGATTGCAGCCACCTGGCGCGCGAGATGAACCTCGCCTCGGTTCGCCTCGCGAAGGAGGCCTGCGCGAAGTACACCGCCATGGACCCGAGCAAGCCGCGCTTCGTGGCCGGCGCCATCGGTCCGATGAACAAGACCGCCTCCCTCAGTCCCGACGTGAACGACCCCGGCTTCCGCGCCGTCACCTTCGACCAGCTCGTGGCCGCCTACAAAGAGCAGGTGGAGGCCCTGCTCGACGGTGGCGTGGACATCCTGCTGGTGGAGACCATCTTCGACACGCTCAACGCCAAGGCCGCCTTCTACGCCATCGACGAGGTGTTCGAGGAACGAGGCAAGCGAGTGCCGCTCATGTGCAGCGTCACCATCACCGATGCCAGCGGACGCACCCTCAGCGGCCAGACCATCGAGGCCTTCCTCATCAGCATGCAGCATGTGCCGCTCTTCAGCATGGGCCTCAACTGCGCGCTGGGCGCGGCCCAGATGCGGCCCTACCTGGAGGTGATCGCCGAGCAGAGCCCCTGCCGCGTGAGCATCTACCCCAACGCCGGCCTGCCCGACCAGATGGGCGAGTACCGCGAAACGCCCGAGGTCACCGCCCGCCTCGTGGGCGAGTTCATGGCCAACGGCTGGGTGAACGTGGTGGGCGGGTGTTGTGGAACGACGCCGGATCATATCGCGGCGCTGGCGGCTGAGGCAGCGAAACATGCACCACGCCCTCTCCCTGTTCTCGCGTAATGGACGTCATGCCATTATCTGATCTTCTGATCATCTGATCGACATGATCCCCACCTACTCCGGCCTCGAACCCCTCCGCATCTTCCCGGGTTCCAACTTCGTCAACATCGGCGAGCGCACGAACGTCACGGGCAGCGCGGCCTTCCGCAAGCTGATCAAGAACGGCCAGTACGATGAGGCCGTGAGCGTGGCCCGCCAGCAGGTGGAGAACGGCGCGCAGGTGATCGACGTGAACCTCGATGAGGGCATGATCGATGGCGTGGAGGCCATGCGCAAGTTCCTCAACCTTATCGCCGCCGAGCCCGACATCGCGCGTGTGCCGGTGATGGTGGACAGCAGCAAGTTCAGCGTGATCGAGGCGGGCCTGAAGTGCCTGCAAGGCAAGGGCATCGCCAACAGCATCAGTTTGAAGGAGGGGGAGGCCGAGTTCCTGCGGCAGGCCAGGATCATCCGTCGCCTCGGTGCCGCCACCGTGGTGATGTGCTTCGACGAGCAGGGCCAGGCCGACACCTTCGAGCGCCGCATCGCCATCGCCAAACGCAGCTACGACCTGCTCACGCAGAAGGCCGGCTTCGCGCCGCACGACATCATCATCGACGCGAACATCCTCACCGTGGCCACCGGCATGGCCGAGCACGACCGCTACGCCATCGACTTCATCGAGGCCGTGCGCTGGATCAAGCAGCACCTGCCCGGTGCGCTCACCAGCGGCGGTGTGAGCAATGTGAGCTTCAGTTTCCGCGGCAACGAGCCCGTGCGCGAGGCCATCCATACCGCCTTCCTCTACCACGCCATCAAGGCGGGCCTGGACATGGGCATCGTCAACGCCGGGCAGATCGGCGTGTACGATGACATCCCGAAGGAGCTGCTCGAGCATGTCGAGGATGTGCTGCTGGCGCGCCGCCCCGACGCCACCGAACGTATGGTGGCCTTCGCGGAGCAGTTCAAGGGCGCGCCTTCCGCAGAGGCCATGGCCGCGCAGGCCGCCTGGCGCGAAGGTTCCGTGGAGGAGCGCTTGAAGCACGCCCTGGTGCACGGCGTCACCGAGTTCATCGAGCCGACACCGAAGAGGCCCGCGTGCAGTACGTGGACCCCGTGCTGGTGATCGAAGGTCCGCTGATGGCCGGCATGAACGTGGTGGGCGACCTCTTCGGCAGCGGCAAGATGTTCCTGCCGCAGGTGGTGAAGAGCGCCCGCGTGATGAAGCGCGCCGTGGCCTACCTCGAGCCCTTCCTGCAGGAGAAGAAGGCCGCGCAGGTGATCGGCACGCAGAAGGAGGGCGCGAAGAAGGTGCTGCTCGCCACCGTGAAGGGCGACGTGCACGACATCGGCAAGAACATCGTGGGCGTGATCCTCGCGTGCAACGGCTGGCAGGTGATCGACCTGGGCGTGATGGTGCAGAGCGCCACCATCCTGAAGACCGCCCGCGAGATGAAGGTGGACATCATCGGCCTCAGCGGATTGATCACGCCATCCCTCGATGAGATGGTGCATGTGGCCAAGGAGATGGAACGCGAGGGCTTCGAGACCCCGCTACTGATCGGTGGCGCGACGACCAGTCGTGTACACACCGCCGTGAAGATCGCGCCGCACTACAGCAAGCCCGTGGTGCATGTGATCGATGCGTCGCGCAGCGTTCCGGTAGTGAGCAACTTGCTCAGCGATAACGAACGCGCGCGCTTCGAGGGAGAGGTGAAGGAGGAATACGCCAAGGTGCGCAACCAGTACGAAGGACACCAGCGCGAGAAGGAGTACGTGCCGTTGGAGGAGGCCCGCGCGAAGAAGTTCACCATCGACTTCGCCGCCGAGCCGCCCGTGGCGCCCAAGAGCACCGGCATCTTCACCTACCGCAACTACCCGCTGGCCGAGCTGGTGCCCTACATCGACTGGACGCCCTTCTTCATGGCCTGGGAGCTGGCCGGCAAGTTCCCGCGCATCCTGGAGGACGAGGTGGTGGGCAAGCAGGCCACGCAGCTCTATGCCGATGCGCAGCAGATGCTGGACCGCATCGTACAGGAGCAGTGGATCCAGGCGCACGGGGTCGCAGGCATCCTGCCTGCGAACACCGTGGCGCATGACGACATCGAGATCTACGCTGATGCATCGCGCACCAAGCTCCTCGGCCGCTTCCACACCCTCCGTCAGCAATCGAAGAAAGCGCCCGGCGTGCCCTACCTCGCCCTCGCCGACTTCATCGCCCCGGCCGGCACGCCCGACTTCCTCGGCGGCTTCGCGGTGAGCGCGGGCCACGGCGTGGACGAACGCGTGAAGCGCTTCGAGGCCGCGCACGACGACTACAGCGCCATCCTGCTCAAGGCCCTGGCCGACCGCCTGGCCGAGGCCTTCGCCGAGAAGCTGCACGAGGTGGTGCGCCAGGAGCTCTGGGGCTACGAGACCGTCCGCCTCAGCAACGAGCAGCTCATCAAGGAGGAGTACCAGGGCATCCGTCCCGCGCCGGGCTACCCTGCCTGCCCCGATCACACCGAGAAGCCAGAGCTCTTCCGCCTATTGGACGTCACCAAGCACACCGGCATCACCCTCACCGAGAGCCTGGCCATGAGCCCGGCGGCGGCGGTTAGCGGCTGGTATTTCGCGCACCCGCGATCCAAGTACTTCGGCGTGGGCCGTGTGGCCCGGGACCAGGTGGAGGACCTGGCGCGCAGAAAGGGCGAAGGCACCGAATGGATGGAACGCTGGCTGGGTAGCAACCTGGCGTACTGAACCTTGGGGTGGGCTCCTGCGTATGCACGGGCCTGACCATGAGGACCGCTCTGTTGACGAGCCTGACCATGGCCATGGGAACCGTGCTCATGGCCCAGTCGCCCACCCGCCTGACCCAGGCGAACGGTGACTGCGTGGGGTCCATTGCCATCACCGACAGCATCTTCCACCAGCCGGAGGCCGTGCG
>JACJZH010000013.1 GCA_020635695.1 Flavobacteriales bacterium | reverse complement strand
GAAGTACCGCAAGGCGCAGTGATCGATCACTGCACGATCAGGCGTCCGCTCACCCGTTCCGCACGCTGGCCGACCACCTCCACGACGTAGCACCCGGCTGCCAGCCCGCCCAGATCGATGGGGCCGGCCACCTGCAGTTGCATGCCGCGCAAGGAACGTCCGGCCGCATCGCGCAGCGTCACCTGCCACGGTCCTTCACCGGCAGGCTCCACCCACGCTCGATCGCCTGCCGGATTGGGCCATAGCACGAGCGTCCGTTCCGCCGGAGGCTCCTGCACACCGGTGGTGAGCGACAGGTCCACGAAGTGCGCGAGCAGGCGCACGTAGGCGGCCTGCGAGTAGATCGCCGGTTCACTCACCTCCCAGCTGTTGTTCGGCCAGCCGTCGTTGAAATCGAGGTAGCTCTTCTGCTCCGGCTGGCCGGCAGGCGGGCTCAGGGAGGTGACGCTGAAGGCGGCGTTCGGTCCTCCGGGAACGTAGCCGGGTGGCGGTCCGTGGAGCGAGCTCTGGGCATCGTCCCAATCGGTGCCATCGGCGAACCACGTGTGGTAGATCTGGTCGCAACTGCGCTCGGCACCCAGAGCACCCATGTTGCTCAGGTAGACCAGGGTCAACGGGTTCACCCCATGGAACCCGTTCAACGCGGCCAGGGCGTACTCCCGGTAGAGGTCGTCGTTGGCGGGAAGGATGGCGTTGCTGACAAGCAGCAGGTTCAACAGGCCATACCCGGCCTTCGGGATGTTGCTGCCCCAGTGGTAGGACCAGGCCGGCATGTAGGCCCTGTACAGGTCATCCTCCACACCGCCGTAGTAGAACAACCAGTTGTTGGTGGCGTCCGTGGTGAAGGAGGCGCGGATGTCGGCGGCCACCAACGGGTCCGCGTCGGTCAATGCGGCATAGTCCAACAGGGCATCGATCACGGGCAGGTCGTAGGTGTACCACAGGTCGTTCACCAGGGGGGTCATGTCCTGGTAGTGGTCGGCAATGAACTGGGCATGGTCCGCATCGCCCGTGGCCCGGAACAGGTGCACGGCGGTCTCGAAGGCCAGCGCCCATTGTTCCGGGACCGATCGGTCGGCATCACCCGCCACGATGCTCCCATCGTCGCAATCGGTGTCCAGCGTGTTGTTCATCAATTGCGGCTGCACCTGGGTCCAGCACGCTTCGGCCTGCGCCTGCAATTGTTGCGCGAACATCGCATACGCCGGCACACCGCCGAACACCCGTGCGGCATGCGCGAACATGGCCGCCGCGGCGAGGGTGGCACTGCTGCAGACCGGGCCGTAGAACCGCGGGTCGGCATTGGCGCTCGGTGGTGCCAGCACGTTCTCCGAAAAGTTCTGACTGCCCATCTTGATGTGGACGCTGCCGTCCGGCCCCACCATCTTCAACAGCCAGTCCAGCTCCCATTTCACCTCGTCCAGGATGTCGGGAACGCCGTTGCCGCTCTCCGGAATGCCACTGTCATCTCCGAAGGCCTGCGGGTGCTCCTCGTAGGCCATGAGCAGGTCGTGCACCGCACCATGGGCGAAGGTGACGTACTTGTTGTAGTCGCCGGCATCGTACCAGCCACCGCTCAGGTCCTTCTCCAGCGCGGCGTTCAGGGGGTCGCCGATGAAGCGGCACTGGGTGTCCTGGAGCGGACCGGCGAAATCAAGACCGTCCGCCCAGGCGCTGCCCGCGAAGGCCGCAGGCTTCCCGGTACCGCACCGGTTGTGGTAGAACATCCGCATGGCACTGCGCAGGATGGGCGCATAGACCTGCTCGCTCACCACGAAGGCATCCGATGTGGCTCCCGTGGAGGGATCGTGCAGCTCGTAGGTGCCGGGCTGCTGCACGGCGCTGAAGTCGACCCACCAGCCCCGGTCGCCGCTCATGGGGTCCGTCTGACCGCCGTTCCAGGCCGCCGGCGCACCGCTCCAGACCACCGTTCGTCCGGGCAGTTCACGCACCTCGATCAGCGGTCCCGGCGTGTAGGACTCCGCCGCGTTGAAGCCGGCCTGGGGATCGCGGATCACGGCCACCTTGGGATCCAGGGGCCGATAGCCGAACTGGTCCACCACCAGGAAGGGCGCGTTCTGTGCCGACACGTGGAAGGCGAGCGCGAGAAGGCCAGGGAGCGGCAGCGATCGTAGCATGGAAATGGCGTTGCTCCGTTCAAGGTAGTGCCGTCGAAGGCGCTTGGAAAGCCCGGGACGACGGAAGCCCGTCCTGCCCCGACCTCGGCCCGTGGCCCATCGACGGATGGCCGGGTACCGTTCACCGCCGGATCATCGCCCTTCACCACCTCCCGGGGACCGTCCACCCGGCTGGCGGACCAGTTCACTGGACATGGATGCATGGTGTACGGCCGAGGCCTAATTTGCATGCGTGAAGCAGGTGCGCATCTTCATCGTGGAGGACGAGCCGCTGATCGCGGAGGACCTCGCTGCCAGCCTGGAGGAGCTGGGCTATCAGGTCTGTGGCCGGGCCGAGAACGCGCTGGACGCCATGGCCGGCATCGCCACGGAGAAGCCGGACCTGATCCTGATGGACATCAACCTGGAGGGAGACCTGGACGGCGTGCAACTGGCCGAGAAGGTGAACGGCAAGTTCCGCACGCCCTTCATCTTCGTGACCTCCCACGCGGACAAGGGCACGATCGAACGGGTGAAGCAGACGCGCCCCGCCGGCTTCATCGTGAAGCCGTTCGATGAGAACGACCTGCGCAGCAACATCGAGATCGCGCTGTTCCGCTACGCCAACCACCTGGACGCGTCCACCACGGAGCGGACGAACGGGGATGCGGAGGAGTTCGTGATCGCTGACAGCGTGTTCGTGAAGGAAAAGGGGCGCCTGGTGAAGGTGCCGTTCTCGGAGATCCGGTACGCGGAGGCGTATGACAACTACACGAAGCTGTTCACGGCCGACCATCGCTTCACCGTGAGCGCCACCTTGAAGGCCGTGGCGGACCGCCTGGCCGGGCCTCCGTTCCTGCGTGTGCACCGCAGCTACCTGGTGAACGTGCAGCACATCACCGCGCTGGAGGAGGGCTATGTGTTCATCGGCGACCAGCACCTGCCGGTGGGCAAGACCTTCCGCGACGAGCTGATGAAGCACGTGCGGACGCTCTGAACCGGATCGACGGGCCTACACGCCCAACACCGCGCGGAAGCGTTTGGCGTAGGTGTCGCTGATCGGGAGCGTGGTGTCCGCAAGCACGACATGATCGCGCTCCACCCGCTGCACCGCGCGCAGGTTCACGATGTGCGAACGGTGGATGCGGCAATACCGATCGGCGGGCAGGCGCCGTTCCAGGTCGCGCAGGTTCTCCAGGCTCAGGATACGGCCCCGTTCGCGGGTGTGCACCCCGACGTAGTCCCGCATGGCCGTGATGTACAGGACCTCCTCGTGGTCGATGCGCAGCACCTCGTGGCCCGACCGCAGGAAGAAGTGTTCGGCGGCCGGTGACGCGGAAGGTCCCTCCAGGCGGGCGCGCACCTTGTCCACGGCAATGAGGAAGCGATCATAAGGCACGGGCTTCAGGAGGTAGTCCGCCACATCCAGGTCGAAGCCGTCCACTGCATGTTCATGATGCGCCGACACGATGATGAAGGCGCAGCGCCTGCCGGCCAGCTTGATCAACTGCACCCCACTGAGCTCGGGCATCCGGATGTCCGTGATCACCAGGTCCACCTGGCCGCCCTCCAGGTGCCTGAACGCGGCGATGGGATCGGTGAAGCTCCCGCTCAGGACCAGCCCCGGCGTGCGCTTGACGTAGCCGGTGATGAGCTCCAACGCCAGCGGCTCATCGTCGATCACCAGACAGTTCAGCGGCTTCATGCGCCTCGAAGATCGGAATGTGGACCTCGGCCAGGTAACGGTCCGTGGAACGATGGAAGCGGGCCCGCGCGGACGCCCCATGCATCAGTTGCAACCTGCGCACCAGATCACGCTGCCCGGTCGGTACGCCGTCGGACGTGGTCCCTTTGCCCACGGCGTTGGTGCAGGCTACCGACAGCTGCGTGCCATCCCTCCGGACCGAGAGGGTCAGTGGCACCTGCTCGCTGCAGGGATCCCCGTGCTTGAAGGCGTTCTCCACCAGGGTCAACAGGAGCATCGTGGGGATCATCAGGCGCTCGTCCTCCGGCCCCACGTTCACCTCGAAGCGCACCGGACGGGGATAGCGGAGCCGCTGCAGGTCCACCAACCGCCGCACCTGTTCCAGTTCCACGCCCAGGGCCACGACATCACCGGGATGCTTGGCCACGTAGCGCATCAGTTGGGCCAGATCATGAACGGGGGCCGACAGGTCCGCTCCCGGCCGTTGGGCCAGCGCATACAGGTTGTTCAGCGTGTTGAAGAGGAAATGCGGGGCCATCCGGGCGCGCAGGACCTCCAGCTCCGAGGCCCGCTGCCTGAACGCAAGCTCGGCCCGCTCGCGGAAGGCCATGACCTGCACCTCGAAGAGATGCACCAGCGCGCCCACGCCCATCGGCACCAGGGCATAGGACACGTTGTCCAGCGCGAAGGACCACAGGCCGGTATGGTCCGGGTAGTTCGGTTCATCACCGAGCAGGGGAAGCAACCATTGATCGCCGGCCCAGCGCGCAGCGATGAAGACCAGGAACGTGGCCACGAGCCCGAGCAGGACCTGACCGGCGGCGTGTGTCCTCCGCAGGACCACCACCTGGAAGAACGCGGCCGAGATCGCCGCATAGGCACCGAACAGCAGGCCGTAGAACAACCGGTCCTCCCCCACCGCCTGCCCGGTACGCACCCAATGGAGGAGCACGTCCATCCACCCGATGCCCAGCGCGAAGAGCGCGTGGATGCACACCAGCGCCCAGGGCGCGAAGAGCCCCCGGGGGGTGAACAGGGAACGTGGTGTCAGGACCATTCCGTCAGGCAACATAGTTCGCACCGCGCACACGCGAGCGAACGATCGGCGGATCGGCCGGATGGATCGGCGAACCGCCCGCGGAACGCATGGGACGATCCGCCGATCCGGGGGACTTCCCGCCGATCGCCAGCGCCTGGGCAGGAGACCGTCCCGTACGCTTGCGGAAAGACCGATCACCATGAAGACCTCCATTGCCCTGCTCAGCCTGCTCACACCTCTGCTCTCCACCGGTCAGGAGTTCGACCCCGACCGCATCCTGGTAGGTGACCGCGAACGCCCGAAGGTGCTGTTGCTGGGCACGTTCCACTTCGCCTACCCGGGACTCGACGCGCATGTCACCGACCGCTCCAAGCAGGTGGACGTGCTGGCCGACCAACGTCAGCGCGAGCTGAACGAGCTCATCGACGTGATCATGCGATTCAAGCCGAACAAGCTCTGCGTGGAGACCAAGGGCGCCTGGCTCTGGCATGAATACCAGGAATACAAGGCCGGCAAGCCACTGGCCCGGAATGAACGCCAGCAGCTCGGCTTCCGGATCATGGACCTGGCCGGCATGGACACCCTGTACGCCGTGGACGAACGTCCGTTGGTGCTGGACCTGCTGGACGGTCCCGACAGCAGCCTGCACAAGCCCTGGATCGATCGCCTGTACGAAGGATGGGACTGGGGCGGGGACGACCTGCTCACGCAGCTCTACGATTCGCTCTACGAGGCCCATGATGACTACGAGGCCGGGCACACCCTGCTCGAGAACTTCCTGGCCATGAACGATCCCCATGTACTGGACCGCGACTTCGGCGCCTACCTGAACGGCGGTTTCCTGCTGGGCGAACACGCCGGCGCCGACATCCTGAGCATCCATTGGTACGACCGGAACCTCCGGATCTATCGCAACATCAAGCGTGTCGCCTCATCGCCCGAGGACCGGGTGCTCGTGCTGTTCGGGGCCGGGCACATGGGCATCCTGAAGCACCTGGCCACCTGCGACCCCTACTTCGAACCCGTCACGCTCCATCAACTTGCCGGAAAGTGACGTTCACCCGATCCACAGTGACGTTCACCCGATCCCGGGCGTGCAGGTGACCCGGATGCGGCAAGTTCGTGGTACCGATCGACCACGACCATGAACGTCCGTTCCCTGCTCCCCACCCTGCTGCTCACCCTGCCACTGGTCGCCCTGGCGCAGCCCAGCGACCAACAGATCATCAAGGACCTCACCAAGCCGGGGGTGACCAAGGTGGAGCTCTCACCCGGGCCCACGAAGAAGGAATGGCACAGCGCCCATGCCCAGTACATGTGGGACCGCGTGGCCTACGTGTGGCGGAACGCCGGTGTGGCCGAGTATCCGGACGCCACGGTGAAGATCACCGGCATCGCCCGGTACCACTACGGGGCCAGCACCAGCTTCCGCGAGTTCAAGGTGGCCGAGAACGAGTACTTCGGCCTGCCCGCACCCAGCAAGGAGGAGATGATCGGGATGATCCGCGAGCGCTACCTCGACTTCCTGGATTGGCGTGCGAACGACATGGTGGGCGACCTCCACTACCTGCGCATTCCAGAGGGTGAAGGCGTGTACTGGCATACACCGAACTCCTTCACCATTCCGGTGGAGATCGAGTTCGATGCCAAGACCAGCTACACCGACCTGACCACCATCCAGGAGAAGATCGACGTGCGTTTCTACCGCGATGCGGTCGACTCCCCGTGGAAGGACAACATCGTGTCCAGCAGTCGCGAACGCAGCGATGGTGAGGTGCGCACCTACCCGGCCGATGAACTGGCCGCCATGCCCACGATGAAGCGGCAGCTCCAGGAACAACAGGCCCAGGCCGAACTGGATGCCCTGCCGGCCGTGGACATCCCGGACCTGGAACGCGACGTGGACGTGTTCCTCTACACCCACAAGCTGTTGCGTGAAGGCACACGCGAACAGGTGGAGGCCTACCTGATGCGGATGCTCCATGAGAGCTACTTCATCGAAGGCAGCACCACCCTGCTCAACGCCAACGGGGTGCGTCTGGTGAACAACGCCCTGGACCGCGCCTTCGCCCCGAAGAGCAGCTATGCCAGCCAGTACTGCCCCGACCCGGCGGTGAAACACCAGCAGGCCGGCATGATGGAATGGTGGAACGCCACCCAGGAGACCCACACGCGCATGTCCGTGGCCAAGGCAGGCGGTACCTGGAAGAACGGGCAGAAGGTGGGCGAGACCTGGAAGATCACCGCGCTCGAAGTATGGACCCTGACCAAGCCCGACGACATCGCGCGGATCAACAGCTACGAGCCGGGCATGCTGTGCAGGCAGAACGGAAGCAGCGCACCGGCATCGAGCCCCGCCTCCACCACGAACGGAACCACTGGTTCGTCGACCGGAGCCAGTTCGTCGGGTGGCGGCAACGACCTGCTGAACAAAGGCAAGGGCCTCCTGAACAAGATCGGCAAACCCTGAGCATCATGACCCGACACCTGATCCTTTCCATCCTTCTGCTGCCCCTGGCCAGCTTCGGGCAACTGAGCGGCATCTACACCGTGGGTGGGACCAGCCCTGACTACGCGACCCTGACCGACGCCTTCAACGCGTTGATGACCCAGGGCGCGAACGGCAACGTGGACCTGCTGGTCCGGCCGGGGACCTACATGGGACAATACGACCTGGGGGTCGTTCCCGGATCACCCGGCGCCATCACCGTACGAAGCGAGACCAACACCGCCTCCGACGTGGTACTGGCCTATGATGCGGGCGGCGCGTCGGACAACTTCATCGTGCGGCTGGACGGCACCGAACAGATGCACTTCCAGGCGGTGACCTTCACACCCATGGACCTGACCTATGCGCGGGCCGTGGTGTTCCAGAACGAGGCGCATGGGCTGAGCATCTCGGGATGCGTGTTCCAGGGAAGCACGTCGCAGAGCCTGTCGCTCCAGCAGGAACGCCGGCTGGTGGTGACCGAGCAGGCATTCATAGGTGCCGGGAACTCCGATGACGTGCTGCTGAGCTACAACACCTTCGTGAACGGGACCGCAGCGGTGTACCTCTACTTCCACGGCATCGGTGGTGCGCGTGCGCAGGACCTGGTGATCCAGCACAACACCTTCCGCGACCAGTTCGGCGTGGGCATGGAGCTGAACAACGCCGTGGCCGACGTGCATGACAATGTGCTCACGGCCGAGGACGTGCTCTTCTACACGGGGATACGCTGTGCGCACGTGGAGCAGAGCGAGATCCACGACAACGATGTGCGTGCCAGCGCGATCAATGACTGCACGGCGCTCGAATACAGCAACACGCAGAGCACGACCGGGAACCGGATCTACAACAACCGGCTGTACGCGCGTGGCGGCACCCAGACCTGGGGGCTTGCCGTGTTCAACCTGTGGGGCACGGAGATCGTGTTCAACAGCGTGCTGGTGGAGGGTGACACGCCCCCCGAGGCCCACGCCTTCTACCACCTCTCCAACTTCGATGATGGCGAGGACACCGAGGTGCGCAACAACATCTTCGCCAATCAGGCCGGCGGGCGCGCCTGGTATGTGAAGCAGCCCGCGAACGTGGCGCAGGAGGACCATAACGTGCTCTTCACCACGGGAGACACACTGGCCTCCCTGGGGAGCACGCACTACCTGGACCTGGCCTCCTACCAGAGCGGCACCGGCCTGGGCATGAACAGCGTGGACCTGGACCCCGTGTTCGCGCTGGCACCGGACCTGCACCTGAACAGCTGCGTGCTGGATGGACTCGGTACACCGGTCAGTTGGGTGCTCTTCGATGCGGACAACGATCCGCGGCATCCATCCTCGCCGGATCCCGGTGCGGATGAATTCAGCTTCACCGCAGTGCCCCTGAGCGCCCCCGGCATCACCGTTCCGAGCTCCCAGCTTCCCCTGGTGCTCACGGCCCCGGACGGAGGGCCGTGGTCATGGATCACCGGTGCCACCACCCAGAGCATCAACGTATTCGTTGGAGGCCTTTACAGCTGCACGTTCACGGACGTGAACGGCTGCACGTGGACCATCGATCAGGCGGTCACCGTCAACATCAATACCGGGCTGGAGCCGGCGTCAACCCCGGCAGGGCTGCTCGTGTTCCCGAATCCCGCCACGACGAGCCTCACGATCGGAGGAGTAGAACTCCCTGCGAGGATCCAGCTCCTTTCCCTGGACGGGCGGCTGGTCCGGAGCGAGCTGCTCACTTCTCCCGTGCTCCCGGTGTCGGACCTGCCCCAAGGCACCTACCTGCTCTGCACGGAAGGAGTCGTCGGCATGCCCATACGCATCCAAGTGCTGCGATGACCCCGCCCGATACCGGCGGACCCAGCGTGTTCGTGCGTGATGGGGACCAGTGGGTGCGGCTGGACGTGCAGGACATCCTGTACGTGGAAGCGGACGATGACCAGGCGCACATCGCCACGGCCCAACGACGGTTCACCGTGAACCGCACCCTGAAGCAGGTGCTCGAAGGACTTCCCCAGGAGAGCCTGCAGCGCGTGCATCGGAGCTTCGCGGTGAACCTCAGGAACGTAACGGCCTACAGCGAGGGACACCTGCACCTCGGTGGCCGCCAACTGCCCGTTGGGCGCAGCTTCAAGCGCGAACTGGTACAGCGGTTGAACCTGCTCTGAGCTCCATTCCGGCCTTTCCGTTCACTTCCCCCTTCACTGGGGTGAACGGGTCGTTCGCCAAGGTCTCCCGGTCGTTCACCCGGAAGGGGTTTACACGCGTACACGAGCGCGTGATCTTGGACCTACCCAACGCGCCCGGTCATGGCCCCTCGCCTTCTTCCCCGTGTTCTCCGCCTCCTGTTGATGGCCCTGCCGTTCTCGGGCCAGGCCCAGCTGAACGGCACGTACGTGATCGATGGAGGCGGTGGT
Organism: Flavobacteriales bacterium; assembly: GCA_020635695.1. Classification (GTDB taxonomy): domain Bacteria; phylum Bacteroidota; class Bacteroidia; order Flavobacteriales_F; family PHOS-HE28; genus PHOS-HE28. Next base: position 75,750 of record JACJZH010000013.1, on the reverse strand, counting down.
GGTGACTACTTGACGTTCACCGCAGCAGTGACCGACCTGACCACCCTGGGCATCGCAGGTCCGGTGGTGTTCGAAGTGGCGGATGGGACCTACACGGAACAGATCAGCATCCCTGCGATCACGGGATCCTCGGCCATCAACACCATTGCATTCCGCGGTCAATCCCTGGACAGTACGACGGTGACCCTGACATCGAGCGGGGGTGGCAATTACTTGATCGATCTCAATGGTGCGTCGCACATCACGTTCGAACACCTGGGACTGCAGCGTACTGGGTCCCCCACACTTTCCAACATCGTGGTCATCAATGGCTCATCCCATGTGACCATCCGGAACAACCGGATGGAGACGGTGAACTCGACCCTGACGACCATTGGAGTGCGCTGCCATGTCTACTCCGACAACGCCACCACGGAGAGTGCGGTGAGCATCCTGAACAACCGGATGACCAACGGTCTGTTCGGCTTGTTCTGGGACGGTAACGGGCAGGCCGACGAAATCCAGTTCAACGGCAACATCATCGAGGATGGATCCATTCATGTGACCGCAGTGGATGGTGGACTGGAGATCGTGGGTAACGACGTCACACAATCGCTCAGTGCCGAGGAAGTGATCCATGTCGAATCATGTGACGTGGCCATGCTCATTGGCGAGAACCACTTCCTTCACTCGAACGGAAGTACCCCACCGACCACCGGCTACTTCTACGGGAACAATGGCTCCCTGGGTGCCGAAGGGGTGATCCGGAACAACATCTTCCTGACCACCGGGGTCTATGCCGGAGCTGTGGCCATCTACGCCAGTTCCCATCAACACTACCTCCACAACAGCTCCAACAGGCGCGTCGTGATCGTAAGCAATACCGACACAGAGGTGCGGGCGAACTTGTTCTACAACCTCAATGGTTCGTACCGAACGTTCAGCGGCGACAATGGCATCACCCTATGCGACCACAACATCTATTGGTCAAGTTCCGCAACCAAACAGGTATCCTGGAACGGCACTATCCTCAACTCTTTGGCAGCCCTTCAGGCAGCCAACGGAATGGATGCCAACTCACTCTGGGAGGACCCCCTACCTGTGGACCCGAACGTTGACCTGCACATCCTGAGCACCTCCCCCTGTATTGGCGCAGCCCCGGACCCGCCGCTCGTGACCGTGGACATCGACCAGGATACAAGACCCTCTCCCGTGGCATCCGTGGCCGATATCGGCGCGGACGAGAGCCCGGTCGCTTGTTCCCCGATGTCAGGCACCTACATCATCGGGAGCTCCGGGCTCGCCGATCACCCGACCTTCAACTCGGCCGTGGCCGCCATGCTGTCCTGTGGACTGGGAGGGCCGGTCGTATTCGAGGTGGAGAATGGCATCTACGTGGAGCAGTTCGCCCTGCCCGCCATTCCCGGCAACAGTGCCACGAACACGATCACCTTCCGCGGCCAGAGCCTGGACAGTTCGGCGGTGATCATCCGCTGGCCGGCTGGCGCCCCGGCGAACAACTACGTGGTGCAGATGGAAGGAGCGGACCACGTGACGTTCGAGCACCTGACCATGCACCGTTCCAACGGGAACAACGGCACCTGGGGCGCACAGGTGCTCCACTTCAACGGCTTCTCCAGCTCCGACCCCTCGCAGAACTGCACGTTCAGCCACGTGCGCTTCATGGCCAACCCGATCCAGAACGTGAACTATTGGCGGGGGCTGGTCACCGAGACCACCAGCGGACTGAGCGAGCAGAACATCACCTTCTCGTTCTGCCGCTTCCAGGGCGGGCATGAGGCCTTTCGCTGGAACTCCTCGACGGGTCAGGATGACTTCCTGACCATTACGGACTGCTACACCACGCAGAGCTATGGGGCCTTCGCGGTCCTGGCCATGGACGACCACTTCACCCTTGCGCGCAACACGTTCGAGAACCTCGGGAGCACGAGCTACACGTTCGCGATGAGCCTCGACTACAATTCCGGAGGGTTCCTCGTGGAGGACAACGTCGTCCGCACCGTGAACATGTACGGCATCCGCCTGTACGTGAACGACCTCACGAGCACTGCACATGGCGTGATCCGGAACAACATGATCGCACTCACGGCGACCAACACCGCCGCCGCCGGGATCTTCATTTTCGGACGGGCGCACTACATCGACATCCTCAACAACTCGATCTCCATGGTCGGCGGAGCGGCCATCGACGAGATCTGCACCCTGGGCGGCAACGACATCGTCTGCATCAACAACATCTGCCGGGTGAGCGATGCCGCCGCCCACCCCATCTACAAGAACGGCACGGCGACCTGGGGTACGATCTCGCACAATGCCCTGTTCAATGCCGGGGGCGGCGATCTGGCCTACTGGAACGGTGCTGCGCCGAACCTGAACGCCCTGCAGGGCCTTTCAGCGGGGTTCTGCCCGACCGTGCTGGTGGATCCCTTGTTCGTGAACAACGCGACGGACCTGCACCTCCAGTTCGGTTCACCCTGCCAGGGGACCGGCACCAACCTGGCCAGCGTGACCAGCGACCTGGACGGCGAGACCAGGCCCAACCCGGTGGGCAGCTTCCACGACATCGGAGCCGACGAGACCGCCGTGTGCGCACCACTGAACGGGACATACGTCATCGGCACGTCCTGTGCGGCGGGGTTCCCTGACTTCACCACGGCGATCGACCGGATGATCACCTGCGGGATCGATGGACCCGTGGTGTTCGAGGTGGAGGACGGGACCTACACCGAGCAGATCACCCTGCCCACTATCACCGGTAACAGCAACGTGAACACGATCACGTTCCGAGGACAGAGCCTGGACAGTTCGCTGGTGACGCTGACCTGGCCCAATGGCAGCGCGCTTCCCACCGTACGGTTCGCAGGTGCCGATCGCGTGAGCTTCGAGCACCTGACGATAAGCAGGACCGGAACACCCTCACTGCCCGGAAAATGCGTGGATTGGGAGAGCACCATCGCGGATGCGACGACCCGGTCCGAGTACATCCACTTCCGCCATTGTCGCCTGTTGACGAACAGTACGCATGGCCTCTCCGTGCTCGCACAATGCACGGCCGAGAACGACGAGAACAACGTGACGTTCGAGGACAGCCGGTTCGAAGGCGGATACATCGGCTTGCATTGGCAGATGAACTACAGTGCGCTCACGCTCGAGGTACGGCGGTGCAACTTCACCGGGCAACGGCTCCGCTCCATCCAATTGAACAATGCGGGTACCGGCGATCCGGAGGTCTACATCGAGGGGAACGATATCACCGGACCGATCAACCCCAGCTCGATCGCCGTGGACATCGCGCACAACGCGAACCTCCTGCAGATCATCGGCAACCGCATCACCGCCACGGCCGCCAATGGGGTCGGTCTGCAATTGATGGTGGACGGGTTGATCCCATCCTGGCAGGTGGTGCGGAACAACATGATCGCCTGCAGCGGATCGGCCCGGGGGATACAGCTGACCGGAACCGTGAACGGGTTGGGCATGCACTACAACTCCGTGAGCACCGTCTCCGGATTCGCTCTGAACATCACGGCGAGCGGCAGCGGCAACGAATTGATCGGGAACATCCTCCGCAGCAATACCGGCTATGCACTCTATCGCACGGGGGGGCTCACGTTTTCACAGGCACACCATGACCTGCTCTGGAGCGCCGGCGGCAACCTCGCATTCTGGGGAGGCCCCCACAGCGACCTGCCCTGCCTGCAGGCCGCCACCGGGCAATTCGGTTCCTCCCTGTCGGTGGACCCGCTCTTCGTGGACGACTTCAACGACCTGCACCTGCAGTCGAACTCCACCTGCACCGGACAGGGGATCGCGATCCCGGGACTATCCGATGATCTGGACGGGGACGCCCGCAGCCTGCCGGCCGCTTCAGCACCCGACCTGGGAGCGGACGAGATCAATGCGGACTGCACCTTGCTCGCCGGCACCTACGTGATCGGTCCTTCGCTGGGTGCCGATTTCACGACGTTCTCCGAGGCGATGGACCGCATCGTCGGGTGCGGCATCACCGGGCCCGTGGTGTTCGAGGTCGAGAACGGCACCTACACGGAACAGCTGCGGATCGCCCCGATCAAGGGAAGCAGCATCGTGAACACCGTGACCTTCCGTGGACAGGCCCTGGACAGCACCAGTGTGATCCTGCAGTGGCCATCGCAGAGCACGAACGTCAACAACTACCTGCTCCTGGCGACGGGCGGGGACCACGTTCGCTTCGAGCACATGACCCTGCGCAGGACCGGTACGTTCAACTTCAGCACGGTGGTCCAGGTGGAGACCGGATGCGAGGACGTGCGTGACCTCCGCATCGCTCATTGCGAACTGACGAACAACGGGACCATCTCCAACATCTCTGCGCTCATCTACCACTTCAATTCCGGTGGAAGCGCCAGCCTGGACCTGCAAGCCTGCCTGCTGGAGAACGGCAGCTACCCCGTGTATTGGGACGCCAACGGTTCCGGAGACACCCTGTCGATCACCCAATGTGTCCGTACGGGAGGGGTGTTCGGGATCCGGGTGCTGGACAATACCGCACCAACGACCATCAGCCAGTGCCAACTGGACGTCACGAACACCGACAACGCCGTTCTCGTGAGCGCATGCACCGGGCCCATCACCATACTGGCCAACCGGATCACCGGAGGGATCGGCGTTTCCAGCTCCGGCATCTACCTGACCGGGATCGCGCCCGTGGCACCTGGCAGGGCCGTGGTCGCCAACAACGAGGTGATCTTCTCCAGTGCCCAAGGGATCCGGTTGCAGGGCGTATCACGCACCGACCTCGTGTTCAACAGCGTGCGTATGACCACGTCGGGACGCTATGCCCTGCTGGCCACCGGTACCGGTTCGGACGTGGTGCTCCGGAACAACATCTTCTCCACGTTCAACCAGATGACGGTGAACACCTCGCTGACCGGGACAACAGGTGACCGGAACTGCTTCCAGCGCACCGGGGTCCCAGGACCTGTGGTCAGTTGGAACGGTGTTCCATACACCACGGTCGCCGCGCTTTCCGCAGGAACGGGTACCAATGCCAACTCCCTGATCGCGGACCCCTTGTTCTTCGATCCGTTCACCGACCTGCACGCCTACGGCATGGACATCAACGCGGCCGCCATGCCCTTCGCCGGCATCACCACCGACATGGATGGCGACCCCCGCGATCCGGCGACCCCGGACATCGGCTGTGACGAGTTCACGCCGCAGCTCTGGAACGAACAGTTCGACGTGTGCGTGAACGCCGATCCCGCCGTGAGCGACGGCAGCGGGCGTCCGATCTGGATCTACCGCGACCGCAAGGTGATCGCGCGGATCCAGGAGAACGGAAACACGCTGGGCACCATCAATTCGGAGATCTACATCCACACCGGACCCGTGCGGCAGAGCGGCATCGGGCAGTACTACATGGACCGCAACTGGCGCATCGAACCGCAGAACCCGATCACCGGTGCCGGGGTGGACGTGCGCCTGTTCTACCATGCCAACGAGTTCGCCGCATTGGCAGCCGCCGACCCGGCAGTGACCATCACTTCGGACGCAGGTGTGAGCCAGTACGACGGACCCAACGAGAACTGTCTGCTGGCCGACAACACCGCCGTGGGCAACTACTTCATGCACTTCCCCACCCCCACCGGGATGGATCCCGAGATCGGTCCGGCGACGCAGGTGGGCTGGTACGACGCCACCGTGGCCGGTTTCAGCGAGTTCTACATCACCACCCAGGGCCTTCCCCTGCCGGTGGAACTGCTGAGCCTTTCCGGCGAACGGCAGGACCGGGACCATGTGCGCCTGACCTGGCTGACCGCCAGCGAACAGGACAACGCGGGCTTCGAGGTGTGGCGCCGCATCGAGGGAGAGACCTCCCACCAACGCGTGGGCTGGGTGGATGGCGCCGGCAACAGTGTGGCCGTGCTGGAATACGGATTCCTGGACCCCAACCCCACCGAACGCATCAGCTACTACCACCTGCGGCAGTACGACCACGACGGCGCGTTCGAGGACTCTCCCGTGGTGGCCGTGGCAGGCATGAAGGACCATGCCGACCTCACGGTGTTCCCGAATCCGACGAGTGGCCCGGTCCAGCTTGTGGGTGACGTGGCCTCCATTCAGCGGCTGGAGGTGCTGGACCATGCAGGCAGGACGGTCCGTACGCCCGTAGCAGCTCCTACGTTGGACCTGACCGGGTTACCCGCGGGAACGTACGTGCTCCGGTTCCAGCTTCGCGGTGGAGCGGTGCACCATGAACGGCTGGTGGTGCAATAGGGAACGGACCACACCTCCCTACCGCTGGCCAGCGACCGGTCAGTCGGCCAGCTTCACCAGGCGATGTGTGGCCACCTCGTTCCCTGAGCGCACTTCCATCAGGTAGGCTCCGGGGACCAAGCCGCCCAGATCGAGCACGGCCGGACCCGCCATGGACATGCGCCACTCGCGCACCACACGACCCGAGCCATCGCGGACCCGCACCCGGTCTTCAGCCTGAAGTCCGGGGATGGTGATCCTGTCGCGGGCCGGGTTGGGCCAGGGCTGCATGCTCATCCCTTCGCGCTCATCCAGTCCCACATCACCACCGCTCAGGTCCAGGTCGTCCACCCATAGCGTGGAACCCGGGTTGTCGCCCGAGAAGGCGGCCACCAGGATGCTGTCCGGCGGGCCGCCGAAGATGTTCACGTTCACGCTGAACGGGGTCCATGTGGCGGCCGCCGCAGGGATCTGCTGGACGGCATTGCCGATGGGGACACCACCGGACAGGAAGGTGACCCCGACGAAGGCCTCGTCCATCCCCGAGGGCTGGTACTTGTAGGCGCCCGTGAACTGCATGGGCGTGGCCACGTACGAAATACCCGCATACGGTCCCTGGTCGTTGAGCAGGCCGTTGGTGAGCACCGCCGGCAGGGTATCGCCGAACGCACCGATGGTGGCGAGCATGGCCGAGAACGCACCCGAGTTCGCATCCGTGCTCTTCGAGACGGAAGTGAACCCGAAGCCGGCAACGCGGGCATTGTAGGATGCCCAGCCATCGGCATCCTCAGCGCTCACGTCGCTCCAATCCTCGAACCCCGCATTGGGCAAGGCATCCGGCGTAGGCACGTTCGGGTGGGTCAGGCGCACGTCGTCCACTTCCACCCAGGAGCCCTGCTGGGCGATGCCTTCGGTGAACGGATCGGTGCTCGCGAACGCCACCACCACACTGTCCACGTTGGTGGCCGCCAGGGGAAGGGTGAAGGTCTGCTGCATCCAGGTGGTCTGCTGGCCCTGATAGCGCCATTCCCCGGACGACACGATCGTGCCACCCGACCAGCAGACGGCCAGGGCGAGCGCCGTGTCACCCGGTTGCAGGTCGTAACGCAGCCAGCACTCCACAGCGGCCACGTCGGTCCCATGCGGCACTCCGGCCACCGGGGTCTCATCGATCCGGCCCAGGAGCACATAACCGAACGCGGTGTCGTCGTCGAGGATCTGGGTCTCCAGATGCGCCGCGAACTGACCTTCGGGAGCACCGGTGACCTTGGTGGTGGTCACCACGGGCGCGTCCTGGTAGTTGCCGCTGTCCCAGTCGTCCGGTCGTTCGAACAGCACCTGGGTGGACCACAGTTCAAAGTCCCCGTTCGGGATCTCCTGCGCGAGGAGCAGCGAGGGACTCAGAAGAACAAGACCAAGGAGGAAGGACTGTTTCATGATGCCGGCTTTAGGATGTTCCGAAGCTATCCAGGTCGATCGGACCTTGCCCGGACCGAATGGGAAGGATGCCCACCACCGATCGTGAAGGACGCTTTTCAGAAGCACCTGTTGAAGCCCGGCACGAAGCTTGCCGATGGACCGGGCATGCACCCCGGTAGCTTTGCCTCCATGAACGTCCGTCTCCTGACCGTCATCCTGTTGACAGCCTTGGGCCATGCCCTGCCGGCGCAGAACCTGCTGCAGCGCACGCTGAACAACGACACCATGCCGAACCTGGTGCCGAACCCCGGGTTCGAGGAATTCGAGCGCCTGCAGTGCCGCTGGACGCAGGACGTGGAGAAGTTCAACGCGTGGTTCGGGGGCTGGCGCAGCGCCACGCAGACCACGCCGGACCATTTCAGCCTGAAGCTGGACGTGGACTGCTGGAGCCACCCGCACAAACGGACGGACGGCAAGGCCGGTCCGCACGGGGGCGACTGCATGGCCGGCATCAAGGTGTGGGGCAAGGGCAACACCCCCAGCTACTGGCACGAGTACCTGGAGATGGAACTGCGTGAGCCGCTCGAGGCCGGTACCCGCTACATCGCCGAGTTCTGGACCATGCGGGCGAGCTTCAGCAACGAGGCCAGCAACAACCTCGGGTTGTACCTCAGCGACACCTTGATCGCCACGCGGGATAACCTGCCACTCTATTTCACCCCCGTGGTGAACGAGGAACAGCTGCTGGACAAACGTGGATGGACCAAGGTGAGCGGCGTGATCGAAGCGAAGGGCGGTGAGCGCTTCGTGGTGATCGGCAACTTCTACACGGACGAGGCCACGCTCCACGAACGCCAGCCCGAAGGACAGCGGGGCGCCTTCTACTTCATCGACGACGTGAACGTCCGGGTGGCACCGCCGGGCACCGCGCTCACCCCAAAGCCCAAGGAGAGCGTGCCGCCACCGCCGAAGCAGAAGGTGGAGGACCAGGCGAGCACGAAGGAGGTGGACCTGTACCAGGTGGAACCCGAGGTGGGCAAGCGCATCCGGCTGGACAACCTCTTCTTCGAGTTCGACAAGGCGACCCTCACCGCCGAGAGCGGACCCGAACTGGAGAAGCTCGTGGACCTGCTCACCGACTATCCGCTCATGCGCATCCACATCACCGGGCACACGGACGACCAGGGGAGCGACGAGTACAACCGCAAGCTGAGCGAGGCCCGCGCCAAGGCCGTGGTGGACCATCTGGTGGAAGAGGGCATCGACCGGGAAAGGCTGAGCTCGGAAGGCCTTGGCGAGGCCGAACCCGTGGCCCCGAACACCACCGAGGAGGGCCGTGCCCTGAACCGGAGGGTGGAGTTCGAGGTGGTGGAACGTTAGAAAAAGAAAGAGGCCTGTGGTACAGACCTCCTCCTTCCCGGCCGCCGGACCGGAGCGTACGGTACCGGACCTAAGTCGCTCAGTTGTGCGACTCGCGCAGGATGTTCTGCGCCAGGTCCAGGATGCGGGTGTCGTCCAGCGCGACCACACCGCCATCGGGGCCCTCCTCCAGGTGCACGCCCATGGGACGCCCTTCCCGGTGGTTGTAGCCCCCGAAGTAGTTCCATACCGTTTCCACGTTCAGGTCCAGCTCGCGCGCGATGCGGTGGATGCTTCCGTCGGGCAGGCTGTCCTTGATCTTCCGGAGCTCGTTGAAGGTGATGTTCATGGAGCGATACGGTTTTGGTGAAACGTTGGTAAAAGATAATACCGAAACCCGGGGATCCTGCTTTCCCCCGCCAGCAGCGGCCGACAGCGTCAGTTAACTTCCCGCCGCCATGCCAAGCGCCCTCCGGACCGCCATCCTGCTCATGGGCCTCAATGCGTCCATCGCGGGCGCCCAGCAGTACGACCTGCGGGTGTTCTCGCTGGGCGACGGCCTGCCGGGGGCGAGCGTGCATGCCTTCCAGGAAGATCCGGACGGCTTTCTGTGGATGGGCACGAGTGCGGGGATCTGCCGCACCGATGGCCGCCACTTCCGCACCTACGACCGCCGTTCCGGCCTGCGTGATGATGCCGTGAACGCCGTCCTGCGCGACCCGTCAGGCACCTTGTGGATCGGGCTCGGACGCGGCGTGATGCGGAGGGACCAGGGCCGCTTCGTGGAGGCCGGCCCCGAGGCGCTTCGCGACGCCGAGATCACTGGCATGTTGGTGGATGCCCAGGACAGGCTGTGGGTCTCCAGCCGGACCATGGGCACCTGGCGCGCCACAACGCCCGAAGCCGCTGCCTGGGAGCCCATCACGGAGCTGGCCGGCCTGCGCGTGAACGGCATGGCCCGTATGGGCACCTCCATCTGGTCCGCCACGGACAAGGGGGTCATGCTGTGCGAGGAAGGTCGCACCAGGCTGCTGCCCGTCACCGCCGGCGCGGAGGCCACCACCGTGTTCGCCGACAGCACCTGTCTGATGGTGGGATCGAGAGTGGGTGCCTGGATCCTGGAAGATGGCCTGACACACCGCCTGGACACCACCAACGTGCTGCCCACGAACCGGGTGCAAAGCCTGCTGCGCGGCAGGCATGGTGCCATCTGGATCGGCACCCCGATGGGCCTGGTGATGCTGGAACGCGGGCTGAACGACCTGACCAATGCCCGCACCCTCACCACACGCAACGGACTTGGCAACAACGACATCCGCTCCCTCTACCAGGACCGTTCCGGGGCCGTGTGGATCGGCACGGAGTATGGCGGCGCGAGCAAGTTCGTGAGCCTGGCCTTCATCCACTTCACCGATCGCGATGGTCTTGGGTCGCGCATCGTGAGCGCCGTGCAACGCACCCGCGACGGCGATGTCTGGATCGGCACCTACGGAGGTGGCGTGGCCCATTTCGACGGCGAGGTGCTTACCCGGTACGGACCCGACGAAGGACTGGTGGACCCCTTCGTGCTTTCCCTGACCTGCGACAGCACGGGCCGGGTGATCGTGGGCACCAAGCATGAAGGGGCCTTCGTGCTCCGCAACGACCGGTTCGTGAACCTGGGCACGCGCCGGGCCAGCGATCGCAGCACCAACTTCCTGATCACCGACGGGGAGGGCCGCATCTGGGCGGGCACCAGCGATGGCCTCCTGTGTGCGCCTGGCGACGGAGAGGTGGTGCGCATGCCGCTGTCGGCACCCGTGAACGCGGTGGCACCGGCCGGAGATACGGTCTGGATCGCCTCCGCGGCCGGCCTCCTGTACCTGGACACCCGGCGTGTGCCTTGGGAACCGATGCCGATCCCCGTGGCGCCTGCCCACACCTACACTTCCCTGGTACGTGATGGCATGGGCAATCTGTGGTGTGGCAGTGAGGGGCATGGCCTCTTCCGCCTGAGGGGATCGCGACTCGATTCCCTGACCCTGACCGGAGGCATGGGTTCCGCCCAGGGACTGGGCAACGCCTATGTGGAACAGGTGCTGCTGGACGAGGTGCAGAACCTGTGGATCGGCACACGTCTGGGGCTCGACCACGTGATGCTCGACGAACTCCAGGAGAACGTGATCGACATCGACCACTACGGGGCCGAGGAAGGCTTTGCCGGTGTGGAGACCTTCCGGAACGCATGCCTGCTGGACCCGCTGGACAGCTCGCTGTGGTTCGGCACCGTGCAGGGCCTCACCCGCTACCAGCCCGACTACGTGCTCCGCGACCCGAACGAGCCCAGCACCCGGTTGACGGGGCTTGAGCTCTTCTACGAGGAAGTGGACTGGAGCCCGTGGTGCGATCGCGTGGACACCCAGGGACTTCCCCGCGGACTGGTGCTTCCGCACAACAAGAACCAGCTGACCTTCTCCTTCGTGGGCGTGTCGCTGGCCTACCCGGAGAAGGTCCGCTACCAGTACTTCCTGGACGGCTACGATCCGGACTGGTCCCCCATCACGGAACAGGACCGCGTGACGTACAGCAACCTGCAGCCCGGGGAGTACACCTTCCAGGTGATCGCACGCAATGCGAGCGGGGTCTGGAACCAGGAGCCCTTCCGCTTCGGCTTCACCGTGGAACCCCCGATCTGGCGCACCACGGGATTCCAGGCGGCCGCGGGTGGCGCAGGCATCCTGTTGGTCCTCGGCTTCGTGCAATTGCGCACGCGCAAGCTCCGGCGCGACAGGGAACGGCTGGAGGGCATGGTACGCGAGCGCACGAGCGAACTGGCCGAGGAAAAGCACCGCAGCGAACGTCTGCTGCTGAACATCCTCCCGGAGAGCACGGCGCTGGAACTGCGCGAGCACGGCCAGGCCCAGGCGCACAGCTACCCGTCGTGCACGGTGCTGTTCAGCGACTTCCAGGGCTTCACCCGGTTCAGTGCCGAGCTGGGGGACACGCGCCTGGTGAGCGACCTGGACCGGTTCTTCCGGGCCTTCGACCGGCTCACCGATCGATTCGGCATCGAGAAGATCAAGACCATCGGGGACGCCTACATGTGCGCGGCGGGATTGCCCGAAGAACATCCGCAACATGCACTGGCCATGGTGCTGATGGCGCTGGCCATGCTGGATGAGGCCGACCGGGTGAACCGGGAACGCGCCCGGGAAGGTCTGGCTGAATGGCCCATCCGCATCGGCATCCATACCGGTCCGGTGATCGCCGGCGTGGTGGGCGAGAAGAAGTTCGCCTACGACGTGTGGGGCGACACGGTGAACCTGGCCAGCCGGATGGAGAGCAACGGCGCCCCCGGCCGCATCAACCTCTCGGGCGCCACCTACGCCGGTGTCATGGAGTACGTCCAGTGCACGCCCCGCGGACCGCTCCAGGTGAAGAACAAGGGCGAGATGCAGATGTACTTCCTGGACCGGCTCCGACCGGCTTACAGCACCGACCGCAGCGGACGCGTGCCGAACGCCGAGCTGCTGGACCTGTTGGGAAACCCGACACCATGAAGCAGGTCCTCCGGTCCACGGAGCTGTGGCCCTGGCTGGGTGCCGCGCTGCTGCTGCTGTCGGTCCCGGTGCTGAACGGCTACCCGCTCGTTTACTCCGATACGGGCACCTACCTGCGTACGGCGTTCGAGGGCTATGTGCCGCCCGACCGGCCCGTCTGGTACGGTCTGTTCCTGCGTTGGACCAGCCTGAACGGGACCACGCTCTGGGGACCGGTGGTCGTGCAGTGCCTCCTCACCGCCTTCGTCGCGGTCCGGTCGTTGCGCAGCATGGTACCGCATCCGCTGGAAGCGCGGCTCCCGGTGCTGTTGCTGGGGCTGGTCCTGTTCACCGGCATCGGCTGGTACGCCGGTCAGTTGATGCCGGACATCTTCACGGGCATCGGCATCGCCTCCCTGCTCCAACTGCTCCTGGGAAGGCACGGTCCGGTCGGGCAATGGACCTGGGCCCTGATCCTGCTCCTCAGCCTGGCCCTGCATGCCGGCAACGCGCCCATCCTGTTGCTGCTGTGCCTGGGACTTGCTCCGGTCGTGTTGCGTTCCGGGCGCGGCCACCGCATGCGGCTGATCGGCGTCCTCTCGCTGGTCCTTGTTGGTTGGTGGCTCCCTCCGCTTGCCGCCTCCTGGTCCACGGGCGCGCCTTCCTCCCGGCCCGCGCACGTGTTCCTCATGGGGCGGTTGATCGACAGCGGGGTGCTTCCTGAGCTGCTCCAGGAACGTTGCCCGGGATCCGGATGGGAGCTATGTGCCTGGAAGGACAGCCTGCCCAATAACAGCCAGGACTTCCTCTGGAACCCTGAAAGCCCGGTGTACGCAATGGGCGGATGGGCGGCCACCAGACAGGAATACGGCCTCATCGTGAAGGAGGCCCTGACCACCCCCGGGCTCACGCAACGCTTCATCAGCAACACCCTGGCCGGCACCGTGCGTCAACTCACCGACCTGCACATCGGCAACGGGCTGCTGGGCACCTGGTACGCCTCGCCCGAGAGCCCTCCGTTCCATCAGATCGAGAAGCATGTTCCCCACGAACTATCGGCGTTCCGGTCCTCCGTGATGAACCGCGATGAGATGCGTGCGCGCTCCGTGCTGCGGCTCGCCGACATGCTGCTCTGGCTCGGCTGGCTCCTCACAGCAGGAGCACTCGTCGCGATCGCGGCACGCTGGGACCGGCTTGCCGTGAACATGCGGATCCTGGTCCTGGCCGCCCTCATGGCCCTGGTCGCCAATGCCCTCGTGTGTGCGGGCGTGAGCACGGTGGCGGACCGGTTCCAGACCCGGATGAGCTGGGTGCTGCCCTTGCTGGTCTGGCCCCTGGCCGTGGACCTGCTGCAACGCCGCCAACGTTAGCGGGCGTTCCACTCAAGGCAGCTGCTCCATCCGCGTGGCCGTGGGTACCACCCCGCCGATGTTCTGCAGGATGATGTCCCGGTCGTTCTCCACACCGGTGTAGCGCGCCTGCCCGTCCATGTTCACGTCCTCGGACAGGTAACCAGCCGCCGAACCGGTGGGCACCGTCCCTCCGATCACCGTGAGGATGGGATCCCGGTCGTTCAAGCTGCCCGTGTACTTGAGCTGGGCATCGAACACCACGTTCCCCGCCCAGAGCACCCGGGTACTGCCAACGGGCTTGCGGGCGTCGGTGCCGAAGGTCGCCGTCGCGGCCAGCCGGAAGTCCACCACGGTCGGGCTCGCATCCAATGCGGCCGCGTTGCCGGACATGCAACCCAGGTGGTTCCGGTGCCTCAGCGCCACATGATAGCTTCCCGGGGCCACTCCGAAGGTCAGCGGTGAACTGCCGTCCATGCCCACCACATCACCATCACGCTGGAGCAATCCGCTCCGTGTGGCCAGCACGTTCGCCGGGGTGTTGGCATCACGCAGTTCCACCACCACCCAGTCCACGATCGCGTTCGCACCCGTCACCGCCAGCACCTGGGCCGTGGTGCTCTCACCACCGCCGCCCACATGGGCATACCCCAGTCCCGAGTAAGGTTCGGAAAGGGGCAGCAGTCCTCCTGCGCGCAATTCGTCCGTCATGCTCCCCGACCCATCATCGTACGGCCCTTCAAGCCAGGCCTTCACCTGCACCTGCACTTCGCTCGTGCCGGTGACGTTGATGTCATCGATCGCCATGTCGCTGGTGAAGTTCGCTCCGGTCGTTCCCCGGAACCGGAGGCGCAAGGGCCCTCCTGCGTAGGGCGTGAGGGAGACGACGGCCTGCTGCCAGCTGTTCCCCTGATCGCCGCTGAGCGTCCACACATCAGTGGTCCAGGAACCTCCCGAGAACACGTCCAGGGACAAGGTTCCCATGTCCGCCCCCCACATGTGGTACCAGAACGACAGCTGGGCACTGCCGATCCCGCTCAGATCGATGCAAGGCCCGTAAAGCTCCGCCAGCTTCGACGGGAAATTCGGATTGGTGGCCTCCACGTACAGGTAGTTGCCGCCACCCGAGGTGTGGTCTCCTGAAGGTCCCGTGTTCCCGCTCGGCGTGCCTCCGGAGAGGAGCGTCCAGTCGATGTCGTCCTCGAAGCCCTGCAGCCAATCGCCACTCCCACCTTCGAAGTCCTCGCTGTAGGGAAGCGGTGTTCCGCAGGCCGCCGGCACACAGAACGGGACCGTGCTGGTGAACTGGAACGCATCGGTCCTTGCCAGCGGGATCGAAGCGCCGTCCAATACACCGATGAAGCCGTTCCCATAGGCACAGCACATGCCATCCCCGAACGAGTCGTTCACGATCAGGTCGTAACAGCCGGCCGGCAGACACACGTTCACGTCAGGTTGCGGGTACTCCCCATTGCTGGCGGCATCGGTGTAGGGCCCGCCACTGGCGTACACGGCACCACCACCGTCCTCGATGCTCCAGGTGGTCTCCGACCCGTAGCGGTCCAGCACGATGCGCACGGTCACGTTCACGCAGGCATCGGTGGTGTAGCTCCAGATGGGACTGGGCGTCCCGAACCCACAGGTGTTCACGGACTGCACCCGCCAGTAGTAGGTGGTCAACGGCTGGTTGGCCACGGTGGTCTGATAACTGGTACCGGTGATCCCGGACCCCGACTCCACGATGTTGGTCATCCCCGGGTCCGTGGCGATCTGGATGTCGTAGGTGTCGGCATTGGGATCGGCGTTCCACGTCAATGGCGAGCCCGGGCTGAAGGCCACGGTGCCGTCGGTGGGGGACAACAGCGAAACCTGGCCGGGAGAGGCGAAGACCTCCAGCACCAGGGCCAGGCTCTTAGGACCGCTCGTACTGTTGGCGGTGAGCGTGAAGTTGTAGACGCCTGGTGCCACGGAGTTGGTGTTGCCGATCGTGAGCGTGGTGCTTCCCACCGGGCTCAGTGGGTTGGTGCCGAAGGAAGCGCTGAGACCGGCAGGGAGACCGCTCGTGCCCAGGGTCACCGGATCGCTGTAGCCCAGGATGCTCCCCACCTGCACCGTGTAGGCGGCAGGACCCGGCTGGCAGGCCGTGCCTGTGGCGTTGGTCACCGCCAGCGTGTAGTCCGGCGAGGTGGGTGCCGCGATGGTGAAGTCGGTGTTCGAGATGTCGTAGAAGATGTTGCCGTTCGCGCGCACCATCACCCGGGCGGCGGTGGTCTGCTGGTTCGGGACCTGGACGGTCTGGCTGCCATCGTTCGGCGTGGCCGTGGCCAGGGTGATCGGATAGGTCAGTCCGCCATCAAGCGACAAGAGGATGTCCACCGCGGTGCAGTTGACCGGTGGACCATTGGTCCCGGCCACGTCCCAGGTGATGGTCTGGTTGGTGAGCGCCGACCAGCTGAGCGACGTGTTCGGTTGGGTGACCAGGAAGGGGCCGCTGTTGCCGTCCACGTTCACGATCATGTTGTCCTGGTCGTTGCAGCCCGCACCGGAGGCGTTGTCCCGCACGGTGAGCCGGAAGGTGTAGTCGCGGGTCACGCTGCTGAGCACTTCCCACGTGGGAGTCGTGTTCGCGATCACGGCCGGCAGGTTGGGCATGTAGCGCACCGGTGTGTTCTGCGGAAGCAGCGGTTCCCAGGCAGGGCCGTCGGTATTGGTGGGCTGCGGCGGTTGTGTGGCCACCGCATTGTCCATCTGCTCCCAGCTGTAGGTGAGCGAGGCCGTGCCGTTGGGATCCGAGGCGGTTCCGGTGAGGATGAACGGCGTGGAGGACGGGATGGTCCGGTCGGGTCCTGCGTTCGCCGTGGGCGGCTGATTGGTGAGCGGTGTCGTCACCGGGCAGGTACTGCTGTTCCCGATGGTGATGTTCGCGGCCATCTCCTGCATGCTGTAGCCACCGAACATGGCGATGCTGTTGCTGGCGACATCCGGCGCACAGATGCCGGCATAGCCCATGATGGTGATCCCGCTCCCCACCTCCACGGCCGCACTGGCGGCCCGGTTGCAGTTGTTGTTCTGCGTGTGGTTGCCGCCGTACTGGTGGCCCATCTCATGCGCCACGTAGTCGATGTCGAAGGGATCGCCGATCGGGTTGCTCTGACCGGTGACACCCCGGGCCTTGTTGCTCGTGCAGGGGCTGTTCAGCGAAGCGATGCCGCCACCGCCCGTGCTGAAGACATGACCGATGTCGTAGTTCGCAGAGCCGATCACCGCGTTGCAGGTGGACTGGTTCTCACCGAGCATGGTACTTCCACTGCCGTTCGTGTAGGGGTCGGTCGCTCCATCGAGGTACACCAGCAGGTCGTTGTTCGGCACGATGACCATGGTGAGCGTGGCGTCGCGCTCATAGATCCCGTTCACCCGGTTCATGGTGGTGGCCATGGCGGCCAGGGCGAAGCTTTTGTCGTTGTTGCCGGTGTTGCTGCCGTGGTAGTTCGCGTATTCCCCGGTGCAGGCCAGGGCCAGCCGGTAGGTCCGCAGCTGGCAGTCCCCCACCCGCTCGGCCGCGCGTTGGGCCATCCACTGGCGCGTGAGCTTCTGCGCCGCCGCGATGTCGTTCTCCTGCTCATAGCTGCAGAAGGAGAACCCGCCCGGAACCTGCTTGGTGAAATCCTTCTTGAAGTACACCTGGTGCTGCACCGCGTTGCCTTGCACCAGCGGGTCGATGAACCAGTCCTCGCCCGCATCGCCCAGCACCATCGCATGGAAGCCGTGCGGGGTCAGGTCGAACTTCACGTGGACCGACGGATCCTCCACACCCACACCGGTGAAGGTGCGGATGGATGGATACTGTGCCTGGAGATCGGGATGCAGCACCGGGACCTCGAGGAAACGGAACGACAGTGCACCCCCGTCCGGCCTGGGCAGGTCGATGACGACAGGGCTTCCCGCCACCTCCTGGAGCATGCCCGTGGGGGCCTGGTCCAGCACCGCCCGCATGGCCTGCGGGTCGATGGACACGGTCCGGTGCACGGTGGGGGCGATCCGGCGTTCTCCGGTCAGGGAGGACCTATTGGCGGTCGCATCGGACCAGGGGGACTGGGCTTCTGCGCCAAGGACGGGCAGCAGGGCTACGAGCAGGAAATGAAAGCGCAACATGGGCCAAAATTCGTGTACGCCCGGCATCCGCTACAAGACCTCGGTCATGTTCGACCCGGGACCGGCGTGCAACGTTCGTACCTCCATGAACGTCCATGTGCCATGATGGTTCCCGACTTCAGCCGGTTTCCCGAGCTGCGCACGGAGCGCCTCCTGTTGCGTGACCATCGTCCGGAGGACGCGGACGTGCTGTACCAGATCCGCAGCGATGAACGCACCATGGCCTACATCGGCAGGCCACGCGCCACCACCCGGCTGGACGCGGAGGAACTGATCGCGCGCATGCAACGTGAACGGAGCGCCAACGAGAGCCTATCGTGGGTGATCGCGGACGCCACCACGGAACGCATGCTCGGCAGCATCGGCCTCTACCGGTTGAAACCGGAGCATGATACCGCCGAAGTGGGCTATCAACTTCATCCGGACCACTGGGGAAAGGGGTTCATGACCGAGGCCTTGGAGGCGGTGACCCGGCATACCCTGGGCCCGCTCGGGTTCCACCGCATCGAGGCCATCACCGATCCCCGGAACACGCGTTCGCGCCGGCTGCTGGAAGCCTGCGGCTACCTGCTGGAAGGCATCACCCGGGAGAGCTACGTCTGGGAAGGGATCCGCACCGACAGTGCCATCTATTCCAGGCTGGCGCACTGATCGCCCGCCGATCGTGCGCGCCCCTCCCGCTTCCGGCGATGCGCAGCCCACGTTCGTCGAATAGGTCGAACGCTCGGCCGCCGGTCAGGCGTATGTGTGGACCGGGACCGGGTCCCGCAACACATCACGCCATGAAGACCTGCATCAGCTCCTTCGCCATCCTGTTCGCCTTCGGCACCAATTCGTTCGCCGCTCCTGCGGATCTCCCGGAAGGGCCCGGCAGCCCGCCCGCGGAACGTGAGGTCCAGGTCACGGCCTGGCTCCAGGCCTTTGAACTATCCTACGACGACATCACGGTGCAGGTGGAGTACGACGGAGCCGCCGAAACGGTGGGCGTGAACGACCGCGGTCGCTTCAACGTGACCCTGCCCGCCGATGTGGAGGCCGTGCTGCGCTTCGAGAAACCCGGCCATGTGACCAAGGAGGTGATCGTGGACACCCGGCACGTGGCCGCCGGCGACTTCGACGAGCGGGTCAGGAAGGTGTCGTTCGGCGTGGTGCTGGAACCGGAGCGCCACATGGCCGATCAGGTCTACGCGGGCCCCGTGGGCACCATCGGCTTCGATGCGGACGGTGGCTGCCTGGCCGTGGAGGAACACCGCGAACTGGCACCGGGACGCAAGCGCGCCACCATGGTGTTCTGATCGCCGCGCTCAGCTGAGCCCGCTGATCCTGCCTTCCGCGTCGATGTCCATGCCTTCCGCGGCAGGCACCGCAGGCAGGCCCGGCATGCGCATCATCTTGCCCAGGATGGGGATCACGAAGCCTGCACCGGCCGCGATCTCGATGTCCTTCACCGTGACCTTGAAGCCCGTGGGTGCGCCGAGCAACGTGGGGTCGTCGCTGAAGCTGTACTGCGTCTTGGCCATGCACACGGGCAGGCCCTCCAACCCGAGGGACTTGATCCGGCGCAGGGCCACCTGGGCATCGCTGCCGTACACCACGCGGTCCGCGCGGTAGATCTCGCGGGCGATCGTCTCGATCTTGCCTTCCACGCTCATCTCCAGTTCATAGAGCGGGTGGAAGGTGCTCTCGCCGGAGTCGGCCACGCGCAGCACGGCCTCGGCCAGATCGGTCATGCCCTTGCCGCCTTCGGCGAAGCCCCTGGCCAGGACGGCCTCGGTGCCTAGGGCGGCGCAGCGCTCCTGCACGAGGGCGATCTCCTCCTCGGTGTCGGTGGGGAAATGGTTGATGGCCACGACCGCCTTCACGCCGAACTTGGCCACGTTCTGGATGTGCCGTTCCAGGTTGGCCAGGCCGGCCTTCACCTTGGCGACATCGGCGGTATTCACCTCGTCCTTGGCGGCCCCTCCGTGGAAGCGCAGCGCCCGGATGGTGGCCACGATCACGGCGGCACGCGGCTTCAATCCCGCAGCACGGCACTTGATGTCGAAGAACTTCTCCGCGCCCAGATCGGCCCCGAAGCCGGCCTCGGTCACCACGTAGTCGCCCAGGCTCAGGCCCATGCGCGTGGCCAGCACGCTGTTCACGCCCTGCGCGATGTTGGCGAAGGGACCACCGTGCAGGATCGCCGGGTTCCCCTCCAGGGTCTGCACCAGGTTCGGCTTGATGGCGTCCTTCAACAGCAGGGCCATGGCGCCTTCCGCCTTCAGGTCGCGGGCATAGATGGGCTTGCGGTCGAAGGTCTGTCCCACGTAGATGTTGCCCAACCGCTCCTTCAGGTCGGCGATGTCGCGCGCCAGGCAGAGGATGGCCATCACTTCGCTGGCGGGGGTGATGTCGAAGCCGTCCTCGCGCGGGATGCCGTTGCCCGTGCCTCCGAGCCCGATCACGATCTGGCGCAGGGCGCGGTCGTTCATGTCCATCACCCGCTTCCACTTGATGGTGCGCGGGTCGAGGCCCAGGCCATGCTGCCGGTTCTGCAGGTTGTTGTCGATCAGCGCGCTCAGCAGGTTGTTCGCCTTCTCGATGGCCGCGAAGTCGCCCGTGAAATGCAGGTTGATGTCCTCCATGGGCACCACCTGCGCGTAGCCACCGCCGGCAGCGCCGCCCTTCATGCCGAAGACCGGCCCCAGGGACGGTTCGCGAAGCACCACCACGCTCTTCTTCCCCAGCTTGTTCAGACCCTCGTTCAGCCCGATGCTGGTGGTGGTCTTGCCTTCACCGGCCGGCGTGGGACTGATCGCCGTGACCAGGATCAGCTTGCCGAGCGAGGCCCGGTGCTCGTTGATCAGGTGCAGCGGGAGCTTGGCCTTGAAGTGGCCGTAGGGCTCCAGCAGGTCGGGGTCGATGCCGAGGCGGGCACCGATGGCCGAAATGGGATGTGGCTTGGCCTGCTGGGCGATCTCGAGGTCGGAGGGGAATGCCATGGTGGTTCCTTGCGTGGTCGGGCGAAGCTAGCGGATGGTCGCGTACGGAAGTTGCTCAGGGAACGATCACACGGGCCTGCACGCGGGAGCCGTCGGTCCCGGAGAACACCACCAGGTAGGTACCAGCCGGAACGCGAGCACCCCCATCGCCCCTCAGGTCCCAGTGCCAGGTGCTGTTGCCGCGCGGCAGACCGCCCAGGCTTCTGCGCAGCACCGTGCGGCCACCCAGGTCCACCACGCGCACCTCATGCGTGCGTAACGCCGTGGGCGTGTATAGCGTGAAGGTGACGTGGTCCGGGGCGGGGTTGGGCCAGGGCGGCGACAAGGCCAGCACGCCCTCCGGGTCCGCGATGCCGATGGGGGCCGCGGGCAGGTTGGAGGAGTACACCCCATTGCCGTGCGTGGCGATGGCGATGGTGCCGTCGCTGTTGCGCGCCGTCATCATGTTCACCGGGATGTTGCCGATGCTGGTGGCGCCTTCCTGCTCCCAGATCGTGTTGTCGCCGTCCAGCAGGTCGGTGCTGTAGAGGCCGGTGCTGGTGCCCACGAAGTAGCGGTCGGCCGTGCCGTTGAAGGTGGGGTAGATCAACCCCCAGAACACGGCCGGGCCGTTGCCACTGCCATCGGGGTTCTGCTCCAGGTTGCCGCTCACGCTGGTCCAGGTGGAACCGCCATCGGTGGTGTGCCACACGCTCTTCACGCCGTAGTTGCTGTAGGTCAGCAGCCATTCGTCGGCGTTCAGGTCGTTGGGCGCCAGGCAGCTCACGTAGGCCGCCGGCAGCTCCGTGGCGGTGATGTCGGTCTTCGTCGGGTTGGTCCACAGGCTGTCGCAGCGGTACACGCGCTTGCCGGTGATGCCGTAGAACAGCACGTCCGGCGCCGCCAGGCTGATGTCCAGTGCGCTGATCCGCTGCACGGCGTTCAGGCGCGCGCCATCCACCTCCTCCCAGTTGGTGCCGATCGGGTCGTAGTAGTTGCCGGTGACGGGGATGCCGGCCAGGTCCGTGTTGCGGTACACGCGGTTGGCGTACACGTAGTAGATCACGTTGTTGTCCTGCGGGTCCAGCACGTGCTGGTTGATGAAGTTGTAGCCGTTGCCGGCATCGTCCGGATCGATGCGCTCGAAGCCGGTCACCGTACCGTTGGCGTCCACGGTCTTCTTGTACAACCGCCCCCGCTGGCTGGTGGCCAGGATGAAGGGACGCCCTTCCGGCAGGCCGGCGTAGGCGCCGTCGTCCTGGTGCACGTAGTGCCAGTTGTCGTTGGGGTCGCTGCTGTCCGTGTACCAGGTGCCGTTATCCTGCGTGCCGCCGATCAGGTGCGGACCCGTGGCCGCACCCTCCTCCAGGTGGATGGTGTAGAACTGCGAGCTGATGTAGCCATCGTTGATCGAGGTCCAAACCACGCTGTCGGCCAGCGCATCGGTGGTCACGCTTACGCCGCCGTCGTGCGTGCTGTACAGGCGCGTCGGGTCCGCCGGGTCGAAGTGCAGGCTGTGCTGGTCGGGGTGGTGACCGTCGTACACGTAGTCCTTCGGATCGTTCGGCGTGCACTTGTAGCCCCCGATCCAGGCGGTGCTGTCGCCGGTGGCGAAGGCGTTGAGGCTGCGGTACACGTTGGTGCCGCCGATGTAGAGCACGTCCGGGTCGGTGGGGTCCACCGCGATGCACATGTCGTAGCCGCTCTGCGTGTTGATCGGCCCGAAGTCGAAGTCGAAGTAGCCGGTACAGGGACTGTTCGGCAGGTTGGCGCTGCGGTTCTCCCAGTCCCCGCCTGCACCGCTGCCATCGCCGCTCAGGTAGGTGTACTTCCACAGGGAGTGGCCGTTGGTGCCCGTTCCCGGCGACTCCAGGAACCAGTACACGATGTCGGTGTCCGTGGGGTCGATCGCCAGCACGCACCGCTGCGGGTTGGCCGGAAAGCCCACGGGCGTGATGGCCGTCCAGGCGATCCCGTCCGTGCTGCGCCACAGCCCTTCCGCAGGACCGGCGTTGCTCACCGCCGCGTACCACACCCCATCGGGCGTCACCTGGATGTCCGTGTAGGTGGATACGTTGCTGATCGTGGTGTCCAGCCCGAGCACCGGGCGCCAGGTGTCCCCGCCGTCGTTGCTGCGGAAGATGCCGTTGAGCACCGCCGCCAGCACCACGTCGCTGTCGTTGCGGGTGGGGTCCACCAGCACGGCGTTCACCTGCTTGAAGGAGCCGTTGCGGGTGTACTCCTGCGGCTCGTTGATGGTGGTGCTGGCCAGGTGGCTCCAGCTCTGCCCGCCGTCGGTGCTCTTGAAGATGCCATCGCCGGGCAGCAGGGCGCTGAAGCTGGTGCCGCTCACCACGCCGTAGTTCTCGCCGGTGCCCGCGTACCAGGTCTGCTCCTGGCCGGAGCGCACGTCCTGCGACAGGCAGCTGATGTTCTGGATGAAGGCCGGGGCCAGCGTCTTCTGCCAGCTCTGCCCCGCATCGGTGCTGCGCCAGATGCCGCCGGTGACGCTTCCCGCCACGAGCACGTTGGGGTCGGTGATGTCGATGCCGAAGCCGCGGGTGCGGCCACCCCGATCGCGCGGGCCCCGTGCCGTCCAGGTCAGGCTCTTCGGCCCGCTGCGGTGCGGAAGCGTCTTGGCGAAGGCCAGCTCCAACCGCCGGATGTCGCGCGGGATCTCGCCGGTGGCGGGGTCGTGCAGGCGCGCATGCTCCCACGCACGGCGGCCGTCGTGGTCCTCCACGCCCATGGGCGCTTCACCGGGACGCTGGTCGGAACAGGCGGAGAACAGCAGGGCGGCCAGCGCCACCACCAGGGGACTTCGGAACATGCGGTACAGGGCTTTGCCCGAAAGTAGCGGATCGCCGCTTCACCGCTCCACGCGGAAGCCGGCCTGCTCCAGGTGCCGCCAGAAGGCCGGGTAGCTCTTGGCGACCACCTCCGGATCGGTGATCCGCAGCGCACCGCACACCGCCGCCAGGGGCGCGAGCGACATGGCCATGCGGTGGTCGTGTTGCGGATCGAAGGGCGCTTCGGGTGCCGTGGAAAGCTGTCCCGCTTCCAGGGTGAACGTGCCACCCTCCACCTGCACCTGCGCCCCCAGGCGTTCCAGCGCTTCCTGCACGGCGGCCAGCCGGTCGCTTTCCTTCAGATGCAGGTTGTCCAGTCCGGTGAGGACGGCGCCTTCCCCCCGCCCCGCGCAGGTCATGGCCAGCGGCTGGAAGAGGTCCGGGGTGTCCCGCAGGTCGGAACGGTGTTGCTCCTTTCCCCCGGAACGGTGCTTCACCAGCAGTCCTTCCCCTTGCTGCTCCGTGGTCGTCCACGGGGCGAACAAGACCGCCGCCTGCGCATCGCCCTGCAGGCCATCGTCGCGGAGGCCTTCCAGCAGCAATTCGGACCCTGGCACCAGGGCCGCCACCTGGAACCAGAACGCTGCTGCGCTCCAGTCGGGTGGCACGGTGAAGGTCTCGGGTGCGTAGGTTCCCGGAAGGACCCGGATCACGTCCTCGTTGGCTTCCACCTTTACCCCGAACGCCTGCATCACGGCGGCGGTCATGTGTACGTACGGGCGTGAAAGCTGCCGGCCTGTCCAGCGCAGCTCCAGACCTTGTTCGAAGCTTGGCGCCACGAGCATCAGCGCGCTCAGGAACTGGCTGCTGGGCGGGGAATCCAGGACCAGTGGCCCGCCCCGCAAGCGCCGGCCCTTCACCACGAACCCGGAGGCCGTGGTGTCGATCGCCGCGCCCAGTTCGCAGAGCGCCTGCACCAGGCCGTGGTGGGGCCTCGCCAGCAGGGCCGCTTCGCCGGTCACCAGCCGCTCCTCCCCTTCCTGCACCGCCGCCCAGGCCAGCGCGAACCGCAGCGTGGTACCGCCCAGCCCGCAGTGCATCCTGGCAGGGCGTTCCTGCAACAGCTGCTGCAGGATCCGGGTGTCGGTCGCTGCGGGAAGACCCTTCACCACGGACGTTTCGCCAGCCAGCGCCGCGCACACCAGCGCACGGTTGGCCACGCTCTTGCTGCCGGGCAGCGCGATGCGCGCACGAACGGGACCCGATGGCGGATGCAGGGTGACCACGGCCGGCAAAGCTACCGGGAGACCACCACCTTCCCCCCCGCCAGCCAGCGCGTGCCCTCCAGCAGGTGTACGAAGTAGGTGCCGGAAGGCCAGGAGGCAGTGGGCAATAGGCAGTTCGCAAAGGGCAGTGGGCCGAAGGCGAGGGGCACCTGCCGTTCATGCACCAGGCGGCCGTCCAGGCTGGTGACGGCCAGGCGCAGGGGGCCCTGCACGCGCAGGGTGGCCGGCAGTTCCAGCCGTACGTTCACGTGGTCCTGCGCGGGGTTGGGGTAGATCGCCAGCGAAGCGGACAGGTCGGTGAGCTGCTCCTGCAGGCCGTCGAAGACCTGGCAGCCCGGCACCAGGCACCCGAAGCTGTCGGTCTTGATCAGCCAGGCGTCCTGGCTCACCAACAGGCTGTCCCAGGCGGTGCCCGCCATGATGAAGCCCCCGTCCAGCGTGCGCCGCAGGTCGTAGATGTAGTGGTCACGGACGGCGTTCGTGCTGTAACTGCGCTTCCACAGCGTGTTGCCCAGGCTGTCGGTGCGCATGAGGATGCCGGTGCGATTGTCATTGTCCCAGTCGTATCCACCGCCTGAGATCGCATACCCCCCATCGCTCATGAGGACAGGTACACTGAAAAAGACAAAGAGCGTACTGTCTTCATAGTTCTGAGACCAGACCACCGAACCGTCCTCCTCAAGCCTGTACAGAACAGGAAAACGTTCCTGACCCGCACTTATCCGCTCTCCTCCGGCCATGATGTACCCGCCCTGCGGCAGCACCTCCACAAAGGCCGCGTTGTCCACCCAGGGACTGCCGTAGTGCTCCTGCCACTCCAGGTTGCCCGCACTGTCCAGCTTCAGCAGGAGCATCTCGTAGTCGTTGCCCGGCAGCACCTGGTAGCCACTCAGGATGAACCCGCCATCCGGTGTGGGTCGCGCGCAGAAGGCATTCTCGGTGGTGTTGGGGCCACCGTAGGTGCGGGTCCAGAGCGTGTCCCCATTGGCGTCCACACGCACGGCGTAGGCATCGCTTTGGGTGGTCTGGCGGACACCTGCGGCCAATGCTCCACCATCGCTGGTCAATGCCAACCCGTTCAATGCTTCAAACCCTGGGCCGCCGTACCTCTGTGTCCACAGCGTATCACCATGCTCATCGAAGCAGATCAATTGCCCATCAGGTTGGGTCCCAGTGAAGTAGACCCTGCCTCCTGCGAACCATAGGCTTCCATCATCACGGCGCTCAACGCTATGTGAACCGCCCCCCTGGAAGCCCCCGATGCTATCTCGTAGGAGCACGGATGAATCAAGGACACCATCCGCAGAGACCCTGGTCCACGTTGATCTTCCCGGGTTGCTGAGGAACGTGACATTGATGAAGACATACCCGCTATCCGGCTCAATGACCACACTGCTGATCCCGTTGGTCCGGACGCTGTCATCATAGGTGTACATCCACCCTTGGGTCGGCTGCGCCAGCATCACCTGCACACCGCCACACAACAGCCCAACGAGCAGCCACTTCATGGCACTTCCAGCGTTCTGTTCCAGTGAACAGGGCAGTGTGGCCTGGGTACCGCGGTCCATGGGAACGGAAGGTAATCCGGAACGACCCTCATTCCCTGACCACCTTCCCCCCCGCCAGCCAGCGCGTGCCCTCCAGCAGGTGTACGAAGTAGGTGCCGGAAGGCCAGGAGGCGGTGGGTAATAGGCAGTTCGTAGTGGGCACGGGGCCGAAGGTGAGGGGCACCTGCCGTTCATGCACCAGGCGGCCGTCCAGGCTGGTGACGGCCAGGCGCAGGGGGCCCTGCACGCGCAGGGTGGCCGGCAGTTCCAGCCGTACGTTCACGTGGTCCTGCGCGGGGTTGGGGTAGATCGCCAGCGAAGCGGACAGGTCGGTGAGCTGCTCCTGCAGGCCGTCGAAGATCTGGCAGCCCGGCACCAGGCACCCGAAGCTGTCGGTCTTGATCAGCCAGGCGTCCTGGCTCACCAACAGGCTGTCCCAGGCGGTGCCCGCCATGATGAAGCCCCCGTCCAGCGTGCGCCGCAGGTCGTAGATGTAGTGGTCACGAACGGCGTTGGTGCTGTACGTCCGCTTCCACAGCATGCTGCCCAGGCTGTCCGTACGCAGCAGCAGGCCATGCGTCTGCGAACCAAAGTTGCGATCACCGGCCACGGCGAACCCGCCGTCCTCCATGTGAACAGGTACGGTGAACAAGACACTTCGGTCCGGCTCTTCATCATATACGACCGACCAGATCTCGGTACCCTGTTCATCGAGCCGGTACAAGACGGGCCGCTTCTGTGCTGTAGCGCTCAGCCGCTCCCCTCCGGCCATGATGTACCCGCCCTGCGGCAGCACCTCCACAAAGGCCGCGTTGTCCACCCAGGGACTGCCGTAGTGCTCCTGCCACTCCAGGTTGCCCGCACTGTCCAGCTTCAGCAGGAGCATCTCGTAGTCGTTGCCCGGCAGCACCTGGTAGCCACTCAGGATGAACCCGCCATCCGGTGTGGGTCGCGCGCAGAAGGCATTCTCGGTGGTGTTGGGGCCACCGTAGGTCCGGGTCCAGAGCGTGTCCCCGTTGGCATCCACACGCACGGCGTAGGCATCGCTTGGGGAGCTTCCGTCCACCGCATACACCCCCGCCAGTAAGGCACTCCCGTCCGCAACCATGGCCATGCCATTGAATCCATCGAATCCAGGGGTTGCATAGACGCGTAGCCATAGGCTGTCGCCAGCATCAGAAAAACAGTGCAGGGCACCATCCGGCAGGTTCGACCCGATGGCCAACACGGCTCCCGCCCACAGTAGTGTTGAATCCATACGATGCTCGACCACTTTGGCTATTCCCGGGGTATATCGCGCATTGGGATTCTGCGTAGGAGTGCGCCAAAGGGTATCACCAAGCTGATCGACCGCAGTGGGCCTGAGTCTTCCCGAACCACTAGTGGACCATGAGGAAATGAAGCGATAGGTGGTATCGGGCAGGCACACCACTCCGCCCACTTGTTCGGTCATCTGTAGCTCATCATAGGTACGCGACCAGACCGAGGGTGGTTGGGCGGAAAGGCTAGTCACACCACCACACAACACCCCAACGAGCAGCCACTTCATGGCACTTCCTCCCCTTGCGCCCGGTGCCGCACCAGGTCGTGGTAGTGCTCCAGCGCCTCCTTCACCTGGGCGGGCGTGATGCGTTGGTCCACCACCGCCTCGCCGATGCGGTGCAACAGCGTGAAGCGGAAGCTTCCCTCGGCGTTCTTCTTGTCGTGCCGCATCAGCTCGATCAGGCGGTGGGCGTCGGCGGCGGCGAAGGGGTAGGGCTTGTACAGCCCCAGCAGGTGGTCCGTGATGCGGTCCAGCTCCTCGCGGGGAAGCCCGTCGCGCCGCCAGCTGAGCCAGGCCGCGCAGATCATGCCCGCCGCCACGGCCTCGCCGTGCAGCAGCCCGCGGCCGGCGCCCTCCCAGCTGTGGGCCTCGATGGCGTGGCCGATGGTGTGCCCGAAGTTCAGCACCTTCCGGTGGCCCAGGTCCAGGGGATCCTCCTTCACCACGGCGCACTTGATCTCGGCCGAGCGTTCGATCAGCGGGGTGAGGGCGTCCAGGTCGTGCAGCGGGGCCTGGAGGATGGCCTCCCAGTGGTCGGCATCGGCCACCAGCCCGTGCTTGATCATCTCGGCCAGGCCGTTCAGCAGTTCGCGCTTGCCCAGGGTGCGGAGGAAGGGCACGTGCACATGCACCGCCAGCGGGTCGTGGAACAGGCCCACCATGTTCTTCACGCCGGCCAGGTCCACCCCGGTCTTGCCCCCGATGGCGGCGTCCACCATGCCCATGAGGCTGGTGGGCACGTTCACGAAGCGGATGCCGCGCTTGTAGGTGCCGGCCACGAAGCCGCCGAGGTCGGTGACCACCCCGCCCCCCAGGCACACGAGCAGCGCCTGCCGGTCGGCGCCCCGTTCCAGCAGGTGCCGCCAGATGTCCGAGCAGACGCGGATGTCCTTGCTGGCCTCGCCGGGCGGCACCTCGATCAGTTCCGCCTCGCGCAGCGCGGGCACATGCCGCAGCAGCTCCGGCAGGCAATGGCGCAGGGTGTTGCTGTCGCCCAGCACCAGGTGCAGCACATCACCGTCGATGCCGTCCAGGCGCTGCTGGAGC
Organism: Flavobacteriales bacterium; assembly: GCA_020635695.1. GTDB lineage: Bacteria > Bacteroidota > Bacteroidia > Flavobacteriales_F > PHOS-HE28 > PHOS-HE28. The sequence continues at coordinate 46,544 of JACJZH010000013.1, read as the reverse complement.
GCGGCGAGCGACCCCGGCCCCAGGTAGACCGGGTGGCCGTTGGCCCATACCTCGCGTACCTCGGTCCGTGCAGCGCTCAAAGGATGTGGGGGTAGGTGGGCATGCCCGCATCGGGCTCCTTCAAAGCAACGAAACTCCCGGGCACGACGCAACGCCGGACGGAGCAAGCAGCGACCTCAAGACCGCCACGCGAAGGGTTCGCGATCCGCGTTGCCTCCTTTCTCTCGGATCGGTAACTTCGAACGGCTGAGGTCCGATGGCATGATCCACGAAAGCTTCTTCATGCCAAAAGGCGGCATGTTCATTTCGCACACCACCATGGCTGGAACGCATCCCTACGCACCATGAACAGGTTCCCATTCACCCTGCTGTTCAGCGTGCTTGCGTTCGCTGGCTGGTCCCAATCACGGAACGTATGGTGGGCCTGGGGAAGGGATAGCATGAACGTGCCTGTCTGGCTGCACCATTCGAACAGCCTCCCACCCGCGTTCGTGCCTGCAGCGTTCAACTATACGAGCGACTTCAAGCATTGCGCGATCGGCTCGTTGGCGGACACGGATGGCGTTCTTCAATTGAGCACCGGCAATGCCGGGGTCCTTCGGAACAGTTCGGGTGTTCAAGTAGCCGGAGCTGGTTGGCCGTTGGCGACAACACGAGCCGTCGGATTGGTACTTCCCGTGCATGGCACTTCCAAGGTCTCTGCCTTCCAGACCGCATCCGTTACCACCGGGGCCGCCCCAATGGTCCTGGCCGCGTGGGAAGTGGACCTACTAGGCAACAATGGTGCAGGTTCACTGAGCCAACCCGGCCCGTTGGTGCTGGCCGATTCGCTCAGGCCGCACATCGCCGCCACGTTGGTCCCGCAAAGCCTGGATTACTGGGTGATCGTGGCCGACCATTTGCTGCGCCGGATACTTGCTTTCCGAACGGGTCCAGGGGGTACCGATACGATCCCGGTCGTCAGTGCTACAGGTGTGTTGGAGAGCACCCTTGGGCATTCGGACAACATGGTGCTCAACGCCCAAGGAACCATGATCGCCACGCGATCCTTGGACACGGACAGGATCTACCTGTTCAGCTTCGACCCGATCGATGGCACGGCCTCGCTGTTCGCAGAGTTCGTGGATGAGTTCGGAGCAGGTGGGCTGGAATTCTCGCCGAATGGCCAATTCCTTTACTCCATTCGTGTTCCCGCCTTCGACCAAGTGGAATATGTTCAGTGGGACCTTTCCAGCAACGACCCCCAAACGATCTACGATTCCGCGAACGTGGTGCATGTGGAACAGGTGCCAGGGGGCATGCTGGTGCCGTGGCCGCGCCTGGGGCCGGATGGGTGCATCCATGTTCCGGTCGCCTTCGAGCATCACTATACCTCCATTCTGATGCCGGACCTGGCGGGGCCTGCCTGTCAGGTGGTATCTGCCTACATCGACCTGCCTGGCTCTTGGATGGACGGACGCACCACCAACCAATGCAAGCGCTACCACGACAGCGAACTGGACCTGAGCGTGGCCGACCGCGGGCCGGTGCCCGTGGAGCTTGACCTGTGGCCCAACCCCACCAGCGGCCTGCTGAACCTGCCGGCGGAACCCGCCTGGGTGCGGGCCCAGGTGTACGACCTGCGCGGAAGGTCCGTGCTGGACCGCACCGGCAGGCAAGCGACCTTGGACGTGGCCGCCCTGGCGCCAGGGGCCTACACGCTGATGCTGCGCGATCCGCTGGGCCGTGCCGTGGCGCGCGGGACCTTTGTGCGGGAGTAGCCGGACGGATGGACCTGCAGGTCTGTGCGGGCTCGGGTGGCCGGACTAAATTCGCTGCCCGTTCGGAGACGCATGCGATCGACCTTCGGCCTCCCGAACGACCCTTGGTCACCTTGCGTTCAGCGGACACCCAAGCCCCACCCGTGCTCCCCGACCTGAGCGACACCCGCATCGCCTTCGCCGACAAGAGCGACGCCGACCTGCGCCGGGCCTACTGGCTGTTCCGCGTGGTGGGCAACGGCACGCTCTCGGCCGTCGGGGAGGCGCTCTCGCGCTTCGCCCTGTGGCTGCACCTGCCGGTGAAGGGGCTGATCAAGGCCACCATCTTCAAGCAGTTCTGCGGGGGCGAGACCATCGCCGAAAGCCTGCGCACCGCCGAGAAACTCGCGAAGAGCGGCATCGGCACCATCCTGGACCACAGCGTGGAGGGGCAGGACGACGAGGAGGCGCTCGACGACACCGTGACCGAGGTGCTCAAGACCATCCGCACGGCGAAGGAGCGCGGCGACATCCCCTACTGCGTGTTCAAGCCCACGGGCATCAGCCGCACGCAATTGCTGGCCGATGTTTCCGCCGGGAAGCAGCTGGGGCCGAAGGAACAGGCCGAATGGGACCGCGTGCAGGCCCGGATGGAGACCCTCTGCCAGGCCGCGCACGACGCGGACATCCCGCTGCTGGTTGACGCCGAGGAGAGCTGGATCCAACCCGCCATCGACGACCTGGTGGAGCGCATGATGGCCCGCTTCAACACGAACAAGGCGCTGGTCTTCCACACCGTGCAGCTGTACCGGCACGACCGCCTGGCCTACCTGAAGGCCTGCCACCAGCGGGCGGTGGAGGGCGGTCACCACATCGGCATGAAGCTGGTGCGCGGGGCCTACATGGAGAAGGAGCGCGACCGTGCGGAGGAGAAGGGCTACCCCAGCCCGATCCATGCGGACAAGGCCGCCGTGGACCGTGACTACGATGCCGCCCTCACCTACTGCGTGGAGCACCTGGACCGCGTGGCCGTGATGGCCGGCACGCACAACGAGGCCAGCAGCCTGCACCTGGCGAAGCTGCTGGAGGAACGCGGCATCGCGCACAACGACCCCCGGGTGTGCTTCGCGCAGCTGCTGGGCATGAGCGACCACATCAGCTACAACCTGGCGCATGCCGGCTTCCGCGTGGCCAAGTACGTGCCCTACGGTCCGGTGCGGAAGGTGCTGCCCTACCTGATCCGCCGCGCGGACGAGAACACCGCCGTGGCCGGGCAGACCGGCCGGGAGCTGCGGCTGATCATGGCCGAGCGCGAACGCCGCCGGCGCGGGTGACCGATTTCCGGAAGGGACCGCTACCTTCTGCGGCGATGCCTGCCGAATTCCTCGTCGATCGCCCGCAGCCCGCCGACCTGCTCCAGAAGCACTTCGGGTACCGGGACTTCCGCCCCCTGCAGCAGGAGGTGATCGACCACGTGCTGGCCGGCCGCGATGCCGTGGTGCTGATGCCCACCGGCGGCGGCAAGAGCCTGTGCTACCAGGTGCCCGCGTTGGCGCTCGACGGCCTCACCCTGGTGATCTCGCCCCTGATCGCCCTGATGAAGGACCAGGTGCAGGCGTTGCAGGCCAACGGCATCGCCGCCGCGTACCTGAACAGCAGCCTTTCGCCGGAGGAGGAACGCGCCGTGAAGCGGCAGCTCGCCGACGGAAGCCTGAAGCTGCTGTACGTCTCGCCCGAGACCGTGCTGGGCCCCTCGTTCTTCCACACGCTGCCGCACCTGCCGCTGTCGCTGATCGCCATCGACGAGGCGCACTGCGTGAGCAGCTGGGGGCACCACTTCCGGCCGGAGTACGGGCAGCTGCACCTGCTGAAGGAGCAGTTCCCCGAGGTGCCCGTGATCGCCCTCACCGCCACGGCGGACAAGGCGGTGCGCCACGACATCGGCAGGCTGCTGGGGCTGCGGGAGCCGCGGATGTTCATCGCCAGCTTCGACCGGCCCAACCTGTCGCTGGCCGTGCTGCCCGGGCAGAAGCGCTGGGAGCAACTGCGCCGGATCGCGCTGCGCCACATGGGGGCCTGCGGCATCATCTACTGTGGCAGCCGCAAGAGCACCGAGGAGCTGGCCGGCAAGCTGCGCGACGTGGGCGTGAACGCCGCGCACTACCACGCCGGCATGGAGGCCGCGGACCGGTCGCGCACGCAGGACGACTTCATCCAGGGCAAGGTGCACGTGGTGTGCGCCACCATCGCCTTCGGCATGGGCATCGACAAGGGCGACGTGCGCTACGTGGTGCACTACAACATGCCCGGCACGCTGGAGGGCTACTACCAGGAGATCGGCCGCGCGGGCCGGGATGGCGCTCCCGCCGAGACCATCCTCTTCTACAGCTTCCGCGACGTGCAGACGCAGCTGGGCTTCATCGAGGAGATCGACAACGTGGTGTACCGCGACGTGCAGCGGGCCAAGCTGCAGCGCATGCAGGAGTACGCGGAAAGCCCGATCTGCCGGCGGCGCGTGCTGCTGAGCTACTTCGGCGAGGACCTGGCCGAGGACTGCGGCAACTGCGACGTGTGCAAGGACCCGCCCTCGTGGTCGGACGGCACCGTGGCCGCGCAGATGGCGCTGAGCGCGGTGTACCGGGCGAAGCAGCGCATCGGCGTCAGCACCCTGATCGACGTGCTGAAGGGCACGCGCAGCGCCCCGGTGACCGAGGCCGGGCTGGACGCGCTGAAGACCTTCGGCGCGGGACGGGCCACCTCCGCCTTCGCGTGGCAGCTCTTCCTGCAGCAGTTCGTACAGCAGGGCCTGCTGGAGATCGACTACACGGACCACTACCACCTGAAGCTGACCAAGGCCGCGCAGGAGGTGCTCTTCGAGGGAAGGACCGTGCGGCTGGTCTCTCCGGAAACGATCAAGGAGCGGCAGGCCCAGCTGAAACAGGCCCCTGCGGCCCCGAAGCCTGCCGCAGAGGTGGGTGCCGCGCGCCAAGGCCTGTTCGATGTGCTGCGCGAACTGCGCCGCACCCTGGCCGCCGAGATCAACAAGCCGGCCTACGTGGTGTTCAGCGATGCCACCCTCACCGACATGGCCGCCCGCATGCCGCTGAGCGAAGGGGAGTTCCTGGACGTGCACGGCGTGGGCGAGCACAAGGCGAAGCGCTACGCGAAACCCTTCCTGGCCGCCATCCAGCGGTGGGTGGCCGAACAGGGCGCGCGATGATCGCCTACGACCCGCGCACCTGGCTCCGGCCCGTGGTCCAGTTCCACCGGGCCGACACCTTCCGCAAGCTGCTGCCCCTGCTGCTGGTGGTGGGCCTCTACACCTGGGGCATCGGGTACCTGGAGCTCCGGTACCTGAAGCTCACGGAGGAAAGCTTCGTCAGCAACATCACCGTCATGCACAGCATCCTGGGCTTCGCGCTCAGCCTGCTGCTGGTCTTCCGCACGAACACCGCCTACGACCGCTGGTGGGAAGGGCGCAAGCTGTGGGGGCAACTGGTGAACGTGAGCCGCAACCTGGCCGTGCGGGTGAGCGCCTACCTGCCGGAGGATGGTGCCACGCGGGACTTCTACGCCCGGTGCATCGCCATCTTCGCCCATGAGATGCGGCTGCACCTGCAGGACCAGCGTACGGCCTTCGAGCTGGTGGACGATGACCATCCCGAGCTGCGGGACATGCGACCGGACGGGCATGTGCCGGCGCAGGTGGTGAAGCTCATGCAACAACGGCTGCAGCGGCTGCGCCGTGACCAGCACATCGATGGCGACCAATTGATCGTCCTCAACACGGACCTCACCTGTTTCCTGGACATCTGCGGGGCGTGCGAGCGGATCAAGAACACGCCCATCCCCTACACCTACAGCGCCTTCATCAAGAAGTTCATCGTGGTGTACGTGCTCACCCTCCCGATGGGCTTCGTGTTCAGCCTGAACTACTGGGCCATTCCCGTGGTGATGTTCATCTTCTACGTGCTGGCCAGTCTGGAACTGATCGCCGAGGAGATCGAGGAGCCGTTCGGGACGGATGAGAACGACCTGCCGCAGGAGAAGCTCGCGGCCATGATCCGCACGAACGTGGCCGACATCCTGGCCTAGGTCCGTTCAGCGGTCACGCAGCTCCCAGAGCGTCGCGGTCGAATCCGACCGGGGATCAGCGAGCACGGCGATGGTCATGGCCAGCGGCCTTCCCTTCACCTCGGCGGTCACTGCGTAGTAGAGGCTGTCGTTGCTGCGGCGGGTGTCCTTCAACGTGACCCCGGCCTCGGGCATGGCAGCACGCAGGTCGGCCAGCGTGGTGTTCCAGGCGCGGAGGGTGCTGTCGGCTTCCGGCGTCGCCTTCAGCAGGGTGTTCTCCAACCTCAGCTTGATCCGCTCCTTGGGCGTCCACGCCATGTTCGTGAGCCGATCGCCCATGAAGAACCACGCGAGCAGCCCGCCGATCACCAGACCGACCAGGTAGAGCTGCAGGCGGCGTTGGAAGTCCATGGGGTGGAATGTGGAAATGTGGAAATGAGGAAATGTGGGAATGCGGGAATGGCCGGCCTCAGAAGGCGGCGAGGAGGATGTCCAGGTCCTTGTAGGGGAGCTTGAAGGCCTCGGAGAGGATCTGGCTGGTGAGGGCGCCGTTGTACAGGTACACGCCGTGTCGCACGCCCAGGTCCTTCTTGATGATCTCCTCGAAGCCACCGCCTTCGCCCATGCTCAGCAGCAGCGGCCCGAAGATGTTGCTCAGCGCGAGCGATGCGGTGCGGGGCACGCGGCTGGCGATGTTGGGCACGCAGTAATGGATCACGCCGTACTTCTTGTACACCGGGTCGGTGTGGGTGGTCACCTCGCTGGTCTCGAAGGTGCCGCCGCGGTCGATGCTCACGTCCACGATCACCGAGCCGGCCTTCATCTCGCGCACCATCTCCTCGGTCACCACCATCGGTGTGCGGCCATGCTCGGGGCGCAGGGCACCGATGGCCACATCGGCACGCTTCAGGGCGGACTTGATCTCGTTGGGCTGCACCACCGAGGTGTAGAGCCGCTGGCCCAGGTCGTTCTGCAGGCGGCGCAGGCGGTAGATGCTGGTGTCGAACACCTTCACGCTGGCGCCCAGGCCCAGTGCGGCGCGGGTGGCGAACTCGCCCACGGTACCGGCACCGATCACCACCACCTCGGTGGGGGCCACGCCGGAGATGCCGCCCAGCATCAGGCCGGGACCACCCTTCTCGGAACTGAGCTGCTCGGAGGCGATCAGGATGGCGGTGTTCCCCGCGATCTCGCCCATGGCCCGGATGATCGGGTAGATGCCCTCGCGGTCCTTGATGAAGTCCCACGCCACGGCGGTGATCTTCTTCTCCATCATGCGCCGCAGGGTGTCCTTGGGCTGCACGTTGAGCTGCAGGGCGGAGAAGAGGATCTGCTTGGGCCGCAGCATCTCGATCTCGCGGTGGCTGGGCGGCGCCACCTTCAGGATCAGGTCGGCCTTGTACACCTGGTCGGCGCTGTCCACCACCATGGCACCCGCCTCGCTGAAGTCGCTGTCCTGGTAGTGCACCGCCTCCCCGGCGCCGCGTTCGATGACCACCTCGTGTCCCCGGCCCACCAGCACGGCCACGGCCTGCGGGGTCAACGGTACGCGGTGTTCCTGGAAGGACAGTTCCTTCGGGATGCCGATGAAGAGGCTCCGCTTGCGGCGGCCCACCTCCACCATGGCCTCCTGCGGCAGCAGGGACGATTCCCTGGCCAGCTGCTTCATCAGGTCGCTTTCCGCGCTCATGGGATCACATGGATGGTGCGTGCACCGCCTTCGCCCACTTCGATGCGCACCTTCACGGTGTCGGCGGGCAGGCGGCGTTGGGCCAGTTCGGGCCACTCCACGAAGCAGTAGTTCCCGCTGTCCAGGTATTCCTCGAACCCGATGCCCTCCAGCTCCGAGGCGGCGCGCAGGCGGAACAGGTCGAAGTGGTAGACCGGATCGCCGTCCGCCGTGCGGTACTCGTTCACGATGGCGAAGCTGGGACTGCTGGTGCCGCCCTCCACCCCGAGGGCGTTACAGAGGGCCTTGATCAGGGTGGTCTTGCCGGCACCCAGCTCGCCGCTGAAGGCGAACACCCGGCGGCCCCGGCAGGCATGGAGCAGGGCCTGCGCCAGGTCGGCGGCATCCTGCGGTCGTTGGAGCTGCAGCACCGTGCTCACGGCATCAACGGGGTTTCAGCACCGCCACCGGCACCAGCATCTCCTCCATCGAGATGCCGCCATGCTGGAACGTGTGCCGGTAGAAGTTCACGAAGTGGTTGTAGTTGTTCGGATACACGAAGTACTGGTCCTTCTTGGCGAAGATGTACGTCGTGCTCACGTTGGCCTTCGGCAGGAAGGCGTCGGCCGGGTCCTTCACCGCCAGCACGTCCTTCGCCTCGAAGGTGAGGTTGCGTCCGTGCTTGTAGCGCAGGTTGGAGTTGGTGTTGCGGTCGCCCACCACCTTGCTCGGTTCGGTGACGCGGATGGTGCCGTGGTCGGTGGTGATCACCACCCGCCCTCCGCGTTCGGCGATGCCCTTCAGGATGTCGAACAGGGGCGAATGCTCGAACCAGCTCTTCGTCAGGCTGCGGTAGGCGGCATCGTCCTCGGCCAGCTCCCGGATCACTTCCATGTCCGTACGGGCGTGGCTCAGCATGTCCACGAAGTTGTAGACGATCACGTTCAGCGCGTTGCCGGAGAGGTCGTCCAGCCGCTCGGAAAGCTTCCGGCCGGCGTTGAGGTTGGTGATCTTGTGGTAGCTGGCCTTCACCTTCTTGCCCAGCCGCTGCAGCTGCCCCAGCAGGAACTCCTCCTCGTGGGCGTTCTTGCTGCCCTCCTCGTCCTCGGAGATCCACTTGCCCGGGAAACGCTTTTCGATCTCGCTGGGCAGCATGCCGGCGAAGATGGCGTTGCGCGCGTACTGCGTGGCGGTGGGCAGGATGCTGTAGAACAGGCCCTGCTCCTCCACCCGGAAGTACTGCCCGAGGATGGGCTCCAGCGTGCGCCACTGGTCCAGCCGCAGGTTGTCGATCAGCACGAGGTACAGCGGCGCGCCGTCCTCCTTGATCAGCGGGGCCACCTTCTCGCGGAACAGCAGGTGGCTCTGCAGCGGGATGTCGTCGCCCCGCCCGTTCACCCAGTCCACGTAGTGCTCGGCCACGAAGCGGCTGAACAGGTCGTTGGCCTCGTTCCATTGGGCGCGCAGGATCTCCGCCATGCCCTGGTCCTCGGAGCCGCTCAGCTGCAGTTCCCACTTCACCAGCTCGTCGTAGAGCTGCATCCAGTCGCCGCTGTTCAGCCGGTCGCCCAGGCGCATGCCCAGCTGGCGGAACTCGCGCTGGTAGCTGCTGGTGGTCTTCTCGCTCACCAGCCGGCGGGTCTCCAGGTTCTTCTTCAGGGAGAGCAGGATCTGGTTCGGGTTCACCGGCTTGATCAGGTAGTCGCTGATCTTGCCCCCGATGGCCTCCTCCATGATGTGCTCCTCCTCGCTCTTGGTGATCATGACCACCGGCACCATGGGGTGGGCGTCCTTGATCCGCTCGAGGGTCTCCAGGCCGCTGAGGCCCGGCATGTTCTCATCGAGGAAGATGATGTCGTAGTCCTGTTTGGCGGCCTGCTCCACGGCATCGAGGCCGTTGTTCACGGTGTCCACGGCATAGCCCTTCTCTTCGAGGAAGAGCACGTGGGGTCGCAGCAGGTCGATCTCGTCGTCGGCCCAGAGGATGTTCACGCTCATGCGATGGCCGCCCCGGGCGGGGCGGCGGCTTCGTTTCGTTCAGCTCAAGCGCCGGAGCGGGCCACGGGGCCGTTGCCGGTCGCTACCTTTCGGCCCGTGAATTTAGGGCTTTGCCCCGGCCCGGAAGCCATCGCCGTGCGCCCCAAGATCCTGAACGACCCCATCTACGGCTTCATCACCGTGCCCCACCCGGTGGTGCAGCGGCTGATCGACCACCGCTGGTTCCAGCGGCTGCGGCACATCAAGCAGCTCAGCCTCTCGCACCTGGTGTACCCGGGCGCGCTGCACACGCGCTTCCACCACGCGCTGGGCGCCATGCACCTGATGGGGCAGGCCATCGCCGTGCTGCGGGCCAAGGGGCACACCTTCACCGAGGAGGAGGAACTGGGCGCCCACATCGCCATCCTGTTGCACGACATCGGCCACGGGCCCTTCAGCCACACCCTGGAGCACAGCCTGGTGGAGGGCACCGGCCACGAGGAGATCAGCGCCCTGGTGATGGACGCCCTGAACGAGGAGTTCGACGGGGCGCTGGACATGGGCATCCGGATCTTCCGCGACGTCCACCCCCGCCGCGCCCTGCACCAGTTGGTGAGCAGCCAGCTGGACGTGGACCGGATGGACTACCTGAACCGCGACAGCTTCTACACCGGCGTGAGCGAGGGCGTGATCGGCGGCGACCGCATCATCAAGATGCTGGAGGTGGTGGACGACCGCCTGGTAGTGGAGGAAAAGGCCATCTACAGCATCGAGAAGTTCATCGTGGCCCGCCGGCTGATGTACTGGCAGGTGTACCTGCACAAGACCGTGGTGGCCGCCGAGCTGATGCTGATCGAGGCCCTGCGCCGCGCCCGCGAACTGGCCGCCGAGCGCGAGGAGCTCTTCGCCAGCCCGGCCCTGAAGCGCTTCCTGTACGAACGCCACGAGACCGCCGGCTTCGCCACCGACCGCAGCGTGCTCGAGGCCTTCCTGCAGCTGGACGACCACGACATCATGGGCGCCGTGAAGGTCTGGGCCTCGCATCCCGACCCCGCGCTGGCCACCCTCTGCCGCGACCTGGTGGAACGCCGCCTGTTCCGCATCCGCCTGAGCGACGCCCCCTGGGACCCCGAGCGCATCGCCGCCATCCGGGAGGAGGTGGCCGCCACCCAGGGCATTCCCGTGCCGGACACCGCCCGCTTCGTGCTCACCGGCAGCATCGTGAACAACGCCTACGACAGCGAGCAGGACATCATCGAACTGCTGTACAAGGACGGCCGCATCCGCGACATCGCCGAGGCCAGCGACAACCTGGGCATCCAGGCCCTCGCTCAGCCGGTGGAGAAGCACTACCTGGCCTTTCCCCGCTGGTTGGAGCCCTCGCACTTCGGGCTGCCGGCGAACAAGACCACCCTGCCATGAGCACCCCCGCCCGCATCGCCCTGGTCACCGGTGCCACCTCCGGATTCGGTGAGGCCACCGCCCGCCGCCTGGCCGCCGAGGGGTGGCGCGTGATCCTGACCGGCCGCCGCCGCGACCGCCTGGACGCCCTGCAACGGGAGCTCGAGGGCCTGCACGGGAAGCTGGAAGGCCACAGCGCCGTGTACCCCCTGCGCTTCGACGTGCGCGACCGGGCCGATGTGGAGCGCGCCATCGCCTCCCTGCCGGAGGCGTGGCGGGCCATCGACCTGCTGGTGAACAACGCCGGGCTGGCCGCCGGGATGGACCCCGTGCAGCAGGGCGACCCCGAGGACTGGGAACGCATGTTGGACACCAACGTGAAGGGCCTGCTCTGGGTGACCCGCGCCGTGGTGCCGGGCATGATCGAGCGCGGACGAGGGCACATCATCAACATCGGCAGCACCGCCGGCAAGGAGGTGTACCCCAGGGGCAACGTCTACTGCGCCAGCAAGCACGCCGTGGACGCCCTGACCAAGGGGCTGCGCATCGACCTGCTGCCGCACGGCATCAAGGTCACCCAGATCGCGCCCGGCCTGGCCGAGACCGAGTTCAGCCTGGTGCGCTTCCACGGCGATGCCGACAAGGCGAAGCAGGTGTACCAAGGCCTGGAGCCGCTGCATCCCGAGGACATCGCCGAGCTGGTGCACTACGCCGCCAGCCTGCCCGCGCACGTCTGCATCAACGACCTGGTGGTGACCTGCGTGGCGCAGGCCAACAGCTACCTGGTGGAGCGGACATGATCCGGTGTCCGGCTAACTTCGGGCCTCCATCCATCCCATGACATCATGAAGTTCCTCAAGTGGCTCCTCATCATCCTGCTGGGACTGGCCCTGCTCGGTTTTGCTGGCTTCCAGTACATGAAGTACAACACCAAGAAGGCGAGTCCGGAGGAGACCGTGGTGCTGGACCAGGGCGGCACGCACATCGAGGTGTTCTACAACCGGCCCAGCAAGCGTGGCCGCGAGATCTTCGGCGGGCTGGTGCCCTTCAACGAAGTGTGGCGCACCGGGGCCAACGAGGCCACCACCTTCAGCACGAACGTGGACCTGCGCGTCGGGGACCAGGTGCTGCCCGCAGGCACGTACACGCTGTGGACCATCCCAGGGCCACAGGAGTGGACCGTGATCTGGAACGGCAAGATGTACCCCTGGGGCGTTTCCTGGGGCGAGAAGGCGAGCCGGGAACCGGAGCACGATGTGCTGCAGGTGCAGGTGCCGGTGGAAACCCTTCCGCAGGAGGTGGAACTGTTCACCATCGGTCTGGACGGGGGTTCACCCCTTCGGCTCACCCTCCGCTGGGACCGGACCGGGGTCGATGTCCCCATGGTGCCCGCCAACGAGCATTCCTGAGCGGCCCGGTCGCCTGCTCCCGAGCGCGCACCCGCGTATCTTTGCCGGCCCATGCAGTTCACCGCCGCCCAGATCGCCGAGCTCCTTCGCGGGGAAGTGGATGGTGATCCCCAGGTGCTGGTGAACGACCTGGCCAAGATCGAGGAGGCCCGCAGCGGCACCCTCACCTTCCTGGCCAATCCCAAGTACACCGAGCACCTGTACACCACGGGGGCCAGCATCGCCATCGTGGAGAGCGGGTTCTCCGCCTTGCAGCCCCTGCCCAAGCGCCTCACGCTCATCCGCGTGAAGGACCCCCGCGCCGCCTTCAGCGAGCTGCTGGAACGCTACGACCGCCTGCGCTACGACCGCAAGGGCATCGAGCAGCCCAGCTACGTGAGCCCCAAGGCCACACTTGGCCGTGATGTGTACATCGGCACCTTCTGCCACATCGGCGACGGCGTGGTGCTGGAGGATGGCGTGAAGGTGTTCCCCGGTTGCATGATCGGCGACGGCGTGCGCATCGGCAAGGGGACGGTCCTGAACTCCGGGGTGAAGGTGTACCACAACTCCGTGATCGGCGCGGGCTGCGTGCTGCACAGCGGCGTGGTGATCGGCGCGGACGGATTCGGCTTCACCGTGGACGAGGATGGCCAGTCCGTGAAGATGCCGCAGGTGGGCAACGTGGTGCTCGAGGACCACGTGGAGGTGGGCGCCAACACCACCATCGACCGGGCCACCCTGGGCAGCACCATCATCCGCACCGGGGTGAAGCTGGACAACCTGATCCAGGTGGGCCACAACGCGGAGATCGGCGCGCACACCGTGATCGCGGCACAGACCGGCATCGCCGGCAGCAGCAAGGTGGGCGCCCATTGCCTGATCGGCGGACAGGTGGGCATCGCCGGGCACCTGGTGATCGGCGACCGGGTGCGCATCGCCGCCCAGAGCGGCATCGCCAACAACATCCCGGAGGGCACCACCATCCAGGGGTCCCCGGCCATCCCCATCGGGGAGTTCAAGCGCAGCTACGTGGGCTTCCGCAGGCTTCCCGACCTGGCCCGCCGGCTGGACCGCCTGGAGAAGGGCCCGGACACGGAGTAGACCGGGCCGCTATCCGGCGGCGCGCTACCTTCGCCGGACCCGGCGGCCCGAGGCCTCCCGGTCCCTGTCATGAGCGACTTCCAGCATACCCTGAAGGCCGAGGCCACCCTCAAGGGCGTGGGCCTGCACTCCGGCGTTCCCGTGACGCTGACCCTCTGCCCCGCCGCAGTGGGCCATGGCTACAAGTTCCAACGCACCGACCTGCCCGGCGAACCCGTGATCGAGGCCGACGCCGACCTGGTCGTGAGCACCGCGCGCGGCACCACCCTGGGCAAGGGCGAGGTGATGGTGAACACCACCGAACACGTGCTCAGCGCGCTCTACGCCCTGGGCGTGGACAACTGCCTGCTGAAGCTGAGCGGCCCCGAGGTGCCCATCATGGACGGCAGCGCCCTGCCCTTCGTCGAGGCCATCGAGGCCGTGGGCCTGGAACGGCAGAACGCGGCGCGCAACTGGTGGGTGCTGAAGGAGCCCATCTGGTTCGAGACCGAGGAGCGCGGCACCGAGATGCTCGGCGTGCCGGCGCCCGGTGGCGAGTTCCGCATCACCGTGATGGTGGACTACAACAGCCCGGTGCTCGGCACCCAGCATGCCAGCATGTACCGGGTGGAGGAGTTCAAGGACGAGATCGCCCCCTGCCGCACCTTCGTGTTCCTGCGTGAACTGGAGCAGCTGGCCAAGGCCGGACTGATCAAGGGCGGCGACCTGGACAACGCCATCGTGCTGGAGGACCGTGAAGGCACCACCCAGGAGGACCTGAAGGCCGTGGCCAAGGCCCTGAACAAGCCCTACCAGGAAGTGGAGATCCGCCGCAACGGCGTGCTGAACACCACCGACCTGAAGTACTTCAACGAACCCGCGCGCCACAAGCTGATGGACATCGTGGGCGACCTGGCCCTGGTGGGGCGGCCGATCAAGGGCCACATCCTGGCCGCACGGCCCGGCCACTTCGGCAACACCAGCTTCGCCAAGCGGATCAAGGAGGCCATGCGCGAGGAGGAGAAGAACCCCGTGGCGCACCTGGACCTGACCAAGGAGCCCCTCTACGACATCATGCAGATCGAGAAGATGCTGCCCCACCGGTACCCCTTCCTGCTGGTGGACAAGGTGCTGGAGATGGACGAGACCAGCATCATCGGCATCAAGAACGTGACCATGAACGAGCCGCACTTCACCGGCCATTTCCCGGGGAACCCCGTGATGCCCGGCGTGCTGCAGGTGGAGGCCATGGCGCAGGTGGGCGGCATCTTCGCCCTGAGCCAGGTGCCCGACCCGGAGAACTACACCACCTACTTCCTGAAGACCGACGGCATCCGCTACCGGCGCAAGGTGATCCCCGGCGACACGCTCGTGTTCCGCCTGGAGCTGCTCACCCCCATCCGCCGCGGGCTGGTGCACATGGCCGGCAGGGGCTACGTGAACGGACAACTGGCCGTGGAGGCCGAGATGATGGCACAGATCGTGAAGGACAAGGCCACCGCCAACCCGGCCGAAAAGGCCAACGCCTGAACCCATGAGCATCAGCAAGCTGGCCTCCGTGCATCCCGACGCCAAGTTGGGCGCCAACGTCACCGTGGAGCCCTTCGCCACCATCCAGGCCGATGTGCAGGTGGGCGACGGCACCTGGATCGGCCCCAACGCCGTGCTCATGAACGGCGCCCGGGTCGGCAACGACTGCCGCATCTTCCCCGGGGCGGTGATCGCCGCCATCCCGCAGGACCTCAAGTTCGCCGGGGAATACACCACCGCCGAGGTGGGCGACGGCACCACCGTGCGCGAGTGCGTCACCATCAACCGCGGCACCGCCGACCGGCTGAAGACCACCGTGGGCGCCAACTGCCTGCTGATGGCCTACGTGCACCTGGCGCACGACTGCGCCGTGGGCGACAACGTCGTGATCGCGAACAGCGTGAACCTCGCCGGCCACGTCACCATCGACGACTGGGCCATCCTGGAAGGCAACGTGGCCGTGCAGCAGTTCATCCACATCGGGGCGCACAGCTTCATCGCCGGGGCCAGCCTGGTGCGCAAGAACGTGCCCCCCTTCGTGAAGGCCGCCCGCGAACCCCTGAGCTACGTGGGCGTGAACGTCGTGGGCCTGCGCCGGCGCGGGTTCAGCGATGAGCAGGTGACCCGCATCGAGGACATCTACCGCGAGATCTTCGTGCGCAACAACAACGTGGAACGCGCCGTGCAGAACGTGGAGCAGACCCTGAAGCCCAGTCCCGAGCGCGGCCTCATCCTCGACTTCATCCGCAACAGCCCCAAGGGCATCATGCGCGGGCTGGTGGAATGACCCGCTTGAGCACCTGACCCGATGCAGGTGACCCTTCAACAGGCAGGCAAGGTCTTCGGACGCGAGATCGTGTTCCGGGGTCTGGACCACGTCTTCGCGCCGGGCAGCCGCACCGTGGTGCTGGGCCCCAACGGAAGCGGCAAGAGCACCCTGCTCCAGGTGGTGGCGGGAGCCATCACGCCGAGCACGGGCAGGGTGGAGCACCTGTTGCACGGCTCCGTGGTGGACCCCGATCAGGTCTACCGGCACGTCTCCATCGCAGCCCCCTACCTGGGCCTGTACGAGGACCTGAGCCTGTCCGAGACCGTGGAGACGCACCAACGGTTCAAGCCCCTGCGGATGGGACTGGGCGTCCGCGACCTCGCGCGCATCGCCTATCTGGACCAGGCCCTGGACAAGCCCGTGCGCAACTTCTCCAGCGGCATGAAGCAGCGGCTGAAACTGGCGCTGGCCATCCTGAGCGACACCTCCCTGCTCCTGCTGGACGAACCGGCAAGCAACCTGGACGCCGAGGCCGTGAACTGGTACCAGCGGCTGCTGGACGACCACCTGGACGCCCGCACCCTGCTGGTCTGCAGCAACCGGCAACCGGCGGAGCACGATCGCTGCGACAGGGAGCTGGACATCGCCCACTGGAAGGGCTGAACCGCTCTCCGGCAAGTCCTATCTTCGCGCCGCTCCAACGAAACCTTCCCGACCATGGCCAGCACCGCCGACGTCAACGTAGGCTCCTTCATCCGGTTCAACGGCGACATCTGCCAGATCATGGAATGGCAGCACCGCACCCCCGGCAACCTGCGGGCCTTCTACCAGGCCAAGATGCGCAACCTGCGCAACGGCAAGCTCGCCGAGAACCGCTTCCGCAGCGGCGAGACCATCGAGGTGCTGCGCGTGGAAGTACGCGACCTGCAGTACCTCTACCGGGACGGGGACAACCTGGTGCTGATGCACCCGGAAACGTTCGAGCAGGTGTTCGTGGAGGCCGCCCTGTTCGGCGACGCCATGAAGTTCATGAAGGAGAACGACACCGTGCAGGTGGGCTTCGAGAGCGAGGTGGCCATCTTCGCCCGGGCCCCCAAGACCGTGGAACTGGAGGTGACCTACACCGAACCCGCCGTGAAGGGCGACACCGCCAACAAGGTGCTGAAGCCCGCCACCCTGGAGACCGGCGCCGAGGTGCAGGTCCCCATCTTCATCGAGGCAGGCACGATCATCCGGGTGGATACGGAGTCCGGCGCCTATATGGACCGGGTGAAGAAGTAGTTCCCCGACCGCACCGCTTCAGGCCCCGTTCCAAGCCTCCCGGCCGAACGGGGCTTTTTCCTGCGCGTACCTTTGGGCGAAGCTCCCTTCCCGTGGACCTGCAGCATCCCCTGACCTCCGCCGAGGTGGCCCGCCACCTGGAGGCACGCATCATCGGCAACGCCGATCGGCTCGTCACCGGCATCAACGAGATCAACCGGGTGCGCGAAGGCGACCTCGTGTACGTGGACCATCCGAAGTGGTACGACAAGGCCCTGGCCAGCGCCGCCACCACCATCCTGATCGACAAGGAGGTGGAGGCCCCGGTGGGCAAGGCGCTGATCGTGACCGACGACCCCTGCCGCGACTACAACCGCCTGGTGCGCGAACACGCCGCACCCGACCGGTGGGACCTGGTACCCGAGGTGGGCGAAGGCTCGCAGCTGCACCCCAGCGTATCGGTGGGCAGCAACGTGCGCATCGGGCGTGGATGCCGCATCCTGCCGGGCGTGGTGATCTACCCCAACACCGTGATCGGCGACCGGGTCATCATCCACGCCAACACCGTGATCGGCGGCGACCCCTTCTACTACAAGAAGCGACCGGCCGGTTATGAGAAGATGGCCCCGGGCGGCAACGTGGTGATCGAGGACGACGTGGAGATCGGCGCGCTGTGCACCATCGACCGGGGGGTGAGCGCCGACACCCGGATCGGACGGGGGACCAAGATCGACAACCATGTCCAGGTGGGGCACGACACCCTGATCGGCGCCGATTGCCTGATCGCCGCGCACGTGGGCATCTCCGGCGCCGTGGTGATCGAGGACGGGGTCACCCTCTGGGGCCAGGTGGGCGTGCCCAGCAAGCTGCGGATCGGCAAGGGTGCCGTGGTGCTCGGCCAGAGCGGACTGATCGATTCCGTGGAAGGCGGCCGCACCTACTTCGGATCGCCGGCCGGCGAATGGAAGCAGAAGATGCGCGAACAGGCCCTGTTGGCGCGATTGCCGGAACTGGTACGCAAACTCGACGGGCGCGGATGACCAGGCTGGACCGGTTGATCGGGAGGTTGGAGCTGAAGGAGTTCCAGCTGAAGGCCCTGCTGGACGTCACCAAGGCGATCAACACCAACGTGGGGCGTGCCTCCTTGCTGGCGCTCTACCGCGACATCGTCCGTGATGAACTGGGCATCACCCGGCTCATGCTGTTCGAGAAGACGGCCCGGTGGGAGTGCATACTCGCCTACGGGACCAGCGGCCGGGACACGGACGTGGACGTGGAGCATGCCTTCGGCACCTTCAAGGAGATCCAGGGCATTCCCGGCGGGGCGGCGGGCGACCTCGGCGCCTTCGATGTGGCCGTGCCCGTGTACCACGAGGAACGACCGCTGGCCTTCCTCCTGATCGGCGACATCGACGAGGACGAACAGCGCATGAGCCCCACGGTGAAGCACCTCAACTTCATCCAGACGCTCACCAACCTGATCGTGGTGGCCATGGAGAACGAGCGTCTGGCCCTGGAGGCGCTGCAGCGCGAACGCCTGGCCCGTGAACTGGAACTGGCCGCCGAGGTGCAGGGCATGCTCATCCCCACCAAGCTGCCGTCGGACGAGCGCTTCGAGGCCGCTGCCTGGTACCTGCCCCACCGGCTGGTGGGCGGGGACTACTACGACGTGATCCGTCGTGGCCCCGATGAGGTGGTGATCGTGATGGGCGATGTGTCCGGAAAGGGCATGGCCGCCGCGCTGCTCATGAGCAACTTCCAGGCCACGCTGCACACCCTGCTGGACGGGGACGAGCTGCCCCTGGACCGCCTGGTGCACCTGCTGAACCGCAAGGTCTTCCAGCGCGCGCAGGGCGACCGGTTCATCACCTTCTTCATTGCGCGATGCGACCTGTCAACGGGCGTCGTACGGTACGTGAACGCAGGGCATAATCCCGTGCTGCACTGGAACGGCCGCGAGATCGTCGACCTGCATACCGGCAGCATCGCCCTGGGCATGATGCCGGAGCTCCCGTTCCTGCAGGTGGGCGAGGCCAAGGTGCGGTCCGGAGACACCCTGCTCTGCTATACCGACGGGCTGGTGGAACAGGAGGACGCGCATGAGAACGACCTCGGCACGACTCCCCTCATGAAGGCCGTGGAGGACTTCTCCGCATCAGGACCCCAGGCGGTGAACACGGCCGTGGTCGGGGCCTTCGAGGCCCATCGGGATGGCGAACCCTACCTGGACGACATCGCGCTGCTGACCTGCCGCTTCCGCTGAGGCGCAGGGTTCTTCAGGTCCAGCATCACCACCATGGCGGTGAAGCCCCAGAAGGGCACCGAGGCCTTGTCCAGGTCCAGGAAGTTGTTCAGGACACCGTGCAGGTAGTAGGTGACCAACCCCAGGAAGGCGGCCATCAGCAGGCGGCGGTCCTCCCCCTCGGGCAGGCGCTGGAAAAGCCGCATGGTGCGCACGATGGTGACCGCCACCAACGCCACCATCAGGAGCATGCCCAGCACGCCCTGCTCGGAAAGCGGGCCGAGGAACTCGCTGTGCGCGTTGCCCCCCCGACCGAAGTTGGTGCTGATGATCGTCCGGTCCTCGCTGGCCTGGAACGGGGCGTACTGGAACATGTAGGTCCCGGGCCCCCATCCGAACAACGGCCGTTCCTGCCACATGCGCAGGGCCGAGTTCCAGCGGTTGATCCGTTCCAGGTTGCTGGCGTCCGAGGAGATGTTGGAGATCGAGCTCACGTGCTCGGCCAGGTCGTCCGAGCTCTCGTCCCGGTTGCGCTCCAAGGCGATGGTGATCTGGTCCCGTTCCACCAGGTAGGCCGCCCCGCCGGCGAGCGCCAGCAGCAGCAGGGCCCACGTCGGCACGCGCAGCTTCATCACCAGGAACATGCCCAACGCACCGGCCAGGCTCACCCAGGCGGCACGCGTGTAGGAGAACACCAGGCCCACCGTCAACAGCAGGAGGAACATCATCGCCACGCCCTTCCGGGTCCGGGAGTACCCCGGCATGCCCAGGGCCGCCACGGTGAACGGTAGGAAGAACGCGATGATGGCGCCGTAGGACGTGTGGTCCTTGAAGAAGGGGGTCATCACCCAATGCGCCGGATCATGCTCGAAATGGTATTGTGCGTGGTTGATCAGCGTATAGGCGATCACGATGGCCAACCCGGGCAGGTACACCCAGAAGAAGGTGTGCATGTGCCGCCGCTCGGTGAACAGGCGCGTCATCAGGAAGAACATGCACGTCACGAACCACATGCGCGCCGCCAGGTACTTCACGCTCACCACCGGCATCTCGCTGGGCAGGATGCAGACGGCCATCCAGATCAACTGGGCGACGATGATCATCGTGATCGGATGCCGCCACACGGCCTTCGGCACCACGTCCTTTTCCAGACCGAGCTTCAGCAGGAACAGCAGCATCACGCCCACCATCAAGGGTTCCGTGGGCAGCGACACACCGACCCCCCCCAGGTCCAGCTGCTCCAGGTTGATGCTCAACGGGGTGGCGAACACGATGAAGAACAGCAGGCGGTCCAGCGAACCCACCAGGGCCCAGATCACGAGCAGCACGGCGGGCAGCGCCGTGAACCAGTAGAACTCGTTCGCCACCAGCACCGCGTTCACCAGCACGAACAGCGTGCAGGTGATCGGGATCCAGTGCCGCTTCAGCAGGGCGGTCATCTCAACTGCGTTGATCGCGCCACACCAGCAGCACGAACGCGAGGAACAGGGCGGACACGGTGGTGATCAGCACGATGAGCCAGCGGATCGGGTACACCTTCTTGTCCGGCACTTCGGGGTACACCATCACATTGGTGTACGTGAGCTCCTTGGTCACATCGTTCACCACGCGCTCATACTCGGTGAGCAGCCTGTCGTAGTTGGCACGGAAGCGGTCGCTCATCGAGGTCAGGTGCCGGAACTCACCACCGCTCTCCTGCAGCTGATGGAACATCTCCCGGACCTCCTCCAACCGGGATGAGGGCACGTTGGGATTGGAGAGCAGCAACAGGTAACCGCGGGTGAGTTCCTCGGTCTGTCCCTCGTACACCAGCAGTCCGGTGGCCTGACGGAGGGAATCGAGCAGCGCTTCCACCGAGTCCAGCTTGGTCCGCTCGTTGGTGAGGGCCCGCTCGGCGATCAGCAGGACCTCCTCGGATTTCTCCCGTTGCAGGCGCCGGGCCAGCAGGTCGGCCTGGTGCAGCATGGCGTTCACCATGTCGCGGGCACGCACGGGATCCTCGTCCAGCACCTCGATCTGCACGGACTCGTAGCGGGTCTTGCTGATCTCCACCCGATCATTGAACTCGTTGTAGAGCCGGAAATACCCCCCGGCGCTCTGCGTGTCCACCCGGTAATGCCGGGCCAGATCGAACCGGGTGATCAGGCTGTCCCGGATGCTGTTGCTCTCCAGCAACTGCAGGAGCTGGTCGGTACGGGTCTCGACCGAATAGCTGTTGAGGTTCACCGGGTAGACGATGGCCGTGCTCAGGTACCGCGGAGTGATGATGGAGGGCCCGCTGAGCACCGCGGACAGGACGATGGCCACCACCCCCACCACGAGGAAGGTCTTCCTGCGGTCCCGGACCACCTGGAAGAAACCACGAAAGGAGAGTTCCTCAGCCATGGGTGGTCCGGATCTTCTTGATGTTCTCCTGGACCACGATCAGCAGCAGGGCCAGCAGAAGGGCGGCCACCGTGCTCACGGCCACCACCAGCCAACGCACCGGATAGGCCTTCTTGTCCGACGGCTGGGCACGGTCCACGACGAACTTGTGGGGCAGCTCGCTCTGCAGGTCGGCCTCGGCCTGCTCCAGTTTCATGCGCAGCATGCTCAGGCGTTTGGTCTCGCTGTACAGCCGGTCCTGGATGGTCACGTAGGCGCCCCCATATTCCGCCAGCACGGCGAAGCGGTCCTCGAAGGCCTTGATGGCCCGCTGGTCACCCTTCACGATGGCAGCACCCAGGTATTCGTTGTAGCGTTCCGCCTGGGAATGATAGTCCTGCACGCCCAGGCGACGCAGGACCCGCAGGCTGTCGTCCCAGATGCCGATCTGTTCCTCGAGCTCGGCCACGCGCTGGCGGACCAGTTCCACGCCCTTTTCCGCACGCTCATGGGCCATGTCCTTCCAGACCGAATCCAACTGGGCCGCGATGTCGTTGGCGATGTTCGCCGCGCGTTCCGGATCCTCGTCCAGCACTTCCACCCGCACGCTGCTGAACTTCGTGTACTCGAACTTGATGTGGTCGTCGAACGCCTCGCGCAGTTCCGTGCGCCGGTGCCGGCTGTCCGGCTTGATCCGGTACACCTGCATCAGGTCGTACTTCTCGCTGATCCGGTCGCGGATGGCGTCCGAGTGCAGCATCTGCAGCAACTGCTCGGAGTCCTCCTCATCACCCAGCGCCAGGATGTCGTCCCGGCCGGTGCTCTGTTCGTTCAGCAGGGCCTTCGAGGCCGAGTTGGTGATGGCCGGGAACATGATCACCTCGCTCATGTACAGCGGGCGGATCACGAAGGCGGCCACCACGCCGGCCACCAGGCCGAACAGGGTGACCCCGAGGATGAGCTTTCTCCGGGCCCACAGGAAAAGCACCAGATCAAAGGAGTCCAGGTTCGAGCGCGGGTCCGTTCCGGTCATGCAGGCTGGGCAAAAGGAGGCGCAAAATACGCCTTCCCCAGGCGTCAACGCGCTTCGCGGTCGCGTAGTACCACGGCGATGCCCTTCGGAGAGATGAGGCCGGAACCAACGGCGAAGACCAGCCCCCCGGCGAGCCCGAGCGCCAGGCGTAACGGAGCACCGGCATGGGCCATTCCCAGCAGGACCACCAGACCGGCGGTGCTGCCGGCGACCAGCAGTGCCCGCACCCACAGGTGCCAAGGCAGGGCCACCCGATGGCGCCGGGCCGCGAACACCAGCTGGACGAGCGCGGTGAGCCCCTGCGTGATCAGGCTCGCCCAGGCGGCGCCCAAGGCCTGGTACTGCGGGATCAGCACCAGGTTCAGCACGATGTTCAGCACCATGCCCCCGGCCGCCATCGTGTTCAGCAGGCGCAGATCGCCCGCCGCCGTGAGCAGGGTGCCGAAGATGTAGGTGGTGCCCACCGCCACGAAGCAGCCCATGAGCACCGCAAAGGCCGGGGCCGACAGCTCCGTGGCCTCCGAATAGCGCAGGTCCATCACCGCCTGCGCCTCCAGTCCGGCCACCACCGCCACCACCAGGGCACCGCCCAGCATCAGGCGGAAGGCCAGGCCGGCCAACGGGCCCACATCGTTGCCTTCCTTCAGCATGCGGCTGAACATGGGCAGCAGCAACCCGGCAAAGAGGTAGCCCAGCATGTTCAGCGCCTCGAAGAAGCGGAAGCCCTGCGCGTACACGCCCGCATGGAAGGCCCCGTCCGGGAGCATCCGCTCCAACATCACGCTGTCCGTGCGGTAGTAGAAGGTCATCAACAGCACCAGCAGGGCGTAGGGAAAGCTCTGGCGCACGATGCTCCAGATGAACACGGGCCGCCACACCGGACGCACCGGACCCGCGATGCGCAACACCAGCGCCAGGGCCGTGATCAGGGTGATCCCATACGCCGCGGTCTGCGCCCACACGAACCACTCGATGCGGAACGGGGTGCCCGTGGTCCTTCCCCAGAGGAGGCCGCCCACGATGACGATCAGCAGCAGCCGGTCCAGCACGCTCAGCAGGCTGTCCTGCCGGTACCGTTGGGCACCCGCGATGTGCCCGCGGAGGTACAGGATCGTGGCCACCAGGGCCTGGTTCAGCACCAGCCAGGCCAGCAACGTGAGCTCTCCGCCCCGATAGCCGAGCACCCAGGCCGCCGCGAAGGTGACCGCGCCGTACAGGACCACGAGCAGCCCCCGCGCGGCCAGCACCCCGCTCAGGTGCTTGCGCATCAGCTGGGTGTGCTGCGCGATGTGCCGCGCGCTGAAATTGGTGATGCCCGCGTCCAGCAGGATGTTCAGCAGGAAGCTCAGGCTCAGCAGCGCGGCGTAGCCTCCATAGGTGGCCGTTCCCACGGCGTCCTGCACACCGGCATCGATGCCCAGGATGTAGAAGGGCTTCACCAGCAGGTTCAGCACCAGCACCAGGGCCAGGTTGGTCAGAAAACGGCGTTGCACGACGGAGTGGGGCAAATTAGCCGGACCCCGCCCCCCAACGGCACCCGGTGCCGGTTATTTTCGCCGACGGCGCGGTGAACAGCGCCTTCCCCGGTGCGCATCGCCGTCAACACCCGCCTGCTGCTGCCCGGCCGCCTGGAAGGCATCGGCTGGTTCGCCCACGAGACCCTCTCGCGGATCGTCACGGCCCATCCCGAGCACCAGTTCATCTTCCTGTTCGACCGGCCCTGGAACGCGCAGTTCATCTATGCGCCGAACGTGGTCCCGGTGGCGGCCGGACCGCCCACCCGGCACCCGATCCTCTACCGCATCTGGTTCGATGCCGTGGTGCCCGGGCTCCTGCGGAAGCACAAGGCCGATCTCTTCCTCTCGCCCGACGGCTACCTGAGCCTGCGCACCAGCGTTCCCCAGGTGCCCGTGATGCACGACCTGAACTTCGAGCACCACCCCGACGACCTGCCCCCCGCCTATCGCAGGTTCTATCGGAAGTTCTTCCCCCGCTTCGCCCGCAAGGCCGCCCGCATCGTCACCGTGTCCGGCTTCAGCAAGCAGGACATCATGGACCGTTATGGCGTTCCGGCGGAAAAGATCGATGTGGTGCACAACGGCGTGGGCACCGTGTTCGGTCCTGCCACGGACGAGGAGAAGGTCGCGGCGCGAAGGAAGCTCACCAATGGCCATCCGTACGTGATCTGTGTGGGTTCCCTGCACCCGCGGAAGAACATCGCCCGGCTGTTGCAGGCCTTCGACCGGGTGGCCGCCGGGCAGCAGGACCTGCGCCTCGTGATCGTCGGCGAGGATTTCTGGTGGGACCAACGGATGAAGGAGGCCTGGAAGGGTCTGGCGCATGCCGACCGGGTCGTGTTCACCGGCAGACTGGGGCAGCACGACCTGCGGAAGGCCCTGGGCGGGGCCATGGCGCTGGCCTACGTGTCCTACTTCGAAGGCTTCGGCATTCCCGTGGCGGAGGCCATGCGCTGTGGCGTGCCCGTCCTGGCCGCCAAGGCCACGAGCCTGCCCGAGGTGGCCGGCGAGGCCGCCCTCTACTGCGACCCCTTCGATGTGGACGACATCGCCAACGGCCTCCGCACCCTGGCCAACGACCCCGGGCTCCGGGACCGCCTGGCGCGCGAAGGGCTGGTCCGATCGGAACGCTACACCTGGGATGCCACCGCCCGTGGCCTCTGGGAGAGCATCGCCAAGGTGCTGGCCTGAGCGCCGTTACTTCGCACCATGCGTTTGGCCACACACCACACCAAAGGGCTGGTGGAGGCCGGCTGCGACGAGGCCGGACGCGGCTGTCTGGCGGGCCCCGTGGTGGCCGCTGCCGTGGTGTTGCCGCCACGGGTGCGCATCCCCGGGCTCAACGACTCCAAGAAGCTGAACGCCGCCCGCCGCGAGGAGCTCCGCCCCCTGATCGAGGAGAAGGCCCTGGCCTGGGCCGTGGCCGCCTGCAGCCCCGCCGAGGTGGACGCGCTCAACATCCTGCGCGCCTCCTTCGTGGCCATGCACCGGGCCATCGCCGCGCTCGCCGCACGGCCCGAACTGCTGCTGATCGACGGGAACCGCTTCGCCCCCTACCCCGGGATCCCGCACGTGTGCCTGGTGAAGGGCGACGGCCGTTTCCGCAGCATCGCCGCGGCCTCCATCCTGGCCAAAACGCACCGGGACGAGCTCATGGCCGGGCTGCACGAAGGGCACCCGGCGTACAACTGGGCGGTGAACAAGGGCTACCCCACCCCGGACCACCGGGAGGCCATTCGGCTGATCGGTCCCTGCGAGCACCACCGGCGCACCTTCCGCCTGCTGCCCGAGCAACTGGAGCTCGACCTCTGACCTGTCCACACGCAGGTGTGCACACGGTCGCTCCCGCGTGCACGAGGCGCTGCACGGGCCCGGTAGCTTTGACCTCCGCATGCGCCGCATCCCCTCGCTGATCGTGGTGGCCGCCATCCTCGTGGGCGCCGTTTGGAGCATCTGGCAATGGGCAAGACCCCGACCTGCGGCCACGGATCCGTGGACCGCGGTGCCCGAAGCGGCCGCGCTGGTGATCGAACTGCCCGGACTCCCCGGGGATTGGGAACGGATCACCGGCACTTCGCAACTCTGGCATGCCATGGACGATGCCCCTGCCGTGCCGGCGCTGGACAGCCTCGTGGTGCGTCTGGCCGATGCCGTGCAGCTGGACGGCCGCTTGCGCTCAGCCCTCGAGGACACCCCGCCGCTGGTCGTGCTCGTCCGCACCGGGGGAGGGTTCGGCACCCTGGCGGTGCTGCCCTTCCCCGACAAGGTCGATCCCGCGGTCTTCGGGGCGGTCGGCCAGGCGCTCGGCGCAGGACCGGTGGCCGGCGAACGGGCCACGGGACGTCCGCACCCCGCACTTCCCGACCTCCACATCGCCACGCGCAAGGGGCTTCTGCTGGTCGCCGATCACGCGGATGCCCTGGAGGAGAGCCTCCTTCACCTGGACGCAGGGGGTGCGCCCGACGGCGTGATGCAGCAGGCACGCGCGACCTGGGGCGCGGGTTCGGACGCACACCTCCTCATCCATGCGCAACGCGGTGCGCGCCTGCTGGACCGTTGGCTGCTTCCTGACGCCATGGGCACGATCGATGCGCCCGACGCATGGATCGCGCTCGATCTGCGGTCCCGTCCCGAACAGGTGCTGCTCGGGGGATCCATGCCGGCGATCGACGGGGTGGACCATGCGGACGCCCAGGCCTTGCGCGACGTGCTCCATGTGCTGCCCGAGGATGCGGTGGCCTTCCAGGCCTGCGCCGTGGAAGGAGCGGATGACCTGCATCCCGTCGCCACGGCTCCGGACTCCCTCCAGGATGCCCTGCTCAGCTGGGTGCATGGCCTGGTGACCCGCGCCATCTCTGACCAAGGCGACGGCCTGTTGCTGATGGGCGCCACGGATCCCGGCGAGGCCGTACGCCGGATCGGAGCGCTCTGCCCCAGCGGCTGCGACACCGCCAGCCATCGCGGGGTGCTGCAACTGCAGCTTCCCGTGGCCGGACTGCATGAAGCCGTGCTGGGTACGGACCGGGAATGGCCCGCCCGGCCGTGGTGCGCCGTGCTGGACGAACAGGTGGTGTTCAGCGATCGACGCGAGGTGTTGGAGCGGACCATCGACGCCTGGCGGGACGGCCAGGTGTTGGCGCGAAGCGAACGCGCTCGACGCACCGTGGACGGCCTCAGCGGTGATGCCGTTCGCACGATGTGGTGCGATGTGGCCCGTTCCAGGCCTTGGTTGAAGGGACTGCTGCGTGCCGAGGCCGCCGCTCGAATGGACAGCGCCGCCGGGATCTGGGACCGCTTCGGGGCCTTCAGCCTGCAATTGCTGCCCACCCGCCACGGAGATCGGCTGGTGAGCCTGGTCCTGGAACACGACCCGCTCGGGCGCCCACTGGACCGTGCGCTCTGGACGGCCGGGCTGGGCGACGCTCCGGAGGCCGGTCCCTGGCTGGTGAAGGACCACACCACGGGCGCCCTGCAGGTGCTGGTGCAGGACGCACAACACCGCCTTCATCTGTTCGGGAGCACGGGGAAGGCCCTGTGGACGCACCTGCTGGACGGTCCCGTCATGGGCGGTGTGCATCAGGTGGACCGCTATCGCAACGGCAAACTGCAACTGCTCTTCAACACCGCCGGTCAGGTGCACCTGATCGATCGGCTCGGAAGGGACGTGGAGGACTTCCCGGTGAAGCTGAAGGAACCCGCTTCCGCGCCCATCGCGCTGTTCGACTACGACGGCCGGCGCGACTACCGGATCCTGGTGCCGATCACGAACGGATCCCTGCTGAACCTCGGCATCGACGGGCGGCCGGTGAAGGGATGGGAGGCGAAGTCGGGAGCCCCCGCCGTGGCCGCTCCGGCGCATGTGCGCATCAAGACCAAGGACTACCTGGTGGTGGTGCGTCAGGACGGCAGCGTGCAGGCCCTGGACAGGCAGGGAGGCGAGCGCCACACCGTGGAGCTGCGCACACCGGGTGTGATCGACGTGCTCCGTGTACGGCCCGGACTGGGCATCGGCACCACCCGGGTGATCTGGCGCGACTCGTTGAACACTGTCTTCAGCGGCACGTTGGACGGCGTCGTGGATACGCTCGCTGTCGGCGGCAAGGCCTGGCTGACGGACGTGGATGCCGATGGCGAACGGGACCTGTTGGTCCTCCAGCATGGCAGGCTCTCCGCCCGGCAGGGGAACGAGCCGCTCTGGGAGGTCGCGGTGGAAGGATCCTGCGAGATCGGACCGGTCCCGAACGGAGGGACACTGGTGTCCGAGGTGGACCGGGACCGCGTGCGGTGGATACGCACGGACGGCAGCGAACCCCTTCCCCCGATGGAAGGAGGACATGGCGCAGCAGCGGGCGACCTGAACCTGGACGGTCGGGTGGAGGTGGTCACCGTGTCCCGCAGTGGCAACGTGCAGTGCCTGCCCCTGGAGCCGCGCTGAGATGGGCGCCGAAGGAACGGACCCGGCCGCTGGGCTACCGGACATCCGGACGGACGCTGACGTGCACCGGTTGGTGGAACGCTTCTATGAAAAGGCGCCCGCCGATCCCCTGATCGGGCACTTCTTCGCCGGCCTGGACCTGTCCGCTCATGTGCCGCGCATCGCGGCGTTCTGGCAACGGCTCCTGCTCGGCTCAGGTGACTACCAGGGAGAGCCCATGAGCGTGCACCGCCGCCTGCATGAACGGCTGCCCATGCAAGCGGAGCATTTCGAACGGTGGCTGGCGTTGTGGAGCGCCACGGTCAGGGAGCATTTCCAAGGCACCAAGGCGGACGAGGCCATTGACCGGGCCGGCTCCATCGCCCGTGTGATGATGCATCACGTGCTGGGCAGACTGCCTTAGGGCTTCCGCAGGTGGATCCGCTGGCCTTCCTGCAGGATGGCGTCAGGCGGCAGGTCGTTGTACTTCACCAGGCGGTCCAGCTTCACCCCGTACAGGTGGCCCACTCCCCAGAGCGATTCGCCCTGCCTGGCCACGTGCACCGAAGTGCTCTTCGACTTGTTGCGCTTGGGTTGGATATACACCCGCTGACCCGCGCCCAGGGCGGAGTTCCGTTGCAGGTCGTTCCAACGGGCCAGCATGCCGGGCGTCAGTTCCAACTCGCGGGCCAGGCCATCGAACGTATCGCCGGCGCGCGCCCGGACGAACTTGATACGGCCTTCGAACTTCTCCACTTCGCGACCGCCTCCGATCGTGATCACATCACCTCCGTCCTTGGAGGAAGGCGCCGGGCGCTGCGACGGATGCTCCGGTTTGCGGGCCACCAGGTCACCGCCCCGGTCCAGCTCGTT
Organism: Flavobacteriales bacterium; assembly: GCA_020635695.1. Taxonomy (GTDB): domain Bacteria; phylum Bacteroidota; class Bacteroidia; order Flavobacteriales_F; family PHOS-HE28; genus PHOS-HE28. The sequence goes on along the minus strand of JACJZH010000013.1, from coordinate 17,211 downwards.
CAACCGGTACCGCTCGATCAGGTCGATGAGCTTCTGCGGGTAGCGCGGGTCCGTGGCATAGCCCGCCTTCCGCAGGCCATGGGCCCAGCCCTTGTAGTCGGTGACGCGCAGTTCGAACAGGCCCGCGTAGCGCGGCTTCATCAGGAACTTCGAATGGTCCTCGAAGCTCTCGGCGGCATCGCGATACTTGCGGAAACACTCGCCCCGCCGGTCGTCGTCGTGGTACACCTTGGCGCCCTTCCAGTCGCTGTGGCATTTGATGCCGAAGTGGTTGTTCGCCTTGCGGGCCAGCTCACTGTTGCCGTTGCCGCTCTCCAGCAAGCCCTGCGCCAGCGTGATGCTGGCCGGGATGCCGTGCTCCTGCATCTTCTGCACCGCCACGTCCTTCCACAGCGCGATGTACTCCTCCGCGCTCAGCCGCTCGCCCGGGGGCTGGGCCATGGCGCCGAGCGTCAACACACCCGCCACGAACACTGCGAACTTTCTGTTCATGTCCATTTCGTTCAGGCCATGGTGGCCCAAGCAGCGAAACTATCCGGGCACCGATGCGATCTCCACGATCCATCCACGATCGATCCCACAGGTCCGTGTGAAAAGAACGTGCCAGATGCGCCCGCTCGTATCGTTTTGTCCGATCTTTGCAGAACGCCCTTGAACAGAATGGGGGCCAGGGGCGTTGCAGGATGAAATGGACGACCGGGGAGGCCGCAACGAGCGGTCCGAACGCATGCAGCGTCTGGGCTTGGAGCCGGGGGACTACTACTACTCCCCGGAAGGCTACCTGGTGTTCACCGAGCAGTACCACCTGAAGCGCGGCCATTGCTGCCAGAGCGGCTGCCGGCACTGTCCCTACGGCTTCCACGACCAGAAGGGCAAGGGGAAGGTGGGGTGATCGAGCGTTCCTGACCGCTCCCCGTCCTTCGCTTTCCGCAGGCAGTGCCGAACTTCGTGGACCCGTGCGCGTACGGCGCATGGACGCATCCTGTCATGAGCACCGCGACGACCTCCGACCTCCAGGCCTTCCAACAGACCATCCGTGAAGGCATTCCCGAAGTCCTGCCTCCCGCCCGCCCGCTCGACCCTTCAGTGAGCCACGCGCCCAAGCGCAAGGACATCCTGACGGACGAGGAGAAGAAGCTGGCCCTGCGCAATGCCCTGCGCTACTTCCACCCGAAGCACCACGCCACGCTGGCGCCGGAGTTCGCGCAGGAGCTGAAGGACCTCGGACGCATCTACATGCATCGTCTGCGCCCGGAGCACCCCATGCATGCGCGGCCCATCGACCATTACCCCGCGAAGAGCCGGCAGGCGGCGGCCATCATGCTGATGATCCAGAACAACCTGGATCCCGCCGTGGCCCAGCACCCGCACGAGCTCATCACCTACGGCGGCAACGGCGCGGTGTTCCAGAACTGGGCCCAGTACCGCCTCACCATGCGGTACCTCTCGGAGATGACCGATGAGCAGACCCTGGTGATGTACAGCGGCCATCCGCTCGGCCTCTTCCCCAGCCACCCCGACGCCCCGCGCGTGGTGGTGACCAACGGGATGATGATCCCCAACTACAGCAAGCCGGACGATTGGGAACGCTTCAACGCCTTGGGCGTGACCCAGTACGGCCAAATGACCGCCGGCAGCTACATGTACATCGGCCCGCAGGGCATCGTGCATGGCACCACCATCACCGTGCTCAATGCCTCACGCATGCTGAAGGACGGCAGGGGCACCCAGGGCCGCCTGTTCGTGACCGCGGGTCTCGGCGGCATGAGCGGTGCCCAGCCCAAGGCCGGCAACATCGCGGGGGTGGTCACCATCTGCGCGGAGATCAATCCGGCCGCCGCCTACAAGCGCCACGAGCAGGGCTGGGTGGACGAGGTGATCGCCGACGCGGACGCCTGCATCGATGCCGCGCTGGAATGGCAGCGGAACGGCGAAGCGCACAGCATCGCCTTCCTCGGCAACGTGGTGGACCTGTGGGAGCGCCTCGCCGCACGCAACATCAAGGTGGACCTCGGCAGCGACCAGACCAGCCTGCACAACCCTTGGGCCGGTGGCTACTACCCCGTGGGTCTCAGCTACGAGGAGAGCAACGCGCTCATGGTGCAGGACCCGGCCGCGTTCAAGGAGCGCGTGCAGGAGACCCTGCGCCGCCACGTGGCCGCCGTGAACAGCCTGGCGGAACAGGGCATGTACTTCTTCGACTACGGCAACGCCTTCCTGCTGGAGAGCCTGCGCGCCGGTGCGGACATCGCCGGCAAGAACGGAGAGGAGTTCCGTTACCCCAGCTACGTGGAGGACATCATGGGCCCGCTCTGCTTCGACCACGGCTTCGGTCCGTTCCGGTGGGTGTGCACCAGCGGCGATCCGAAGGACCTGGCCACCAGCGACCGCATCGCCGCTGAGGTGCTGGAAGCCATGCTCAAGGAGGCCCCCGCCGAGATCGGCCAGCAGATCGCGGACAACCTGCACTGGATCCGCAGCGCGCAGGAGAACAAGCTCGTGGTGGGCAGCCAGGCGCGCATCCTGTACGCCGACAGCGAGGGCCGCATCCGCATCGCGCAGGCCTTCAACGAAGCGATCAAGCGCGGTGAGATCGGCGCGCCCATCGTGCTGGGCCGCGACCACCACGACGTGAGCGGCACCGACAGTCCCTACCGCGAGACGGCCAACATCCGCGACGGCAGCCGCTTCACCGCAGACATGGCCGTGCAGAACTTCGTGGGCGATGCCTTCCGCGGCGCCACGTGGATCAGCCTGCACAACGGCGGAGGCGTGGGCTGGGGCGAAGTGATCAATGGAGGCTTCGGCATGGTGCTGGACGGCAGTGCGGACAGCGACCGACGCTTAAGGAGCATGCTCCTCTGGGACGTGAACAACGGCATCGCCCGCCGTGCCTGGGCCCGCAACCCCAACGCGGTGTGGAGCATCGAGCAGGAGATGAAGCGCACCCCGTTGCTGAAGGTGACCCTGCCGAACGAAGCGGAGGACGGACTGATCGATCGGGTGATCGGATGATCGGATCATGCCCCCGGCCGAAGGGGGGTGTGTTCTGCAGCATTCGTTCACCTCTCACCCCATGGGCATTTCCATTCTCTGATCATCTGATCGACCGATCATCTAATTTTCTCATCGTCCGACCCAACCCGGGGGCAGTTCGCTGCGTGTATGGGGTTGAACGGCAACCTGAACTTCAAACCCCTCATCATGCGATCGATCCTACGTTCCCTTGCGCTCAGCGCCGCCACGCTCCTGGGCATGGCCTCCATGGCGCAACCCATCTACACCTGGGTGATCTCCGGTACGGTACCCAACTGCAACCCCAACCAGGTGGTCACCCTGCAGACCATCCAGGGCACCATCCCGCAGCAGACGCTCACGGTGGCCCTGGACAGCAACTGCATGTATTGGGCAGAACTGTTCGTGTCCAGCTCGCCTGCGTGGATCCAGGCCTCCACCCCTTGCAACGGTCAGATGATCAACGCCTGGGATTCGGCCTCGTTCAACCTGTGGGGTGACACGGCCTATTCCGTGATCGACCTGAACTGCGGCGGCGGACCGGTCGACTGCCTGGGCGTTCCCAACGGCACCGCCCTGCCCGGCACCCCCTGCGATGATGGTGACCCCATGACCTACAGCGACACCTGGGACGCCAACTGCAACTGCGTCGGTGTGCAGATGCAGAACTGCCAGGCGGATTTCACCGTCCAGCAGAACGCTCCCTGGCAGATCACCACCGTGAACAACAGCACGGGTGTTCCGCCGATCGACTACGTCTGGTGGCTGCCGGACGGCTCCCTGAGCAATGCCATGAACCCGTCGTACACCTTCACCCAGGCCGGGGTCTATGGGATCTGCCTGACCATCACCGCCGACAGCGGTTACTGCACCTCGGTGATGTGCGACACGTTGGTGGTGGACAGCTCCGGCATGATCAGCAACAACCCGGTCTGGTATGACTGCCTGGGCGTCCTTTGGGGACCCGCCATGCCCGGCACGCCTTGCGACGATGGCGACCCGAACACCTTCGGCGATGCCTGGACCAACAACTGCAACTGCGTGGGCATGGGGCAGGTGGACTGCCTCGGGATCCCCGGAGGGCCGAACCAGCCCGGCACGGCCTGCACGGACAGCATCCCTGGAGGTGGCGTGATCGTCGGTATCTGGAACGCCAACTGCGTGTGCATGCCGAACGGCCTCACGGATTGCCTGGGCATCCCCGGCGGTCCGAACATGCCCGGCACCCCCTGCGACGATGGCAACCCGGCCACCACGAACGACATGTGGGACGCCAACTGCACCTGCGCGGGCACGAGCAATGCGCCCTGCCAGGCCGACTTCTGGGTGATCCAGGCCTACACGACCGACAGCCTGCTCGGCCCCCAGCCGATCCCCAACGAGCTCTGGCTCTGGAACCTGAGCAGCGGAGGCAGCGGCACGTACACCTACCTGTGGGACTTCGGTGACGGCAACACCAGCACCGACCCCTTCCCCACGCACACTTACGCCGGCAATGGCCCGTACATGCTGTGCCTCACCATCGATGACGGCTTGAACTGCATCTCCACCCATTGCGACACGGTGGCCATCGACAGCAGCGGCCTGTACACCGGCATGATCGTGATGGGGAACACGGAACGCTCCTCCACCGGCTTCACGCTGAACGTGCAGAACCCCGGCGCCAACGGCATGGACGAGGCCCTGTTGAACGGCGAACCCACGGTCTGGCCGAACCCGGTCCAGGACCAGCTGAACGTGGCCTTTGAGCTGCAGCAGGCCGGACGTACGGAGATCATGGTGCTGGACATGCAGGGCCGCGTCCTGCTGCACGAGGCCGGCCAGTTCGGAAGCGGACCCAGCCTGCTCCGCCTGCCCAGCAGCACCTTGAGCCCGGGCATGTACACCCTGCGCCTGAGCAGCGGAAAGGCATCCACGGCCGTCCGCTTCGTGAAGGTGGACTGAACCCGATGATGGTCCAGGGACCCGGCCGGCACCATGCCGTGCCGGGTCCCTGTCATCCTCATGGTGACCGAAGCGCTCATACAAGGATGCATCCAACGCGATGAACGCGCGGAATACGCGCTGTACAAGGCGCTTTATCCCATGCTGATGGGCATCTGTGCCCGCTACGAACGGAACACCCAGGACGCAGCGGCCACGCTCAATGCCGGATTCCTGAAGATCCTCACCGGCCTGAACGCCCGGCCGTCCGGCGCACCGTTCGAGGCCTGGGCCCGAAGGATCGTGATCAACACCGTGATCGACCGCTACCGCCGCGAAAGGCCGCGTCGCGAACACGAGCAACTCGTGGACGATCCACCGACGGAGGTCGCCGTCGCGAACGACTACTTGAAAGAGGTGGAGGCCGAGGAACTGAGACGGGCGATCGCATCGCTTCCTCCCATGTCCCGCAATGTCTTCAACCTCTTCGCCATCGACGGCTACCCGCATGCCGAGATCGCCGAGCTCCTGCAGATCAGCGAAGGCACCTCCAAATGGCATGTGAACCATGCCCGCACCCTGCTGAAACGCGCCCTGGCGGAGCGCGGCCGGGAGACGACCCCAACACCGAAGCACCATGAACAGCCCGAACGCGTTCGATGAGCTCCTGCGCTCGCGCCTGAGCGAACTGCACGACCCCATGCAGGAGGCCCACTGGCAGGACATGCGCAGCCTGCTGTCCCGGCAGCGCCGACGCCGGCGTGGCTTGGTCCTGCTCCTGTTCGGTCTGTTCGCCGGTGCCGGAGCGGCCTACCTCCTGCTTCGCCCAAGCGGGGAGACCGCTTCCGTGGCCAACGTACAGGAGGTCGCTCCCCGCAATGCATCCCCCTCCGCGGGATCGACTCCCACGTCCACCGAAAGGCGCGTGGATGTTGCCACGGACCATCCGCAGGAACGGACCACCGGAAACGTGGAACGGATCGATGTGCCGGTCGGATCCGCCGGGGCGGAACCGTCGCCGTCGCCATCATTCTCTCCTTCCGGGGGATCCGAACGTTCCGCACCTCAAGCGGAAAAGAAGGAGACCCCGGAACCCAAGGCATCGGCAGGGGCTGCGACGCGCCCCGGGATCGCCGCGATCGTCGGTGCGCCGGACGATGAGGTCCGGCAGGGCGTGGAGCCTGTGGCCTTGATCGGGCCGGCAACGGAGCCCTTCCCGGCCGCTGTGGTGGAACGTACACCCGCTCCGGACCGGATCGTCATGTTGGAGGTTCCCGCCGACCCCTACGGTCCGGGACCCGGAACGCCGGTCCCACCGGATCCGCTGCCCGCCGTGCCCAACACAAGCTGGGCCTGGGAGATCGGTCTGCACGCAGGCCTTGGGCGCACACGCCTGTACCCGAAGGACCATGTGGGCACGCTCACGCATGGATCCGGTACCGACGGCATGGCCGGCGTGGAGGTGATGCGCATGGGCAGGCACGTTGGATTCGGGACCGGCCTGCACAAGGCCTGCTTCGGGGATGAGGCCGTGGCACAGGACCGGACGGTCTATGGCAGTGAGCTCAAGACCGTGTTCTTCCTCTCGCCGGTGGACACCATCGTGACCACCGTGGTCGACACGATCGTGCAGGGTGGCATCACCTATTACGTGACGGGACAGATGGACACCACCCTGCTCGTATTGGACAGCATGGTGGACACGCTGACCACCTCCGAGACCATCGCGGGCTTCCAACGCACCGAACGGCTGTGCGTGGTGGAGGTGCCCCTGCTCGTGGACCTCCACACCCGGGTGGGACGCTGGTCGCTCGGCGTACGCGGTGGCCCGACCGTGGGCATGATCACCGGCGCCAACCTGGTGCGTACGGATGGTGAAGGGACCTGGGAACGCGAGGCCTTCTCGAGCCCCACCTTCGGCTATACCGCCCGAGGCTATGTGCGCTACGCGATCACGCCTCAATTGGCACTGGGCGTGGAACCCGCCTTGCGCGGCCTGCTGAACGACCCTTCGCCAGGGCTGGGGATCCGGCCGATGAGCTACGGAGTGGTGGGAAGCCTGAGCCTGCGGTTGCCCGCCGGCCGGTGAACGATCAGCCGCGCAGCTCGGCGCCGACCTCCTCCTCGAAGGCCTTGCGGATGCGCGACATGGCCTTGTCCACCTGCTGGTCGGTAAGCGTGCGTGCCTCGTCCTGCAGCACGAAGCGCAGCGCATAGCTCTTCTTGCCGGACGGCAGCTTGTCGCCCTCGTACACGTCGAACAGGTCCACTTCGCGCAGCAGTTTGCGCTCCGCGTGGAAGGCCAGCTTCTTCAACTGCTGGAAGCGCACGCCCTTGTCCAGCAGCAGGCTCAGGTCGCGGCGCACGGCGGGGAAGCGCGGCACCTCGGCATGGGCCGCCGCCGAACGACCCAGTCCCTTCCGCAGGGCGGCATCGTGAAGCTCCACCACGAACACGGGCTGCTCCACGTCGAAGGCCGCTCGCACGGCCGGCAGGACCTCGCCGACCTGGGCCAGCACCCGGTCGCCGGCACGCAGTTCCACCGCACCGTGCAACAACGGCTGCTCGATGGCATGCAGCGTGACGTCCTGCCAGGCACCCATCCGGCGCAGCAACAACTCCACCTCCTCCAGAGCGTCGGCCCGCTCGGTGGACCTCGCCTTGGAACGCCACCCTTCGCGCCAGCGTGATCCGGTGAGCAGCAGCGCCGTGCGTTCCTGCTCCTCCGAACGCCCCTCCTTCCAGGCGTAGATCCGGCCCTGCTCGAACAACCGGAGGTCGCGGCGTTGCCGGGCCAGGTTGTGCGAAGCCGCGGCAAGCATGCCGAAGAGCATGGTGGGCCGAAGCACGTCCAGTTCGGCGCTCAGCGGGTTCTTCAGCCGCACCAGCGCCTGGGGAACCGCCGCTTCGAGCTTCACCGCCAGTTCACCGTTCACCAGCGAAGGGGTCATGACTTCACGGAAGCCGCGCGCGGCCAGGTGCAGGGCCACCTGTTCCTGGAAGCCCTCCGCGCTGAGCTCGGGCCGCACCACCGCAGGAAGCATCAACTGTTCCGGCAACGGGATCCGATCATACCCGTGGATGCGGAGCACCTCCTCCACCAGGTCGGCCTCCCGGTGCACGTCCACCCGGTATCCGGGCACGGCCACCGTCACGCCTTCCCCATCGCGCGCTGCGATGCGGCAGTCCAGCAGTTCCAGCACCCGCACCACATCGTCCGGCGCCACGGGGGCACCGCATAGCCGGTCGACGCGTGCGAACCGGAGGCGCACTTCGCGCATCGGCACGGGATGCGGATACATGTCCACCACGCCATCGCTGAGCGTGGCGCCGGTGACCTCCTTCAACAGCAGCGCCGCCCGCTTCAGGCCGGTGAGCGCCAGTTCGGGGTCCACGCCCCGCTCGAAGCGGAACGAGGCATCGGTGTGCAGGCCATGCCGCTTGGCCGTACGGCGGATCGACACCGCCTCGAAGCACGCGCTCTCCAGGAACACCGCCGTGGTGGCCTCGGTGACGCCGCTGCCCTGTCCGCCGAAGACACCGGCGATGCACAGCCCGCCGTTCGCATCAGCGATCATCAGGTCCTCGGCGCTGAGCTTGCGTTCCACCCCATCCAGGGTGGTGAACGTCGTGCCCTCCGGCAGGTGCTTCACCAGCACGTGGTCGTCGGCGATCCGGTCGGCATCGAAGGCGTGGAGCGGCTGCCCCAGCTCGTGCTGCACGAAGTTGGTCACGTCCACCACGTTGTTGATCGGCTTCAAGCCGATGGCCAGCAGGCGCTCCTGCAGCCAGGCGGGCGAAGGGCCAACCATCACGCCCGTGAGCGTGAGGCCCGTGTAGCGCGGGCACATGTGCGGATCGTCGACCGTGACACGCAGGCTGCGGCCCGGACCGTCGGTCGCGAAGGCGGAGACATCGGGCAGGTGCACCCGGCGTTCGCTGCCGTGGCGGAAGTTCAGCGCGGCCACGAGGTCGCGCGCCACGCCCAGGTGGCCCATGGCATCGGCCCGGTTGGGCGTGAGGCCGATCTCGAAGGCATGGTCGGTGCGCAGGCCCAGGTGCTCCGCTGCGGGCATGCCCACCTTGGAGCCCGGATCCAGCACCAGGATGCCCTCGTGCGAGGTGCCCAGCCCGAGCTCGTCCTCCGCGCAGATCATGCCATGGCTCTCCACCCCGCGGATCTTGGCCTTCTTGATGGTGAGCTCCGACCCGTCGGCCATGTGCAGCGTGCTGCCCACGGTGGCCACCAGCACCTTCTGACCGGCCGCCACGTTCGGCGCCCCGCAGATGATCTGGGCGGTTTCTCCGGTCCCCAGGTCCACCCGGCAGACGCTCAGGCGGTCGGCATCGGGATGCTTGGCGCATTCCAGCACCTGCCCCACCACCACACCGGCCAGCATGCCCTTCACGGGTTCCACCACGTCCACATGCTCCACCTCCAGCCCGGTGCTGGTGAGCACATCGGCCGCCTCCTGCGGGGTGATGCCGTCGAGGTCGGCGAGGGTCTTGAGCCAGTTCCAGGAGATGCGCATGGGGCTTCGTCGGAAGGGCGGCGAAGATACGGAAGCCCCCGGCGGACGGGGCTATCTTCGCGGAAGGCCCATGGACTACATCGCGCTCAGCATCCCGCTGTTCTTCCTGCTCATGGGGGCGGAACTGGCCTGGAGTTGGTGGAGCGGCCGGAAGGTGTACCGCTTCAACGACTTCATCGCCAACCTGGGCTGCGGCATCGGGTCGCAGGTGGTGGGGGCCTTCACCAAGACGTTGATCTTCGCCGCCTACCTGTACGTGTGGGACCACTGGCGCCTGTTCACCGTGGGGAACGGCGCCCTGGCCTGGGTGGGCGCCTTCCTGCTGGTGGACCTGCTCTACTACTGGTTCCACCGGGCCAGCCACGAGGTGAACGCCTTCTGGGCCGCGCACGTGGTGCACCACCAGAGCGAGGAGTACAACCTGAGCGTGGCCCTGCGCCAGAGCTGGTTCCAGGGGCTCATCAGCTGGTGGTTCTACCTGCCCATGGCCTGGCTGGGCTTCCACCCGCTCACCATCGTCACCGTCGGCGCCTTCAACACGCTGTACCAGTTCTGGATCCACACCAAGGCCATCGGGAAGCTCGGCCCGCTGGAATGGGTCCTCAACACGCCCAGCCACCACCGCGTGCACCACGGCAGCGACCCCAAGTACATCGACCGCAACCACGCGGGCACGCTGATCATCTGGGACAAGCTCTTCGGCACCTTCCAGGAAGAGGAGGAGGAACCCGTTTACGGCATCACCAAGCCGCTGGCCTCGTGGGATCCCGTGACCGCCAACTTCCGCACCTGGGCGGAACTGGGCGCCCTGGCGAAGCAGGCCCGGCATTGGGGCGACAAGGTCCGGGTGTTCCTGAAGCCTCCCGGCTGGCGGCCTGCCGAGCTGGGCGGTTTCCAGGGTCCGGTGCAGCGCGACCGGGCGAGCTACCACAAATGGGACACCCGCGCGGCCGCCGGGGTGAACGGCTATGTGGCCTTCCAGTTCGTGGTGGCCGTGGCGGTCACGTCCTTCTTCCTGTTCCGCCAGGGCGACCTCGGCGTGGGGAGAAGCTGGGCCATGGCGGGCTGGATCATCTGGACGGTGATGGACCTGGGCGTGCTGCTGGAGGGGAAGCGCTGGGGCTGGTGGCTGGAGCTGGCCCGGCTCGCTTCGTTGATGGTCCTGGCCGGCATGGCGGGCGACCTCTTCCCCGGGAACACGCGCATGGCCATCACCACCGCGCTGGCCGGCGTTTCGCTGGTGTGGTGCCTTCTCCTGCTGGGCCGGCATGGCCGGGCGGGGATCCTATCTTCGGGCGGACGATGAGCGCGGCCACGCAACGCCCCCGATCCCGAGAGCCCTTGCGCGACCCGCGGCTGAACGGTGCCCTGTACGCCCTGGCCGCGGCCGGCACCCTGGCCGGCAATGCCTACGACCTGCACCTGCTCACCTTCCTGTGCAAGCCCGTTCTGCTCATCGTGCTCTCCTCCTGGTTCTACTTCAGCAGCCGACGCTACGGGGACCGCTTCACCCTGCTGGTGCAGGCCGGGCTGTTCTTCTCGCTGATCGGCGACGTGTTCCTGATGCTGGACCACCTGGACGAGTTCAACTTCCTGATCGGGCTTTCGGCCTTTCTGATCGCGCATATCTGCTACGCCATGGCCTTCTTCCAGAACGCGGTGGACATGGGCGGCCCGCAGGGATTGTTCGTGAGCGTGCTGATCGCCGTGCTGCTGATCGCCTACGCGTTCTTCTTCAGCTACGACCTGGTGCCCTACCTCGATGAGGCGCTGGCGATCCCCGTGGTGGCCTACACCGTGGCCATCACGCTCATGGGCATCGGGGCCGGGTTCCGCTGGCGGCGCACCTTCCCGCGCAGCTTCTGGATGGTGTTCGCGGGCGCCCTGCTCTTCATCGCGTCGGACAGCCTCCTGGCCCATTCGCGCTTCGTGCGCCCCTTCGCCATGGACGGCACGCTGGTGCTGCTCACCTACGTCGTGGCGCAGTTCCTGATCGCGGCCGGCTGCCTGCTGCACGTGCTGGATCCCGAGGAGATCCGCCGGCGCCAGGCCCTCCGCACCTAACTGATCCTTCCCCACACCGCCCGCTCGCGCAGCTGCTCGGCCAGCGTGCCGGCGATGGGCGCGTGCTTCGGATCGCGCAGCTCGGGGTCCGCGTCCAGCAGCCGCTGTGCCGCCGCGCGGGCCTGCTGCAACAGGTCGGCGTCCTCCACCAGGTCGGCCAGGTGCAGCTCGGGGATGCCGCTCTGCTGCGTGCCCATCAGGTCGCCCGGACCGCGCAGCCGAAGGTCCACCTCGGCGATCTTGAAGCCGTCGTTGGTATCCACCATAGTGCCCAACCGCGTGCGGGCGTCCTCGCCCAGCTTGTCGCCGGTCATCAGGATGCAGAAGCTCTGTTCGGCACCCCGCCCCACCCGCCCGCGCAGCTGGTGCAGCTGGCTGAGACCGAAGCGCTCGGCGTTCTCGATCACCATCACGCTGGCGTTGGGCACGTCCACCCCCACCTCGATCACCGTGGTGGCCACCAGGATGTCCGTCTCGCCCTTCTTGAAGCGCCCCATCTCGTAGTCCTTGGTGGCCTGGTCCATGCGGCCGTGCACGATGCTCACGGCGTACTTCGGCAGCGGGAAGCGCCGCGAGATGCTCTCGAAGCCGTCGGTCACGTCCTTCAGGTCCAGCTTCTCGGAGCCTTCGATCAGCGGGTACACCACGTACACCTGCCGCCCCTTGGCGATCTCCTCCTCCAGGAAGGCGAACACGGCGTTGCGCGCATGGTCGTAGCGGTGCACGGTCTTCACGGGCTTGCGGCCGGGCGGCAGTTCGTCGATCACGCTCACGTCCAGGTCGCCGTACAGCGTCATGGCCAGCGTGCGGGGGATGGGCGTGGCCGTCATCACCAGCACGTGCGGGGGCACGGTGTTCTTCCGCCAGAGCCGCGCGCGCTGCGCCACCCCGAAGCGGTGCTGCTCGTCGATCACCACCAGCCCCAGCCGCTCGAACTGCACGGTCTCCTCCAGCAGCGCGTGCGTGCCCACGAGGATGCCGATGTGCCCGGTCTTCAGCGCGGTGAGCAGGCTCTTCCGTTCGGCGCTCTTCGTGCTGCCGGTCAGCAGCCGCACCTCCACGGGCATGTCCTTCAGCATCGCGCTCAGCGTGCGGAAGTGCTGCTGCGCCAGGATCTCCGTGGGCGCCATCAGCGCGGCCTGGAAGCCGTTGTCCAGGGCGATGAGCATGCTCAGCAGCGCCACCAGGGTCTTGCCGCTGCCCACGTCGCCCTGCACCAGGCGGTTCATCTGCCGGCCGCTGCCCATGTCCTTCCGCACCTCCTTCACCACGCGCTTCTGCGCCCCGGTGGGCTCAAAGGGGATGTGGTCCCGGTAGAAGGTGTTCAACAGTTCGCCCACCTGCCCGAACACGTGGCCCTTCACCTGCTGCTGCACGAGCTGCTTCTGTTTCAGCAGTTGCAGCTGAATGAAGAAGAGCTCCTCGAACTTCAGTCGCCGGCGCGCGGCCTCCAGCTTCTGCTGGTCCTGCGGGGCGTGCACCTGGCGGAAGGCCGCATCGCGCGACACGCCCCCGAGCCACTGGACCAGTTCCGCGCTCAGCGTCTCGGGCAGCTGCAGCTCGGGCAGGGTCAGCAGGGTGCGGGTGAGCTTGGCGATGCCCCGGCTGTGCAGCCCCTTGGCAGTGGCCTTCTCGGTGGTGGAGTAGACCGGTTGCAGCGCCGCGTCCAACCCCGCCTGGTAGGTGGCGGCCAGCTCCAATTCCGGATGCGGCAGGCTCAGCTTCCCGCGGAACTCGTTCACCTTGCCGAAGGCGATGTACTCCTGGCCCGGCTTCAGCGACCCTTGCAGCCAGCGGATGCCCTTGAACCAGACCAGCTCGATGCCGCCCGTGTCGTCCGTGAAGCGTGCCACCAGCCGCCTCCCGCGCTTCTCCCCCACCGTCCGCAGGTCGCCGAGCACCCCGCGCAGCTGCACATGGGGCAGGTCCGGCGAGGCTTCCCGCACGGTGTGGAAGCGGCTGCGGTCCACGTAGCGGAAGGGCACGTGCAGCAGCAGGTCGCCGAAGGTGGCGATGCCCAGCTCGCCGCGCAGCACCTCGCCCCGCTGGGGACCCACGCCCTTCAGGAACTCGATCGGCGTCTCCAGGAACGACGAAGCCGGCATCGGCCGAAAATACGGGCGGGGTTGGGCAGGTGCCGACTGCGGCACATGCGCTAGGGATGTTCACATCAAGCCGACCTCCTATCTTTCTTGACCCATGGACCCCAGGCCGAAGCCATTTACCCGCCACACACGGAATAGATGCGGTCATGAGCCAATGGCATGGTATTCAAGAGACCATCAAGCAGCCTACACACTTGCTGCGGATAGCGCGCAATCGACGCTGGACGACCTCGCCAACGAACTCGTTGTCAGCCATTCACAGTAGAACAACCCATACTAGCGACAGCAGGGCTAACGAGCGATTGCGATCTATCCACTAGTTCAGGTGCATTATAAATGACCAGTAGGGTAATAACATACTTTGCAATTCTTGGACTATGTGCATGTGGACCAAAACGTACAGAAATCCTTGACGAATACTATGTTTATAAATATTCGGACCATCATGACGGAGAGAACGTTTTGTTCTGCAAGTTATCCTGTGAAAATGACCCTGTCATTGAAAATGTAGAACTTGTAGAATGGAATGATTCTACAATAATTGTTAAGACCAACTCCGACAACTTCATAATTGAAGGTTCTGAAAAATTTGGCCTATGTTGTTGTTGTGAGAACCAAGTTATTGGACCTTTGAACAACGCTGAATTGAATGAATTCAAGGAAAGGACAAATTTCGTATCTAGGAACCGAAAAGAAATAAAATGAATACGCACCACAACAACACCTATAAGCAATGCCCTTCGGGACACTGAGCATAGCCAAATCACTGAACCTTCACCCCTTCCCCACCACATGCAGCACCTCCCCGCGCTTCAGCCCCAGGCGGAACACCTCCTCGGGGCCCAGGCCCGCGCAGGGGTCCACCTCCTCCACGGTGAAGCCGGCCTCGCGCAGGCGATCGGGGTAGTCGCGGCCGTAGATGCGCACGTGGTCGAACTGCCCGAACAACCGTAGTCGTTCCTGGGGGTCGGTCACGGTGGGGTCCTCGAAGGTCTGCGCGCGAGCGGGATCGAAGGGCACCACCAGCAGGGCGGTGCCACCGGGTTTCAGCACGCGGTGCAGCTCACGCAGGGCCTGGCGGTCGGCGGTCACATGCTCCAGCACGTGCACGCACAGCACCAGGTCGAAGGCCGCATCGGGCAGCTCCAGCGCGGTGACGTCCAGTTCCACCGTACCCGCCGGGTGGTCATAGCCCGGCTCGAACTTGTCGCCGAAGACGTAGTCAGTTCCGTGGGCTTGGGCGTGGGCCAGCAGGCGGGTGTGCAGGCTGCCTTCCGGCGCGATGTGCAGGATGCGTTGTCCGGACTTCAGCAGGCCGCGTTGCTGCAGGAGCCGCCAGATGGCGCGGGTGCGTTCCAGCGAGCCACAGAAAGCGCAGCGGGCATGCGGGCGCGGCGGCGTGCCGGCGGGCAGGAAGGCGATGGCCCCCTGGCCGCAGACGGGGCAGTGCACGGCATCACCGCGCAGGGCCTCCAGGCGCAGGCGTTCCCGCAGGCGGGCGGGCACAAGGCGTTTCAGCAGGGCCTTCACGGTGCGGCGTGAAGGTCGGAAGATCGGACGGAAGGCAGGGCGCGGCACCCCATCCCCCTCGCTGGCGCGAGGGGGTGGCCGCAGCGGAGCGGAGGCGGGGGAGCAGAACGCGCCCAGCACCAGGCTCCAGGATCGATCTGGAACTTCAGTCGTCGCAGCGTGCCTTTCGCCTCCCTCGTGCTCCCTCAGCGATGAGGGAGATGGCAGGATGCACGCTGCGCCGCCTTCAGGGACGATCTTGGAACGTGTGCGGAAGTCGTGGCAGCCCCTGGTGCTCACTCAGCGATGAGGGAGATGGCAGGATGCACGCGGCAAAGCCCTCAGTCGATGTCCGCGTCCGTGAAGCGGAAGGTGCAGACGTGGCTGAAGCTGCCCTTGATCCCCCTGCCCTTGCTGTCCACGGCCCAGGCCTCGTCGCTCAGCAGGTCACGGGTCAGGCTGCCGCCGCCGTCCACTTCCACGTACACCGAATCGATCGCTTCGGCCGGACGCCGGTAGTCGCGCCGTCCGCCCAGCAGGTCGTTCCAAGCGACCCGGGTAAAGGTGCCGGGGGCCATCACGAGCGTGTCGCCGTTGAAGCGGTTGAAGGCATCGGCGTGGAACACCATCCGCACGGTGCGGGTGCTGGCGTTCTCCACGCGGTGCTCCACGATGGTCTGTCCATCACAGGCGGCCAACAGTCCGGCGATCGCGATCAGGGGCAGGTGCTTCATGCCCGGAAGAACGCAGGACACGCTCGAGGAATTGCCTTGGTTCAGATGGCCCCCTGTCCCAGCAGCAGCGCCGGTTCCTCCAGGAGCTCCTTGAAGGTGTTCAGGAAGGCGGCCCCGGTGGCGCCGTCCACCACGCGGTGATCGCAGCTCAGGGTCACCTTCATGCGGTGGCCGGGCACGATGGCTCCGTCCTTCACCACGGGCTCCTCGCTGATGCCGCCCACGGCCAGGATGCAGGCATCGGGCGGGTTGATGATGGCGGTGAACTCCTCGATGCCGAACATGCCCAGGTTGCTGATGGTGAAGGTGTTCCCTTCCCAGTCCTGGGGCTGCAGCTTCTTCTCCTTGGCCTTCTGGGCGAACACGCGCACCTCGTTGCCGATCATGCGCAGGCCCTTGCTGTCGGCGAAGCGCACCACGGGCACCAGCAGGCCTTCCTCCACGGCCACGGCCACGCCGATGTGCACGTGGCTGTTGTAGCGGATCCTATCACCGAGCCAGCTGCTGTTCACCTTGGGGTGCTCCTTCAGGGCCACGGCGGCGGCCTTGATCACCAGGTCGTTGAAGCTGATCTTCTCCGGCGCGATGCGCGCGTTGATGGCCTGGCGCACCTGCATGGCGCGGCCCATGTCGATGGAGATGGTCAGGTAGAAGTGCGGGGCGCTGAACTTGCTCTCGGCCAGGCGGCGCGCGATGGTCTTGCGCATCTGGCTCACGGCCACCTCCTCGAAGTGCTCCACCTGCGGGGCATGCACCACACCGCCGCCCTTGTAGTTCTCGATGTCGCGCTTGATCACGCGGCCCTCGTCGCCACTGCCGCGCACGGCCCGGATGTCGATGCCGAGGTCGTCGGCCAGTTTGCGGGCCAGGGGGCTGGCCTTCACGCGGCCGTTGCTGCCGTTGGCCGGTGCGGCCAGCACGGGGGAAGGAGCGGGCGTGGCCTTCGGTGCGGGGGCTGACGCAGGCTCAGGTGCCGGGCTCGGCTTCGGGGCTTCGGCCTTCGGTTCCGGCGCGGCCTCGGCCTTCTCCTCCTTCGGCTTGGCGCTCTCCTCCTTCTCGAAGTCGGCGATGATCTTGGAGACGTCCTCGCCCTCCTTGCCCAGGATGGCCAGCAGGCTGTCCACCGGGGCGGTCTTGCCCTTCTCGACCCCGATGTGCAGCAGCACGCCGTCCACGAAGCTCTCGAACTCCATGGTGGCCTTGTCGGTCTCGATCTCGGCCAGGATGTCGCCGCTCTTCACGGGGTCCCCCACCTTCTTGTGCCAGGCGGCCACCACACCCTCGGTCATGGTGTCGCTCAGCTTCGGCATGCGTACGATCTCGGCCATG
>JACJZH010000012.1 GCA_020635695.1 Flavobacteriales bacterium | reverse complement strand
AGAAAGCATCGGTGCGGTCCTTCAACTTCAGGATGGAGCCGTGGTCCAGGTGATCGTAGTGGTCGTGCGAGAAGAAGATGGCGTCGATGTGCGGCAGGGAGTCCACCGCGATGGGCAGGCCTTCGGTGAAGCGTGGCCGCCCGAGCCACGTCACCGGCGCAGGCACCGGGCCGAACATCGGGTCCAGCAGGACGTTCAGGCTGTCCAGCTGCAACAGGAAGGCCGAGTGGCCGAACCAGGTGAGGCGCGGCACCGCGGCGGGCCGGGCCACCAGCACCGGGTCCGGGTGCAGCACCTTCAGTTTGTGCGCGGGCTCCCTGCCCGGGTCCGGGCGGAAGAACTTCACCAGCATGCCCGGGTAGTCCCCCAGGGAAAGGTCCATGGTGGTGGGCAGGCTGTTGTGGAACTTGCCGCCGGTGTACTGGGCCGAGGCGGCGAAGCGTTCGCGGTCGGCCTTGCTGGGGCTGCCGCCGAAGGCCGGGTGCAGGTTCATGAAGAGCGAGGTGAGCAGCACGAACCCGATCGGAATGCCGAACAGCGCATAGGTGGTGCGCCGGAACCAGGGTCGTTTCCACATGGGAGGCCGAAGGTAGGCAGGCACCAAGCCCATGTTCCCGCCATCCAGTACCTTGGGACATGCCCGCTTCGCCCATTGGACTGCGGATCGCACTGCTCCTCCTGGCCTCCGGGAGCGCGGCCTGGGTGTTTCCTCAGTGCGGGAACGACAACGTCCAAACGGGCACGGCCGTGACCCCCAACTGCCCGGGCACCACCACGATCTCCTGCGTGCAGGGCGGACAGTACGCCCTGGTGAACGTGGTGGCCGGGAACACCTACACCTTCAGCACCTGCGGTGCCACGTTCGATACGCAGATCACCTTGTACAACAACACCGGTGGCCCTTCCATCGGCTACAACGATGATGCCTGTGGCCTTCAGAGCACGGTGACCTGGACGGCCACGTTCACCGGCCAGCTGCGCGTGCTGGTGGACCAGTACTTCTGCACGAACGGGACCACCTGCGCCCCGCTCGAGATCACCTGCACCACCCCACCGGCCGGTGACTGTGTGTACACGCTGATCCTCTTTGACAGCTTCAGCGATGGTTGGGGCACCTCGTTCGTGGGCGTCAGCATCAATGGCTCGCCGTTCACCAACTACACGATCGGCGTCGGCTTCGCGTCGGTGTCCTACCAGATCGGGGTGAACATCGGGGACATCGTGGTGCTGAACTACGATGCCTCCGGTACCTGGCAGACGGACAACTCGTACAGCCTGCTGCTGGGGGGAGCGGCCCTCTTCAACTCGGGATCACCACCCGCGGCCGGGATCAGCTTCACCAGCACGGTGGACTGCCAGCCGCCACCGCCTGCCCAGGAGGACTGCCTGGGCGCCACCACCGTGTGCAGCAACGTGGCCATCAGCAACAACACCAACAACGAGGGCAACATCGCCGATATCGACGCGTCCAACTCCGGTTGTCTGGACACCCAGGAGTACCAAGGCACATGGTACATCTTCTCGCCGAGCTCGAGCGGTGACCTCGGGCTTTCGATCGCCCCCCAGGGACCCGACGATTACGACTGGGCGATCTGGGGACCCTATCCCCCGGGCACCACCGCGGCCAGCGTGTGTCCTCCCAGCGGTCAGCCGATCCGCTGTGCCGCCTCCAGCGGCGATGCGACCTTCAACAGCACCGGCAGTTACGCCACCGGCATGGGGCACCTCACCTTCTCTCCGCCCCGCTTCGCCAGCCCCATGGTGAGCTACGGGATTCCGGCGACCACCAACATCTGCCCCCTGGTCGCTCCCCAGTACTGCGGTTGGGTGCCCGGGCTGCAGGTCACCGCCGGACAGGTCTACCTGCTCTACATCAGCAACTGGACCCAGAGCAGCGTGGGCTTCGGGTTGGACTGGACCCTGGAGAACGGGGCCTCGCTGGATTGCACGGTGCTGCCGGTCGAACTGGTCCATTTCACCGCCGAGGCCATGGGACCGGACGCCCTGCTCACCTGGCGCACGGCCAGTGAGCACGGCTGCTCGCACTTCGAGGTGCAGCGCTCGGAGGATGCGGAGAACTTCGGACCCATCGGCACCGTGGCCGGGGCCGGTGACAGCCAGACCTTGCAGGAATACACCTTCGTGGACACCGACCCGTTCCCCGGCATCAACTACTACCGCCTGAAGCAGGTGGACCTGGACGGGGACCACGAGCACACGGTGGTGCGCACGGTGCATTTCCCACGGACCACGGACGCCATCCTCCTCCTCCCCAACCCGGGGACCGCCAGCTTCTCGCTTTCGTTGCCAGCCGGCTTGCACCCGATCACGGTGATGGACGTGACCGGCCGGCTGATGCACAGCGGCCCGGCATGGAACGGTGCCACCATCGACACGTACGACTGGCCTCGCGGCACCTACCTCGTGCGCCTGCCCGAACTGGGTGAGTGCCTCCGCTGGGTGAAGGAGTGAGCGTTCACCCCACGGCCTTGTCCGCGTAGGTCAGCCGGCCCTTGCGCCTCATGTACAGGTCGTACACGATGCCGTCGGCCAGGCCCACCTTGGGTACGAACACCTCCTGGATGCCGGCCAGTTCCATGATGCGCAGGAAGATGTCCGCCGCAGGGATGATCACATCGGCCCGGTCGGGGCGCAGACGCAGCAGGTTCACCCGGTCCTCGAAGGAGTAGGCGGCGATGCGTTCGCGCTGCCTGCCGATGTCCGCCGCCGTCAGCGGTTCGCCGAACTTGTTGCCGTTCTCCTTGAACAGGCGGTTGATGTTGCCACCGGTGCCGATGCCGAGCAGGCGGCCGTTCTCCGCACGCAGTTCCAGCAGCCAGTTGTGGACCTCCCGCCACACGCCGTCATCCACCTTGTCCTGCAGCATGCGCACGGTGCCCACGCGGAAGCTGGCGCTCTTCCGGCGTTCGCCGCGCTCCAGCCAGGTGAGCTCGGTGCTGCCACCGCCCACATCGATGTACAGGTAGCTGCCGTCCTTCAGCAGGTCCTGCGTCCAGAAGGTGTTGAAGATCAGGTCGGCCTCGATGGGTCCGTCGATCACCTCGATGTGCAGGCCGGTCTCCATCTCCACCCAGGCCAGCACCTCGGCCCGGTTGGTGGCCTCGCGCATGGCGCTGGTGGCACAGGCGCGGAAGTAGTTCACCCCATAGGCATCGATCAGCAGCCGGAAGGCCTTCAGGCTCTTGATCAGGTAGTCGCGCTTGGCGTTGCTGATGGCCCCGGTGTCGAACACGTCCGCCCCCAGGCGGATGGGAACGCGCACCAGCTGGGTCTTCTTGATCACCGGGTGGTCCACACGCTCGATCACGTCGGCAATGAGCAGGCGTACGGCGTTGCTCCCGATGTCGATGGCGGCGTATTTGAGGTCTTCGGCGATGGGGTGCAAGGTAGAATGAGGAAATGTGGACGATGCGCAAATGTGGAAATGCCCCCGGTCAAGACCATGAGAAAAGTCTGGAACCGCTTACTTCGCCGCTGCTGAACCCCGATCATGGCTACTACCTCCGTCAAGCGCAGCGGTGTGGACCGCTTCCTCTCCTTCATTGAAAAGGTGGGCAACGCCCTGCCCCACCCGGCCACGCTGTTCGCGTTGTTCGCTGCGTTGGTGGTGGTGCTCAGCTGGGTGTTCAGCCTCACGGGCATCAGCGCCATGCACCCTGGCACAGGGGAAACGGTGACGCCGGTGAACCTCCTGAGCATGGAGGGCCTGCACCTGATCCTGACGAAGATGGTGGTGAACTTCACCGGCTTCGCCCCCCTGGGCACCGTGCTGGTGGCCCTGCTGGGCATCGGGATCGCCGAGGGGAGCGGGCTGATCGGCACCGTGCTGCGCATGGTGGTGCTGGCGGCCCCGGCCCGGCTGCTCACGTTCGTGATCGTGTTCTCCGGGGTGCTGAGCAATACCGCCAGCGAGGTGGGCTACGTGCTGCTGGTGCCCCTGGCCGCGGTGATCTTCCTGGCCGCCGGACGCCATCCATTGGCGGGTCTGGCGGCGGCCTTCGCCGGGGTGAGCGGCGGCTACAGCGCCAACCTGCTGCTGGGCACCATCGACCCGCTGCTGGCCGGTCTCAGCGAGGAGGCGGCCCGCATCATCGACCCCACTTACACGGTGAACCCGGCCTGCAACTACTACTTCATGTTCGTGAGCACGTTCATCATCGCCGTGCTCGGCACATGGGTCACCGAGAAACTGGTGGTGCCCCGGTTGGGCGAATACACCGGCGATGAGAAGCCGGAGGAGATCCGCAAGAGCACCCCTGCCGAGAAGCGGGGGGTCTGGTTCGCCGTGGCCAGCATGGTGTTGTTCACGGTGTTCATCCTGGCCGGCCTGCTGCCGGAGGACGGCTACCTGCGCGACCCCGAGACGCACATGGTGCTGCGATCCCCCTTCATGAGCGGCATCGTGGCCTTGATCTTCCTGAGCGCGGGCATCGCGGGCGTGGCCTACGGCATCGGCGCCGGCACGTTCAAGAACGACAGCGATGTGATGAAGGGCATGAGCAAGAGCATGGAAACGCTCGGCTCGTATATCGTGCTGGTGTTCTTCGCCGCCCAGTTCGTGGCCTACTTCAACTGGACCAACCTGGGCCTGATCATGGCCATCAAGGGCGCCGACGTGCTGAAGGCGGCGAACCTGGGGCCGGTGGCGCTCATGCTCTGCTTCGTGTTGGTGGCCGCCGCGATCAACCTGGTGATGGGCAGCGCCAGCGCCAAATGGGCGATCATGGCGCCGGTGTTCATCCCCATGTTCATGCTGCTGGGCTACAGCCCGGAGTTCACGCAGATGGCCTACCGCGTGGGCGACAGCGTCACCAACATCATCAGCCCGATGATGAGCTACTTCGCCCTGATCGTGGCCTTCATCCAGCGCTACGACCGCAAGGCGGGCATCGGCACGGTCATCAGCACCATGCTCCCCTACTCCATCGTGTTCCTGATCGGCTGGAGCATCCTGCTGGCCATCTGGGTGGCCTTTGAACTGCCCATTGGGCCGGGAGCGCCGATGTACATGCCGGGAGGTTGAAGGTTGGGGGTTGAACGTTGGAGGTTGGACCAATTCCAACACGGGCCAATTCTTCACCTCCGGCTACAGTCCGCGGACTGCGGACTGCTGACTGCTGACTGCCGGCTCGCGACTACCGACTGCCGACCGCCGACTGCCGACTGGGGACTGCCGACTGAAGACTGAAGACTGCCGACTGAACACTACCCCGCCAGCTGCCCGATCCGGGCCTCCAGCGCGGCGATCTTCGCCTCGGCGTCCTCCTTCTTCTTCCGTTCGTTCTCGACCACCTGGGGCGGTGCACCGCTGACGAAGCGCTCGTTGCCGAGCTTCTTCTCCACGCTCTGCAGGAAACCGCGCAGGTAGCCGAGTTCCTCCTCGGCCTTCTTGCGTTCAGCCTCGGCGTCGATGTTCCCGCCCAGGTCCACGCCGTACTCGGCGGTGCCCACGAGGAAGGTGACCAGGCCTTCGCCCAGCGCGTCCTGCACCGCGATGGCCTCCACATTGGCGAGCTTGCGAACGAGCCCGGCCACGGCGTCGCGTAGCGGCAACGCGGCCTTCACCTGCAACGTCAGCGCCTCCTTGGGACTCAGGCCCCGCTCGTTCCGCACGTTCCGCACGGCGGTGACCAGGTCGAAGGCGTGTTTCACTTCGGCCTCCAGCTTGGCGTCGCGCTCCCCCTTTTCCGGCCAGCTGGCCACGATCAGGTCCTCCCCCTCCTTCCGCTCGCGGATGTGGTGCCAGACCTCCTCGGTGAGGAAGGGCATGAAGGGATGCAGCAGCTTCAGCACGTCCTCGAACAGGCCCAGCGTGGCCTCGTAGGTCGTGCGGTCGATCGGTGCACCGAAGGCGGGCTTGATGCTCTCCAGGTACCAGCTGCACAGGTCGTCCCAGGTGAGCTTGTAGGTGGTCATGAGCGCGTCGCTGATCCGGTACTGGCCATACTGGTCGGTCAGGTCGGCCACGGCGGCGTTCAGCCGGCTGCGCATCCAGGCCACGGCCACGGCGTTCTCCGCCGGCTGGTCGAGGTCCTGCACCTCCCAGCTCTTCAACAGGCGGAAGGCATTCCAGACCTTGTTGCTGAAGTTGCGACCCTGCTCGCACAAGCTCTCGTCGAAGAGCAGGTCGTTGCCGGCCGGGCTGCTCAGCAGCATGCCCACGCGCACGCCGTCCGCACCGTACTGCTTGATCAGGTCCAGCGGGTCCGGGCTGTTGCCCAGGCTCTTGCTCATCTTCCGGCCCTGCTTGTCG
The DNA here is from genome assembly GCA_020635695.1 of Flavobacteriales bacterium. Lineage (GTDB taxonomy): Bacteria > Bacteroidota > Bacteroidia > Flavobacteriales_F > PHOS-HE28 > PHOS-HE28. The sequence goes on along the minus strand of JACJZH010000012.1, from coordinate 117,558 downwards.
CGCACGATGCCGGTGAGGTACACGTTGGTGAAGGGCACATCGCCCCGGTACTCCAGCCCGGCCATGATCATGCGGGCCACCCAGAAGAAGAGGATCTCCGGAGCGGTCACCAGGTCGTTGGTCGGATAGTAGTAATTGATGTCGGCGTTGTCCGGGTCCTTGAACCCGTCGAACACGCTGATGGGCCACAGCCAGCTGCTGAACCAGGTGTCCACCACGTCGTCGTCCTGCTTGATGCCGGTAGTGCTCTGTCCCGCAGCGTTGAACTGGGCGATGGCCTCGGCCTCGGTTCGGCACACGGCCACGTCACCGTCCGTGTTGTACCAGGCCGGAATGCGCTGCCCCCACCAGAGCTGGCGGCTGATGCACCAGTCGCGGACGTTCTCCATCCAGTGGCGGTAGGTGTTCACGAACTTGGCGGGGTGCAGCTTCACGCGGCCGTCGGTCACGGCGTCCAGCGCGGGCTTGGCCAGCTGGTCCATCTTCACGAACCACTGCAGGCTCAGGCGGGGTTCGATCACCGCGTCGGTGCGCTCGCTGAATCCCACCTTGTTCACGATGTCCTCCACCTTCACCAGGTGGCCGCTGGCCTCCAGGTCCTTGGCGATCTTCTTGCGCACCACGAAGCGGTCCTCGCCCACATAGAAGCCTGCGGCCTCGCTCATGGTGCCATCGGGGTTCAGCGTGTCGATGACCTCCAGCCCATGGCGCTGGCCGATCTCCCAGTCGTTGATGTCGTGCGCGGGCGTCACCTTCAGGCAGCCCGTGCCGAACTCCATGTCGATGTAGTCGTCGAAGATCACCGGCACGGAACGCTCCACCATCGGGATGATGCACCGCTTCCCCTTCAGGTGCGCGTAGCGCGGGTCGTCCGGGTGAACGCACACCGCGGTGTCGCCCAGGATGGTCTCCGGACGCGTGGTGGCGATGGTGATCCACTCGTCGTCCGTGCCTTCGATCTTGTAGCGGACGTGGTACAGGCGGGAGTTCACCTCCTTGTGGATCACCTCCTCGTCGCTGACGGCGGTGAGCGCCTGGGGATCCCAGTTCACCATGCGTTGGCCACGGTACACGAGCCCTTTCTTGTGCAGGTCGATGAAGACATCGATGACCGCCTCGCTCAGCGAGGGCTCCATGGTGAAGCGCGTGCGTTCCCAATCGCAACTGGCCCCGAGCTTCTTGAGCTGCTCCAGGATCACGCCGCCGTACTGCTCCTTCCAGGCCCAGGCATGCTCCAGGAACTTCTCGCGGCCGAGCTGCTGCTTGGTCAGTCCCTCGTCGCGGAGCTTCTTCACCACCTTGGCCTCGGTGGCGATGGATGCATGATCGACGCCCGGCACCCAGCAGGCGTTCTTCCCCTGCATGCGGGCGCGCCGCACCAGCACGTCCTGGATGGTGTTGTTCAGCATGTGCCCCATGTGCAGCACGCCGGTCACGTTGGGCGGGGGAATGGCGATGGTGAAGGGCTCGCGCTCGTCGGGCTCGCTGTGGAAGTAGCCACGGGCCATCCAGTGACCGTACCACCGGTCCTCGCTGTGCTGCGGATCGTACCGCTTGGGAAGCTCCATCTCTCGTGCGTTCAAGGCCTGCGAAGGTAGCCGATCGCCCGCTGCTGGCGGGCCTTTGGCACGAAGGTTGAACGGGGACGGCCGGTCCGTTCCAAGGCGCTGTTAATGATGTGTTAATGGTGGAACGGCGGTGAACGGGCCACGTACTTTTGGTCGTCAACACCCGTGAAAACAATCCCTTAGGACCCATGAAGAAGTTCCTCTTGACCCTCAGCCTGAGCATGTTCTTCCTCGGCGCTTTCGCCCAGGACGGCAAGCAGGTCGGTGGCTCCGGCCCGATGATCTCCCTGGACAAGGAGGTGCATGACTACGGCACCATCCCCAACGGCGCCAACGGCACCTGCGAGTTCACCGTGACGAACACGGGTGACGCTCCGCTGATCATCACCAACTGCAAGGGCAGCTGCGGCTGTACCGTGCCCAAGTGCGACACCGCCCCGGTGAAGCCCGGTGGATCCACCGTGATCACCGTGAAGTACGACACCAAGCGCACCGGTCCGATCAACAAGAACGTGACGATCACCAGCAACGCGGTGAACGCCCCGAACAAGATCGTGCGCATCAAGGGCACCGTGGAGGCCGCCCCCACCACGCCCACCTCGCCGGTGAAGGAGAGCAGCCCCATGGCCCCCGTGGAGAAGGGCAGCTGATCCGATCCCCAACGCATTGCGGGAAGGCCGTCCTCCGGGGCGGCCTTTTCCGTTCCATGCATGGCCCGGAAGCCCGAACTTCGCACCCAGCAACGAACCACCCATGCCCGCCATCTCCGACAAGGGGCACCGCATGCCCGAATCGCCGATCCGCAAACTGGTGCCCTATGCCGAGGCCGCCAAGGCACGTGGCGTCCAGGTGCTGCACCTGAACATCGGCCAGCCGGACATCCCCACCCCCGACGTGGCCCTGGAGGCCATCCGCAACAACGACCTCCGCGTGGTGGAGTACAGCCACTCGGCCGGGTTCGCGAGCTACCGAAAGGGACTGGCCGACTACTACACTCGCCATGGCATCCACCTCACCGCCGAGCAGGTGATGGTGACCACCGGCGGCTCGGAGGCGCTGCTCTTCGGCATGATGGCCTGCTTCGACGAGGGCGATGAGCTGATCGTGCCCGAACCGTTCTATGCCAACTACAACGGCTTCGCGGTGGCCGCGGGGGTGAAGGTGGTGCCCGTGCGCAGCACGATCGACACCGGCTTCGCCCTGCCGCCCATCGCCGACTTCGAACAGCTGATCACCCCGCGCACCAAGGGCATCCTGATCTGCAATCCGGGAAACCCCACGGGCTACCTCTACGGCCGGGACGAGATGGCCACGCTGCGCGACCTGGTCCTGAAGCACGACCTGTACCTGTTCGCCGACGAGGTGTACCGGGAATTCTGCTACGACGGCGCCGAGCATGTGAGCGCGATGACCCTGGAGGGTCTGGAGCAGCACGTGGTGATGGTGGACAGCGTGAGCAAGCGCTACAGCATGTGCGGGGCCCGCGTGGGCGCTTTCGTGACGCGCAACGCCGCCCTGATGGCCACCGTGCTCAAGTTCGCCCAGGCCCGGCTGAGCCCGCCCACCTTCGGCCAGATCGCGTCGGAGGCCGCCCTGCGCACACCGGACAGCTACTTCAACGAGGTGATCGGTGAGTACCGCGAACGCCGGGACGTGCTCGTGGACGGACTGAACGCCCTGCCGGGCGTGGTGTGTCCCAAGCCCCGCGGCGCCTTCTACTGCGTGGCCGAGCTGCCGGTGGACGATGCGGACGCCTTCTGCCAGTGGCTGCTGGAGCATTTCTCCCACGAGGGCCATACCGTGATGATGGCCCCGGCCAGTGGATTCTACGCCGAACCAGGGCCGGGCCGGCGACAGGTGCGGCTGGCCTATGTGCTGGAACGCGAGAAGTTGGAGCTGGCCCTGCGGGTGCTCGGCGCGGCCCTCCAGCAATATGCGAACGATCCGGTGCCAACGACCCGCGTTCAGGCCGCCCGCTGAGGACCCTCGCGGCAACCTTGCACGTTCACGGACGTCATTCATGGAAAGGCCTCGGCCTTGGCCATTTGACAGTCCGATGATGTTCGCCTTACATTTCCCTATCCGATCCGTGCATCATATCGTCATGAGGCCCCTGGCCGTCTTCTGCCTCCTGACCCTGGCGTGCCTTGTTCAGGCCCAGGACAAGGACGAACGGAATTACCTGTTGGAGTTCCAGACCAACCTTCAGCCTGCTGGACAGAAGGTGGTGCTGGAGGTGCTCCAGGACCTGGACCCGACCGGACTCGTCTCGCTCGGTGTGGATGGGAGCCGGGCCAAGTTCCGGAGCAGCCACGTCCTGCATGCCGATCCGATCCGGCAGGCCCTGTTGAGCGCGGGACACCCGGCCACGGTCATGGTCCTTCAGGAAACGGTCGCAGGTCAGGGCAAGAGCACCATGCCCCAGGGCTTCCCGACACCGCCGGGACCCGGTGCCACTGCGCAGGACGCCTCTCAGTATGCTTCCGACAAGGAGGACTGGATCCAGGCCAACCCGCAGGCCTATCAGGAATTCCTCTCCAAAGGCGCACGGCCATGAAGCGCGCGCGAACGACCTTTCTCCGCTCGGGACTGATCGCGTTGCTGGTCGGCAGCAGCGGGTTCCTGGCAGCACAGTGCACCAACAACAACGTCCTGACCGGTAGCGCGGTGACGCCGCCGTGTCCGGGAACCACCACGGTGCCGTGCGTTCAGGGAGGTCAGTACGCGCTGGTGAACGTGATCGCGGGCAATCAGTACACCTTCAGCACCTGTGGTGCCTCCTTCGACACGCAGATCACCATCTACAACAATGCCGCGGCCCCCTGGCTGGGGTACAACGACGATGCCTGCGGCCTGCAGAGCACGCTGGTCTGGACCGCGACGTTCACCGGACAACTGCGCGTGTTGGTGGACCAGTACAATTGTGCGAACAACACCACCTGCGCCCCGCTGCAGATAACATGCGCGGCACCGCCCCCGCCACTTACCAACGACAACCCCTGTGGGGCGACCAGCCTGACGGTGAACACCAATTGTGTGTTCCAGACCTTCACCAATGCCGGCGCCGGGGCCACCACGGGTGTGCCGGCCCCGAGTTGCTCCTTCTACAGTGGTGGCGATGTCTGGTTCTCGTTCACCGCTCCGGCCACGGGCATCGTGGACATCGAGACCGCCGCCGGGGTGGTCACCGACGGAGGCATGGCGGTGTACAGCGCCGCATCCTGTTCCGGTCCGTTCACCGAGGTCGCCTGTGATGACGACAGCGGCACGGGTCTGATGCCCCTTCTGAACCTGACCGGTCTCACCCCCGGCGCCACGTATTACATCCGCTTCTGGGAGTACGGCAACGACAACAACGGCACCTTCCAGATCTGCCTGCACGGGATCACCTCCATCCCTTCGGGCGACTGTGTGTACCAGCTCCAGATGTTCGACAGCTTTGGTGATGGCTGGGACGGGTCCACGGTGGGGATCAGCGTCAATGGGTCCCCGTTCACCAACTACACCGTTACGGGGTCTTCCGGTCTGGCACTGATCGGCGTGAACATCGGGGACATCCTGGTGGTGCAGTACACGGCGGCCGGCATTTTCCAGGGGGAGATCTCCTACACCTTGGGGATCCTTGGTGGTGGGTGTGGATTCAATTCCGGCTCGCCCCCGGCCACGGGCATCGTGCTCACCCAGACGATCGACTGCCTTCCCCCACCCGCCCCTCCCGAGGATTGCGAGGGGGGCGTGACCATCTGCAATGGCCAGAGCTTTTCCAACAACGCTTCCGGTACCGGGTGCTCCTTGGACCTGACCTCCTCCAACTACGGCTGCTTGGCCAGTGCCGAGCGTCAGGGCACCTGGTACTACTTCTCGCCTTCCAGCGCCGGGAACGTGGCCTTTACGATCAGTCCCAGCAATGCTGCCGACGACTACGACTTCGCGGTCTGGGGACCCATGGCCAATCCGACCTGCCCTCCGGCCACGGCACCGGTGAGGTGCAGTTATTCCGGATTGGGAGGCGATACCGGCCTGAACTACACGGCCACCGACAATACGGAAGGAGCCGCCGGTGACAAATGGGTGAACGACCTGCCGGTCCTGGCCAACCAGGTCTTCATCCTGTACGTGAGCAACTGGTCGCAGAGCGGACTGTCCTTCGACCTGGACTGGGACCTCTCGAACGGAGCTTCCCTGGACTGCACGGTGCTTCCCATCGAGCTCATCGATCTCCGGGCCCTGGCCGGTGATGGCGAGGTGGAGGTCCAATGGCGCACGGCCAGCGAATTGAACAGTTCCCATTTCGTGGTCGAACGCTCCCAGGACGGCTCCAACTTCGCCCCGATCGGTTCGGTGGCCGCTTCGGGTACCACCCAGGGCCTCACCGAATACGGACATGTGGACCGCGCTCCCCACACCGGACCGAACTACTACCGGCTTCGTCAGGTGGACCTGGACGGTTCCACCACCTTCTCCTACGTGGTGCAGGCATCCTGTCATGCGGGAGGGAACGTGCTGGGTGAACCCTTCCCCAACCCCACCTCCGGGAACGTGGCCATTCCTGTGACCTGGTCCGAGGGTGGTACCGTGGAAGTGGTGCTGCTGGATGCCATGGGCAGGTGGTTGAGCTCAGAGCAACTTCCCATTCCCAATGGCCTGGCCGTGGCGGAGTTCCCCCTGGGGGACCGGCCCGCCGGCACCTACCTGGTGGAAGTGCGCTTTCCGGACGGCCGTTCCGAACGCACACGGTTCCTGAAGCACTGACGGCTTCGACGAACCAACGAAACCCGTCGACGGAATTCCCGTATCAGGGGGCTGAACGCCAATAATGCGTTCGGTCCTGAGATGCGGAACCTGACCCTCTCCTTCGGTGTATTGGTCCTGCTGGCCATCGGCCAGATCCCTTGCCTGGCGCAGGGGCCCTACCGGTACCTGGCCCAGGTGGCCGAGCTGAACAGCCCCTATCAGGAAAAGCTCCTGACCGAGCTGATGCGCTCGGCCTATCCCATGACCGCCTACCGGGTGGACGTGTCGCAAGGCACCGTGGAGATCGGCACGGCCGGGCAACTGGACCGCGATCGGTTCTCCTCCGAACTGGCCTCCTACGGCCTGACCCTCACGGCCATGTATCGCCAGGACCGCTCCAACGGCTTCCACCGGTGGCTGGCCGTGGGACCCGGCAACGGATTCCCGACCTACCAGGACACCGGCGACCCGATCGCCGACCAGGCCACCTACGAGGCCGCCAAGGAAGCCTGGTACGAGGACCACGCCGAACCCAAGAACGACCTGACCAAGGCCGGTCAGTGACCGGACCTGAATCCTGATCATCATGCGCCACGCGACCCTTCTTGCCGCCGTCGGAGCCCTGACGGCCATGCACGCGCTCGGACAGACGGCCACGAACAACTGCGGATTCACCGCAGGGGCCGAGTACCCGGTGGGGAGTTCCTGTTCCTACACGAGCTTCAGCAAACCCGGGGCCTTCACGAACTACATGAACCCCGGCACCTGCAACGCCGGGAACAGGGATGATGCCTGGGGCTGGTTCCAGGCCACGGCGGCCCTGACCACGGTGACCTACAACCCCTCCGGATCGGTGGACCCGATCCTGCACGTGTTCAGCGGCACCTGTGGTGCCCTGGTCCAGGAGGCCTGCGCCGACGACTTCGGGAACGGCGGGAACGAGACCGTCACGTTCGCGACCACGCCGGGCACCAACTATGCCGTCAGGGTGCAACGGTACAATTCGAACACCTCGATGAACGGGGCCCTGTGCATCTACAGCACCGTTCCGCCCGTCAACGACGAGCCATGTGGTGCGATCGCCCTGTCCGTGGGCGGCACCTGCAGCTATACGAACACCACCAACCAGAACGCGACCGAATCGGGCGTCACCGCGCCGCCTTGCGGAGGATTCATCTCCGGCGCGGCCGATGTCTGGTACTCCTTCGTGGCCCCGGCCTCGGGCATGGTGGTGCTGGAGACCTCGGCCGGCTCCCTGTCCGATCTGGGCGTGGCCCTCTACGAGGCTCCTTCCTGCAGCGGACCGTTCACCCGGCTGGGGTGCGATGATGATTCAGGCCCCGGCTACATGTCCTTTCTCACCTACAACCGCCTGACCCCTGGTGACACCTATTACGTGCGTGCCTGGGGCTGGGGCGGTGGTCAGGGCGACTTCGACATCTGCCTGCGCAGCCCCTCCCTTACCGGCGGAGACTGCACCTATGTGCTCGAGCTTTTCGACGTGGGTGAGAACGGCTGGGGATCGTCCCGCGTGGGCATCAGCCTGAACGGCGCCGCGTTCACCTACCACACCACCACCAGCCGTTACGACGTGACCACCATCGCGGTGAACACTGGCGATGTGCTCGTGGTGCAATACGACAACAGCGGTCCGGACCAGGACCAGAACCGGTACACCATCCGCCAGCTGCCCAGCGGCGACGGCATCCACACCGGAGGTCCCTACCCCTTCAATGGCATCGTGTTCACCGAGACCGTCGACTGCATCCCACCTGCTCCGCCCCAGGAGGATTGCCGCGGCGCCATGACCATCTGTGGCTCGCAGAGCTTCGCCAGCGGTGGTCAGGGGGTGGGCTATGACAGTGACCTGGACGCCTACTCCTACGGATGCCTGTCGGCCTCCGAACGCGAGGGGCTCTGGTACTTCTTCTCGCCCTCCACCGGCGGCAACGTGGGCTTCACCATCACGCCCAACGACCTGTCTGATGACTATGACTTCGCCATCTGGGGCCCCCTGGGTAGCGCGGAATGCTCGCCCGATTCCTCCCCCCTGCGTTGCAGCTATGCCGCCCCCAGCGGCACCACGGGTCTCAACTACACCGCTACGGATGCCAGTGAGGGACCCAGCGGGGACAAATGGGTGGACGACATCGCGGTCTCCGCCGGTGAGGTGTACATCCTGTACGTGAGCAACTGGTCCCAGAGCGGGATCGCGTTCGCGCTGGACTGGGACCTGCGGAACGGAGCCTCATTGGACTGCACCGTGCTGCCCATTGAACTGCTCGATTTCCAGGCGCAGGCCCGCGGTGAGGTGGTGGACCTGCTGTGGAGCACGGCCACGGAGACCGATAACGCCTGGTTCGAGGTCCAGCGCTCGGCCGATGGCGAACACTACCAGACGATCGCCACCGTACCCGGTGCAGGCACTTCCCTGGAACGGAGGGATTACGTGATCCAGGACATCGACCCGCTGCAGGGAGTGAGCTACTACCGCCTGGAGCAGGTGGACCATGACGGCTCCTCCTCGTATTCACCGGTACGATCGGTACGCTTGCTCGGGGACCACCAGGACATGCTCGTGTATCCGAACCCGGCCACGGACGTGCTGCACATCGCCATGCCCCACCAGGGAGCCGTGTCGGTGATGGCCGAGGTCCTCGATATGAGCGGCCGTACGGTGTTGCAGGTAACGCCAGGCAGCGGTGCTTCGGACCTCGAACTGACCGTTCCCGTGGAGGCACTGGGACCGGCCCCATACTTCATCCGGATATTGGATGCCCAAGGGCGGTCGATCGGCCAGGCTCCCTTCATCCGGCGCTGAGTGGCGCCTACCGAAAGCTTCCAGACCTGTTCAAGAACGAGGGGGAACATCCGGGCAACCCGGATGTTCCCCTTTCGTCCATGGAGTACGAACCGACCTTCCATTCCCACGGCCTGCCATGAGCACCCTGTTGAAAACGCCACCGACCGACTTGATATGGCCTTCTTCAACAATTAACTTTGGCGATTGCGGCCTGATGGATGTCAGGTCCCTTTCGACCGTGGTCCGATATACCGACCTGAGACATTGACCGGCATGAAGCGAACGCTACTCCGCTCCACCCTTACCGCCTTGGTCGCGGCCTGTGCCCTGACCGCCTCCGCCCAAGGGGTCGCCATCAACTCCACCGGTGCCGCACCGGACCCGCTGGCCATGGTCGATGTCACCGGGGTGGCCCCGGTGCGGGGCCTGTTGATCCCGCGGATGACGGAGGCCGACCGGCTGGCCATCCCGGTGGTGGCGGCCTCGAACGGACTCTGGGTCTACCAGACCGACGACAACACGACCCAGCATGGTCTCTGGTATTATGACAACGCCTGCGCCTGCCCTGGGCCTGCCTGGCGCCGCATGGCCGATGGCCGTGGATGGAACTTCGGGGGCAACACCGGCACCAACGACGCGGTCAACTACATCGGGACCGCCGATGCCACCGACCTGGTGTTCCGCACGAACAACGTGGAACGGATGCGGGTGGCGGCCACCGGCGAAGTGGGGATCGGGAATCCGGCCCCGGCGGAAGCCCTGCACGTGACCGGCGGTGTACGCCTTGATGACCCCGTGAACGCGAACGGCTCCATCGGAAACCTGAGCGGGACCATCCGCTACAACCCCGTGAGCACCTATCACGAAGGGAACGTGAACAATACCCCGGCAGGCTATCAGCGCCTGGAGAACGCCGAACAGCGCGTGGTGAACGCCCCCTACGAGGGCTTCCAGCTGATCTGCGGTCCGGGGTCGGCCACGGGTAGTGCATATACCGGCAACTCCACCAACCAGAGCAACACGCCTTTCGTCACGGCCAACAGCAGCGGTCGGGTGCAGTACATCTTCCGCGCTGCCGAGCTCACGGCCCTGGGCCTGTGCCCGGGCAACGTGACCGAGATCGCGCTCTATGTGCTGGATGATGACAACACTTCGGCACCTGCCACGGCCATCAATGCGGAGATCACCTTGAACAACACGGCCCTGAACGCCTTCGCCGGGGCCTTCGATGCGGCCACGATCGCCCTTCCTCCGAACGGCACCCTCACGAACCTCACCATCGGTTCCGGGATCCTGCCCATGGCGCTCACGACGCCCTACTTCTGGAACGGCGTATCCAACGTGATCATCGACATCTGTTGGACCCGGGGTGGCAACGTGGGGGTAAGCCCGCGCGTGCAGTTGACCACGCCCGTGGGCTACAACGCCACCCGGTATGGCGTGGTCACATCGCTTCCCATCGTGGGTTGCACGATCGACGATGCCAACCCGGGCGGTGGCATCACCCGTGGCCAGAGCAACAGCCGCCCGGTGTTCCGCTTCACCGGTCAGGCCCTGACGCCCCAGCCCATCGTCCAGAACGCGGACTACGTGCGCTACGGCGGCGGGCTGATGGTGGAGGAGACGCCCGGTTGGGCCGCGAGCGGCGTGTTCCAAGGTCCCGGGGTGATCCGGGCGGAGAACGCCGTGTACGATGGCACCATCCAATTGAGCGACCACGTCTTCGACCTGTACTTCGATGGACAGGTGCGTGAAGAGGACCGCGGCCGGACCGGCAACTACCATTACGTGCCCCTGGCCGCCTTGAAGGACCACCTGGCCAGTGAGCGGCACCTGCCCGGCATGCCCTCCCGTGCCGACTGGGAGCAGCAGGGCACCCCAAGCCTCGGACGGCTGTCCACCGGGCTGTGGCAGGCCATCGAGACCCAGGCGCTGTACATCGGCGAACTGGAGCAGCAGCTCAGCATCCTGGAGGACCTGGTGGCCAAAGGGGAACGCAGCGCGGAACTGGAACAGCGGATCAAGGACACCCGCGGTCTGCGGCCTGACCAGAAGGAATACCTGCTCCGCCTGATGGGAGCCTCTGCGGAAGGAACCGAAGAAGAAGCACCCAAGCACTGACAGCGATGATGGAACGCATTACCCTCTCCTTCGCGAACCGGTCGGCAGCCCTCTTGATCGGGCTGGGGTGCATCACGGTCACCCTGGCGCAGACCAACAACATCGCCATCAACAACGACGGGGCCGCACCGGCCGCCCAGGCCGCTTTGGACATCAGTTCCAATTACGTGGGACCCGCCACGCAGAAAGGCCTGCTGATCCCCCGCCTCACGCTGGCGCAGCGCAACGCCTTGGGCGTGGGCCTGCCGCAGGGGCTCACCATCTACCAGACCAACGCCACCCCCGGCTTCTATTATTGGGAGGGTGCCACCTCCACCTGGGTGCGCATTGCCAATGGGAACAGCGGCTGGGGCCTCCTGGGCAACGCAGGTACCAACCCCGCCACCGATTTCGTGGGCACCACCGATGCCCAACCCCTCGTGTTCCGGACCAATGCCACGGAACGTGGTCGGCTGGACATCGACGGCGACCTGGGTGTGGGGGTGGTGAACCCTCAGGAGCGTCTGGACGTGGCCGGGGCGATCCGTCTGCAAGGCACCTCCACCGGCAACGCCGTGGGCACGATCCGCTGGAACGCGGGTGGCCCCTACCATGAGGGCAACATCGATGGCACGCCCACCGGCTGGGTGAAGATGCAGAACGATGTGGGCGAAGTGTTGTCCCAAGCCTATACCCAGCCCAGCCCGGTGACCTGCGCCAATGGCACCGCCGTGCTGGGGCCACAGACCGGGGTCAGTAGTTCGGCCTTGATCACCCCGTACTGGCATCCCAATCTGAATCGCGCGCGGCATCAGTACCTGTTCCTGGCGAACGAATTGGACCTGACCCTCAACCAGTCGCTCAACGATCCGACGGCGACCCAGGGGCTCTGTGCCGGCCAGCCGATCAACTCGATCGCGTTTCGAGCAACTGGAGTCGGCTTACGAAAAACATATACTCAAATTCGCGTAAGGATTAAACATACTTCGGTTACCTCCCTTACAGGATTTGATAACACGCCAGACCCAAACGCACAGTGTTACTTTGCTCTTGGTGAAACAAGACCTGGTGGAGGCGCCACTGCAACGCCAGCGCCAAACGCATGGGACGTTTTCGACTTGACAGGCCCTAATGGTTCCGGCCCTTTCATTTGGAATGGGGTTGACAACCTGTTAATCGAAGTGTGTTATGCAGCAGCCTCAGGAGCCGCTGCTAATGCTGAAGTTTGGACGACTACCGGGCTCTCCTTCAATGGTAGTTATACAGCTGGTGGAAGTGCTTGCGGAGCTCCTGATAATTCTTGTGGTCCGTTCGTGGCCGGTTGTGCGGCTGCCAGCAACTGTGGAACCTTTGGTGGTGTCAACATCCGCCCAGTGATTCAATTTAATGGCGTCACGGCATCTGCCGCCCCGGCCACGGCCGGTTTGGGGGACTACCTGTACTACAGTGGTGGTCTGATCGTGCAGCAAACGCCGACGTTCGCTGCGAGCACGACGCCCTACACGTTCCAAGGACCTGGCACGATCACCGCCGAGAACGGGGTGTACGCCAGCGGCAGCCAGCTGAACGACCACGTGTTCGACCGCTACTTCGATGGCCGCGTGCGCCCCGAGGATGCCGATGCCTTCGGTTCCCAGCGGATGCTGCCAATCGATGACATGGTGGACCACCTGGCCGCCGAACGCCACCTGCCCACCATGAAGGGGCGGGATGCCTGGGACGCCGAGGGCGGCTTCTCGCTGGACGACCTGACGGGTCAGCTCTGGCGGACCACCGAGACCCAGGCCCTGTACCTGGTGGAATTGAAGGAACGGGCCGACCTGTTGGAGGCCCTGGCCACGGAACGCCCCATCAGCATCGAAGAACTTCCACGCATGCGTGCCGGCATCGCGGCCATGCAGGACCTTTCCGAATCCGAGAAGGCCCGGCTGATCCAGGGCCTGGAGTCACGCACCACCAAGCCGGCTGACGCACGATGATCCGCACCACCATGAACTTCGCCGATCGCTCCCTGCTGCTCGCGACCCTGTCCGGCATCCTGTTCACTGCCGGATCGCTGAACGCCCAGGTGGCGGTGAACGCCACGGGTGCGGCACCGCATGCGCAGGCCATCCTGGACATCTCCTCCACCACCAAGGGCTTCCTGGCCCCGCGGATGACGGCCGCCCAGCGTGGCACGCTGGCCACCCCGGGCCTGATCGTGTACCAGACCACCCCCGCCAGCGGCGAGGGCTACTGGTATTACGACGGTGCCCTGGCCGCCTGGGTTCCGGTGTCCTATGGGGCCGGGGAATGGGTGCCTGCCGGTAATGCCGGCATCAACCCCGCCACGCAATACCTGGGCACCACCGACGCCCAGGACCTGGTCGTGCGGACGAACGCCGTCCAGCGCTTCGCCTTCCTGAACGGCACGGGGCATCTGGCCGTGAACACCGCGGCCGCACCGGAGCGCGTGGGTGTGGACGGAGCCATGATCGTGGACGGTGCTGCGGCCAACAACCTGCAGGGCAACATCCAGTACAACGCCGCCACCGGGGCCCACGAAGGCAACATCGACGGCACGGCCAACGGCTGGTACCAGTTGGAGAACGTGTTCCGGGAAGTACCGGCACAGCCTTACGAGATCATCACCTCGCTCTGCACTCCGAACACCTACCGCACCATCGCCTCCACCTCCACCCCCTTGAACAACGCCTCGACCGCGACGAACGGCAATGGGAACACCACCACGACGGGTACCATCGAAACGCCCTACGGGCAGCTGTGGGAGGACAATCGCACGCAGTTCCTCTACCAGGCCCAGGACCTGATCGACCGGGAGATCTGCCCAGGGGATATCACCGAACTCGCGTTCTATGTGAAAGGGGCCATCAACTCCTACAACATGCAGAACGCGGAGTTGAAGATGAAGAACACCACGGCCGTTGCGCTCACCACGGCCGGCTTCGAGACCGGTCTCACCACGGTCTGGACCGGGAACATCGGCACGGGCGGTCTGGCGGCGGGGTGGAACAACTACGTGTTCAACACACCGTTCACCTGGAACGGGACCGCCAACCTGGTGGTGGAGTTCTGCTACAACAACTCCAACTGGTCCGGGAGCAGCACCCAGATCGGCGCGGACAACGTGAGCTACGCGGGGATCCTCGGACTCTACTGCGATGCCTGCGGCCAGCCCAACTACGCCTCGTGCGTGGGCCTTGGTTCTCCCGGTGGGTGCAGCATCAACACCACGGACAACCTCGTAACCTGTGACGGTACCCTGCCTCAGTGGCTGGGCGCCATCGGCACGGCCAACAAGCGGGCCTGCGTCCGTCTGCGCGCCGAGACCGGTATGGTGATCGTGTCCCTGGGCAGTGCGGACTACCTGGTCTCCGACCTGCCGCTGATGATCGGCAGTGCCGCCTGGGCCACCTTGGGCGGACCTCCGTATTCCTTCAAGGGGCCGGGCACCATCAGTGCGGAGAACTCCGTGTGGGGTGGTGCGGTGCTCCTGAGCGACCACGTTTTCGACGCCTACTACGATGGGGCCATCCGGCCCGAGGATGCCGCGAACGTGGGCGACTATTCCCGCCACAGCGTGTCCGAGATGGTGAACTACGTGGAGCGTGAGCGCCACCTGCCCACGATCGATGGACGTGACGCCTGGCAGGAGCGCGGGCTCTTCTCCCTTGACCAGCTGAACACCCAGCTCTGGGTCACCGTCGAGGAGCAGGCCCTGTACATCAAGGAACTCCACGAGCGCATGCACCTGCTGGAGCGTCATTTGGTGGACCGCCAGCTGGCACAGCCCTCCCCGCTCCGGGGTGAGTGAGCCGAAGCGCGAGCGGGAAAGCCCCAGGACCGGTACGAACGACCGGCCCTGGGGCTTTTCACAGGGCCGCGCCCACCTGGTGCTGATCGTCGCGGTCCCCCTGGTCATCGGGTGCTTCATGCTCCTACCCCTTCATCTGGCGCTGCCTGCCATGATCCCGCTGGGCGCGGCAGTCTGGTGGTTACGTGCCTGATGCGCCTCTGCTGCCTGATCCCGATCCTGATCGGCCAGTTGCTGCTGGCCCAGGTACCTGCCGATCCCTTCTCCCGTCCGGAGCACCGCTTCGCCTTGAGCCTGACCACGGGCGTAGGCAGTGAGCTGTTCACCTGCCACGTCGTGCGGGTGAAGGATGGCAAGGTGCTGGACGCCTCGCCGCTGACCAGGGACCAGTTCGTGTGGCAGGCGCAGGGCGTGATCCCCAGCCTCGCGAACCCACAAGGCAGGGACCTGTTCGCCGACCACGGGATCGAGCCCTGCCAGGCCGTCACGGACTCATCCGGACGCCGCTACGGCACCTTCTGCCCCGTACTCGACGACCTTTGGAAACTGCGCTTCTGGGAGTACCCGTTCAAGCCGATGGAAGGTGCCGCCCAGCATCCGGGCCAGGGCTGGGCCGAACGCGCCGGAAGCCCTTCGGAACGGCAACTGCTCCTGCTGAGCAACTACGGGTTCCGCTACGTGGGCGACATTTGTCATGGAGAGGACATGTTCCGGCTGTTGAAGGACATGTGCGACCCGGCCTGGGTGGACAACTACCGGAAGGGCTACTGAACCATGGCTTCCACGGAAACCTCACCGGACCAGCTCTTCGAACGGCTTACCCGTGGTGACCGCGCGGCGCTGGGGCGGGCCATCACCCTGGTGGAAAGCGCCAGACCGGCGGACCGGGACCAGGCCGATGCCCTGCTGGCCCGCTGCCTGCCCCTGAGCGGAAAGAGCTTGCGCGTGGGGATCACCGGGATCCCCGGCGTGGGCAAGAGCACCCTGATCGATGCCCTGGGGATGGCCTTCATCGCCCACCGGCACCGCGTGGCCGTACTGGCGGTGGACCCGAGCAGCACCCGCAGCGGAGGAAGCATCCTGGGGGACAAGACCCGCATGGAGCGGCTTTCCACGCAGGACGCGGCCTTCATCCGTCCCTCCCCCACCTCCGGCACCCTTGGCGGCGTGGCCGGACGCACCCACGAGATCATCGTGCTCTGCGAAGCGGCCGGCTACGACCGGATCCTGGTGGAGACCGTGGGCGTGGGGCAGAGCGAACTCGCCGTGGACCGCATGACGGACCTGTTCCTGCTGCTGATGATCGCCGGCACGGGTGACGAACTGCAGGGCATCAAGCGCGGCATCATGGAGGCCGCGGACATCATCGCCATCAACAAGGCGGACGGCGGGCAGCAGGAGCGTTCGGAACGGACACGTGCCGAGCTGAAGCGGGCCGTGGCCATGCTGCCTGCACGCCCGAGCGGCCGGCGGGCCGAGGTGGTCCTGTGTTCGGCCCTCCAGGAGAGCGGCATCGACGAGCTCCGCGCGCTGATCGAGGAGTTCGGGGAACAGGACCGGCGGAGCGGGGGGCTGGAGGAACGCCGGTCCCGGCAGCGCACGCACTGGCTGCAGGTGGCCATCGACGAGGCCTTGAGGGCGGAATTCCACAACGACCCTTCGGTCCAGGAGGAACTGGAGCGACTGGGCGTGGCCGCCCGTGAAGGCCAGGTAAGCCCCTTCCAAGCCGCCCGCAGGCTGATCGCCCGCTTCAGAAAAGGCGGCGCACCTCCTCCCTGATGGCGAACAGCGCGACCTGGGAGGGCATGTGCTTCAAGCCCGCGGCCAGTTCGAACACCCGCTGGCTGTAGGCCGTGCCGCTGGCCTGGTCGCCCGCCTGCTCATAGGCCAGGTTCACCAGCCGCACGGTCTCCTCCTTGGCCTGCCGGACACGCTGCCAGACCCCATCGGACACATAGATCTGCTGGGTCACGTTGTGGTCGAACTCCTCCCGGATGGTGGCCAGCAGTTCCCGGTGAAGCATCTCGGCGGTCATGTTCCGCTTGTGCACCCGCAGCACCAACGGCCCCGGTGTGATGCGCTCCAGGAACAGGGTGAGGCGCTCATAGGCCTGCAGCCGCAGCGGGAGCGTATGCCGGTGGTCATCCTGCTTCTGTTCCCGACCCCTGGCCGCCGTCAATTCGTTCCGGAGCTCGCCGCGCAGGTCCCCGGCCAATTGCCGGATCAGGTAGAACGCGGTCAGGAAGACCAGCAACGCGGGCAGCAGGGCGGCGATCAGGAGGATCCAGGGCTCGTTCATGGCCAATGGGTTGTGGACCGCGAATATCGGGAGCCCGGACGCCATGCCCGCGGACCCGGCCGCCCGCGCCGGGGTCCTTAGCTTTGCGGCCCCGTACCGCCGGCCCATACCATGCACCTTTCGGAACTCGTCACCTCCATCCAGGAACCCGCCACCCTGCTGATGGCCCGCAGGAGCCGTGAACTGAAGGCCCAGGGCCGCGACATCGTGGACCTGAGCCTCGGCGAACCCGACCAGCCGCCCCCGGCCTTCGCCTTGGAGGCCGCCCGCAAGGCCATCGAAGGCCCCTGGCACAAATACCCTCCGGTGAACGGCTTCGCCGACGTGCGCGAGGCCATCGCCGCCAAGTTCAAGCGCGACAACGGCCTGGACTTCTCGCCCGAGCAGATCGTGGTGAGCACCGGGGCGAAGCAGTCGCTGATCAACGTGATCATGGCCCTGGCGGGCCCGGGCGATGAGGTCGTGATCCCCGCCCCCTATTGGGTGACCTACAGCGCCCAGGTCCGGCTGGCCGGAGCCACCCCGGTGTTCGTGCCCAGCACCGTGCAGGAGGACTGGAAGGCCCCGGTGGAACGGATCGCGGCCGCCATCACGCCCCGTACCCGGCTGCTGGTGTTCAGTTCCCCCTGCAACCCCAGCGGTTCGGTGCTCACCCGCGAGGAGCTGCAGCAACTGGCCGACGTCGTCGCACGGCATCCCGACCTGATCGTGGTGAGCGATGAGATCTACGAGCACATCGTGTTCGACGGGGAGCACGTATCGTTCGCATCCCTGCCCGGCATGGCGGAACGCACCGTGACGGTGAACGGCCTGAGCAAGGCCTTCGCACTCACCGGCTGGCGGGTGGGCTACATCGGTGCCCCGGAATGGATCGCCAAGGCCTGCACCCGCCTGCAGGGGCAGTTCACCTCCGGCACCAACAGCATCGCCCAACGCGTGACCCTCGCCTGCATGCAGGCGGACCCCGCCCTGCTGGCCCCGATGCGGGAGGACTTCCGGCGCAGGCGGGAACTGGTGCTGAAGGCCCTGGAGCAGGTGCCCGGCTGGCATTGCAACCGTCCGCAGGGCGCGTTCTACGTGCTCCCGGATGCCTCCACGGCCATCGACGGGGACCGGATCGCGGACAGCGAGGCCCTGGCCATGCACCTCCTGGAACATGCCGGCGTGAGCGTGGTGGCGGGGGATGCCTTCGGAGCCCCGGGGACCGTGCGGCTGAGCTATGCCACCTCCGACGACCTGATCACCAAGGCGGTGGAACGCATCGCCGAGGCCATGCACAAGCTCGGCCACTGATGGCAGCGACCTCCGACCCCAGGACCACGCTCGACGCCTTCCAAGGCACCTCCGTGCTCGTGTTGGGCGATGTGATGGTGGACGCCTACCTCTGGGGACGCGTGGACCGCATCAGCCCGGAGGCCCCGGTGCCGGTGGTGCACGTGTACGAACGCAGCGCACGCCTGGGTGGAGCGGCCAACGTGGCCCTGAACCTCGCCGCCCTGGGCGCCCGCCCCGTGGTCGTGAGCACGGTGGGCCATGACGCGGAGGCCGACCGGCTGGAACGCCTGCTGAAGGAGGCCGGGCTATCCACCGAGGGCATCGTCCGCGCGGCCGAACGCAGCACCACCGTCAAGACCCGCGTCATCAGCGGGCACCAGCACATCGTGCGGGTGGACGAGGAGACCCTCCGCCCGCTTTCCCCGGAAGAGGAGGATGCGCTGTTGCAGCGGTTCCGGGAACGGTTGAGCGCCGACCGGCCCGCCGTGGTGGTGATCGAGGACTACAACAAGGGGGTGCTCACGCCCCGCGCCATCGCCGGGGCACTGGAGGCCTGCCGGGAAGCCGGGGTGCCCGTGACCGTGGACCCCAAGAAGGAGAACTTCTTCGCGTACACCGGCGTTGCCCTGTTCAAACCGAACCTGAAGGAATTGCGGGAGGGCCTGAAGACCGATCTGGCGGGGGGCGATCAGCAGGCCGTTCGATCGGCGGTCGCTGACCTGGAAGCGAAGCTGGGCAACACGCTGTCCCTGATCACCCTGAGCGAGCATGGGATCTATGTGCACGGCCCGGACGAGGAGCACTTCCTCCCCGCCCACCGCCGGAAGATCGCGGACGTGAGCGGCGCGGGCGACACCGTGATCGCCGTGGCCTCGCTCTGCCTGGCCCATGGGCTTCCGCCACGCACCATCGCCGCCTGGAGCAACCTGGCGGGTGGGCTGGTGTGCGAGGAGGTGGGCGTGGTGCCCCTGGACCCCGACCGTTTCCGCGCCGAGCTCGATCGCATCCGACCCGAGGCATGACCGTACGCCCCTACTCCGACCGGCAAGGCTCCAAGCGCGAGCAGGTGGAGGAGATGTTCGACTCCATCTCCCCGCGCTACGACCTGCTGAACCGACTGTTCTCCCTGGGCATCGACCAGGGCTGGCGGAAACGGGTGGTGCGCATGCTCGGTCGCGAACCCGTGGAACGCCTGCTGGACGTGGCCACCGGGACCGCCGACCTGGCCATCCTCGGCTCCACCAAGGCCAGGGAGGTCGTGGGCGTGGACATCAGCGAAGGCATGCTGAAGCTGGGCCGGGAGAAGGTGCAGAAGCGACAGCTCACCGATCGGGTGACCCTGCAGCGTGCCGACAGCGCGGACCTGCCGTTCACGGACGCTCATTTCGACGCGGTCACCGTCGCCTTCGGTGTGCGGAACTTCGAGGACCTGGAACGTGGCATCGCCGAGATGGTCCGGGTGCTTCGCCCGGGGGGGCGGCTCTTCGTGCTCGAGTTCAGCAGGCCTTTGAAGGCCCCGATGAAACAGTTGTTCCGGCTCTACTTCCACCGCGTGATGCCTGCCGTGGGGAAGCTGGTGAGCCGCGATGACCGGGCCTACACCTACCTGCCCGAGAGCGTGGACGCCTTCCCCGAGGGGGCCGCGTTCGAGGCGATCCTGGCGCGCAACGGGCTCGGAGAGGTGCGCTCCCGGCCGCTCACCGGGGGGATCGCCACGCTCTACACCGGCAGGAAAGGTCCGGCCGATGCACGGATCGATGCCTAATTTCGTTCACCGTTCCATGCGTCGCATCGCGCTGCTCCTTCCCGTACTGCTCGTTTGCCTGCTGGCTCCTTCCGGAGCGCGGGCGCAGGGCCAGGTGGGCGTGAAGGTGGAGAACCTGCCCAATTTCGACCTGCGGCGCTTCCACTTCGGCTTCCTCCTCTCCTACAATTCCTCCGACCTCTTCGTGAAGCTGAAGCCTGGAAGTCTGCTGAACGACTCGATCCTGGCCGTGGACCACATCCGGCGGCCCGGCTTCAACCTGGGCATCGTGAGCTCGCTGAACCTGAACGACAACCTGAGCCTGCGGTTCATTCCCAGCCTGTCGTTCCAGGACCGGCTGCTCAAGTACACCTTCCGCAAGTCGGACGGCTCGCTGATCATCTTCGAGAAGGCCATCGAGTCCACCTACCTGGAATTCCCGCTGCTGATGAAGCTGCGGAGCGACCGCATCAACAACCTGGCGGTATACCTGCTGGCGGGCGGCAAGTTCGGCATCGACATGGCCAGCCAGAAGGACGTGAACAACCAGATCGACGACGAGATCGTGGTGAAGCTGGACAAGTACGACTATTCGGTGGAGGCCGGTGGCGGGTTCGACATGTTCCTGCCCTACTTCAAGTTCGGCGTGGAACTGAAGTTCTCCTACGGCATCCCCAACCTGCTGATCGACGACGACACCCGCTTCAGCGCACCGCTGGAGAGCCTGCGCAGCAAGGTCTGGGTGCTCACCTTCACCTTCGAGGGCTGATCCCGCATGGAACGGGTGGTGGACATCGCGCTGTCCCCCGGCGAAGCGGTGCGGCCGGACGTGGTGCGCGAGGAGGCCGCCTCCGAAGCGGGACTGGCCTTGGATCAGGTGCTCGGCTGCCGGGTGCTGAGGCGGTCCATCGATGCCCGGAAGAAGACGCCGCTGGTCCGCCTGCGGGTGGAACTGAGCACCTCGCACCCCCTGGAGGACGCGCCGCCCGCCCCCCCGGAGCTTCCGGACGTGAGCAAGGCCCCGGTGGTGGCCATCGTGGGCTGTGGTCCTGCGGGGCTGTTCGCCGCACTTCGCTGCATCCGGCACGGCCTGCGACCGGTGGTGCTGGAACGTGGCAAGGACGTACGCGCCCGACGCAGGGACCTGGCCGCGATCAACCGGGAACACCTGGTGGACCCCGACTCGAACTACTGCTTCGGCGAAGGGGGTGCCGGCACCTACTCGGACGGCAAGCTCTACACCCGGAGCCATAAACGGGGCAACATCGAGGGCGTGCTGAACACCTTCGTGGCCTACGGCGCCTCACCGGACATCCTGGTCGACGCCCACCCCCACATCGGCACCAACAAACTGCCAGGCATCATCACCGCCATGCGCGAGGCCATCCGGTCTGCCGGCGGCGAAGTGCGCTTCGGGCAGCGGGTCACCGACCTGCTGATCGCGAACGGTGCGATCCGTGGTGTCCGGACGGCCGACGGCGACGAATTGCTGAGCGACACCGTGGTGCTGGCCACCGGCCATTCGGCCCGGGACATCTTCCGGCTGTTGGTGGCCAAAGGCCTGCTGGTGGAGCGCAAGGACTTCGCCCTGGGCGTGCGGGTGGAGCATCCGCAGGCCATCATCGACCGCATCCGGTACCACTGCGACGTGCGCGACCCGAACCTGCCGCCGGCCAGCTACAACGCCGTGCAGCAGGTGCGCGGTCTGGGCGTCTATTCCTTCTGCATGTGCCCCGGCGGCATCATAGCCCCCTGCGCCACGGCACCGGACGAAGTGGTGACCAACGGCTGGAGCCCCAGCAAGCGCAACAACCCCTTCGCCAACTCCGGCATCGTGACCGAGGTGCGCACCCCGTCGGATGTGCGCGACCCGCTGGGCGGCGTCGACTACCAGCGTGGCGTGGAACATGCCGCCTGGAAGGCCGGTGGGGAGCGGCAGAGCGCTCCGGCCCAGCGGTTGGAGGACTTCATCCAAAGCCGGGCATCGGTGGACCTGCCGGATTGCAGTTATCCACCCGGCATCGTGCCCTGGCGCGTGGACGAGCTGCTTCCGGAAGACGTTGCCCTGCGGCTGCGCCAGGGGCTGAAGGCCTTCGGGGACAAGATGCGGGGTTACCGCACCAACGAAGCCGTGGTGGTGGCGGTCGAATCGCGCACTTCAAGCCCGGTGCGGATCCCGCGAGACCCTGATACGCTGGAACACGTGCAGGTGAAGGGCCTTTACCCTTGCGGCGAGGGTGCGGGATACGCAGGAGGGATCGTGAGCGCCGCGATGGACGGCGAGCGGGTGGCCGATCGGATCGCCCTGCGCTACCCCGCCTCGGTCTGACGAAGGAATTCCATGCAGAGCGCCGAGGCCGCCATGGCCACGTTCAGCGACTCGGCGCCTCCCCTGCCCGGCACGGACACCCGGGTGCCCGGGACGGAGCGGACCTCCGCCGAAAGGCCGTGCGACTCGCTGCCCATCACCAGGACCGCAGGCCGGCGCAGGGCCAGCTGATGGACCGGCGTCCCCGACATGTCTGCCAGGTAGACCATGGTCCCGGCCGTTGACCATTCCTGAAGGAGCCCGGGCAACGAAGCCTGCTCCACGCGCACCCGGAACAACGAGCCCATGGTGGCCTGCACGCACTTCGGGTTCCAGACCTCCACACACCCCGCCCCGCACACCACCCGCCGCACCCCGAACCAGTCCGCGATGCGCAGCAGGGTGCCCATGTTGCCGGGATCGGACACCCCGTCCAGGGCGAGCACCAGCTCTCCTGCTACCGGGGCACCACCGGGTGCCTCGTCCGGTCTTTCCACCACGGCCACCAGCTCATTCCCGGTGACCAGGGTGCCCAGGCGTTTCAATTCAGCGGCGGGCAGCACCTGGAGCGGCAGTCCGGCCACCTCCAGGCCGGCAACGGCCTCCTCGGTGGCCATCATCCCACGGACCGGCCAGCCCGATGCCAGCAGTTCCTCCACCAGCTTCCGCCCCTGGACCAGAAAAAGTCCTTCGCGGTCGCGGTACTTCTTGTGGTGGAGCGAACGGACGAGGGAAGGTCCGATCATGGTTGGGGCGCCCGGTATATTTGACCGGGCCGACAAAATAGCGGACCACCCGCGTTCTCTGCGCGTCTTCCGCCATATCCTCCTGGGTCTGACCGCTGCCACCGCCTTGTGGGGGTGCAGTTCCACGCGCCGCGTTCCAGCGGGTGAACGACTGCTGGTGGACAACGTGGTGGAGGTGGAAGGCAAGGGCGTGTCCCGGTCGGAGCTGGACGAGATCATCAAACAGCAGCCGAACGAGAAGATCCTGGGGGCGCGCTTCTACCTGTCGATGTACAACTGGCCGGACCCCGACAAGATCGCGGAGGCCCGTGCACGAAAGGATGCCGCACGGGATCGGAAGAACGAGCGCCGTGCCGCGCGGGGAAAGGCGCCCAAGCCCTATTCCCGGACCACCGCGGAATGGCTGCGCGAAGTGGTGGGAGAACCCCCGGTGCTCCTGGACAGTTCCCTGACCCGGCGATCGAGCGACCAGATGCGTCTCTATCTTCAGAAGGAGGGCCATTTCAATGGGGAGGTCACCGATTCCATCTCCTTCGCCCGCCCCAATGGCCGGCCCTACCACAAACCGAAGGCCCGGGTCATCTATTCGGTGGAGCCGGGCAGAGCGTATTCCTACTGCACCATTTCCCTCCGCACGGACGACCCGACGATCCGCGGTTACCTCCGTGAGGCCTGGCCGGACAGGTTGGTCATGGAGGGCGACCGGTTCGATGCGGACGTGCTGGACCGCGAGCGCACCCGGATCACCAACCGGCTCCGGGAATTGGGCTACCTGCACTTCACCCGTGACCTGGTGCAGTTCGATGCCGATACCAGCGCAGGCGACCGGGAGGTGGACCTGGTGGTGCGCGTGGAGCGCCCCGGCCCACCCCGCAGGAAGAACCTGACCGGTACCCCGGAAGGCACGATCTACCAGGTGGCCGATGTGGAGGTGGACCTCAGACCCCGTCAGCGCGGAAAAAGCACGATACCGCCGGACACCATACAACTGGAAGGGTACCGCTTCCTGTACCAGGACCGCGTTCCGGTAAAGCCCCAGGCCTTGCTGGGCTCCATGTTCCTGAGGCCCGATGCGCGCTATCAGCAAAGCCACGTGGACCGCACCTACCGCAGGCTGACGGCACTGAGGGCCTTCGACCGGGTCGATATCGCCTTCGACAGCGCACAGGTACGGAGGCCGGACCAGGTGAACGCGAAGGTGCGCCTGATACCGGCACGTACGCAGAGCGTCAGTGTGGAACTGTACGGCACCAACCGGGGTGGTTTTCTGGGCACCCAGCTGAGCCTGAACCATCGGCACAAGAACCTCTTCCGCTCACTGGGCTCCATCCAGACCTCCATGATCCTGGGCTTCGAGGCCCAGCAGAGCCTGACCGGCGGAGGCTCGAACGTGGCCGATGACGGAGTGACCGACGTTGGCCGCGACGGGCTGTTCAACACCCTGGAGATCGGTCCCGAGGTCACGCTCACGTTCCCGCAGTTCCTCATACCCATCAGCAGGGACAAGTTCTCGCGGAGCGCCGACCCGCGTTCGGTGTTCCACATCCTCTACAACTACCAGCGACGGCCCGACTACACCCGGAACCTGGCCCGCTTCTCCTTCGGCTACGAGTGGCATGAGAGCCCCACCAAGACCTGGGGGGTCTACCCCTTGGAGTGGAACGTGATCCGGATCCCCAGGCTCTCCCCTGAGTTCGACGACTACCTCCGTCAGGCGAACGACCCCGTGCTCACCGACAGCTACACCGACCACCTGATCGTGGGCGCCCGGCTGCAGTACACCATCAACACCAGGAACGCGGAGGAACCCCGCCGGCACAACTGGTTCTATCGCTTCTCCTTCGAGCCGGCGGGCAACACCCTGTACGCGATCGACCGGCTGGTGGACGCTCCGCTGAGCACCGACACGACGGGCAGTTCCTTCTACACGCTGACCGGGGTCCGGTACGCGCACTTCCTGAAGTTCGACAACGACCTTCGTCACTACCGGGTGTTGGGTGCGCACAGCAACCTGGTGGCCCGAGTGGCGGCCGGAGTGGGCATCCCGCTCACCAACCTCAACGTGCTTCCCTTCGAGAGCAGCTTCTTCGTGGGGGGGGCGAACGGCCTGCGCGCCTGGCGCGCCCGTACGGTGGGCCCCGGCTCCAACAGCGCCCCCTTGGTGGCCTTCGACAGGATCGGTGAGGTGCGGATCGAGGGGAACATCGAGTACCGGTTCGACCTGATCGGATACCTGGAGGGAGCGCTGTTCGTTGACCTGGGGAACATCTGGTACCTCGAGGAAGAGCCTCAACGCCCCGGGAGCGGGTTCGATGCGGATTTCCTGAGCGAACTGGCCATTGGCACGGGAGTCGGCCTGCGTCTCAACTTTGACTTCTTCCTGGTCCGGTTCGACCTGGGGCTCCAGACCAAGGACCCCTCCCTCACGCCCGGCGAACGCTGGATCTTCCAGCCGAAGGACCGTTATGAACAGACCGTCAGCGAACTGAACGGCTCACCCACCACCTACAAGCCCGGCCTGAACCTGAACCTGGGCATCGGATACCCCTTCTGATGAAGCACTAGCTGTACAGGCGCAGGCACATTGTTTAGTTTTGCCGCCCATCGAGAACGCGCTCATGACGACGAAGACCTCCGGAACCATCGAGGCCCTGCTGGGCGATGATGCGGCCAACCTGTTGGACCATTCCTGTGGCACGGTGTCCAAGGACCAGATCCAATTGCCCGGCCCCGACTTCGTGGACCGCTGCTTCGGCGGCTCGGACCGTTCGCCCCAGGTGCTGCGCAGCCTGCAGGCCCTGTACGGCCATGGGCGGCTGGCCAACACGGGGTACATGAGCATCCTGCCGGTGGACCAGGGCATCGAGCACTCGGCCGGTGCCAGCTTCGCCCCGGAGCCGGCCTATTTCGACCCGGAGCGCATCGTGGAACTGGCCATGGAGGGTGGCTGCAATGCGGTGGCCTCCACCTTCGGCGTGCTTTCCAGCTGCAGCCGGAAGTACGCCCACCGGATCCCCTTCATCGTCAAGATCAACCACAACGAGCTGCTCACCCACCCGAACAAGTTCGACCAGGTGCTCTTCGGCAGCGTGGATCAGGCCTGGGAACTGGGTGCCACGGCCGTGGGCGCCACCATCTACTTCGGCAGCCCGGAGAGCTCGCGTCAGATCGTGGAGATCGCCGAGGCCTTCGAGCGTGCCCACGAGCTTGGCATGGCCACCATCCTGTGGTGCTACCTGCGCAGTTCCGGTTTCAAGGTGGACGGTGTCGACTACCACACCGCCGCCGACCTCACCGCGCAGGCCAACCACCTGGGGGTCACGATCAACGCGGACATCATCAAGCAGAAGCTCCCCGAGGTGAACGGTGGCTACAACGCGCTGAAGGGCTACGGGAAGACGCACAAAAAGGTCTACAGCGACCTTTCCACGGACCATCCGATCGACCTGTGCCGCTACCAGGTGGCCAACTGCTACATGGGCCGGCGCGGCCTGATCAACTCGGGCGGGGCCTCCAGCGGGGCCTCCGACATGGCCGAGGCCGTTCGTACCGCCGTGATCAACAAGCGGGCCGGCGGGCAGGGCCTGATCAGCGGCCGCAAGGCCTTCCAGCGCCCCCTGAAGGAGGGTGTGGAGCTGCTGAACGCCATTCAGGACGTGTACCTGGACCCGGCCATCACCGTGGCCTGAGGGCACGCTGACACCTTTCACATCGGCTTCCGGCCCCTTGCTGGTACCTTAGCACCAAGAACGTTCGACCATGGGTTGGTTCACACGGGTGAAGGAGGGCATCACCACGGCCACCGAGGAGAAGAAGGAGACCCCGGAAGGTCTCTGGTACAAGTGCCCGAGCTGCAAGGAGGTGATGACCTCCGAGGACCACGAGAACAGCTTCTGGGTCTGCGCCAATTGCGGGTATCATGAGAAGATCGGGAGCGCCGAATACTTCGCGCTGCTCTTCGACGACCACAAGCACACCGAGATCGGGGAGGACCTGATCGCCGGTGATCCGCTGCACTTCCAGGACACGAAGAAGTACACCGACCGGCTGACCGACAGCCGTGCGAAGACCGGTCTCAACGATGCCATCCGGGCGGCCTACGGCAGGCTGGAAGGCAGGGACGTGGTGATCGCCTGCATGGATTTCCGCTTCATCGGCGGCAGCATGGGCAGCGTGGTGGGCGAGAAGATCGCCCTGGCGGTGGACCGGGCCATCAAGCGCAAGTGCCCGGTCATCATCATCAGCAAGAGCGGTGGCGCCCGGATGATGGAGGCCGGCTTCAGCCTGATGCAGATGGCCAAGACCAGCGCCAAGCTGAGCCTGCTGGCCCGGAAGAAGCTCCCGTACATCAGCCTGCTCACGGACCCCACCACCGGAGGGGTCACGGCCAGCTTCGCCATGCTGGGCGACATGAACATCGCCGAGCCCGGGGCGCTGATCGGGTTCGCAGGTCCCCGGGTGGTGCGGGAGACCATCGGCAAGGACCTGCCCGAGGGCTTCCAGACCAGCGAGTTCGTGCTGGAGCACGGCTTCCTGGACCTGATCGTGGAGCGTAAGCAACTGAAGACCAGGCTCGGACACATCCTGAGAATGTTGCAGGAATAAGCTGCACGTATCCGGGAAGTTCCTATCTTTGCCGCCTGTTCAGAAAAAGGGACATCCCATGTACCTGACCAAGGAGAACAAGGTGGAGATCTTCAAGGAGCACGGAGGCAGTGCCACGAACTCGGGCAGCCCCGAGAGCCAGGTGGCCCTGTTCACCCGGCGCATCGAACACCTGACCGAGCACCTGAAGCGCAACAAGAAGGACCACACGACGGAGACGGCGCTGATGAGCATGGTGGGCAAGCGCAAGCGGCTGCTGAACTACCTGAAGAAGAACGACATTGAGCGTTACCGCGCCATCATCCAGAAGCTGGGCCTCCGCAAGTGAGGGCCGGGCGTCCGGCACGGGCCGGGTCCGCACTGGATCGACATACTGACGAGAACGGGGGCGATCGTGAGGCACGGTCGCCCCTTTGCTTATCCGCACGCCGGATGAGCTGATGCTTAGGAAGAAGGAAAACGTACAGAACAAGAGGTAAGACGAACGAAGACATGAGACCACAAGGGATCACCAAGACCATCGACCTGGGCGATGGCAGGCCCATCACCATCGAGACCGGGGTGCTGGCCAAACAAGCCGACGGCTCCGTGACCGTCCGCATGGGCGATGTCATCCTCCTCGCCACCGTGGTGGCCACCAAGGAGGCCCGCGAAGGCATCGACTTCCTGCCGCTGCAGGTGGAGTACCGCGAAAAGTTCAGCGCAGCCGGCCGGTTCCCCGGCGGGTTCTTCAAGCGCGAGGCCCGTCCGAGCGACCACGAAGTGCTCACCAGCCGACTGGTGGACCGTGCCCTGCGGCCGCTGTTCCCCGACGACTTCCACGGTGACACGCAGGTGATGATCACCCTGATGAGCACCGACAAGAAGAACCATTCGGACTCGCTGGCCTGCCTGGCGGGCGCCGCGGCCCTGGCCGTGAGCGACATCCCCTTCGGAGGTCCGGTGAGCGAGGTGCGCGTGGCCCGCATCAACGGGCAGTTCATGATCAACCCCGACATG
Organism: Flavobacteriales bacterium; assembly: GCA_020635695.1. Taxonomy (GTDB): domain Bacteria; phylum Bacteroidota; class Bacteroidia; order Flavobacteriales_F; family PHOS-HE28; genus PHOS-HE28. The sequence goes on along the minus strand of JACJZH010000012.1, from coordinate 88,563 downwards.
GACGAGAGCACGCAGGCCGACATCGACCTGATCGTGGCCGCCACCGAGCACGACATCCTGATGGTGGAGGGTGAAATGAAGGAAGTGCAGGAGTCCGAGATGATCGAGGCCATCAAGCTGGCCCACGAGGCCATCAAGGTGCACTGCCGCGTGCTGAACGAACTGAGCGCCGCCGTGCCCAAGAGCCAGGTGAAGCGCAGCTACCAGCACGAGAACAAGAACGAGGAGCTCGAGAAGAAGATCTTCGACTTCTGCTATCAGCGCTACTACGACCTGGCGATGAAGCCCAGCTCCAAGGAGGAGCGCTCGGCCAACTTCAGCCAGGTGAAGGAGGACTGCCTGGCCACCCTCAGCGAGGAGGAACTGGCCGACAAGTCCATGCTGAACCGCTACTTCAAGAAGGCCCAGAAGAAGGCCGTGCGGAACGTGGTGCTGGACAACGGCGTTCGCCTCGATGGCCGCAAGCCCACGGACATCCGCCCCATCTGGTGCGAGGTGGACGTGCTGCCCGGAACCCACGGCAGTGCCGTCTTCACCCGCGGTGAAACGCAGGCCATCAACATGCTCACCCTGGGCAGCTCCCTGGACGAGCAGACGATCGACCTGGCCACCCGCAAGGGCAGCGAGAACTTCCTCCTGCACTACAACTTCCCGCCGTTCAGCACCGGTGAGGTGCGTCCGATCCGGGGCGTCGGCCGCCGGGAGGTGGGCCATGGCAACCTGGCCCAGCGCGCGCTGAAGCCGGTGATCCCCCAAGGTGAGGCCAACCCCTACACCATCCGCCTGAACTGCGACATCCTGGAGAGCAACGGCTCCAGCTCCATGGCCACCGTGTGCAGCGGCACCCTGGCCCTGATGGACGCCGGTGTGAAGATCACCGCCCCCGTGAGCGGCATCGCCATGGGCATGATCAGCGACGGCTCCCGCCACGCCATCCTGAGCGACATCCTGGGCGACGAGGACTTCCTCGGCGACATGGACTTCAAGGTGACCGGCACGGCCAAGGGCATCACCGCCACCCAGATGGACATGAAGGTGGACGGGCTGCCGTACGAGGTGCTCGCACAGGCACTGGAGCAGGCCCGCCAGGGTCGGCTGCACATCCTGGACGAGATGCTGAAGACGCTGGACAAGCCCCGTGAGGACTACAAGCCCCACGCCCCGCGCATCGTCACCTTCGACGTGCCCAAGGAGAGCATCGGGCCCATCATCGGCCCCGGTGGCCGCGTGATCCAGGAGATCCAGGCCGAGACCGGCGCCCAGATCAGCATCGACGAGGTGGACGGCCGTGGCATCGTGGAGATCGCCAGTGAGAACAAGGCCAGCATCGATGCGGCCGTGTCCCGTGTGAAGGCCATCGCATTCCCGCCCCAGGCGGACGTGGGTGCCACCTACACCGGCAAGGTCAAGACCATCATGCCCTACGGCGCCTTCGTGGAGGTGGTGCCCGGCACCGACGGCCTCCTGCACGTGAGCGAGCTTGATTGGAAGCGCGTGGAGAACGTGGAGGACGTGCTGAAGGAAGGCGAGATGGTCGAGTTCCAGGTGATCGGCAAGGACCCGCGCACCGGCAAGCTGAAGCTGAGCCGCAAGGTGTTGCTGCCCAAGCCCGAGGGCTGGGTGGAACGCCCCCAGAACGGCGATCGCCGGGAGCGTCGTGATCGTGGCGATCGCGATGACCGCCCCCGCCGGGAGCACAGCCGCCCGGGCCGCGAGCCCCGTCGCGAGGACTGACACCAGACCCGTTCATGCTGCGAAGCCCGCCGTTCCCCGGCGGGCTTCGTGCGTTCCGTAACCCTGCCCCCCACCCCGCCGTTGAACGGGCTGCTCTTCGCCTACATCCACCCAAACAACAAGGCGTACATGGCACGAATGCGGCAGCTCAAGATCTCGAAGCAGGTCACCAATCGGGACACCCCTTCCCTGGACAAATACCTGACCGAGATCGGCAAGGTGAAGCTGATCACCGCCGAGGAGGAGGTGGAACTCGCCCAGCGGATCAAGCAGGGCGACAACGATGCTCTGGAGGCCCTGTGCAAGGCCAACCTCCGTTTCGTCGTCTCCGTGGCGAAGCAGTACCAGGGTCAGGGACTGAGCCTGCCCGACCTGATCAGTGAGGGCAACCTGGGATTGATCAAGGCCGCCACCCGTTTCGATGAAACGCGGGGCTTCAAGTTCATCAGCTATGCGGTGTGGTGGATCCGGCAGCAGATCCTGCAGAGCCTGGCCGAACAGGCGCGCATCGTGCGCCTGCCCCTGAACAAGATCGGCTCCATCAACAAGATCAACAAGGCATTCGCCAAGCTGGAACAGGAATACGAGCGCCCGCCCACCGCCAATGAACTGGCGGAGGTGCTGGAGATGACCTTGGAGGAGGTGAAGCTCTCGCTGAACAACATGGGCCGGCACGTGAGCATGGACGCCCCCCTGCGCGAAGGCGATGACAGCGGCACCATGATGGACCTGATGAAGAACGACGACCTCCCCAGCCCCGAGGAGTCCATGATGACGGACAGTCTGCGGCAGGAGATCGAACGCTCGCTGGACATGCTCAACGCCCGCGAGGCGGACGTGATCCGGCTCTACTTCGGCCTGGCCGGCAACCAGCCCCACACCCTGGAGGAGATCGGGCAGAAGTTCGAGCTCACCCGCGAACGGGTGCGCCAGATCAAGGAAAAGGCCATCCGGCGCATGAAGCATGCCGGCCGCAGCCGCGTGCTGCGGGCCTACCTGGGCTAAGTCCGACCACCGCATACCTTTGGGGCGACGGATGGCACACATCGTCGCCCCTTCCCTTTTGGCGGCCGACTTCACCGAGTTGGGCCAGGCCTTGCGGCTCGTGGATGAAAGTCCCGCCGAATGGCTCCACCTCGATATCATGGACGGGGTGTTCGTGCCCAACATCAGCTACGGCATCCCGGTGATCAAGGCCATCCGGCCGCTCACCCGGAAGGTCTTCGACACCCACCTGATGATCGTGGACCCCGACCGGTACATCACGGCGTTCAAGGAGGCGGGAGCGGACGTGCTCACCGTTCACCTGGAGGCCTGTACCCACCTGCACCGCACCGTGCAGGCCATCAAGGCGGCCGGCATGAAGGCCGGGGTCTCCCTGAACCCCCATACACCGGTCGCCGGTCTGGAGGACATCCTCCCCGACCTGGACCTGGTGCTGATCATGAGCGTGAACCCCGGGTTCGGTGGTCAGCGTTTCATCGAGAACACCTACCGGAAACTGGACCAGCTCGTGGACCTCCGGGAGCGGCGCGGTGCCAGTGCCCTGATCGAAGTGGACGGTGGCGTGGGGCGGGAGAACGCGGCCAGGTTGGTGGCCCACGGTGCCGATGTGCTCGTTGCCGGGAGCAGTGTATTCGGAGCACCGGACCCCGGCAAGGCGATCCACGACCTCCTGCTGGCAGGCTGAGCCGGCCTCCATCGACGATCCTGGAGGACTTGTCGAAGCCCTGATGCCATCGGGCGAGTTCCCGCTTCCGGTCGGAACATGGCCTGGGACCGCTCGTACAAAGGAGAAGGAACGCCCCCTTCTCCATGGTCAGCCGCGCATCACTTTTCACGCTCCTGCTTCTCCTGGCATGTCAGCTGTCCGCGCAGTCCGGCATCGGCATCAAGGCCGGTGGGCATATGAGCACGCTGCACTCGGAGGCCTTCTCCAACGACCTGTTGCCAGGGGGATCGCTCGGCCTTTACTTCCCGATCGGCTTCGGCCATCGCTGGGAGCTCCAGCCCGAGGTACAGTTCTCCGCACAGGGCAGCACGCAGGAGGTGTCCGAGGCCGGCCGCCAGACCTTGAGGCTGTACTACGCCCAGGCACCGATGAACGCCAAGTATTTCGTGACCCCCACCGTGAACCTGTTGGGAGGCATCCAACTGGGCTACCTGGCCAGCGCCTCGGCGTTGGAAAAAGGCAGCTCACCCGTGGACGTCACCGAGGACTTCAACCGCATGGACATCGACATCGTGCTGGGATTGGGCGTGGGCACCCCTTCCGGCTGGGACTTCTCCCTGCGCTACACGAGCGGGATGACGAACGTGCTCAAGGACGACGACGTGTTCTTCCCCACCAACCGGGTCTACTCCATCAGCATCGGACACCGGATCCGGAAGCTCGGCATCCTGACCCGCAAGCGACGCTGAACCCACCCTGCGGGCGGTGCTATCTTCGCCGCCATGGCACAGGGCCGCGTGATCGCCCTCCTCGGAGGCGGCCAGTTGGGCCGGATGTTCATCGAGAACGCCCTGCGCTACGATGTGGAGGTCCATGTACTGGACCCCGACCCCGGCTGTCCCTGTGCCCAGCTGGCACACCGCTACGTTCAAGGCTCCTTCAAGGACAAGGAGACCGTTCTCGCTTTCGCGAAGGATGCGGACGTGGTGAGCATCGAGATCGAGCATGTGAGCGTGTCCGCCTTGGAAACGCTGAAGGCGCAGGGGAAGCTCGTGGTACCGGACCCGGCCGCTCTACGGACCATTCAGGACAAGGGCCTCCAGAAGTCCTTCTACCAGGAGCATGGGATCCCCACATCGTCCTTTGAACTGCTCGCGGACCGGTCCGACCTGGAAGGGCGCACCGCCTCACTTCCCGCTTTCCTGAAGGCGCGCACCGGCGGCTACGATGGCAAGGGCGTGATGGCGCTGGACGGGCCGGACGACCTGCAACGCGCGTTCGAAGGGCCCTACGTGCTGGAGGAACGTGTGGAGGTGGCCTCGGAACTGGCCGTGATCGCGGTCCGGGGAACCGATGGGGCGGTGGCCACCTATCCGGTGGTGGAGATGGTGTTCGACCCGGTGCTGAACCTCGTGGACCATCTGTTGGTTCCGGCCAGTGTATCGGAGGAAGTGTCGCGGACCGCCGAGCAGTTGGCCCTTCAGGTGGTGGACGGCCTGGCATCCCCGGGCATCTTCGCCGTGGAGCTGTTCCTGACCAGGGACGGCCGTGTGCTGGTGAACGAGACCGCGCCGCGGGTGCACAACAGCGGTCACTTCAGCATCGAGGCCTGCCCCAGCTCGCAATTCGACCAGATGCTGCGGGTACTGATGGAGTGGCCATTGGGCGCCACGGATGTCTACGGACATGCGGCCATGGTGAACCTGGTGGGTGAAGGTGGGTCCGGACCGGTGCACGTGGAAGGACTGTCCGGTCTCCTGGGCATTCCCGGCGCCCATTTCCACCTGTACGGAAAGCAGGAGACCCGGACCGGCAGGAAGATGGGCCACGTGACGCTCACCGACCCGGACCGGGAACGGTTGGACCACAACATTCGTGAAACCAAACGCGGCCTGCGCATCGTGCCGGCCGCCGGGAAGCAACCCTGAACCATCCGAACGGACATGGCGGACATCGGGATCATCATGGGAAGTCGCAGTGACCTGGAGGTCATGCGCGAGGCAGCGGACGTGCTGAAGGAATTGAAGGTGGAGTTCGAGCTCACCGTGGTCTCCGCGCACCGCACTCCGGACCGCATGCGGGAGTATGCCATGCAGGCACGCGAGCGCGGATTGAAGGCGATCATCGCCGGGGCTGGAGGGGCGGCCCACCTGCCAGGCATGGTCGCAGCGTATACATCCCTGCCGGTCATCGGAGTTCCCATCAAGAGCCGGAACTCGATCGATGGCTGGGACTCGCTCCTGTCCATTGCCCAGATGCCCGGAGGTGTGCCCGTGGCCACGGTGGCGGTGAACGGCTCCATGAACGCCGGGATCCTGGCCGCCCAGATCGTCGCCACCGCCGACCCCGCGCTGGCCGATCGCATCGTGGCCTTCAAGCACGAGCTCGAGGAGAAGGTGCGCGCCGGGATCCAGGCACTGGGCCAGCAGTTCCCCAATGGGTTCGACCGTTGATCGCCGGAGAAGTGCGATCCACCGGGTCCTGCGCCGGAAGGTGAAGGCATCAGGCCCTTCGGACCCCGCGCCCAGGTGAACGGGATCGGGCGATCGACCTAGGGGAGCCTTTCAGCATGGCCGAACCGCCAGGTGATCCAGAGCGTCAGGTCCACACCCCGGGCATCCGCGTAATACCGAAAGCGGTCCAGGTAGTCACGATAGGCCGTGTTCAGCAGGTTGTCCCCCCGGATCCCCAGCTGCATCCGGTCCTTGCCGAGCGGCCTTTCGACCAGTAGGTCCAACGCGAGGAGCGCATAACCCGGGGGCGGGTCCGTGAAGTCGAGCCCGATGGGTACGCGGTCCTGCACCCTCACCCAACGCACGGCCCCGCGCAGTGAAAGGCTGGTCGTGCCTTTGGTGCGCTGCCATCCCACGGCCAGGCCGGCACGGTCCGCGGGCACCTGAAAAAGCCACTCGTCCTGTCCCAGGTCCCTGCCCCTCACCAATCCCCCCTGCAGCTCGATGGTCCAGGCAGGCACGGGACGGAAGCGCACCTGGGCGTCCGTTCCCCACATCAGCACGTCGGTCGCCGTATAGCGGAACACCGGGAAGGCACCCCGGATGGTGAGGCGATAGCCCTCCGGACGGAGGTAGATGAACCCATCGGTCCGGGAGGCGTGGAGGGAAAGTGCCCCCGACCAACGCCCATTGCCCGAGCCCCACTCCGTATCGAGCGTGGCCTGGAGCATCCGTTCGCTCCCCAACGTGGGGTCTCCTTCCTCGATGGCGGCCGAACCATGATGCAGCCCCTGGCTGTAGAGCTCACTGACATGTGGAGGGCGGAATGCGCTGTTCAGGCCCGCCCTGAGGCGGAGGCTGTCAGTCGCCGTCCAGTTGGCCCCGAGACTGAACGCGTGGTTGGTGAAGCGATGCTCGGGCGTGATGTACTCGTCCTGGGCATCGAACGTCCGTACCTGCAACAAGGCTGCGTCCAGGCGTGCGCCGGCCTCCAGTTCCAGCCGTTCGTTGAGGGGGAGGTGCTCGATCAGGAAGATCCCTCCGGTGCGCCGATCGTGGTCCGGGATCAGGGGGCGCACCCCGGTGCCCGGAATGTTCGCATTCTCCTGCCAGAGCCCGTTCACGCCGATCCGTCCGTGCAGGTGCCTGCCCAGGAAATGCTTGTACACGAGCTCGGCCGTGTGGGTGTTCAGGAACAGGTCCAGCGCGGGTATGGCCGAGCGTCCTGCCCGGCGGATGTCGAATTCCTGCCTGTCATCGGCCTGGTAGGCATAGGTGAGCACCAGCTGGTCCACCTCGTTCGGTCGCCAGTAGGCCTCGGTCTTCAACAGGTGGTGCCGCACGGTCTGACGTGGCACTTCGATGGCATGGGTGAAGGGGGCGGTGTAGGCCGGTTCACCACTGGCGATGGCGTTCTCCAGGTCGGTCAGGTTGCCGATGTGCGAGGCACGAAGGATCCCCAGCTCACGAGCGAACCAGCTGTAGTATGCCCTGGCACCGGACCGATGCCGCTCAAGAGCGACCGAGGCCGAGACGCCACTTTCCCGCAGGCCGGTGTTGCTCAGCACATAGCGCGGGGCCTGTGCATCCCCCAGCACACGGCCGCTCCCCTGCACCCGCCAGGCCAGGCCCGGTACGCGTGCCACGGCACCTTCCAGCACGCCTGTTCCTCCTCCCCCACGACCGTTCAGCATGCCGATGGCACGGACCTCGCCCCGCAGCCTCTCCCGTTCCGGAAGCTGCACCGGCTCCGTAATGATGACTCCCCCGAGCGCATCGGATCCGTACTGCACCGAGGCCGCGCCCCGCACGACGGTGATCCGGTCCGTGCTGAACGGGTCGAGGTTCGGCGCGTGCTCCGTACCCCATTGCTGGTCCTCCTGCCGGACCCCCTGGTTCAACAGAAGGACCCGGTTCCCGCTCAGCCCTCGGATCACCGGCTTGGATATGGTGGGGCCGCTCTGCTGAAGGTCCACCCCGTTGATGCCGTCCAGCATCTCGGCGATGGTGCGCCCGGTCGACCGGTCCATGGCGGCACGATCCAGTTCCGCCTTGGAATGCCCGACGTTCTCATCCGGCCGCTCACGCACCAGCTCGAACTGGTCCAACTCATGGGCATGGTGCTCCAGAAAGAGCGTGACATCCCGATCGTCCTTCAACTCCAAGCGGACCTCCAATGGATCACAGCCCAGGTGTGTGACCCGGATGCGCAAAGGGCCGGAGCATAGTCCCTCGAGCCGGAAACGGCCCAGTTCATCAGCGGTCACACCATGCAGCCCGTCATCCACGGCCACTGCGGCGTAGGCCAATGGGGTCCTGTCGTGCTCATCCAACACCACACCGGTGAGCACCAGTGCGCAATCCCCTTCCTGTGCCAGCAAAGGACCGGCGATCAGGAGCAGGACGAACATCCAGCAATGGCGTTGGCCCACCAAGTATCGAAGCACGGAATGCACCGTGGCCTGGGAATGGATTCGTGGAACGGAAGGAGAATGCCCGGTGCGAACTGACCGGCACGGCGTCAACCAGCCACTGGTGGGCCGCGTGTCACGAACGCCCTCACCAGGTCACGACCGACCACCCTCGGCAGCGCGGCCCCATCCAGCTCCGTGGGCACCAAGGCCAACGGACCGGACCTGTCCGTATGGTGTGGCGCATGACCGACTACCGCCTGGCATACGGCGCACGTCTCGTCTCCGTGGAGTACCTCTCCGGCAAAGGCCCCGGATGGGTCATGGGCCTCGCAGTGGTGCAACAGACCACGCGGGGTCACCAGCACGGCCATGAGACCCAAGAGCAGGAACACGGACCTGGGAGACCGGAAACCGTTGTGCATGAGGGATAAAGGTAGCCATCCCCTGTTCCTGCCACCGGTGGACCCGATCAGTTGCCGTTCATCACGTTCTGGAGCTTCCCCGGTCGCCACGGATACCTTTACGAGCATGTGCACCCGGTCGGTGATGGTGTTCATGCTGCTCCTGGCAATTCTTGGGACCAAGGCTCAGGAACCCCAGGATAGGGGCATGCTTGCACTTCGCTCGGACATTTGCCGATGCATGGAGGCCCTGGACCCGGAAGCGTCCGACGCGGTCTATGAGCGCGGATTCCGAACCTGCCTCGGCGAAGGAGTGCTGCGGCATCCCGGTGAGGTCCGGACCCTGCTCAAGGACTCACCGGAGGTCGGCTCTTCCGGATACAGGCTGGGCATATCGATCGGAACCTTGATGCGGAGCAGCTGCCCGGCCTACCAACGCGCCTTGGCCCGCATACGAACGTCCTTGGAAAGAAGCGAAGGCGCCGACTGATGGTGACCTGGTCGGATACCGACCCGTACTTTCGTCCCAAACACCATCTCATGCGTATTCGTGCCTTCAGTGTCCCGGTCCTTCTTGTTGCCTCGCAGATGGTCCTCGCACAATGGACCCCTCTGGGATCCGGTCTGCAGTCCATCCGCAGCATCACCTCACAGGGTGGCGCCCTGTACGCGGCGACCTATCCGAGCGGGGTGCGGAAAAGCACGGACAATGGTGCGACATGGAACCAGGCTAACAATGGACTACCGGTTTCCGGGACCAGCGTTTTCTGTGAATCAGTGGGGCGGAACGCCACGCACCTGTTCGCAGGCACGCATTCGGGGATCTATCGCTCGGCGAATGGCGGAGCGGACTGGGAGATCGCCAACGGCACCCTGACCGCGACCAACCAGGTGTATGCGGACAAGTTCTTCACGTTCAACAACGTGACCTTCGCCGTGTTCGCGGGTACGGTGGCCAACGGCGGCGGTATCTGGCGCACGCAGAACAGCGGGACCACCTGGACCATCGGACATTCCGGCATGGGCAGCAATGTTCGGGTCCATCACATGACCCAGGTCGGAGGCACCCTGTACGCCAGCACGAGCACCGGTGTCTGGACCTCCACCGATCTCGGGCTCAGCTGGACCGCGCTGTCCTCGGTGAACTACGAAACGTTCTCACTCGCGGCGTCCGGAGGCGATCTGGCCATTGCCTCGGTGTTCGGCTACCGGTACTCCACGAACAACGGATCGACCTGGAACGATGCCACCGGAGACCCCACAGGCCCCACGAGCGGTGAGATGATCGCCTTCAACGGCGGGCTCATCGCGCTCACGGCCGATGCCACCGGTTGTGTCCGCTCGCTTGATGGAGGGATGACGTGGAGCCCGTACAATGGCGGCTTCTCCGCGATCGATGTCAATGCCCTTGAGGAGTTCCACATCGACGGGAACCTCCTGTACGTTGGCGCCCTTTTCGATGTCTACTCCGTGGCAGGGTCCGGTGTGGGCATGGACGATGTATCGGCCTTCCATGGCAGGGTGTACCCTTCCATCTCGGGCGGAGAGTACCGGATCGAACTGCCTGAGGGAAGCACGGGGGGTATCCTTCGCTTCCTCGATGCATCGGGCCGCATCGCCAAGGCCATCCGGGTGGGCGCGGGAAGTTCCGTTCTCGATGCCACTGCACTGGCACCAGGCGCCTACGTGCTGGAGCTTGTCTCCGATGAACGGAGCCTTCCCATGGGCCGTGTGATCAAGGAATGACCTACCCTTCCCACATCGGCGTTCTCACTTCAGGAGGTGATTCGCCGGGGATGAATGCCGCGATCCGGGCCGTGGTGAGGACCGCGCATTTCCATGGGGTTCGGACAAGCGGCATCATGGGTGGCTACGATGGCCTGATCAACGGGCATTTCCGGGAACTGGGACCCCGGGATGTGAGCAACATCATCCAGCGGGGAGGCACCATGCTGCGCTCCGCAAGGAGCGAGGAGTTCAGGACCCCGGAAGGAAGGGCCAAAGCGGCCGACCGGCTTCAACAGGCCGGGATCGATGCGATCGTTGCCATTGGTGGTGACGGCACCTTCACGGGGGCGCTGAAGATGTCCGAAGAACACGGCACCAAGGTGATCGGTCTGCCCGGGACCATCGACAATGACCTGGCCGGAACCGACCTGACGATCGGATTCGACACGGCCACGAACACGGCCGTGGAGGCGATCGACAAGATCCGGGATACCGCCTCTTCACATGATCGGTTGTTCTTCATCGAAGTAATGGGAAGGGACACGGGATTCATTGCCCTACGCTGTGCCTTGGCCGCCGGAGCCGAGTACGTGTTGATCCCCGAGAAGCTCCAGGCCATTGAAGAGCTAAGTACGGCCCTGTACGAGGGATCGAGGTCGAAATCCTCCAGCATCGTGATCGTGGCCGAGGGCGATGAGGAGGGTGGCGCATACACCATTGCCCGCAAGGTGAAGGAGCGGTTCGATCACTACGATACGCGCGTGACCGTGCTCGGGCACCTGCAACGGGGAGGATCACCCAGCGTGACCGATCGTGTATTGGCCAGTCGGATGGGCGTGGCCGCCGTGGAACAGCTCATTGCCGGTGTTCATGGCGTGATGGTGGGCATCGTCAATGATGAAGTGACCACGACCCCGTTCCACCAGGCCATTGGCAAACGGAAGCAGATCAACGAGGACCTGTTGAGGGTGCTCGCGATCCTGGCCGTCTGAAAGCAAAGGACCCCGGCATGGCCGGGGTCCTTTCTTCCAACTCGGCCCACTACTGTACGATGAGCCTGCCCTGCGCCAGCGGTCTGCCTTCCGCATCCAGCGCGAACACGGTGTATATGCCAGCTGCAATGCCATCCAACTGCAGCGTGTTGGTCCGTTGCACATCAAGGACGATCCGACCACTGGGATCAATGAGGCTGAGCCGCTTCACACGGGGATCCTCGATCGATATGTGCACCATCCCTCGGGCCGGATTCGGGAATATCTCCATGTCCAGACCGGAGGCCTGCTCTTCGAGACCCGTGAAGACGTCGCACACATCCCCTATCCCATCACCATCGGCATCCGACTGGTCCGGGTTGTAGGTCCATACGCAGTTATCGCAATCATCACCCACACCATCCTCGTCAAAGTCCTCCTGATCGGGGTTCCAGGATTCCTTGCAGTTGTCCTCGCAATCGAGCAGACCGTCCCCATCGGAATCAGCGTTCGGGACGTTCCCGGTGCTGCCGCCAGCGCACACACCGCACTGGTCAATGAAGGCCGAGCCTCCGGCAACACCTGCGCAGTCCACCACCTGACCTGAGCAATTGCAATTCGAGTCCCAGGCGTCATTGCCCGTGTTGGCATTGCCATCGTCGCAGGGGGTTCCTGGCAGGGCATCACCGCCGGCAGTCCCTTCGCAGTCGAAGATCCAGAGGAATCCGACGCAGTTGCAGTCATTGTCCCATTGATCGTTGAAGGTGTTCGGATCGCCATCGTTGCAGGCGGTGCCAGGCAGCGACATGCCGCCGGGAATGCCTTGGCAGTCGATCAGCTGGCCCACGCAGTTGCAGTTCGCGTCCCAGGCGTCATTGCCGGTGTTAGGGTCGCCATCGTTGCAGGCGGTGCCAGGCAGCGCCGGTCCGTTGGCCACGCCCTCGCAGTCGAAGGTCACCGCCGTGCCCACGCACTGGCAGCTTGCCGTCCACTGGTCGTTGATCGTGTTCGCATTGCCGTCGTTGCAGGACGTACCGGGGAGAGCAGAGCCACCCGGGGTGCCTTCACAGTCGATCAGCTGACCCACGCAGTTGCAGTTCGCGTCCCACGTCGTTGCCCGTGTTCGGGTCGCCATCGTTGCAGGCGGTGCCAGGCAGCGCCGGTCCGTTGGCCACGCCCTCGCAGTCGAAGGTCACCGCCGTGCCCACGCACTGGCAGTTCGCCGTCCACTGGTCGTTGATCGTGTTCGGATCACCGTCGTTGCAGGACGTTCCGGGGAGAGCAGAGCCACCCGGGGTGCCTTCACAGTCGATCAGCTGACCCACGCAGTTGCAGTTCGCATCCCACGTGTCGTTGCCCGTGTTCGCATCGCCGTCGTTGCAGGCGGTACCAGGCAGCGCCGGTCCGTTGGCCACGCCCTCGCAGTCGAAGGTCACCGCCGTGCCCACGCACTGGCAGTTCGCCGTCCACTGGTCGTTGATCGTGTTCGCATCGCCGTCGTTGCAGGACGTTCCGGGGAGAGCAGAGCCACCCGGATGCTCGCAGTCGATCAGCTGACCCGCGCAGTTGCAGTTGGCATCCCACGTGTCGTTGCCCGTGTTCGCATCGCCGTCGTTGCAGCGTTCCGGGAGGGCGGAACCACCGGGTGCCTCGCAGTCGATCAGCTGACCCGCGCAGTTGCAGTTCGCGTCCCACGTGTCGTTGCCCGTGTTCGGGTCGCCATCGTTGCAGGCGGTACCGGGCAGCGCCGGTCCGTTGGCCACACCCTCGCAGTCGAAGGTCACCGCCGTGCCCACGCACTGGCAGCTTGCCGTCCACTGGTCGTTGATCGTGTTCGCATCGCCGTCGTTGCAGGACGTTCCGGGGAGAGCAGAGCCACCCGGGATGCCTTCGCAGTCGATCGGCTGACCCACGCAGTTGCAGTTGGCGTCCCACTGGTCGTTGCCCGTGTTCGCATTGCCGTCGTTGCAGGCGGTACCGGGCAGCGCCGGTCCGTTGGCCACGCCCTCGCAGTCGAAGGTCACAGCCGTGCCCACGCACTGGCAGTTCGCCGTCCACTGGTCGTTGATCGTGTTCGCATCGCCGTCGTTGCAGGACGTTCCGGGGAGAGCAGAGCCACCCGGGGTGCCTTCACAGTCGATCAACTGACCCACGCAGTTGCAGTTCGCGTCCCACGTGTCGTTGCCCGTGTTCGGGTCGCCATCGTTGCAGGCGGTACCGGGCAGCGCCGGTCCGTTGGCCACACCCTCGCAGTCGAAGGTCACCGCCGTGCCCACGCACTGGCAGCTTGCCGTCCACTGGTCGTTGATCGTGTTCGGATCGCCGTCGTTGCAGGACGTTCCGGGGAGAGCAGAGCCACCCGGGATGCCTTCGCAGTCGATCAGCTGACCCACGCAGTTGCAGTTGGCGTCCCACGTGTCGTTGCCAGTGTTCGAATTGCCGTCGTTGCACGCTGTACCGGGCAGGGCGGAACCACCCGGAGTACCCTGGCAGTCGACCAGCTGACCCGTGCAGTTGCAGTTCGCGTCCCACTGGTCGTTGCCCGTGTTCGCATTGCCGTCGTTGCAGGCGGTACCAGGCAGCGCCGGTCCGTTGGCCACGCCCTCGCAGTCGAAGGTCACCGCCGTGCCCACGCACTGGCAGTTCGCCGTCCACTGGTCGTTGATCGTGTTCGCATCACCGTCGTTGCAGGACGTTCCGGGGAGAGCAGAGCCACCCGGGGTGCCTTCGCAGTCGATCAACTGACCCACGCAGTTGCAGTTCGCGTCCCACGTGTCGTTGCCCGTGTTCGCATCGCCATCGTTGCAGGCGGTACCGGCAGCGCCGGTCCATTGGCCACACCCTCGCAGTCGAAGGTCACCGCCGTGCCCACGCACTGGCAGCTTGCCGTCCACTGGTCGTTGATCGTGTTCGCATCGCCGTCGTTGCAGGACGTTCCGGGAGAGCAGAGCCACCGATGCCTCGCATCATCAGCTGACCCACGCACAGTCGCCCACGTGCTATCTGCAGCGGCAGCGCGGCCACGCCCTCGCAGTCGAGTCCCGCTGACCCGCACTGGCAGTTGCGTCCACTGGTCGTCGATCGTGTTCGCATTGCCGTCGTTGCAGGCCGTACCAGGCAGCGCCGGTCCGTTGGCCACGCCCTCGCAGTCGAAGGTCACCGCCGTGCCCACGCACTGGCAGTTCGCCGTCCACGGTCGTGATCGTGTTCACCCGTCGTTGCAGGCGTCCAGAGAGAGCCAGCCTCAAACCCACTGGTCGTTGCCCGTGTTCGCATCGCCGTCATTGCACGCCGTACCCGGCAGGGCGGAACCACCCGGAGTACCCTGGCAGTCGATCAGCTGACCCACGCAGTTGCAGTTCGCGTCCCACGCGTCGTTGCCCGTGTTCGGGTCGCCATCGTTGCAGGCGGTGCCAGGCAGCGCCGGTCCGTTGGCCACACCCTCGCAGTCGAAGGTCACCGCCGTGCCCACGCACTGGCAGTTCGCCGTCCACTGGTCGTTGATCGTGTTCGCATCACCGTCGTTGCAGGACGTACCGGGGAGAGCAGAGCCACCCGGGGTGCCTTCACAGTCGATCAGCTGGCCCACGCAGTTGCAGTTCGCGTCCCACGTGTCGTTGCCCGTGTTCGCATTGCCGTCGTTGCAGGCCGTGCCAGGCAGCGCCGGTCCATTGGCCACACCCTCGCAGTCGAAGGTCACCGCCGTGCCCACGCACTGGCAGTTCGCCGTCCACTGGTCGTTGATCGTGTTCGCATCGCCGTCGTTGCAGGACGTACCGGGGAGAGCAGAGCCACCCGGGATGCCTTCACAGTCGATCAGCTGACCCACGCAGTTGCAGTTCGCGTCCCACTGTCGTTGCCCGTGTTCGGGTCGCCATCGTTGCAGGCGGTACCAGGCAGCGCCGGTCCGTTGGCCACACCCTCGCAGTCGAAGGTCACCGCCGTGCCCACGCACTGGCAGTTCGCCGTCCACTGGTCGTTGATCGTGTTCGCATCGCCGTCGTTGCAGGACGTACCGGGGAGAGCAGAGCCACCCGGGGTGCCTTCGCAGTCGATCAGCTGACCCACGCAGTTGCAGTTCGCGTCCCAGGTCGTTGCCCGTGTTCGAATTGCCGTCGTTGCAGGCCGTACCGGGAGCAGGCCACCGGGTACCCTGCAGTCGATCGGCTGACCCACGCAGTTGCAGTTCGCGTCCCACGCGTCGTTGCCCGTGTTCGCATTGCCGTCATTGCACGCCGTACCCGGTAGGGCGGAACCACCCGGAGTACCCTGACAGTCGATCAGCTGACCCACGCAGTTGCAGTTCGCGTCCCAGGTGTCGTTGCCCGTGTTCGCATTGCCGTCATTGCACGCCGTACCCGGCAGGGCGGAACCACCCGGAGTACCCTGGCAGTCGACCAGCTGACCCACGCAGTTGCAGTTCGCGTCCCAGGTGTCGTTGCCCGTGTTCGCATTGCCGTCATTGCAGGCCGTACCGGGTAGGGCGGAACCACCCGGAGTACCCTGGCAGTCGACCAGCTGACCCACACAGTTGCAGTTGGCGTCCCACGTGTCGTTGCCCGTGTTCGCATTGCCGTCATTGCATGCCGTACCGGGAAGGGCGGAACCACCCGGAGTACCCTGACAGTCGACCAGCTGACCCACGCAGTTGCAGTTCGCGTCCCACGTGTCGTTGCCCGTGTTCGCATTGCCGTCATTGCACGCCGTACCCGGTAGGGCGGAACCACCCGGAGTACCCTGACAGTCGACCAGCTGACCCACACAGTTGCAGTTGGCGTCCCACGTGTCGTTGCCCGTGTTCGCATTGCCGTCATTGCATGCCGTACCGGGAAGAGCGGAACCACCCGGAGTACCCTGACAGTCGACCAGCTGACCTACGCAGTTGCAGTTGGCGTCCCACGTGTCGTTACCCGTGTTCGAATTGCCGTCATTGCACGCCGTACCGGGCAGGGCGGAACCACCCGGAGTACCCTGGCAGTCCGGCACCGGGGTGCCGGCGGCCGTTGCAATGGCCCCGAGGGATAGGTTGTAATAGGTTCCGCTTTTGCTGGTCTGAAGCTTCACCGCGCGGACCATGTATTCCTTGCCGGCAACGAATGGAACGGTGGGACTTTGGTGTGAGGTGCCGGTGATCATGGCTGGCACCACACGCGAGATCTCTCCCGTGTTCTGATCGAACTGGTACAAGTAGTAGCCAGCCACATTATCGGGGCTCGCATTCCAACTGAAGGCCGCCGTCCCTCCATTGTTGGTCACCTGCAGGGCAGCAGGCGGTGCCACCATGTGCATGCGCAGGGTCGGATCGCCCATGAGCCCGAGATGTGCTCGATTGTAGGGACTGCCCTGCCAGCCACCGTTCTGGGGCTGATAGTCGGTGGTATTGTTCATGCTCAGCAGCACACCATGGCCGATCGTCTCACCGACCCCCATGTGGTGGAACCACCAATTGGGCATTCCAGCCCATACGCTGGTCAGCGCCTGACCACTGCCCAAGGGGGCACGGAGAAAGTTGTTCCTGTTGTCCCAATCGCCGAAGTAGCTGCCACAGGACATGTTGAACACGCCCCCCATCGACAGGGTCGTGGCGTAGTTCTGGGTCGTTGCGATGTTGTCGGCCCCATTGAAGGTGAGGACGCCATTGTCCGTTGCTTGCAGTCCGCCCCCGCTGGAATAGGTCCACATGTAGCTCTGACCGTTCACATAGCTGGAAAAGGGCGAGCCATAGGGGTAGCAATCCGTGACATTGGAGTGACCGACCAAGGGGCCCATGTTCCGGTATGCACAGCCCGCGATCGGATTACCCACCCACTGAAGGTTGTCCAACACAAGACCCCGTTCCTGGGGGACCCATTGCTTGCGCTTGTACTGATGAGCCTTGTTCAGGTAGTTCTGCAGGAGCTGGACCTCACCCGCGGAAAAGGCCGGCATGTCCTGGAGGTCCACCCGGCCTACCTGCAATTCGACAGGGGAAGGGAAGTTGCTGTGGTCGAACTTGCCGTCACCGGGAACGTTGTCGTTCTGGGGCCGCTGCGCATTGGAGTTGTTCACCGAGGCATCGGTCCAATTTCCGTTGACCTCCCCATAGTAACCGTCGCATGGCCAGGCCCCCACATGCTCGCTGTGACCATCGGGTGCATGGTTCCCTGAATAGGGCACGGGTACATGTCCGAGCACGTACACGGCCTTCACGTCGGATGGTGCGGCATTGTACTCGGACACCACGATGCCCCGGACGGACGTGACCGAGGCGGACGTGCTCACATCATGTCGTTTCACGACCCAGCCGTCCGCCCGAAGATCAAGCTCCAATTGCCCGATCTCCGTGGCCAGCGAGGAACTGATGTTGTTCGCCACGAGAAGCACGATGATCCCCCGCTCCTCGATCGCTGGAAGCTGGATGCCCGTCGCGATGTATCCATAACCGGTCCCTGAACTCGCGTTCCGAACGACCTTGTACTCGTAACCTACACCGGTAGTGACCGCATTGTCCGTGTAGCTGGAGGCACTGCCGGCCACGCTGGCATGAATGCCACCCCATGAGGTCGACCCTGTATTCCGCCTGTAGATGGTGAATCCGTTCGTGCCGGAAAAGCTCTCCCAGGAGAGCGTGATCGACGGCGGCGATGTCGAGACCGCGGCCTCGACCATGACGGAATTCCTCCTGGAAGGGCTCTGTGCCCAAAGGGCCATGGACATGACCATGGCCAGAATGAAGGATACACTGCGCTTGTCCATGCGGTTCGCGTTGCAGGTTGGAAGTCGCGTCAGTGTCCACTTCCGGTTTGCCGAAGCACCACATGGCAGAAGGTGCGTCCGTCAAAGGGGCCCAAAACTGGGCACTGACGGACACTTTATCGTGGGAATTAGACCCAGGGTTACACTTGACGACGGATCCCCCTGTCAGGGCGATCAACATGAAGCAGGAAACCCGCAGTTGATGAGGGGCCGGTCCTGTCAGAACAGAACGATACGGGATCGTCCAAGAGGACGTCCGGAGCCATCCAGCACCGTCAGCACATAGGTGCCTTGAGCGAGCCGGGAAAGGTCCACCACTGAACTGAACGGCGCGTCCAGAACGACAGCACCCGAGAGGTCCAACAAGGTGATCCTCCTGGCCTCCGGAGAGGAGAAGGACAGGTGGACAAGCCCGGTGGTCGGATTGGGATGCACAAGGAACGCAGGAGCCCCATGGTGATCCAGAATGCCCACGTCGTCGTCACAGACATCCCCTACACCGTCCCCATCGGAATCCAGTTGATCGGGGTTCCAGGTTCCCGGACAGTTGTCCAGGCAGTCCAGGAATGAATCGCCATCACTATCCGGGTCCGGCTCCACCCCGGTGGTCCCGCCGGCACAGGTCCCACAACTGTCGATGAAGGCCGTACCTCCGGGCGTGCCGGCGCAATCGACCGGTATCCCTTCGCAGAGGCAGGCGGTCGTCCAGGCATCCAGACCGGTGGCCGGGTCACCATCATCGCAAGGGACTCCGGGCAATGCCGGACCTCCAGGAACGCCCTCACAGTCGAACGGCTCTCCCACACAGGAACAGTTGGACGTCCAGGTGTCGTTCCCCGTGTCCGGATCACCGTCATTGCATGGTGCTCCAGGAAGGTCGTCGCCACCAGGGACCCCCAGGCAATCCAGCGGGGATCCCATGCAGTCGCAACTCGAACTCCACATGTCATCCCCGTGTCGGGATCTCCATCATCGCAGGCGGTTCCAGGAAGAGCAGGTCCTCCTGCAACACCCGAACAGTCGATCAACTGCCCCTGGCATTCGCACGCAGTGGTCCAGACGTCAAGCCCGGTGCCGGGGTCCCCATCGTCACAGGGAGAACCCGGCATGGCCACTCCGCCAGGTACTCCCAGACAATCGAACGGTTGTCCCTCGCAGTCGCAGTTCGATGTCCAGAGATCGTTGCCCGTGCCAGGATCTCCGTCGTCGCAAGGAGTTCCGACAAGGGCCGTACCTCCGACCACACCCTCACAATCGATCAATTCTCCCGAGCAATCGCACGAGGTCGACCAGATGTCGTCACCCGTACCGGGGTCTCCATCATCACAAGGGGTACCGGGAAGCTCGGAGCCTCCTGCAACACCTGTGCAATCGATGAGCTGACCGGCGCAATTGCACGATGTATCCCAGGTATCGTCCCCGGTATCCGCGTCGCCGTCATCACAGGGTGTTCCGGGCAATGCGGTCCCACCAGGAGCACCAACACAGTCGAATGGCAGAAGGTCTCCGATACAGTTGCAGGACGCGTCCCAGGCATCATTCTCCGTGAGGGCATTGCCATCGTCGCAGCCCGACCCGGGCAAGGAGGCACCTCCCGGAACCCCTTCACAGTCGAGCAGGGCGCCGATGCATTCACATGCCGCGCTCCACGCATCACCGCCAGTCGCAGGATCGCCGTCATCACAGGGAGCACCTGGCATGTTCGGCCCATCCAGTACACCCAGACAGTCCGGCACAGGATCCGGGATGATATAGCTGATGCATAGCTCCGGTGCGGACTGGGGGTCCATCTCAAAGCTGAACGCCTGCCTTCTCCCCGAACCGAAGACCAGGAACAGCATCGCGTTGTTGGCCTGCCAACCGGGAAGGTCGACCACCTCCTGCACCATCGCGGAGAGGTCAGGGGTCCGCTGTTCCGGACCCGCAGATCCCGCGCCTCCCCAGGGTTGCGGTTGCCAGGAGATGGTGTCCGAACGCACGCGTCCGCTCAGGTCGAACGGGGCCCAGGAGATCGGTGATGCGTCGGCATCGATCTCCGCACTCACGATCAACTCGACCGGGTCCACATCACCCTGACCGGCAGAAGTGAACTGGATGTGAGCGGAAACGATCAACGCCCCTTCAGGCACCTCCACCCCATCGAAACGCAGACCGACCAGTTGATGGCCCCGCCAGGGGTTGGGCTCGCCGTCCAGCACGAGGTCCAGCGCGCCCGTGTTCACGTAGACATTGCCGTTCTCGGCCTGTTCGACATCCCCCGCCCCATCGGAGATCCGTGTGCAGGAGACCCCATCCACGCAATCGTTGGTCCCGCCGCAGACCCCGCACAGGTCCAACTCGGCCCCACCACCCGGAACACCGTTGCAGTCGATGAGCAGTCCCGAACAATTGCAGGATGCGTCCCACACATCGCCCCCGTGTTCGGGTCGCCATCGTCGCAGGGCGTCCCCGGCAAGGCCGGCCCACCAGCCACCCCTGCGCAATCGCTGGGCGTACCGGCACAGTCGCAGCCAACGGTCCAGCTGTCGCTGGTCGTGAGCACATCGCCATCATCACAAGGCGTGCCTGGCAACGACGGCCCACCAGGAACACCTTCGCAGTCCACCAACACGCCTTCACAGCTGCACGTGGCGGACCAGGTGTCCGAGACGGTCGTTGGGTCTCCATCGTCGCAGGGAGTGCCAGGGATCGCCTGACCTCCTGGAACTCCTTCACAATCGACGAAGACGCCCTCGCAAACGCAGTCGGTCGACCAGGTGTCGCCCTGCGTCAGTGGATCTCCATCATCACAAGGAGAGCCGGGAAGTGCATCTCCACCAAGCACGCCCGTACAGTCGAAGGTCACACTGGAGTCAGGCAGATAATGAATGCACAACTCCACCGCCTTCAGCGGATCCTCGTTCACCTGCCAGGCCGACCGCCCACCGGTCCCGGAAACCACGAAGAGCATGGCGTTGTTGCTCTGCCAGTCGGACCGGCTTACCACCTGTTGGACCAGCCCAGCAAGTTGTGGGGAACGCTGGTCCGGACCTGCATCATCGATCTGCGACCAGGTAGGCGGCTGCCATCCGACCGTACCGACCAACGGCCTACCGGAAAGACCGAACGGAGCCCAGCCGATCGCCGGCGCATTACCGGACTCCTGCAACCCGATCTCGAGCTGGCAGGGCTGGACATTGTTCGATGAGCGCGCGGTGAACTGCAGGTAGGCACTCACCACCACCGCACCCTGAGGAACCTCCACACCCTGGAACCAGAGGCCGGTGGTCTGCTCTCCGCGCCAGGGACTCGGCTCGCTGTCGAACACAAGGTCCAGCGCTCCCGTGGTCGCGTACATGTTCCCGTTCTCCGCTTCCTCCACATCTCCGTCGGGCGACATCGCCACTCGCAGGCAGGTGGTGACCGTTCCGGACAGACAATCATTGGTGCCATTGCAGACGCCACAGTCATCCACCACGGCGGAGCCCCCGGGAACGCCCAGACAATCGATCACGGAACCTGCACAGGTGCAATCCGCACCATACACGTCATTGCCCGTGGAACTGTCCCCATCATCGCAAGGAGTTCCAGGCAGAGCCTGACCATTGGGGACGCCAGCACAATCGATCGGTTCTCCGATGCACTGGCAGGACACTGTCCAGCTATCGTTGCCCGTGGAAGCATTGCCATCATCACAGGCCGTTCCAGGAAGAGCCCCCCCCCCGGGGACACCCGCACAATCCAATGGCAGTCCCACACAGACGCAGGCCCCGTTCCAGGTATCGTTCCCGGTGTCCGGGTCCCCATCATCACAGGAAGTGCCTGGCATGGCGGGGCCGTTCGGAACACCATTGCAGTCCAGCGGATCGCCTACGCACTGGCAATCCACTGTCCAGGCATCGTTCACCGTTCCGGCATCACCGTCATTGCAGGCGGTGCCCGGAACCGCACTTCCTCCAGGAACGCCTTGGCAATCGAGCACCGGGCCTGAAACGTTCATGGTCGTGAACCTTCCCTGGCTCAGGTTCTGATAGGTGCCACTGGGGGTGACCTCAAGGTCCAGGGCCCGTACCATGTAACGGACCTGACCGGACAGTCCGGAGATGTTGTCCGTGAAGTTCGTTCCGGTCACGGGTGAACTCGTGCGCCTGACCCATGCCCCGGTCTGGGTGTTGTACCGGTAGACATGGTAGCCCAGTCCTGCATCGGCAGACGCACCCCAGGTCAAGGCGGCGCTCGTGCTATTGATCACGCTCGCGGACACCGACCCCGGCGGGGCGACGATGCTCATGCGCAGCGTGGGATCCCCGAGCAACGAGATATGGACACGACCCGCCTGCCAGTTCGCCGGATCATAGTGCCCATTGCCGTTGTTCTGCGTCATCACCACGGCCTTTCCGATCGGGGCTCCCATGCCCATGTGATGGAAGACCCAGTTCGGGTATCCAGCCCAGAAATTCGTCAGCGTCCGCCCTTGGGCCAGGGAGGCCCGCATGAAGTTGTTGGAACAGTCCCAGTCCCCGAAATAGCTTCCGAAGAGGATCGTGAACACCGATTGCAACGAGCTGGACGTGAAGTCCGACGTGTTCCCGATGCCATTGGCACCGTTCCACCACCCCCCGCCACAACCATAGCTCCACAGGTAGGAACCTGAGGACATGGAGCTGAAATAATCCCCGGCCGCCACGTTGTCCGGGTCCACCAGGGGGCCGAACCCACGCCAGGCATTCTGTGCGAACGCATCTGAATAGCCGGTGAAATTGTCATCCACGACCGCCCTTGTCTGGGCCGTGTACTGCTTGTGCTTCCATTGATGGAGCTTCGTCAGGTAGTTGCCAAGAAGCGTCGTTTCGCTTTGCGAGAACGCAGGCATGTTGGCAAAGTCGATCCGTCCAACGGCCAGTTCGACCGTGCTGGGGATCACGGATTGATCGAACTTGCCGTCACCGGGCACGTTGTGGTTCCTCTGATCCTGGCTGCCAGTGCTCCAGACCGAATTATCCGTCCAGGAGCCGTTCACATCCCCGTAGTAGACATCAGCGGGCCAAGCGCCGTAGTGATCGCCATGTCCATCCGGCGCCAGGTTCCCGGAATAGGGGACCGGCACATGACCGACGATCAACACGCTCTTCACTTCTCCGGGTGCGGCGTTATGGTCAGCGACCACCAGGGAGCGGATACTGGTCGCGGGGGCGCTCCGTGACACATCATGCCGCAGGACCTTCCATCCGTCCCCTTCGAGGTCACTCTCCAACTCCGTCAATTGGGCCGCCAGCGGTCCGGACATGGTGTTGTCCACCAATAGCACCACCCGACCGCGGTATTCGACCATGGGCAGTTGGATCCCCGCGTTCACGTACGCATATCCCGTACCCAGGTTGGAGGTGGTCCGAACGATCCGGTACTCATAGGAGACGCCCTGCTGTACGTTGTTGTCCGTGTACTGTGTGGCACCTGCCGACAAATTCGCGATCACTCCACCCCAACTGGTCGCGCCTTCCAACTTCCGTTGAATGGTAAAGCCCGTCGTATTCGAATGGGACTTCCAACTGAGCGTGATGGAAGGCGGGTTCTGCACCACGGTCGCCCTTGCACGGACCGAACGGTCGTGGAGACCGTCTGGCCGAATGCGGCGACCGCCAGCAGCAGGTGCAGGATCAGGAGGAAAGCCTTGCCCATCTTCAACGACCCGCAAAAGTAGCCAGTTCGCTCGCGCGCGAAGAGGGCAGGCGCAAGGCCTCGGAAAGGCGACAAAAGGGCCCTGCAGCGCACCGACAGATGCCCCCCGCCCCGGCTGGCGGGCCAAACCGGAACACCGATCGTTGAAAATTCCTCATGGACCGCTGGCGAACGGTCATCAAACATTTCGACGAGCGGGGTATTTTTGCCGATGGAATAAAATCGAAATCCGACGAGCTGACAGGCCGGCGAACGGCATCCATGCTACCGGCGCCCCTACTGGTCAGGGGCAACCAATGACCTGCGAATACGTTGAAGCCTGCCGGAGCTGGCAGTACCACCGACCAAGGACCACCATCCCACCCCGACCTTACCCATCCTCGCCGTGAGCATCACGTTCAAGAACACGATCGCCGTCATCCGGTTCCCCGACCAGGACCGTTCCGAGAAGCCTGCCTTGATCCATGGAGAGGTCTCCTGGAGTTTCAGCACCCTTGACCAGGCAAGTGGTCAGGTCGCGAAGGCGCTGCGCGCGCAGGGGATCTCGAGCAACAGCAGGGTGATGGTATGCATGGAGCGTTCACCCGAGCTGGTGGCTGCGATCCTGGGCATCGTCCGGGCAGGGGCGTGCTATGTGCCCATGGACCCGACCTATCCGGCGGAGCGTGTGGGCCAGATGATGGAGGACTCCGCTCCCGAACTCGTCATCGCTTCGAAAGACCTCGCGTCCCTCTTCAAGGGTCGGAAAGTGCCCGTAACGACATTCGGGGAACTGACCGCCCGAGCGGACGACGGACCCGTACCCGAGTGTCCGGCCACTGCACAGGACCTCTGTTATGTGCTATTCACCAGCGGTAGCACTGGTCGCCCCAAAGGTGTGGCGATGCACCACGGTCCGCTGATGAACCTGATCGAGTGGCAGGTCAGGACGTCCGTACTGGGAGAAGGAGACCGTACGCTTCAGTTCGCCCCGATCAGCTTCGATGTCTCCTTTCAGGAGATCTTCACCACGTTGGCGCAGGGAGGGACGTTGGTGCTCATCGACGATGAGGACCGGCTGAACAGCACCAAGCTCCTCCGCACCATCCGGGAGAAGCAGGTCGATCGCTTGATCGTACCCTTCGTGGCCCTGCAGTACCTGGCCGAGGCCGTCCAGCGTACCGGTGAAGTACCGTCATCGCTCAAGGAGGTGTTCACCAGCGGGGAACAACTGCGGATCACGCCGGCCATCCGCGACCTGTTCCGCCAGCTGCCGGGATGCCGCTTCTGCAACCAGTACGGCCCCACCGAAGGGCATGTGGTCAGCGAGCTTGAACTGACCGGCGACCCCGACGCCTGGCCCGAACTGCCGAACATCGGCAAGCCCATCGACCGGGTGAAGCTGCTGGTGCTGGATGAACGGATGGAACGTGTTCCGGCGGGGCAGGAAGGCGAACTGTACCTGGGCGGAGCCTGCGTGGCCACCGGCTACATCGGCCGGGACGACCTGACCGCCGAACGGTTCATACCGACCCATACGAACCGGGAGGACGGCTTTACCGCACCGGCGACCGGGCGGTGGAGTTGGAGAACGGTGAGTTCGACTACAAGGCAGGATCGACGGACAGGTGAAGGTGCGTGGCTACCGCATCGAACTGGGCGAGGTGGAATCGGCCCTGGAGAAACATGCCGCTGTGGAGACGGCCGTGGCCGCCGTGAGGGAGGACCGGCCGGGCTTGAAACGGTTGGTCGCCTACTACGTGGCCAAGGAAGCCGTGAACACCAACGACCTGCGCAGGCATCTGGCCGGGCTTCTTCCCGACTACATGCAGCCAGGCGCCTTCGTTCCGGTGAAGGAACTGCCGCGCACCCCCAGTGGCAAGATCGATCGGCGCGCCCTGCCCGCCCCTGACCAGTCCCGTCCGGACCTGGACGTGGCCTTTGCCGGTCCGGGAACGGCCGTGGAACGGACGATCGCCGATACCTGGGCCGACCTGCTGGCCCTGGACCGTGTGGGCATCGACGACAACTTCTTCGACCTGGGAGGCAACTCCCTGCTCAGCATTCAATGTGTGGCCCAGCTCGAGGACCAGGGGCTGCAGCTGCCCATCGTGAAGCTGTACCAGCATCCCACGGTACGGGCCTGCGCGGCTTTCCTGGAACGGTCGGTGACCGAAAGGGACCCTGCCGAAGAGGCCCGGGCCCGGAAAGCAAGGCATTCCGGTGGTGGCCGCGATGCCATCGCCATCGTGGGCATGAGCGGCCGCTTTCCCGGCGCCGAGGATGTGGAGCAGCTGTGGAACAACCTTCTGTCAGCCCGGAACAGCATCTCCCACTTCACCGAGGATGAACTGGACCCCAGCATCCCCGAGGACGTACGTTCCCACCCGGACTACGTCCGCGCGCGTGGCGTCATCAGTGATGCCGACAAGTTCGACCACGGCTTCTTCGGGGTGAACCCCCGCGTGGCCGATCTGATGGACCCCCAGCAGCGGGTGTTCCTGGAGACCGCCTGGGCCGCCCTCGAGGACGCCGCGCACGATCCGGCGCGCTTCCCCGGCCCCATTGGCGTGTACGCGGGCATCGGCAACAACACGTACTACACCCGCAACGTGCTCGGGCACCCCGAGCTCATCGAACAGGTGGGCTCCTTCCAGGTGATGACCGGGAACGAGAAGGACTACATCGCCACGCGGCTGGCCTTCGAGTTCGACCTGCGTGGCCCGGCCCTGAGCATCCACACCGCGTGCAGCACCTCGCTGGTGGCCATCGCCGAGGCCTGCAAGGCCCTGCGGAACGGCGATTGCGACATGGCGCTGGCCGGTGGCATCGCCATCACGGTTCCCATCAACAGCGGCATCATCTACAACGAAGGGGGCATGTACAGCCCCGACGGCAGCACCCGCACCTTCGATGCGGCCGGCAAAGGGACCAGCTTCAGTGACGGCGTGGGCATCGTGGTGCTTCGCCGCCTGGAGGATGCGCTGGCCGATGGCGACCACATCCATGCCGTGGTGCATGGCGTGGCCGTGAACAACGACGGCAGCGACAAGGCCAGCTTCACGGCGCCCAGCGTCAGGGGCCAGGCCGAGGTGGTCGCCTCCGCCCAGGCCGATGCCGGCATCGATCCTTCGCGGATCACCTACGTGGAGGCTCACGGTACCGCCACGCCGCTGGGCGACCCGATCGAAGTGGAGGCCTTGACCCTCGCCTTCCGGCAGGCCGCCGACAAGGGGCAGTTCTGCGCGATCGGCTCCGTGAAGAGCAACATCGGACACCTGACCGCAGCCGCCGGTGCCGCGGGGGTGATCAAGACCGCTCTGGCGCTGCGGGATGGGAAGATCCCGGCCAGCATCGGCTACGAGAAGCCCAACCCGGCCATCGACTGGGCCAACAGCCCCTTCCACGTGGCCGAGCAGACCCTCGACTGGCCGCGTGGCGACGAGCCCCGGTTCGCGGGGGTATCCTCGTTCGGCGTGGGTGGCACCAACGCGCACGTCGTCCTTGGCGAGGCCCCTCCGGCATCCCCTTCAGGTGCCTCACGGCCACAGCAGTTGCTCGTGCTCAGCGCGAAGAGCCGCGCTTCGCTGGACGCGTACACTGAGAAGCTGGGCCGCTGGCTGGAAGCTCATCCCGATGTCCCTTTGGCCGATGTGGCCCACACGTTGTGGACCGGCCGCCGGCACTTCAAGCACCGCCGCATCGTGGTGGCGGGCGATGCGCGGGAGGCTGCTGACGTGATCGCCACGAAGGATGCCGTGAGGACCGCCACTTCGGAGCTGGTCCAAGCGGCGAACGGGGTGGTGTTCATGTTCCCCGGCCAGGGATCCCAATATGTGAACATGGGCCGCGACCTGTACGAGCAGGAACCGGTCTTCCGCAAGCACTTCGACCGATGCTGCGACCTGTTCGCCGAAGCCCTTGGCCGCGACCTGAAAGGCCTGATATTCCCGGCGGCCGGTGCTGAAGAGGAAGCCGCCGAGGCCTTGAAGAGCACGGGCAACACCCAGCCTGCGCTCTTCACCATCCAGTATGCGTTGGCCCAGCAGTGGCTGCACTGGGGCCTGAGGCCCGCCGCGCTCATCGGTCACAGCATCGGGGAGTTCGCGGCCGCTGCGCTGGCCGGCATCTTCAGCCTGGAGGATGCCGTCAGGCTGGTCGCCGAACGCGGCCGCATGATGGAGGAACTCCCGGGCGGCACCATGCTGAGCATCCGTGCCGCCGAGGAGGTCGTGCTTCCCATGCTTCCCGAGGGGTGCAGCATTGCCGCCAACAACGGGCCCCAACTATGCGTGGCAAGCGGCCCCGATGATGCCATCGCGGCCCTGCAGCAACAATTGGAGAAGGATGGCGTGCAATGCAAGACGCTGCACACCTCCCATGCCTTCCATTCGCCCATGATGGACCCCATCGTGGCACCCTACCGGAAGGTGGTGGAAAGCGTGGAACGCCATGCGCCGCGCATTCCGATCATCAGCACCGTCACCGCGAAATGGCTCACCGATGAGGAGGCCATCTCGCCCGAATACTGGAGCGGCCACCTGCGCGCCACGGTGCGCTTTGCCCAGGCCGTTCAGTTCGCTTGGAACAACGAGGAACTGACCGGCGACCCGGTGATGCTCGAGGTGGGCCCACGCACCACCGCTTCCACCCTGGCACGCCAGCAGAGCGCCGATCCGAAGCGACAGGTGGCGGTCCCGTCCCTGGGTGATCACGCAGGTGAGGGGATGGAACTGGTACAGCTGCTGAAGGCCGTGGGCGGACTCTGGAGAGCCGGGGTCACCATCGACCGGGAGCGGTTCGAGGAAGGGGAACAGCGGCGTCGGATCCCGATCCCCACCTATGCCTTTGAACGCGTCCGGCATTGGGTGGACCCCGTGGAGCTGGTCGTGCAGGGCGGTGTGGTGAAGGCCGCAGCCCCCGCGGCAGAGGCGGCGGACGTGCCCTCGGACGCTTCCCCGAAGGAGCGGCTGATCGCCCGGATCAAGGACCTGCTGGAGAGCAGTTCGGGCATCGAACTCCAGGACGTGTCCAACGACACCACCTTCCTGGAAATGGGGCTCGACTCCCTGTTCCTGACGCAGGTGGCCATGTCCCTGCAGAAGAAGTTCGGGGTGAAGGTCACCTTCCGGCAGCTGAACGAGGAACTTCCCAACCTGGACCGGTTGGCTGACTTCCTGCTGGAGCACGGGGCCGATGGCACGACCACGGAACAGACCAAGGCGGCGCCTTCCACCAACGGCCCTGCCACGGATGCCACCGAGGATGCTCCGGAACTGAAGAAGGTCTTCGGCGCCCAGGCACGCATCCAGAAGGAGAAGAAGGACGACCTGACGCCGGAGCAGCGCGCCTGGTTCAACGACTTCGTGCAACGCTACACCAGCAGGACCGCGAAGAGCAAGGCCTTCACACAACAGCACCGGAAGGAGATGGCCGATCCGCGGGTGGTCACCGGCTTCAAGCCCCACCTGAAGGAACTGACCTACCAGGTGGTGGTGGACCGCAGCGAGGGCTGCCACCTCTGGGACCTGGACGGCAATGAGTACATCGACATCCTGAGCGGGTTCGGCTCCTCGCTGTTCGGCTACATGCCGGACTTCATCCGAAAGGCCTGTCACGAGCAGCTGGACCGTGGCATCGAGATCGGGCCGATGCACCCGCTGGCCGCGGACGTGTGCCACCTGCTCTGCGAGCTCACCGGCGGTGAACGCGCGGCGGTCTGCAACACCGGCAGTGAAGCGGTCCTGGGCGCCATGCGCATGGCGCGGACGGTAACGGGCCGCAGCCTGATCATTTCCTTCAGCGGCAGCTACCACGGCATCAACGACGAGGTGATCATCCGCGGAAGCAAGAGCAAACGCAGCTACCCCGGCGCGCCCGGCATCATGCCCGAGGCCGTGCACAACATGCTCGTGCTCGATTACGGCACCCCGGAAAGTCTGGAGATCATCCGCGAACGCTGTCATGAGGCGGCCGCCATCCTGGTGGAACCCGTTCAGAGCCGGCGCATGGAATTCCGGCCGGTGGACTTCCTTCGGGAGCTTCGGCAGATCACGGAAGAGCATGGCACCGCGCTGATCTTCGATGAGGTGATCACTGGTTTCCGCATGCACCCCAACGGGGCACAGGCCCTGTTCGGGATCGAGGCGGACATCGGCACCTACGGCAAGGTGATCGGGGGCGGCATGCCCATCGGTGCCATGATCGGCCGGTCCAAGTGGATGGACGCGCTGGATGGCGGCCCCTGGCAGTTCGGTGACGACAGCGTGCCGGAAGCTGGCGTGACCTATTTCGCCGGTACCTTCGTACGGCACCCGCTGACCATGGCCGCCGCCAAGGCCGCGCTGGTCCATATGAAGGAGCAGGGGCCCGCTCTTCAGGAACGGCTGAACGACATGACCGCCGATATGGTGCGCCGGGTGAACGACCTGTTCGACGAGCACCGACTGCCCTTCCGGTGGGTCACCTTCGGCAGCGCCTTCAAGACCAAGTACGACGACACCGTGGAGAACACCGAGCTGTTCTTCATGCTCATGCGGCTGCATGGCGTGCATGTGCTCGACTTCCCGCACTTCCTCACCACCGCGCATACCGAGGCCGATGTGGACCGGATCGTGGAGGCCGTGGAGAAGACCTGCATCGAACTGCGCGCGTCGGGGCTCATGCCCGAACGGACCTACCCCATCGAGACCGTGAACGGGGTGCTGGGTGCGGCAGGCGATCCACGCGAGCGCATCATCCGTGCGGACAACCCGCCGCGCCCCGGGGCGCGCCTCGGATCCACACCGGACGGCGGTGCCGCCTGGTTCGTACCCGACCCTGAACGTGAGGGAAAATACCTGATGCTCGTTGAAGCCTGAGGCCATGGAGAAGTTCATCCAGACCTACGACCTCGTCCCCGTTGAACACGACCCGTTCGCAGGGCCGGCCATTCTTCGCAGCGTGCCCACCACGGAAGCGCAGCGGGAGATCTGGGCCGCAGCGGAAATGGGTGCCGCGGCATCCTGTGCCTACAACGAATCCGTCTCCCTTGAGCTGAAGGGCGACCTCGACAGGGAGAAGCTGCATGAGGCCTTAAGGACCATCTGCGACCGACACGAAGCGCTGCACAGCACCATCGTACCCGGTGGTGAGCGCTACGTCGTCAAGGAGCCCGGCATGTTGCCCTTGGAGGAGCATGACCTCTCGGGGTCGGCTGGGGCCGAGCTTGATGCGCGCCTGACGGAGCTGGCCAGGAAGGACATGAGCACGCCGTTCGACCTGATCCGGGGCCCGCTGATCCGCTGTCATTTGGTGAAGCTGGCCGCCGACCATGCCATCCTTCGGATCACCGGACACCACATCATTTGTGATGGCTGGAGCCTGGGCATCCTCATGGCCGAGATCAGCCAGGCCTATTCCGATCGGGTGCACGGCCGGACGCCCGATCTTCCGGTGGCCCATCCGTTCAGCGAGTACGCCCTGGCCATCCAACGGTTCATCGGGACACCCGATCACGATCGGGTGAGGGACTTCTGGAAACACCAGTTCGAAGGCCCGATCCCGTTCATGGACCTGCCTGTGGACAGGGAACGTCCGATCACGCGATCCTACGAAGGCGCCAGGATCGATGCACCGTTGTCCAGGGAACTCCAGGTCCAACTGAAGGAGACCGCGACCCGGAGCGGAAGCAGTTTCGTGACCACCCTGCTGACCACTTTCGAACTGTTCCTCTATCAACTGACCGGGGACTCCGATCTGGTCGTGGGTCTGCCGGCGGCCGGGCAGAGCGACCTGGACATGAAGCACCTGGTCGGTCACTGCGTCAATCTCCTGCCCCTCCGGAGCCGGATCAACGAGGAACTCCCGTTCATCGAACACCTGAAGGCCCGACGCACAGCCGTGCTCGATGCCTATGACCATCAACGCTACACGTTCGGCACGCTGCTGCGGGACCTGCGGGTGGCGCGGGTCCCTGGACGTGTTCCCCTGGTCCCTGTCGTGTTCAATGTGGACATGAACATGGACGATGGCGTGCAATTCGAAGGGCTTTCCCACCGGTTCATCAGCAACCCCAGGTCGTTCGAGAACTTCGAGTTGTTCCTGAACGTGACCGGCAATGAAGATGGTCTGGTCCTCGAGTGGAGCTACAACACGGACCTGTTCACCGAGGAAACGATACGTCGGTGGTCCAGGCAGTTCGAGCAATTGATCGAACGTGTTGCGCGGCACCCTCAAGCCCTCATGGGAGATCTGGTCGGCGACAGCCCGTTGGCCGGAACGCCCGCGGAGGTGCCGGACGACTGGCATGGTCGCTCCCCGTCATATCCACGTTCCACAAGCGTCAACGCCCTGTTCCGCGAGGTCGCAGCGCAGCATCGTGACCGTGTCGCACTGGACCATCTGAACGGGGAACTGACCTATTCGGAATTGCTTTCCCGGGTGAACGACCTGGCCGTTGTCTTGGAAGAGGCCGGTGTTGGTCCAGGCGATCGGGTGGGACTGTGCTCCGATCGCTGCCCTGACATGATCGCGGCCATGTTGGCCATTCTGGACAGGGGCGCCTGCTTCGTTCCCCTGGACCCCTCCTATCCCAAGGACCGTTTGCTGTTCATGCTGGACGACACGCGGCCCAAGGTGCTGCTGAGCCAACGTGCCCTCAGGAGCCAACTGCCGGACCCGGGATGTGCGGTGATCCTGCTTGAGGATGTACCGCAAGCCTCCGTACAGGCACGCCCTGTCCCGGTGGACGCGACCGCGGCCGCCTACATCATGTACACCTCCGGGTCCACGGGACTTCCCAAGGGCGTGGTGGTCCCGCACCGGGCCATCGTAAGGCTCGTCCGGGACCAATCCTTCCTGCCTTTCGGTCCTGACCTGGTGTTCCTGCAGCTTTCGAACATCTCCTTCGATGCGAGCACGCTCGAGATCTGGGGCGCCCTGTTGAACGGGGCCCGTCTCGTGCTGCAACCACAGCAGAAACCCACGCTGCTGGAGATCACCGAGACCATCGAGCAACGGGGCGTCACCACGGTGTGGTTCACGGCAGGGTTGTTCAACCTGCTGGTCGATGGTCAGTTGGAAAGGCTCCGTGGCCTGCACCATATCCTGACCGGTGGTGATGTGCTCAGCGTTCCTCATGTGAAGAAGGCGGTATCCGTGCTCGGACCGAACGTGCTCATCAACGGGTATGGCCCCACCGAGAACACCACCTTCACCTGCTGCCATCCGATCGGGGAGGACCCCACCGTGCATGGCTCCGTGCCCATCGGGCGCCCCATTCACCATACCCGGGTGTATGTCCTGGATGAACAACGCAAACCGGTCGGCATCGGCCGGAAAGGGGAGTTGTACGCGGGTGGGGACGGAGTGGCCCTGGGCTACTGGGGGCGCGAGGACTTGACGGCAGAGCGCTTCATGCCGGATCCGTTCTCCGACGAGCCAGGCGCACGGATGTACCGGACCGGTGACATGGTCCGGTGGTTGCCCGATGGCAACATCGAGTTCATCGGTCGTACGGACGGTCAGGTGAAGGTCCGGGGGTTCCGGATCGAACTGGGAGAGATCGAGAACGCCATCAGCGAGCTGCCTCAGGTGAAGGATCGCCTGGTCATGGTCCGACAGGATGGACCCGGAGAGAAGCAATTGGTGGCCTATGTGGTGCCGGAGAACGGCCAGGTCGCCGAGGACCCCGAGCAGCGGGCCGACCTGCTGGTGCAGCTTCGCTCCCGGTTGCGCACCCACCTGCCGGAGCATGCCATGCCCTCACACTTCCTGGTCCTTCCGGAGTTCCCGCTGAACGCAAATGGAAAGGTGGACCGGCATGCACTTCCGGCACCGGAGGCCGGACAACAGGTCCTCCGGACCCGCCATGTCGCCCCCCGGGATGCGAATGAGAAGGCATTGGCCTCCATTTGGTCCCGAGTGCTCGGCGTCCCGGACCTCGGCGTCCACGACAATTTCTTCGACCTCGGCGGACACTCCCTGCTGGGCATTCAACTGCTCACCCAGGTGAAGCAGGAGATGGGCTACAAATTGCCGTTGGCCACGCTGTTCCGCTCGCCAACGATAGCCCAGTTGGCCAGGGAGCTCGGCATGTCCGAGCAACCCAAGGTGCAACTGAAGAACCTCTCGGCCATCCAACCGCAAGGGACCAAGGTGCCCATCTTCTGCGTGCATGGTGACGAGGCCAGTTATTTCATTCCACAGCACCTGGGGCTGGACAGGCCTTTCTACAACTTCTTCCACCAAGGGGAGGATGGGGCCCGCATCCTGTATACCGAGGTGAAGGACATCGCCGAACACTTCCTGGAGGAGCTCCGTCACGTGCGCCCGAAGGGACCCTACGTCCTATGTGGATTCTCCTTCGGAGGACTGGTCGCCTTCGAGATGGCCAAACGATTGAGGGCCTCCGGAGAGCAGGTGCCGGCCCTGGTGCTTTTCGATACCTATGAGCCGGAGGAATTCGCCCGGGTGATGAAGCGGGAGGAGAAGTTCCATGAGCCCCTCAAACGCTCGGTCCTCCGCCGGATCGTCCGGTGGTACCTGAAGCGGGACAAGCCCGTTCCGCTGAGGTTCAGGCACTTCTACATCATTGACACCTACAACGAGGCCACCTACCGCTATGATGCCGGCACCTACGAAGGACCGCTGACCATCTTCAAGGCCGAAGGGTCCGCGGGACCAGGCGACCTGGGATGGAACAGGCGTGCACAGGGGGAGATCGAGGTGGTCACGGTTCCTGGTGACCATTACTCGATGATCCGTGAGCCCCACGTGGAGACCCTCGCATTGGAGCTGGCACGCTGCATCGACAAGGGCCTTGCCAAGCAGGCCGTGGAGGCGGTATGACCCCTATCCCGGTCGTGCGTTCACTGGAACTCCATTGTGAAGGACCTGTCCTCCTTTCGCCGGCCGATGCCCTTCCGCTGACCGCCCCCAGCGATGGACGGGTGCATGCCTGGTATGCTCCGCTCGATCGGCTGGACCCGTTCCGAAGTGCCTGGGTGGAACACCTGGACCCCAACGAGCGCGACCGCGCTGAACGATTCCGGTTCGCAAGGGACCGCAGGCGGTTCGAACTGGCCCATGGGCTTCTGCGCACCATCCTGGGACACTACCTGGGGCGGCCACCCCGATCGCTCGCCTTCGAGCGTGGACCCCATGGCAAACCGGCCCTGACCACCGGGGGACTGGAGTTCAACCTGAGCGATACCAAGGACGCGGTGCTGGTGGGGATCTCCAGCGGGCAGGCCATCGGTGCCGACATCGAGACCTCGGACCGGGAAGTCGACCACCTGGCCGTGGGTGACCACTACTTCGTTCCGGATGAAATGGAGGCCATCCGGGCTGCGGGCGAGGGAAGCAAGGAACGGTTCCTGCTCTATTGGACCCGTAAGGAGGCGATCCTGAAGGCCAGTGGTGTGGGGATCATGGAGGACCTCCGGAGCCTCCGGGTGGACCTCCCCTTCCATTCCGCGCGGATCACGCACCCCGAGTTCATGCGCATGGCGGCTCCTGGTTATCACGTGATGAGCCTGCGGGCAGGGCCGACCCACCTGATCAGCCTGGCCATGCCCGGCCCGATCCAGGACGTGCTCCTGCTGGACGCCGCGCGCCTGGCACCCTGAGCTTCAAGGTTCCTCCCCGAAGAACCGGGGATGGAAGTTCACCAGGTACAGCCGCTCCGTGGCACGGGTCACCGCCGTATACAGCCAGCGGACCAGGTCCCGGTCCATCATGTCCTCGGTCAGGTAGCCCTGCTCCACGAACACGGCACGCCACTGCCCCCCCTGGGCCTTATGCCCGGTGATGGCCTGACCGTACTTGACCTGCAGGGCGTTCAGCCAGGGATCCTTTCGGACCAGCTCACGCCGCTCCCGACGGGGACGGTCGGCCAGGCCAGCCACCACGGAGCCGTACAGCGCCCGGGACCGTTCCGGTTCCAGCGCCGCTCCGGGTGCCGCCAACACGTCCAGCATGGCCTTCACGGACAAGTCGCGCTCGGTGGCCCCGTCGTTCCAGCGCACCTCGAGGTCGGCGAAGCGCAGCCCATGTTTCTCCTCGGTCCCCTGAACGCGCAGTACCTCCACCAGCTCTCCGTTGGCCATCAGCTCGGCGCGCCCTTCCTGACCTGCCCAGAAGTAGTTGTTCCTGACGATCATGAGACGGTCGCCCGCGCTCACCTCCTCCTCCAGACCCAGGATGCGGGCACGCACCTGCCGGGCATATTCATAGGCGCGCTTGTTGCTCCGGCAGAGCACACAGACCTCCTCCTCCCCGTATCGAGCGAACGCCGTGGACAGCTCGTCCTCCAGGTCCGGACCTTCGATCCGGACCACATCGACCCCGTTCGTACTGAAGCGGATGTCCGGTGGCTCCACGGCCAGCTGGGAACGCAGTTCCGTGGCGTTGGCCAGGATCCCGGAAAGCGCCTGCTGTCGGACCACCTCGGTCAGCTCCACCGCTCCCGCCAACAGGTCGTGACGGTCCCGCAGGATGCTCACGTCCAGGGCAGGGCTCAACGTCTCGCCGACCGGAGGCAGCTGCGCCGGATCCCCCACGATCAGCAGCCTGTTCCCCGGATGCTGGAAGACATGCTCGAAGAGGTCGGTGAGCAGATCACGGCCACCAAAGGAACCCTCCCCGCTTCCGATCATCGAAGCCTCGTCCACGACGAACAGCGCCCGTTGCTCCCGATTGGGGGCCAGCGCCAGCTCGAGGTGTCCATCAGGCCCGGAACCCACCCGGTAGATCCTGCGATGGATGGTGCTGGCCGGATGACCGGAGAACGCGGACATGACCTTGGCCGCCCTTCCCGTCGGTGCCAGCAGGATCACGGGGCTGCCATCCTTCTGGAGGGTCTTGACGAGTGCACCGAGCAAAGCGGTCTTGCCCGTACCCGCATACCCCTTCAGCACCAGCGTGCTACGCGGCCGTTCACTGGCCAGCAGCCTGCTGAACCCGGCCATGGCCCGCTCCTGACCCTGCGTGGGGCGATGCCGAAGCGCCAGGGCCACGCGTTCAGCGAACGCCTGGAGAGCGGTGTCGGAGAGCATCGGGTGCAAGGCGGGGAACGGTCGTCCGGGCTTCAGGAACGCCCGGTGGACGCTGTGAATTTATCTTACTTTTGGCCGCGTCCAGAAAGGCACAACCGCAACCACGGCCATGTCCCAAGGTAAGACCCTCTCCACCCTGGTTTTCCCCCTCCTCCTCCTGCTTGGCGGAGGCGCATTGTTGATCACCGCCATGTCCCAGGGGCAGCCGATGCCCGTGGTGCTCGGAACGGCGATGATGGCGCTGGTGGGCCTGCTCATGCTGCTCTTCCAATACGGCATCATCAGCCGCAAGGTGGGGCTGTTGGTGGGCGTGCTTGCCGGGGTGGTGGCGGTGTACGTGGCCTATCTGGACTACCGCGCGGTGGCTGGTGAACTGGAGATCGCCAAGGCGCGCAAGGAGAACAACACCAAGGTAGTGCAGGCCCTGAAGGACGTGCGCGCCGCACAGATCGCCTTCGAACAGGCGCATGGCGAGTATTCCGCCAACGTGCAGGAACTCCGCGAGTTCGTGCGGACCGGCGAAATGCCCGTGGTTCGAGCCATCGGACAGAAGCCCGACACGCTTTCCGAGGAGGAGGCCATCGAACTGGGCATCATCGTCCGCGACACCTTCACCGTGGCCGTGCTGGACACCCTTTTCCTGAACTACGCCAACGCCACCGATGAGCGGGTGTTCAAGTTCGACCTGGACCGCTTCGGCATCTCGCCGGGCAGCGGCAAGCCCTTCATCATGCGCAAGGGCAGGGTGAACGCCGGGGGCCGCGACATGCCGGTGTTCCTGGTGAAGGACCCGCAGCCCTTCCCGGGTTCGGATACCCTGATGGTGGGGAGCCTCGACCGGCCCAGCACCTCAGGCACCTGGAGCGAATAGCCACCATCCCTCCCGGACATGGGCGATCGACCGGGAACGACCGAACCCCACCTGAGCGTATTGAGCGCTCCAGGACTGGCCGCCTGGTCCCTGCATGATCGTGACACGGGGGCCTGTCTGGCCTTCCACGTGATGGCCGACGACGAAGGCTTTGACGATCCCCGCATACCCAAGGACCCGCGGTCCGTCTCGTTCATCACCCTGCCGGAATGGAGCACGCTCGTCCCCGGTTCGACACTGGCACCGGGCTCCGAGGCCGCCCACCTGGCCCTGGTGCATGGAGGGCTCCCTGAAGGCGCACTGAGGGACGAACCCGTACCCCAGCTTTCGGCCACCTGCGTGCATGTGCACGACGATCGTGCCGAGCACCAGCTGCTGATTCGCTTCCCCTCCGCCCGCCCGCTGGCCCTGCAGGCCCTGCTCGTACGCATGGCCCTGGCCCGGTGCGTGGAAGGCCCGGCGCTGGTCCTGCATCGCGGCCAGGACCGGCTGGACGTGGCCCTGGCGAAGAACGGCAACCTGCTGGTGAGCAACACGTTCCCGGCACGGACCGCCACGGATGTGCTGTATTTCTCACTACTCGCGTTGCAAGGTCACGGCCTGCATGCCGATCAGGTGGAGATGCACCTGGGTGGCATCGCTCTTGCCAAGGCCGAGCAGAACCTGTTGGACAAGTACTTCGCCCGCCCGCACCCTGCCCTCCCCTCGCCCCATGGTCCTGAGCTTCGGGGGCCCGTCAAGGAGCCCCAGCGCTGGATGGCCCTGCTTGAGCAGTACGCATGCGTGTCGTAGGCGGACGGCACCGGGGGCGGCGCATTGAACCGCCCAAGGGCATCGAAGCCAGGCCCACCACCGACTTCGCCAAGGAGGCCCTGTTCAACATCCTGCAGCATTCCGTGCCGCTGGAGGGGATCCGGGTGCTGGACCTGTTCGCCGGTGCAGGGGGCATCAGCGTCGAGTTCCTTTCACGTGGTGCGGAGAACGTCATCTCCGTGGAACGCGACCGGACGTTGTTCGCCCATCTGCAACGACTGGCCCGCGACCTGGACGAACCCGGCTGGCAGCAGGTGAAGGCGGACGTGTTCACCTTTCTGCGCGGCCACCGGGGGAAGTACGACATCGTGTTCGCCGACCCGCCCTTCGCGCTGGAAGCACCGGAACGCATCCCTACCTTGGTGTTCGAAGCAGGACTGTTGGAGGAGGACGGGCTGCTCATCCTGGAGCATCCGGGCACCGTGGACCATTCCGCGACGCCGGGGTTCCGCGAGCATCGCGCCTATGGCTCCGTGCACTTCAGCTTCCTGGGAACGCCACGATCATGAGCGAACGCCGCGCCGTTTTTCCCGGGTCCTTCGACCCCGTCACCGTCGGACATGTCTCCATCATCCGGAGGGCCGCGCCCCTCTTCGATACGCTGTACGTGGCCCTCGGGGTGAACACGAGCAAGCGTTCCATGTTCCC
Source organism: Flavobacteriales bacterium (assembly GCA_020635695.1). Classification (GTDB taxonomy): domain Bacteria; phylum Bacteroidota; class Bacteroidia; order Flavobacteriales_F; family PHOS-HE28; genus PHOS-HE28. The sequence continues at coordinate 49,449 of JACJZH010000012.1, read as the reverse complement.
GGAGGACCAGCGACTGGCCTGGCTGGAGGAGACCTTCGGCGGTGATGCGAACATCGAGGTGGTGCGGTTCGAAGGCCTGACCGTGGACCTGTGCCGGAGGCTGGGTGCGGGCCACATCATCCGGGGCCTGCGCAACAGCACCGATCATGGCTACGAGCGCAGCATCGCACTCATGAACCGGTCCATGGGCCAGGTGGACACCCTCTTCCTGCCGGCGGAGCCGGAACATGCACACGTCAGCAGCACCATCGTGCGCGAGTTGATCGCCAATAAGGCCGATGTATCCGCGTTCGTGCCTCAGGCGGTGCGTATTCCATGAGATCCCTTGCCATCCTGCTGCTCGGCCTGGCCCTGCCATCGGTCGCCGGCGATACCACCACCGTGCTGCTCCATGCCCCGGGCATGCCCGGGGAGGAGGTCCTGCTCTATGCCCTCGAGGATCCCTTCACCGACCGACCCAGGCTGCTGGACGAGTCCCGGTTCGACCCCAAGGGGACGGCGACGTTGCAGGCCGCGGTGGAACGCAGGACCCGCTGCTTCCTGCGCCTTCGCACCGGACGAGCCCTGCTGTACCTGGAGCCCGGAGCGACCTACCGGATCGACATGGAGCGATCCACGGAAGTGGGCGCTCGGAGCATCGGGGCCACCCATGCGCTTCCCATCGTATTCACGGACCTTGACATCCTGGACATCAATGCCCTGGTCAGCGACCTGAACGAACGACTGGATGCCTTCCTGGCTGACCATGTGGCCGGTGATGAGACCGCCGGCATGACCGCGCTGGGCCAGGTCCGCGGGCAGCAGGACGTTTCCCGAGACAGCACCGGAACACGCGACTGGGGCCTGCTGCCGGGCCTGTCCTCCCAGGCCATCGACAGCTTTGCCGGCCGCCTGGACCAGTTCTATGCCGAGATCGACGACCCCTGGTTCCATGCCCACAGGCGCTATGCCGTGGCCGGACTGTACCTCGGTCCACGCAGCAATGATCGCGATCTGTACGAACGCTTCATCCAGGAGACCGGGGTACGTTATGATGACCCGGAATACGTACGCTTCCTGCGCGGGGTGTTCCAGGAGCACCTGCGCACGCATCCTTTCCGCCGGCATGGCGATGCCTTCCTGGACCTGGTGAAGCGAGGTGAAGTGCATGCCATCGACAGCCTGCTGAAGGAGAACGACCTGCTGCTGGACCATCGCCTGCGCGAGCTGGTGATGCTGGACCAGTTCTACCTCGGATACCACGACCAGCTGTTCGACAAGGAGGGCATCCGGACGATCCTGACCGACCGGGCCGCCCACTCGCCGTTTCCTGAGCACCGAGCACTGGCCGGCAACATGCTGTGGGACCTCACGCACATGACCGAAGGCGGTACGTTCCCTTCGCTCGAGCTCACGGACCTGCAACGGCAGGAGTACGACCTGGACCTGAGCGACACCGGCATGACCTGCCTGGCCGTGATCGCCTCCTGGTGCACCTATTGCGAAGTGGAGATCGGCGCCTTTGAAGCCCTGGCCGCCGACCATGCCGGGGTCTCACGCTTCGTGGTGATCGGGCTGGACAGCAGCCTCACCGAGTGGGGGCGCTTCGCCTCAAGGAGGGACCGCGAGCATGTGGAATGGGCCTGGGCCCCCGGTGCCCTGGCGCTGATGGACCAACTCCGTCTTCGGGCCGTGCCCGGTTTCTTCGTGGTGGAAGGTGAGCGGCTGGGCAACGTACCCGGCCCATTGCCCAGCGAAGGACTGGCAGCCGTCCTCCACCGCAGACGGGTGGAACTGCAGCAGCGCGGTCGGATCAGGTTCGGGAGCGAGGCCCCTCCGCCTCCCAGGCGCTGAACACGGGCAGCAGCGAACCATAGGTGTTCGCCCGCACCTCCCGCAACAGGTCCTTGTCCGCCCAGCGCACTTCGGTGATGTCCTCATCGGTTTGAGGGATCAATACCTGGTCACCCGGAGCCTGCATCCGGTACCAGCGGGTGCGCTTGAGGTGGTGGAGGCCCTTGCGGACGTACGTGTGCCACGTATCGCATAGGAATTCCTCCAGATGGACCTCGGACAAGCCGCACTCCTCGCGCACCTCCCGCACCGCCGCCTCCTCGACCGACTCTCCGGCGTCCACCTTCCCCTTGGGCAGGTCCCAAACTCCGAGGCGGTGGATCACGAGCAGCCTTCCCCGGTCGTCCGAAACAGCGCCGCCGGCCGCAAGCACCGGCACGAACCGATCGGAGAACTGCTGCCAGAACCCGTCGACCTCGTCGGCCACCAGGATGAGGCGCTTCACCTCCGCTCGCTCGTGGAAGAGCTCCAACGCCCGCTCCAGATCGGCAGGTGCATGCAGGCGCACCAGGAGATGATCGTCCCGGAGCTGCATGGGATCGGCCTCGGCGGTGAAGATCACCGGACGGCCCTCTAGGTGGACTTCGTACTTTTGACGCATGGACCCCAGCCTGGACCCGGCGCTCAAGGTGGCCGAGTTCCTCCTTCAGATCAAGGCGGTGAAATTAAGCCCCAGAAAGCCCTTCACATGGGCCTCCGGGTGGAAGTCGCCGATCTATTGCGACAACCGCAAGACCCTGTCCTATCCGCCGATCCGCACCTACATCCGGCAGCAGTTCGTGCATGTGATCAACAGCGAGTTCGGGCGACCGGACATCATCGCTGGCGTGGCCACGGGGGGCATCGCACACGGTGCGTTGGTGGCCCACGACATGGGGCTGCCGTTCATCTACGTGCGCAGCGACGCCAAGACGCATGGCATGCAGAACCAGGTGGAGGGGGACCTCACCGTGGGGCGCAGCGTGGTGTTGGTGGAGGACCTCGTGAGCACCGGGGGCAGCAGCCTGCGGGCCGCACAGGCGCTCCGGGAGGCCGGCTGCGAGGTGAAGGGCATGGTGGCCATCTTCACCTACGGGTTCGATACGGCACGCAAGGCCTTCGACGAGGCACGCGTGGGCCTGCATACCTTGACCAACTACAGCATCCTGCTCGATCAGGCCCTGCGTTCCGACTACATCACCGAGAAGGACCTGCTGCCGCTCAACGAGTGGCGCAAGGACCCCGCCAATTGGGGCGGCGCGGTCAAGGCATGATCGCCGGCCCCACTCCCCGAACCTCCCTCCGGGTACCACGCCCATGACACGCATCGAAAGCAAACAGGTGGAGATCGCCAAACCCGCCGGGGAGCTCTACGACTTCCTGCAGGACATGACCAACTTCGGCCAGCTGCTGCCGCAGGAACGCATCAGCGACTGGAAGGCGGACGCCGGCGAATGCTCCTTCAAGGTGCAGGGCGCCGCCACCATCGGCCTGAAGCTGGACGGTGGTTCGCGCCCCGACCATGTGCGCATGAAGGCCACCGACCGGTCGCCCTTCCCCTTCACATTGGACGTGCACCTGAAGGAGGAGGAAGGCCGCACGAGGGCCTGGCAGGAGTTCAACGCGGACCTCAACCCCTTCATCAAGATGATGGTCGAGAAGCCGTTGAAGAACCTCTTCGACCACATCGCGGACCGGATGGCCGAGGTGCACGGCTGAGGCCGGAGCACCGGGCTAACTTCGCGGCATGGCTGGCCGACGCGGGCGCCGATCAACCGACGATGATGCGAAGCCGGCGAAGCTGGACCGGTCCACGCTGCGCAAGGCCGCGCGCATCTTCCGCTACCTGCGCCCCCATCGCCTCGCCTTCGGCGTGGGTCTGCTGCTCCTCTTCGGCAACAGCCTGCTCTCCCTGGCCTTCCCCGCCCTGATGGGCGACCTGGTGGACGCCGGCCGCGATGGAACGGTGATGCAGGAGGGGCTCTTCGACCGCGACAACATCGACTCGGTGGCGGTGCTGCTGCTCGTGGTCTTCGCTCTGCAGGCGGTGCTCGGGTTCGCCCGCATCTACCTGTTCAGCCATGTGACCGAGAACGCGCTGATGCAGGTGCGCCGTGACACCTACCGCCACCTGCTCACGCTGCCCATGGCATTCTTCGCCACCCGGCGCGTGGGCGAGCTCAACAGCCGCATCAGTGCGGACGTGGCGCTGCTGCAGGACACCTTCACCACCACGCTGGCCGAGCTGGTGCGACAGACCATCATCATCGCCGTGGGCCTGGTGCTGCTCACCGCCCTCTCCCCCGGCCTCACGCTCACCATGCTGGCCGTGGTGCCCGTGGTGGCCATCGTGGGCGTGGTCTTCGGCCGGTTCATCCGCAAGCTCAGCCGCGAAGTGCAGGACCGGATCGCCGACACCAACGTGGTGGTGGACGAGACCCTGCAGGCCATCCAGAGCGTGAAGGCCTTCGCCAACGAGGCCTGGGAGGCCATGCGCTACGACCGCAGCGTGACTGCCGCCCGCGACCTGGCGCTGAAGGGCGCACGCTGGCGCGGGGCCTTCGTCTCCTTCATCATCCTCTGCCTGTTCGGCGGCATGGTGCTGGTGATCTGGCGGGGTGTGTTGTTGAAGGAGGAGGGCGTGCTCAGCACCGGTGAACTGGTCACCTTCATCATGTACTCGGTGTTCATCGGGGCCTCCATCGGAAGCATCCCGGAACTGGTCACCACCATCCTGAAAGGCATCGGGGCCACCGAGCGGTTGATGGACATCCAGGACGAGGTCGGCGAGCACATCGTGGTGGACGGGGCCAAGGAGCTGCTTCCGCTGAAGGGGCGGATCGCCTTCGATCGGGTGTCCTTCCACTACGCGAGCCGACCGGACGTGCCCGTGCTCCGGCAGGTCTCCTTCGCTGCGGAACCCGGGGAGCGCGTGGCCCTGGTGGGTCCCAGCGGTGCGGGAAAGAGCACCATCGCCTCGCTCGTGCTGCGGTTCTACGACCCCATGCAGGGCGTCATCCGCATCGACGACAGGCCCGCGGGCGATTATCCCCTTTCCGCCCTGCGCGACCGGATGGCCATCGTGCCGCAGGAGGTGCTTCTGTTCGGTGGCAGCATCCGGGAGAACATCGCCTACGGGCGGCCAGGGGCCACCGATGCGGCGATCGAGGAGGCCGCGCGGAAGGCCAACGCCGACGGCTTCATCCGGGCCTTCCCGGAGGGCTATGCCACGCTGGTGGGCGAACGAGGCGTGCAGCTCAGTGGAGGCCAGCGCCAGCGGATCGCCATCGCCCGCGCCATCCTGAAGGACCCCGCCATCCTGATCCTGGACGAGGCCACCAGCGCGCTGGACACGGAAAGCGAACGGCAGGTGCAGGAGGCGCTGGACGCGCTGATGAAGGGCCGTACCAGCCTCGTGATCGCCCACCGCCTGAGCACCGTACGCAACGCCGACCGCATCCTGGTCCTGGACCATGGCACCATCGTGCAGAGCGGCCCGCACGACGAGCTGATCGCCGACACCGAGGGGCTCTACCACTCGCTGAGCCGTACCCAGCTGGAGGCTACCACGTGATGTGCACCACCTTCTTGGTGGCGAAGAACTCCTCCTCGAAGAACGTCGCGAGCTCGTAGACCTGCACCCGTTCCCGCAGGGGCATCACCTCGTCGGCCAGGTCGCCGCCCTTCAGGTACAGGATGCCGTTGCGCAGGTCGTTGGTGCCACCGGGCTTCACCAAATGCTTCGTGGCCCGCACGAACTCGGGCAGGCGGGTCACGGCGCGGCTGATCACGAAGTCGTACTTGGACCGATGATCCTCGCTGCGGACCTGCTCGGCCGTCACGTTCTCCAGGCCCAACTCGACGATCATCTCCTGCACGGCACGCACCTTCTTGCCGATGCCATCGATGCCATGAAAGGTGCACTCAGGGAACTGGATGGCCAAGGGCAGCAGGGGCAGACCGCCTCCCGTACCCACGTCCACGATCCGCGTCCCTGGTTTGAAGGCGATCACCTTCGCGATGCCTAGGGCATGGAGCACATGCCTTTCGGCGAGGTGCTCGATGTCCTTGCGAGAGACCAGGTTCACCTGGGCGTTCCAAGCGGCGAACGCCTCACCGAACCGCTCGAAGCGTGCCCGTTGCTCCGGCGAGAGCTCTGGGAAGTACTTCAGGAGCAGGGGCAGCATGGGCTCGGGTCCGCCTGCGCTGCGCCCATCAGATGGCGTCCTTGCTGCCCTGCATCATGTTCAGCAGGAACTCGCGGGCGCGGAAGAGCTGTGCCTTCACGGTGCCCAGGGGCAGGTCCAGTTCGGTGGCGATCTCCTCGTAGCTGTACTCCTTGTAGTAGCGCAGCTCGATCAAGGTGCGGTAGCGAGGCTTGAGCTTCTCCACCACCTCGCGCATCAGTTCGTTCTTCTGCTCGCGGATCACCACGTCCTGTGGATCCGGGCCATGGCTGCGGATCTCGATGGTCATCTCCTCCCCGTCGCCCGTGCTCACCGGATTGTCGATGCTGAGCATCTTCTTCTTCTGCTTCCGGATCCAGTCGATGCAGTTGTTGGAGGCGATCTTGAAGAGCCAGGTGCTGAACGCGTAGTTGGGCGTGTACTGGTGCAGCCGGTTGAAGGCCTTGCCGAAGGCCTCGATGGTGAGGTCCTCGGCGTCGTCCTTGTTGTTGATCATCTTCAACAACATGAAGTAGATGGAGTCCCGGTACCGCGACATCAGCTCCGCATAGGCCTTCTGATCGCCCTTGTCCACGGCGCGGCGCACCAGCGCGAAGTCGTAGCGGGCCTTCTCGGAGAGGTTCTCGTTCACTTCCATCGGCGGGGCTTGCTGATCAAGGTGCTGAAGTAGATGGCCGGATCCAAAAGTAGGAACACCGCCTCCAGCGGGAGGGACCACCAGATGAGCGTTCCCCCCAGCAGGTTGTTCATGGCGAGCATGGTGATCGGCTGGAAGAGCAACACCTTGACCCCCAGACCGATCCAAGCCTCCTGCGGCCGGCCGAGCAGGAACAGCGCCACGATGGCCACCCAGAAGGCGACCCGGGCCAGGGGCAGCAGGAACAGCAGCACCTGATGGCCGAAGCGGTAGTGGCTGGCCGTGGTGAAATGCCTCCGGCGCCGGCGGACCCAGGTCAGCAGGCCCTCCGTGGCGCGTGTGGTCATGAAGGAGCGGGGATCCACCACCACGGCGGTGTTCCCGCGTCGCGCCACCTCGTTCACGAACAGGTCATCATCCCCGCTCATCAGGTGACGATGGCGCAGCTGCCCTTTGGCGTTGGCGAACACCGCTTTGGTGTAGCCCAGGTTCCGCCCCACCCCCATGTAGGGAAGGCCCGCCTTGGCGAAGGCCAGGTACTGCACCGCCTTGGCCAGTCCGTCATAGCGCTCCAGCAGGTTGGTGAGACCCGGACGGTGCTCGTAGGGACTATGGGCCACCACCAGTTCCTTTCCATTGTGGAACCCCGCGGCCATGGTCGAGATCCAGTCCCGGCCGGCCGGCCGGCAATCGGCATCGGTGAGCAGGATGTGAGGGTGTTTCGCCGATCGGATGCCCACGCCCAGGGCCATCTTCTTGCCGTAGGAGAACTTCTCGTCGGCCTGCAGGTCCACCGGCTTCAGGCGCGGATGCTCCAGCTTCAGCCATTGGAGCAACTCCCAGGTATCGTCGTCGCTGCGATCGTTCACCACCACCACCTCGAACTCGCCATGGTCCTGGTCCATGAGCAGGGGCACCAGCTCCTCCAGGTCCTGCATGGCGTTGCGGGCACAGATCACCACGCTCACGGGCGTATCCCGATCAGGCTCCACCTTCGGCCGCAGGAAGGCCAGGCGGCTGAAGATGAGCGCTTGGTACAGGAACAGCACCACCAAGGCACCGATCAGGACCCAAAGGGCGATCGCGGACATGGGAATACTCGGAAGAAGGCCCGAAGCTACCCGGACGCCAAGCCCACTGGCAGGCTGCGATACGGACAGTTATGAACAGCGGCAGGACCCGTGGTTCAGGTCTTCTGCTTCTTCTTGCGGGCCGCCGGGAACAGGATGTTGTTCAGGATCAGCCGATAGCCCGAGGAATTGGGATGCAGGCTCAGGTCCGTCGGCGGGTCCCCCACCATGTGCTGGTAGTCCTCGGGGTCGTGCCCGCCATAGAAGGTCCACTGCCCCAGCCCGAACTCCCCGTGGATGTATTTCACCGTGCCCTGGGCCTTGTTCTCGCCCATGATGGTGACGCCCGGCTTCACCAGCGAACCCCGGAAGGCCGTGGTCTGGCCCATGAAGCCCCGCACCACCTGCTCGTGGCTCTGGCACAGCATGGTGGGCACGATGTCCCACTTCGCCGAGAAGTCGAACAGGGTGAAGAAGTCGCGTTCCTGCCCGATGCGGCCGTGGATGTCCGTGGCGTCGATGTTGCTGAACTCGTAGACCATCGGGTTGGTCTCCAGCTGGAAATCGCGGAAGGCAAAGGTCTTCGAGAAGTCGAGCTTCTGTTGGGCGGCGGGGTCCATGGGGTCTCCATCGAACATCTCGCCGCAGATATCGACCCCCTCGGCGGCCAGGGCGATGTCGTAGGAGTCGGTCCCGGAGCACATGGTGAAGAGGTAGCCGCCGCCGACCACGTAGTCCCGGATCGCCAGTGCCACACCGAGCTTCATCTCCGACACCTTGGCAAAACCCAGGGACGCGGCCATCTCCTCGCTCTCCCGCACCATCTCCTGGTACCAGGCGGCGTTGCGGTAGCTGCGCCAGAACTTCCCGTACTGGCCGGTGAAGTCCTCGTGGTGCAGGTGCAGCCAGTCGAAGGTGGGCAGCACCCCGGCCACCACCTGAGGATCGTAGATGCGCTCGTAGGGGATCTCCGCGTACTCCATGACCATGGTCACCGCATCGTCCCACGGCTGGAAGCCTTCCGGGGCGTACACGGCGATCTTGGGGGCCTTCTCCAGCTTCACCACTTCCATGTTCACCTCGGGGTCCGCGATCTCCCGCAGGATGTTCGCGGCCTGCCCATCGGCGATCACCTGGTAGGTGACGCCCCGGATGGTGCATTCCTGCTCCAAGGCCTGGTAGTGGTCGATCAGGAAGCTGCCACCGCGGTAGTTCAGCAGCCATTCCACGGTCACGTCAGCCTCCAGCGTCCAGTAGGCGATGCCATAGGCCTTCAGGTGGTCCCGCTGGGACCCGTCCATGGGGATCAGGAGCTTGGTGGCCCAGGCCGGCGCGGCGACCAACAGGACCAGCAACAGCAGGCCGGCCCGGAACGGGGATCGATCAGAAGGGCGCCGGTTCGTCGTCGTCATCGTTCATCTTGGAGGGACGCGTGATGGTGCGCACACCACCGTCGCCCTCCCCTGCACCAACGTGCATCATGCCTGGAACCGTCTCCAGGTCAGCGAATTTAGCAAGGTCGGCGATGAAGCGCAGCAGCACGGTGTCCAAGGCGCCATTCCGGTGCTTGGCCACGATGATCTCGCCCACCCCCAGAGTGCTGCCGTAGTGGTCCTCGAAGATCTTGTAGTACTCCGGACGGTAGATGAAGCAGACCAGGTCGGCGTCCTGTTCGATGGCGCCTGATTCACGCAGGTCGCTGAGCATCGGGCGCTTGTCGCCACCACGGGTCTCCACGGCCCGGCTCAGCTGGCTCAGGGCGATGATGGGCACGTCGAGCTCCTTGGCGATGCTCTTGATGCTCCGCGAGATCTGGCTGATCTCCTGTTCGCGGTTGCCCTTGTTCTCACCCCCGCCGGTCATCAACTGCAGGTAGTCGATGATGATGAGCTCCACGTTGTGCTGGGCCTTCAGGCGGCGGCACTTGGCGCGCAGTTCGAAGATGTTGAGGCCCGGCGTGTCGTCGATGTAGATCGGCGCGTTGGTGAGCCGGGCGATGTGCTGGTGCAGGATGGTGAACTCCGCATCGCTCAGTTCACCCTTCCGGAGCTTCTCCGAGGAGATGCCCGCCTCGCTGGCGATCAGGCGGGTGACCAGCTGGGTGCTGCTCATCTCCAGGCTGAACACGGCCACCGCCCGCTTGTGCTCCACGGCGATGTTGCGCGCCATGCTGAGCACGAAGGCCGTCTTGCCCATGCCGGGGCGGGCGGCCACGATGATCATGTCGCTCTTCTGCCAGCCGGCGGTGATCTTGTCCAGCCGTGTGAACCCCGTGGGCACACCACTGACCCCACCGGTCCGGTTCTTCGCGTTCTCGATGTTCGCGATGGCGTCCTGGATCAGGTCGCTCATCGGCTCGTAGTTCCGCTTCAGGTTGCCGCTGGTGATGGCGTACAGGTCCTGCTCGGTCTTGTCCAGCAGGTCGAACACGTCGGTGGTGTCGTCGTACGCGTCACGGTTGGTCTCGGCGCTGATGCGGATCAGCTCGCGCAGGATGTGCTTCTGGCTGATGATCCGCGCGTGGTACTGCACGTTCGCGCTGCTGGCCACCTTGTTGGTGAGCTGGCTGATGTAGAACGGACCGCCCACCACCTCCAGCTCACCCCGCTTCTTCAGCTCGTTGGTCACCGTCAGCAGGTCGATCGGCTGGTCGGTGCGGAAGAGCTCCTGGATGGCCCCGAAGATCTTCCGGTGTGCCTCCACGTAGAAGCTGTCCGGGCTCAGGATGTCGATCGCCTCGTTCACGGCGTTCTTCTCGAGCATCATGGCACCCAGCACGGCCTGCTCCAGGTCTGGCGCCTGGGGCGGAAGCTTGCCCATCTCGAAGGAGGTCTCCAGGAGGGGGCTGCTCCTGCGCTTGCGTTCCGTCTTGGTTCCGGGGTCTGCCATGGGGGCGCCAAAAATAGGTCCAGGCGACACCCGTTGAAGGTAAGCCCATCAACGAACCATGCCCACGTCGTTAACATTGTGGATGTGAACAACCTGATGCACAGTCCTGCAGGTCGCGCCGTCAGGGCCCTCGCGGCCATCCGATGCTTGGACCCTGCCCTGCCGGCGGTGTTGATGGTCCTTCTCCTGGTCGGTTGCCGCAAGGAGGAACCGAACGACCCGCCCCAGGTCCTGATCCTTCAACCGTCGGACAACTTCTCCATTCAAGTGCCTGACACGCTTTCCGTTCAGGCCAGCCTCACCGATGCCCAGGGACTCACCGGGGTCACCATCCAATTGCTGGATGGCAACGGTGTGCCGGTGGTGCCTTCGGTCTCCCTGGCGATCTCGGGCACATCGTTCGACCTGCAGCGAGCCTTTCCGGTGATCGATGAGGGACTCGCCTCCGGTCCTTACAGCCTGGCCGTACGCGCCACGGACGGCGATGAACAGGGAAGCGACTTCCGCAGCATCAACGTGAGCGCTGCGCCCCTCCGGCTCCGGGCCGTATTTGCCGTGCACCCGGCACAGGGTGGCGCCGTTCCCGTGACCCGCATCGACAGCGTGTTCCAGGCCGCTTCCTTCGGCACGTTCCCCGGCGACCTCTCGCGGGCGGCGCTAGCCAGCGGTCCGCAGCTCCTGTACCTCGCCGGTGCACAGAACGCCCCGCTTCGCGCCATCGACCTGCAGAATGGGAATGAACGCTGGTCCGCGCCCAATCAGAACACCCTGGGCACGGCCTTTTTCACAGCTCTGCACCAGGGTGATGACGGACGCATCTATCATGCGACCAACGAGGGGCTCATCCGGGGGGCGAGCTCATCCGGGGTGAACGCCTTCACCGCGGAGTCCCTGGCACAATACCGGACCACCTTCCTCCATCTGCAGGACGACCAGGTGGTTGCCGGCCAGGAGCAGATCGCAGGGCCACAGCAGCGCCTGGTCACCTACACGCGTTCGGGCGGGGCCCTGCTCGATCAGTTCGTCCTGGACAAGGACCTGGTCCACGCGGACCGCCTGGCCATGAACGAGGTCCTCCTGTTCGGGAACCGGAACGGGGAAGGCGTGGTGGAACAGCGGAACATCGACTCAGGCGCATGGTGGGAACCCCGGACGTTCTCGCAGGGAGAGATCCGGGCCGTGGCCCGTCAGGACGGCAATACCTGGTTCGTGGCCCTGCCCGGGGAACTGGTCCGCTTCACCTACAGCAATGCAGGCGCGATCACGGTGAACGGCGGGGTGGACCTGGACGCGCTGGCCTACGATGCCGCGAACGGCCTGCTCTGGGGGGCCTCCGGGAACGAGGTGCTGTGGATGGACCCGGCCAGCGGTGCGGTGCTGGGCTCGGTGCCCGTTCAGGACGAAGTGCTCTTCCTGCTGCCCTTCTTCAACCGCTGAGCCTCGGCCTTCGCGCTGAGCACCACGCCCATGTCGCAGAACTTGCGCACGCGGCGGTCCACCAGCTTCTCCGGGTCGGACTTCACCAGGCGGTCAAGCAGCTTCTTCACCTCCGCCTTCACCTTCCGGCAGGCTTCGTCGGGATCGGCATGTGCGCCGCCCACCGGCTCCGGGATGATGCCATCGATCAGCTTGTTGGCCAGCATGTCCTGCGGCGTGAGCTTGAGCGCCTCGGCAGCCTGCTCCTTGAAGTCCCAGCTGCGCCAAAGGATGCTGGAGCAGCTCTCCGGAGAGATCACCGAGTACCAGGTGTTCTCCAGCATCAGCACCTTGTCGCCGATCCCGATGCCGAGCGCCCCGCCCGAGGCGCCTTCGCCGATCACCACGCAGATGATGGGTACCTTCAACTGCACCATCTCCAGCAGGTTCCGGGCGATGGCCTCGCCCTGGCCACGCTCCTCGGCCTCCAGGCCTGGAAAGGCACCGGGGGTATCGATCAGGGTCACCACCGGCTTGCCGAACTTCTCGGCCAATTTCATGAGGCGCAGGGCCTTGCGGTAACCCTCCGGGTTGGCCATGCCGAAGTTCCGGTACTGCCGCATCTTGGTGTTCACCCCCTTCTGCTGGCCGATGAACATCACGGTGCGACCCTCCAGCTGACCAAAGCCTCCGACCATGGCCTTGTCGTCACCCACTGTCCGATCCCCATGCAGCTCCACGAAGGAGCCGTCGCTCATCACATCAATGTACTTGAGCGTATAGGGACGGTCCGGGTGGCGGCTTACCTGCACCCGTTCCCAGGGGGTCAGGTTGGCAAAGATCTCCCGGCGTGTCTCGTCGAGTTTCTTTTCGAGGTCCTTCCTTGTGGTGGCTACGTCCACCTGGCCCTCCTGGGCCACTTCCTCGAGCTTGTCGATCTGCTCGATGATGTTCTGGATGGGTTTCTCGAGATCGAGGAACGTGGGCATGGTCCTGCGCTTGGAACGGACGAAGGTAGCCGATCGGACCGGCGCGCGGACGTAAGTTCGGCCCATGGTCGTCTTCCCCTTTGCCAAGGTGAACCTGGGGCTGAACGTGGTGCGCCGCCGGAGCGACGGGTACCATGATATCGAGAGCATCCTCTATCCCATTCCTCTGGAGGACATGCTGGAGGCTGTGCTGGACGGCGGCCTTCCGGACGGGGAACTACACCTCTCCCACAGCGGTCTGCCCGTACCGGGCGATCCAGGGAACGACCTCTGCCAACGGGCATACAGGACCTTCCATGCAGCATGCCCCCTTCCGGGTGTGCGAGCCCACCTGCACAAGATGATCCCCATGGGTGCGGGCCTGGGTGGTGGCTCCAGCGACGCCACCCACATGCTGATGCTGCTGAACGAACTTGTCGGAAGACCGCTCGACCACCGGGCGCTGCATGAGCTGGCCGCGTCCCTGGGAAGCGATTGTCCCTTTTTCCTGGAGCGAAGAGCGCGAGCGGCCGTTGGACGGGGAGAAGTGTTGTCGCCCGTGGACGTGGACCTCACAGGCTGGACCTTGGTGTTGCTGCACCCACCGGTGCACGTCCCCACTCCGGAGGCCTATCGGCTCACCCGGCCGTCAGGACGCTACATGGACCTGGAGACCGTGGTCGGGCAGCCGGTCCGATCATGGGGTGAACGGTTGCTCAACGGAATGGAGGAGGGTGTCTTCAAGGCGCATCCCGTCATTGGGGACTTGAAACGATCCCTGTTGGCTGCCGGCGCGGTCCATGCAGCCATGAGCGGTTCCGGGTCCTGCGTATTCGGTCTGTTCACGGATCCGCCGGGGCGGATCGTCCATCCGGATGAAGGGGTGGATGAATGGCAGTGGCTGCTCTAGTGCAGCTGGTCCCTGAGGACTGCCTCCAGTTCAAGCGCGTCCACCGGCCTGGCGACGATACGCCGCTGTCGGTCCAGCAGGAACATACTGGGCGTACCGCGCACCCCATAGCGTGAAGCCGCCTCACTGCCCCATCCGTTCAACTCGGTGGAACATGGCCAGGTGATCCCGTAGGTCCTGATCGTGGCGAAGAACTCCGCCGTATCCGCATCCAGCGCGATGCCGATCACCTCGAAGCCTTTGGGCGCATGGGAGCGATAGGACCAGGATATGCCCGCCAGCTGGGCATGGCAATGGTCACAGGTGCTGGAATAGAAGAACAGCAGCGTGAGCTCGTGCTGGCTTGTGATGTCCGCAAGCAACAGGGTATCACTACCCGGGAAAGGCAGGACGAGGTCCGGTCCTACTTCCCCCACTTCCACCGCTCGCTCCCTGCGCACGATGGACGCGATCCGAGGAGCCAGATGCTGGTCCGTGCCATCCAGGTGAACCCTCAGGATATGGGTCAGGGCGGCTGGCGGTCCGTATTCAGCAAAGAGTTCGATCAATGACTCGAGCACATATCGGTGACAGGCCGTGTCCTGAGCGGAGTATGCGAGCAGGCTGTCGGCCGCTGCGATCAGATCATCCTCTGAGCTTGCATGGACACTTTGCAGATACCCCACAATGGCCTTTGCATAGGAGGCACTTCGGAGCAACGAGGGGTCGCTGAAGTCGAAGGCCGATCGGACCGCTTCAGGGCCTTCATGCACAGCGCGCTCCATGGCCCTCGTGGAACTCACCACATGGGCGAAGTAACTGTCCGGTGCCTCTTCGATCATGCGCATCAGATGGCCTTCCCGCAGCGCGATCGCGCGCTCCTCCAAGCTGTCCAGGTAGGAGAGTCGCGCCAGGCTATCGGGATGAGCAGCGGCGCGGTCCGCCTGAACCTCCAACTGCAAGGCCTGCGAGCGTTGGCTCATGCGCTTGTGTTCCCAAAGCCTGCGGTTCTCCTCGGACGCGATGACCTGGACATGGCGTTGCAGAGGTATGTCCGAGAAGGCCACGATCACCTGCGGCTCATCCGGGGAAAGGATGAGGTCCACGCGATCGGTGTCGTTCAGCGCAAGCTGCCCGAATCCGGGCCACGCTGGCGGCTGGTCGAAGGCGAACCGGCCGTCGGGACCGACCGTGGTGGAATCGACCACAGGATGCTGCGTACCCCTGGTCCCCAGCAACCGAATGCTGGAGCCGAAGGCATCGGGCGCCTCGATGGTACCCTGCAACCACTGGCCGGCGGTACAGGAGGCGCTCAGGACGAGAAGGCACACAAAGGGAGCACGCATGAGCGCAAGGATAAGGAGTTCGGAAGGGGGGAAAAAAAGAGCCCCGTCCTTGTGGGACGGGGCTCAGATCGGCGACGACATACTCTCCCAGGCTTACGCCCAGTACCATCTGCGCTGGTGAGCTTAACTTCTCTGTTCGGAATGGGAAGAGGTGGACCTCACCGCTAGAGTCACCTAAAAGGTCAATACGATGACCTGTCGTTAGACCGGACCAATACAGCCGGAGACCTGTCCACGAGCGATCGTGGGGGTCGAAAGTCTACGGACAATTAGTACTGCTCGGCTTTGCCATTGCTGACTTTACACCTGCAGCCTATCAACGTCGTCATCTTCGACGGTCCTTGGAAGAAGTCTCATCTTGGGGTGGGCTTCGTGCTTAGATGCTTTCAGCGCTTATCCCATCCGAACATAGCTACCCAGCGGTGCCCCTGGCGGGACAACTGGTACACTAGCGGTTCGTCCACCACGGTCCTCTCGTACTAATGGTAGCTCCCCTCAAACTTCTAACGCCCGCAACAGATAGGGACCGAACTGTCTCACGACGTTCTGAACCCAGCTCGCGTGCCACTTTAATGGGCGAACAGCCCAACCCTTGGGACCTTCTCCAGCCCCAGGATGTGACGAGCCGACATCGAGGTGCCAAACCGCTCCGTCGATATGAGCTCTTGGGAGCGATCAGCCTGTTATCCCCGGAGTACCTTTTATCCTTTGAGCGATGGCCCTTCCATGCGGAACCACCGGATCACTATGCTCTAGTTTCCTACCTGATCGACCCGTCGGTCTCACAGTCAAGCGCGCTTATACCATTATGCTCTGTTGGCGGTTACCAATCGCCATGAGCGCACCTTTAGAAGCCTCCGTTACTCTTTTGGAGGCGACCACCCCAGTCAAACTACCCACCACACACTGTTTCCGTGTTTTGCACGGATTAGACACCAGATGACAGAAGGGTGGTATTTCAACGTCGACTCCACCACGCCTAGCGACGCAGCTTCAAAGTCTCCCACCTATCCTACACATCGGGCAGCCGATGTCAATGTGAAGCTATAGTAAAGGTGCACGGGGTCTTTCCGTCCCGTTGCGGGTAAGCGGCATCTTCACCGCTACTACAATTTCACCGAGCTCATGGCTGAGACAGTGCCCAGATCGTTACACCATTCGTGCAGGTCGGAACTTACCCGACAAGGAATTTCGCTACCTTAGGACCGTTATAGTTACGGCCGCCGTTTACTGGGGCTTCGATTCAATGCTTCACCTTACGGCTGACATCTCCTCTTAACCTTCCAGCACCGGGCAGGTGTCAGGCCCTATACTTCATCTTTCGATTTTGCAGAGCCATGTGTTTTTGCTAAACAGTCGCCTGGGCCATTTCACTGAGACCCGCCAGAAGCGGGTACCGCTTATCCCGAAGTTACGCGGTTAATTTGCCTAGTTCCTTAGCCACGGATCACTCGAGCGCCTCAGGATACTCTCCTTGACCACCTGTGTCGGTTTCCGGTACGGGCGGCTTGCATCTGAAGCTTAGAGGTTTTTCTCGGAAGTCTGATTAGGGTCACTATCCGCTTGCCCGAGGGCTCGCGGTACTGTCAGGTTCGACAGGTCCGGCGGATTTACCTACCGGTCCTATATCTACACCCTTCAACGTCCTATTCCGTCAGGACGCGGACCTTTCACTCCTTCGTCACCCCATCGCAATGCAAGTCGGTTCAGGAATATTGACCTGATATCCATCAGCTTCGCCTGTCGGCTACACCTTAGGTCCCGACTAACCCTGATCCGATTAACGTTGATCAGGAAACCTTGGTCTATCGGCGGGCAGGTTTTTCACCTGCCTAATCGTTACTCATGCCTACATTTTCGTTTCCGGACGCTCCAGCATGCCTCACGACACACCTTCAGCGCAGACCGGAATGCTCTCCTACCGATCCTTACGGATCCCACAGCTTCGGTGACACACTTGATGCCCGATCATTATCCACGCCGGACCGCTCGACTAGTGAGCTGTTACGCACTCTTTAAATGAATGGCTGCTTCCAAGCCAACATCCTAGCTGTCAGTGCAGTCCGACCTCGTTAGATCAACTTAGCGTGTACTTGGGGACCTTAGCCGATGGTCTGGGTTGTTTCCCTCTCGCACATGGACCTTAGCACCCATGCGCTCACTCCCGGATATCATGTTATGGCATTCGGAGTTTGTCCGGGTTTGGTAGGCGGTGAAGCCCCCTAGCCCGATCAGTAGCTCTACCTCCACAACAATACGTCCGAGGCTGCCCCTAAAGGCATTTCGGAGAGTACGAGCTATCTCCCAGTTTGATAAGCCTTTCACCCCTAACCACAGCTCATCCGAAGACTTTTCAACGTCTACCGGTTCGGACCTCCATTCCGTGTTACCGGAACTTCATCCTGGCCATGGTTAGATCACTTAGGTTTCGCGTCTGCCGCCACTGACTATGCGCCCTGTTAAGACTTGCTTTCGCTTCGGCTCCAGGACAATGTCCCTTAACCTTGCCAGTGACGAGCAACTCGTAGGCTCATTATGCAAAAGGCACGCCGTCATCCCGTCGAAACGGGACTCCGACCGCTTGTAAGCGTACGGTTTCAGGGTCTATTTCACTCCTCTGTTCGAGGTGCTTTTCACCTTTCCTTCGCAGTACTGGTTCACTATCGGTCTCTCAGGAGTATTTAGCCTTGCCGGATGGTTCCGGCGGGTTCAGACAGGATCTCACGTGTCCCGCCCTACTCAGGATACTGCTAGGTACCACATGCATTTCGTGTACGGGACTATCACCCGCTATGGTCCAACTTTCCAGAAGGGTTCCACTACACATATGGAGTCCACGACGCAGTCCTACAACCCCGGCACCGCCGAAACGGTCCCGGTTTGGGCTGTCCCCTGTTCGCTCGCCACTACTAGGGGGATCACTACTTGTTTTCTTTTCCTCCAGGTACTTAGATGTTTCAGTTCCCTGGGTTAGCTCCCTTTTCAGGGTATCCCGTCTTCAACGGGATGGGTTGCCCCATTCGGAGATCCGCGGATCACAGGTTATTCTGCACCTCCCCGCGGCTTATCGCAGCCTATCGCGTCCTTCATCGCCTCTGAGAGCCAAGGCATCCACCGTACGCCCTTGAGTAACTTTCTGACCTGAAGCCAGATCTTAATGCTCGGTGGACCGATCTCTCGGTCTGTTTTGGTCGGTCTAACAACAAGTCAAAGAACGTGTGCCCTTGGATGGGCCGCCATCGGACCAAGGTCTGATGACGATGGTGGAGAATATCGGAGTCGAACCGATGACCTCCTGCTTGCAAAGCAGGCGCTCTAGCCAGCTGAGCTAATTCCCCGTTCCCTATCCCTGGTAGTCCTGCGCAGATTTGAACTGCGGACCTCTACATTATCAGTGTAGCGCTCTAACCAACTGAGCTACAGGACTATGGAGATGGTAACGGTGGCACCGTTGAATATCATCCATCCGAGAACGCAGGTGTCGGATCCGCCTTTCGACGGAAACAGAGACCCTGCCATACTTACTCTAAAAAGGAGATGTTCCAGCCGCACCTTCCGGTACGGCTACCTTGTTACGACTTAGCCCCAGTTACCGGTTTTGCCCTAGGCAGCTCCTTGCGGTCACCGACTTCAGGCACCCCCGGCTTCCATGGCTTGACGGGCGGTGTGTACAAGGCCCGGGAACGTATTCACCGCGCCATGGCTGATGCGCGATTACTAGCGATTCCAGCTTCACGGAGTCGGGTTGCAGACTCCGATCCGAACTGAGACGAGTTTTTGAGATCGGCATCTGGTCACCCAGTAGCATTCCCTCTGTACTCGCCATTGTAGCACGTGTGTAGCCCAGGACGTAAGGGCCGTGATGACTTGACGTCATCCCCACCTTCCTCACCGTTTACACGGGCAGTTCCTCTAGAGTCCCCGGCATTATCCGCTGGCAACTAGAAGTAGGGGTTGCGCTCGTTATGGGACTTAACCCGACACCTCACGGCACGAGCTGACGACAGCCATGCAGCACCTCGCACGCCGTCCGAAGAAGAACACGTTTCCGCGTCTGTCGTCGTGCGTTCGAGCCCTGGTAAGGTTCCTCGCGTATCATCGAATTAAACCACATGCTCCACCGCTTGTGCGGGCCCCCGTCAATTCCTTTGAGTTTCAACCTTGCGGTCGTACTCCCCAGGTGGATCACTTAACGCTTTCGCTAGGTCACTGACAGTGTATCGCCAATGACGAGTGATCATCGTTTACGGCGTGGACTACCAGGGTATCTAATCCTGTTCGATCCCCACGCTTTCGTGCCTCAGCGTCAGTTTCGCTTTCGTGAGCTGCCTTCGCAATTGGTGTTCTGTGCCATATCTAAGCATTTCACCGCTACACGGCACATTCCGCCCACGTCAAGCGCACTCAAGAACGACAGTATCAATGGCAGTTCTACAGTTAAGCTGCAGGATTTCACCACTGACTTACCGTTCCGCCTACGCACCCTTTAAACCCAATGAATCCGGATAACGCTTGCACCCTCCGTATTACCGCGGCTGCTGGCACGGAGTTAGCCGGTGCTTATTCCTCCGGTACCGTCAACCCAGTTCACGAACTGGGGATTCTTCCCGGATAAAAGCAGTTTACAACCCGTAGGGCCGTCTTCCTGCACGCGGCATGGCTGCGTCAGAGTTGCCTCCATTGCGCAATATTCCTCACTGCTGCCTCCCGTAGGAGTCTGGTCCGTGTCTCAGTACCAGTGTGGGGGATAACCCTCTCAGGCCCCCTACCGATCGTAGCCTAGGTGAGCCATTACCTCACCTACTAGCTAATCGGCCGCATGCCTATCCTATACCGCCGGAGCTTTCAACGGAAGAAGATGCCATCTCCCGTGGTATGGGGCATTAATCCGGATTTCTCCGGGCTATTCCCCAGTATAGGGCAAGTTGCATACGTGTTACGCACCCGTGCGCCGGTCGTCAGCGAGAGCAAGCTCTCCTGTTACCCCTCGACTTGCATGTGTTAAGCCTGCCGCTAGCGTTCATCCTGAGCCAGGATCAAACTCTCCGTTGTAAAAGTTTGTTTGATCTGGTCCGTATGACGAGGTCTCACATGTTGATCGTTGCCGATCACAAGGACACCTGCTGTTCTCAGAATGGACAATATCTCAAAGAACGTTATCGGGTCGGGGGCAAGCCCCCTATTCCGGTCGGTTCATCAACCCTTCGCGACGACCTTGTCGCGAGAGGGACGGCAAAAGTACTCACACCTCACATTCCCTGCAAGCTTGTCGAGAAAAGTTTTCGACAGCGTTGCCTCCTCCTTCCGATACCGTCCCGTCGCCGGGTTGAACAAAGAACGTCTCGCGAAAAGCGGCTGCAAAGGTAAGTGCATTTTCCGATCGTGCAACACCCCCTTCAAAAAAAGTTCACGGCGTGCTCACCGACACCGGCAGCACCTTGCCGTTGTAGAGCCCATGCCCTTCCAACAGGAAGCGCGCCACGTAGGCCCCCATCGCCGCTGCGTCCACCGGGGCGCGGTATCCAGGGAACGCCTCCCGCAGCATGTCCGTATCGACCGCCCCGATCGCCAGGCAGTTCACCCGCACTTGCTTGTCCTTCCACTCCTCGGCCAGGCACTCGGTGAGGCAAGCCAATGCCGCCTTGCTCGCGCTGTAGGCCGCCAGGCCGGGGAACTTCGCACTTCCCTGGAATCCTCCCATGCTGCCGATGTTCACGACGTGTCCGGGCGGGTCGCCCGCAAGCCGATCCGCCAACGCCTGGGAGAGCAGCAAAGGGACCGTCGCGTTCACATGAAAGGCCAGTGCGGCATCCTCGGACGCCCAGGCCCCCATGTCCCGCTTCACCAACACACCTGCGTTGTTGAGCAGACCCGCCAGCCTGCGCATGGCCACCTGTTCCACAACACGGCCCACACCAGCGTCCGTGCTGATATCGCAGACGAGCGGCTCCAGGATCCCCGGTGCGTCCTTGAGCTCCGCCTTCAGTTCCTCCAACGGCGCGGATGCGCGGGACACTGCCAATACGGGGCAACCGTGATCGGCGACCAGACACCGTACCACCTCCCTGCCGACTCCCCGGCTCGCCCCCGTGACCACGATCCACCGGTCCTTCATGTCACTGTCCTTGTACATTGGTTCCTACGGTTCCTTCGTCGGGAAGATGTCTCCGAGGTTGTTCATCTGACGCAGCACCCAGTCGGCACGGCGGGATACATAGGCCGAAGGAGCCGCCGCATCGTAGCGTCGCGGTGAAGGAAGACAGGCGGCGATCCGCGCACACTGGGACCGGGAGAGCTTGATCGCTTCCCGCTGGAACGCCCTGTCGGCGATGGCCTGCACGCCGAAGGCGCCCTTCCCCATCTCGGCCACGTTCAGGTATACCTCCATGATGCGCTCCTTGCCCCAGATCGACTCGATGAGCCCCGTGAACCAAGCCTCGAGCCCCTTTCGGAGCAGGCTCCGCCCCGGCCAGAGAAAGACGTTCTTGGCCACCTGTTGACTGATCGTACTTCCCCCGCGCAGTCGGCCTTTCGTGTCCTTGCTGTTCCTCTCCCACGCCTGGCGCATCGCCTCCACGTCGAACCCATGGTGCTCCATGTACTTCTGGTCCTCTGCCGCGATCACGGCCAACGGCATCGCCGGAGCGATCGAACCCAGGTCCCGCCATGCCCGCTGCACGGCACCGAGCTCCGCACACTGGTCGGCCATATGCCAGGTCACCGGAGGGTCCGCCACTGCAAGCAGGGCCACCCAGCAGATCGAAACGATCACCGTCCAACCCAGTGCAGCGAACACGACACCAAACACCCTGCGCATATCCTTCGACCTATGGTCACACAAAGATGGCGAGCCCGAACGGACGGGGCGCGGACCCTGCGGCCCGCGCCCCTCCCCTGTCCATCATGGATGACGCGTCACGTCAGGTCCGCTTCCGCACGATGAGGTGGTGCGCCACGAGCCCGGAGCCGCCTCCGATGAAGGTCATGATGAAGTAGGGCAAGGGGTTCTCGGGATCCTGCACGAATCCGAAGAGGACCAACACGTGGCCGAGCAACAGGCCGACCCCCACGCCCCCCAGGAGCAGCCCCCACTTCAGCGTGCGGTTGTGGTCATCCAGCGTACGCGGGTCCATGCCTTTGTCGATCATGGCCATGCGTTGGCGATGCCTGGCCGTGACCGAGAGGTAGACGATGCCGAAGATCATGGCGAAGAGTGCGACGGGGACGATGACTTCTGTTGCAGGTGTCATGAGCGAGCGTGTTTGGACATGGGACGCCGGTCCATGTCCATGTGGTTACGATCGGTCGGAAGGTCGGCCCTGATGCTGGACAATACCGACCTTCATGTAACCGATGGGGGCGCGCCGAGCGTCCCACGGTCGCGGTGGTGGACGACGCGAACCTGATAGCCGGATGCTTGGACAGGGATCCGGGAGCGGTGCGCCAGCTGGTGGATCGGTACCAGCACCTCGTGTATACCGTGGCCATGCGGGTGCTGCGCGATCCCATGGACGCCGAGGAATCGGCCCAGGACTCCTTCATCAAGGCCTTGGACAAGCTGCATACCTTCGATGGGCGGGGACGGTTCTCCACCTGGCTGTTCAGCATTGCCCATCGCACGGCGATCTCGAAGCTCCGATCCAGGAAGCGGACCGGGTCCCTGGACGAGCTCGCGGATACTTCGGCCGAACCCATGGAAAGCCCGACCACCCCGGACGAGCGCCGCGAGCAGCTGGACCGCGCCCTCGCCGCACTGCCTCCCGAGGATGCCTCGATCCTGAGCCTGTTCTACCTGGAGGAACGCAGCGTGGCGGAGATCGTAACCATCACCGGGCTCACGGCGTCCAATGTGAAGGTGAAGCTCCACCGTGGACGCCACAAGCTCCTCACGGCCTTGAAGGACCACCTGAACGACGAACTATGGACGATGCGGCACGACAACTGAAGGAGGACCGGC
This sequence comes from Flavobacteriales bacterium, assembly GCA_020635695.1. Lineage (GTDB taxonomy): Bacteria > Bacteroidota > Bacteroidia > Flavobacteriales_F > PHOS-HE28 > PHOS-HE28. The sequence continues at coordinate 26,278 of JACJZH010000012.1, read as the reverse complement.
AGCTCAGCGCGCTCTTCCAGGAGGCGGGACACCATCAGGCCCCCTTTGGACTTGCCGATGCGGTACTGTCCAGGGCTCAGCTAGGGGTGCGGCAGGAGGCACCGCTCCTCCCCCGCATCGGCTGGTGGACCGGTGGTTCCGTCGTGGCACTTCTGCTGCTGGCCTGGCTCTCGCAGGGACAGGTATCCCCTACGAGCCTGGTGCCCGCTCCGGTGCTCGAGTTCCTCGGCTCTCCCTGGACCACTGCCGCACTGGCCGTGGCCGTTCTGCTGGGGGCCTTGGACCTGTTCCTGGCACGCCGGTCGGGAGCGGTGCTGCCCGGCTGATCAGAGCAGCTTCTTCACTGCGTCGAGCACGGCCTCGTAATCGGGCTCCTGGGTGATGTCCGGAACCAGCTGCGTGTAGCGCAGCACGCCTTCCTTGTCGAGCACGAACACCACGCGGGCGTGCAAGCCTGCCAGGGGACCCTCCAGCATGCGTACGCCGAACTTCTCGCTCATGTCGTGATAGCGGAAGTCGGAGGCCACCACCACGTTGGCGATCCCTTCAGCGGCGCAGAAGCGCTTCATGGCGAAGGGCAGGTCCTCGGAAATGGCCACGGCCATGGCGCCCAGACCGTCGATCTTCTGGTTGAAGGCCTTGGTCTCCAGCGCGCAGATGCCGGTGTCCACGCTGGGCATGGCGAAGAGCACGACCACGTTCCCGCGGAGGGAGGCGAGGTCGGCCTCGCTGAGGTCGTCCTTGACGAAGCGGATGTTGGGAACGGTGCTTCCCACGGCGGGAAGTTCACCTTGCAGCTTCACCGGGCTGCCCTTGAAGTTGGTCGTTGCCATGGGTTCTCGTTGGTCTTGGACGAACAATGAACGGCCGAACGGGCCTACTGTTCGTCCATGACCGAAGGAATGGTCCCTTCGTAGACGGTCCGCGCGTCCTCGATGAACCCGAAATGCTCCTCGTCCACCACGAGCTTGCCTTTCGTGACATGCCCGAGCAGCACGCAGGGGACCCGGCTGGCGCGCATGCGGTCCAGGAAATCGTCCTGCTCCTCATCGGCGACGGTGACCACCGCCCTGCCCTGGGCTTCGCCGAACAGGAAGGCATCAGGCCGTACCTCGCTGTCGGTGATGATGTCGAAACCCAGCCCGCGGGGAAGGCCCATCTCGACCAGGGCCGTCCACAGGCCTCCGTCGCTCACGTCATGTGCGGCCGTGATGAGGCCTTCGCGGATGAGCATGAGCAATTGGGTGTGCAGGCGCTGCTCCTCGTCCAGGTCGAAGTAGGGGGCAGGGCTGCGCTCGATGCCGTGCTCCATGACCAGGTACTCGCTGGAGGCGATGTCCTCCACCACCTGGCCCAGCAGGAAGATCAGGTGCCCCTTCTCCTTGAAGTCGAGCGTCATGCGCTTGGAAACGTCGGGGAGCAGGCCCACCATGCCGATGGTGGGGGTCGGGAACACGGGCACCGGCTTGTTGTCGCCGGACACGGTCTGGTTGTAGAAACTGACGTTGCCTCCGGTGACCGGGGTCTGGAAGGCACGGCAGGCATCACCCATCCCGCGCACGGCCTCGCTGAACTGCCAGTAGACCTCCGGGTCGTAGGGGTTGCCGAAGTTCAGGCAGTTGGTGACACCACTGGGCACGCCCCCGGTGCAGGCGATGTTCCGCGCGGCCTCGCTCACGGCGATCATGGCCCCCGTGTGCGGGTCGGCGTGCACGTAACGGCCGTTGCAGTCCACGGTGACCACCAGCGCCTTGCCGGTCTCCTTCAACAGCACCACGCCCGCATCGCTGGGCGCATTGGTGGTCATGTTGTTGGTGCGCACCATGGTGTCGTACTGCTCGTACACCCAGCGCTTGCTCGCGATGGTCGGACGCGCCAACAGACGCAGGGCCACGTCCTTGAGCTCGTCCGGTTCCGGTACGTCCTCGATCTTGAACGCCTTGTTCTTCTTGAAGTAGGCCGGCTCGCGGACCTCCCGCTCATAGACCGGCGCACCACCACCGAGCACCAGGCTTTCGGCGGGCACTTCGGCGACCAGTTCATCGTGCCAGAAATAGCGGAGCATGCCCCCATCGGTCACGGTGCCGATCTCCACACAGTTCAGGTCCCACTTGTCGAAGATGGCCTGCACCTCGGCCTCACGGCCCTTCTTCACCACCACGAGCATGCGTTCCTGGCTTTCGCTCAGGAGGATCTCCCAGGCGCGCATGCCCTCCTGGCGGGTGGGCACCCGGTCCAGGTGGATGTCCATGCCCGCGCCACCCTTGGCGCTCATTTCACTGGTGCTGCAGGTGATGCCGGCCGCGCCCATGTCCTGCATGCCGATGAGGGCGTCGGTGGCCGCGAGCTCCAGCGAGGCCTCCAGGAGGAGCTTCTCCATGAAGGGATCGCCGACCTGAACGGCGGGCAGGTCGTCCATGCTGGTATCGGTGATGTCCTTGCTGGCGAAGGAGGCACCGTGGATGCCGTCCTTCCCCGTGGAGGAGCCGACGATGAAGACCGGGTTGCCCTTGCCGTGGCTGGTGGCGCTGATCACGCGGTCGGTACGCACCACGCCCACGCTCATGGCGTTCACCAGCGGGTTGGTGGTGTAGCAGGGGTCGAAGTAAACCTCACCGCCCAGCACGGGCACCCCGAAGGAGTTGCCATAGTCGCCGATGCCCTTCACCACGCCGCGCATGTGCCAGCGCGAGCGGGCCTCGGAGGTGATGTCGCCGAAGCGCAGGCTGTTGAGCTGGGCGATGGGCCGGGCGCCCATGGTGAAGATGTCGCGGTTGATGCCGCCCACCCCCGTGGCCGCGCCCTGGTAGGGTTCGATGGCACTGGGGTGGTTGTGGCTCTCGATCTTGAAGGCGCAGGCCCAACCGTCGCCGATGTCCACCAACCCGGCGTTCTCCTCACCCGCTTCCGCGAGGAGGTGCGGCCCTGAACGGGGCAGGGTCTTGAGCAGGCGGATCGAGTTCTTGTACGAGCAGTGCTCGCTCCACATGGCCGAGTAGATGCTCAGCTCGTTGAAGTTGGGGTCGCGTCCGAGTATCTCGCGGACACGTTCGAACTCCTCGGGAAGCAGCCCGAGCTTCTGGGCGATCTCGACGCCTGCGGGCGCCAGATCGGGGTTGGTGGTCGCGGTGGCCATGATGCGCGGCAAAGGTAACCTGACCTCCGACCCACGTGCGGCATACCTTCGCCGGGCATGACCGGTGTGCTACTCGCCTCGGCCTGGTTGGCCATCTTCCTTTTCCTGGCACACCGCCTGTCCTTCTTCCAGCTCCCCGGGTTGTCCCGTTGGGAGATCAGCGCGTTACTGCTGCTCAAGGTCGCCGCGAGCGGGGCCCTGTGGGCGGTGTACACCTTCCATTACACGGACCGTGCTTCGGCGGACCTGTTCAAGTACTTCGACGATAGCGCCATCATGCATGACGCGCTGCGAACACACCCAGCGGACCACTTCAAAATGATCACCGGCATCGGGGATGACGACCCGGCGATCAAGGAGAACCATTACGTACGGATGAACAACTGGTATCGCCAGTACGAGGGCAACCTGTACAACGATTCGCATACCATGATCCGGTACAATGCCCTGCTCCGGATGGTCTCCTTCGGCCATTTCAGCGTTCATGCGGTGATCACCGCGTTCCTCGCCTTTCTGGGCACCTGCGCCATGTTCCGAGCGCTGCTCCCCGTGTTGCCAGGTAAGGAACGAGCGTTGGCGGCCGTGCTCTTCCTGGTCCCCAGTGTCCTGTTCTGGTGCAGCGGGGTCATCAAGGAGAGCCTCCTCCTGCTGGGACTCGGACTCCTCTTATATAGTTGGATGTCGATGGTCCGGGGCCGGATCCGATCGTCACATCTGGCCCTTCTCCTGTTCAGCCTTTACGGACTGCTTTTTCTCAAGTTCTATGTCCTGCTCTGCCTGTTGCCGGGGTTGGTGGCCTGGACCTGGTCGGCCCGGACCGGGCACAAGGGGGCTTGGTGGAAATTCCTGTCGGTGCACCTGGCGTTCGTGCTGATCGGGCTGAGCGTGCACCTGGTGTTCCCCGGCTATGATGTGATCGAGATCCTCTGGACGAAGCAGAAGGATTTCATAGGAATGGCCACGGGGGTGAACGCCGGCAGCTTCGTGATGCCGGACCCCTTGGAAAAGAACGTCTGGAGCTTCGTTGCACATGTTCCGCACGCGCTGTACACAACGCTGCTGGGGCCCATGTTCCATCCGGGCGCAGGGCTTCCGGGCATGGTGGCAGCCATTGAGAACGGTTTCCTCCTTGTTGTGCTGGCCTGGATGCTCACGCGGACCGGCCGCGTTGGCCGGGACCAAGTTGATCTCGTGCTCATGTGCCTCGGATTCGCGGGCCTGTTGTCCCTGGTGATCGGTTGGACCACCCCGGTGATGGGTGCCGTGGTGCGATACCGGGCACCCATGATACCCTTCCTCTTGGTGGCCGCCTTGGCCCTCATGGACCCATCCCGCATGCCTTTCCGCTCCACACCCCGACCATGAGCCTTCGTTCGACCCTCACCCTGGCCCTCCTTGCGCTACTGTGCGGCTGCTACCACAGTGAACAAGTGGACCTCGTGGTTCACAACGCCACCATCCACACCATGGATGAAACGGGCACCACCACCCAGGCCATGGCGGTTCGCGATGGCCGGATCGTGGAAATGGGGCCGGAGCGTGAGATCATGAACCGCTACCAGGCAGAAAATACCGTGGATGCCGCCAAGCTGCATGTGTACCCGGGCTTCATCGACGGGCACTGCCATTTCCTCGGGTACGGCCTGAACCTGCAGAAGCTCGACCTCATCGGTACGAAGAGCTGGGACGAGGTGCTGGAACGGCTGCAGCGCTTCGCCGAAGCGCATCCCGACCGGGAGTGGCTCATCGGACGGGGTTGGGACCAGAACGATTGGTCGACGAAGGACCTGCCGGACAATGTTCGCCTGAACGCGCTGTTCCCCGACCGGCCCGTGCTGCTGCAGCGGGTGGACGGACATGCCGCCGTGGTGAACCAGGCGGCCATGGACCGCGTGGGCCTGGACCCTGACGCGGACATCGAGGGAGGGCTCCTCGAACGCAAGGATGGAAGGCCTACTGGCCTGCTCCTGGACAATGCCGTCACCGTGTTCCAAGGGATCTTCGACCAGGCGGATGAAGCGACCAAGCGACAGGCCCTGCTGGATGCCCAGTCCGACTGCCTGGCCGCGGGGCTCACGATGGTCTGCGATGCCGGGCTGGACACGAACACCATCGACCTGATCGAGCGGATGCATGCTGAAGGCGTGCTGAAGATCCGGGTGTACGCCATGGTGACCGACGCTCCGGCCAACCTGGCCCGCTATGCCCGCACGGGTCCCCTGCTCACGGACCGGCTGTTCGTCCGCTCCATCAAGGTCTATGGCGATGGTGCGCTCGGATCCCGCGGAGCACTGCTCAAGGAACCCTACACGGACCAACCGGGACACTTGGGATTACAGCTCGCCTCCGAGGCGCATTTCCGTGATGTGGCCGCCTGGTGCCGGGAGCATGGGTTCCAGATGAACACGCACTGCATCGGCGACTCGGCCAACGCCCTCCTGCTCTCGGTGTACGGCGACGCATTGGCGGGGGCGACGGACCTGCGCTGGCGGATCGAGCACGCGCAGGTGGTGGACCCGCCGGACCTTGGCCACTTCGCAGAACACGGGATCATCCCCAGTGTGCAGCCCACGCATGCCACCAGCGATGGTCCCTGGGCGGAGGAAAGGCTCGGTCCCGAGCGCATCGCCCATGCCTATGCCTTCGAAACGCTGCGTCGGCAGCTCGGGCTCATCGCCCTGGGCACGGATTTCCCCGTGGAACCGATCGAACCGCTGGGCACCTTCCGCAGCGCCGTCTTCCGGCAGGACGCGGACGGACGGCCGGTGGACGGCTACATGCCCGAGGAGGCCCTGTCACCAGGCGATGCGCTCCGTGGCATGACCATCTGGAACGCCGTGGCCACCTTCACCGAGGAGGACCTGGGCACCCTGGAGCCCGGCAAATGGGCCGACTTCGTGATCCTGGACCACGACCTGGAACAGGTGGACGCGACCGCTCTGGCGCGCACCCGGGTGAAGGACACCTACATCGCCGGAGAGGCGGTGCGCTGAACACCCACGGCATCGAGGGTCCGCTGGAGCTGCAGCAGGTGCCTTTCCTGATGCGCGATCGGGAAACGAAAGGCGTCGCCCGCCTTGAAGCGCAGGATGGGGCCCAGGGTGCTGGTGACCCGGGCGCCTTCGATGCCGCGTGTTCGCGCCTTCTCCAACAGGTCGAGCAGGTCCTGCTGGATCATGAGGAAACGTGCGATCGGGGAACGGTCGGCCACGCGGCCCGGCCTTGGCTCGAACATGCCCATGGTGCGCATGCGCCAGCGAATGGAGCCATCGCGCCGGGGCACCATGCCGTCCGCACTGAAACTCCCCCAAAAGCCTGGCTCGAACGTGGGCCGGAAGCGCAGGCCCGAGCGCGGGTCGGCGTACACCTTCATGAGCCCCTGATGGTACTTGCGGGTGCTCAGGTTCATGTGCTCCACGACCTCGAGCGCGCTCCAGCGCTCGGGAGCGGGCCGTTCCCGGAGCTTGTCCAACGGCATGTCCTGCAGTTCCCGCACCCGGTCCATCTGCCGGCGGAGCGTGGCCTGCAGGTCGTCGATCAATTTCAGCGTGTCCATCGCCGGCAAAGCTACCGGGGGGCCCAGCGGCGGGCCCTTGATCTGGATCAAGAACGATCAGCGGACCCTCGCGCGCAGGCGGCTGAAGGTCTCGGGGGTCATGCCCAGGTACGAGGCGATGTCCTTCTGGGGCACCAACTGCAACAGATGAGCGCTCCGGTCCATGAAGCGGCGGTAGCGTTCCTCCGCGGACAGGGAGAGCATCTCGATCTCCCGCTGGGCGCGGCCTACCAGCACTTCCTCGAGGATCAACCGACCGAAGCGCTCCATCCCGGGCACCTCCACGTAGGCCCGGAGCAGGTCCGCCCGATCGATCCACCAGGCGGCGGAAGGCGTCATGGACAGCAATTGGATGCGCGCCGGACGTCCGGTCACGAACGAATCGTAGACCCCGGTCCATGAGCCGTCGTAGGAGAACCCAAGGCTGTGGTCCTGACCATCGTGTTCGAAGAAGATCCGGTGCACCCCCTCCTCCATGATGCCGAAGCGGGTCTCGACGGAACCTGCCGCGGTGACCAGTTCTCCGCGTTCGTGTTGCTTCAGGGTCCACATGGGCTCGATGCGCGCCCAGGCCTCGTCGTCCAGGGGCACGTAACGTTCGATGGTAGCCCGGACACGGTGCATGAGCCCAAGGTAGCCGCCCCGGGGCGTGCCGCCGCCGAATACCTTTGGGCGGACCATCCGTCATGCCGGACCAGAAGGCCCCCTCGTGCAAGCTCGTGCAGATCCTGGGCGAGACCGTCCACCCCGGGGAACACGTGACGTTGGACCTGCAGGTGGCGCGGTTGTACACCCGCACCACGGTGGAGATCCCGGTGGTGATCCGGCGTGCGGAACGGGACGGTCCCGTGCTGCTGCTGTTGGCGGGAGTGCACGGGGATGAGATCAATGGCATCGACTCGGTACGGCGGATCCTTCAGGAGGTGCAGGAACGCCCGCTGGCGGCCGGGACCGTGGTGGCGATCCCGGTGCTGAACGTGTTCGGATTCCTGGCCATGCAACGGCAGCTTCCGGACGGCCGCGACCTGAACCGCTTCTTTCCGGGATCACCGCGGGGTTCGCTCGCCAGCCGGCTGGCCCATGCCCTGGTGACCGAGGTACTACCCGCCGTGGACGTGGTGATCGACATGCATTCCGGGGCCGCACGCCGCCACAACCATCCGCACCTGCGCTACACCGAGGGCGACGAGAACTCCCTTGCGCTGGCCGAGGTCTTCGATCCCCCGCTGATCATGAAGGCACCGATCCGGCACAAGTCGCTCCGCGAACACCTGGTGTCGCTCGGCCGCACCTACCTGCTGTTCGAGGGCGGAAAGGCCGGCAGCCTGGACGAGGACGCCATCCGGGAGGCGCACCGGGGGATCACCCGCGTCATGCATCATCTCGGTCTTTGGGACGGAACGCCGGACACCGAACGCGGTGCCGTACGGGTGGCGGCCTCCAAATGGGTGCGGGCACCGCATGCCGGGCTGTTCCACCCCCTGGTGGAGAACGGGTCACATGTGCAGGAAGGCATGGTGCTCGGTTCGGTCACCGACCCCTATGGTGAACTGACCCACCAGGTGAGGGCCGCATTCGGAGGTTATGTGCTCTGCGTGAACACCTCCCCCGTGGTGAACCAAGGGGACGCCCTGTTCCACGTGGCGTTCTGAATGCCGTCCGAAGGACGTGTACCGGAGCACGACAGTGCCCCGCCCTGATCGTGTGGGAGGCCATGGAGGGGCTGTTCCGCAGGGACGCTCGGTTACCTTTGCCGCGACCATGAACAGGACAGGAACGCTTCTCATCGTCTGGAACGTGGCACTGACCGCCCTGCTGGGTTGGCTCCTGCTCCGCGATCGCGGCACGACACCGCCGGAAAGCACGACGGCCACGGACCCCGTGGAGACCCCTACCCCGGACGTCGGTCCGGACAGCCTTCGAACGCCACCGGAAGCCCGGATCGCCTACTTCTTCATGGACAGCGTGCAGCAGGGCTACGAGAAGGTGCGGGAGAGCGGTGACAGGTTCAGGAACGAGAGCCGCCGGCTGGAGCAGAACATGCAGCGCGAAATGCAGCGGGCCCAGGGACGCTACGAGGAGCTGATGCGCAAGGACCACACCTACAGCACCCAGGCCGAGGTGGAACGTGATCAGGCCGAGGTCCAGCAACTGATGGGATCCATCCAGGAACTGCAGGCCCGGAGCGAGCGGGAGCTTGCCGCCTTGGAGGTCCGGATGTTGTCCGAGATCAGCCTGGAGATCGAGGCCTTCCTCGAGGAGTACAACGAGCATGCGGGCTTCGATTACATCCTGAGCGTGCAGGACGGAGGGCAGATCTGGGTGGGCAACGACGAATTGGACATCACGAGCGAGGTGTTGAACGGCCTGAACAGCCGCCACCGGAACGCCCGATCGCGCAAGGAGGGGGCGGCAAGCCCGGCGCAGCCATGATCGATCTGCTGGAGAACAAACGGCACGAACATGCTGCGGGCTACATCGTGAGCATGTGGCATCTGGAGGACCTCTTGCGCGCCCATGGGCTGGACCTGGAAGCCGTATCCGGGCTGTTGGTGAAGCCGATGGACACGGACCCGGAGACCAAGCGCGGGGTGCGGGCGTGGTACGCCGACCTGATCCGACGGATGCGTGAGGAAGGGATCGAACAGGAAGGTCATCTGGACGAAGTGAAGGAGGTCATGGAGGAGCTGAGGAGCATCCATGATGCGCTGATCAACGATGTCCAGGACCCTGCCTACGTTCAGGCCTATTTGAAGGTGGAACAGGATATCCGAGCGGTCCAGCGCCAAACGGGTGGGTCGGAACTGGACCCCATCGAGGCCTGCTTCACGGCCGTGTACGGGGTGATGCTGCTGAAGGCACAAGGCACCGAGATCAGCGAGGCCACGGCCGCGGCAGAGGCCCGCATCCGTGAATTCCTGGAGCTGCTCAGTGGTCATCATCGCGACCTTCCCCGTCTGCCGGACATCTCCCTCAACTGACCCACATGCCTTGCTGGCCAGGAAAGGCATGCTCCTTGCTTGGGAAATGGTTCGTGAGCCGGCTCCTCCCCATGGTCCTGTTGTTGCTCGCCGGTCAGCTCCCGGCCCAGGACACCGCCACCACCGGCAATGTCCGCATCCTGAACGCAGATGCCTGGACCTTCGATGACGACTACGCCCCGGGCACGCAACGCCTGGTCGGCAACGTCCGGCTGGAGCATGGGGGGGCCATCATGCATTGCGACAGTGCCTGGTTGAAGGAGGACCAGACGATCGATGCGTATGGACACATCGACATCCGGCAGGGCGACACCCTGCGCGTGCAGGGCGACAGGCTCGCCTACCGGGGCCGGCAGCGTGTGGCGGAACTGACGGGCAACGTGCTGCTACGCGACCCCGGGTCCGAACTCACCACGGAACACCTCATCTACGATCTGCGGGGAAAGCGGGCCACCTACACGGGTGGCGGGACCATCGTTGACCGCCATGGAGGTGACACCCTGCGCAGCGAGCTGGGGACCTACCTGAGCGACCAACGCCTGTTCATCTTCAGTCGTGACGTGCGGCTCGATCATCCCGACCGGCAGATCCGGTCGGACACCCTGCACTATGCCACCACCACCGGTGAGGCGCGGTTCCTGGGCCCCACGGAGATCGTTCTGGACAGCACCCGCATCCTCTGTCGCCGCGGCCGCTACGACACCCGGAACGAAGTGGCGGACTTCTCGCGATACGCGCGGATCCTCCGTCGTGGCCAGGAGCTCGGAGGGGACAGCCTGCATTACGCCCGGCGCACCGGCGTGGGCGAGGCCTGGGGGAACGTGAGCGTGACCGACACCGTCAACGACCTGTCCGTGCACGGTGAACACGGTCGCTTCCTGGAACTCGCGGACAGCCTGTTCATCACCGGGCGTGCGGAACTGATCATGGCCATGGAAGGCGATACGCTCTTCCTTCATGCAGATACGCTGTTCGCCCTGCCCGATAGCGGAAATGCCCGGATCATCCTGGCACGGCGCGGTGTGCGGTTCCATAAGAGCGACCTGCAGGGGGTATGCGACACCCTGCTCTACCTGCAGGCGGACAGCCTCATCCACCTGCGAGGCGACCCGTATGTCTGGAGCGGGACCGACCAGATCAGCGGACGACCCATGCGGATCACCCTGCGCAACGGGCAGGCGCACCGCCTGTTCGTGGAACGGGACGCGTTCGTGGTCTCCCAGGTGGACAGCGTGCTGTTCGATCAGGTGGCCGGACGCGAGCTCACCGGCTTCTTCCTGGACGGAAAGATCCGGAGGATCCTGGTGGAAGGGAACAGCCGGACGGTGTACCACGCGATCGAGGAAAAAGGCGACGAGCGCTCGATCATCGGGGTGAACCGGGCGGATTGCAGCCGGATCGAAGTGACGATCGCCGAGGATGAGGTGCACAGTGTGGCCTTCCGCGACCGGCCTGATGCCGTGATGTATCCCTTGGAGAAGGCCCCGCCGGAGGAGGTCCGCCTGCCCGGCCTTCACTGGAACGCCTCCGCACGGCCCACGGACCGTGCATCCATATTCCGGTGATCACAGGCCCTCCAGCCTGTCCTCGTCCCACACGTCACGTGGTTCTATGCGGGAAAGCCCGTCCACCTCGCGATCACGGGCATTGCCCACGTAGGTATTGGGGTACAGGAACAACCGGGCTCCACCATAGATGCCGCTTGCCTGCCGCACCTGGAAGACCAGTTCGTTGTCGGTGAAGAGACAGTCCTCCACATGGGCGATGGAAAGGTCCTTCACCGCCATGGCAATGGCCGATCCACGGAACGTGCATCCACGAACGACCACCCGGGCGATCTCCCCGACGCTCATGCCCTTGTCCGTGGCCCCTTCGAGGGTACAGTCCCTGACCACCAGCCTGCCTCCGCCCAGGTCCAGCGCATCCCCTTCCCCGCTCGTCCCGGCCTGCCCGAACCAGCAATCTGCCACGCTTCCCGTACAGCGGTCCAGGTCCACCAGGTCGGAGAAGGCCCCACTGAACCGACAGTCCTCCAGGATCACCTCGCTGTCCTTCACGTTCACGAGGTCCTCCCCCCGCCCGTCCTCCAGTTCGGATCGTTCCATCACGAGCCGGACCCCATGCAGGCTGAGCATTGCGGAATGACCCTGTCCGGCAACGGAGGCTCCGGCACCGCCCGACATCCTCAGACCGGTGATGATGCAGGGGGTGTCCCCATCACCGGTCACGGCGAACGTGCCGAAGGCGGAATCGCCTTCGGAAGGTCTTACGAAGACCGGGTTCAAGGGCGTGGCCCTGACGTGTAAAGGGCCCTGGCAAAGGATGCTGCGTCCCGGGTCGATCTCCAACCGGACCCCTGAGCGGAGCACGAGCGACGCACCTTTGGGAAGTATGAGGTCGTCCTGGATGCGATAGCGTCCGCGATCCAGGAAAAGCGTGTCGCCGAGAACCCGTCCACCGACCGCCTCGGCGATATCGGACAATGACCTGACGGTGCGCTCCATCGCATACTGGGCCTCCCCGGCGGGAGGGACCAACGGACGATCCCACCACGCGATCGGGTCGCCATGTTCGAGCCGGTCCAGGAGTTCCTTCGCTATCCTGGCCGCGCGCGCCCGTTCCAACCTTGAGCCGCTCTCGAGCAGGGGCATCCAGGCCTTCTCCATGGCCTCCATCCGTGCCTCCAGCCGCCACCGGTCCGCAAGCAATGCTTCCCGGCGTTCCTTCATTCGCACCAGTACTTCAGCCGATAGCAACCGGCGCACCAAGGGTCGGTCCGCCAGGACCGTGGCCGGGGGAAGGCCGTCGACGCCGCGCCGTGTACGGTAGACCGGCAGTAGCCGGCCCGTCACCCCCATATGCACCAGGTCCACGCCTTCCCGGAGGAGGTCTTCCCGGTCGCATAGCCAGAGCAGGAGCGCCCAGTCCACCAATCGCTCGGTATCGGTCCAGGCGGCGGCATCACTCTCCGACGAGCGCTCGCGATAGGTGCGTGCCAACATGGAGGGCTCATCCGAAGCGGGCAACAGCTGGTCGGGACGCCAGGGATCCAGGCCCATCTCGACGAGCTGGCCTTCCATGATCCTGTGCTTGCGCAGGAATGTCCGGTCCACCCGCTCCTCCTTGATGAACATGCCCCGATCCTCTCCACAGATCACCAGTCGGACGAACCCCACCTCTGGAGCAAGCACTCCGAGCTCATCGGCCAGCACCTGTTCGAACTTGGCCCGGATGGGTCCTTCACCAGCCGGGATCAATACCAGCTGCCGCTGTGTGTGGAAGAGCGTTTCCTCGGGAAATTTCACCACGAACCCACCGCGCTCCGTGCGCAAGCGGCGCACACGGACAGGGATCTCCACATCCGCGTCCCGGAACATCGCCGTAGACCAATCCGGAGGGCCCACGTCGGTCCCGATCGCCAGGCACAGGGAGCTGTCCGAAGTGGAAAGCTCATAGCTGTCCGATCCGACCGGTACGGTATCCTGCGGCTGGCGGTCGAACAAGGCGGCATATGCCGACACCTCCGAGGCCTTGATCCCCAAGGGCCAACTACCTGCGAGGCGGTCCTCGGGGAACAGGGAGAACAGGCCCAGCAGCAGCAAGGCCACCAGGACCGGCCCCATCAGGACGGCCACCAGGCCTCTGGAGCGTCGTTCACGTCCCATTGGTGAGGTGTTGGAACCGGTGCAGCTGCGACCGCACCTCTTCCTCCCATTCCCGGACGGAGGTCCTTACCGGGACCGACCCGAGCGACGTGAGCCGCAGCATCGCATCACGGTCGCGCGCCACGTGCGGGGCAAGGCCCTGTGTCAGGCTCAGCACCCGGGTCGACCAGACCGATCGATCGACAAGTAGCTTCTCCGCACGCTCCCGCGCCTGCAGGTAGTGTCCTTTCCAACGCGGGTCACGGAGCAGGATCTCCGTCACGTCCGGGGTCACCGTGCTATCCACTGAGGAACGACCCTCGGCGCTCAGTACGGGGTAGAGCCTCCCTGATCCCGCCTGCGGGATCAGGTGGGGAACGGCCCGACCGCCGTCCAGGAACAGTTCCTCCCAGACCCGAAGGCGTATGAAGGCCGCCGCATCGACCAATTCAGAAAGGCTGTCCGTCCGAAGGCTGTCGGGAAGGTCGGTCGCGTGGATCAAGCTGACCAATGATGTCAGCCGCTCGTGTGCCGCTTCCACCTGGCCGTCCGGCCCCTCCGGGGTCCAATGGGCGTCGATGGACCATGGCGTGGAGCCGGTGCACGAGAGCACGGCAACGGGACCGCTCCGCAGGTGCCGGTGGCGTTCGAAGTCCTCGCCGACCACCTCGGCCCATTGCCAGAGACCGAGGAGGACCCCGTCCATCTCCAGGCTTACCAGTTCCGACCGGGCAACGGCCACACCCAGCATGCCTGCCATGTCCAAGGAGGCCTTCCAAGCCACCCTGGACGGCTCCACCGGCCTCGAGAAGCGCAGGATGCGGATCCCGCCAAAGGGCGACAGGCTGTCCAACTCCAACGACCAGCTCCCTCCGTCCACCTCCGCAAGCCTTCCTCCATAGGCCACCCCTTCATGCACCAGCCTGCAGGTGCGGGATCCATCGTCGGACACGACCCCGGTCCTCAGGTCCACCCGTGGAAGGGCTGTGCCGGCACGGTGTTGCAAGGAGCCATCGATCAGGATCCGGCCGATGGATGCGCGGGCAAGCACGAGCGCATGGGCGGGTCCGAACAGGAACATCCCCGCGCCCAGGAGCAGTGCGGCCAGGCCCAACAGCACAGGGAGCGGTCTGGCGCCGGATGTGCGTTGCCGGCTCATCGGCTCGGGCGGCTGAGCAGTAGCACGAGCGTTCCGAGGAGAGCGAGCACGATGGCGCTGAGCACGTGACCGAGCCCCAGCAGGCCGGCCAGCAGCATGGCGGGAACGCCTAGCCGGAGGTCATGCACCATGCGGGAAAGCAGGCCGGCCACCAGCAGACTTCCACACAGGACGAGGGCCATGGTCCATTCGGCATGCAGGAGACGCATGACCACGACCAATCCGAACGAGAGGAGAACGAGCAGCCAGCCCGACCGGCCTCCGCGATCGGCTGGACGCAGCCCGCGGTCGGCAGCCCAGGCCCACAGCTGAAGGGTCAGCGCAAGCAGGATCAGCAGCGTCAGCCACTCCGTGGCACCCTGGAACAGGCTTACCAGTTCCTCATCCCCGGCGTCCATGCCCACAAGATGCTGAGCAGGAGCGCGGATCAGGCCGGTCGGGAGCGCGACTTTTCAAGGGGCCTTGGTGAAGGAACCGTCCGAAATGGGGACGGTCGGCAGCTGCCGACCGTCCCTACTTCCAAAGATCTGGCCCTGGTCCCATCAAGGCCGTCAACCAAAACCTGATGTCAAGGTACCATGAAGGCCTGCGAGGCCATGGTCGGATCTGACGAACGGGGAAGAATGCGTGACGAACGGGCAGGGTCGATCTCCCGATCAGAGATACCGTGCCATCCAACTGTCCCTGAGCGGAACCTGGAACCTGGCATCCAGGTCGGCCTTCGTGGTCACGAGGTCATCGTACACGATGGTATCGCCGGACAGGGTGCCATCCGCCAGCAGCTCCTGGACCTCTTCCAGCCTGCAGCTGCGCAGTTCGCCATTCAGCTCGAACACCACGACCATGCGATCGGTGAGCATCAGGTTCAACTGGTACTCAAGGTCCTTGATGAAGCCGACGCTCTTGTCGATGCTGCAACCAGAGGCCTTCGCCTGGACCTCGTCCACGGCGATGACCACGAAGCGGTCGTGAAGCACGTCAACGGCGGCGTCCAGGGCGGCCCCGTGCGCGGCCCAGGAATCGCAGAAGACCGAGCCCTGTTCACGAACGAACTTCTGCTCGGCCTGACCGAGCGGCCGGGCGCTCTTGTAGACCCATACGCGGGCGTGCGCTGGAAGGTCGGCCAACTGGCGGGTGGGGCTGGGTGCTGTGGTCATAGGTCAGCTGCTTCGGCGATCAGCTCGGCGAGGTCCTTGACGGCCACCTCACCTTCCTTCTCGAAGTGCTTCACGCCATCGGTCATCATGGTATTGCAGAACGGGCACCCGGCGGCGATCACGGCCGGAGCCGTTCCGAGGGCCTCCTCGCTGCGTGCGATGTTCACCTCGCGATCCCCGGGCTCGGCCTCCTTGAACATCTGCGCACCACCGGCGCCACAACAAAGGCCCTGAGCACGGCTGCGCTTCATCTCAACGAGCTCCGCGTCCAACTTGGACAGCAGCTCACGCGGCGCCTCGTACTCGCCATTGCCGCGGCCGAGGTAGCAGGGATCGTGAAAGGTGATGCGCTTTCCACGGAAGCTGCCGCCCTCCACCTTCAAGCGTCCTTCGCGCAGCAGGGTATTGAGGAACTGGCTGTGGTGAAGGACCTCGTACGATCCGCCCAGTTCGGGATACTCGTTCCGGATGGTGTTGAAGCAGTGTGGACAGGCCGTTACGATGCGCCTGACCCCGTAGCCGTTCAGCACCTGGATGTTCTGCAGCGCCTGCATCTGGAACAGGAACTCGTTCCCGGCACGGCGCGCCGGGTCCCCGGTGCAGCTCTCCTCCGTGCCCAGCACCGCGAACTTGACACCTGCATGGTGCATCAGCTTGACGAAGGCCTTCGTGATCTTTCTTGCCCGGTCGTCAAAGCTGCCTGCACAACCGACCCAGAAGAGCACCTCCGGCGTCTCTCCGGACGCCGTCAATTCGGACATGGTGGGCACGCGGGTGGTCATTCCTCGGTCCATTTCATGCGGTCGGACTGGGCGAACTGCCAGGGCGCCCCGTTGTTCTCCACGTTCGTGAGCATGGTGGTGAGCGCAGGTCGCGGCCGGCTCTCCTCCATCACCAGGTTTCGGCGCATGTCCATGATGATGGCCACCGGATCGATGTTCACCGGACAGGCCTGGGTGCAGGCGTTGCACGTGGTGCAGGCCCAGAGCTCCTCCTCGGAGATGTAGTCACCAAGCAGCGCCTTGCCGTCATCCTGGAAGGTGCCGTTGTTGGCATCGATGTTCCGCCCCACTTCCTCGAGCCGGTCGCGGGTGTCCATCATGATCTTGCGCGGGCTCAGCAGCTTGCCGGTGAGGTTGGCCGGGCATTCGCTGGTGCATCGTCCGCACTCCGTGCAGGTGTAGGCGTCCAGCAGGCTCTTCCAGCTCAGGTCCTGGACGTCCCGGGCACCGAAGCGTTCCGGCGGCGCTCCATCGCCTTCAGCAGGCGTGGCATACGGATCCGCGGAGGGGTCCATCATCAACTTCACCTCCTCGGTGATGCGCGGCATGTTCCGCACCTGGGTCCTCGGCTCCAGCTTGCTGTACCACGTATTGGGGAAGGCCAGGATGATGTGGAAGTGCTTGCTGATGGGCAGGTAGTTCAGGAAGGCGAGGATGCCGAGGATGTGCGCCCACCAATAGACGCGCTCCAGGACCAGGAGCGTACCGGTGTCCATGCCCGCGAAGAACGGCGTGAGCCAGCTGCTGACGGGGAACGATCCGGCCTTCACGAAGTGCTCCGCTCCTCGTTCCTGGAGGAGCTGGTCCACCGCGTTCATCTTCAGGAGCGCGCCCATGAGCACGAGCTCGATCAACAGGATGTACACCGCATCGCGTTTGGGCCAGGAGGTCATCTCCCTGCCTTTGAAGCGCGGGATGCGGATCACCAGGCGCCGGGCGAGGAACACGACGCAGGCCACCACCACGCCCAGCGCCAGCCACTCGAAGACGGCGATCATCAGGTCGTAGAAGCCACCCAGGAAGGACAACACGCGATGGGTGCCGAAGATGCCATCGATGATGATCTCGAGGACCTCCAGGTTGATGAGCACGAAGCCCACGTAGATCAGGATGTGCATGATGCCGGCCACCGGGCGCACCACCATCTTCCCCTGACCCAGCGCCACCCGGGCCATCACGCCCCAGCGCTCGGCCTTCCGGTCGCTGCGGTCCTCATCACGCCCCAGCCGGACGTTGCGTGCGATGCGCCTGACCTGACGGGCGAACAACCCGATGCCCACGGCCAGCGCGACGATGAAGAGGATGTTCTCGACGCCCATCTAATCCTTCAGTTCCTGTTCCATCGAGGTGCGGATCCGTTCGATGTCCGCCTTGCTCAACTTGGGCAGCTTGTCCTTCTTGCCGAAAACGGAGAAGTACCGGTTGGGGTTCATGCGCAGGTCCTCCAGCAGCAGCTCCAGTTCGGCACTGGCCGCGTTGAGGTTGTTGTACAGGCTGTCGTCCTTCATCAGCTTCCCCATGGTGCCCTTGCCCTGGTTCATCGCGATCAGCATCGCGTTCAACTGGCGGGAGGTGCTGCCCAGGTCGGCGATGAGGCTGTCCAATCGGCCGCCGGCCAGCGCCGTGGTGGCCGTGTCCAGGTTGGCGAAGATGCGGTCCATCCGGTCGCCGTTGCGCGCCAGGGCGCCGGACACGGCGTTCACGTTCTCGATGGTGCTCTTGAGGGCCTCGGACTCGGCCGCCACCACCGCATCCACACGCGCGGCCGTCCGTTCGAGCGTCTCCAGCGTCTGCCGGATGCTGCTGAAGCTGGCATCGATATCCCCGCGTGCCTCGGCGTTCAGGATCTTCTGCAGGCTGGTGAGCACGCTGTCGATGTTGGCGAGCATGCCTTCCGCCTTTCGTTTCAGCGGGTCGATCTGTTCGTTCACCGACTCGGTGAGGCTGAGCTCCGCATTGCCCAGCAGGGTGTCGCCTTGCCCAGCCAGTTCCGTGGAGGCACCCAGCTCCAGGCTCACGGCCCGCGTGAAGATGTCCGCGCTGTAGATCCGGATGCGGGAGTCCTTGGGGATCTTCAGCCTGTCCTCGTCCACTTGAACGCTGAGGGCGATGCGGCCGGAACCGTCCGGCATCAGCTCGGTGTGCACCACCTGGCCGACCTTGAGCCCACGGAAGAACAGCGGCGTGGATTCATTGACACCGGAGATGTCGTTGTAGACCGCGTGGTAGATGTTGCGCTTCTGCAGGAGGTCCAGCCCCTTCAGGTAGTTGATCCCGAACACGAGCAGGAGCACTCCTGCCATGATCGTGAGCGCGATGGTGTACTCCCTTTTCAGTTTCGGCAACGGCACGGCTTAACGGCCCTCGGCCAATTTAACGGCTTCCTGAAGATCGATGCGTTCGCCGTCCCGGAAAGCCACGATGAATGCACCGTCGTAGCCCTTCGCCCGGCATCTGGCCTGCAGCTCGCGGGCCCCGGCCAGCGAAGGCTCGTTGCCCACGGTGTACTTGAACAATCCGGCGCCCTGGTGCTCCTCCACGCCCTCCAGGCCATTGAAGTTGGACGGCTTCACAGGCACGCGCTTGGACGCGGTGACGATCTGCACCTTGAAGCGCACCCCTTCGGCGGTGGTGACCACGGGCATGGCCACCTGGGTGCAGTCGGGCTCCGCAGGACGCGGGGTCATGTCCACGTCGACCCCTTCCACCTGGGCCTTGTACTGCTTGAACGCCCGATAGATCGCGGAGGCCATGTAGTCCTGGCCCTGCTCGCTCTGCAGGAACTCCTCCTCCTTGTCGTTGGTGAGGAAACCGAGCTCGATGAGCACCGCGGGCATGGTGGTGTAGCTGATCACGAGGAAGCCGGCCTGCTTCACCCCGCGGTCCGGGCGCCCCACGCGGTCCTTGAACTGCCGCTGCACCAGCGCGGAGAAGAGCAGGCTGTGGTCCAGGTAGGCGTTCTGCCTCAGGCTCAGGGCGATCATGCTCTCGGGATCGTTCGGGTCGTACCCGTCATACCGAAGGCCGTGCCCGTCCTCCAGCAGGATGGCCTCGTTCTCCTTCTGCGCCACCCGCATGTTGGCCTCGGTCTTGTGCAGGCCCATGACGTAGGTCTCGGAACCGTGGGGAGCGTGGTTGTCGTTCGCGTTGCAATGCACGGAGATGAAGATGTCCGCCTTGTTGCGGTTGGCGATCTCACAACGTTCCCTCAGCTCCACGAAGGTGTCGTCATCGCGGGTGTACACCACCTTCACGTCCGGAAAGGCCTCCTGGATGTACTTGCCCACCAGCTTGGTGACGTTGAGGGCGACGTGCTTCTCGGTGGTCTTGTAGCGCCCGGTGCCCAGGTTCCCGGGATCCTTGCCCCCATGGCCGGCGTCCAGCACCACCACGTCCACCTTGTTGGGATCGTTGCCACCTTGTGGCATGGGATGTGCGGGGAGGGCGGCCAGTGCCGCCAGCGCGGCGCAAGCCATTCCTTTACCCAAGCGCGCGATAAGGCCCATGCTCCTTTCGGGGAACGCTAATTTCGGCCCGCACATGGCGGCGGGACCAGCTGTGCGGCCCTCGGGGCACGAAGCTACCGCGGTGCCGCGCGCCGGGCGGCCGGGCGTGGGCGCACTTTTCCTCAGCATCGTGTTGGTGGTCATGGCGTTCGGTCCGTTGGCGGGCCAGGGGCTGGACCAGGAGGTGCGGTACAGCGCCCGGGACAGCATCCGGTACGACCTCTCCCTGCAAACGGTGTACCTCTTCGGCGGGGCCACCGTGAAATATGGCGACATCACCCTCACGGCCGACCGGCTGGCCTACGACCTGAAGAACGAGGAAGTGCGCGCCTTTGGTGCGCCGGACAGCATGGGCACCGTGGTGGGCAAGCCGGTGTTCACCGAAGGTTCCCACACCATCGAGTCGGACAGCATCCGCTACAACTTCACGACGAAGAAGGCGCTGATCCGCAACGTGCGCACCGAGGAGCAGCAGGCCTACGTGCATGCCAACGTGAGCAAGCGCCAGCCCAACGAGGAGGTGCACAGCAAGGGTGGGATGCTCACCACCTGCGACCGGCCGCGACCGCACTACCACTTCAAGGTGAGCCGGATGATCGTGATCCCCGATGACAAGATCGTGGCGGGACCGGCCTACATGAAGGTGGGCAACGTGCCCACGCCATTGGCCATCCCCTTCGGCCTGTTCCCCAACAAGCCGCGCGGGGCGTCGGGCATCCTGATCCCCACCTGGGGGGAGAGCGAGCAGCTGGGCTTCTTCCTGCTGAACGGGGGCTACTACATGCCCCTGAGCGACCAGGTGGACCTGCAGCTCACCGGCGACATCTACAGCCGCGGCAGCTGGGGGGCACGGGCCTTCACGCGCTACAAGCAGCGGTACCGGTACAACGGTTCCCTGGACCTGAGCTACAACAACCTGCTGAACAGCGACCCGGACTTCCCGGACTTCAGCGAGCAGCGGACCTTCTTCGTTCGGTGGAACCACCTGCTGGACCCGCGCGCCAGCCTTACCGACCGCTTCAGCGCCAGTGTGAACGTGGGCAGCAGCCAGTACTTCACCAACAACTTCAACAGCAGCACCTACGACTACCTGAGCAACACCTTCCAGAGCAACATCCAGTGGTCGCACCAGTTCGGGGGCCGCATCCCCAGCAGCCTGGCCATCAATGCCCGCCATGCGCAGAACACCCTGAACCGCACCTTCGACCTCACCCTGCCGTCCATCACCTACAACGTGCAGCGCTTCTTCCCCGGGGAAATGCTGCGCGGGCCGCGGGTGGGCCGGCAGAAATGGTACGAACGCATCGGGGTGAACTACTCGGCCAACTTCGACAACCGGCTCAGCACCACCGAGGACCAGCTCTCGTTCGACAACCTGCCGAACCTGCTGGCCGACTTCCGGAACGGCATCCGGCACACCGCCCAGGTGAACACGTCCTTCAAGACCAAGGCCTTCACCATCAACCCCGACTTCCGGGCCACGGACCGCTGGTACTTCGAGACCCTGCGCAAGACCTACGTGCCCGACCTGGACAGCACCATCACCGACACCGTGCCGGGCTTCCGCCGGGCGGGCGACTGGAGCGTGGGGGCCAACCTGACCAGCAAGCTCTATGGCACCTTCGTGTTCGGTGGCGGGAAGTTGAAGGCCATCCGCCACGTCATAACCCCCCAGGCGGGGGTGTCCTACCGGCCCGACTTCGGCACGCAGGTCGAGGGGCCCTTCGGGAACGATGGTGCCACCAGCAGCTATTCACCCTTCGACATCGGCATCTACGGCAAGCCCCCCCAGGGCGAGAGCGGGCTGCTGACCCTGGGCCTGATCCAGAGCCTGGAGGCCAAGGTGCGCGATGGGAAGGCCAGCACGCCCAACAAGGAGGTGGTGCGCAAACTGAAGCTGATCGACTTCTTCGGGATCAACACGAGCTACGACTGGCTGCGCGATTCATTGAACTGGAACCCGCTGAACATCGCCGCCCGTACCAGCTTCATGGACCGCATCCATGTGAACCTGACCAGCCTGTGGGACCCGTACGCCACGAACGAACTGGGGCAGCGCATCCAGGCCAGCACCCTGGACGTGAACGGGCAGCTGCTCCGGCTCACCAACCTGAACACCGCGGTGGGCTTCGACCTGAAGAGCCCACGCTACGGGCAGCCCGTGCAGCAGAGCTCCGGGCAGGATGAACAGGTGGTGGGTGAGGCCGATCCCGACAAGGGGGCCAAGGTGAACTTCAGCCTTCCCTGGCGCCTGAACGTGAACTACAGCTATGACCTGGCCCGGTTCTGGGCGGCCGAGGAGGTCACCGACACGGAGCGGCAGAGCGTCCTGTTCAATGGCGATGTGAACATCCTTCAGCATTGGAAGCTCGGGTTCAGCAGCGGCTATGACCTGGTGGCCGAGGAGTGGACGCCCACCTCGTTGAACCTCTACTGGGACCTGCACTGCTGGGAGTTCAACTTCAACATCATCCCGATCGGGGTGCGGAAGAGCTTCAGCTTCCGGATCAACGTGAAGGCCAGCATCCTGCGCGACCTGAAGTACGAGCAACGCCGGCCCTACGGCAACAACAACAACCTGCTGTTCTAGGAGCGCACCCAGTTGGCCAGGAGGCGCGCGCCGTCCGGGGTCATCACGCTTTCCGGGTGGAACTGGACACCGCATGCCGGAAGGTGCCGGTGCCGGACCGCCATGATCACCCCGCGCTCACTGCGTGCCGTGACCTGCAGTTCCGCTGGAAGCGTGGCCGGGGCGGCGGCCCAGGAATGGTAGAGGCCCACGGGGAAGCGCGCAGGCAGTCCCTGGAAGAGCGGATCGCCGGGTTCCTCCACGCGACAGTCGGCCACACGCCCATGCATCACCTCCGTTTGTTGGAAGAGAGAACCTCCGCACACCTCCACCAGCGCCTGCATGCCCAGGCACACGCCCAGCATGGGGTGGGTCGGCAGCAGTTCGCGCACCACGTCCATGAGCACACCCGACTCCGAAGGAAGGCCTGGCCCGGGTGAGAGCACCAGGCGGTCGTAGGTGGCCGCCTCCGCCACGGTGATGGCGTCGTTGCGCACCACGTCCACCTCTTCCACTAAGGGCTGCAGCACGTGGTGCAGGTTCCAGGTGAAGCTGTCGTGGTTGTCGAGCAGGAGCACCCGCATGGCCCGCGAAGATCGGGCGGCGGTGGCCCTGCTCCCTAACTTTGGTACAGGCTCATGGGCACCGACGTCACACAAGGGATCCGGGTGGAGGTGCGTCCCCGCTTCGAGCCCGCGCACAGCGATGTGCCCCAAGGCCGGTGCATCTTCAGCTACCGCGTGCGGATCGTGAACGAGGGCTCACGGCCGGTGAAGCTCCTTCGCCGGCTCTGGCACATCCACGATGGCCTGGCGCCCGTGCGCGAGGTGGAGGGTCCCGGAGTGGTCGGTGAAACGCCCGTGATCGCTCCGGGTGAGCGCTACACCTACGAGAGCTTCTGCGATCTGCGCAGCGGACAGGGCCGCATGCATGGCAGCTACCTCATGAGCAGACTGCCTGACGACCACTTCTTCGAGGTCCGCATCCCCGAGTTCCACCTGGAACTTCCCTGGCTGGCCAACTGAGCGCTCAGCGCTGCACCACGAAGGGCATGGCCCCGGCTTCCAGCAGCAGGTGGTACCGGCCCGCTTCCAGGATTCCCACGGCGATCACACCATCCACGGCCACCCGGCCGGCCAACACCTCACGACCGCTGGCATCGAACACGCGGTAGGGCGAACCCGGCTCCACGCCACCCACCCGTAGCAGGTCCGTGGCCGGGTTCGGCCAGAGCGATACTGCCGGGCGTGCAGCCTCGCCGACTCCCGTCGTGCAGGAACCGGGCGTGTGGAACACCACCGAGTTATTGCCGCTGTTGGGTACGCAGACCAGGTTGTTCACCGGATCGTAGTCGATGTCCGCCGCGTTGTTCAACACCACTCCCACTGCCGGGATGCCAGGCAGGGCGAAGGAGGGGTCGTACTGCGTCAACTGGTCCGGAGTCCAACTGGTGACCCAGAACTGGCCATTGCAGTCGATGGTGACACCGTCCAGGTTGGTGAGCCCCGTGTTCGTCAACAGGGACATGGCTCCGGAGACCGGGTCCACCGCATGGATGCCCGCGTTGCTGCCCCAGGCCACCACCACCAGGCGATCCAGCGTGGGGTCGTACACGATGCCATTCGGCGTGAAAATGGTCTGGGACACCAACGGGGTCGAGGTGCCGGCAACGGGATCCACCTTGTGGATGCGGCCTTGGGAGAAGTCCGTGGCATAGAGATGGGTGCCGTCCGTGGTGAGGCCGTTGAGGAAGGTGCCGCTCAGGTCGATGTCGGCCACCTGGCTGCCATCGGTGCGGAGGAAGCCCTTCACCCGTCCGCCGCTGCAGGCATACAGCGTATCGCCGAGCAGTTCAAGCCCGTGCGGACCGCTCCCCAGGCCGGAAGCGAAGGTGCTCACCGCCCCGCCCTGCTCCAGGATGCTGATCACATGGCTCTGGGTATTGCTCACGAAATAGCGGTCGCCCGCGGGGTCGTACTCCACGCTCTCCGCGCCATTGAACTGGGCGGCCAGCGAACCGGTGAGCAGCAGGAAGAGCAAGGTGGAAAGGTCTCTCATGACAAGGGCTTCTCGGGCGGCCAAGGTAGGGTGAGCGCGATCACCTGACCGCTCGGGAAGGGCGGGTATCTTTGCGGCCCTTCACAGTGAACACCATGATCGACGCCATCTTCACGCCCCCCCACCCCGCCAACGAACCCGTGCTGAGCTACGCGCCCGGCACCCCGGAGCGGGAGCAGGTCATCCACGAACTGGAACGCCTCCTGGAGCAGGAGAAGGACCTGCCCATGTGGATCGGCGCCGAACGCGTGACGACGAACGACCGGCGCGCGGTATCGCCTCCGCACGATCACCAGCACACCATCGGCCATGCCCACTTCGGCACGGCCGACCATGTGAAGCGGGCCATTGATGCCGCGCTGGCGGCGAAGCCTGCCTGGGAGGCCATGGCCTGGCAGGACCGTGCGGCGATCTTCCTGAAGGCGGCCGACCTGCTCAGCGGACCTTACCGGGCGCGGATGAACGCGGCCACCATGCTGGCCCAGAGCAAGAACGTTTTCCAGGCGGAGATCGACGCGGCCTGCGAGTTCGCGGACTTCCTGCGGTTCAACGTGCAGTACATGACGCAGATCTACCGCGACCAGCCCATGTACAGTCCGCAGCCCACCTGGAACCGGGTCGAGTACCGGCCGCTGGAAGGCTTCGTGTTCGCGCTCACGCCCTTCAACTTCACCAGCATCGCCGGCAACCTGCCCAGCGCGCCCGCCCTGATGGGCAACGTGGCCGTGTGGAAACCGGCGCAGAGCCAGGTGTACAGCGCCCAGGTGATCATGGAACTCTTCCATGAGGCCGGCCTGCCGGACGGGGTCATCAACCTGGTGCATGTGTCGGGGAGCGCGGCAGGCGACGTGATCTTCGGCCATCCGGAGTTCGCCGGCCTCCACTTCACCGGCAGCACGGGCGTGTTCCGCCAGCTGTGGAAGACCATCGCCGACAACCTGCCGGTGTACCGCAGCTATCCCCGCATCGTGGGCGAGACCGGCGGCAAGGACTTCGTGATCGCGCATCACAGCGCCGACGCCCTGCAGGTGGCCACCGCCCTGAGCCGGGGGGCCTTCGAGTTCCAGGGACAGAAGTGCAGCGCCGCCAGCCGGGCCTATGTACCGGACAACCTGTGGCCGAAGGTGAAGGAGGAACTGGTCGCGGACGTGAACAGCTTCACCATGGGCGACCCAAAGGACTTCTCCCACTTCATCAACGCGGTGATCGACGAGAAGGCCTTCGACAAGATCGCCGGGTACATCGAGCACCTGAAGCAGGAAAAGGGCACCGAGATCATCGCCGGGGGCGGCTATGACAAGGAGAAGGGCTACTTCATCGAACCCACGGTGGCCGTGGTCAGCGACCCGAAGGCGAAGACGATGTGCGAGGAGATCTTCGGGCCCATCCTCACCATCTACGTGTACAAGGCCGACGCCTGGATGGAGACCCTGGCCCTGCTGGACGGGACCAGCGAATACGCCCTCACTGGAGCGGTGTTCGCCCGGGAACGCCAGGCGATCGTGGAAGCCACCGACCGGCTGCGCCATGCCGCGGGGAACTTCTACATCAACGACAAGCCCACCGGGGCCGTGGTGGGGCAGCAGCCCTTCGGCGGGGCCCGTGGCAGCGGCACCAACGACAAGGCGGGCAGCTACCTGAACCTGCTGCGCTGGGTGAACGCGCGCACGATCAAGGAGAACTTCGTGCCGCCCACCGACCACCGCTATCCCTTCATGGGCTGAGGCCGT
>JACJZH010000011.1 GCA_020635695.1 Flavobacteriales bacterium | reverse complement strand
ATCAAGTCATAAGGGCGCATTTCGCTCGCGCGGACATGCTCGCTGGGTGTAGATTGAACAAGATCGGCCCACCCTCCTGTCATTCCGGCCTTGAGCCGGAATCGCGTGATCCCCTTTGCACTATCAGGCGCCCCTGCTCCTGAAAGCTCCGAGATGCCGGGTCCCCCGGTCCCGGGTCAGGCCCGCGAGACCCTGGGCCGGCATGACAACAACAGGTAGGGGCGCCCGGCATGACACCGGAGAGCGTGGCGCCATGTCCTGCCTCCGGGAACGCACCCCACCCCCATCACCCCTCGCTTTCCCCCCGTCGGCTATCTTGCCCGCATGGGCACCCAGGCCGTACGCCGGATCGCGAGCGCGGAGGAGCGGGCGCACTTCCTGCGCCACCTGCTCAGCGACCTGGACGCGCTGGACCGCATGCTGGCCGAGGGCCTGATCGAGCACGGCACCCCGCGCATCGGGGCCGAGCAGGAGTTCTGCCTGGTGGACCGCAACTTCGGGCCCTGCGAGCGCGGGCATACGCTGCGCGAGGTGCTGGGCGACCCGCACTTCACCACCGAGCTGGCCAAGTACAACCTGGAGCTGAACCTGGACCCGCAGGACCTGGACGGCGGGGCGCTGCGGCGGATGGACGAGCAGCTGCGCACGCTGATGCACCATGCGGAGAAGGCCGCGGAAGAGCTGGGCATGCACGTGGTGCTCACCGGCATCCTGCCCACGCTGACGCCGCGCCACATCGAGCTGGACCACATGACCCCGAGCCCGCGCTACGCCGCGCTGGACGAGGTGATGCGCAGGCAGAAGGGCGGCCTCTTCGAGCTGCACATCCAGGGGGTGGACGAGCTGATCACCAAGCACGAGACCATCGTGTTCGAGGCCTGCAACACCAGCTTCCAGCTGCACCTGCAACTGGAGCCGGCCGACGCGGTGGACCAGTACAACTGGGCGCAGCTGATCGCCGCGCCGGTGCTGGCGGTGAGCGCGAACAGCCCCATCCTGCTGGGCAAGGAGCTCTGGGCCGAGACGCGCATCGCCCTCTTCCAGCAGAGCATCGACGTGCGCAACAGCAGCACGCTGATCCGCGAACGCCAGCCGCGCGTCACCTTCGGCACCCGCTGGCTCAGGCACAGCGTCACCGAGGTGTTCAAGGAGGACGTGGTGCGCTACGACATGCTGCTGACCGGCGACCTGGAGGAGCGCACCGCGCTGGAGGCCCTGGACGCCGGCGACGTGCCGAAGCTGCGGGCCCTGGCGCTGCACAACGGCACCATCTACCGCTGGAACCGGCTGTGCTACGGCATCGGCGGCGGCAGGCCCCACCTGCGGGTGGAATGCCGCTACGTGCCCAGCGGGCCCACCACGCTGGACGAGATGGCCAACATGGCCTTCTGGACCGGGCTGATGGCGGGCATGGAGGACGGCCACCGGCGGCTGTGGGAGAAGATGCCCTTCCGCCAGGTGAAGGCCAACTTCTTCCGCGCCGCGCTCAGCGGGCTGGAGACCAAGCTGAACTGGTTCGGGGAGGTGTACGACACGCGCGAACTGCTGGAGCGGGTGCTGCTGCCCATCGCCGAGCGCGGGCTGCGGAAGAGCGGCGTGGACCGCAGCGACATCCGCCACTACCTGGGCGTGGTGCGCCAGCGGCTGAGCAGCCACAACGGCGCGCAGTGGACCACCCACGCCGTGCGGGTGCTGAAGGAGGGCCGGCAGAAGGACATCGCCCTGCGCCGCGCCACCGCGCTGATGCACCGCAACGCGGCCGGCGGGCTGCCCGTGGGCGAATGGGAACCCGCCTCGCGCGAGCAGCTCACCGGCGACGAACTGGCGCTGGAGAAGGTGTACCAGATCATGACCACCGACCTGCTGACCGTGCGGCCGGACGACCTGGTGGACCTGGCCCGGCGCGTGATGGCCTGGCGCGAGGTGCACCACGTGCCCGTGGAGGACGAGCGCGGTCAACTGGTGGGGCTGGTGACCGAACGCGACCTGCGGGAGGCCGGGCTGGCGGACGGCGACGACGGGGACCGCACCGTGCGCGACGTGATGCGCACCGAGCTGGTGACGGCCGACCCGAACGAAGCCGTGGCGGACGTGGTGAAGGTGATGAAGGAGCGTGGGTTCGGCTGCATGCCGGTGGTGTACCAGGGCACCCTGGTGGGCCTCCTGAGCCGGACCGACCTGCAGCGGTTGGGAGTCTGATGGAGCACACAGCGACGATGGGAACGGGGCTCCGCGTGGAGCGGGTGTTGGGCCGGGCGGGCGCCGGGGATCCCTGCGTGCTGCTCTTCGGCGGGGTGCACGGCAACGAACCCGCCGGCGTGTTCGCCCTGCAGCGGCTGTTCCAGGAACTCGGCGACCGGAAGCTCACCGGCACCGTGGTGGCCCTGGCCGGCAACCTGAACGCCCTGGCCCGTGGCGTGCGCGCCGTGGACCGCGACCTGAACCGGGTGTGGACGGAGGACCGCGTGCGCCGCGACCGCGACGAAGGTCCGCTGCACGCCGAACTGGCCGCCGAGGCCGAGGACTTCCACGCGCTGAACCGGCACATCCACGAGCTGCTGGGGCGGCACCGGGACCTGTACGCGATCGACCTGCACACCACCAGCGCCCCCACCGCCGCCTTCGTGACGCTGAACGACACCCTGGCCAACCGGGCCTTCGTGCGCGGGCTGAAGGTGCCGGTGGTGCTGGGCATCGAGGAGCACCTGCGCGGTCCGCTGCTGAGCTGGCTGATGGAACGCGGGCACGTGGCGCTGGCCTTCGAGAGCGGTCAGCATGCGGACACCGCCTCGGTGGAACGGCACCTGGCCTTCGCCTGGCTGGCGCTGGAGGAGGCCGGCGTGGTGGCGCTCTCCCGGGAGGAACGCCGGAAGCACCAGGCCACCCTGGACCCCGGGAGCGAGCTGCGCGGGCGCGTGTTCGACATCCGCCTGCGGCTGCCCCTGCGCGGCAGCGACCGCTTCGTGATGAAGCCGGGCTACCGCAACTTCGACCCGGTGCGCAAGGGCGAGGAGCTGGCCACGCTGAACGAGCGGCCGGTGCGGTCGCAGTACGGCGGAAGGATCTTCATGCCGCTGTACCAGGCCATGGGCGGCGAAGGCTACTTCCTGGTGCGCCCGGTACACGGCTTCTGGCTGGCGCTGTCCGCGGTGCTGCGCCGCACGCCGGTGCATGGCCTGCTGCCGCTGCTGCCGGGGGTGGAACGCCTGCCGGACGATGCACGCAGGCTGCGCGTGGACCCGGCCGTGGCGCGGGCACCCATCCGGCTCTTCCACCTGCTGGGCTACCGGCTGGAGGGGCACGAGGGCACCCGGCTGGTCTTCATCCGGCGGGAGCGGGATCCGCGCCGAGGATGGTGAACTGCCCGTTCAGCGGGTCCAGCGCCTCCAGCAACCGCTCCCAGAGCGCATCGCCTTCCGCCAGGTACCAGGGCAGCACGTTCTCCTTCCGCTCCTGAAGTCCGCCTCCGGGGAAGAGGTGCTCCAGTACGCGGTCCAGCCGTTCCAGCCGTTCGGAGGCCTTCCGCCGGGCCGCGCGCTCGTACTTGCGTTGCAGGCCTTCCACGGCCTTGCGGGCACGGGCGGCATGCCCGCGGGCGCTGGCGGCCAGCGTGGGGTCCACGGCGGCGGCGCGGGTCTCCAGGTCCTGCATCAGGGCATCCAGCCGGGCCAGTTCGTCGTCCAGCGAGGTGCTGAAGTCCACGCCTTCCTTCGCCACGCGGGTGCGCAGGGCATCGGCGTCGGTGAAGAGGTCCTCCACGGATAGGCCGAGTTTCTGGAGGGAGGCAAGGTCCTTCTCCCCTGCCAGCAGCGCCGAACTGCGCAGCAGCACCACGGGCATGGGCACCTGCAGCGCCTGGAACACCCAGCGCAGCTGCAGCCAGTAGGCCAGCTCGCCGCCGCCGCCCACGTAGGCCACGTTCGGCAGGATGGTCTCCTGGTACACCGGACGCATCAGCACGTTGGGCGAGAACTGCTCCGGGCGTTTCCGAAGCTCCTGCAGCAGCTCGTCCAGGGTGAACACCGGGCCACCCTCCAGCACGCGGTACAGGTCACCGTCACGCTCGATGCGGGCGCGGTGCCCGGGGCGCAGGTGGAAGAGGTTGATCGGCCGGGCGTGGGCCTGGACCTTGTAGTGCTGCTGAAGCCGCTCATCGGCGTAGTCCACGGCAGGCTTCACCACCCCGTTCACCAACTCGTTCTCCATCACCGGGGCGAAGAGCTGCTTCAGCGCGGGGTCGTCGCCATCCAGCACCACGATGCCCAGGTGGCCGAAGAGGTCGTGCACCAGTCCACGCGTGGCGCGGGCCAGGTCGTGGCCGGGGGCGTAGTGGGCCTTCAGCCGTTCCACCAAGGGACCGGAACCCGGACCCAGCGCGGCCTCCAGTTCCTGAAGGACCGGATCGATGCCATCCAGCCGAAGTTTCCCCACGGCCCCGGCGGTCTCCCCGGGCCAGGCGATGCGCTTCCCGTTCACCCAGGTGTGGTCGATCTCCGGCCGGTCGTGGTCCTCCGAGGCCATCCAGAACACGGGCACCACGGGCCGGTCCCAGCGGGCCTCCAGGTCGCGCGCCAGCCGCACCACGTTCAGCAGCTTGAAGGGCACGTACAGCGGTCCGCCGAAGAGCACCAGCTGGTGGCCGGTGGTGACGGTGAGGCTGCGGGGGTCGCCGAGCTTGCCGAGGTTCGCTTCCACGGCCTCGCCCAGCTCCAGGCCCGCGTACTGGCGGCGCAGGGCCTCCACGAGCGTGGCGCGGTGTTCCGGGGGAAAGGTGCGGTCCTTGGCGGCGGCGTCCAGGCCTTCCCAGCTGGGCGGGAAGGTGCGCAGTTCGCGCAGGGCGGGCGCATCATCCAGGTGGTCCAGCACCACGTCCGCGAACCGGTGGGTATCGCGGTAGGGAATGCGGTGGACCATGCGGGGGGCTGTCTGGATGGGCAGGATGGCGGCGAAGTTAGCCCCCCGGCCAGCCGCTGGCGGGCTAAATTCGTGGCCCCATCAAGGGATCCCGTGATGAAGACCACCCGTCCGCTCCTTGCCCTGCTGTTCGCCCTGCCCCTGGCCCTGAGCGCCCAGGAGGACACCCTGCGCGTGCAGACCCTCACCTTCGACAGCATCACCACCCGCCGCGGCTGGTGGCAGTTCCCCGACACCACCCACACCTACCGCAAGGTGCTGATGGTGCACACCCTGAAGTGCGATGCCCAGACCACCCAGGACCAGTACGCCTGCGGCGAATGGGACTACCTGACCTACAGCTACGTGTACGACCACACCGGCGTGCTGGACAGCGTGGCCATGACGCACCCCTTCTTCAAGGTGAACCAGGCCGAACCGCCGGTGGTGGAGCAGGCCGCCAGTCCCTCCTATGACCTGTACCAGCGGTGGGCACAGCGGCGCACCGTGGTGCAGACCAACTTCGAGACCGACCACATCGCGGGCCAGGGCACGCACGTGGACGCGGCCACCTTCACCGCCCAGCAGGGGGGCACCCGCGGGCAGTACCGCTACACCGCCGCCGAGCTGAGCGCCGTGGGCCTGCAGCCGGGCGCGATCGACCTGATCCGCTTCAACCTGCTCTCCGGCGGCGTTTCGCCCGAGCGGCTGATCGTGCGCATGGGCCATGCCGTGCCCGGGCCGGACAGCGTGTACCAGGAAAGCGGCCTGCAGACCGTGTACGACCTGCAGCCCGCCTTCAGCCTGCCGGGCGTGCGCACCCTGACCCTGCGCGAGCCCTTCGTGTGGGACGGCGTGTCGGACATCGTCCTGGACCTCGCCATCCGGAACCAGGGCACCGGTGCGGGTCCGGCGCTTTCGGCCACCGACCTGGGCGTGCCGGCGGGGCTGTTGCAGAGCGGGCGTGAAGGGCACATCCGCGTGAACGACGACCGGGTGGGCCTGGACCCCGCCCCCTTCGCCCAGCTGGACCAGGAGGTGACCCTGATGTTCTGGTGCGCGGGCGACCCGGCGGCACTGCCGGCCAACACCAGCATCCTGGAGGCCGTGAACGCCCAGGGCGAGCGCGTGCTCAACATCCACCTGCCGTGGAGCAACGGCCGCATCTACTGGGATGCCGGGCAGGACGGCACCGGCTACGACCGCATAGACAAGCAGGCCACCGCGGCCGAATACGCCGGCGGGCCCACGCACTGGGCCTTCACCAAGAACACCGCCACCGGCACCCTGCGCATCTACCGCAACGGCGTGCTGTGGCACAGCGGCACCGGGGCGGTGCGCAGCCTGGCGGGCATCACCCGCGTGGTGCTGGCGGCCAACGCCAACGGCGGCAACCCCTACGCCGGCCTGATCGATGACGTGCAGGTGTTCGGCACCGAGCTGGACGCCGCCACCATCGCCGCCTGGATGGACCGCCGGCCGGGACCCGCCCACCCCGCCTACGGCGACCTGCTCGTACACCTGGACCTGGACGAGTGGGTGACCGACCCGCTGGCCCAGGACCACGGCCCCAGCGCCCTGCCCGCCCAGCTCTTCGGCACCCCGCAACGCGGCTACGCCACACCCACCGACCTGCGTCGTGCACCACAGGTGCGCAGCCTGCGGCCGGACGTGGCCTTCGTGCAGGGCTCCTACGACTTCGCCACCGACTCCCTGCTGATGCTGGACCAGCAGCCCCGCCCCCTGCTGGTGCTGGAGACCTTCCAGGTGGGCGTGAACGAGGTGCTGCCGCAGGACACGGTGCCCGGCCACGCCGGCGGCCACGGCTACACCTACGACCCGGACGGGATGGCCATCGACTCCAACCTGGTGAACAGCACCACCTGGTCCAACAGCGAACTGGCCTACTTCGGCGCCCCCTTCGAGGTGATCGACCGCTACGAGGTGGGCCGCTACATCACCCCCTACGGCATCGGCCTCTCGCTGGGGCCGGACGGCTTCACCTGGGTGTACGACGTCACCGACTACCAACACCTGCTGCACGACAGCGTGGACTTCAGCGCCGGCAACCAGCAGGAGCTGATCGACGTGCGCTTCGAGCTGATCGAGGGCACGCCCCCGCGCGAGGTGGTGCGCATGCAGCGGCCCTGGGGCGCCCAGGCCAGCCACAGCTACGCGGCGCTGAGCGATGACAGCCGCCTGCCGCCCGTGAGCGTGGACCTGCACCCGCTGGCCCAGCAGTGGGCCATGCGCACCCGCCTCACCGGCCACGGCCACGCCAGCAACGATGGCACCTACCCGCACTGCTGCGAGTGGAAGGACAACACCCACTACCTGTACGCCAACGGCACCGAGGTGGACCAGTGGCACATCTGGCAGACCCACGACTGCGCCCAGAACCCCGTGTACCCGCAGGGCGGCACCTGGCTGGGCAGCCGCGAGGGCTGGTGCCCCGGCGACCTGGTGAAGGACCACTGGGTGGAACTGACCGGCGCCGTGAGCGGCAGCACCGCCACGCTGGACTACGGCATCACCCCCGTGCCGGGAAGCAACCTGGGCATGGGCAACGGCAACTACGTGGTGAACATGGACCTGTTCGAGTACGGCGCCCCCACCCATGCGCTGGACGCCGAGATCACCGAGGTGAAGCGGCCCAACGGCCAGGGCTACTTCAGCCGCGACAACCCCATCTGCAGCGACGCCCTGGTGGTGCTGCGCAACGCGGGCGGCACCGCGCTCACCAGCGCCACCCTCACCTACCAGGTCAGCGGCGGCCAGCCCCAGACCTATGCCTGGACCGGAAACCTGGCCCACATGGAGGAGACCGAGGTGGTGCTGCCCATCCCCGACGGCACCTTCTGGAGCGGCGATGGCGGGAACCGCTTCACCGTGACCGTGAGCGCGCCCAACGGCGGCACGGACCAGCACGCGGCGAACGACAGCTACACCACCCGCTTCGAGCTGCCGGTGATCTACCAGCCGGACATCTACCTCTACTACAAGACCAACAACCGGCCGCAGGAGAACACCTACACCATCCGCAACCTGTGGGGCGATGTGGTGTGGAGCCGCAGCAACCTGCCCGCCAACACCACCTACTTCGACACGTTGGCGCTCAACCCCGGCTGCTACGTGCTGGAGCTGTTCGACAGCAACAACGACGGCTTCAGCTACTGGGCCGATCCCGGGCAGGGCAGCGGGCAGTTCCGCATCCGCCAGGTGGGCGGCGGCACCCTGAAGAACTTCGAGCCCGAGTTCGGGCGCCGCGTGCTCTGGGCCTTCGCCATCGGCGACATCGTGGGCGTGGAGGAACCGTCCGGCACCTTCGGACTGAACGCCTACCCCAACCCCACCACCGGCCAGTTCACCCTGCGCACGGGTGAGGTGCACGGCGACGGCGACCTGCAGGTCCTGGACGCCCGCGGCAACCTGGTGCAGGCCCGCCGCCTGGGCCTCTACGGCGAGAACCGCCTGGACCTGGACCTCGGCGATGCCGCCCCGGGCCTCTACCTCGTGCGCCTGACCTGCGAAGGGCGTACGGCCGAGGTGCGGGTGGTGAAGGAGTGAGCGGTAGCAGGCTGCATTGCCTCACTGTCATTCCGGCCTTGAGCCTGTCATTCCGGCCCCGGGTCTCCCGGGCCTGAACCGGGACCGGGGGACCCGGAATCGCGTGACCGCCTTCCCCGCCGCTGTCATTCCGGGCTTGACCCGGAATCGCGTGATCCCTCTACCTGGCGCCAGTCTTCGGCCACTGGAGCAGCGCGGAAGTTGACGGCGACTGGCGCCCCCTGCTCAATACACCAAGTCCAGCAGGCGCGCATCGTGCGCCGAAGAGTACAGATAATGATGGGCCTCCGCCACGATCCCGGCCTTCACCGGATTATCATGGATGTAGTCGACCTTCTGCCGGTACATCGCCTCGCCCTGGATCATGATCGGATGGTTGTCCTGTTGCCAGAACTGCACATGCCGGTTGTTCGGGTTGGCCGCACCCGCCTGCCGGAACAGGGGCAGCATCCATTCCGCCCGGCTTTCACCCGGCTCCTGCAGGGAAGCGATCAGCTGCCTGCTGGTGAACTTCTTCAGGTCGCGAAAGATCTCCGGAAGGGTCTGCGGCCCTGCGGCTTGGCATACAAGATGAACGTGGTTGCTCATGACCACCCAGGCGCTCAACCGCAACCCTTTTTCCCGCTGGCAATGACGGATGCTTTCAAGCAGGATCTCCTTCTGCTTCGGCCGGGTCAGCGCATCCACCCAGCCGATGGTGGCGAAGGTCACGAAGTACAGCCCCTCGGCCTCGTGGAACTTGTACTTGCGGCTCATGATGGCCGAAAACTAAGTGGCAGGAAGTCTCGATGAACCAGTGGAGGTCCGGGCTTCGGGAGGACTGGCCCAAGTGGCCGTCAGGCTACGCGCTGCTGCGCCTGCCGAACACTTGCGCCAGTAGGGGGATCCGTTCCAGCCAACGTAGTCTGGTGGAATGAGGGTTCCTGGAGAATTCCCAAGCTGGGTCACCTGTCCAAACAAAGGCACTAGGAATAAGACGCCGATGGCAAGCGCCCACGACCTTTTCAGTCTATTTGTTCTCATGATCTTTCGATGCTTCAGTTTCTCGAAAGACCGGACTTCTGCTATCCCTTCACAACGAACTTGAACGAACGATTTCCTCCTGGTTGCTCAACCCGCAACATGTATAGGCCGGGAGCGCTGTCTCCGACCTCCCAGTGCAGTTCACCTCCTGTGCCCTTATCCTGCCACAGCATCCGCCCACGTACATCATGTATGGTTGTCCGCAGCCCAGGCCCCACGCCGCGAATCCGCAATACGTCTTCCACGGGATTCGGGAAAAGGACGATCTGATCAACGCCGGTTTCCATCACTGTACTCACCAACGGGCATCCCTGCGGGTTGGTGCTTACGCACACGTTGTCGATGAGCGTGTGGGCCTTGGCGTATTGGATGGAACTACCCAGATGCAACGTATCCGTGTGAGCGTTGTCAAAGTGATTGCCGATCGACACATAGCGGTAGGCGCTGTCGGCAACAAAGCTGCCGCTTACCAGTACCCAGCTCACCGTATCGGTCAAGATGGTTGGGGAGTACACTTGTGCAGTGTTCGCGAACGGGAGCAATGGTTCACCAAATTCCCATTGCTCGGCTTCCGTAGTGAACCGCAATCCTACCTTACTTGAGGCCACGTAGTATTGTGGAATTTCCTCCCAGCCATTCCATGAAGCAGAAGCATAGAAGCTCGCGTAATAGGTGGCCCCCACCTCCAACGGCTCGGCTAGTTCGATAGCAAAGTACTCGCGTGACTGTGCATTGACGCTGTAGGTTGCAACACCCACATAGGCTGCTCCATCCTGGGGATATTGGAAAGCCCACGCGCTCAGCGGCACCCCATTGAAGGCGCCGTAGGGCAGGCAACTCAAAAAGTAATCCCCAGAGCCAGCGGTTGAGAACCAGCCAAGAGGTCCGGTCTCCGGATAGTACCAAGTGTTGATCTGCCAGCAGCTATCCGTCTCCTCAAATGATCCATTGGGGACCAAGTTGGTTTGCCCTTCACAGCGTTGAGAAGCGAAGAACAACAGGCAGTGCGCGCCAATTACTGTTGCCAAGCGGCACCACCTGCTGTTCATCGCAATTGAGGTCATTGTTCGTCGTTCGTATAGACCGAGATAGTCGGTCCGGTCAATTGTGCCCCACCTTCGGCACCTGGAAGACGCACCTACAAGATATGGTGCTGCCTTCCGCTTCCGGCCCACCTGGTGGCACCGGGTGCTCACCGCCCCGCATGGCGTGTGGCTGGCTCCATGCGGGGTCGGTATCTTTGCCTCAGCTCGTGTTCATGTTCCTATGCCTTAGGGGGTGAATGTGTAGCGACCAGGCCCCCACTGTTCCCGCAGTGGGGGTCCCTGTTTGGGCGAAAATAGGCCTGACATCCAGGCCGCCTTGTCCATCTGCGCTCCGTAGCATACGATAAAGGTAACCCTGCATGAAGCCCAAGAAAACTGGTCTTCTCACGTATTGGCACCGTGAAAAACACCCTAGCCCCTCGATGAGGATCTGTCGTTCCAAGATAGGAGGTCCAGGAGTATGGACTGCTGCATAGCAAGCCGTCAGGCCGCATCTTCCATACAGGTGCACCAGTTCCGGTAATGACGGCCGAGGCAAGAGATCTCCGCGATCCCGGCCCCTTCGACAGGCTCAAGGCCGAAATGACAGGCTCCGTCCGGGTTTGAGATTCCCGCGATTCCGGGTCAAGCCCGGAATGACAAGCTCAAGGCCGGAATGACAAGCAAGGGAGGCGCCTTCCGCCCACCTTCAACACTTGCCCATCCCCTGCTCCTCCACATGTACGTGCAGCACTTCGATGCCGCGCTGGATGCCGGCCTGCTCCAGGTACCGGCGCGCGTAGGTGATCACATCGGCGCGCTCGCTGAAGGAGGTGTTGCGCACCTGCAGCACCACCACATCGGCCCAGGTGCAGCTGTACTCCAGCGAGAGGTCGGTCTCCGGCCCCACCACCTTGGCCAGACGGTCCAGGGCGGCCTGGTCGAACCCATCGATCTGTAGCACCACCAGCGCGTCG
Source organism: Flavobacteriales bacterium (assembly GCA_020635695.1). Lineage (GTDB taxonomy): Bacteria > Bacteroidota > Bacteroidia > Flavobacteriales_F > PHOS-HE28 > PHOS-HE28. Next base: position 112,983 of record JACJZH010000011.1, on the reverse strand, counting down.
TAGGCGGCGGGCGGGGCGTCCGGGCCGGAGGCCTGGAGCAGCGGGGTGGCGAGCAGGAACAGGGAAAGCAGCAGCGTGCGCATGGGTTGGGGGTTGTGCCCCTAAATTCGGGCGGCAAGCCCGGCCCGCACATGACCTCCGACAGTTCCGGCACCCGCTACCGCTCCCTGAAGGAGTTCTACCCCTTCTACCTGAGCGAGCACCAGGACACCACCTGCCGGGTGCTGCACTTCATCGGCACGGGGCTGATCGCCCTGTGGATCGCGCTGGCCGTGGTGACCGGCAATGCCTGGTGGCTGCTGCTGGTGCCGCTGGGCGGCTACGGCTTCGCCTGGGTGGGGCACTACTTCTTCGAGAAGAACACCCCCGCCACCTTCCAATACCCCGGCTACAGCCTGGCCAGCGACTTCATCCTCTTCTGGCACCTGCTGACGGGAAAGGAGAAATTCGTGACCCGCCGGTAGGCCGGCCGTCCAACGCCAAACCCACTTCCCGATGCCCATCCGCATGGTGCCCGACAAGGGCGATGGCCAACGCAGCAACCGCCCGCCGCGGCGTTCCTCCAACTCCCGCGCCGGTGGCGGCATGGGCGGCTCCCTGCTGCCGATGCTGCTGGGCCTGCTGCTGAAGAAGCCCAAGCTGCTGCTGATCGTGGGCATCCTCTTCGCGCTCTTCTACTTCTTCGGGGGAAGCAAGGGCTGCAACCTGGGCGAGGGCGGCGGCGGCATGATCGGTCAGCTGGCGGGCCTCACCACCGGGGCCGAGTTCGACCCGGCGCTGTACGACCAGGCCGAGGTGTACGAACCGCTGGCCGACAACGTGAACGCCCCGCTGCCCGAGCGGGTGACGCTGGAGCGGTACTGTCCGCCGCGCCTGAACCAGGGCGTGCAGGGCAGCTGCGTGGCCTGGGCCAGCGCCTACGCGGCGCGCACCATCGTGCAGGCGCAGGCCACCGGCGCCGATCCCCGGCAGAGCGCCTTCAGCCCCAGCTACCTGTACAACCAGATCAAGATCCCCAACAGCAGTTGCCAGGGCGCCTACATCTACCGCGCCATGGAGCACATGCTCGATGGCGGGGTGCTGCCCTTCAGCCAGTTCGGCTACACCGACCAGAGCTGCAGCGAACTGCCCGACGACCGCGAACGCAGCAGTGCGCGGCAGTACCGCATCAAGGGCTTCCAGCGGCTCTCGAAGGGCGCCGACGACCAGAAGACCGACATGCTGGCCATGAAGCAGCACCTGGCGCAGGGCTCGCCCGTGGTGATCGGCATGATGGTGGGCGGCACCTTCATGCAGGACATGGAGGGCCAGGAAGGCTGGTTCCCCACGCAGACGGACTATCGGATGCCCGGCTTCGGGGGTCATGCCATGTGCGTGGTGGGCTACGACGACTACGTGTTCGGCGACGTGGGCGGCTTCCTGATCATGAACAGCTGGGGCCCGGAATGGGGGAAGAACGGCATGGCCTGGGTGAGCTACCCGGACTTCGACTTCTTCGCCCGCGAGGCCTACGCCGTGTACCCGCAGGGCGAGGGTGTGGACGTGAAGCCCCGGGTCTTCGACCTGCAGCTCGGCTTCCGGCTGAACGACGGCGGCGGCAACATCGCGCTGGAAGCGGTGGGCGACGGGGTGTTCCGCACGGTGAGCCCCATCGCCAAGGGCAGCACCTTCAAGATCGAAGTGACGAACAACACCGAGTGCTACACCTACGTGTTCGGCGAGGAGACCGACGGCAGCAGCTACGTGCTGTTCCCCTACACGCCCAAGCACAGCCCCTACTGCGGCATCACCGGCACGCGCCTCTTCCCGCGCGACCACAGCCTGCAGGCGGACGAGGTGGGCACCACCGACGTGATGGCCGTGCTGGTGACCAACCAGCCCTTCGACTACGTGAAGGTGAACGAGGCCCTGAACGCCAGCGCCGCCACCGGGCTGGCCGCCAGGATCCAGGACGCGCTGGGCGGCGAGCTGAACACCGCCGTGCAGTGGAGCGGAGGACAGACCATCGGAGCCAAGTGCCAGGCCGAGCGGAACGCGCTGGCGGTGGTGCTGGAACTGGAGAAACGCTGACCGCATGAACAGCGTGCGGCCGCGGCCGTTCCTCGTGGTGCTCCTGCTCGCGGGGCTGTGCGTGGCGGTGCCCGCGGCCGGCCAGCAGACCCTGGGCCGCACCATCCGGCAGCTGCCGCCCCTGGCCGACACCCTGCTGGACGGGCAGGTCCAGGCCATCCTGCTGCAGATGGACGCCTTCCATGCCGACAGCTCCATGCGGCTGATCGGCGAGGCCCTGCGCCACGTGGGCGACCCCGGCGACGCCGAGGCGCGCTGCTACCTGCTGGCCTACCGCGCCGAGGTGCTCTACTACGAGGGCCTGTTCAACGAGGCCATGCGCGACCTGGACCAGGCCGAACAGCTGGCCTTTGGGCTGCAGGACAGCACCCTGATCGCGAACGTGTACAACCTGAAGGGGCTGCTGCACGAGAACATCCAGGACAGCCGCGAGGCCCTGCCCCACCTGCTGCAGGCCCTGCACTGGTTCCCGTCACGGCCGCAGGCGCGCTATCCGGTGTCCGAGCTGCACCACATCCACGGCAACCTGGGCAGCTACCTGACCGAGCTGGGCCGGCTGGACAGCGCGGGCATGCACCTGCGGCGCTCCCTGGAACTGGCCACCGCCGCCGCGGCTCCACGGGCCATTGCCGTGGCGCACTGGTCGCTGGGCAACCTGGCCCTGCGCCGCGGGCTGCCGGACAGCGCGTTGGCCTGCTTCGACCGGTCCATTGCCGTGGCCCACGCGGCCCGCGACCACGACATCGGGGTGGACGCCCTGGTGGGCCGGGCCCGCGCGCTGGCCGAGGCGGGAAAGCGGAAGGAAGCGGACGTGGCCCTGCAGGAGGCCCTCGCCTACCTGGACACGCACCGCGCCGGCATCGGGCTCGTGACCCAGCGCAACTTCGCCCGGGTGGCCGCCGCCACCTGGCGGGAACTGGGCGACCTGGAGGGGGCCTTCGTGCAACTGGGCGCCTGGCACCGGATCGACAGCCTGATCACCGCGCGGAACATCCACACCGCGCTGAACACCCAGGCCGAACTGCTGCGCTCCGACCAGGAACTGGAACTGGCGAAGCTGGAACAGGCCCGGCTGGACGAGACCCTGCGCGCCGAACGCTTCCGCCAGCGGGCCGCCATTGCCGCCGCCCTGGGCCTGCTGGTCCTGATCACCGTGATCTACCTCTTGAACAGCAGCCGCCAGCGGCAGAAGCAGCGCCTGGCCGAGCTGGAGGTGCTGCGCCTCCGGCAGGAACGCACCATCGCCGAACTGGAGCTGCGCGAACGGCTGGGCCGCGACATGCACGACGACCTGGGCGCCGGCCTCAGCGCCCTGAAGCTCCGCAGCGAGATGGCCCTGCGCAAGGAGACCGACCCCGCCCAGCGCGAGCTGCTGCGCACCCTGGCCGGCAACGCCGGCGACCTGATGGCCAGCATGCGCCAGATCATCTGGGCCATGAACGGCGGACAGGCCAGCCTGGAGGACCTGGTGGTGTACACCGCCAGCCACGCCCGCACCTACCTGGCGGATAACGGCCTGCAGGCTCAGGTGACCTCCGACGGTCCCTGGCCCGGCCTGCAGCTGGACAGCGAGACGCGCCGCAACGTGTTCCTGATCGTGAAGGAGGCCCTGCACAACGTGGTGAAGCACGCCCAGGCGCAAGCCGTGCAGGTGGTGCTGCGCTGGGAGAACGGCCTGCACGTGGAGGTGCGCGACGACGGACAAGGGTTCAGCGGCGCGGAAGGCGGCGGCAACGGACTGCGCAACATGCACAAGCGCGCGGCCATGCTCGGCGGCACCCTGGAAGTGCGCTCCGAAGGGGGCACCGCCATCGTGCTGCAGGTGCCGTTGGGACCGGCCCCTAACCTTCGTTCTATTGTACCGGAGGCCGGTGCCTCCGCACCTTCGCGGGCATGACCCTGGCCCCCACCGCCACCCGCATCGCCATCGTGGAGGATGAAGGGGGCATCCGCCGGATGCTGCACGACCTCTTCACGGGTGAGGATGGCATGGACGTGGTGGCCGCGCTCGGCAGCGTGGAGGAGGCCTTGGAGCGACTTCCAGGCTTGCGTCCCGAGGTGGTGGTCATGGACATCAACCTGCCCGGTGCCAGCGGCATCGAAGGGGTGGCAGGCCTGCGGGAACAGCTGCCCGGCACCCAGTTCCTGATGTACACCATGCACGATGACGACCACCGCGTGTTCGAGGCCTTGCGCGCCGGGGCCAACGGCTACCTGCTGAAGAGCGCCGGACCGGACGAGGTGGTGCAGGCCGTGCATGAAGTGCTCCGCGGTGGCGCACCCATGAGCGCGCACGTGGCCCGGCGGGTGGTGACGCATTTCCAGGAGCGCAGCCGGCCGGGCAATACCCTGCAGGAGCTGAGCATCCGCGAGAACGAGGTGCTGGGGCTGCTGGCCCAGGGGCTGCTGTACAAGGAGATCGGCGACCGCCTCGGCATCGCCGTGGGCACCGTGAAGCAGCACATCCACCGCATCTACGAGAAGCTGCACGTGCAGAACCGCACCGAGGCGGTGAACCGCTACTTCGGGCGGTAGGCGGCCGTCAACCAAGGTTCTATTGTCAAGCGCAACGGTGTGCCGAAGCTTTGCGGCCAACACCTTCCAGCATGCGCAACGCACACCTGCTCCTTTTTCTCGGAAGCCTCAGCGCCCTCCAGGCCCAACAACTGGACCCCGCTTTCAACGGCGGTTCCGTAAGCCTGCAACCCGGGAACCAGACCGTGGTGCGCGCGGTGGTGCAGCATGCTGACCTGGGCTGCACCTGGGCCGGATCGGTGGCAGGCGACCAGTTCGACATCCTGGTGGGCCGCACCCTGAACGATGGCACACCCGACCCTGCCTTCGGCACCAGCGGCGTCATGCTCCTGAACCGGGCCACCAACTCCTTCGAGTGGGGCTACGACCTGATCGTGCTGGACGACGGCCGCCTGATCGTGGGGGCCATGGGGCTGGGCACCGGCACCAACGAAGTGATCCTCTGCCGCCTGCTGTCGGATGGAACGTTGGACCTCACCTTCGGTACACAGGGCTATGCGGTCGTCGCAGCGCAAAGCGATTCCCCGAACGACCTGAAAGTGGCCATCGCCCTGGCACCGGGTGGAGACATCGTGGCCGCCACCATCGGCTTCGGGGGCTCCCAAGGCCGCCAGGTGACCCTGATGCGCTTCTCCCCGGATGGCGTGCAGGACCCGCTCTTTGGCGGCGATGGTGTGGCCGAGTTGGATTTCGTTCCCGGCCAGGCCGATGACCAGTTCGCCGGGCTGCACGTGAACACCGACGGCACCATCCTGATCGCCGGCCACCATGCCTACAACACCGCGCCCACCACCACCGACCTGGCCGCCGCCCGCCTGCTCGCGGATGGCACCCTGGACGCCACCTTCGGCACCGGGGGTGTGACCCTGGTCGACGCCGGTACCAATGGCGACGAGGACCTGACCTTCGGAAGCGCGTTGTTGCCCAATGGGGACCTGCTCCTGCTCGGTGAGGTGCGCACCAACCCGAACCCACGCATCGCCGTCGTGGTGCGCCTGGACCCGGACGGTCAGCTGGTCACCTCCTTCGGCAATGGCGGAAAACTGGAACTGGATGCGGGTGAGACCCCGCTCAGCGAGAACACCAGATGCATCCGCGCAGTACCTCGCCCGGGTGGCGGCCTATGGCTCCTGATCCACTCCGCGAACGGCAGCAGCAACGTCGTGCTTACCGCGCTCGACGACAACGGCAGCCTGGATGCCTCCTTTGGCACGAACGGCTACTTCCGATTCGGCATGGGGGTGCGTCCGGAAGATCTGGTATTCACGGCGGAAGGCCGGCTGTTCATCGTAGCGGCGGGCGCCGGGATCAACCTTCCCTCGGCCCTGTTCCTGGCCCTGCCATCGGGTACCACCGGCATCCCAAGCCGATCACATGCCGAGCTGGCAGCCTATCCGAACCCCTGTAGGGATCGCCTGACCGTGGAAGCGGAGGTGGGTGGTACCTGGGCGCTTCACGATACCCAGGGGCGTACCGCCGCCAGCGGTCGCCTGCAGGTTGGCCGGAACAGCCTGGACCTGAGCTCACGGCCGGTGGGCATCTACCTCCTACGAATGCAGCTGGGGGCAGTACAACAGGTGTTCCGGATCGTGAGGGAGTAGCGGGCCGGGACAAGGGCCGACTACCTTTCCGGCCATGAAGCGCCTCCTGCTCATCCTGCTCCTGCTCCTCGGTCTCGCCCAGTTCATCCGGCCGGACACCAGCGTGCCCGACTACGACCCGGCGCAGGACTTGATCGCCATGACCAAGCCCATGCCCGCCGTGGAACAGCTGCTGCGCGCCGCCTGCTACGACTGCCACAGCTATGAGACCCAGTACCCCTGGTACGACCGCATCACGCCCGTGAATTGGTGGGTGCAGGGCCACGTGGACCACGGCCGCGAGGAAGGCAACTTCAGTCGCTGGGGAGAGCTGCCGGAGAAGAAGCGCCGCCACTTTGCCGAAGAGGCCGTGGAGCTGATCGCCGAAGGCGAGATGCCCCTTACCGAATACACCTGGACCCACGCCGAGGCCCGGCTGGACGCGGGGCAGAAGAAGCTGTTGATGGACTTCTTCAACGGGCTGCGGTAGGCGATCTCACACCACCTCCCCCACCAGCTCGTGCTCCCGTGCTTCGGTGATGCGCACCTGCGCGAAGTCGCCGATGCGCAGGTAGTTTCCTTCTGTGGGAATCAGCACTTCGTTGTCCACCTCGGGTGAGTCGTGCTCGGTGCGGGCGATGTAGTGGCCGGCCTCGGCCTTGTCCACCAGCACGCGGAATTCCTGGCCCACCTTGGCCTGGTTCAACTCGAAGCTGATGCCGCCCTGCAGCTCCATGACCTCCTGGGCGCGCTGTTCCTTCACCTCGGCGGGCACGTCGTCCTCCATCGTGAAGGCGTGGGTGTCCTCCTCGTGGCTGTAGGTGAAGCAGCCGAGCCGGTCGAAGCGCATGCGTTCGATCCAGCGGAGGTTGTCCTCGTGATCGGCGTCGGTCTCTCCGGGGAAGCCGGCGATGAGGGTGGTGCGGATGGCGATGCCGGGCACCTTGTCGCGGATGGTGTCCACGAGGGCCTCGGTCTTCTCCTGGGTGATGCCCCGGCGCATGCGGGTGAGCATGCGGGTGCTGCCGTGCTGCAGGGGCATGTCCAGGTAGTTGCAGACGTTGGGGCGCTCGCGCATCACGTCCAGCACGTCCAGCGGGAAGCCGCTGGGGAAGGCGTAGTGCAGGCGGATCCAGTCGATGCCCTCCACGTCGCTGAGGCGGTCCACCAGCTCGGCCAGGTTGCGCTTCTTGTAAAGGTCCAGTCCGTAGTAGGTCAGGTCCTGCCCGATCAGGATCAGCTCCTTCACCCCCTGCGCGGCCAGGTTCTTGGCGTTGGTCACCAGCTGTTCCATGGGTGTGCTCACGTGCTTGCCGCGCATGAGCGGAATGGCGCAGAAGGAGCACTTGCGGTCGCAGCCCTCGCTGATCTTGAAGTAGGCGAAGTGGGCCGGGGTGGTGAGCAGGCGTTCGCCGACCAGCTCGTGCTTGTAGTCGGCCTTCAGGGTCTTGAGCAGGCGGGGCAGATCGCGGGTGCCGAACCAGGCATCCACCTGGGGGATGCCCTCCTTGAGCTCAGGCGCGTAGCGCTGGCTGAGGCAGCCGGTGACGTACACCTTCTCCACCTGGCCCTGGTCCTTGGCTTCGGCCCAGGCGAGGATGGTGTCGATGCTCTCCTGCTTGGCGTTCTCGATGAAGCCGCAGGTGTTGATCACCACCACGTTGTGTCCATCGTGGTCGGCCTCGTGCTCCACGGCGATGCCGTTGGCCTTCAGCTGGGCCATCATCACCTCGCTGTCGAAGGTGTTCTTGGAGCAGCCGAGGGTGACGACGTTGACCTTGGTGGGCTTGCGGGTGCGGGCCTTCATGCGGGCCGCGAAGGTACGGCGGTGGCGGGCGGTGGAACCCCTTGGTGCCGAGGCACGTAGGAACCCCTCCCACATGACCTCACGCATGGAGCCCATCAACACGGTCCGTGCCCGGCATATCGACCTGCTGCGCCTGCAGGGTGAACGGCGGATGTTCGCCACCATGGCGCTGTCGATGTCGGCCTGCGCCGCCATTTGGAGCCTGTGGTGCCTCTGGCGCGGCATGGCGGCGGCGGCCGTGGTGCCCGGAGCGTACATCGCCCTGGCCGGGCTGATGCTGATCCCCGCCGTTCGCGCGCGGAACGAACACCTGACGCGCCGGGTGCTGCTGAGCGCCGGCCTGCTCCTCCCCTTCGTGTTCCAGATGATGCTGGGCGGCACCGGTCCCAGCGGCATGGTGATGCTCTGGTGCCTGCCCACCCTGGTGGTGGCGGTGAACCTGGAACGGGGCCGCAACCGCTACGCCTACCTGGGCATCACCGGCGTGCTGCTGAGCCTCTTCGCCTGGCTGGACCCGGTGCTACCCGGGGCCTACCCACCGGAGGGGCTTCATCCGCGCACCCTGCTGGCCTTCAACCTGGCCACGAGCATGCCGGCGAACTTCATCCTGGCCGACCGGATGCTGGCCGCCCAACGCGCGTTGCGACGACGCGTGCTGGAGGGGCAGCGCGAAATCGAGAACCGCTTCGTGGTGGCCCTGGAGGAACGCAACCGCGAGATGCAGCAGAGCCTGGACTACGCCGGGCGCATCCAGCTGGCCCTGTGGCCCGACCGCGACAAGCTGGGCGGGCTCTTCGACGAGCTCTTCGTGCACTACACCCCCAAGGAGGCCGTGGGTGGCGACCTGATCTGGCACGCCCGCGTGGAGAACAAGAGCTACTTCATGGTGCTGGACTGCACCGGGCACGGCGTACCGGGCAGCCTGATGGGCATGCTGATCCACGGGCTGCTGAACGAGGTGGTGCACACCGGCCGCGACCTGGGCGCCGCGCAGGTGGTGCGCCGCACCCAGCAGCTGCTGGACGACCGGCTGGACCGGGCGCGGACGGGCAACACCGACGGCGCCGAGATGGCCGTGCTCTGCTTCGACCACGGGCGCCGCGAGGTGACCTGTGCCGGGCTGGGCTGCGGCATCATCGTGCAGGACGGGACGGAGCTCGTTCACCTGAAGGGCCGCCTGGGCGGTTCGCGCCTGATGACCGGCGCCCGGCTGGACCAGCTGCAGGAGCACCGGATCGCGGTGGGGCCGGACACCCGCCTCTTCCTCTACACGGACGGCGTGGCAGACCAGTTCTGCGCGGACGACCGCCGGAAGTTCACCCGGGGCAGGCTGGAACGGACGCTGCGTGAGGCGGCCCACCTGCCGGCCCACGCCCAGATGGCGCATTTCCAGGACACCTTCGCCCAATGGCGTGGCGACACCCCGCTGGTGGACGATGTGCTGCTGGTGGGCACCATCCCCGCGGCCTGCTGGCACAGCGCGGAGCTGGACGACCAGGAGGAGGCCGCGTAGCCCGGGTCACTTGCCGAACAGCGCGTCCACGAAGGCGTGCTTGTCGAAGACCTGCAGGTCGTTGATGCCCTCGCCGATGCCGATGTACTTGATGGGCACCTGGAACTGGTCGCTGATGCCGATGGCCACGCCGCCCTTGGCGGTACCATCCAGCTTGGTGAGCGCGAGGGCGGTGACGTCGGTGGCCTTGGTGAACTGACGGGCCTGCTCCACGGCGTTCTGGCCGGTGCTGGCATCGAGCACGAGCAGCACCTCATGGGGCGCGTCGGGCACCAGTTTGCGCATCACGTTGCGCACCTTGGTGAGCTCGTTCATCAGGTTCACCTTGTTGTGCAGGCGGCCGGCGGTGTCGATCAGCACCACGTCCGCGCCCTTGGCCTGCGCGCTCTGCAGGGTGTCGAAGGCCACGCTGGCGGGATCGGCGCCCATGCCCTGCTGCACCAGGGGCACGCCCACGCGTTCGCTCCAGATGCGCAGCTGGTCCACCGCGGCGGCGCGGAAGGTGTCGGCGGCGCCCAGCACCACCTCCTTCCCCTCCTGCTTGAAGGCGTTGGCCAGCTTGCCGATGGTGGTGGTCTTGCCCACGCCGTTCACGCCCACGACCATGATCACGTAGGGCTTCACTGCGGGGTCGATCGGGGCGGGGTCCTGCATCAGGTCCGCGATCTCGGTCCGGAGCATGGCGTTCAGCTCGTCGCCGCCCACGTACTTGTCCTGCAGTGCCCGCTCCTGCACGCGCTTGATGATCTTGAGGGTGGTGTCCACGCCCACGTCGCCGGAGATCAGCACCTCCTCCAGCTCATCGAGCACATCATCATCCACCCGGCTGCGGCCGGCGATGGCGCGGGTGAGGCGGGCGAACACGCCCTGGCGGGAGCGTTCGAGGCCTTTCTCGAGGTCCTGCCGGGCCTCCTGCGCCTCGGGGGCGGTCTTCTTGTCGCGGGAAAAGAGTCCGAAGAGTGCCATCAGGGGTCCATCTACACAAAAAGGCTTCCCGGTGAGAAAAGCCTTTCGGTGGTCGCGCGGTGGCGCGGAAGCTTACTTCTCGGCGAGCACCTTGTCGGCCTCGTCGGAGGGGAGCACCTGCTCCTGGAAGGAGTATCCGCCGGTGGCTTCGTTCTTCACCATGCGGATGACCTTGACGAACACCTTGGCGTCCGCCTTCTTCAGTGATGCAACGGTCTTCTTGGCCATGGTGCGTGCTTATTTGATCTCCTTGTGGACGGTCATCCGGCGCAGGATGGGGTTGTACTTCTTCAACTCCATGCGCTCGGTGGTGTTCTTCCGGTTCTTGGTGGTGATGTACCGGGACGTGCCCGGCATGCCCGAGTTCTTGTGCTCGGTGCATTCGAGGATCACCTGGATGCGGTTGCCCTTCTGCTTGGCCATCGCTTCGTGGAATTAGACCCCGCCTTTCCGGCAAGGGCCCGCAAAGATAAGCATCCTCCCCATGCGGACAACCATCACCGGCCAGGAAGCTCCGGAGCCTCCTGCGCCATCATGGCCTCCACCGCCTCGGCCGTGCGCGGCACGCAGGCGCTCAGGACCTCGTTGCCCCCCTCCAGCACCAGCACATCGTCCTCGATCCGCACGCCGATGTCCCACCACTTCGGGTCGCAGGGCGAACCCTCGGCGATGTAGATGCCGGGCTCCACGGTGATGACGGTGTTGGGCCTGAGCGGGCCGTAGGTGCCGGCATCGTGCACGTCCAGCCCCAGGTAGTGGCTGGTGCCGTGCATGAAGTAGCGGCGCACCTCGCTCTCGGTGTCGATCAGGCCCAGTTCCATCATTCCGGCGGCGACCACGGCCGTGGCGGCCTTGTGCGCGGCGAAGAAGGGCGCACCCGCCTTCACCTCGGCGATGCCCGCCTCCTGCGCACGCAGCACCAGGTCGTAGATGAGGCGCTGCTCCGGGGTGAAGCGCCCGTTCACCGGCAGGGTGCGCGTGACGTCGGCGGTGTAGCCGTGGTACTCGGCCCCGATGTCGCTCACCAGCAGGTCACCGTCGCCCAGGGTCCGGCGGTTGGTCACGTAATGCAGCACGCAGCTGTGCCCCCCTCCGCCCTGGATGCTGGGAAAGCCCTCATGCTCGGCGCCGTTCCGCTTGAAGACGTACTCGACGATGGCCTCGGTCTGGTACTCGGTCATGTCCGGCTCCAGGGCGCGCATCAGGGCCTCCTGGGCCTCGCAGGTGATGGTGATGGCCCGGCGCATCAGGTCCAGTTCCTCGGGGAGCTTCACCTCGCGCAGGCCCGCCAGCCAGTCGTTCAGCTGCTGGTCGTGGGCGGGCTTCAACGGCAGGCCCAGCCCGTCGAAATGGCCCAACAGGCCGGCCAGGTCGGCGGGATCGTGCGGATCACCCGTCAGGTTCTCCTCGATGCGGCGCACGAACAGGGCATCGTCCTTGTCCAGCCCCAGCTCCAGTTCCAGGAAGTGCGCACCGGTCACGGCATGCTCCACGCCCAGCACCTGCAGCGCACCTTCCACACCCAGCCGATAGCCGTTCCACAGTTCGGTCCGGGGGTCGCGGTCCTGTAGCACCAGGAGTTCCTTCACCTCCTGCCCATCCACGGTGCGGGGCTCCTTGAACACGAGCAGCACGGCGTTGGGCTCGCGCAGGCCGGTGAGGTAGTAGAACGAGGGATCCTGGTGGTACTCGAAGTCCACGTCGTTGCTGCGGTTCCGCTCGGGGTTGGCGAAGAGCACAACCACTCCCTTGTCCGGCAGCAGTTCCCGCAGGGCCTCGCGGCGTCCCCGGTGGAACTCGGCGGACAGCAGGTCGTTGTCAAAGACCCCGAAGGCGGCATCGTCCATGCGCTGCACGGCGCCTTCCTGGGCCGACAGGGCCGTGCTCAGGAGCAGGACGACGAGGGGGAACGGCAGGCGGGACATGGCCAAACGAAAGGCGTCGTGCAAGTTACCTCGCACGACGCCTCAAATGCTGTGCCTGAACGGGCGGTTCAGCCCTTGAACCAACCGTTCGCCTTGGCGCGCTTGATGGCCTCGCTGAGCCCGATCTTGTCGATCGTGCGCATGCCGGCGGCGCTGACGCGCAGGGTGACCCACTTGTTCTCCTCGGGGAGGAAGTAGCGGCGGTCCTGCAGGTTGGGCGCGAACGTACGCTTGGTCTTGATGTTCGAGTGGCTCACATGGTGGCCGGTGATGACCTTCTTCCCGGTGATCTGGCAGACCTTGGACATGGCTGTACGTGCTAAAGGGGCCGCAAAAATAGGAAAAAGCTCCGTCGGTTCAGCCAGGATGTCCTTCTTCGGCCACCAACTGGCCCAGCAGGGCCTTCCGGAGCATGTTCATGGCGGCCAGGGCGCTGCGGGTGATCACCTGCTCGCGCGAGCCGGGGAACACGCTCACCCGGCTGATGACGCCCTCCGGACCGGCCACGGCCATCCATACGGTGCCCACGGGCTTGTCGGGGGTGCCACCATCCGGACCGGCCACGCCGCTGGTGGCCATGCTCCAGTCGGTGCGCAGGGCCTGGCGCACGCCCTGGGCCATGCGTTCCACCACGGGGCGGCTCACGGCGCCGTTCAACTCCAGCATGTCGCTGGGGATGCCCAGCTCCTCCATCTTCACGGCGTTCGCGTAGCTGACCACCCCGCCGGTGAAGTAGGCCGAACTGCCCGGCACCGAGGTGATGCGGTGGGCGATGTACCCGCCGGTGCAGCTCTCGGCCAGGGAGAGGGTCTGCCCGTTGCCGGTGAGCAACTTGCCCAGCACGGTCTCCAGGCGGTCCTCCCCTTCACCGAAGATCAGGTCGGGGATCGCCTCGTACAGCGCCTCCGCCTGGCGGTCCACCCGGCGGCGGGCCTCGGCGGGCACGGCACCGGCGTAAGTGCTGAGGCGCAGCTTCACGATGCCCGGACTGGGCAGGTAGGCCAGTTTCACCCGGTCGGCGGCCAGACCGTCCTCCCAGTCGGCGATGCGCTCGGCCAGGTGGCTCTCGCCCAGCCCCGTAGTGAGGATGGTGCGGTGCACGATCGACGGCGGATGGAAGTGCTCCACGGCCCGGGGCAGCACCTCGCGCTCCATCATGCCCTTCATCTCGTAGGGCACGCCGGGCATGCTCACGAACACGCGCGTAGGCCCTTCCACCCGCTCCCGGGTGAACCACATGCCGCTGGCGGTGCCTCGGTGGTTGGGCAGCACGGTGCAGGCCTCCGGCAGGTCCGCCTGGGCGCGGTTCACGTCCAACACACTGCGGCCCAGCTTGTTGAAGATGGCCACGATGCGCTCCTCCACGTCGGGGTGGCGCACCAGCCGCGTACCGAAGAACTCGCAGAGGGCGTCCTTGGTGATGTCGTCCTTGGTGGGGCCCAGCCCGCCGGTGATCAGCACCAGGTCGCCGGAAAGCTCCTCCAACGTCCGCAGGATGGTGGCCCGGTCGTCGCCGATGGTGCGCACTTCCACCGGCCGGATGCCGTGCAGGCTCAGCTGCCCCCCGATCCAGGCCGCGTTGGTGTTCACGGTCTGCCCGATCAGCAGCTCGTCACCGATGCTCAGGATGCTGGCCGTGATCTCGCGGGACATGGGGAAATGTGAAGATGTGGGAATGTGGGAATGTGGGAATGTGGGGAGGTCAGCCGTGCATGGTGGGTTCCTTGCCGTAGCGGGCCACGACCTCGGCTTCGTAGGCCAGGAACTCCTGCCAGCGGGTGTCCACGTCCACGCGGCCGCCGTACTTCCGGGCGAAGCCGAGGAAGGTGGTGTAGTGGTCGGCCTCGCTGGCCATGAGGTCGCGGTAGAAGGTGCGCAGGTCATCGTCGGCCACCTTTTCGCTGAGCAGGCGGAAGCGTTCGCAGCTGCGGGCCTCGATCATGGCGGCGAAGAGCAGGCGGTCCACCAGGCGCTCCTCGCGGGTGCCGTCCTTGCGCACGAACTGCAGGATGTCGTTCACGTAGTGGTCCCTGCGCTCGGGCCCCAGGGTGAAGCCGCGGGCGCGGATCTTCTCCAGCACCTGCCCGAAGTGGGCCATCTCCTCCTGGGCGATGCGCGTGAGCTCCTCCACCAGGTCGGTGAGCTCCGGATGTTTCACGATCAGCGAGATGGCGTTGCTGGCCGCCTTCTGTTCGCACCAGGCGTGGTCGGTGAGCACCTCCTGCAGGTCGCCCTCCACCAGGCGCACCCAGCGGGGATCGGTCGGGAGCTTCAGGCCGAGCATGGCGCGAAGATCGGGCGATCGGACGGCATGGATCGTTAACCTCCCCTTCCCACAAGCTGAAGACTGCCGTCACGCACGGGAAACGCGCATGCCTTCCCTTTGTGAGCGACGGCCGGGCCGGGTGTTCCTCCGGGACCTTGATGCAGCGCTTGTGTACCAGCCAGGGAACGCCTTCCCGGCCGTCCGAACTCCCCCGGGACCTGTCCCGCCCCATCGCAGGTCCCTGAACGCCTGGCCACGCGCCGGGCGTTCGCCTTTCCCGCTGGGTACCTTGGTGGCATGCTGAAGCGCACGCTCCTCTTCCTGCTCCTCAACTTCGCCGCCCTGGCCATCGGCGGGCTTTTCACCGGTCCGGGCGTGCAGGGCGACTGGTACACGGGCCTGGCGAAGGCCCCCTGGACCCCGCCGGGCTGGGTGTTCGGTGCGGCGTGGACCACCATCATGCTGGCCTTCGCGCCTTACATGGCCCGGCTCACCGGCGATCCGGCGACAAGGGCCGGGCACGTGCGCTGGTATGCCGCACAGTGGGTGCTGAACGTGGCCTGGAACCCGCTGTTCTTCGCCGCACAGGCCGTGCTGCCGGCCTTGCTGACGATCCTGGCACTGACGGTGGTGGTGGGCCGCTTCCTGTTCGCCGCGCCGATACGGCCGTGGACGTGGCGGCTGCTGGTGCTGCCCTACTTCCTCTGGCTGTGCGTGGCCGCCTCGCTGAACGCCTACATCTGGTGGGCCAACTGAACGCGAAAGCCCCCCGGCGGACCGGAGGGCTCCCAGGGGATCGGTGGACCGCCTCACTTGCCGCTGTAGGCGCGCAGCATCCAGAGGTCCTTCTCCATCACGGTGATGTTGTCGCCCACCAGGGTGGCGGTGGCCTCATCGCCGGCATCCTCGGCCAGGCGCAGCACCCCGCGCTGCAGGGCGATCAGGGTGCCCATGTCGGCCATCACACAGGCCACGGTCTCCTTCGCCCCGGTCAGGTCGCGCTGCTCCTTCACCTCGCTGGCCTTCAGGTAGGCGCTGTAGGTGTGCAGGGGGCGCCCTTCCAGGGTCAGGATGCGCTCGGCCAGTTCGTCGATGAAGGTCTGGGCCTTGGTGTAGAGCTCCTCGAACTTGGCATGCAGCTCGAAGAAGGTGGGGCCGGTGATGTTCCAGTGGCAGCCGCGCAGGTTCTGGTAGTGCACCTGGTAGGTGGCCAGCAGGCCGTTGAGGCCGTCGGTGAGGGAAGCGGCCTTCGCGGCATCGAGCCCCACGGAGTTCATGGCCGGCTTGCGGGCGCCCGTGGAGCGCTTCTTCGGGGACTTGGTCTTCTTGCTCATGTCCCCCAAAATTACGCCGCCGGCACCCATCGATCACATCAATAACTTCACACCACCGATAGACAACACCAATGACCTTGCAACAACTCCAGTACGTGGTGGCGGTGGCCGAGCACGGGCATTTCGGGCGGGCGGCGGAAGCCTGCCATGTGACGCAGCCCACGCTCACCATGGGCGTACGGAAGCTGGAGGACGAGCTGGACGTGGTGCTGTTCGACCGGGGAAGGCACCCGGTGCGCCCCACCGAGGACGGTCGGCGCATCGTGGAGCAGGCGCGGGTGGTGCTGCGGGAGTCGGAGGGGTTGCAGGACATCGTGCGCGAGTTGCACGGGGGCATCGCGGGGCGCTACCGGGTGGGCATCATCCCCACGCTGGCGCCCTACCTCCTGCCCCGCTTCCTGCCCGGCTTCGCGGAGGCACATCCCGAGGTGCAGCTGGTGCTGGACGAGCGCCGCACCACGCGCATCCTGAAGGCGTTGAAGCGCGGGACCCTGGACGTGGGCATCCTGGTGACGCCGGTGGACGCGCCCGGCCTGGTGACCATCCCGCTGTTCCACGAACCCTTCCTGGCCTACCTGCCCACGGGGCACCCGTTGGCAAAGCGGCGGCGTGTGCGGCGGCAGGACCTCCACGACCATCCCTTGTGGGTGCTGAGCGAGGGCCACTGCTTCCGCGAGCAGCAGCTGAGCCTGTGCGACCGGCCCAGCGCGGCCGGGCACGAGAACCTGCGCTATGAGAGCGGCAGCATCGAGACGCTGATGCAGCTGGTGCGGCAGGGCAGCGGCATGACGCTGGTGCCGGAGCTGAGCACGTTGCCCGACGACCCCCATGTGCGGCGCTTCGAGCCCCCCGAGCCGGTGCGTGAGGTGAGCCTGATGGTGCGCCGGTCCTTCGGCCGGCAGGCCCTGGTGGATGCGCTGTCCACGGCCATCGGGAACGCGGTGCCCAAGGCCTGGCGCAGGTTGCACAAGGAGCCCGTGCCCATCCGGGCCGGGTCCTGAACGGTCCGCGCCGCCCTTACTCTTCGAACACGAACAGCGCGGGATCCAGGCCCTCGTTCACGGCCACTTCCTTCACGGTGAGCACCATGCGCATACCGGCCACCTGCTCGATCAGGTGCGGGAACTGGATGCCGTTCTCCGGCCGGTAATCCTGGTATTCCGTCACGATGTTCAGGTTGCCCTGTGCCGTGGTGCGGAATTCCTCGCGGCGCAGCTTGAAGCCGGACTCCATGTCGTAGTACTCCGTGAAGCCGTTCCCGTTGTCCGCCATCATCACCACTTTGTAGGCCTTCCGGCCGTCCAGGTCCACCACGCCGGGCAGCACCATCCGGCCGCGTTCGGCGTAGCGCTCCTCGGGAAAGGGGTGCGCTTCGAAGACCATGTCCTCCAGCTCCATCTCAATGATGTCCTCGGTGCCCGTGGGCGAGGTGCGCTGGGCACGTCCATCGGCCAGGACCTCCCGCTGAAGTTCCTGCCCGTTCGCCCGCATCACGGTGAGGCGCTTTCCGGGCACGCTGAAGTATTGGTCCACCGTGACGGGAATGCCCTGCATGGTGGCGGTCATGCGCATGTGCAGGTCGCGGATGCCGGCGATGGTGGGGCTGCCGCCACAGGCCTCCAGGTATTTCTCCACCACCTGTTCGGCCGTCATGCCCGGCGGCGCGGGGAGCACCTCCTCGCGGTAGGGATCCCCATGCACGTCCAATTGCGCCAGGCTCTTCCGGTAGCTGAGCGGGGTGATCCGGTTGCCGATCGCGGACTTGTCGCCCACCACCAGCACGGAGGCCTGGTCGGGATTCAGGAACACCATGGCCGCCCGCCTGACATCCTCTGCGGTCACCGCCTCCAGGCGCTGGAGGTAGGTGTCGTAATGGTCCGGCGGAAGTCCGTCGATGTAGGTCCGCAGCACCATCCGGGCCACGGTCCGTGGATCCTCGAGCGAACGGGCGAAGCTGCCGGCCAGGTAGTTCTTCACGAGCGTGAGCTCCTCCTCGGTGACCGGGGCCTCCCGGATGCGCTCCATCTCGTACATGATCTCGGTGATGGCGCTGTCGGTGACGTCCGTGCGCACGCTGGTGCTGGCGGTGTAGCGTCCGACGTAGCGGTCGGCCTGCAGCGAGCAATAGGCCCCGTAGGTGAAGGCCTTGTCCTCCCGGAGGTTCTGCATGAGGCGCGCGTTGAACACGCCACCGCCCAGGATGGTGTTCATGACCTGCGCATGCGCGGCGCGCGGATCGGCCGGGTTCAGTTCCACGGGGAAGGTGACGCGGACCACGGATTGCGGGGCACCCGGGCGGTCCACGATGGACACGCTGCGCACGCCGCCGGCGCGGGGCACCTTGAGCATGAGCCGCAGTTCGCCGAGCCCATCCACGGAGATGCGGCCGGTCTCGGACCGATCGGTGACCACTTCGGGAACCTCCCAGTTGGCGAAGCTCCGGTCGGCCAGTTTGCGTGCCTCGGCCGGGGTGATGTCCCCGACGAACACCAGGTATCCCTGTTCCGGCCGGAAATGGAACTTGTGGTAGGCCGCCACGTGCTTGCGTGCGGCCTTGTCCACCAGCTCGGGCGTCACCACTTCGCCGTAGGGGTGGCCCTTGCCATAGGCGAGCGTACGCGCCACCTCATCGGCGATGGCATCGGGATCGTCCTCCCGCTGTTTCAAGGCGCTCAGGTAGCGGTCCCGGGCCTTGTTGAATTCCTCCGCGGGGAAGGTGGAGCGGGCGGTGACCTCGAACACGATGGGCAGCAGCTTGTCGAAATGCTTCTTGAGCGAGGCCGCGTACACGCCGTTGCTTCCGGAGCTGAGCCTGGCCCCCAGCCGGTCGATGGACTCATCGATCTCGGCCTTGGTATGCCATTGGGTGCCGGCCCCGAGCAGTTCGCCCATCAGGTCGGGCACCGCGGCCAGGTCGCCCATCACATGGGGTGGCTGGTCGAAGCGGACCTCCACGCTCACCATGGGCAGGCGGTGGTCCTCCACCACGATCATCTTCATCCCGTTGGGCAGGTCCATCGCGGTATGGTCACCGATGGTGACCTGCGGCGCCGGGCCCGGCTCGGGGGCCTTGCGCCGGTCGATCTGGGCAAAGGTCATGGATGGCTGCATGAACAGTCCGGCCAGGGCCAGGGAGACCCCGAGCTGTAGCCGGTTCGGGCGCTTGGCGGCGGACATCAGTTCTTTTGGCTTTTGGGTAGGTAATGGAGCACCACGCGGCTGTCCCGGTTGAAATAGGTGGTGGCCGCCCGCTGGATATCCTTGGGTGTGATGGCCAGGTAGCGTTCGATCTCGGTGGAGGCGGCCCTGGCATCGCCCAGGAAGGTGTAGGCGGAAGCCAGGTTGGAGGCCACCCCGGCGATGCGGGCGTTGTCCATGACCTGCTCGGTCTCCAGCTGGGCCTTCAGCTTCGCCAGTTCCTCTTCCTGGACCAGATCCTGCTGCAGGCGCAACACCTCGGCGTCCATCGCCTCCTCCAGGGCCTGCGCGTCCACACCGGCGTTGGCGATGGCGAACGCGATGGCCAGACCGGGATCCTCGAAGGGGAAGCTGAACGCCCCCACGTAGAGCGCCTTCTGCTGCTCATCCTTCAAGGCCTTCTGCAGGCGCGAGGAGTTGCCGCTGCTCAACAGGCGGTTCACCATGTCCACCGCGTAGAAATCCGGGGTCCCGTAGGCCGGGATCCGGTAGGCCTGCACCACGGCGGGCAGCTGGATGTTGTCGTACACCACGTCCCTGACCTCCCCCTTCAGCACCGGCTCCTCCACCTGGCGCCGGGTCAGGTCCCTGCCGCGGGCAATGGGCCCGAAATAGGCCTCCACCAACCGCCTGGCCTCCTTGGGGTCCACGTCCCCCGCCACCACCAGCACGGCGTTGTTCGGCACGTAGTAGGTCTCGTAGAAGTCCTTGTAGTCCTTCTCGCTGGCGGCGTTGAGGTCCTCCATGAAGCCGATGGTGGGCCACTTGTAGGGATGCACGGTGTAGGCCCGCTTCAACACCTCGATCAGGATGCTGCCGTAGGGCTGGTTCTCATAGCGCTGGCGGCGTTCCTCCTTCACCACCTCCCGCTGGGTGTCGATGCCCACCTGGTCCACCCGGGCGTGCATCATGCGCTCGCTTTCCAGCCAGAGCCCCAGCTCCAGCTGGTTGCTGGGCAGCACCTCGTAGTAGTAGGTCCGGTCGCCGTTGGTGTTCGCGTTCAGCACGCCACCGGCGCCCTCCACGTACTTGGAGAACTCGCCCCGGGCGATGTTCTCCGAACCCTCGAACAGCAGGTGCTCGAAGAAATGGGCGAAGCCGCGGCGGTCCTCGCGTTCGTTCTTGCTGCCCACGTGGTACATCACGCTCACCGCCACGATCGGCGTGGAGCGATCTTCATGCACGATGACGTGCAGCCCGTTGTCCAGGTCGAATTCCGTGAAGGCGATCGGCTTCATCTGTGCCGGAGCGTTCGTGGCGAGCATGGCTGCGGAAAGGATGATCGGTGTTCTCATGCCGGATGGGGCGTCGGTCCGAAGGAGGCCAAAAATAGCCCATGGGGCGGCGCCCACCGACGGTCCGGCCCGCAGTATCTTGGAGGCATGTCCCGGTCGCCTTCCGCAGGAGGTCCGCTGCGTGCGCGCATGCGCCGGCGTGCCCTGCGCTACCTGACGTCCTTCTCGGGCCTGGTGCTGGCCGCTCTGGGGCTCACCCATACCGGCTGGTGGTGCTGGGCCTTCCCCCTGGAGGCCTTCGCCTTGATCCCGCTCCTGGAACTGCTGCTTCCCCCCGATGCGTCCGGGCTTTCCGAAGAGGAGACCGCCGCCGCGCTGCACGAACCGCTGTACGACGTGCTGGTGTACCTGGTGGTGCCCGTGCAATGGCTGCTGCTGGTGGTGTTCCTGCGCGGCATCGATGATCCCGGCCTTTCCACCCTGGACGTGGCCGGCCGCACCTTCACCATGGGCCTGCTGTGCGGGGTTTACGGCATCAACGTGGCGCACGAACTGGGGCACCGACGGAACCGCTGGGAACGCGACCTGGCCCGGGCCCTGCTGCTCACCTCGCTCTACCTGCACTTCATCATCGAGCACAACCGGGGGCACCACCGCCGGGTGGCCACACCGGACGACCCCGCCAGCGCCCGCTTCGGCGAGCCGATCTACCTGTTCTGGCCGCGCACCGTGGTGGGCAGCTTCCTGAGCGCCTGGCACATCGAGGCCGAACGCCTGCGCAAGGCCGGGCACGCCCCCTACGGCCTGCGCAACGAGATGCTCCGGGCCATGGCCCTGCAGGGCCTGCTGGTGGCGGGCATCGGCTGGGGCTTCGGCGGGTTCGTGCTGCAGCAGTTCCTGATCGCGGCGGGCGTGGGCATCCTCCTGCTGGAAACGGTGAACTACATCGAGCACTACGGCCTTCGGCGGACCCGCACCGGGCGTGGCACCTACGGCAGGGTGATGCCCGTGCACAGCTGGAACAGCGACCACCTGCTGGGACGCCTCATGCTCTTCGAACTGACGCGCCACAGCGACCACCACTACAAGGCCAGCAAGAAGTACCAGGTGCTGGAGAGCATGCCGGACAGCCCCCAGTTGCCCACGGGGTATCCGGGCATGATGGTGCTGAGCCTGCTGCCTCCCCTCTTCTTCGCGGTGATGCACCCCCGGTTGCGCCGCCTTTCGGCCGGGCAGCCCGGCCTGGAACTGGCCGCCTGAAGCCGTTCCACGGAAAGGCCTTGACGCCCGTCGACGTTCTGGGTAGTTTGGTCGAAGAAATTCAACCATTCGTCGAACATGCGGACCTCCCCGACCCTCCCCAGCCTGCACGTGGTGCAGGAACATGCCCTGCTGACGCCCGAGGTCCTGCACCTGCTGGCTCGGCTCACCGGTCCCCTGCTTGCCCCGCGCGAGCGCTCGCTGGCGGCACGCGCCAAGGCCCGGTCGCGCATGGCGGAGGGGGTGCTGGGCAGGCTGGCCGACACGGCCCATGTGCGCGAAGCCGAGTGGACCGTGGACGCGGCGCCCCCGGCCTTGTTGGAACGGCGGGTGGAACTCGTGGGCGGTTGCTCCCGTGCCGACCTGGTGCAAGGCATGAACGCCGGTGCGAAGAGCTACGTGGCCGACCTGAACGCCCTGACCGGGGGCGACGGCCTGCGCGCCCATGCGCTGCTGGCCCGTGCGGCGCGCAGGAAGCTCACGCACGTGGATGCCGAAGGCGAGGCGACACGCATCCGGCCGGGTACGGACACCCGCCTGCTGGTGGCCCTGCGTCCCCTGTCGGCCACGGAGAATTCGGTGGTGGTGAACGGAGCGCCGGTGCCCGCCGGTTTCCTGGACCTCTGCCTGCTGCTGCACACCTCGGCCCATGAACTGCGGCGGCGCCAGCAGGGCGTACACGTGGTGCTGCGCGGCGTGCACGGCCACCTGGAGGCCCGCCTGTGGAAGACCCTTTTCGACGAGGCCGAGGAAGCCCTGGGGCTGGAACGTGGCACCATCCGCGCCACCGTGGTGGTGGACAACGTGGCCTGTGCGCTGGAGGCCGATGAAGTGCTGTTCGAACTGATGCACCACAGTGCCGGGCTGGCCATGGACCCGGCCGGTTACGTGGCCGACCACATCGCCCTGTTCAGTTCCCCCGATCGCCGGCCCCTGCCGGACCGCGAGCACATCGGTGAGGACGCTCCCCTGCTGCGGGCCCTGGCCCAGGACCTGCTGCGCGTGGCCCATCGCCGGGGCGCACACCTGCTGGGCGCACCCGCCTGGGAACTGCCTCCGACCGAAAGCCTGCGCACCCGCCGCCGGTACACCGCGTTGCTGGAGCGCATCGAGGCCCAGGCGGCGCTCGGGCTGGACGGCACCTGGGTGGCCCACCCGGGTCTGGTGAGCGCGGCCCTGGTCGAGTTCAACAAGCACATGCCCAAGGCCCATCAGTTCCATGTGGTCCCGGCGCACGAAGCCTCCGTCGCGTCCCTCGTGGAACGGCCGGAAGGCCCGATCACCGTGGACGGTCTGCTGGGCCTGGTGCGCACCGCCCTCCGGGCCCTGACCTCCGAAGGCCACCACGTGGTGGAGGGCGGCCGGCTGCACGATCGCACCTCGGCCCGCCTGGCGGTGCTCCTGCTCTGGCAGTGGCAGCACAGCGAGCACGGCACCATCACCGCCTCCGGCCTGGAGGTGCACGACGACCTGCTGAAGTACCTGGTGAAGAAGGAGGCCACCAAGCTGGGCGGGGACCCTGCGGCGGTGTGCGACACCCTGCTCGCCGACCTGCTGTCGCCGGAGCTGCCGGAGCTCTTCGCCTGACCGGCCGCTATCTTCGGCGGCGACCATGGCCACCTGGACCGCCGTAGCCGAACGACTGCCCCCCGATGGGGAGCGGGTGTTGTGCTACCTGCCGGACAACCAGGTGTACCTGCCCGGCAAGTCGGGCGCCATGGAGCAACGGTCCGTGGTGGTGCTGCGCTTCATGCGCGACTGGTTCCTGAAGAACCCCAGCAAGACGGGCAAGGCCACCGGCGACCATTTCTGGCTGGGCGAAGGCAGCAGCAACCACTTCTTCGGCGATGTGACGCACTGGATGCCGCTGCCGGAGGCCCCGTGAACGACGAAGCCTCCCGATCGGGAGGCCTCGTTCCAGGTCGTTCCTGCTGCGAGGTCTAGTTGCTCGGGGTCACGCCCAGCAGCTCCACTTCGAACACCAGCGTGCTGTTCAGGGGCAGGCTGCCACCGGGCCCGCGGCTCTTGCCATAGGCCAGCTCGGCGGGGATGTAGAACTTGTACCGGGAGCCCGTGCGCATCAGCTGAAGGCCCTCCGTCCACCCGGCGATCACCTGGTCCACGCCGAACTGGGCCGGCTCG
Organism: Flavobacteriales bacterium; assembly: GCA_020635695.1. GTDB lineage: Bacteria > Bacteroidota > Bacteroidia > Flavobacteriales_F > PHOS-HE28 > PHOS-HE28. The sequence goes on along the minus strand of JACJZH010000011.1, from coordinate 89,152 downwards.
CCCCGCTTGTAGGAGCTGTCGAACTCGGTGCCGTCGAGCAGGGTGCCCCGGTAGTTCACGGTCACCCGGTCGGTGGCGCCCGGTGCGGTGCCCTTGCCCGCCTGGAGCACTTCGTACTGCAGGCCGCTCTCGGTGGTCTTCACCTCAGGGCGCTGGCCGTTCTCGGCAAGGAACTCCTGTCCCTTGCGCAGGTTCTCGGCGGCCTCGTTCTCCTCCTTCGCCAGCATGCGCTTCTGGGCGTCCAGCATGAAGGCCTGCACCAGTTCGCGCACGTTGTCGGCCGTCATCCGTTCGGTGCTGTCCAGCGCATCGCGGATGCCTTCGGTGAGGGCCGCGGTGTTCAGGGTGTCCAGCAGCTCGCCCTGCAGCTGCATGCGCAGGTTGTTGCCGATGTCGGTGCCCAGACCGTAGCTCACCGAGTCGATGTTGTTGCGGAGCACCACGGGGTCCTTCTGCCCGGTGGCATCCGTACAGGCGCTCAGCACGGAAATGGTGAGCGCGGCGAAGAGGATGCGATGGTTCATGCGTTGCTTTCGGGGGGCGCGAAGTTAGGGCTTCCCGCCACGCGGTCCAGGAACTCCCTGAGCTTGCGGCCGTAACGCTTGAAGCGGGCCAGGTCGGCGTGCGTGCCCTTGGGGAAGGTCACCATCTCCCGATGGATGTCCGGCGAAAGCAGCGAGTACAGCTTCAAGGCGCTGGCATAGGGCACCACCTTGTCCCGCTTGCCATGCAACACCAGCACCGGACAGCGCAGCCGGTGCGCCTGCCGGTCGTTGCGGAAGGGATAGCGCAACAGGAGGCGGTACGGCAGGATGGCCAGGTAGTAGCGGGCCACGTCGTACAGGTTGGCGAACGGCGTCTCCAGCACCAATCCTTCAGGCTTCACCGCAGCGGCCAGTGGCACGGCCAGCCCGGAACCCAGCGAGCGCCCGTACACGACAACCGGGCCTTCTGGCCATTGTTCCCGCAGGTGGTCGTACCAGGCCCGGGCATCGGCGTGCAGGGCCTCCTCGCTCAGCTTCCCCCGGCTCTTGCCGTAGCCGCGGTGGTCGGGGATCAGCACGTCGTAGCCGTTCCGCAGGAAACGCGGCGCCTGCCTGCCCCAGCGCCGGAGGCTGCCCGTGTTGCCGTGGAAGTACAGCACCGCCCCGCGCGGCCGCTCCGTGCGGAAGTGCAGCGCATGCAGCCGGGCCCCGTCCGGGCGCTCCAGAAAGACCTCCTCCCATTCCCCGGGGAACCGGAACCGGTAGCGGTCGCCCAGCCGGAAGCGGACGAAGATGAGCCGCTCCTGCACCAGGTAGTAGAACAGGCACAACCCCGCGTAGAGCAAGAGGAGCACGCCCAGCAGGGTGATCAGCGGCCAGAACACGGTGCGAAGTTACCGGACCCGCAGGCCCTGGTCGGGACGCGGAGCGCGCGTTCCCGTCACTTCGCGTCGCGCAGGAACACCCACTGGTCGTCGGTGCTCTCCTCGGGACTGAAACGGTAACCGTCCTCGCGGTACATCTTCAGCGGCTCGGGCTCCATGAGCCGGTGCTGGATGATGTGCCGCGCCATGCGGCCGCGCTGCTGTTTGGCGAAGACCATCACCACCCGGTATCCGCCGGCGGTGCGGTCCTTGAACACCGGGGTGATGACCCGGGCATCGAGCAGTTCCGGGCGCACCGCCTTGAAGTACTCCTGCGAGGCCAGGTTGATGAGCACGTCGCTGCCGCTGGCCTTCAGCGCCCTGGCGATACTGGCCGTGATGCGGTCGTCCCAGAACGCGTACAGGTCCTTTTTCCCCCGGCCCATGCCCAGCTTGGTGCCCATCTCCAGGCGGTAGGCCTGCATGCGGTCCTTGGGGCGCAACACGCCGTAGAGCCCGCTCAGGATGCGCAGGTGGTGCTGCGCGAAGTCGAGGTCGGCGGCATCCAGCGTGCCGGCGTCCAGCCCCCGGTACACCTCCCCGTTGAAGGCGTGGATGGCGGTCTTGCTGTTCCGCGCGGTGAAGGGCGGCGCCCATTCCTGGTAGCGGTCGTGGTTCAGCTCGGACAGCTTGGGATTGATGTCCATGAGCTTCGCCAGCTGCTTCGCGCTCATGCCTTTCAGCTTGCCATGTAGCACCTCGGCATCGGCCAGCAGTTCGGGCTTCGTGGCGCCCTTCACACCGGTCACGGGGTCCATGTTCAGGTCCTTGGCGGGGGAAAGCAGGGTGAGCATGGGGGTAAAGATCGGGCTTGGGGAGTCGGGAGTCTTGAGTCGGTAGTCAGCAGTCGGCAGTGAGCGATACCAACGGAGTTGCCGCTCCGCCTTCACACCTCACCCTTCCGCGCGGGCGTTCCTGCGGAGCAGAAATGTGAAGGGTGAACGGTGAATGCGGATGTGTGAAGTGATGCCTGCTCCGTTAACGAACGTTAAAGATGTTAAGGTGCTGGACGGGCTGCGGGGAAGGCATCACCTTCGATGCACCAATGCTCCACGCCATGATCCGTGTCCGACATCTTCTGCTCGCCCTCGTGTTCACCGGCAGTGCCGCGCTGGCGGGTGCCGCCGTGGTCTTCCAAGGCGATGCACCGCGCCCGCTGACGCCCCGTGCCCAGGTGGACCATACCGTGCTGCTGGACTGGCTGCTGCAGATCCGCCCCACGGCGACCGATGCCACCCGGGTGGCGGACAGCACGCGTACGCCGGCCCGTGCCACGGCCACGGTGGTGCGCCGCCGTCCGGCGTGCAACTGATCACTTGATGCCGCGGGCCTGCGCGATGCGCTCGTAGGCATCCTGCACCTTGCGGAACTTCTCCGCGGCCGCCTGCTGGAACTCCTCGCCCAGGTGGCCCACCTTGTCCGGGTGGTACTTCATGGCCATGCGGCGGTAGGCCTTCTTCACTTCCTCGTCCGAGGCCTTGGGGTCCACCTCCAGGATCTGGTAGGCATTATCTGCCGTGGGCCTGCGGAACATGGCGCTCAGGGAGCCCAGGTCCTTGTCGCTGATGCCGATGGCGTGTGCGATGCGGCGCAGCATGGCCTCCTCGCTGGGCTCCACACGCCCGTCCGCATTGGCCAGGCCGATCAGGTAGTGCATGAGCTGCAGGCGCATGGGATGCGGCATGTGCTGGCGGACCTGCATGCACACCTGGGCCAGCGGGATCTCGCGCTTCAGCACGTCGCGCAGCACGCGCAGGAGCTCCGCGGCATGCCGTCCGCCGAACTGCTGCTGGAAGAAGGCCCGCACATGGTCCAGCTCGCTGCGCGTCACCCGGCCGTCGGCCTTCATGATGGCGGCGCTCAGCACCACCAGGCTCAGGGCCATGTCGCCGGCCAGCGTGGGACCCGTGCGCGTGTACCGCCGGCGCTGCTCCTGATGCGGCGGAAGCTCGGCGTCCTGGTCACCACCCTGCAGGCGGTCCAGCATGGCCCCCAGCGCAAAGCCCACCAGGCCTCCGATCGGACCACCAAAGGCCCAGCCGAGACCACCGCCTATCCATTTACTGTAGGACAAGTTGGATGTTGAAAGTTGAAGGTTGGAAGTTGGAGGTTGGAGGTTCGCCCCGTTGTCACTTGATCCTTGTCACTTACCCGTTCAGCATTCAGCATTCAGCATTCAGCCTTTAGCGTTCAGCATTTAGCGTTCCGCACTTAGCGTTCAGCGTTACCAGGACCCCCCTGCTCCGCCGCCGCCGAAGCTGCCGCCACCGAAACCGCCGAATCCCCCTCCGCCGCTGAAGCCCCCTCCGCCGCGTCCGGTGAAGCCGCCCCACGACCCGCTGTGCTTGCGGTCCATCTGGCTCAGCAGCATCCAGGCGGTCCAGAAGTCCAGGTCGTTGGTGCGGGCGTAGCGCTTCACCCGGCTGCGGATGCCGAGCACGATGATCAGGAACACGAACAGCATGAACACCAGCACCGGCCAGATGGGAGGTCCCTTGCCGTAGCTCTGGTGGTCGAACTCGCCCTTGGCCAGCGCCATGAGCACGTCGGTGGCCTCGTCCAGGCCTTCGAAATACTGTCCCTGTTTGAACCTCGGGATCACCTCGCGGTCGATGATGCGCTTGGCGGTAAGGTCCGGGATGGCGCCCTCAAGCCCGTAGCCCGTGGCGATGAAGACCTTGCGCTGCCCGGGCGGTCCGGTGGGCTTCACCAGGAACACGATGCCGTTGTCGAAGCCCTGCTGGCCGATGCCCCACTTTTCCCCCAGCTCGAAGGCCAGGTCGCTCTCGGGGTAGCCGCAGAGCGTGTCCACGATCAGCACCAGCAGCTGGTTGCTGGTCTCGCGGGCGAAGGTGGCCAGCTTGGCATTGAGCCGGTCGCGTTCGGAGGCGCTCAGGAAGTCGTCGCCCACGTAGTCGAACACGAGCCTGTGCTGCTCGGACTTGGCTGGCTTGGCGAAGGAGCAGTCGAAGCGCGCGCCGAGGACCAGCGCCGGTACCACCAGGGCCAGGATGAACGCCGCCCTCCTCATCGCCGGCCGATGCTCACCTCGTTGCTCAGTTCGTCGGTGTCGTCCTCGCGCAAGGGGAAGAAGGACGAGAGCTTCTCGCCGATCAGGTGCACCGCTTCCACCAGTCCTTCCGCATGGCGCCCGGCCGCGAAGTGCAGTTTCAGCAGGCCCACCACGTCGGTCCAGAAGCCGTCCGGCACCTGCTCGTTGATGCCCGAATCGCCGAGCACGGCCACCTGGCGGTCGGCCACGGCCACGTAGACCAGCACGCCGTTGCGGTCGCGGGTGCGGTGCATGCCCAGCTCCTCGAACACGTAGGCGGCGTGGTCCAGCACGTCCTCCTCGATGTGGTCCTCCAGGTGCACGCGCAGTTCGCCCGAGGTGCGGCGCTCCGCGGCCCCGATGGCCTCGCGGACCTGCGCACGTCCGCTGGTGTCCAGGAACTGGTCGGCGGTGAGGACGCTGCTCACTCGAAGGAGATGTCGGGCGCCTTGTCCGTGCCTTCCTCCGCCTCGAAGTAGCCCTTCTCCTCGAAGCCGAACATCCCCGCCATCAGGTTGCCGGGGAAGCGTTTGATGCGCGTGTTGAAGTTGCGCGCCACGTCGTTGTACTTGCGGCGCTCCACCCCGATGCGGTTCTCCATGCCCTCGTACTGGGCCTGGAAGTCGCGGAAGGCGTCGGTGGCCTTCAGCTCGGGGTAGCGCTCGATGGTGACCAGCAGGCGGCTGAGGGCCCCGCTGAACTGGGACTGGGCCTCCTGGAAGGCCTGGATCTTCTCCGGCGAGAGGTCGTTGGCGTCGATGTTCACGCTGGTGGCCTTGCTGCGGGCCTCCACCACCTGGGTCAGGGTCTCGCGCTCGAAGTCGGCGGCGCCCTTCACGATCTCCACCAGGTTCTTGGTCTTGTCCGCGCGGAGCTGGTAGGCGTTCTCCACGTTGCTCCACTGCTTCTTCACGTCCTCGTCCAGCCCGATGGTGCCGTTGTAGAAGTTCATGCTCCACAGGGCCAGCAGGGCCACGGCCGCGATCAGGATGATGGTACTGCGCTTCATTTCCGTTGGTCGTTGGAGCACAAAGATGGCCCACCCGCCGGCTTCCTCCATGAACTCCGGATGAACGGTCCGTTGCCTCCACGAGCGCGGGCGCCGGGCAGGTGGCACACGTACCTTCGGTACCGGATGGCCAACGAGCGACAGCAGGCCCTGATCGACATGCTCCTGCGCATCGGTGCGCTGCTGGGGCTGATCGCCTGGTGCGCGCTGCTGCTGGCGCCCTTCGTCACCATCATCGCCTGGGGGCTGATCATCGCGGTGACCCTGCACCCGGCACAGACCTTCCTGACGCGGAAACTGGGCGGGCGCCGCGTGCTGAGCGCGGTACTGCTGACCCTGGCCGGGTTCCTGGTGATCGTGCTGCCCGGCTACCTGCTGGCCGACAGCCTGGTGCAGGCCGCGAAGACCATCCGGGCCAGCCTGGGCGAAGGTCCGGTGCAGGTGCCTCCCCCCGACCCGGCCGTCCGCGACTGGCCCTTCGTGGGAAGCATGGTGCACTCCACCTGGGAGACCGCCTCGCACAGCCTCCGGCAGGCCCTGGAGCTCTACGAAGAGCAGCTCACCACGGGCGGCAAGTGGCTGCTGAAGGTGCTGGGGCGTTTCGGGCGCGATGTGCTCGAGTTCCTGATCGCCCTGCTGTTGAGCGGCCTGCTGCTGGCCAACGCACCGGCAACCGGCCGTGTGGGGCGGGCCTTCTTCAAGCGGCTGCTGGACCAGGACGGACGTGACTTCACCAGGGTGGCCGAGCGCACCGTGCGCAGCGTGGCCGTGGGCATCATCGGCATCGCCGTGCTGCAGACCGCCCTGGCCTCCATCGGCTTCATCGCCGCCGGGGTGCCGCTGGCCGGCATCTGGACCGTCCTCTGCCTCTTCCTCACGATCATCCAGGTGGGCATGTTCCCCGTGATCGTCCCGGTGATCATCTACATGTTCTACACGGCGGACCCCACCACGGCCACCCTGCTCACCATCTGGCTGCTGCTGGTGGGGCTCACGGACAACCTGCTGCGTCCGTTCGCCTTGGGCATGGGTGCCCCCGCCCCCTTCTTCATCGTGTTCGTGGGCGCCATCGGGGGCTTCTTCCTCTCCGGGCTCATCGGCCTGTTCGTGGGCGCGGTGGTGCTCTCGCTGGGCTACCGCCTGTTCATGGCCTGGCTGGGACCCGATGCCCTGCCCCCGAAGGAACTGCAGGAGAAGCCCGGCTCCTGAGCCGGTCGTTTTCTTTGTGGCATGCGCGCCCAGGCCACGTTCACAGGACATCGCGGTCCGGTATACACCCTGGTGGCCGGGGCCTCTCCCGGCACCTTCCTGAGCGGCAGTGGCGACGGGCTGGTGGTGCGCTGGCAGCTGGACCGGCCCGACCAGGGCGAAGTGATCGTGGACGTGGGCCAGGCGGTGTTCGCCCTGCACCTGCTGCCGGAACGCGGGCTGTTGCTGATCGGCACGGAGGGCGGAAGGCTGCACGTGGTGGACCTGCCCACACGCCGGGAACGGCAGCTGCTGGAGGTGCACCGGCGGGGCCTCTACGCCTTCGCGGAACTGCCCGCGGGCCGGATGGCCAGCTCCGGTGCGGAAGGAAGCCTGTGCCTGTGGCAGCTGAACGCGACCGGGTCTCCGCTGGAACTGCTGCGCCAGCTGCCCTTGAGCGAAGAGAAACTGCGCGGGCTGGCCGCCTCCCCCGATGGACGGTGGCTGGCCGTGTGCGATGGTGAAGGTCCGATCAGGCTGTTGGAAACGGAACACCTGAACGAGCCCCACACCCTGCCCGGCCATGAAGGCGGTGCGCTCTCCGCGGCGTGGCATCCCGGCAAGCCCGTGCTGCTCACCGGCGGCAAGGATGGCCACCTGCGGGGCTGGCATACGGGGGAAGGCTTCCGACCGCTGCTGGCGCTGCCCGCCCACGAAGCCGGCATCTACGCCGTTGCCTTTTCCGCGGATGGGACCAGGCTGGCCACGGCCGCCCGCGACAAGACGGCCAAGGTCTGGGATGCCGGCACGTTGGACCCATTGGTGCGGCTGGACCGGGCTGCGGGTGGGCACACGCACAGCGTGAACGCGCTGCTGTGGCTCGGCGATACGCTGGTGACGTGCGGCGATGACAAACGCATCGTGGCCTGGAAGTAAGTTCGTCGGAGGAAGATGCTCCCGATCCTGCGCCGCCCCTACCGTTCCGACCGCACCGCCGGCATGCACTGGCGCAGCGCCCTGATCTTCGGTGCGTTCGTGTTCCTGTTCCTGTCGGTGTTCCGTCCGTTCGGCCTCACCGGTTGGCGGGGGAACGTGTGGCTCCTGGCCCTCGGCTATGGCGCCACCACCACGCTGGTGATGCTGCTGCTGAACGTGGTGGTGCCCGTGCTGATGCCGCAGTGGTTCGACGAGGAGCGATGGACCGTGGGCCGGGAGATCGGGTGGGTGCTGGTGAACCTGGCGTCGATCGGAGCGGCCAACCTGGTGTACAGCCACCTGGCCGGCATCGGTGGGCTCGGCTGGTGGGACCTGCTCCGTTTCGAGGGATACACGCTGCTGGTCGGGATCTTCCCCGTTTCACTGGGCGTGCTGTGGAACGAATACCGGCTGGCGCGGCGCTACCAGAACAGTTCGGCGGCCATGAACACCGGGATCGGGACCCACCAACACCAAGCCGCGAGCCCCGTGCGCGTGGTCATCCCCAGCGAGACCGCCCAAGAGGACCTGGAACTGGGCCTGGACGAGCTGCTGTTCCTGCGCTCGGACGGGAACTACGTGGAGGTGCACCACCTGGAGCAGGGTCGGCCGGTACGCACCGTATTGCGGTGCAGCCTGAAACGGGCCGAGGAGGCGCTTGCCGCACACCCTTCGCTGCTCCGCTGCCACAAGCGCCACCTGGTGAACCTGGACCGGGTGAGGCATGTGAGCGGGAATGCCCAGGGATACCACCTGTTCCTGGAGGCCGAGGTGGATCCCGTGCCGGTGTCGCGCAGCCTGAACGATCAGCTGCCGGAACTGCTGGCGGCACGTCCCTGAGGCTTCCCGTTCGTCCCCGGGCCCTGCCGGACGTCCCACGGCTTCCCGTTGCTCCCGGAACCCTTGGCCGTCAGGCAGGTAAGCCCACACCTTGGCGGACCAACACCGCCCCTCACCATGGAGACCCTGCACCAGTCCCTGCTCGTCGTTCACATCCTTTCCGGCGCCGCAGCCTTGATCGGCGGAGCCCTGGCCATGACCGCCCGGAAGGGTGGCGGGACGCACCGCATCGCCGGGCGGGTCTTCTTCTACGGCATGCTGGGCGTGTCCTTCACGGCGGTGCCCATGACGCTGATCCATCCGAGCACCTTCCTGCTGCTGATCGCCGGCTTCTCGCTGTACCAGGTGCTGAACGGAGAGCGCGCCCTGCGGAACAAGGCGCAGCGGCCGCAGTGGAAGGACTGGACCATCACCGCGCTGGGAGCGGTCTCGGGCGTGGCCATGCTGACCACGGGCAATGTGGTGCTGATGGTGTTCGGCGGCATCGCGGCCGTGAACGTGACCGTGGACCTGCGCACCTACGTGAGCGTGCTCCGCGGCCGGCGCGTCCCCGGGAACACCTGGCTGCGGAAGCACATCGGCCACATGATGGGCGGGTACATCGCGGCCTCCACGGCCTTCCTGGTGCAGAACGCCTCCGGCCTGGGGCCCTGGTGGCTCGTGTGGCTGGCCCCCACCTTCATCGGGGTGCCGCTGCTGGTGATGTGGACGCGGCGCTTCACCCGACGGCCACCTGCCGTGACCGCTCAGAACGGATAGAAGACCGGGATCAGCAGCGTGGCCAGGATCCAGAACATCAGGCTCAGCGGCGCACCCACGCGGAGGAAGTCGACCGCACGGTACTGACCGGCGCTGTAGATCATCGCGTTGGTCTGGTAGCCGATGGGCGTCATGAAGCTGGCGCTGGCCGCAAAGGTGACGGCCATGAGGAACGGCAGCGGGCTCACGTCCAGTGCATGGGCCGTGCTGATGGCGATGGGCGCCAGCAGGGCCGCGGTGGCCGTGTTGCTGATCACTTCGGTCAGGGCGATGGTGAGCAGGTACAGCCCCGCGAGCACCGCATGCGGGCCGAGGTCGCCCAACAGACCGATGTGCCCCAGGGCCAGCCTGTCGGCCAGTCCCGTGCGCTCCATGGCCGTACCCAGGCTCAGGGCCCCGGCCATCAGGAACACGATCTTCCAATCGATGGCCTCGTACACCTCCTTCATGCTCAGGCTTCCGGTAAGCACGATCAGGCACACCCCACCCAAGGTGGCCTCCAGGATGCCGATGATCCCCGTGCTGGCCAGCCCCACCACCAGGGCGAGCACGCCCAGCACGAAGGCGAACCGGCGCTTGGCGAAGATGGGCATGCCCTCCTCCTCGGTCAGGATGGCGAAGGGGCTGTCCGCCTTGCGTTCCAGCTCCTTCAGGCGCTCGATGTAGTGGCTGCGCACCTCGGCCAGCACCACGTCGCCGGCGCGGAGGGTGGCGTCCTGCAGGCGTTCGTGCACCACCTCCTCCCGGTGCCGCACGGCCAGGGCCACGGCGCGGTACTTCCGCAACAGGTCGGCCTCGCGGATGGTCTTGCCTTCCAGCTCGCTGTTGCTGGTGATCACCAGTTCCACGAGCTTGGTGCCACGCGTCAGGAGGTCGTGGTCGGCCACCTTGAGGCCGGGTTTCAAGGCCACATGGGCGCGGTCCTTGAGCGCCCGGATCCGGCCGATGTCACAGCGCACCTTCAGCACGTCGCCGGCCTCCAGCACCATGTCGCCCGGGGGCATGGTGAAGCGGCTCTCTCCACGCTGGATGGCGATGATGTCCATCTCGAGCTCGCGCACCAGATGACTGTCCATGATGCGCCTGCCCACCGCCGGCGAAGCGGAGAGGAGTTCCAGCTCGGTGAGGTAGTCGCGCATGCCGAAGGCCTCCTGCAGGTCGCTGGTCCGATCACCACCCGGAAGCAGCCGCCACCCCACCAGCGCCATGTAGGCGATGCCGGCGGCCAGGAACACCAGCCCCATCGGCGTGAGGGTGAACACCCCGAAGGGTGCCTCGCCCAGGGTCTCGGCGATGCCGCTCACCACCAGGTTGGTGCTGGTGCCGATCAGGGTGGTGGTGCCGCCCAGGATGGCCGCGAAGCTCAACGGCATCAACAGGCGCGATGGCGGGATGCCGGCGCTGCGGGCCGTCTGCACCACGATCGGCAGCAGCACCGCGACAATGGGGGTGTTGTTCAGAAAGGCGGAACAAGCGGCCACCACGAGCATGAGGATCAAGAGCCCGCCGGTGTGGTCCTTCCGGAAGCGGGCACCCAGCCTGGGGCCCAACGTGGCCAAGGCCCCGGTGCGCAGCAGGGCGGCACTGAGCACGAACATGAAGGCCACCGTGAGCGTGGCCCCGTTGCTGAATCCGGCCACCCCTTCCTGGGGCGTGATCGTTCCGGAAAGCACGAGCACCGCCACGATGAGCAGGGCGACCAGGTCGATGCTCAGCTTCTCGGTGATGAAGAGGATGATGGCGCCGGCCAGCACCCCCAGCACGATCCACTCCTGCGGGCTCATTCGGGGAGGTCCCGGCTGCCTGGGCGGGACCGGGCGAAGATAGGCGGGCAGGAAAGGATGGGCGCTGCACCTCCCTTCCTTGCGGGGGAGGCTTCACCCGCGCCTGCTCGCTATCGCTCGGTCGCGCATCCGATCGTCCGTTCGCGCAAGCTGCGACATTCTTAGGGATTGGCTGCGCTGCGCTCCGCCGTTCCCTGAGGGGGGAGGCTTCACCCGCGCCTGCTCGCTATCGCTCGGTCGCGCATCCGATCGTCCGTTCGCGCAAGCTGCGACATTCTTAGGGATTGGCTGCGCTGCGCTCCGCCGTTCCCTGAGGGGGGAGGCTTCACCCGCGCGGGCTCGCTATCGCTCGGTCGCGCATCCGATCGTCCGTTCGCGCAAGCTTTGCTTGGCTCGCTGCCGATCGGATGCGCGAGGCCGCCTCCGGCGGCCGTCGCGGGTGGCGGAGAGGGAGGGATTCGAACCCCCGTTACCCTTGCGGGTAAAGCGGTTTTCAAGACCGCCGCATTCGACCGCTCTGCCACCTCTCCGTGGCGGGCACGAAGGTAGTCCGGTACGCACGAACGGCGGCTCCCGGTCCACGAACGGTCCGGGGGCGGTGCGCGTGGCCCGTATCTTTGGAATATGCCCAGCCGCGCATCGCTGCCCCTCCTGCTCTCCGCCTCCATGCTCCTGTCGGGCTACGCACAGGCCGGCGTGGAGGCCTTCATCGAGACCCGCCAATACTTCGTGCCTGAGCGGGGTCCACGCATCGAGGTGAACCTGGCCTTCATGGGGGCCTCGCTGAGCCACCCGGCGAACACGCATGGGTTCCTGCAGGCCCATGTGGGCGTGCTGGTGACCCTGGAGCAGGACAGCGCCATCGTGGTCTTCGCCAAGAGCGATGTTCACGGACCCGAGCGGCTGGACTCCACGTACATGGACTTCCTCCATCAGGAGTACCTGCAGGTGGGCCCCGGCAGCTACGACCTGACCATCGAGCTCAGGGACCTCTCCCTGCCCGACCAGCCGCCCACGGTGTATCGAAGCCCGCTGGTGGTGCGTGCCCCGGAGGCCGGTGTCCATTTCTCGGACATCCTGCTGGCCGAGCGCATCACCCCGGCCCCGGAGGACCCCTCCGCGCGCAACGGGTATGTCACCGTTCCCCTGGTGTCCACGTACTACCCGGCGGCGCTGGACCGGCTGAACTTCTACGCGGAGATCTACGGCACCGAGGAGCAGTTCGGCGCGGACGGGGCCTTCGCCCTTTCCTACCAGATCGAACAGTTCGAGAACAAACGTGTGTTCGGCGCCTACAAGAAGGTGCAGCGGGCCACCGCCCAGCCCGTGCAGGTGGTGATCGCGAGCTTCGACATCGGTGGCCTGCCCACCGGCAACTACCTGCTGAGCGTGGAGGTGAGGGACCGCGAAGGCATGCTGCAAGGCCGTGCCGAACAGTTCTTCCAGCGGAACAACCCCGTGGCGTACGACCTGGCCGACATGCGGACGGTGCAGGTGGGCAACACCTTCGCCGATGCGATCAACGACACGGACACGCTGGCCGAGTTCATCCGCAGCATGCGCCCCATCGGCGATGACCTGGAACGGAAGGTGATCGACGACCGGCTGAAGGACGAGGACCTGGACCTCATGAAGCGCTTCTTCTACAGCTTCTGGTACAACCGGAACGCCGTGGACCCCGCTTCGGCCTGGGACAGCTACTACCGCGAAGTGGTGAAGGTGAACAAGCTGTACGGCACCCGGATCAAGAAAGGGTACGAGACCGACCGCGGCCAGGTGCACCTGAAGTACGGCCCGCCCAACTCGATCATGGACCGGCCGAACGAGATGGACGCCTACCCCTACCAGATCTGGCATTACTACAAGGCCGGTCAATACAACAACCGCCGCTTCGTCTTCTACCTGCCCGACCTGGTGAGCAACGACTACGAACTGATCCATTCGGACATGCGCGGCGAAGTGCAGAATCCGCGGTGGAACCAGATCATCCACTCGCGCAACGTGCCCATGAACAACGTGGACGTGTCGCCGGTGAACTCCCAGAGCGGGATAAGGGCCGACGAGTTCTACGAGATGCCGCGCTGAGGCGCTGCGCAGGATCGTCGCATTTTTGCCCGCCATGGACCGGCAAGGCAGCACCGCGGTCGTGATCCTGAACTGGAACGGCAGACACTGGCTGGAACGTTTCCTGCCCGGCGTGCTGGCCTGTTCGCCGGGTGCCCGGGTGATCGTGGCGGACAACGCATCCACCGACGGGTCCCTCGCCTGGCTGGAGGACGCCCATCCCGGTGTGGAGCGCATCGCCCTTCCCCGCAACCTCGGCTTTGCCGGCGGGTACAACGCGGCCCTGGCACAGGTGAACGCCACCCGCTACCTGCTGCTGAACTCGGACGTGGAGGTGACGCCCGGCTGGTTGGAGGTCCTGGAGAGGTACCTGGACGCCCACCCCGAGCTGGCGGCATGCCAGCCCAAGGTGCTGGCGTTGAACGACCGGACGCGCTTCGAGCATGCCGGAGCAGCAGGCGGGTTCATCGATCGGAACGGCTATCCGTTCTGCCGCGGCCGCATCTTCGAGGTGACCGAGGAGGACCGTGGACAGTACGACGACGACCGCGAGGTGTTCTGGGCCACCGGTGCCTGCCTGCTGATCCGGTCGGCCGACTTCCATGCCGTGGGCGGGTTCGATGCCTCGCTGTTCGCCCACATGGAGGAGATCGACCTGTGCTGGCGGTTGCGGCGACGCGGACGCAGGATCGGGTACACGCACCAGGCCACGGTCTTCCATGTGGGGGGAGGTGCCCTGGGCTACGGCAGCCCGCGCAAGACCTTCCTGAACTTCCGGAACAGCCTGATCGTGCTCACGAGGAACCTGCACGAGGGCTGGCTTCCGATGAGGCTGTTGCGCCGGCTGGTGCTCGACTTCTTCGCCGGGGCGAAGTTCCTGCTGGAGGGGCACGGCAGCCACACCTGGCAGGTGGTGCGGGCCCACTGGAGCTTCTTCGGCCGGCTGCCCCGCGTACTGCGTGAACGGCGGCATCTGCTGCAGGAGGAACGGACACCGGACCTGACCGGCATGTACCACCGCAGCGTGGCCTACGACCGCTTCATCCTGGGCTGGAAGCGCTTCGACGAGCTGGACGTCAAGGCGTTCGAGCGGCCCTCCTGATCAGGTGGTCGATGGCCATCCGGTAGCCGTCCAGACCGAAGCCCATGAGGCTCCCTGCGCAAACGCCGCCCAGCAACGAGGTATGGCGGAAGGTCTCGCGCGACAACAGGTTGCTGATGTGCACCTCCACCACGGGAACGGTGATGGCGGCGATGGCATCGCGGATGGCGACGCTGCTGTGCGTGAACCCGCCTGCGTTCAATACCACGCCGTCGTACGTGCCTTCGGCCGCCTGCAACTGCTCCACGAGCTCGCCTTCCAGGTTCGTCTGCACCTGATCGATCGTGTGCCCGGGAAAGGCGCTGCGCAGCTCCGGCAGGTATTCCTCCAGGGAGAGTCCCCCATAGATGGCCGGCTCCCGTGTACCCAGCAGGTTCAGGTTCGGTCCGTTGAGAACTACGAAGCGCGCCATGGTGGAGCGAAGTAACGAAAGGACACCTTTGTGTCATGGACCGGGCCGAAGCACGGCGCATGTTCACCATGTACCTGAAGCTGGAGCGTTCCCTGAGCGCCCGGACGGTGGAGGCCTACCTGCGTGACCTGGACAAGCTGTTCACCTACGCGGAGACCTTCTCCCCCACCCTGGACCCCGAACGCATGGGGCTGGAGGACCTGCAGGGCTTCGTGGTCCATGCGTCCAAACAGGGTCTTTCCCCCCGCAGTCAGGCACGGCTGATCAGTTCGGTCCGGGCCTTCTACCGCTGCCTGCGTCTGGACCGGCGCATCGGCGACGACCCCACCGAACTGCTCGAGGGCCCGAAACTGGGCCGGCACCTGCCCACCTTCCTGACGGTGTCCGAAGTGGATGCGCTGGTCGGTGCCATCGACATGAGCAGGCCCATGGCCCACCGCGATCGGGCCATGCTGGAAACGCTTTATGGATGCGGCCTCCGGGTGAGCGAGCTCACCGCTCTTCGGATCAGCTGGCTGCATTTCCAGGAGGGCTTCATCCGGGTGACGGGAAAGGGCGACAAGGAACGCCTGGTGCCGGTGAGCCCCGAGGCCGTGAAACAGATCGGCCTTTACCGGGAGCGCGAACGGTCCCACCTGCCCGTTCAACGCCAGGCGGAGGACATCCTGTTCCTGAACCGGCGTGGGAACGGTCTCACCCGCGTGTGGGTGTTCAAGCGGGTCCGCGAACTGGCCGCGCTCGCGGGGATCCGAAAGACCATCGGACCGCACACCTTCCGGCACAGCTTCGCCACCCACCTGGTGGAGGGAGGTGCGGACCTGCGGGCGGTCCAGGAAATGCTGGGGCACGCCAGCATCACCACCACCGAGGTGTACACCCACCTGGACCGGGAGTACCTGCGCAGCAACATCCTGCGCTTCCATCCGCGGCAGGCCGGGTGACGATCAGCGGCCCAGCACCGGCAGGGGCAGCACCTCCAGCACCTGGCCATCCCGGGTCCGGACACGGACCCACAGCACGCCGCCGGGAACCCCATCCAGGGCCAGCACGGTGCGCTGTCCTTCCCACGTCGTCCGCTGGACCAGCCGGCCGGAGGCATCCGTGAGCTCCACCTGCAGCGCGCTGTCCGCCCCATCCCGCTCCAGGGTCACATGATCCGCGGCGGGAACCGGAGAAAGCCGGAAACGCCCGGCCTGACCGCCCCCGGGAACGGCCGTGGAGACATGCTGGACCGGTGGTGAGGTGGACGTGCACCCATCGCCATAGGTGATGGTCACCGTGTACTCACCGCTCACCAGGGCTTCGATGCTGGAGCTGTCGGCACCGATCAGGAGCTGGCCGTTCCAGTACCATTCCCACGTATCCGCATCATCGGTGGTGCTCAGCGTACCGCCGTTCACCTCGATCTCCGGCCTGGGGCGCGGGCAGGCGTCCACGATGCGGTACACGCGTTGGTCGGTGCGGCTGGCCAGAAAGAGCTCGCCATCGGCCGCGGCACTGATGTCCGAGAAGCCGAACAGTCCGGTCTCCAACCCGACCGAATCCACCCACATCCCCAGGCTGTCCGTGCTGGTGAGCAGGAGCCGCCCGTGGCAGTAGTCCGTGTGCACGAACCTGCCCTGCAAGCGGGGATAGCGCTGGCCGCGGTACACTTCCCCGGCCACGATCGCACAGGCATCGCCGCCGAGGATGTTGTGGGCATAGGCGCGCAGGGGGAACTCGAGCCCGAGCGAGTCCTGACAACGCATGGGCAGGAAGGGCTCGTTGGCCTCATAGCAGCTCCAACCGAAATTGGGGCCGGTGGCCACTCCTCCCGGCCAATGGTCCAGCTCCTCCCAGCGCTCCTGGCCCACATCACCGATCCACAGGTCACCGTTCAAGGGGTCGATGCCGATCCGGTACGGGTTGCGCAGCCCATAGGCCCAGATCTCGGGCCGGCGGCCGGTGGTGTCGTGCGCGAACGGATTGTCCGGCGGTATGGAGTAGGTGCTGTCGGGCTCCGGACGGATGCGGATGATGGTCCCGAACAAGGTGCCGGCCTCCTGACCTTGATCGCCCGGATCACCCGCACCACCGCCATCACCCAACGAGCAATACAGCATGCCATCCGGCCCGAACTCGAGGTCGCCGCCCTGATGGATCGGGTCCGGCTGGGGCAGTTCGATCAGCACCAGCTCACTGTCCGGGTAGGCCACGTTCGGGTCCGGCGACACCTTGAACCGCGAGATCCGACTGACCCCGTGCGGACCCACGTTCGCCGTGTAATGCAGGTAGAAGTGCCCGTTGTTGGCATAGTCCGGATGGAAGGCCATGCCGAGCAGCCCCCGCTCCCCGTTGAAGATGACCCGGTTCCCGATGTTGAGGAAGGGAACGGGCAGCACGGTCATGCTGTCCGTGATCACCTGCACCAGTCCTCCCTGCCGGGTCACGAACAGCCGATCGTCCCCGCAGTGCGAGATGGAGGTGATGTGCTGCATGCCCGATGCCCAGGGCACCAGGCCAAGCCGCGTGCTGTCCTGCCCGCTCGCGGTGAACGCGAACGAGAGAACGAACGGGAAGATGAATGAACAGGTCCGCCCCATCCCGCGACAAAGGTACTTCGCCGTGCAGGGCGTCCCGTGACACGGGATACAGGCCGTTGTTACGCGGGAACATGCAGCTCCAGCCGGCGCGAAAGGTGCCGGTGCAGCACGCGCCCCATCGTATCCAGCGACCGGAACCCGGGATCGCCGTGGAGCTCGGCCAGCTCGCTGGCCAGCTGCGCCACATGGCCTTCGGAGCTCAGGACCTCCGTGCGCATCACGTCGAACAGTTCGTCGATCTGGTCCTGGGCGATCCGGTACCGGCGCCGCAGCAGGGCCCGTTCCTCGTTGGCGTACTGGTCCACGTTCTCCCTGCTGATGTACTGCTCGGCGAACCGCACATAGGGCAGGTTCTCCTTGTAGAACTGCGGCAGGTAGATCCGGTGCCTGCCCTCGTAGCTCTGCTGATCGAAATCGATGCTGCGCAACCGGTACTGCACCTGGTCGAAGTCCTGGATCACGTCCACCACGAAGTTGTAGGCGCGCATGTCCCCGAGCAGCCGCGCGAAGCTCCGCTCGTTGAACTTCACGAACTCCTTGCTCAGCCGCACCGGGTTCAGGTGCCCCCCGAACCGTTCCGGGTCCCGGATGAACAGGTCGCCCGGAACACCGATGATGTGCTCCTCCACCAGCGTGCCGCCCTGGAACAGGTAGTTGATCTTGTTGGGGCTCAACAAGTGCTCCAGTTCCAGACCGTAGAGCCTGCTGGCGTCCGCCTTCTTGATGTAGTAGTAGTCGTGGTTGTCGTTGACCTGGTTCAGGATCTTGATCCGGAACGGCTGGCTGTTGCCGTAGGCGCAGAAGTCGATGCTGGCCACGGTCAGGTAATCCACGCGCCGGCCATCGGCGATCAGCAACTGATAGATGGCGACCAGCCGTTCATGCAGCTCGGCCATCTCCGCGGGATGCAACAGCACGGTCTGCCACAAGGTCTCCTGGCCGCGGGCGTCCACCTGCGGCATCAACCCGTCCCACCGCAACAGGTCCTCGTAGCGTAATGGAAGCTCGCTGGCGCGCCCGTGATGTTCCAGGTACGCGGCATAGGCCTCGCTGACCGGATACATCGGTTTGCGAAGCTCGATGTGGTTGAGCGGCCCGGACATGAGGCCAAAGTACCGCCTCAAGGCATGAGCACCACCCGGCCCGGCCCCACATGCAGTCCCGCGGAGGAAGGAGCCAGGTCCCGCCCCAGAAGATCGTGACCCGGACCGCCGGTGCGGCCAACGGTGTGTTCCCATTCCGGTACGGCGGTCGCGCTGTTCACAGGCCCCATCACCACCCGCACCGCATCCAGGGACCATGCCCCTCCATTGCCCTGATAGGCGCGGAACGTGAGCTGGAACGTCCCGAAGGCCTGTCCCTCCGCCGGTGCCAGTGATCCGAGGCCGGTGAACACGAGTTCCTGGTCCGCGCTGGTGCTCATGTCGCCCAGTTCGACCGGCGCCCCTCCGTTCAGCGACAGGGACACCTGCACACGCTGCGGACCGTCGGGGTCGGCGCCGTGAACGATGAGGATGCTGTCCAGCTCACCGGGAATGAGGCTCATTCCCGAGATCACCACCCGATGATCGATGGAAGGCGACCAGGGCCAGCCGACGATGTCCAGGGCATTGTCGCCCGGCACGGTGGGTCTGGGACAGATCTCCACACCCACCCCGGACAGGTTGCTGCCGACGAGCAGCGCTCCACTGGCCTCCGGCACATTGCAGGCCGTGCAGCCGGTGTCGCAATGGATCATCTGAACGCAGGGCGTGTTCGGCCAGGTATATTCAAGGACCTGGGCCCACAGGCATGCCGGAAGGAACAGGAGGATCGACGTGAGGTGGCGCATGGATGGAGGACCGGACGGTGGTCGCGCCCGGTCAGGGGCCTCAAACGACGCCTCCGCACCAAAGGTTCCTTCCACGGGAGGTAATCCTCCGGGCCTCTTGCTTGAAGTGGACTGCTCCATGAAAGCAGCAGGGCGGTCCATGTGGACCGCCCTGCTGGCTTCATCGTCGTCAGTCGCTCACCGCACCTGGAAGGGCAGCTCGCGGCGCCCTTCGGCATGGGTGATGCGCAGCACATAGGAACCGGAGGCCAGGGAGGAAGGTTCGATCACCTGGTCCATTCCGGGCTGCAGCGTCACACGCTGGGAATGCACGGTGCGCCCGGCCATGTCCAATACGTCCACGTTGGCCGTGCCATCGAGGTCACCGCTGCGGAACCGGAAGGCTCCTTCGTTCGGGTTGGGGAAGATCGCCCAGCCGTCGTTGGAGAGCGTGGCCTCCACACCCGTGGAGATGGCTCCGCTGATGCAGATCGTGAAGATCCCGCCGGTGCCGAACTCGTTGTTGGAGAACGCCCGGATGATGTAGTCGGTGTTCGGGGCGACCGGCACGGTGTAAGGTGCCGGGTTGGCGACATCGCAGAAGACGGAGTTGCCTCCGCATGCGTCGAGCACCTCCACGAACAGGTCGGTGGCCGTGCCCCAGTCCAGCCCGATCTCCACGCTCGTGTTCCCGAGGGAATTGAACGCGAACCAGACATCCTGAAAGCCTACGGCGCTCGCATCACACGCCGGAGCGTCCGTGGTCACCACCGAGGCGGTGTTGTTGCCGGTGAAGGCATTGGCCGGACAATCCGCCGGCAGCTCGATCGGAAGCGTGATGGCATTCGCGCAATCATCGTTGGCAGGAGGCCCGGCCGGATCGAACACGCAGATCTCGAAGTCCTGATCGACACCTCCGCCGTTCCAGTTGTACACCCGCACGTAGTAGGTCGTGCCCACCGTCAGGCCCATGGCCATGATCGACTCGACCTGTCCGCCAACCGTGGCATCGGCACAATCCAGGGAGGTCAGCCCCCCTGCGCATGTTCCTTCGAACAACTCGACAATGGCATCGTAGGTGCCCAGACCGGTGACCTGCACGGTATGCTCGGTGCCGGTGGCCATGAAGCTGTACCAGACATCGTTCGCCACGTTGCTGGTGAAGGTGTTGCAGGTGATGGCCGCCAGGCTCTCGGTGGCTCCGAGCGTGCTGCCGGCCGTAGGCACACATGTCGCGCCAGGGGTCAGCATCACGGCATTGTCGCATTCGTCATTGGCCGGGGCCGGGGGACAGGCCACCGCAGAGATCGAGATGGAGTAAGGTCCTTCGGCCACACCCGGGTCCAGCATGACAGGCACGTAGTAAGTGCCGGCGGGCAATCCAGGGAAGAACAGGGTGAAGTTCCCGTCCACGCAATCGGTGTCATTGAAGCCACCTGCGAAGACGAGCGCGTCGTCAGCCGGGCAGCTGGTGGCCAGGACCACCCACACGTTGCCGAACGCGGGATTGGTCCCACAGTAGTCCAGTGTCACATCCGCACATTCGGTCGTGGTGAAGGCATGCCACACGCTGGCCATCCCATCGGCATCCAAGGTGGAACCCGGCACATAATCGCCGGCGATGGTCGCCCCGGTGTTGTCGCCCGAAAAGCTGATGGAGCCGCCCACGCTCAGGGGGTCTGCAGTGACCGAACCGCACAGGTCGTTCACCGGACCGCCTCCGCCGCCGCCATACACACAGATCTCGAAGTCCTGATCGGCACCACCACCGTTCCAGTTGTACACACGCACCCAATAGGTCGTGCCGATGGTGAGCCCGGTGGCCGCGATGGTCTCCACTTCACCGGCCACCGTGGCGTCCGCGCAGTCCAGCGAAACAGGAGCCCCGCAGGTACCCTCGAACAACTCCACGATGGCGTCGTACGTGCCGAGACCGGTCACTTCCACATTGTGGTCTGCGGCCGTGGCCACGAAGCTGAACCAGGCATCATTCGCCACGTTGCTTGTGAACGTGTTGCAGGTGATGGCCGGCAGCGATTGCGTGGCACCAAGCGTGGTGCCGGCGGTGGGTACGCAGGTGGCGGAAGGCGTCAGCAGCACCGCGTTGGCGCAGTCGTCGTTCGCCGGAGGTGTCGCACAGGCCGTGGCAGACACTTCAATGGTGTAGGGACCTTCCGCATCGTTGGCGGGGTCCAGCAGAACAGGCAGGTAGTAGGTGCCGGCCGGCACACCAAGGAACGTGATCGCCAGGTTGCCGTCACCACAATCCGCATTACCGGTGCTGATGATCAGGTTGTCATCGGCGGGGCAGCTGGTGGCCAGGATGATCCAGAAGTTCCCGAAGACCGGGTTGGTGCCGCAGTAGTCGACAACGATATCAGCACAGTCGGTGGTGGTGAACCCGTGCCACACACTGGGGCCTTCGCCGTCCAGCACACTTCCAGGGGCGTAGTCACCCGTAGCGGTGGCACCGGCGTTGTTGCCCGAGAACGAAACACTGCCCCCGACGTTCAGGCTGGCGAACGACACGGAACCGCAATCGTCGTTGGCCGGAGGAGGAGGCCCGGCACCCAGCACGCACGCTGAGACGGTCATGTCCGTAGGCAGGACATCGTACCAGTCGTACACACGGACGTAATAGGTGTTGCCGATCGTAAGGCCCGTGGCCGCGATCACCTCGGTCCCGTTCTCGAACACATCATCGGCACATCCGATGGACACGAGACTGCCGCAGCTCCCTTCGAGCAACTCGGCCACGGCATCGTAGTCCGTTCCTCCGGTCACCTCGATCGTATGCGAAGGCCCCGTGGCCACGAAGCTGAACCACACATCATCATCGGCCGTTCCGGTGAACGCGTTGCAGGTGATGGCGGGCAGCGATTGCGTGGCCCCCGTGGCATCCACCGTGATCGGTGAGCAGGGGGTCCCGGGCGTCAGGGAAATGGCCCCGGCACAATCATCGTTCACAGGTCCTCCTCCACGAGGACCATGGTGCGAGGTGAGACCGACCGAGCGGTCCATGGCGCGCTTGGAAGGTGAGGTGAACGGGCTGGTATGGGTGGTCTGCACCGTGACCGCTTTGCGGACCTTGGTGCGAACTCCCGATTGCCCGGATACGGGGGGTGCGATGAGGACGCTGCAAAGGAGCGCTCCACCGACCGAGATCATCGTCGACGTTCTCTTCATGGGTTGGTCTGGTATTGGTGGTGCAAGCTAGCCCCCTGGTCACCGCTCACGACACACAGGCCGAACTAGTTATTCACGCCCACGGGGGTGACGACGATCACCCGCGCTGTGCAGGGGCTCAGGAACTTTGCCCGGGTAGCTTCGTAGAAGGCTGGCCAACACCGATCCAAAAGTCGCCCCCATGAGCGCATCCACACCCTTCCTGAAATGGTTGCACGAGGTTGAACTGAAGGACATCGACACCGTGGGCGGCAAGAACGCCAGCCTGGGCGAGATGATCCAGAACCTCGGGAAGCTCGGGGTGAACGTGCCTGGCGGCTTCGTGGTCACCGTGGCCAGTTACGAGGCCTTCATCGCGCACAACGACCTGGACGACAAGATCCGGGACATCGTGTCGCGACTGGACGTGGAGGACGTGGAGAACATCCGCCGGACCGGGTTGCAGGTGCGTACGCTGATCAAGAACGGCCGATTCCCGGCGGAGATCGAGCAGGGCATCGTGGACCGCTACTTCGAGATGAGCCAGCATTACGGGCAGGACGCCACCGACGTGGCCGTGCGCAGCAGCGCCACCGCCGAGGACCTGCCCGATGCGAGCTTCGCCGGCCAGCAGGAGACCTACCTGAACATCCGGGGGCCGCAGGACCTGCTGGTGGCCGTGCGGAACTGCTTTGCCAGCCTGTTCACCGACCGGGCGATCGTGTACCGCCAGAGCCTGGGCTACGACCACTTCCAGGTGGGCCTGAGCGTGGGCGTACAGAAGATGGTCCGCTCCGACCTCGGCAGCAGCGGCGTGGCCTTCAGCATCGACACCGAAAGCGGGTTCAAGGACGTGGTGCTGATCAACGGCAGCTACGGCCTGGGTGAGATGGTGGTGCAGGGGGCCGTGAGCCCGGATGAGTTCCTGGTCTTCAAACCCACGCTGGCCGAAGGCTACAGCAGCATCATCGAGAAGAAGCTGGGCAACAAGGACCGCAAGATGATCTACGGCGTGGACCCCTCGAAGCCGGTGATGACCGTGCCCGTGGAGCGTCCCATGCGCCACCGCTTCTGCGTGACCGACGAACAGGCCCTGGAGATCGCGCGCAGCGTGGTGGCCATCGAGAAATACTACACCGCCAAGAAGGGCACCTGGTGCCCCATGGACGTGGAGTGGGCCGTGGACGGCCTGACCAAACAGCTGTTCATCGTGCAGGCGCGTCCCGAGACCATCCACAGCCGGCGCGATGCCGACCGCATCGTGGAGTACAAGCTGGACCACGCAGCACATCCGGACCTGAAGGAGATCGCCCGCGGCATCGCCATCGGAGACAAGGTGGGCCACGGCAAGGTGCGCATCATGTACAGCCTGGACGGCCGCGACGGAAGCACCGACGGCAAGGACTTCCAGAAGGGCGACATCCTGGTGACCGAGATGACCGATCCCGACTGGGAGCCGATCATGAAGAAGGCCGCCGCCATCATCACCAACAAGGGCGGGCGTACGTGCCATGCGGCCATCGTGGCTCGCGAAATGGGCGTGCCGGCCATCGTGGGATGCGGCGATGCCACCGAGAAGGTGGAGACCGGTCAGGAGCTCACCGTGAGCTGCTGCGAGGGCGACACCGGCTTCGTGTACCAGGGGCGCGTGCCCTTCGACCGGGTGGAGACCGACCTGAGCGACCTGCCGGACGTGACCACGCCGATCATGCTGAACGTGGCCAGTCCCGACCTGGCGTTCAAGTTCGCCGGTCTTCCCAACGCCGGCGTGGGCCTTGCCCGCGAGGAGTTCATCATCAACAACTACATCCAGGCCCACCCGCTGGCGCTGTTGCAGCACAAGGAGCTCGGCGACGTGGAACTGAGCGGCCGCATCAGCTACCTGATCAACGGCTACGAGGACGAGGAGACCTTCTTCGTGAAGCGTCTGAGCTATGGCATCGCGAGGATCGCCAGCGCCTTCCACCCCAACCGGGTGATCGTGCGCTTCAGCGACTTCAAGAGCAACGAGTACAAGAACCTGCTGGGCGGTGAACACTTCGAACCCGACGAGGAGAATCCCATGATCGGGTGGCGCGGGGCCAGTCGCTACTACAGCGAGGTGTACAAGGAGGCCTTCGGGCTGGAATGCAAGGCGATCCGCCGGGTACGCGAGAAGATGGGCCTGAAGAACGTGGTGGTGATGGTGCCCTTCTGCCGCACCGTGGAGGAATTGAAGCAGGTGGAGGAAGTGATGAAGGAATACGGTCTGGAGCGCGGCAGGGAGGGACTGGAGCTCTACCTGATGGCCGAGCTGCCCAGCAACATCCTGATGGCGGAGGAGTTCGCCGAGCACATCGACGGGTTCTCCATCGGCAGCAACGACCTGACCCAGCTGACCCTGGGCCTGGACCGCGACAGCGCCCTGGTGAGCCACCTGTACGACGAACGGAACCCGGCCGTGAAGCGGATGATCGCCCAGCTGATCAAGGTGGCCAAGAAGACCGGCACCAAGGTGGGCATCTGCGGCCAGGGGCCGAGCGACTTCCCGGACTTCGCGCAGTTCCTGGTGGAACTCGGCATCGACAGCATCAGCGTGACGCCGGACAGCCTGTTGAAGACCCGCCGGGCCATCGCCCAGGTGGAACAGCAGGTGAAGGCCAACGGGAAGTTGGTCCGGGCCTAGTACTTCGCCCAGGGGCGCCTACCTTGCCCCGATGCCGGCCGACAAGCGCGTCTCGTCCATCGACCTGCTCAGGGGCGTGGTCATGGTGATCATGGCCCTGGACCATGTGCGCGACTTCTTCCATGCAGATGCGTTCCACCATGCGCCGGACGACCTGGACCACGTGTCCGCGGCCACCTTTCTGACCCGCTGGATCACGCACTACTGCGCCCCGGTCTTCGTCTTTCTGGCGGGCACCTCGGCCTGGTTCGTGCACCGCAGACGCACCACCACCCAGCTCTCCTCCTTCCTGGTGAAGCGCGGCATCTGGCTGGTGTTCGTGGAGGCGGTGATCATCTCCTTCCTGTGGACCTTCAACCCCACCCTGCCGGCGATCTTCCTGGGCGTCATCTGGGCCATCGGCATCTCCATGATCGCCCTGGCCGGGCTGGTGCACCTGCCCGCGCGTGGGATATTGCTGTTCGGACTGGTCCTGGTGCTCGGGCACAATGCCCTGGACGACCTGCATCCGGCAGGGCTCTGGTGGGGCATCCTGCACGAACAGGTCTTCCGCATGGTGGACGGCCGCCTGATCGGGTTCATCTATCCCCTCATCCCCTGGATCGGGGTCATGGCGCTCGGGTACGTGTTCGGTGGACTGTACGCGCCTGAACGCGACCCGGCACAACGCCGACGCTTGCTGCGCCTGCTGGGCATGGCGTCCATCGCCCTGTTCCTGGTGCTGCGGCTCACGGACGTGTACGGCGACCCCCGGCCCTGGGAACCCGGGCGCGAACCTGCGTTCGCCTTTCTCTCGGTGCTGAACGCCACGAAATACCCACCCAGCCTGCATTACCTGTTGATGACCCTCGGACCGGCCTTCCTGTTCCTGTCCGTGGCCGAGGCCCGCCCGGGCCCGTGGGCCCGCCGCTTGATCGTGTTCGGCCGGGTGCCCTTCTTCTACTACGTGATGCACCTCGTGGTCATCCACGCCTTCGCGATCCTGGCCGTGGTGCTGCTCGGCCGTCCATGGACGGACATGGTGCTGGACACCTTCGTGATCCGCGAACCGCACCTGCAGGACTATGGCTTCTCCCTGCCCGTGGTGTATGGGGTGTGGGTGGCGGTGGTGGTGTTGCTGTACCCGGCATGCCGCTGGTTCGCCCAGTTGAAGCGGGAGCGGACGGACTGGTGGTGGCTCAGCTACCTCTGAAGCGGGCTGTTCCTCCGGGATACTTTTGGGGGCGAGATGGTGAGGCCTACGGACATCAGCGAATTCCTTGCTTCGGGGCTGCCCGTGCTCGATGTCCGCTCACCTGGCGAATACGCCAAAGGGCACGTTCCGGGGTCCACGAACATGCCGCTCTTCACGGACGAGGAGCGGGCCGTGGTCGGCACCTTGTACAAGCAACAGGGGCGCGACGCCGCGGTGCTGGAAGGTCTGCGCATCGTGGGACCCAAGCTGGCGGGCATGGTGGCGCAGGCGCGCGAACGGGCACCTGATGGCCATGTGGCCGTGCATTGCTGGCGGGGTGGCGAACGCAGTGGCAGCGTGGCCTGGCTCCTGGACAAGTCGGGCTTCCCCGAAGTGATCACCCTGCGCGGGGGGTACAAGGCCTTCCGGCGGCATGTGCTGGGGTCGTTCGAAATGCCCCTGCCCCTTCGCGTGCTGGGCGGCTACACCGGCACCGGAAAGACCGAACTGCTCGGTCTCCTGCGCGATCGCGGGGAACAGGTGGTGGACCTGGAGGCGCTGGCCAGCCACAAGGGATCGGCGTTCGGTGCGTTGGGGGAAGCGCCACAGCCCACCACCGAGCATTTCGAGAACCGGCTCTGGGCGGCCTTCTCCACCCTGGACAAGACCCGGGAGGTCTGGGTGGAGGACGAAAGCCGGCACATCGGCCGGGTCGCTCTACCCGATGCGTTGTTCCGGCAGCTCCGGGAGGCCCCTCTCCTGTTCGTGGACCGGCCGATCGATGTGCGGGCCGACAGGTTGGTGAAGGACTATGGCACCTTCGACCGGAAGGAACTGGCCGCTGCGGTGGAACGCATCCGGAAGCGGCTGGGGCCCCAGCATTGCAAGAACGCCCTGGAGGCGTTGGAGGCCGGTGACCTGCGTGCCGTGGCCTTGATCACCCTCCGGTACTACGACAAGAGCTATGCCCATGGTGCCGCGCAGCGGAATGCGGACAGGGTGTTCCGCATCGAGGCCGCCGGGCTCACGTTGGAAGCACTCGTCGATGAACTCCGCTCACGACGCTCCATCCCATCCCGATGATCGTTGTCGGCACCGAACTTCGCGAAGCCCATGTCCCTCCCACCCGCTCCCGACGACGCCCCCATCCGGCTCACCCAGTTCAGTCATGGTGCAGGCTGTGGATGCAAGATCGCGCCGGCCGTGCTGGAGACCATCCTGCATGGCCGCATCCCGGCATCCGAGCATCCGCGGCTGTTGGTGGGCCATGGAAGTCGCGATGATGCCGCGGTCTATGACCTGGGTGATGGCCGCGCCCTGATCAGCACCACCGACTTCTTTTCGCCGATCGTGGACGATGCCTTTGATTTCGGCCGCATTGCCGCCACCAATGCCATCAGCGATGTGTACGCCATGGGGGGCACCCCCCTGCTCGCCGTCGCCGTACTGGGCTGGCCGGTGGAGAAGCTGCCGGCGGAGCTCGCTTCGCGGGTCGTTGATGGTGGGAGGCAGGTCTGCCATGACCTGGGCATTCCGCTGGCGGGAGGGCATAGCATCGATGCTCCGGAACCCTTCTTCGGGCTGGCCGTTACCGGGGAAGTACGAGTTGCGAACCTGAAACGGAACGACACGGCACAGGCCGGCGATCGGCTGTACCTGACCAAACCTCTGGGCACTGGCATCCTGACCACCGCCGAGAAGCGCGGGCTGCTGGAGCCGGCACATGCCCACGTGGCCAGGGACCTGATGCTGGAACCCAACGTGCTGGGCAGGGAGCTTGCGGCATTCGACAGCGTTCATGCGATCACGGACGTGACAGGGTTCGGGCTGGCGGGGCATTTGATCGAAATGGCCGAAGGCAGCGGCCTGGTCGCCGAGTTGGAATTCGACCAGGTACCGGTCCGTGAAGAGGCGCTGCACTACCTGGCCAAGGGGGCCTATCCCGATGGGGCGTTCCGGAACTGGAAGAGCTACGGCGAGAAGATCGTCGGGGCCGGTGATATGACGCGCATGATGATCCTGAGCGACCCGCAGACGAGCGGCGGGTTGCTCGTGGCCGTGGCAGCCGACCATGAACTCCCGGTGGAAGGACCGGCCGGACATTGGCGACCGATCGGCAGGTTCCTGGACACAGCAGAGGGGGCCAGGCTCGTGGTGCGCTGAACAAAGCGGCGATCGCTCCGTTCGTTCCCGTAGGCCGGTGAGGCAGATGGGGCGTCAACGTGTATAAGGCGATCGATTACCTTTGCACCCGTTCGAACCTAACCGATGTAAAATCCTCAAAACCACATGGCAGCCAAGCGGTTGAACACAGAAGATATTGATGAGCTCCTCGCGAACTATCGCGCTGAAAGACGCAGATTGAACTTTCAGCTGACGCGCGTTCGCGAAGCGATCGCCGAGCTCAAGGCGGTCCGGGACGGAAAGCCCATTCCGGCAAGGAGCGGTGCCAAGCCCGCCACGACCAAGACGACCCGTCGCAAACCGGGGCGCCGCAAGAAGCGCGAGATCAAGGACGGCGGGTATCGTCTGAACCCGTGGGACCTCATGGTCATCGAGTTGATCCGTTCCAAGGACCGTCTCCTTCCCAAGGAGGACATCATGGCCCATGCCCACAAGTGGGCGGCGAAGAACGAGCCCAAGATGAGCTCGGAGGAAGTGGAGGCCAAGGTGACGCGCACCCTGCAGAAGTTGTCGGGCAAGCGTGGTGAACTGGGCACCCACCGCACCGGTCTTCGCCGGGGCTACCACTACGGCATCAAGGACTGGTTCTTCGCGACCAGTGGCAAGCTCAAGAAGGCCATGTTCGACAAGCTCGTGCTTTCCTGAGGCGCCACCATCAGCCATTCCGAACGAAGAAGGCGGCCTCGGCCGCCTTCTTCGCGTTCACCCCTGGTTATCTTGGCGTTCCACCTCCCGACCATGAACACCATCCTGGCACCCGTTGACCTTTCCGAGCTGACACCACGCGTTGCAGCACAAGCCGCCTCGCTGTCACGCGCCTTTGGCGCACAACTCTGGCTGATCCATGTGGCCGCTCCGGACCCTGATTTCGTTGGCTTCCGGACCGGACCGCAATACGTACGGGACCATCGTGCGGAGATCCTGAAGCAGGAACACAGGGACCTCCACGACCTGCGTGACCGGCTGCGCGCTGAGGGTATCAATGCCGAGGCCCTCCTGGTGCAGGGTCCCACCACCGAGACCATCCTGCAGGAAGCGGCAGACCTGAACGCGGACCTGATCGTGATGGGCTCCCACGGACGAAGCGGCCTGTTCAAGGCATTGGTGGGCAGCGTATGTGAACAAGTGCTTCGCGAGAGTAACGTGCCCGTCCATATCGTTCCCGCCAAGGAAAGCGGGGACCGGCGCGGATGATCATGCGACGTTCGACCCACCCCGTCGTGGTGGCCGTGGTGATCTGGACATGCCTGGGAGCGGTCTGCGCACCCACGGTGATCGGGGGAAGGACCGACCTCGAGGACATCCAGCTTCCAGACGGCTTCCGGATCACCGTGTTCGCCGATGAGGTCGAGAATGCCCGGGCCATGTGCCTGGGGGACCAGGGGACGCTCTTCGTCGGTTCACGCGCTGCCGGCGTGGTGCATGCCCTGCTGGACACGGACGGTGACCAAGTCGCCGACCAGCATCACATCGTGGCCAGTGGATTGGACATGCCCGCCGGGGTGGCCTTCCGGAACGGCGATCTGTACGTGAGCGCCGTGGACCGCATCCTGCGCCTGCCCGGGATCGAGGACCGGCTCGATGACCCGCCCGCTCCCGAAGTGGTGTACGACGGATTCCCCGACGAGTCGCATCACGGGTGGAAGTTCATCGCCTTCGGTCCCGATGGCAAGCTCTACGTACCGGTGGGCGCACCCTGCAACATCTGTGAACCGGAGGACGAGATCTTCTGCACCATCACCCGGCTGGACGTGGACGACCCCGACCCGGAGATCGTGGCCCGGGGGATCCGGAACACGGTGGGCTTCGACTGGGACCCGCGCACGGGGGACCTCTGGTTCACCGACAACGGGCGCGACTGGCTGGGCGACGACAGCCCACCCTGCGAACTGGACCACCTGACCCGCACGGGCCAGCACTTCGGCTATCCCTACTGCCATGCCGGTACCATCGCCGATCCCGAGTTCGGTGACAAGCGGTCCTGCACCGAGTTCGTTCCTCCGGCCAGGGCACTGGGCCCCCACGTGGCGCCACTTGGCATGCGCTTCTACCGGGGCGACCAATTCCCCGAAGCGTACCGGAACGCGATCTTCATTGCCGAGCACGGCTCCTGGAACCGCAGCACCCCGATCGGCTACCGGGTCATGATGGTCCGTGACGATGGCCTGGGGGAACTGACCTATGAACCTTTTGCAGAAGGCTGGTTGAAAGGTACCCGGGCATCGGGCAGGCCGGTGGACGTGCTCGAACTTCCGGACGGGTCGCTGCTGGTGAGCGACGACTCGGCGGACCGGATCTACCGCATCAGCTACGAGGGCGACAAATGAAAGTAAAGCTATCGCCACTTGTTCATTAACACTTTTTTTGATGAGCATTTGAACCATTTCTGCTGATCTTCGTTCCCTACATCGGAAACCGCTCCGACATGGAACGATTGATGCAGATGCACGTGCAGGTGACCGAGCCGGTGTACCTGAAGGACCCGGCGGCCACCGACCTCGGGCGGCGCATCATCGAGCACGGCATCCGCCTGATCGATGAGCTCGGCCTGGAGCGCTTCACGTTCGGCAAGCTCGCCTCCGCGCTGGGCACCGCGGAAAGCTCCATCTACCGCTACTTCGACAACAAGCACCGCCTGCTCATCTACCTCGTGGGCTGGTACTGGAGCTGGCGCGAGCTGAAGCTGGTCTTCGACACGGCCAACATCGCCGATGCCAAGGAACGCCTGGAGCGGGGCATCCGCTCGGTGACCGAGCCCGTGAAGGAGAAGGGCAGCTTCGCCCAGGTGGACCTGCGTGCGCTGTACCGCATCGCCATCGCCGAAAGCGCGAAGGCCTACATGACCAAGGAGGTGGACGAAGAGCACCGGCAGGGCTGTTTCGGTTCCTTCGGCCGGTTGAGCGGACGCCTGCACGAGCTGATCCTGGCCGCCTGCCCCAGGCACCCCTACCCTGCGCTGCTGGCCAGCACCATCATCGATGGATCCAGCTCGCAGCGCTTCTTCGCCGACCACCTTCCGACGCTGACCGACAGTGCGGGCAAGGATCCGATCCCCGACCATTTCGTGCACCTGGCCTTCGCCTCCATCGCCCAAGCCACCAAGCGGCCATGAACAACAGCCCCATCACCCCGCTCAAGCGCTTCTTCCGCCTGCTGGAGGTGGACCGGAAGGAGATCCTGTACATCTACCTGTACGCGGTGGTCGGCGGCGCCATCACCCTCACCCTGCCGCTGGGCATCCAGGCCATCATCAACCTGATCAGCGGCGGGCAGATCGCCACCTCATGGGGCGTGCTCATCGCCTTCGTCACCATCGGTGTCGGCTTCACGGGCATCATGCAGGTCACCCAGCTGGCACTTTCCGAGGTGATCAAGCAGCGCATCTTCGCCCGCTCCTCCCTGGAGTTCGCGTTCCGGTTGCCGAGGATCCGCCCCGATTCGCTCGGTGGTCGTTACCTCCCTGAGCTGGTGAACCGCTTCTTCGACACCATGACCGTGCAGAAGGGCCTGAACAAACTGCTGCTGGACCTGCCGGTGAGCGGCCTGCAGATCGTGCTCGGCCTGCTCCTGCTGGCCCTGTACCACCCCTTCTTCATCGCCTTCGGCCTCAGCCTCGTGCTGTTGCTCTGGCTCATCTTCCGCTACACCGGGCAGCGCGGTCTGGCCACCAGCCTCATCGAGTCGAAGTACAAATACGAAGTGGCGCACTGGCTGGAGGAGCTCGGCCGGTCCATCAACACCTTCAAACTGGCGGGAGAGACGAACCTTCCCATGTCCGAGACCGACCGCCTGGTGGACAAGTACATCGGTGCGCGCAAGGCCCACTTCCGGGTGCTCATGGGCCAGTACTCGGCCATGGTCGTGTTCAAGGTGGTCGTGACCTTCGGGCTGCTCGCGCTGGGTGGCCTGCTGGTGATGAACGAACAGATGAACATCGGCCAGTTCGTGGCGGCCGAGATCGTGATCCTCCTGGTGATCAACGCCGTGGAGAAGATGATCATGAGCATCGAAAGCGTGTACGATGTGCTGACGGCGGTGGAAAAGATCGCCAACGTGACCGACCTTCCCCTGGAGAAGCCCGACGGCATCCTGATCCCCGCCACCTGTGCGGACAGCGCGGGCCTGAGGGTGGAGTACCGGAAGGTGGGCTTCCGCAGCCACTGGAGCGGTTCCTACGTCCTGCGCGAGATCGACCTGAAGGTGGAACCCGGGGAGAAGCTCTGCATCGCGGGTCCTCCGGGGGCCGGAAAAACGACCCTGCTGCAGATGGTCTGCGGCCTGATCGCCCCCACCGAAGGGTCGGTGCTGGTGGATGGCAACGCGTTGCCCAGCCTGCAACTGGACCGGGTGCGTTCGGCCATCGGCGACAGCCTGACGCAGGAGGAGATCTTCAGTGGCACCGTGCTGGACAACATCACCATGGGCCGTGCCTGGGTGAGCGGAAAGGATGCGCAGGAGGCCGCCGAGCGCACCGGATTGCTGCCCATGCTGGGCGACCTGCCCAAGGGCCTGCTGACCGTGCTCGACCCTCTGGGCTCCCGGCTTCCGCAAAGCCTGGTACGCCGCATCATCCTGGCCCGCTGCCTGGCCGGCAGACCGCGTCTGGTGCTGTACGAGGACGATGCCGTGCCCCTGGACCCCGGGGAGCAGGCCACCCTGTTGGGACTGCTCACCGCGCCCGACGTGCCCTTCACGTTGATCGCCGTGAGCAACGACCCGGTACTTCATGCCCGTTGCCAGCGTCTGGTGCACGTGGAAGGCGGCCGGATCACCGAGGACAGCAACACCTGAGGAGCCATGCTGAACATCTCCCCCGCCCCCGAATGCGCGACGCCGGAGCTGGACCGCAGCACCTACCTCGCCCTGGACAAGATCGGTGAACCACGCGCCAATCGCCGGTTCGCCAAGATCGTCGGCATCATCACCATCCTTGGTCTCCTGGGCATGTTCCTGCCCTGGACCCAGAATATCCGGGCCCGTGGCCAGGTCACCAGCCTCACTCCAGACCAGCGTCCGCAGACCATCCATGCCGTGATCCCCGGGCGCATCGAGCAGTGGTACGTGCGCGAAGGACAACTCGTGAACAAGGGCGACACCATCCTGCGCATCAGCGAGGTGAAGCAGGAGTACTTCGACCCGCGCCTGTTGGATCGCACGCAGGAACAGATCATGGCCAAGGAGATGACCGTCCAGAGCTATGAGGAGAAGGTCAATTCCCTCGATGCCCAGATCGACGCGCTCGGTCAGGCCATGCGGATCAAGCTGGAACAGGCGGACAACAAGATCCGCCAGAGCAAGCTGAAGGTGCAGAGCGACAGCATCAAGTTCGTGGCCTCGCAGACCGAGGTGAAGGTGGCCCGCGATCAGCTGCAACGCGGCGAGCAGCAGTTCGAGCAGGGGCTCGTCTCCAAGGTGGAGGTGGAAAAGCGCCGTGTGAACGAGCAGAAGGCCCTGGCCGGCGTGATCGATGCGGAGAACCAGCTGCTCGCCAGCCGCAATGAACTGCTGAACGCCCAGCTCGAGCTCGGCGGCATCCGCAACGACTACCGGGACAAGCTGGCCAAGGCCGAGAGCGAGAAGTTCGCCAGCATGAGCCAGATGTACACCACGGAAGCCGAGGTGACCAAGATGCAGGTGGACCTGGCCAACTACACGGTCCGTGCGGGCAACTACTACATCACCGCGCCACAGACCGGTTACATCACGCAGGCCGTCAAGACCGGACTGGGCGAGCTGATCAAGGAGGGCGAATCCCTGATCAGCATCATGCCCGCCGATTTCGACCTGGCCGTGGAGCTGTACGTACGCCCCATGGACGTGCCTCTCGTGAACAAGGGCCAGAAGGTCCGCTTCATGTTCGATGGCTGGCCCAGCATCGTGTTCAGCGGCTGGCCCAACACCAGCTACGGCACCTTCGGGGGGCAGGTGGTGGCCATCGACAACTTCGTGAGCCCCAACGGCAAGTACCGGATCCTGGTGGCGCCCGACCCGGACGACCAGGAGTGGCCCGTGGCCCTGCGTGTGGGGTCCGGAGCGATCGGATTCGCCCTGCTGAAGGACGTACCCATCTGGTACGAGCTCTGGCGGCAACTCAATGGGTTCCCGCCCGACCTGTACGTGGAGCCGGCCTCCATCCAGGTGAAAGCGGACAAGGGATCGAAGTGAGCACCATGCGCACCATCCTGCCAGGCATCCTGATCCTGCTCGCCGGGGTCCTTCCGGCCCAGGGAGACACGCTGGGCGTGCTCACCCGACGGGCCGTTCTGCAGCTGGTGTTGGACAACCACCCGGCAGCACGACAGGCCGACCTGCGCACGGACATGGGCGAGGCCCTCGTGCGCTCGGCCCGGGGTGGCTTCGACCCACGCGCCACGGTGGACTACGACCGCAAGGACTTCGACGACAAGGACTACTTCGACCTGTTGGAAGCCGGCCTGGAGGTACCCACCTGGTTCGGCGTGGAACTGTATGGTGCCTACCAGCAGACCGGCGGGCAGTTCCTGGATCCGCAGAACACCACGCCCGAGAACGGACTGCTCAAGGCCGGGGTCTCGGTGCCCATCGGCCAGGGCCTGTTCATCGACAAGCGGCGCGCCGAACTGCGAAAGTCCTTCGCCTACCAGGACATGGCCGAGGCCGAACGCCTGGAGTTGCTGAACCAGGTGTTCTATGAGGCGCTCGCGGACCATGTGGAATGGGTCGCGGCCTACAAGCAGGTGATCGTGGCGCGGGAGGCCGTGGACCTGGCCACCATGCGTTTCCAGGCGGTGCGCGGCAGCTTCATCGGCGGCGACGTTCCGGCGATTGATACGCTCGAGGCCTGGCTGCAGGTGCAGGACCGGCAGATGCGCCGTCAGGAGGCGGAGCTGGGCTTCCGCAACGCCTCGCTCTCCCTGAGCAATCACCTGTGGGATGAGTACCTGCGCCCGCTGGAGATCGCCCGGGGCGTGGTGCCCGATACCCTGGACCTGGTGCCCCCTGCCGATGCGCCCGTGCTGGACACCCTCCTGGCCCGCGCCATGGAAAGGCACCCGAAGCTCCTCGGCGTGGCTGCCAAGGTGGAGCAGTTGGACGTGGACCGGCAGCTGCGCGGGGAAATGCTGAAACCCAAGCTGGACCTGAAGTACA
Source organism: Flavobacteriales bacterium (assembly GCA_020635695.1). GTDB lineage: Bacteria > Bacteroidota > Bacteroidia > Flavobacteriales_F > PHOS-HE28 > PHOS-HE28. The sequence continues at coordinate 53,851 of JACJZH010000011.1, read as the reverse complement.
GCCTGCTGGGCAATGCCGGGGCCGTGACCGGTGATGGAGCCGATGGTGACGTGTTCCGCGGTGGCGACCAACAGGTGGGCGTGGGCTTCGAGATGCCCTTATTGCTGCGCCGCGAACGCGGGGAGTTGAGCCTGGCACGGCTGCGACTGAGCGACGCGGAACTCGGTCTGGAACGCGAACGCCTGCGGATCCGCAACACCATCGGCCAGCGCGACAACGAACTGGCCACCCTGAACGGACAGGTGGAGCTCGGGCAGAGCATGGTGAGCAACTACCGCCGCCTGCTGGCCGGAGAGAACAGCCGCTTCGCGCTGGGTGAAAGCTCCCTCTTCCTGCTGAACCGACGGGAAGTGTCGCTGCTGGACAGCCGCATCAAGCTGGTGGACCTGGAGGCCAAGCGCCGCAAGGCAGGCTACACCCTGGACAAGGATGCGGGCGTTCTCTGGGAGAACGTTCTTTCCGAACTCGGCATCAACCCCTGACACGCTTCACACATGGTCCGCATGTCCTTTCTGACCCGCAGCGAAGCGGAAGCCATCCGCCTGGCCGGTCATCTGCACGATCAGCAGCTCCTGCTGTTCATCACCATCGAGGACCACTCCGAACTGCGCTGGGAAGGTGGCGGGACGATCCGCACCGAACTGGTGCACTTGAGCGGCATGACGAAGGCCCTGCTCTATCGCACGGTGGAGCTGCAGGCGCGCGAACTGCTCGGGGACGCACTCGTGCGGACCTGGGCCGAGGCCGTCACCGCGCTGGATGCGGAGAGCACGGCCGCGCTGATGCAGGGCACGCGCGCCGTATAGACCTGTGGAAGGCGAACGGCAGAGGCTTCTGTCGGAGACCCACCCCGGCCACGGCATGCGAACCGAAGGGCCGATCGCGTGTTCCTTCCACATGCCCCGGCACCGGCCGCCCTCCGAACGTCCGACCAAGGCGTGCGCCACCTGCGGCAGGCCGTTCCAGTGGCGGCGAAAATGGTCGGTCAATTGGGAACGGGTGCGCCACTGCAGTGAGCGATGCCGGAGGAGCTGAAGGCACGCGAGCTCCGCTTGGTCCTCGGCGATCAGCTGAACGTGGGCCATCCTTGGTACTCGCAGTGCGATCACCAGGTGGTGTACGTGCTCATGGAGGTCCGTCAGGAAACGGACTACGCCTGGCACCATGTGCAGAAGGTCCTCGGCTTCTTCGGTGCCATGCGCCGTTTTGCGCAGCAGCTCCGTGAAAAGGGACATCGCGTCCTCTACCTCACCCTGGACGACCCGCGCAACACCCAAGAGATACCTCGCAACCTGCGCTGGCTGCTGGAAGGGTCCGGTGCCGAACGCTTCGCCTACCAACTGCCGGACGAACACCGGCTGGATGACCAGCTGAAGGCCTTCGCCGAAGATCTGGACCTGGCGGTGGAGGTGGCGGATAGCGCTCATTTCCTGACCGAACGGACCGAACTGGCCCGGCTTTTCCAAGGAAAGAAGCAGTACCTGATGGAACGCTTCTACCGCACCATGCGGGAACGGACCGGTCTGTTGATGGATGGTGACCGGCCGGCAGGTGGCCGCTGGAACTTCGACAAGGAGAACCGCGGCCGGCCGTCCAAAGGCCATCTGGCTCCTCCTCCACTCCTGTTCGACCATGACCTGAGCGGCCTGTCGGAACTGGTCCGACGCCAGGGCGTGAAGACCATGGGCACGGTGGATGCGCGTCATTTCCCATGGCCCCTCGACCGGTCCGAGGCGCTTCAGTTGCTCGACCATTTCGTGGACCACCTGCTCCCCGACTTCGGGAGGTATCAGGATGCGCTGATGCCCGGCCAATGGGCCCTGTACCACAGCCGCCTGAGCTTCGCACTGAACCTGAAACTTCTGGATCCGCTGGAGGTCTGCAGGGCCGTGGAAGAAGCCTGGCGAAGCGACCCGGAACGCATCGGCATCGCGCAGGCCGAAGGCTTCATCCGGCAGATCATCGGCTGGCGCGAGTACATGCGCGGCATCTATTGGGCGCACATGCCGGGCTTCGCGGAACGCAACTTCTTCGGCCACGACCGAGAGCTTCCCGCCTGGTACTGGACCGGTGATACCCGCATGGCCTGCCTCCGTGACGCGATCCGGGGAAGCCTGGAGAACGCCTACGCCCACCACATCCAGCGGCTCATGGTCACCGGCAACTTCGCGTTGCTGGCCGGTGTGCATCCCGACGCGGTGGATGCGTGGTACCTCGGGATCTACATCGACGCGATCGAATGGGTGGAGATCACGAACACCCGCGGCATGAGCCAGTTCGCCGATGGCGGCATCGTGGGCACCAAACCCTACGTGAGCAGTGGCGCCTACCTGGACCGCATGGGCCACCATTGCAAGGGCTGCCACTACGACGTGAAGGACCGCATCGGCGAGCGGGCCTGTCCGTTCAATGCGCTGTACTGGCACTTCCACGAGCGCAACCGGTCGCGGTTGGAGGGCCCGGATGCACGGCCCGGGCTCATGACCCGCATCGGTCGGGTGTACCACACCTGGGACGCCATGGACGCCGATACGCGGGAGGCCCTGCTGAACAAGGCCGAACGAACCCTTCAACAGCTCAATGACCTGTGAAACGCGCACTGGTCTGGTTCCGGAACGACCTGCGCCTGTCCGATAACCCGGCTCTGGCGGCCGCCGTGCGCCATGCGGAAGAGGTGCTGCCGCTGTTCGTGCTTGACCCGCGACAGACCGGTGCGTGCTCGTTCGGTCTCGAGCGGCTCGGTCCCTGGAGGCAGGTCTTCTTAAGGGAAGGCTTGGCGGATCTCGATGCCCGGCTGCGTGGCATGGGCAGCGGCCTGAGGGTGGTGGTCGGCCATCCGGACCGGGTGTTGCCGGAACTGGCGCACACCTGGGAGGCCTCCGCCGTGTACGCGCAGGGCCTGAACGCCTGGGAGGAGCGGCAGCAGGAAGAGGCCGTGGCCCGGCACCTGCCGTTGGACCTGCACCCCTCGCACACCCTGCTGCACCCGGATGATCTGCCGTTCCCGATCCACAAGCTGCCGCGGGTGTTCACCGCGTTCCGTCACAAGGTGGAGGCCCGGTGGCAGGTCCGCGAGACCCTGACGGCGCCGGAGGCCCTGGCCACACCGGACGACTGGGCCCCGGGTCCCCTGCAGCTGACCGAACTCCTACCTGGAGAAGCGTCGACCGACCCACGACAGGTGATGTCGTTCCGCGGTGGCCGGGCGGCTGGACTGGAACGCCTGAGGCACTACTTCCAAGGGCACGATGCACCGCTTCGCTACAAGGAGACCCGCAATGCCCTGCTCGGTGCGGACCTCAGCAGCAAGTTCAGTCCCTGGCTGGCGCAGGGAAGCCTCTCCGCACGCGAGGTGTACGAGGCATTGAAAGGCTTCGAGGAGCGGCTTGGCGCGAACGAAGGCACCTATTGGCTGGTGTTCGAACTGCTGTGGCGGGACTTCTTCCAATTCACGTTCGCGAAGCATGGACCCGCACTTTTCCTGCGAAAGGGGCTTACGGACGCGCTCCCGTCCAGCGACCAGGACCAGGGGCGTTTCCAGACCTGGTGTGAAGGCCGCACCGGAGAGCCCTTCATCGATGCCAACATGCGGGAACTGGCCGCCACCGGCTGGATGAGCAACCGTGGGCGCCAGAACGCTGCAAGCTTTCTGATCCACGACCTGGGCCTGGACTGGCGCATGGGCGCCTGCTGGTTCGAACGCCTGCTGATCGATCACGACCCCTGCAGCAACTGGGGCAACTGGGCCTACATCGCCGGCGTGGGCAACGACCCGCGGGGTGGGCGCCGGTTCGACCCGCAGGACCAGGCAGCCCGCTACGATCCCGACGGCACCTACGTCAGGCACTGGTCGTCCGGGGAGGATCGTTGAAAAGCGAGGGGCTCCCGTTCCACGAGCGGCTTTCCCGTGCCGGACCTTTGTCCCATGCGCAATACCGTCATCCTGGTCCTGTTCCTGAGCGCGATGGCCGGCAAGGCCCAGCAGAGCGGATTCGGCCTGGGCATCGTGATCGGCGAACCCACGGGCATCAGCTTCAAGAGCTGGATCGGCGGCAACAAGGCCATCGACGGCGCCGTGGCGTGGTCCCTGCGCAAGCCGGAGTCCTTCCACCTCCACGCCGATATGCTCTGGCACAACTTCGACCTGATGTCCGTGAGCTCGGGCAGGTTGGGCCTCTACTACGGAGTGGGCGGCCGGATACGCTTCCAGAACGACCCCCAACTGGGGATCCGGATACCGGTCGGGCTCAACTACCTCTTCGAAGGGGCACCGGTCGATGTGTTCCTGGAGGTGGTGCCCATTCTGGACCTGCTCCCCGCCACGGACGTGGAATTCAATGCGGCCCTGGGCGCCCGCTACTTCTTCTGAGCGAGTAGACCGACGGGACGCCGGTCCAGGCCGGTCCTGTCCATCATCGCCTGCCCGTACAGCCACCGATGCACGGCCCAGGCCGTGACCGTGCCCAGGAACGCTCCGGCGAGGATGTCCTCCGTGAAATGCTGTGAGAGGTATACCCGGCTGAAGGCCATGAAGGCCGCACCCACGGCCAACCAGCCTGCCCAACGCACGCGTCCGCTCAGCACCGCCAGCGCAAGGCACATCGCATAGGCCGCGGTACTGTGCCCGCTGGGAAAGCTGAAGTGGTGGTTCAGTTCCACCCCGTCGATCAAACGCAGTTCCGGCATGGATGCCAGGTGTTCCACGGGCCTGAGCATGTCGCCGAACACATTGCGCTTCAGGAACTGGACCACGAGCGCGCTGATCGCCGTTGAAAGTCCGAGCATCAGGAACCTGCGCCAGGTGCTGGTGAGCAACAGGAGGACCGCGATACCGGTGGGCACCAGTCCATCGGCCAGGTGCGTGCCGTACCGGAACAGGGGATCGCAGACCACGGGCAACGCGGCGTTGATCGCCGCATGCAGCTCATGCCTTCCGGTGAAGGCGACCGCGAACAACCCCGGGGCCGCGAAGAACGCCGTGACCACCAGGAACCGACGGACCACGCGCGTTTCCCCCATGGCCGGCTAAGGTACCCGGTCATCCTCCACGATCGATCGTGCATGATCGCCCGGGCGGATACCCCGATCGCAGTATGGTGACAGCCGTCGGGATGGTGAACATTCGTCCTGAACGAACACCGCATGCCATGACGACCACGGGAAAGCGCTATCTGAAGCGGAAGCACGAACGGGAGGCCGGACGGATCATCGATGAACGCGCCCGCATGGTGCTGCGCACGGTTCTGGCCGAGGAACGCGGCAAGGCCTTGAGCGCCTACCTGCGCGTGTTCGCCAAGGAAGGTTGAGCACCATGCAGGAAGAGGCGGCCAGTGGACCACCTCCTCCCCTCAGGACCTGACGCTCGGTCAGGGTAGCTGTTCGGCGCGGACCGCTGTGGGCACTACACCGCCGATGTTGTTCAGGATGGGATCACGGTCGTTCCCACTTCCCGTGTACTTCGTCTGTCCATCGAGGTCCACGTCCGTATTGAAGTAGCCGAACACGGAGTTCGTCGGCACCACCCCGCCGATGCCGTTCAGAATGGGGTCGCGGTCGTTGCTGGTGCCGGTGTACCGGAGCGCACCGTCAGGCGACACGTTGCCGCACCACAGGGCATGTATGCCAGCGGGCAGGAGGACCCTGGCCTCGGTCCCATGGGTGTTCACATCCCCGGACCTCAGGTCCAGCGTGGTGATGTCCTCGTCCAGTTGGACCGGGGCCGCGGCCATGGCCCCCAAGTGGTTCCGATGCCTGACGGCCACGAAGTAACTCCCCGCGGGAACGTTGAACTGCAGGCGTGGTCCACCGTTCACTTCCACCACATCTCCATCGCGCTGGAGCAGGGCGCTCCGTGTGGCAACGATGGAGGAGGCGTTCCCGGGGTCGCGAAGTTCCACCAATACCCAGTCCACAATGGCGTTCAGTCCGGTGTTCGTGAGCACCTGGGGGTCCAGCACCTCACCACCGCCGCCACCTGCATGCTGGAACCCGAGCCCGGTGAACGGTTCCTGGGTCGGGATCAATCCGGCAAGTCTGAGATCATCCCGCATGATGCCTGTCTGTGGATCGGCCGCGCCTTGAAGCACCACCTTCACGTTCACGCTGGGCAGGCAGTCCTGCCAGGGGATCAGAGCACTGCCGGGCACGAGCGTACGGGTGGGAATGCCGGGCCCCTCCCAGAACACGGAGAGGTGATCGCCACCTCCGCCTTCCTTGTGAAGCATCTCCGTGTAATACGCACGGCCCGCTTCCAACTCCACGTAGGCGCTCGTCTGGGAGGCGTACTTCGTGAACTCCAACGGCTGGGTCCAACCCGGAACACTGGCCGTGAGCCGCTTATGCCGCGGTTCGTGGTTCAGGCTCAGGTAGAACTGCGAGAGATCGTCGGAGGTCACGGTGAACCGGTACTGTCCGCTTTGCGGGGGAACGATGTAGCCCCGCATGCGGGTCCCGTAATTGTCCGCCCAGTTCTGCGGCGCACTGTAGGAGGTCTGCTGGGAGGTGCCGTCCGGCTGGTCCGGGTAGCCGGGATCGCTCAGCAGACCCTGGATCGCGGTGCCTGGTATGCCCGTCCAATACTCCCTGAGGATGGAACCCGATGGCCCCGCGCACTGGGGAACCCCGAGCTCATACACCACGATGGTGCCGAAGGCCGTGCCCACCAGACCATCATCGTCGGTGCACGTGAGCTGCACCACATGATCGCCAACGTCGTTGAACGTATGTGTCACCTGCTCTCCGGAACCCACCGCTCCATCGCCGAAGTCCCATGCGTAGCTGACGATGGTCCCGGGATCGAAGGAAAGCCCCGCGTCGAACGCCACCTGCAACGGGCCCTCGCCGGAGGTCTTGTCCGAGGTCATGAAGGCCACCGGTGCTATCGCGCTGCAGTCCGGGAACAACCACGCCGTATCGGAGGCCGAAAGACCGGCCGCATCGGTCACCGTCAATCGCACCTCGTAGGAGAACTCCTCACCATCGCACCCTTCCCCGGTGATCAGGGCATTGGTCACCGGGTCGTTGTCGATCGGCTCCGGATGCACATGGGTGTTGTGATGAAGCACCGTGCGCCAGGCATAGGCCAGCTGACCGGGCCCGTGCTCGGCATCGGTCACCGTGGCCTGCAACGGGACGTTCGTGGTGACGCCCACCGGGTAGGATGCCCCGTCAACGGGAGCGTCGATGGTCACCTGGGGCGGAGAGTTGTTGACCGAAACGATGAGTTGGGCACTGCCTGTATTTCCACCCGGGTCGGTAACGGTCAGCTGGACGGTATGGGTAGTCGGGGTGGCGGGCGCCGCGGTGAACGTGTGCATGGGGTCCGCATCCGTGCTGGTGTTGCCATCCCCGAAGTCCCAGAGGTAGCTCAGGGCCTGCCCCTCCGGATCAGTGGACGCGCTTCCGGTGAACTGAACTTCAAGCGGCGAGGGCCCGAAGACCACGTCCTGGGTGGCCGCCGCGACCGGATCAAGGTCCACCGTGTTGGCATACACGATGCGCCGAACGGCGTTCTGGTTGTAGGCGATGTACCACAGGGCACCGTCGGTTCCTTCCCCCACGTAGACGATCGCACCAAGCGCGGAGGCGAAGTCGCTCACGGATACGGCCTGGTCCGCCGGGTCGAATTCGAACTTCCTGATCCATCCACCTGGATAGTCCGCATGGAAATAGACGTTCTGGTAGCCCTGCGGGAATTGGTCTCCCTGGAACCAGGTCCCGGCGATCGAGGCCCAGCCCCCGAACCGCGGGCCAGGGACCGGCGACGCCGGGTCGTCCAGGTCGTAGGAAACGGCCGTGGTGCCGTTCCAGGCCGCACACCGCGACTGGTTCCCATGCCGGAAGTCGATCGGTGGCCGGGTGTGCATGAAGCGCGGCGTCCACTGCGGGATCTGGTAGTTCGCATCGCAGGGATTCGGGAACGGCTTCGGATGGACCTGGGTCTCCTGGATCAACAGGTCCTGGAACCGGTAGTGCGGGATCGTGCAATTGACGCCGTCGTACAACGGGTTGGGCGCATCCAGGTTGGCGGTCACGGCGTTCCAATAGCCCGTGTGGGGGTCCATGCCCTCGAAGAGCGGCCATCCGAAATTGAGCCCGCCTTCATTGCACACGTGCAGGTCCTCCCAGGTGCTCCAGCCCACATCGCCGATGTACAGGCTGCCGGGATCGCCCAGCGAGGGGTCGGTGCTGCCTGTGCCGGGTCGCAGCGTCATGCGATAGGGGTTCCGAAGGCCCATGGCCCACACCCGCGATCGGGGTGATCGGGGATCATCGGCGTCATAGAACGGGTTGGAAGGAACACCATCACCGGTCGCCGGGTCCATTCGGACCACCTTTCCATTGAAGCAGTTCACCAATTGCGATCGGAAGGCCCCCACGTTCTCCGCCGGACGGATGATGCCATCGGCCAGGGCCTGTGCCCAGTAGGTCCCGTTGGCACTCCCGGCGTCCACCAGGCTGTAGCTGGCTCCATCGCCGAAAGCGGCGAGCAGGGTGCCGTCCGTTCCGAAGACCAGCTGACCGGTGCTGTGGGATTCATGCAACAGTGGAACACCGGTCTGTGCGGTCTCGCCCAACAACACGGTCCTGCTTCCGGGATCGGTGATGGACAGGCCGGGTCCCGTGGCCGTGAATCGTGCGATCCGCATGATCGTTGCCGCGAAGTACTCGTTCGTGTTGGGGTCGTACTGCGGCGTGCCATGGTTCATCAAATGGTGGCGGTCCACGGCATACAGCACATAACAATGCCCGTTGTTCAGGAAGTCCGGGTCAAGCGCGAATCCCAACATGCCATGATCACGCCAGTTGCCCACCTCGTCGGAGATGTCCAGGAATAACGTGGGAAGCAAGGCGCCCCCCTCGTAGAGCCGCACCGTGCCGCGCTTCTCCCAGATGTACATGCGCCCATTGGCATCATGCGTGAAACCCACGGGGTTCACCAACCCGGTGATCATGGACTGGTCCACGAACCCGGACGGCACGTTCTGGGCTTCGGCGATCACCGGATGGAGCAGGGCAATGACCAGCCAGCCGGCAACTTGCGGAAGGAGGACGGCTCTTGGGGGCAGCTTGGGCAAATGATCCATTCGTCGACGAAATTGTGGCCTTGGTCGACCAAAACTACCGGAACGTCGTACCCACGTCAAGAGTGGCGGAAGTGTGGCCGTGGTAGCTTTGGCACATGGAGCACCGACGCATGGTGGTACGCGGCAGGGTCCAGGGGGTCTGGTACCGGAAGCACACCCGTGAGAAGGCCTTGGAGCTCGGGCTCCGGGGTTGGGTGATGAACCAGCCCGATGGATCGGTGCTGGTCGAGGCTGAGGGAGATCCGTTGGCGCTGGACGCTTTGGAAGCCTGGTGCCGGCAAGGTCCGCCAAAGGCCCGCGTGGACGCGTTGGAGATCACCCGGGGACCGGTGAACGGATACCAGGACTTCGATGTCCGCCGGTGAACGCCTGTTCGTGGCCCAGGCCTTGACAGCGGTGCAACGGGACACCCTGCAACGCGACCTGGCCCTGCCCACGGGATGGCGGCCTGTCCCTCCTGCCAATTGGCACCTCACGCTGTTCTTCGCAGGCACGATGCCGACGGATGGCTGGCGCGACCGTGCCACCGCCCTTGCCACCGTGGCAGCGCAACACATGCCTTTTGAAGTCACCGATGCCGGCTTGGAGGTGGTGATCGGGCGCGACCGGATGGTCTGGTTGCGGTTCGCTCCGCACCCGGCGTTCGATGCCCTTCACCGTGACCTGGCCGCAGCGTTCGAACTACCGCCGGATCCCCGTTCGCCGCACTGGCCCCACGTCACGTTGGCCCGTTCCCGTCAGGAGGCCAAGCCCCCAGTGGCAGGGCCTGACCTGCCAACGTCCATGAGCATCCACGAACTCACGCTCTTCCGATCGGAACCGGGTGATGGCCAGCCCAGGTACGTCCCGCTGGCACGATACCCACTTCAGAAAAGCTCGAGCTGACCTTCCGGCGGTGGTCTGAACTGGTCCATGGCCAACGGAGGCATGCTCCGCCCGCTGAAATGGCGCTCCCGGAACACGGTGAACATCCTGGCGATCGCGTCGGCATGCGCCCCTTCCCCGCGCATCCGGCGGCCGAAGCGGCTGTCGTTCATGCGTCCACCATGCGCATGGGCCGTCTGGGCCATCACTTTCGATGCCCGATCGGGCAGATGGTCCTGCAACCACCTGCGGAAGACCTCGCCCACCGCCCCGTTCGTGCGCAGCATCGTGTAGCCTGCGGAACGTGCTCCGGCTTCCGCTGCAGCCTTCAATACCGCGGGAACGCCCGCATCGGTCAGGCCGGGAATGATCGGCGCCACCATCACATGCACCGGCACCCCTGCTGCGCTCAGCTCGCGGACCGCACGCAGGCGATTGGCTGCCGTGCTCGTGCGCGGTTCCAGGTCCCGTCGCAGGTCCTCGTCCAGCGTGGTGATGCTCAACGCGACCGATGCGAGCCGCCTGGACGCGAGTTCCGAGAGCAGGTCCATGTCCCGCAGCACCAGGGCGTTCTTGGTGATCAAGCGGACGGGATGCCCGAAGGCCAGGAAGACCTCCAGCAGCCTGCGGGTGATCCGCTCCTTCCGCTCCACGGGTTGGTAGGGGTCCGTGGCTCCGCTCAGCATGATGGGGTCGACCTGCCAACCGCGCTTGCGCAGCGTCCGCTCGAGCAGTTCCGGGGCGTTCCGTTTCACCAGCACCACCTGCTCGAAGTCGAGCGCGGCATCGTAGCCCCAGTATTCATGGGTCGGACGGGCGTAGCAGTAGCTGCAGCCGTGTTCGCACCCTTGATAGGGGTTCAGGCTCCAGGTGAAGGGAATGTCGGGGCTGTTCACCCGGTTCAGGATGCTCTTGGGGAACACCTCCACGACCCGGGTGGGGCGATCGAGTTCCTCGGGCTCGTCGATGCCTTCCGGATGCACCGCACCATACTGCCGTTGCAGGAAACGGTTGGACAGCGCTCCTCCCGCTCCCCTTCCCTTGACGAATTCCCCGTCGCCCGCCATGCCGAGAAGATAGCCCAATGTGCTCGTTGCGTTCCCCTGACGATCGCGCCTGCAGGGACCGGTTATCTTCGCCGCCCTTTCCAGGAACATGCTCAGAACCACCCTCCTTGCCACGCCGCTGCTGCTGATCGCCTGCGGTGCTCCGTCCGATCACCAAGGGACCACGGACCGGACGACCGACAGCAGTGCCACGGCGCACGACACCGCTTCGCTGATCCTTCCCGGCGAGGCCCACTTCAAGAGCCTCCGCCAGCTGACCTTCGGCGGCGACAATGCCGAGGCCTATTGGAGCTTCGCCGGCGACAAGCTGGTGATGCAGGCCACCAACCCGGCCTGGGGCGACAGCTGCGACCAGATCTTCGTGTTCGATCCGTTCCAGGACGACCTGGCCGCGGCGAAGCCGAAGCTCATCAGCGTGAACGGCGGCCGCACCACCTGCAGTTACTTCCTGCCGGGCGACAGCCTGCTGCTCTACGCAAGCACCCACCTGGCGGGAAGTGCCTGCCCGCCCGTTCCCGAGCGCCAGCCCGGCGGCAAGTACGTGTGGCCGATCTACGAGACCTTCGACATCTTCGTGAGCGACCTGGAAGGCAACATCCGCCGCCAGCTCACCGATACACCTGGCTATGATGCGGAGGCCACCGTGAGCCCCACCGGCGACCGCATCGTGTTCACCAGCATGCGCGATGGCGACCTGGAGCTTTACACCATGAACATCGACGGCAGCGACCTGAAGCGGGTGACCAACACCATCGGCTACGATGGCGGGGCCTTCTTCAGCCCGGACGGCACCAAGCTGGTCTGGCGCGCCTCCCGCCCCGGCACGCCCGAAGAGGTGAAGGAGTACCAGGACCTGCTGGACCAGGGGCTGGTGATGCCGACCAACATGGAGGTGTTCGTGGCCAATGCCGACGGCAGCGACGCCCGGCGGATCACCGACCTGGGCAACGCGAACTGGGCTCCGTTCTGGCACCCCTCCGGCGAGAAGATCGTCTTCGCCAGCAACCACGCCAGCCAGCGGGGCTTTCCCTTCACCCTGTACATGATCGGCATCGACGGCACCGGACTGGAAAAGGTGAGCGACGGTGACACCTTCGATGCCTTCCCGGTCTTCAGCCCGGACGGCCGGCACCTGGTCTTCAGCAGCAACCGGAACAACCACGGCACGCGAGAGACCAACCTGTTCCTGGCCGAATGGCAGGAATGAGGTCCGGCCTCCACGCACGACCTTCGCAGAGCATGGCCTCCGGCAACGATGCGCACACTGGCTGGATGCAGCGTCTGGCCACGCGCTGGGGTGTTTCGCCGGCGCGGGTGCTGGTGATCCTGCTGGTGTTCACCTGCACGGGTTTCACGGTGCTCTTCCTGAAACGGCCCGTGGTGGCCTGGATCACCGGTGGTGAACAGACCCTGGTCTTCTCGGTCCTCTACTACCTGCTGATCCTGCCGGTCTACAACCTGCTGCTGCTCTTCTATGGTGCGGTGTTCGGGCAGTTCCGCTTCTTCTGGGACTTCGAGAAGCGTTTCTTCGGAAGGCTGTTCGGCCGGGGACGTTAGCTCATCGCCCCTCCAAGGCACGCGCCACCCGGCGCACCTGGGCCGTGATGTCCTTCCTGAGCCGGCACTCCCAGATGGTGACCACGCGCCACCCGTTCCGTCTCAGCTGAGCGGCCTTGCGCCGGTCACGCTCCCGATTGCGCGTCAACTTCTCGTTCCAGAAGGAGCTGTTGGTCTTGGGCCGGCGAGGCTTGCAGTGGGGACAACCGTGCCAGAAGCAGCCGTGCACGAAGACCGCCACCCGGCGGCCCACCCAGGCCACATCAGGCCTTCCGGGTACGCTTCGCGGATGCAGCCGATAGCCCCGCAACCCTTCCGACCAAAGGGCTTTCCGGAGAGCGAGTTCGGGGCCCGTATCACGCCCCCGGATGCGGCTCATCTGCTCGCTCGTCCGCGGGTCCTTGGGCACCGGTGCCCGCCCGTCGCGGATGTAGGTGCGCTTGGCGGCCATGCCGCCCAACATACGATGTGCAGGCCGGCCGCCTATCGACCACCCGCCTGGACCAGGCGGTCCGCCAGGGCTTCACGCTCGTAGATCTCCTGCGTGATGGCCGCGCCATCCTTGAAGTAGAAGGTGCCTCCCCACCGGTGGGCGATGCGCTTGTATTCGTGCCGCTCCATGACGGACTCAAGCACGATGGTCGTCACCACCTTGTTGGGCTCCACCGCGAGGTCCTCGGTCCGCACCACGTCCGCAACGATGGCTTCGGGCAGTACGGGCTGCTCCGGTTCCGGATCCCGGGTCTGCGCCTCCTCCATCCGGCTCTCCTCCTCACCGACCCTGGGCTGGAAGCTGCGCCGGGTATCGCTTCCGGCAGTGGCCTTGGCCATGAGTTCGTTGCGCACCGCAGGTGGCGGCGGTGGGACCGGCTTCGGTCGTGGCTTGGGTTCCTCCTTTACGACTGGCGCGGGATCGGGCCTTCGTTGTTCCTGATCGGCACGGGCCTGGGCTTCCTCCTGCTTGCGCTTCTCCTCGGCGGCACGGGCCTCTTCGGCGGCTCTTCGCGCTTCTTCAGCGGCACGCGCCTCGGCCTCCTGGCGCTCCTTTTCCAGGCGTTCCTGTTCCTTCTCGGCCTGTTTCTGGGCCCTGGCCGCCTCCTTCGCAGCCTCCTTCTGGCGTTGTTCCTCCTCCTTCTCCTTCTCCTCGGTCCGCGCCAGTGCTTCGTCCAATTGCGACTGGATGCTCTTCGTGTAGTCCGTGTCGTAGTCGAAGTCGTCCAGTGCGGCCTCGTACCGGATGATGCCGACCGGTTGGTTGAACACCACGATGTTCACGTCGTCGTACTGCTTGAAGAGGGAGACCGCGAACTCGAACGGTGCGAAACCGTTGGCCTGTGCGGCCGGTGGGCAATCGGTGTTGAAGAGGATCTTCTTGGTCACATATCCCTCCTTGCGGAACTCCAGGACGTACTTGTGTCCGTAATCGAGCATGAGGTCGAACCGGGAGAGCCCGTCCGTGAGGCTCCTCTCCTCCTGCCCGTCCTTGATCACCACCACCCGGGCATCCCGCAGGTCGCCGGCCTCGATCTTGAACCGGCCATTGATGCGGAACCCATGCTGGGCCGTCACGGAGGTGACCAGGGCCAGGAGCATGAAGCTGAGCAGAAGGCGTACGGACGACATGGGTTGAACCTTGACGAGCGCTCGTACGTACCACGGACCATGAAAGTTGCCTTTGCGACCACCTGGCTCATCATGATCCTCGGCCCACTGGGTACGGTGAACGGTCAGGACCTCGATCGGGCCCTTTCCCGTGTCCAGTCCGCGTTCGGACCGGAATACCGGTTCAAGGTGGACCGCGAGGACCGCTTGGTGATCGATCTGCTGAAGCAGGGCAGGCCGGTGCGTCAGGATGTCGTGTACATCGAGTTCCTGGACTCCACTGCGGTCCGTTGGAGCGAGCAGGAACAGGCCGTGGAAATGGCCTGCGCCGAAGCTCACGGTCAGTGCATCGACAAGGAGATCTTCCACCTCGGCACCGTGCGGCACACGGGGCGAAGCACGCTTCCGCTTCCCGAAGGAAGGCCGACCGACGAGGCCGTGGTGGCCATGCGCGGGCTGATCGTGGCCGGCCAGGCCCGGGTCGCCGGGAAAGGTCTTGAAACCCACCGCCGCCCGGACCGTAGAAAGTGACCGCTCAACGGAACGACCATGCGTACACTTTCCATTCTCCTGATCTGCGTGCTTCTGGGCCACGGACTTGCCGCCCAGGACCTGGCAGGGGCCACCTCCACTCCGGAGGATGCCATCGATGTGCTCTTCCAGGCTGGCGAGAAGGCCTATCATGGTGGAGACTACAACACCGCGATCGCGCGCTACAGCGAAGTGCTGGAGCGCGACTCAGATCATCTCAACGCCTACCTGCAGCGCGGTTTCTGCCATACGCTCCTGCGTGAATACGAGGCCGCCGTCCGCGACCTCAGCGCCGTGATCGCCCGTAAGAGCGACCATGTCTGGGCCTATACCAGCCGGGGCAGTGCCTACAACAAACTGGAACAATACGACAAGGCGATCGCCGACTTCGACCGCGTGCTCTCCCTGGACCCGACCGACCAGGAGGCCTTCAACAACCGTGGTTGGTCCTACAAGGGCAAGGGGGACATGAAGGCGGCCTGTCGCGATTGGAAGGAAAGCCGGAAGATGGGCAATGCCGAGGCCAAGATCATCCTGAGCAACAACCGCTGCAAATGACGCTGAAGAAGTCCCTCCTGTTGCTGCTGCTGCTGACCCTGGCCTTTCTGGCCGGTGCCCAGGACCAGAGCTATGGCGACTGCGTGATGAAGACCGCCAGCCGCTGGGGAGCCCCCTGTGAGAAATGCGAATCGTACCGCGAAGGCTACAAACGCGATTACTCAGGGACCTACCAGATCGAACTGAAGAACGTCTGCAACGAGACCATCGAGGTGAAGGTGGCCGTGCAGGAGGATAACGGGACCTGGCGCACCTTCCCGGTGAAGGTGCTGGCCCCCGAGGAGACCATGGATGCCTTTGCCTGCCAGGGCAGTGGGAAGTACCTCTACTGGGTGCGCCGCCTGGACGATACGGAGATCGTGCTGCCTTCGGACCAGGAGATCCTCACGGAGTACCGGACCTTCTAGGCCTGCGGAATTCCACGATCGCCTGTTGATCCCAGGCGCCCGCATCCACCTTTCCCGCCGCTTCCGGCCACCCACCTTTGCGTGGCATGGCCACCAAGCGTTTCCATCTCGACCGCACCGATACTTCGCCCCAGATCGATCTGGACCTGGAGCAGGGCACGTTGGAGATGATCGGCCGGTCCCTGCCACACAATTCCGAGCAGTTCTACGGCCGGATCTACCAGTGGCTGGAGGAGTACCTCCGATCGCCGAGGGCCGAGACCGTGGTGAACATGCGCCTCGATTACCTGGACACGAGTTCCAGCAAGCACCTCTACAACATCTTCGACCGCCTTCGGGCCGTCACCGAGCGCGGCCAGCAGGTGCGCGTGAACTGGCACTACGAATCCGGCGATGATGACATGGAGGAGACGGGGAAGGACTATCGGCAGCTCTTCCACCTGGACTTCCGCCTGATCGAGGTGGAGGACCTGTTCTGATCCCCGCCGCTCCCTGCGCTTCCCGGTTCAGAGGCGCTCGTTGGCCAGGTTCGCCAGCGGGCTGCGCTCCCCTTTCTCCAGGGTGATGTGGGCGAACAGCGGATCGCCCTTCGCCTTGTCGATCAGGTAGCTCAGGCCGTTGCTCTCACTGTCCAGGTAGGGCGTGTCGATCTGGTGGATGTCTCCGGTGAAGACGATCTTGGTCCCCTCCCCGGCCCTGCTGATCACGGTCTTGATCTCCAACGGGGTGAGGTTCTGCGCCTCGTCCACGATGAAGTAGATGTTGCTCAGGCTTCGACCTCGGATGTATGCCAGGGGCGCGATGGAGATCTTCTCGTTCTCCAGCATCTCATCGATGCGGCGCGGGGTCGAATCGTGCTTCTCGAACTGCCCCTTGATCAGCTTGAGGTTGTCCCAAAGCGGCTGCATGTACGGGTCCAGCTTGCTCTGGATGTCGCCGGGCAGGTAACCGATGTCCTTGTTGCTCAGGGGCACCACGGGCCGCGTCACGTAGATCTGGCGGTAGAAGCGGCGCTGCTCCAGGGCGCAGGCCAGGGCCAGCAGGGTCTTGCCCGTGCCGGCGGTACCCTGCAACGTCACGAGCTTGATCTCCGGGTCAAGCAAGGCGCTCATGGCCAATGCCTGCTCCGCGTTCTTCGGGCTGATGCCGAACACGCTCTGCTTCTCCACCCGCAACACCTTCTCCGTGCGTGGATCGAAACGTGCCAGGATGCTCTTCTTCTTGTGCTTGAGCACCAGGAAGTGGTTGCCGGACGGCTGCTCCACCCCCAGCTCCTGCGGTGCCATCGCTCCCCGTTCGAACAGGTCGTCGATCAGCGATTCATCGAAGTCCTCCACCACCGTGCGGCCGGAGTACAGGCGCTGGCGCGCATCCTGCACCTTCCCGGTCAGGTAATCCTCCGCAATGATGTTCAGCGACTTGGCCTTCAGGCGGAGCGCGATGTCCTTGGTCACCAGCACCACCTTGCGGTCCGGATTCTGGCGCTGCAGGGTCAGGGCCGCGTTCAGGATCTGATGGTCGTTCTTCCGGTCGGCGAACACCTTGGTGGCGTCCACACCGTTCAGGTCGTGCCGGGCAATGACCTTGAACTTCCCCTTGGTGGGGCCGTTCAGTGGGATCCAGTCGGTGAGCAGGTCCCGTTTCGCGATGTCGTCGAGGAGGCGGATGAATTCCCGCGCCTCGTAGTTGATGGTGTCGTTTCCTTTCTTGAACGTGTCAAGTTCCTCCAGCACTTGGATGGGGATGGCCACGTCATGCTCCTGGAAGCATCCGATGGCCGAGTGGTCGTACAGGATCACGGAGGTATCCAGCACGAAGATCTTCCGTTCGTTCTTCTTCATACGATCAAGGAACGTTGTGATCCAAAACTACCCGTGTCCCCTTCCTGCCACCCGTCGGCCTGTTCGCACTTATCCACGATCGATCGTGTTCCTGATCCGCATGTTCAGCAGGCGTTAAGCCAGCATGGTATTTCCTGCAGGAACGATCCGATGCGGGGCTTTGACGGCCTGCCACCACCTTCCGCCATGGGCGCTCGGCAAGGTCCATGAAAGATCTTCCGATGGCTGCACCGGATCGCTTGGATCGGCGTTGCTGGAACGCCCGAGCTCGATCGACTAGTTCGCCACGTGCAGGAACCGGACCACCGAGCGCGGCCCTGGTCCCGTGCGCAACAGGTAAATGCCCGGAGCTGCCGACAAGTGGAAGGCGACACGCCGTTGGCCGAGCCGTTCGATCGGCCCGACAGGTACCGAACGGCCGCTGAGGTCCACGATCATCATGGATGATGGATCCACGCCTTCCGTTGCCAGCTGGAACAGGTGCTGCCCGTTGTTCAACTGCCCCATCCACGCCGGCCCTTCCTGTTGACCGGCCACATCACCGATCCCCAGGCAGGGGTCGATCGTGACCGAGACGGTGGCCACGTCCGGAGCACAGCCCCCGCCCCCTGGCATCTGATAGCCGAAGTCGTAGTCGCCAGCAGGCAGAACGCCCGGATCCACGAACTGACCGGTCAACGCACCGGTCGCGTCCGGATCGGTCCAGGTACCACCGGCCTGAGGTGTGCCCGCCAGGGCCTGGAACAGGTCGTAGGGCGGAGCGTTCGCACAGAGCACGATGGAGGAGTCCTGTCCGGCATCCGGTTCGGCGATCACGGCCTGGATGCAGACCACGGCCAGATCGTCCGGACAGGGAGCGATCCCGGGCACCACGTAGATGTAGCACCCGAGCGCATCCACCCCTACTTGGAACATGGGGCCATGTGCTGCTCCGCCCGGCCCCGTCCAGGAACCGAAGGTCTGGGGAGACCCACCGAGCAGGTCCAGCAGCTGAAAGGTCGCATCGTTCGTGCACACCGTGTCGCTGAAGTCGGTACCCGCCTGGGAGGGTTGCACCAGGATCACACAGACCTGGGCGGAGGCGGCCGAACAGAAGCCGATCCCGGACACCGTGTACGTATAGCATCCCGGCGTGGAGGTCTGCGGATCGAACATGCCGTTCATCACATTGCCTTGCGGATCGGTCCATACCCCCCCGGGGTCGGGCGTTCCTCCGAGCTGTGGCAGAAGCGGGAAAGCCGCCGTGTTCGCGCAGAGGGTCACCTGGGCACTGATGCCGGCGTTCGGAGGCAGCGCGACGGTGATGTCCGTGCCGTTGTCACTGCCTGTCACCGCCGGAAGGTCGGAGACCACACGCACCCGATAGCCTGCACCAACCGGTGTTCCCGGAGGGATCGTCCCTGCTATGGTGCCGGACGTGGTGGACATGACGGACCCGATGGCGACCGGGGCCGCGAAGCTGCCGGTGGCGTCGCTCAATTCAGCCGTGAACACATTGCCAGCCTGATAGGTGCCTTGGGCATCATACCCGATCGTGACCGCCTGTCCGGCGCAGAGCTGCACCGGCACAGCGAGGGTGACCAGGGCGTTCACCTGGGGTTGGGCCTCGATCCGAACATCGTCGATCCCGAACCCGGGATCCTGACCACCCAACAGGGAGGTCCCGTTCACGAAGCGGAATCCGAAACGGAGCGTGGGCTGACCATCGAAGGCGGCCAGCGAGATGCTCTGCTGGGTCCACGTGGGCTGGTTCCGGTACTGGGCGATCGGCGTGGTGATCAGGTTCCAGGAGGACCCGCCATCCGTGCTGTAGTAGACCTCCCCGTAGATGCTGTTGCCTCCGTTGCACAGCCACCAGAAGGAGAACGTGGTCCCCGAGAGCCCGACGGTGCTCACGTCCTGGTCCATGCGGGTGAAGTGGTTGCCGGGGTTCGTGCAGAACCCATCGGCGGAGGCGAACGAGCAGCAGAGGATGCCATCGGCCACCGCCTCGGTGGCCGCCGTGTGCAGGTAGCTGCCGTTCGCAGGTACGATGCCCGCCGGCTGCCCCGGCGTGGAGGGGATGGTGAAGTTGATCGGAATGCCCGAGCAGATCACATCACCACCACCACCCGCATAGACATCGTTGAGCAGCCAGGTGTTGGATCCGTTCTGCACGGAACCCACGTCCGTCGTGTTCAGGATGAAGGCCGGCTGGGGACCTTCGAAATCCTCGGTGAACAGCGGCGTCTGGGCGGACAAGGCCATCGAGGAAAGGTAGCAGAGGTGGGCAAGCAGTTGGCGCATGGGTAGGTTCGGATGGTACCTGCAAACTACACCGGGAAGCAGAACGGTACAACCCGGAGCAGAAGAATGCGGCTTCCTTAGATCCTAGTTAACTTACCTGTCCCTCCTTTGTTCCGAAATCCGAAAACCCTTCAGATCATGAGATCGATACTTCGAACTCCAGGCAGCCTGCTTTGCTTGGTCGGACTGATCATGGCCTTCCCTTCCGCGGGGCAGGTATTCATTACAGAGATGGCGGACCCGAACACTTCCACGTCGGGTGATGCCCGTTATGTGGAATTGTACAACGCCGGTGCGTCCGCGGTCGATCTCAGCACGGGCTGGGCATTGAGGCGATGGACCAATGGCAATGCAGGTCCTCAGGCCGATGTGGCATTGACCGGGACCATTCCGGCCGGCGGATTCTACCTGATCACCAACAATGCGGCCAATTTCCTGGCCACCTACGGATTCGCTGCCGACCAGGACATTGGCGCCGGAGGTCCAGCCGACAGCAACGGGGACGATCAGGTGGCCTTGATCGACAACTCATCCTCCATCGTCGACATTTTCGGCGTTCCCGGTGAGGATGGCACAGGCACCTGCCACGAGTTCGAGGATGGGCGTGCGGAGCGTATCGCTTCGGTGACGTCCGGAACGGCGACGTGGAATGAAGCGGAATGGAACATCTGGAACGACGGCCCTTCGGGTGCTGTATGCACCAGCATCACGTTCACGGCACAGGATGCTCCCGGGATCTTCGATCCGGGCGCTTGGATCGGGGCTGGCGGCCCTTCCTGCGGCATCACCCTGGGTACCGAGAACGCCAGCTGCAACAGCACGACCACCGGACCAGGCAACGACACCTACGACCTGAGCATTCCCTACACCGGCGTGGATGCCGGCACCACGGTGGTGAACAACTCCGGCTCCGGCACCATTGGCGGTGATGATCCCGCCTTGGTCTCCAACGGCACCATCCTGATCAGTGGCATCAGCGAGGACGATGCCTACAGCGTGACCTTCACCAGCCCCTGCGACGCGCTGACCGTGAGCGGTGCAGCTCCTTCCTGCGAACCGGCCCCGACGGTGGACCTCGTCATCAACGAGGTCCTGTCCGACCCCGGCACCGTGGTCGACGCCAACGGTGATGGGACCTTCAGCAGCACGCAGGATGAATTCGTGGAGATCGTGAACAATGGAGCGTCCGATGTGGACCTTTCGGGCTGGGCGCTCAACGATGGCGCCGGACTGAAGCATACGTTCCCGGGCGGTTCCGTGGTCAGCGCAGGCTGTGCGGTGGTCGTGTTCGGAGGCGGCACACCGACCGGTGCGTTCGGAGGAGCGCTCGTGCAGACCGCAAGCTCGGGCGGCCTCGGCCTGAACAACGGAGGTGACGACATCTTCCTGTTCGATGATCTGGCCAACCTGATCGTGAGCCTGACCTACGGGAGTGAAGGCAACAACGACCAGTCCATCACCCGCGACCCGGACATCACCGGCGGTACGCCCTTGGTACTGCATTCAGGGGCCGCCGGCTCCGGTGGTGCACTGGCCTCTCCTGGCACGCGCGTGGACGGTACTTCGTTCAGCGGCTGCAGCGCTCCTGCCTGCGGCATCACTCCTGGGATCGGAACGGCCACCTGCAACACCTTCACCGCAGGTGCCGGCAACGACACATACGACCTGACCATTCCCTACAGCGGGGTGGAGGCGGGTACCACCGTGGTGAACAACTCCGGTTCCGGCACCATCGGGGGGGACGACCCGGCGGTGACCCCCAATGGCACCATCGTGATCAGCGGCATCAGTGAGGATGATGCCTACAGCGTGACCTTCTCGGCCCCTTGCGATGCCTTCACCATCAGCGGCAGTGCGCCGGATTGCGA
Source organism: Flavobacteriales bacterium (assembly GCA_020635695.1). GTDB lineage: Bacteria > Bacteroidota > Bacteroidia > Flavobacteriales_F > PHOS-HE28 > PHOS-HE28. The sequence goes on along the minus strand of JACJZH010000011.1, from coordinate 32,184 downwards.
GCCCGTTCCCACATCACCGTTCGTGATCAACGAGATCCACGCCGATCCCGACGGCACGCTTGGCGATGCCAACAATGACGGCACCGCGAACTTCAGCGACGACGAGTTCGTCGAGATCGTGAACACGGGGGCCACCGATGAGGACATCAGCGATTGGACCCTGAGCGATGGGGTCGGTGTACGCCACGTGTTCCCACCGGGCACGGTGATCCCCGCAGGTTGTGCGATCGTGGTGTTCGGAGGCGGCACCCCCAACGGCGCGTTCGGCGGGGTCACCGTTCAGACCGCGTCCACCGGTGCCTTGGGCCTGAACAACACAGGCGACGACGTGATCCTATCCGACGCCTTGGCCCAGGTCGTGGTCAGCGTGACCTATGGTGCCGCCGGCAACAACCAGTCCATCAACCTGGACCCGGAACTGACCGGCAGCAGCTTCGTGGACCATTCCACGATCCCGGCCGCTTCGGGAGCGATCTTCTCACCTGGCACCCTGGTGGATGGCACCCTGTTCAGCGGATGCACCCCGCCGGCCTGCGGCCTCACCCTCCTGCCCGAATCCACCGTGTGCAATACGGTGACCTCCGGCCCGGGTGACACGTACGACCTGTTGATCCCCTATGTCGGTTCCCAAGCAGGGGTCACCATCTTCAACTTCTCGGGTTCCGGAACCGTGGGCGGGGACGACCCGGCCGTGGTGCCCAACGGGACGATCGTGATCTCCGGCATCGACGAGAGCCTGAGCTACGACCTGGAGTTCTCCGCACCCTGCGACCTGATCACCCTCAGCGGCCCTGCTCCCATCTGCGAACCTCCGCCGGACTACACCGTGCTGGTGATCAACGAGGTGGACTACGACAATGCCGGAAGTGACACCGATGAGTTCGTGGAGATACTCAACACCGGCGCTGTCGACATCGACCTCACGGGGCTGAGCCTGCAGCTTTGGAACGGTTCCAACACCACCGTGTACAACACCATCGCATTGGATCCCGTGGTGCTCGCGGCCGGTGACTATTTCGTGGTCGGTTCCGCCACCGTGCCCAACGTGGACCAGGTGGTCTTCGATGGACTGAGCCCGACCACCTCCATCCAGAACGGCGCCCCCGACGGCATGCTCCTGCTGGACCCCACGAACGCGGTCATCGACGGCCTCTCCTATGAAGGCGACATCGCCGGTGTGACGGAAGGATCCGGTGCCGGGCTGGACGACAACACGACCGGATTGCCAGCGTACAATTCCTTCAGCCTCTCAAGGATCCCTGATGGGACCGACACCGACCAGAACAACGTGGACTTCCAGCTGCGTTGCGTGTCGCCTGGCGAGGCGAACTCCGCATCGAGCGACTTCTGTGTGTGCACGCCGGCCGAGGCCGTGATCTCGACGAACTGCATCGATGACTTCAGCTTCAACATCGTGGTGGACCTGTCCAGCCTGGGCGGAAGTTCCGTGGTGGTGATCTCCAGTGACCTCTATGCGTACAACCAGGTGGCCCTGAACACCGGCCAGTACATCCTGGGGCCCTACCTGAACAACGATGTGGCCACCATCACCCTGGGTCATGACAGCAACCCGCTCTGCGACGTGGTCGTCGCCGGCATCACCGATGACTGCACGCCGGCCCCTCCGTGCACGGAGAACGAAATGACCCTGACGATCGACACGGACGATTATCCGGACGAGATCACCTGGGAGATCGTGCCGGCCGGTGGCGGAACACCGGTCTGCTCCGGCGGTCCCTATTTCGTGGACTTCAACACGGAGATCGAGGCCTGCTGCCTGCCCAACGGCTGTTATGAACTCGTGTTCTTCGACAGCTTCAACGACGGCATCGACGCACCGGGGGGGTACGTACTGACCGACCCCGACGGGGACCGTGTCCTGATCAGCGATGGCTCGTACGGTGGTTCCGGCACGGCCGCGCGGCCTTTCTGCGTGCCGATCGGTGAGGTGGCGATCACCGCCGCCAATTGCGACCGGGAGGACTTCCTGATCACCGAGAACATCGAATGCGGATCCGATGCGGCCGTCACCGCCGAATGGCAGGTGGGCGACCAGACCGACGACGGCTATCAGTTCTGGTTCTTCGATGCCGACGGTGGTTTCTCCCGCCGGATCACCCGCACCCACGCCAGCTCCGGCGGCTTCGGACCGGCCAATGCCACGCGTGCCTGCAGGCTGCAACTCAGCAGCATGGTGACCAACCCGCTCCCCTTCGACCGCCTGCTCAACGTCCGGGTAAGGCCCGTAGTGAACGGAGTGTTCGGAGAGTTCGGTCCTTCCTGCCTGTTCCGTCTGCTGGAGAATGCCATCGCCTGCCCGACCACACAGCTGATCGACGACCCGAACAACCCCAACTTCTCCTGCGGAGTGACCCGCACCTTCGGTGGCAGTGACAAGGTGGTCGCCCAGCCCGTGGCCGGTGCGAACCTCTACCGCTTCCGCTTCGAGCAGATCGGCGACAACTTTGTGCGTAACATCACCTCCCCCACCTACAGCCGACACTTGAAATGGGTGACCAGCCCGCTGGTGGCCGGTGCCAGCTACAACGTGTTCGTGCAGGCCAGCTTCGACGGCGGTGCCAACTGGTGCCCCTACGGCGACCCCTGCCAGGTGGACATCGTGAGCCCGCCGGCGGCCTCCCGCCTGGGTACCGACGACCTGAGCAACGTGAACCTGTGGCCCAACCCCAACCGGGGCGACCAGTTCCAGCTGACCATCAACGACCTGCCTGAGGAAGCCCTCACGGTGAACGTGGACATCCACGACCTCTTCGGCAAGCGTGTGGCGGCCCGGACCTACCCCGCCCAGGGCGGCATGCTGAACACCGTGGTGGACCTTGACGGTCAACTCGCGGCAGGCATGTACGTGGTGAGCATCACCGCCGGTGACAAGCTCTTCACCGAACGCCTGGTGATCGAGTAAGCCCGATCGACCCTTGAACGCGAAAGCCCCGGCCGGTCGGCCGGGGCTTTTCGTTGGGCCCTCTCAGGTCATCGTGCGGTCCGCTCCTCAGACATGTGGAAAGGAGCTCCAAGAAGGGCCTCTTCGGCGAACCTCGCAGACTTGGATGCCTGCTCCGTGAGGGCCACTGGACCAGAACGAACAAGGGCCCCGGAAGTTCCCGAGGCCCCTGATCCGATCGCTCATGGTTCTCAGTGCCTTACGAGCACACGTTCGATCAGCAGCACCTCTCCGTTCCTGTCGACCACCTCCACCAGGTAGGTCCCGGCATTCAGGCCAGCCGTGGGAATGCGCGCGCGGTCACCGGCAAGCGGCACGGTGAGCGCGACCCTCCCCGCCAGGTCCATGACCCGCACTTCACCGGTCAACGCGCGATCGATCGTCAGGATGAACACGTCATCCGCAGGGTTGGGAACGAGTGTCGCCTGCACGGCGTCCTGCTCGTCAACGCCCACCGTACCGGTGACGTTGATGACATTGCTCTGCAGCTGGCAGCCGTTGCCCAGGTCGGCGACCACGTAGTAATCACCGAGCTCCTGTGGGGTGAACACCTGGGTGTTCGAATTGGGAATGGCCTGGCCGTCCAGGTACCAGGTGTATGAATTGGCCGATGTGCTCTCGAGGTCCGTGCCGTTCAGTGTGATCACCGGTGCGTCCATCGGACAGGGGTCCGTGATCTTGCGCACCTGGCCGCTGCTTTCGTTGCAGGTGAACAGCTCACCGTTCACGTTCTCGGCAATGCAGACCCAGCCGTTCCCTGAATCCAGCAACAGCTCATCGTCCCATCCACCCTGGCCGTCAGGCAGGATGGACATGAAATGGCCTGAACAATAGTCCGTGCAGATGTACCTGCCATCGAAGCGCGGGTACTGGGATCCACGATAGACCCGTCCGCCGATCGCTGAACACCAGGTGCCTCCGGTCCACACGTTCTCATAGACCGCGACCGGGTCCACGTACCCGCCGGTGCATCCGCTCATGTTGTAGGAGACCAGTCCCTCGCGGCACCGCCATCCGAAGTTGGGGCCACTGTTGTCCCCGGCCGGCCAGAAGTCGATCTCCTCCCAGGCGTTCTGTCCCACATCACCGATCCACAGGTCGCCGGTCAGTGCATCAAAACCGAAGCGGAACGGGTTGCGCAGTCCGCTGGCCCAGATCTCCGGCAGGGTGTCCTGTGCGCCCACCCAAGGATTGTCGGGCGGGACCGTGTACCCGGAAGCTCCGGAAACATCGATACGGATCATGTCCCCGAGCGGATCATCGAGGCTCTGCGCGTGGTTGTTCGGATCCCCGCCACTTCCGCCATCGCCGAAGCCCACGTACAGGTAGCCGTCCGGACCGAACTCGAGGTCGCCCCCGTTGTGGTTGCTGAAGGGCTGAGGCCAGGTGTAGAGGATCTCCTCGCTGTTCGGATCGGCCACATTGGGATCGGCCGTCACCTGGAACCGGGAAACACGGCTCTGTCCGGAAGGCCCTCCACCCGAGGCGGTATAGTACACGTAGAACCGGCCTGTGTTGGCATAGTCCGGATCGAAGGCCAGCCCCAGCAATCCCTGTTCATTCCCATTGTCGTTGACCTGGGCCGTGATGTTCAGGAACGGCGTCGGCAGGACCGTCATGCTATCGGAGATGATCTTGATCACACCGGGTTGTTCCACGACGAACAACCTGTCGTCCCCGGCATGGGCGATGTCCACCGGTCCGGAAAGCCCGGTGGCCCAGGGGACCAGTTCGATGGTCACAGGTGTCTGTGCGAAGGCGGTAAGGCTCGATAGAGCGAGCAGGGACAGGGCAGGGATGCGCATGAACGGGTGGTAGGTTTCCGCTAAAATAGGGCCCTGCGCGCGGAAAGGCGCCCCTACCTTTGGCGCCCCATGGCCCTGAAGGAGGAGATCGCGCGGCGGCGAACGTTCGCCATCATCAGTCACCCCGACGCGGGCAAGACCACGCTCACCGAGAAATTCCTGCTGTATGGCGGCGCCATCCAGACCGCCGGTGCCGTGAAGAGCAACAAGGTGAGGCGGGGCGCCACCAGCGATTTCATGGAGATCGAACGCCAGCGGGGCATCTCGGTCACCACCTCCGTGATGACCTTCGAATACGACGAGAAGCTCATCAACCTGCTCGACACCCCTGGCCACAAGGATTTCGCCGAGGACACCTACCGGACCCTGACGGCCGTGGACAGCGTGGTGCTGGTGGTGGATTGTGTGAAGGGCGTGGAGGAACAGACCGAGAAGCTCATGGCCGTGTGCCGTATGCGGAACACGCCGGTCATGATCTTCATCAACAAGCTCGACCTCGAGGGCCGTGACCCGTTCGACCTGCTGGACGAGCTCGAAGCGAAACTCGACATCCGGGTGAGGCCGTTGAGCTGGCCCATCGGCATCGGAGCGACCTTCCGGGGGGTCTATGACCTGTACGACAACGACCTGAAGCTGTTCGAAAGCGGGAAGACCAAGGTGGAGGCCGCCTCGGAGCACATCACCGACCTGGGCGATGAGCGCGTGGACCGGCTGCTGGGTGGCGAACTCGCAGCCACGTTGCGGGAGGAGCTGGACCTGGTGAACGGTGTGTACGACCCCCTGGACACTTCCGCCTATCAGGCTGGCGCGGTGGCCCCGGTGTTCTTCGGAAGTGCGTTCAACAATTTCGGGGTGAAGGAGGTGCTGGATTCATTCGTCCGCATCGCCCCTGCCCCGCGCCCCCGCCCCACCGACCAGGGCGAGGTACGGCCGGAAGACCCGGCGTTCAGCGGCTTCGTGTTCAAGATCCACGCGAACCTGGACCCCAATCACCGCGACCGCATCGCCTTTCTGCGCGTGTGTTCGGGCCGGTTCCAACGCAACCGCCCCTACCGCCATGTGAGGCTGGGCAAGGACCTGCGATTTGCCAGCCCCACGGCCTTCCTGGCAGCCCAGAAGACCATCGTTGACGAGGCCTGGCCCGGAGATGTGATCGGCCTGTTCGACACCGGCAACTTCAAGATCGGGGACACCCTCACCGAAGGAGCCACCTTCCAGTTCGGGGGCATCCCCTCGTTCTCGCCCGAACTGTTCCGCGAGCTGGTGAACGAGGACCCCATGAAGAGCAAGCAGCTGGACAAGGGCATCCGCCAGCTCACCGACGAAGGTGTGGCACAGCTCTTCACCCAACAGCCCGGGAACAAGAAGATCGTCGGGTGCGTGGGGGACCTGCAGTTCGATGTGATCCGTTACCGCCTGGAGCACGAGTACGGCGCCAGGTGCGCGTTCCGGCCCATCCAGGCCCACAAGGCCTGCTGGCTGACCAGCGATGACCAGGAGGCCCTGGACCGCTTCGTGCGCGTGAAGAGCACCCAGGTGGTGCAGGACAAGGACGGCAACAACGTGTTCATGGCTCCCAGCGGCTACATGCTGGACCTGGAGAAGCGGGAGAACCCGGCCATCACGTTCCACACGACGAGCGAGTTCAAGACCGCGGCGACATCGGATCGCTAGGGACCACGAAAAAGGGACCGCCGTGGCGGTCCCTTCATCAAGACTTCCAAGGGATCATTCCTGCTGCCCAAGGGCCGCCTTCCATTGGTCGAGCTGTCCTTCGGTGAGGATCTCGTTCAACTGGCGCTGCTCGAAGGCGTCCACCGAGGCGTACACATGTTTCATGTCCGCGTTCCGGTCCGCTTCAGGTTGATGGGACATGCGCTCGGCGATGGCGGCCAGATGCCGTTCCACCTGCATGTACATGTCCATGACCTTTTCTTCCTGCTCGGCGTTCAGGCCACCCACCGTGGTCCCCACGGCCTCGGTCCGGGCCAGGGCCTTCTCCCGCATTTCCGGGGTATCCTGCACGGGTTCAACGCGCTCCTGTGCCTGAAGCCCACCGAGGGACAGGAACGTGGCGGCAAGGAGCGGGAGGATGCGTGTCTTGAACATGGCGATCATGTATCGGTTGAGGTCAAAGATAGACCATCCGTAGGACGATCGCGGGGCAGGCAGGGTTGCCTCATCCACGAACGGCAGGGATCTTGCTGAAGCCCGTCCGGCCGACCGGCCGCTTAATTTCGCCCCATGTTCAGGAAGCTGCTTTCCTTGCTCATTGCGCTGGCCCCCATGCTGGTGCTGGGCTCCACCGGCCAGGTGATCCGTGTTCAGGTGAAGGGCGCCGAAGGAGACACCCTCTACCTGGCCAGCTATTACGGGAACAAGCTGTTCTACGCGGACACCGCCCTTGCCGACGACCAAGGGAAGGCGGTGTTCGAAGCCCCGGATGGCAGGCCGGCGGGCATCTATGCCGTGGTGGTGCCCGGTCCGAAGTATTTCGAACTGGTGCTCAACGAGCCCGAGGTGGACGTGCGGACCACGATGGACGACCTGGTCGGAGATCTCGAGGTGGTGCGGTCGGCCGAGAACAAGCGCTTCATCGATTACATCCGGTACCTGAACGAGCAGAAGGAGAAGGGGGCATCGCTGCGTACCAGGGCCGAGCAGGAACGGGACCCCATCCGGCGGGCCACGTTCGAGCAGCAGCTCAAGGACCTGGACCAGGGTGTGCGATCATACCAGCAGGAGCTCATCGACAAGGACCCGGACGCGTTGGTGGCACGGGTGGTGCGCATGAGCATTCCGGTCGACCCACCCCAGCCGCTGCTTCCCGACGGCCGGGTGGACAGTGTGGGGGCCTATTATGCCTACAGGGACCATTTCTGGGACCATACCGACCTGACCGATCCGAGGATCGTACGAACGCCGGTGTTCGCCAACAAGGTGGAGGAATACTTCTCCAAGCTGGTGCCCCAGGTACCGGACACGATCAATGCGCTGACGGACCGCCTGGTGGCACGGCTGGGTGACGATCGCGAGTTGTTCCGGTACGTGGTGCACCACGTCACCTACACCTACGAGACCAGCGACATCATGGGCATGGACGCCGTGTTCGTGCACATGGCCCTGACCTACTACTGCCCGAGGCCCGAAGGCAAGAGCAGGGCCTGGTGGATGACCGATGAGAAACTGGACAAACTCTGCGAACGGGCCACGAAGATGGCCCCCCTGGTGATCGGTGCCCAGGCCATGCCCTTGATCCTTCCGGACACGTCCGAGGCGCGTTGGGTGGCCTCCCATCCGCTTCCTGAGGAATTCGTGGTCCTTTGTTTCTGGGACCCGCATTGTGGTCATTGCAAGAAGGAGCTGCCCGAGCTGCACCGCATCTACAAGGAGCGCCTGCAGGGGCTCAATGCGGAAGTGTACGCGGTGGCCAAGGCCACGGACAGCGTGCTCTTCGCGGACTGGAAGGAATTCATCCGGGAGAAGGACCTCGACTGGGTGAACGTGGGGTTGACCCATCATGTGTACGAAGAGGCCAAGAAGGACCCTTCCAAGTACATCCCCAGGTACACCACCCTGGCCAGCTTGAACTACGCCGACACCTACGACGTCTTCAGCACACCGAAGGTCTTCGTTCTGGACAAGGACCGGCGCATCGTTGGAAAGCAGCTATCGCCCGAACAGATCGCCGATCTCATTGAACGACTCTGGAAACGGGATCACGAAGGTGACGGGGCGGGTCACTGACCCTCGGTCTCCCGGGACCAGATGGGCTCGGTGATGCTTTGGCCGTTCTTGAAGTAGAAGGTGCCCCACTTGGCGATCACCTTGCTGTACTCATCGGCCTTGTTGCCGTTCACCACCACACGGCGGATGATGACCTTGTTGCCCTCGGTGTAGCTCTCCTCGGTGACCCCGGGCGGATACTCCTGGGATAGCTTCGACTGCCGGTAATCCTGGAAGCTTTTCGGCTTGTTCACCGGTGTCGCGTCCAACGAGGCCTTGGCGTTCTGTCTGCCCTGCTCGCTACCCCGGACCAGTTGTTCCTCGCGCGCCATGGCCATGGCCTTCTCATCGGCCACTTCGTCCCGCCGTCCCTGCACCAGTCGGTCACCTCGTTCCTGCATGTCGGCCAGCGAACTCCGGAACGCATCGTTCCCTTCCAAGGCCTGCCGCGTGCGTGCCTCGTTGCCGGCGCGCCTGTCCGCTTCCTCCTCCAGGACCTCCTCCTTCTCCGTCCGCAAGGCTGCCGCCTGTTCCTGCTGCCGCTCGGTCCAGGTGCGCTGTTCCTCGGCGAAGGCCTGTTCGGTGTTGAGCTTCACATCGTAGGCCTCCGACCGTTCCGTGGTGTTCCGTTGGCGCCGGTCCTGCTCGGCATCGGCCAGTGCGGCCTTCTGCCTGGCGATGGCATCGGCATTCCGCAGGCGCTGCTCCTCGCTGCCTTGGAAAAGCTGTTGTCCTCCCTCCTCGTAGACCTGCTTTTCCTGCAGCCCGAGATCCCGGCGTTCCGCCGCGCTCTCGGTCCGTGCCACCTCCTGTTCGCTCACCTCCACCTTGAACTTCTTGATGCGCTCCCACTTCTCGGCCTCTTCGCGTTCACGCGCCTCCCGCATGAACTGCTCGGCCTCCTGCTCCTTGCGGATGTCGATGGTGGTACTGGCCGGACGCCGTTCCTCCTCCTCCCGTGACCGTTGCTCCGCAAGCTCCTGTTCCCGGCGCAGCCTTTCCTGCTCGGCAAGGATCAGGTCGATCTGTTCCATCTTGGCCTTCGGATAGGCCTCCGCCGGTTTCACGTCCAGGGCCTGTGCATAGGTACCCCGGGCCTGCTGGTACTGCTGATCGGCCAACGCCTGGTCGGCCTCCACGATCAGGTCGCGGTATCGGGCGTCCAGTTCCTTCTCCCGCTCCAGACGCATGCGTTCCTCATCCGCCAGGCGACGGGCTGCGTCGGCCTCTTCCTGCTCCCGTCGGCGGCGCTCTTCCTCCAACCTTCGTTGCTCGGCGGCCATGGCCTCGGCATCCTGGGCCTGTTCGCGGCGCCGGGCAAGCTCGGCATCGATGTTGGCGATCCGGTCCTTGGGATACTGTTCGCCCGGCTTCACGTCCAACGCTTGCTGATAACTGGACCGCGCACGTTCCAGCTCGTCGGCCCCGAACGCCAGATCGGCCGATGCGATCAATTCCCGGTAGCGGGCCTCCAAGGCCTCCTGATCGGCCTCCAGCCGGCGCCGCTCCTCCTCGGCCCTTGCGCGTTCAGCGGCTTCCTGCTCGGCGGCGAGTCGCGCGGCTTCGTCCGCTGCGGATAGCTCCAGCCTCCGCCGTTCAATGGCCGCCAGTTGGTCCTGCGGATACTGCTCCCCGGGCTTCACGCCGAGGGCATCCTTGAAGGCGGCCTTGGCCAGGTCCAGTTCGTCCCGTTCAAAGGCCTCATCTCCTTTGGCCACGAGCTCGTCATACCGACGGTCGCGTTCCTCGGCCTGCTGCGCCAGGCGGTCCTGCTCGGCCTGCTGGGCGGCCAGTCGGGCGGCCTCGTCCGCTGCGGCCTGATCGGCGATGCGGTCGCTGATGGCCTTCAACCGGTCCTTCGGGTATTGCTCGTCGGGCTTGATCTCTCCGGCTTCCGTGTAGGCCGACCGGGCGGTGTTCCAGTCCTCGGATGAGAAGGCCGCATCTCCCCGGGCCACGGCATCGGCGTACCGCTGGTCACGCTCGCGCCGTTCCCGCTCCAGGCGTTCGGCCTCGGCCTTGTCGCGGGCCGCCTGATCCAGCAATCCCTCGATGGCCGTGATCCGTTCCTGCGGGTAGGCCTCCTCGGGCTTCAACTGCAGGGCGTCCCGGTAGTCGTTCATCGCCTCGCTGTAGGCCTCCCCCTTGAAAGCGGCGTCGGCCTTGACGATGAGCGCATCATACCGTTCCTGCAGTTCCCGGGCCTTGCGTTCCTCCTCGGCCTTCCGGGCCAGCTCGGCAAGCTTGGCGTCGATCTCGGCGATGCGGTCCCTCGGATAGGCCTCCGCCGGTTTGAGTCCGGCGGCCTCGGTGTACTTCGCCTTGGACGCTTCCCAGTCCTCCGACCCATAGGCCTTGTCGGCGGCGGAGATCGCCGCATCATACTTCTCCTGCAGCTCGCGGGCCAGGCGCTCTTCCTCGGCCAGGCGCTCGAGTTCAGCGATGCGCTCGTCGATCGCCTTCAGCCTGTCCTTGGGGTAGGTCTCCTCCGGCTTCAGCCCACTGGCCTCGGTGTAGGCGGCGCGTGCCTGCTCGTACCGTTCCTCATCAAAGGCCTTGTCCGCCTTGGCGATGGACGCGTCGTACTTCTCCTGAAGCTCGCGTGCCAGCCGTTCCTCCTCGGCCTTGCGGGCCAGTTCCTCCAGGGCGGCATCGATGGCCTTCAACCGGTCCTTCGGGTACTTCTCCTCCGGCTTGATCTCGCCGGCCTCGGTGTATTTGGTCCGCGCATCCTCGTAGTCGGCCGCATTGAACGCCGCGTCGGCCGCCTGGATGGCCGCATCGTAGCGCTCCTGGAGCTCACGGGCCTGACGCTCCTCCTCGGCCTTGCGTGCCAACTCCTCCAGGGCGAGGTCGATCGCCTTCAACTGGTCCTTCGGGTACTTCTCCTCGGGCTTGATCTCGCCCGCCTCGGTGTACTTGGTCCGCGCATCCTCGTACTTGGCGGCATTGAAGGCTGCGTCCGCCACCTGGATGGCCGCGTCGTACCTGGCCTGGAGCTCCTTGGCCTGCCGTTCCTCCTCGGCCTTGCGTGCCAACTCCTCCAAGGCGGCCGCCACGGCGGCCAACTGGTCCTTGGGGTACTTCTCTTCCGGCTTCAGGCCGCTGGCCTCGGTGTACTTGGTCTGGGCCTGCTCGTAGTTCTTCGCGGTGAAGGCGGCATCGGCCGCCTTGATGGCCGCATCGTAGTTCTCCTGGAGCTCCCTGGCCAGGCGTTCCTCCTCGGCCTTGCGTGCCTGCTCTTCCATGGCGGCCGCCACGGCTGCCAGCTGGTCCTTCGGATACTTCTCCTCCGGCTTCAGGCCACTGGCCTCGGTGTACTTGGTCCTGGCCTGTTCGTAGTTCTCCGCCTTGAACGCATCATCCGCGGCCTTGATCGCCGCATCGTACTTCTCCTGAAGTTCCCTGGCCTTGCGCTCTTCCTCCGCCAGCCGTTCCAGGTCCTTCAGAATGGTGCCGATCTCCGCGATGCGCTGCTTCGGATAGGCCTCTCCGGGCTTCACCTTGGAAGCCTCTTCGTACTTCCCTTTGGCGGTCTCGTACTCCTTCTTGTTGAACAGTCCGTCCGCATCCTTGATCAGGGCCGCGTACTGCTCCTCCTTCCTGGTCTCCTCCTCCTGCGCCGTCAGCCGCATCTGGGCATCGCTCAGCTTGGCCTTGGCCACCGGCTCGTCGGGTTTCAGGGTGAGCGCTTCCGTGAAGGAGGCCACCGCCTTCTGAAAATCGGCCTTGCCCATGGCCTCGTCCCCGGCCTGCATCAGCTTGGCAAAATCCTCCTCGAGGTTGGCCTCGCGCTTCTTGCGGTCCTCGTAGGCCTTCATCAGGCGCGCGATCTCGTTGCGGATCTGGTTGGTGTACTCCAGGTCCCAGGTCACCTCGCCGGTCGCGCCGTCGTACTTCGCCTTGCCAATGGGGTTGTCCAGGATGCTGAAGTCCACACCGGGCAACTGGCTGAACAAGGTCATCTCGATGTTCATCCCATGTCCACCCAGGCGTTCCTCCTCGGGAATGTTCCGGGTATCGATGGTGATGTTCTTGTTCACCAGGTCCGACCGGCCATAGACCAGCTTGTAGTCCGCCCCATAGTCCAGGTTCACTTCATACTTCCCACTGGCATTGGTGACCACCTCGGTGAGCTTCGCACCGTTCTTGAACACCGTGATCACCACTCCGTCCAATTTCTTGGCCGTGCTGTGGTCCTTCACGGTGCCATAGACGTACACGTTGTCCACCTGGGCGGAAACCGGCAGGACGGCAAGCACGAGCATGCCGATGAGCATCCGCCAGATGGCCCTGGTCAGGCTTGTTCCCTGCGATCGCACCTCCATGGTTCCGTTCAGGCTCCCTTTAACTTCGCAAAATAAGGCGATCCGGAGCGCCCTGCCGAACTTGGGTCGCGTACTTCCCCGCCCGACCGATGGTGCACAGCCTCTGGACCGCCCGCAGTTTCCATGCCGAACCCCACCTGGCCGTGGTCGGCGGCGGGCTTGTCGGGCTCTTCGGAGCCCTGCATTACAAACGCAGGCATCCCCATCATCATGTCCTTGTCCTGGAGGCCGGTGCGTTCCCGGATGGCGCAAGCGTGAGGAATGCCGGCTTCGCCTGTTTCGGGAGCCCCGGCGAACTCCTTTCCGACATCGCCGGGGAAGGCGAGGATGCCGCTCTTGCCCGGGTCCAGGAACGATGGCTCGGTCTTGGGGAACTCCGCCGCGAACTTGGTGATGGCCCCATCGGATTCGACCCTTGCGGGGGATACGAGCTGTTCAGGGACCACGCTCCGCTGTACACCTCGGTGCTCGAAGGGTTCGACCGGTTGAACCAGCTGCTTGGACCGGTGTTCGGTGAACACCCCTACCGTGTGGTGGACAAGGGTTCCTCCGAACTGGCCGGGATGCACGTGGGTGCGGCGATCCACACCCACCTGGAAGGTTCGGTGGACAGTGGGGCCTTGATCCACAGCCTCCTGCGGAAGGTCCAGGGGGAAGGGGTCCTGTACCGGGGTGGCGCGCAGGTAGTGCGCATGACCGAGACGCCCGGTGGCATGGAGCTAGGGCTGGCGGACGGAACGGTGATCGTCGCCGGACAGGTCCTGTTGGCCACCAATGGGTACACGAAGGACCTACGGCCGGACCTGGACGTATGGCCGGCCCGGGGGCAGGTGCTGCTTACCGCCCCGGTGGAGGGACCGCTCCCCAAGGGCACCTTCCACCTGGACGAGGGATACTACTACTTCCGGAACTGGAACGGCGGCATCCTGTTGGGAGGGGGGCGCCACTTGGACAAGACCGGGGAGACCACCCTGGAGGAAGGCACTTCCCCTGTCATCCAGCAGGCCTTGGAGACCCTGCTCCGGGAGGTGATCCTGCCGGATCGGGCGTTCACCATCGAGCGCCGCTGGAGCGGGGTCATGGGATTCGGGAGGCAGGGCAAGGAGCCGCTCGTGGAACGGCTCGGGGACCGCATCGTGACCGCCGTGCGATTGAGCGGCATGGGCGTGGCCATCGGCCCCCGGGTGGCGCGGAGGGCCGTGGAGCTGCTGGGGTGAACGAAAAAGCCCCGGCGAACACCGGGGCCTTCCGAGCCTCCTGTCAGATTTGAACTGACGACCTGCTCATTACGAATGAGCTGCTCTACCGCTGAGCTAAGGAGGCTGATGCGGGCGGCAAAGATAGCGGCCTTGGGCGCTCGCCGCTCACGGGGTCAACGCTTGGTGAACCGTTGTGCAGGACGCTCGTTGAGCTGGAGCAGGTATGGACCGGCCGGCAGGTCCTGTACGTTCAACGTGAGGCGGGTATCGCCAGGCCCAACGCGCTGGCGAAGGACCTCGCGGCCTGCGGTATCGTGCACCACGACCTCGCCACGTTCCACAGGGGCTTCCCAGGAGACCTGCAGCCGATCGTCGGTCGGGTTCGGGAACAGCCGTACGTCAGTCCCAACGTCCCCGGCAACTCCCGAAGCAGTGCGCAGGTCCAGGGCCAGGCGGCCGGGGCTCACTCCTACCGGCACCGTGCTCAGGACGGTCCCATCGAGCCCTGTGATGTGCAGTTCGCCGCTGCTCACGAAGTCGGTGGCCGTGGTGTACAGCACCTCGTTCACAGGATCGTACAGCATGCCGTAGGGCGCCAGCGACCCGGCCAGGGTATCGGTAACGGTGCCGGTGGCGGTGCCGAAGCGGGCCAGCTTGTTCAGGGCGTATTCCATGTAGTACACCTGTCCGTCCGCCAGCACGCTGGCACCGCAGCTGCTGTTCACGGTCACGTCCACGGTGTAGCTGAGGGCACCACCGGATAGGCGGCTGATGCTGCTCTTCGAGAAGTCGGTGTTGTTCAGCACGAAGAGGTCGCTGCCTTCCAGCATGATGTTCTCGGGGTTACGGCCGTCAGGCCCCAGGTCGATGGCGCCGAGGTAGCTGCCGGTGGTCAGGTCCACCCGGGCCACTTCGCCGACCAGGTTCCCCCAGTCGAAGGAGTTGCCCACGGCGAGGTGGGCCACATCGCCCACGACCTCCACGTCCTCGGCGCTGTACAGCAGGCCGTCGGCCGGGGTGATGGCGTAGTCCAGGGAGAGGTCCGAAGCCAGCCTCACCTCGAAGTAGTGCGGCAGTCCGCCCAGTTCACCCCGGGTGAGCAGCACCCGGTCGTTCCAAAGCGCGAGTTGACGGATGCCGGGCACCTGGACCTGGCCCAACAGGGCGTAGGAATCGGCATCGTACTTCAGGAGCTGGTCGTCGGCGGCCACGTACACCACGCCGTTGCCCGCCTCCACGTCACTGGCGAAGCGGGGACCGGTGAGGGTGGCCACGGTCTGGTAGGTCCCGGACAAGGGGTCATAGCTGCCCAGGCTCACCGGTACCACCTGGGTCTGTGCGTTCATGTCGAAGTAGCCCTCGTTGAGCACGAAGACCTGATGCACGGTCTGTTGTGCACCGGCCGAAAGCAGGGCACAAACGCCCAGGAAGGAAAGGATGGAACGGTACATGGATGGAGGTGTTTTGCCACGTTCACCGCGTGGCGGGTTGGTATGATGACCTCCGGGCAGGGGGATGCCTGTACCGCAAGCATCCCGGCCTGTTCCCGAAGGCCGTGGACGGGTGTGAAGCGGCAGGTCTTCTGGCTCGCCCCTCCGTACCCACACCTTCCCGTTCGCCAGCAGGCGGACAGTGGTGATCGTGGGTACATCGGCGGGACTTACAGCTGCGGGAACAGCTCCCGGATCGCACGGGATTCCCTTTTCATCCTCCAGGGTCGCCCCCTTTGGAACCGTCTCACGGTGCGAAGGTAGGAGGACTACCTTTGCCGCCGAAAACCCGCGACCATCATGACCACCGCCGTGAAAACGAAGGTCCACAACTACAGCGCAGGCCCCTGCATCCTGCCGCCCGAGGTGTTCGAACAGGCCGCGCAGGCCGTGCTGGACTTCCAGGGCTCGGGCCTGTCCATCCTGGAGATCAGCCACCGCAGCAAGCCCTTCGTGGAGGTGATGGAGAACGCCCGGGCCCTGGTGAAGGAACTGCTGGGCGTGCCCGAGGGCTACAGCGTGCTCTTCCTTGGTGGCGGCGCCAGCACCGGCTTCTACCTCACCGCGCTCAACTTCCTGCGGAAGGAGGGCTTCGCGGCCTACGCCAACACCGGCACCTGGGCCACCGGGGCCGTCAAGGAGGCGCAGAGCATCGGCCGCGTGGAGGTGGTGGCCAGCGGCGAGGCGGACGACTTCACCCGCATCCCGAAAGGCTTCGCCATCCCGCAGGACGCGGACTACTTCCACTTCACCAGCAACAACACCATCTACGGCACCCAGTACAAGGCCTTCCCCGATGCCGGGAAGGTGCCGGTGGTGTGCGACATGAGCAGCGACATCTTCAGCCGCCCGGTGAACGTGGCCGACTTCGCCATGATCTACGCCGGCGCGCAGAAGAACATGGGGCCTGCAGGCGCCACGGTGTACATCGTGAAGGAGGAGCTGCTCGGTCATACGGGCCGTGACCTGGGCCGCATGATGGACCTCCGCAACCACATCAAGAAGGACAGCATGTTCAACACCCCGCCGGTGTTCCCGGTGTACGTGAGCATGCTCACCCTGGAATGGATGAAGGCGCAGGGAGGCGTGGCCGCCATGGAGCAGCGCAACGCCGCCAAGGCGAAGCTGCTCTATGACGCCGTGGACCGCCTTCCCCTGTTCGAGGGCACCACCGCCGTGGAGGACCGCTCGGCCATGAACGCCACCTTCGTGCTGAAGGACGCCGGTCTGGAGCCCGCCTTCGACGAACTGTGGAAGGCCGCCGGCATCAGTGGCCTTCGCGGGCACCGCAGCGTGGGCGGCTACCGAGCCAGCATGTACAACGCCCTTCCGCTGGAAAGCGTACAGGCCCTGGTGGACGTCATGGAACACTTCGCACAACAGCACGGATGAGCCAGAAACGCATTCACGCCAACGACGGCATCAGCCCTGCCGGCAAGACAGCCCTGGAGGAGGCCGGATTCACGGTGACTACTGAGGCCATTCCTCAGGACCAGCTGGCCGCCTACCTCAACAAGGAACGGATCGAAGTACTGCTCGTCCGCAGCGCCACCAAGGTGCGCAAGGACCTGATCGATGCCTGCCCCGGGCTGCGCATGATCGGCCGCGGCGGCGTGGGCATGGACAACATCGATGTGGAATACGGCCGTGGCAAGGGCATCCACGTCTTCAACACGCCCGCCAGCTCCAGCATCAGCGTCGCCGAACTCGTCATGGCCCACCTCTTCGGGCTGATGCGCGGGCTGCATGAGGCCAACCGCCGCATGCCCGGCGAGGGTGCCACCGAGTTCAAGGTGCTGAAGAAGGCGTACGGCAAGGGCCGCGAGCTTCGTGGCAAGACGCTCGGCATCATCGGCTTCGGCAGGATCGGCCGCTGGACCGCACGCTACGCACTGGGCTGCGGCATGCGGGTGATCTACGTGGACAACACCGCCACCACGGACAGCATCGAGATGGAGATCGGCGGACAAGCCGTACGGGTACCCGTCAAGATGGTCTCCATGGACGAACTGCTCGCCACCAGCGATGCCGTGAGCCTGCACGTGCCCGCCCAGGCCGATGGGCGCCCCATCCTTGGCGGTGACGAACTGGCGCGCATGAAACCGGGCGCCATCCTGGTGAACACCGCCCGCGGAGGTTCCGTGGACGAGGACGCGTTGCTGGAAGCCCTGAAAGAAGGGCGCCTGGCCGGTGCCGCGCTGGACGTGTTCGTGAACGAGCCCACCCCCCGCGCCGACCTGCTGGGCGTGGCCGGCTGTTCGCTGAGCCCGCACATCGGCGCCGCCACCGTGGAGGCCCAGGACCGCATCGGCGAGGAGATCGCCGAGATCGTGATCGCCCACTACACCGAGGCCGACGTCGACGCCTGAGCGCCCATGGTGCAGGTGCAGCCCTTCCGTGCCTGGCGTCCGGTGCGCGACAAGGTGCACCTGGTGGGTTCACGCAGTTACGTGAGCTACGGCCAGAAGGACCTGGCCGAGAAACTGCGCGGGAACCCCTACTCCTTTCTCCACGTCATCCATCCGGACCTTGGGCGCAGCGTGCACCTGAGCCGCTCGGAACGGTTCCGCCGGGTGCGCAGGAAGTTCGAGGCGTGGTGTCACGAAGGCATCTTCGTCCGCGAGGAGGCCCCCGCCTTCTACCTCTACGAACAGCTGCGCGAAGGGCTCTCCAGCATCGGCATCATCGGCGCCGTGGCCGTGCAGGACTACCTGGAAGGCCGGGTGAAGGTGCACGAGCAGACGCTCACGGCCCGCGAGGCCCTGTTCAAGGAGTACCTGGACGCCACCGGGATCAACGCGGAACCGGTGCTGCTCACCGCCCCGGACGTGCCCGTGCTGGAGGAGGTGATCCAGCGGGTTTCCGCCACACGGCCCCACTACGACTTCAGCACCACCGACCGGGTGCAGCACCGGCTTTGGGTGATCGACGACCCGGACGAGCAGCAACGCGTCACGGAGGCCTTCGCCACGCTGGACGCGCTCTACATAGCCGACGGGCACCACCGCAGCGCCAGCAGCGCCCTGCTCGCCAGTGAGAGCGGTGCCGGACCTGAAGATCCCCGCGCCTGGTGCCTGGCCTTCATCGTGCCGCGAAGCCACCTGCACATCTACAACTTCGACCGCGTGGTCACCGACCTGGGCGGCCTGGACCTGCACGGCTTCCTGAAGTCGCTGGAGGGCGTGGGCCAGCTGAAGCGGTTGGAGGGCCGACCCGACGGGGACCCGCGCACCGGGCGCGTGTTCGTGCACGTGCCCGATGCCTGGTACGAGCTGCAGCTCCCGCCCCTGGAAGGCGACTTCGCACCCGAGGCCGGATTGGACAGCGCCCGCCTGAGCCGTGAGGTGTTGGGGCCCGTGCTCGGCATCGGCGACCTGCGGACCGATGAACGCGTGTCCTTCGTACCGGGCATTCTCGGTGTGGAGGAACTGGAGGACCTGGTGGCCCGCGGCCGCGCCAAAGTGGCCTTCCACCTGCGTCCGGTCTCCTTCGAACAGCTTACCGCGGTGGCCGATGCCGGGGGCACCATGCCGCCCAAGAGCACCTACATCGAACCCAAGTTGCGCAGCGGCATCACCATTTATTCCCTGCTGGACCGATGAGCACGCTGGAGGAACGCTACGAAGCCATTCGGGCCCGCGTTCCGGCCGGGGTGAAGCTCGTGGCCGTGAGCAAGACGCGGAGCGTGGAGGAGATCCAGGCCCTGTACGACCTGGGCCAGCGCGCCTTCGGCGAGAACTACCCCCAGGAGCTGCGCGACAAGCAGCCCGCGCTGCCGGCCGACATCGAATGGCACTTCATCGGGCACCTGCAGACCAACAAAGTGAAGTACCTGGCCCCCTTCGTGCACCTGGTGCATGCGGTGGACAGCGGCAAGCTGATGCAGGAACTGGAGAAGCGGGCGGCCGCCAACGACCGGACCATCGGGGCCCTGCTGCAGGTGCACATCGCCGATGAGGAGACCAAGCACGGGCTGACCCCGGACGAATTGCTGGAGGCCGTGCGCAGCTGGCCCTGGAACGAGTGGCCACACGTGGAGGTGCGCGGCCTGATGGCCATGGCCACCTTCACCGACGACCTGGTCCAGGTGCGGCGGGAGTTCGATGCCGTGGCCCGGCTCTTCGGGCAGGTCAAGGCATTGGGCGTGTTCCCGGCCGACCGGTTCACCGAACTGAGCCTGGGCATGACCAGCGACCTGGACGAGGCGATCGCCGCAGGCAGCACCCTGGTGCGGGTGGGCACCGCCATCTTCGGTGAGCGTCCAAGTCCGGCAGGCAACCCGTGATCGCCGGCGCGTCTTCCTGATAGTAACTTTCGGGAAAGGAACAGGCCATGACGCGAACCCTACTCTTCGGTATCGCGCTCCTGTCCATCCCCCTCGTGGCGCCCGCACAGCGCAACCTGGAGGTGGGCATCAGCGGAGGTGTCACTCAGTTCTACGGCGACCTCGGGAACATCGATGGCCCCGTTCAGTGGAACAGCACACGGCCCGGTTTCGCCATCACCTTCCGCGACTTCCTGAACAACAAGAAGCGCTACGTGACCCGTGCGCTGAGCATGGAGACCCGGCTGAGCTGGCATCGGATCGGCTATGACGAGCGGCAGATGATCGCCGGCAAGGACGTCTCCGAGCTGCGCAACTACAAGCGCGGCCTGAGCTTCCGCAACGACCTGGTGGGGCTGAGCACGCACCTGGTGCTGAACGCCTACCGCGAACCCTACCAGCCCCTGTTCCAGCAGCGCTTCTTCGCCTATTTCTACGTGGGCATCGGCGTGTTCTATGGCCGCCCAAAGGCCGACCTGTTCCGGGGCGAGCCCGGCTTGGACAACATGTATTACAGCTGGGATGACGGAACCCTGCGCGACAAGCCTCGTGGGGAGGAGGACGCCCAGGTGGTGGAACTGGATGGCGACTACGAGACCGACCTGTACAGCTACATGACCCAGGCCGCACCGGGAGGTGGGGAAAGGACCACCCAGGTGAACTACAGCCCCTGGCACATCGGGGTGCCCCTGGGGGCCGGCATCCGCTACATGGTCACCAAGAAGGTGTCGCTCGGTGTGGAGTTCGCGTACTACAGCTTCTTCACCGATCAACTGGACAATGTGAGCGAGCGCTACGCGACCTACGACGAGATCGCCCAGGCCTACCCGGACGATCCGGATGCGCAGCAGATCGCCAGGTACGTGAGCGACCCCACCGGCTGGGGCACCGATGGAACCCCCAGTCTGTACACCAGCAGACGCGGCAACCCGGGGCTGGTGGACGCATACAGCTACCTGAGCTTCGAGGTCAGCTACAAGTTCAAGCGACGCCCCAGCCGGCGGAGCTATGTGAGCCTGTGACGGCCCGCTGAGGGTAATGCAGCGCTGAACCCTTTTCCACCCCGCGTGTACCGTCCCGGTAAACGGGACCCATGACGCACACGCACACCGACCGCCGTACACCGGCGTTGTTCCTGACCGCCTTCCTGCTCGCCGCCGCCGGGACCAACGCCCAGCATGTGGGCAACCTGATCTACGACCAGAACGCGCGCATCTTCTTCCAGCAGGCCGAGCAGCCCATGAAGGCCAGCATCCAGGGCAACACGCTGGTGCTGGAGGTGAACGCCATGATGAACGTGGAGGCCGACAGCTACCTGGCCATCTTCAACCTGACCCAGCTGGGGCAGGACGTGGAGGAAGTGGACAGCCTGATCAACGGGCGCATCGGGCGCATGACGCGCGACCTGAAGAAACTGGGCATCAGGGAGCAGGACGTGTTCGTGGACATGCTCACGTTCGTGCCGGTGTACGAGTACGAGGAGACCCGCAAGCTCTTCACGCGCACCTACCAGGAAGTACCGGCCGGCTTCGAGGTGCAGAAGAACATCCACGTGCGCTTCCAGGACCCGAAGGTGCTGGACCGCATCATGACCGCCGCCGCCCGGGAGGGCATCTACGACCTGGTGAAGGTGGACTACTACGTGGAGGGCACCCACCAGCGCTACGACACGCTCCGGACCTTCGCCGCGCGGGTGATGAAGGACAAGCTGAAGCTGTTCAAGGACATGGGACTGCAGGTGGACGAGAGCTACCGCACGGGGGCCGAGAAGACCGGGGCCTTCTTCCCGCTGCAACGCTACCAGAACTACAGCGCCCACAGCCGCATGAGCCTGAACAGCCGGCGCCGCGGCCAGGTGGTGAACGACGTGCGCAAGCCCAGCACCATGTTCTACAACAAGGTGCCCTACTCGGAATTCGAGCTGGTGCTGCACCCGGAGATCACCGAGCCGCCCGTGCAGTTCACCTACAACCTGACGCTGCACCTGCAGCTGCCCGACCGGGAGACGAAGAAGGAGGTGAAGGAGACCATCAAGTACCTGTGGCTGACCCCGGAGGGCGAAGTGAAGCCGCTGGAGGTGGGGTGATCACTTCGGGGCCCCGGATCAGCTGGACGACGTCCGGGAAACGCACATCCTACTCCTTGGCGTAACGCACTTTCCGTCCATCGAACTGGATGAAATACAGGCCTTGCCCGAGGTCGGTCAAGTCAACGAACCGGCCGTGGCCCTTGAGCACCTGCCTGCCTTCGTGGTCGAAGACGGAGTAAGCATGCTCACCATCCAGTTCGTAGAAGGTCTTGGACTCCCCCACTGCAGGAAGCTCCTTTATTGGCGGCAATTGGTCCGTCCTGGGTTTCTCCTGTGCCGCCACGGAGAGACCTGCCAGGATGAGCACAAGCACGAGCAGACAGTGCAGGGATGGCTTCATGGGAGTTCGTTGGTGTCGCTGAATAACGAGCACGAACGGGCGGGTATTACCCTTACATCCTCTCGGGCACTTCAATTCCCAGGCACCACATCGCTTTGCGGGTGGCCTCGGCCACGGCGTGGCTCAGGGCCAGGCGCATGTCCCGGACGGCGGCATCCTCCTCCTTCAGCACCGGGGTGCCCTGGTAGAAGGTGTTGTAGGCCTTCACGAGTTCGTACGTGTGGTTGGCCAGGCTGCTGGGATCGTAGCGGTCGGCGGCCTCCTGGAGCACGGTGGGCAGGTGGTGCAGGAGCTTGATCACCTCGCGCTCACCGGGACCGAGGGACAGCTTCCCTCCCACCTCGGGCCTGGCACCCTGCTCGTCCGCCTTGCGCAACAGGCTTCGTATGCGGGCGTAGGTGTACTGGATGAAGGGCCCCGTATGCCCCTGCAGGTCGATGCTGGCCGCCGGGTCGAAGAGCATGCGCTTCTTCGGGTCCACCTTCAGCAGGAAGTACTTCAGCGCCGCCAGGCCGATCCGTTCGAAGAGCCGGGCCTTCTCCTCGTCGCTGAAGCCGTCCAGCTTGCTCAGCTCCTCCCCGGCCTTGCGGGCCTCCTGCACCACCTCGTCCATCAGGTCGTCGGCGTCCACCACGGTGCCCTCTCGGCTCTTCATCTTCCCGCTGGGCAGGTCCACCATGCCGTAGCTCAGGTGGAAGAGCTCCTCGGCCCAGGGGTACCCGAGCTTCTTCAGGATCAGGAACAGCACCTTGAAGTGGTAGTCCTGCTCGTTGCCCACGGTGTACACCATGCCGGTGAGGTCCGGGAACTCCCGGAAGCGCTGGATGGCCGTGCCGATGTCCTGCGTCATGTACACCGCCGTGCCGTCGCTCCGCAGCAGCAGCTTCTCGTCCAGCCCGTCGCCGGTGAGGTCGCACCACACGCTGCCATCGTCCTTGCGGAAGAAGACGCCCTGCTCCAGGCCCTTCAGCACCTCGTCCCGGCCCAGCTTGTAGGTGTCGCTCTCGTAGTACAGCCGGTCGAAGTCGACCCCCATGCGGGCGTAGGTGGAGTTGAAGCCCTCGTACACCCAGCCGTTCATGGTCTTCCAGAGATCCACCACCTCCGGGTCGCCGGCCTCCCATTGGCGGAGCATCTCCTGGGCGGCCAGCAGGATCGGGGCCTGCTTCTCGGCCTGCTCCTTGGGCATGCCACCGGCCACCAGCTCCTCCACCTCGGCCTTGAAGGCCTTGTCGAAGGCCACGTAGTACTTCCCGACCAGCTTGTCGCCCTTCAGCCCGCTGCTTTCGGGCGTTTCGCCGTTGCCGAAGCGCTGCCACGCGAGCATGCTCTTGCAGATGTGGATGCCCCGGTCGTTGATCACCTGCACCTTCACCACCTGGTGCCCGGCGGCCTCCAGGATGCGGCTGACGCTGTGGCCCAGGAAGTTGTTGCGCAGGTGCCCCAGGTGCAGGGGCTTGTTGGTGTTGGGCGAACTGTACTCGACCATGGTGCTCCGCCCGGCATCCGGGAAGGCCAGGATGTCGGCCATAGCCGCCCGCCCCAGGAAGCCCAGCCAGTAGCCGTCGGCGATCACCAGGTTCAGGAAGCCCTTGATCACGTTGAAGCCCTCCACCTGGGCCACCTGGGCCTGCAGGTGCTCCCCCACGGCCTGCGCGGTCTGCTCCGGACCCTTGCCGCTCTGCTTCAGGAAGGGGAACACGTTGATGGTGACATCCCCCTCGAACTCGGGCCGGGTGGCCTGGAAGGCGATGCGGTCGGCCGGGATGTCCGCCCCGAACAGGGTCTGAAAGGCTTCCTGAACGGCCGGACGCAGCGTGGCCTGTAGCGGGTCTTGGTGCATGGGTCAGGACTGGTCGCGCAAAGGAAGAAAGTTCTCAGCCACGGACCTCTGACCGATCATAGATCGGGAAGGCTTCAAGGCCTCTGCTCCTCCCTGATGGATATGGGGCTCGTACCACCTATGGTCTGCAAGATCAGGTCGCGATCATTACTGGCTCCGGCGTACCTCACCAGGCCGTCCAAGTTCACATCAGCATCCGAATAGCCGTTTGTGATGGCGGTTGGTGGGCTACCGCCGACGGTCAGGAGTACCTCGTCACGATCGTTCAAAGCACCTGAGTACCGCACGATCCCATCGCCAGAGGCATCCCCCGGCCAGAGGAGTTGAACACCATTCAACTCCTCTTGTGCCTCCGTACCAAAACACAGAGTTGCCGGGTCCGTGAGGTCCACATGCACCACGGTGTCGCTCAAAGTGATCGGATCATGTACCATGGCACCCAAGTGGTTCCGATGGCGGACCCGCAGGAAATAGCTGCCAGCGCCAGCACGGAAGTCGATCACTGAGCAGCCGTCGGCCTGGGTCACCGTTCCATCACGAAGTACCAGCCCCGACCGCGTCGCCAACACCGTAATACTGTCGGCCGGGTCCAGCAGTTCCATCCATACCCAATCGACCACGGCACTATCCCCTGTCCACCCGAGTACCTCCTGAGAGATGACGCACGTTGGCAAACCACCCACAGGAACGTAGTCGGGCTCCGAGTAGGGCTGCGAATCCGGGACCAGTCCCTGCTGGCGCAGGGCATCACGCATCAGCCCGACCCCGGGCTCGTAAGCGCCACCAAGGAAAAGTCGGAGGGAAAGCTTTGCACGGGGGTCGGGCAGGTTGTGGTGGCGTGTCATGATGACCCGAGTGGCATCTGTGTAGCCATTTCCCCAAGACAAGAGCTTTCCATCCGGCAACACCACCATCCCTTTCACAGTACCAGGGGCCGTGGGAAGCTGTGCACTGTACGTGTATCCATCACCAATCACATACTCGCCGAACTGATCGTCAAACTCCCCGGAGGGTAACCTCCTTGCGACCCTCCACCCTTGGGTCACCGTGTACAACACTCCTTGGTCATCCGAGAAAACGTCTTGGGGTGTGAAGTCAAGGGAATAGGACTGGTACAACGTATCCATCCCTTCCATCGCAACAGAACAGTTCGCGACCGAGTACATCAGCACATCCTGACACGTCACATGGAAGGCCGCCAACCACGGCGAGCTACTGCCGCATTCGACACTGCTCTGACCAAGAATGACCCCATTCCTTGAGATCAAAAGCACGCTCGACGAGCCATAAACGCCAGGACCGTAGACATTGTAGTACAAACCGACAGCCAGCGTACTATCCGACAACTCACCTACCCCCCTCACACTGTAGTAGGGGTAGTTCGGGGTCGAAGATCCGTACAGGACAAGCGCACCATTCGATCCGAAGTCCATGCTTGGCTCGAAAGAGCCGTTCAGGCGGATGAAGTAACAATTCCTTTGGTGGTCGTTGAACGGGGGTATCAACTCGCGATAGTATCCGGACAGCAGATACCCACCGTCCTGTAGTTCCAACAAGCTATCAAAGGACTGCTCATTGAACCGTTCCCAATCTAGTTGAAGTACACCCCCACCAGGCCCAAAGGCCGTGTCGAGTTGGCCGTCCAACGAGAACCTGATCATGTGAAGCCCGGAGTCGCTCTTCAGCACGGCGTGGGCCCTTTCATCGATCGCGAACACGCGCCTCACCTGGATATTCCCGTATGATCCCAATGCCCCACTATCCATGATATAGAAGGCCCCCGAAGAACTTGTATCTACCATGCCCGCTTCAGTGACCGCCAGGAAACGGACGACCGAGTCCGAGTAGCTGACAAAGTGTTGACCCAGGCTGTCATCGACATGGAACAGTGTCATGCTCTGACCGTGGACAAAACCACCCAAGAACGACTCGGACAATACCAACACTCCATCATCAGAGAACGTCGAATCCAGTGTCCCCGGCTGCTGGCCCACCAGTTGTCCTGCCAAGAGCATCGGGACTATGACGTAGAGCTGCCGCATGTCTCGACTGAGAATATCCCGAAAGTAGGCATACCCTTTCGTCTGGGGCAACATGGCGGTCGGTCGCTGCTAACAACAGGTTGGCCGTAAGTCACACACTGGCCCTCCTCCAGGCGAACTCATTCCGACAACGGTTCGAGGAAGTTCTCGGCCAGCATGCAGCGCACGCTTCCGCCGCCCACGGCCTCGATGGTGGGCACGGGGACGGGGACCAGCTGCCCGTGCTGCTGCAAGCGTTGGCGCTGCTCGGGGCGCAGGCTCAGGTAGGCGGCATCACTGAGGAAAAGGAAGCGGTCGTCCTTACCCAGTGCCTTGAGCTCCAGCAAGTTGCCCAGGTAGCGATGCATCTGGTCCAGCCCGATCTCGATGATCTCCCGGCCGGTACGCTCCAACTCCAGGTACACGTCCTCGCGATCCACCGGGTAGGGCAGCGCCTCCAGGCAGATCAGGGCGAAGCGCTCGCCGAGGCTCATGACCACGTTGGTGTGGTAGACCGGGGCCCCGGCGAGGGTGCCGTCCATCGTGGCCAGGAAGGGCACCTGCCCGCCATGCAGGGCGCCGCACCAGTGGTTCAGGGCCCGTTCGGTGGTGCGGGGCGAGAGGGCGGCGAAGGCCACGTTGCGCGGCCGATCGATGACCAGGCTCCCCGTGCCCTCCAGGTAGCGGTCGTCCAGCTCCAGGGCGGTGAGGTCCACCAACTGCCGCACCTTGAAGCCATGCCGCTCGAGGGTCTCGTCCAGGTCGCGGTCCCGTTCCCGGCGGCGGCTCGGCGTGGCCATGGGGTACAACACCACGGTGCCGTCCGCATGGGTGCTGAACCAGTTGTTGGGGAACACCGCGTTGGGGGCGTCGGGCACCGGGGGATCGAGCACGGTAACGCCCACGCCCACCCGGTCCAGCATGCCTAGAAGTTCATCGAACTCAGATTCTGCTTTGAACTGAATATCAGTATCTTGAACATTCCTCTGAAAGGCGTTCGAGGCGGCGGTCTCGGCGTCGTGGCCGAAGCCGGTCGGGCGGACCAGGATCACGCGATCGGCGACGTGCGGAGGGGTCTCCATCGCCACCCGATCAGCGGGCCCGCAGGAGGGGCCAGAGGGGTTCCAGGATGCCCAGCGTGGCCTCGGCCATGGCGTTGCCCGTGTCCAGCGCCGGGTTGATCTCCACCACGTCCAGGGTGGTGGTCCGGGGATCGCTGCAGAGCCCGGTGAGCAGGTCGGTCGCCTCGTCCACGAAGAGGCCGTTGGGCACCGGCGTACCCGTACCCACGGAGATGGAAGGGTCCAGCGAATCGACGTCGAAGCTGATGTGCAGGCGCCCGCAGTCCTTCAGGTGGGCCAGGGTCTCGGCCACCACGGCCTTCGCCCCCTTGCCCCGCAGCTCCTCCACGGTGACCACCCGGATGCCGTGCTGCTCGATCAGCAGCCGCTCTTCGGCCTCATAGTCGCGCAACCCGATGAAGACCAGGTCCTTGGGCAGGAGCTTGGCCCCATCGTCACCGATCTTCTTCAGGCGGTCCCACTGGTCCATGGTGTAGATCACCGGGTCGTTCTTCCGTTCCGGGTTCTCCAGGTCCATGAGCAGGGCCAGGGGCATGCCGTGCACGTTGCCGCTGGGGGTGGTGAGCGGGGTGTGCAGGTCGGCATGGGCGTCGATCCACACCACGCCCAGGCGCTCGTTCCCGGCGGCCATCTTGCTGCCGCTCACCGAACCGATGGCGATGCTGTGGTCGCCCCCCACCACGATGGGAAAGATGCCGTTGCGCACGAAGCGGTACACCTCGTAGGCCAGGTCGCTCTCGAAGCGGATGAGCCCGTCGATGTGGTGGGCATTGGGCGAACGGTCGTCCTCGTACAGGACGTCGTTCTCGTTGCGCAGGATGCTCTCCTCGGCATGGCCGAACAGCTCACTGCCGAGCTTCCAGGCGGCCACGCGCAAACCCGCCATGCCCATGCTGGCACCGCGGCTGCCGGCCCCGATCTCGGAGCTGGCCTCGATCAATCGTACTTCCATGGGGTCGTTCTCGATGGAACGCCACAAAGGTAGCCGGGGCGCGGCTGCAACCCGGAGCACCCATCCTTCGTAACACGCCGCACCTTCAGATCCATGCGCATGCGCATCCATATCCCCCTTCTGGCCGCTGCGGCGCTCCTGCTGCACGGCTGCTCCAGCGACCTGCTCGTCCGCACCGTGGACCAGGGCGTGATCGAATATGCCCTGAGCTTCCCCGATTACGATCCGAACGGGCTGATGGCGGGCATGCTGCCCGAGCGGACCCTGGTCACCTTCACCAAGGACAGGCAGGTGGTGGAGCTCAGTGCCGGCATGGGCGTGTTCCGCACCGCCATGATCACGGACAGCCGGCAGCGGGCCATGGACTACCACCTGGCGATCCTGAGCAAGAAGCTCGTGGCACACATGAGCGAGCGTGAAGTGCGTCAGTTGGACGAAGGCACTCCCGTGCTCACCATCCTGCACACCCCCGACAGGGACACCATTGCCGGCTATCCCTGCCGGAAGGCCATCGCGCTGTTCGCGGACATGGGACAGCCGGAGATCGACCTGTGGTACACCGACCGCATTGGTGTGGAGGACCCGAACTGGTTCGGGCCGTTCGCGGACATCCCCGGCATGCTGCTGCGCTACGAGGTGGAGCAGTATGGCATGCGGATGCGGCTGGACGCCGTGAACGTGAAGCCGGGGCCGGTGGACGAGGCCAAGTTCGCCGTGAAGAAGGACCACGAACCGGTGGAACCTGCCGTGCTGCAGCACGAGATGGAGGAGGTGCTGAGCACCTTCACGCTCTGACGGCCGGGTTTTCCGATCGACCCTGTTGATAATAGCGGGCCTTCGCGGCCCGTTCCCCCTGGGCATCCCGGTAGTTTTGAACGGCTCCCCACGCGAGGGGCCTTCACCGCATTGCCCGTGGCCGAACGCAGGAACCGCATCCGGGGCGAGGAGCCCGACAAGAAGCCCAAGCGCAGCAAGCGTTCCCGGTCGTCGAACGACGGTTCCGGGGCCTTTGCACGCTTCCGCGCCTTCCTGGCCGACCGCCGCACGCACAAGGTGGGCGGGCTGCTGCTGGTGCTGTCGGCCGCCTACCTCACGGTGGCCTTCGTGAGCTACCTCTTCACCTGGAAGATCGACCAGGACCTCGTAAGCCGCCCGTGGAGCGCCATCTTCAGTCCGGAGGTGCGCGTGGAGAACTGGCTGGGCAAGGTCGGCGCCCTGGTGGCCCACCGCTTCATGCACACCTGGTTCGGGCTTGCGGCCTTCGCCTTCCCGCTCTGGGCCTTCCTGGCCGGGGTGCGGGTGCTGCTCGGCACCTGGCTGCTGCCCGTGCGCCGTACGCTGGGGTGGACCGCCATGGCGCTGTTCTGGCTGCCCACGCTGCTCGGCTTCATCTTCCGCAGCAGCGACCTGCTCTTCCTGGGCGGCGGGCTGGGCTACACGCTGAACAGCCACCTGATCGGCCTGCTGGGCGGCTTCGGGGCGGGAGCGGCCATCACCTTCGCCCTGCTGGGCTTCGTCACCTACACGTTCGACGTGGAGTTCGGACAGCTGCTCGCCTTCTTCCAGCGGAAGGGGACGTCGGAGGCCGCCGAGGAGGAAGTTTCCACGGAGGAGGCCCCGTCGCGGACCAACCGCGTTCGTGGCTTTGAAGAGGAACCTGTGGCCATCGAGGCCGAGGAGCAGGAAGAGGATGCGATCGAAGAAGACGAGGAAGCCGTTCCCGAGCTGGAGATGGAGCTGGAGCAGGACCTTCCCGAGGAGGAGCCGGAGGCCGAAGAGCTGGACCCCACCCCCACCGCCGAGGACCTGAACAGCGACGACGAGGAGTTCAGCGTGCAGGTGGCCGCCAGCGACGACGTGACCCTGAGCGACGAGGAACTGGACCGGAAGCTGCAGGAGTTCGGGGAGTACGACCCCACGCTGGACCTGAGCAGCTACGAGCCCCCCGTGATCGACCTGCTGGTGGACCACGGCAGCGGCGAGCTCACCGTGACCAAGGAGGAGCTGGAGGAGAACAAGAACAACATCGTGCGCACGCTCGGCCACTACAACATCGGCATCGAGCGCATCAAGGCCACCATCGGGCCCACGGTCACCCTGTACGAGATCATCCCCCAGGCGGGGGTTCGCATCAGCAAGATCAAGAACCTGGAGGACGACATCGCGCTGAGCCTGGCGGCCCTGGGCATCCGGATCATCGCCCCCATCCCCGGCAAGGGAACCATCGGCATCGAGGTGCCCAACAGCAACCCGCAGGTGGTGGGCATGCGCGCCGTGGTGGCCAGCGACAAGTTCCAGAACAGCGGCGCCGAACTACCGATCGTGCTGGGCAAGACCATCAGCAACGAGACCTTCGTGACCGACCTGGCCAAGATGCCCCACCTGCTGATGGCCGGTGCCACGGGCCAGGGCAAGTCGGTGGGCCTCAACGCCATCCTCGTCAGCCTGCTGTACAAGAAGCACCCCAGCCAGATCAAGTTCGTGCTGGTGGACCCCAAGAAGGTGGAGCTCTCCCTCTTCAACAAGATCGAGCGGCACTTCCTGGCCAAGCTGCCCGGCAGCGAGGAGGCCATCATCACCGACACCAAGAAGGTGGTGGCCACCCTCAACAGCCTGTGCATCGAGATGGACGAGCGCTACGAGCTGTTGAAGGACGCGCAGGTCCGCAACATCAAGGAATACAACGCCAAGTTCATCAAGCGGCGGCTGAACCCCGAGAACGGGCACCGCTACCTGCCCTACATCGTGCTGGTGGTGGACGAGTTCGCCGACCTGATCATGACCGCCGGCCGCGAGGTGGAGACGCCCATCGCCCGCCTGGCGCAGCTGGCCCGGGCCATCGGCATCCACCTGATCATCGCCACCCAACGGCCCAGCGTCAACATCATCACCGGTACCATCAAGGCCAACTTCCCGGCCCGCATCGCCTTCCGGGTGACCAGCAAGGTGGACAGCCGCACCATCCTGGACAGCGGCGGCGCCGAGCAGCTGATCGGCCGGGGCGACATGCTGCTGAGCACCGGCAACGACCTCATCCGCATCCAGTGCGCCTTCGTGGACACCCCCGAGGTGGACGAGATCACCGACTTCATCGGCCAGCAGCGCGCCTACCCCGAGGCCTTCCTGCTGCCCGAGGTGCCAACCGAGGAGGGCGACGGCGTGATCGACGACGGCGAGCGCGACGCCATGTTCGAGGAGGCCGCCCGCCTGGTGGTGCAGACCCAGCAGGGCAGCACCAGCCTGATCCAGCGCAAGCTGAAGCTGGGCTACAACCGCGCCGGCCGCATCGTGGACCAGTTGGAGGCCGCGGGCGTGCTGGGGCCCTTCGAGGGCAGCAAGGCCCGCCAGGTGCTGGTACGTGACGAGACCGCGCTGGAGGCGCTGCTGCACCCGGCCGAGGCCGGGGAGGGCGGGTATTGAGCCCCTACCCTACTCTTCCGTCCCGGCCGGTGCCGGAGCCCCCATCCCCTCCTGCATGTCCTCGGCCGCCTTCAGCCCATCCTCGATCATGCCGAAGAACTGGTCCAGCTTGGGCAGGATCACGATGCGGATGCGGCGGTTGGTGCTGCGGCCCTCGGGCGTCTCGTTGCTGGCAAGGGGCACATACTCGCTGCGACCACCGGCCGTGATGCGGGCGGGATCGACGTTGTAGTCGTTCTGCAGCACCCGCGTGATGGTGGTGGCGCGCATGGCGCTCAGGTCCCAGTTGTCCTTGATGCAGTCGCGGCTGATGGGCACGTTGTCCGTGTGGCCCTCCACCAGCACCTCCATCTCGGGCTTGTCGTTGAGCACGGTGGCCACCTTCTCCAGCACCTGCTTGGCGCGGGCGCTGAGCTTGGTGCTGCCGCTCTGGAACAGCATCTTGTCGCTGAGCGAGATGAAGACCACGCTCTTCTCCACGTTCACGGTCACGTCGGTGTCGTTCAGGTTGCCCAGGCTGCTCTTGAGGCTCACCACCAGGGCCAGCGTCACGGAGTCCTTCTTGGTGAGGGCGTCCTGCAGGCGGCGGATGCGCAGGTCCTG
>JACJZH010000010.1 GCA_020635695.1 Flavobacteriales bacterium | reverse complement strand
CGCTTCCACGGCAGGTTGGGCGCCCGGTCGATGCTGCCGGTATGCTGGTTGCCGTTGGGGGCGCCGATGCCTATCGAAGTTGGATGTTGAACGTTGGAGGTTGGAGGTTGGGCAGCGACGAGGTCCCGGCAGGCCTTGGCAAGCGTGTCCGCGAAGGCATGCTCGTCGGCATGTCCCGTGGTCGGGATGCGGCTATGCGCGATCACCCGGCCATCCTGGACCAGGCCCAGTTTGCTGGTGGTGCCGCCGATGTCGATGCCGATGATCATGCGTCCACGGTCCGGTTGTGCCGGCTTCCCCGCAGGCCATACCAGGCCAGATAGGCATAGCAGACAACGGGAAGCAGGAAGCTCTGCTGCAGGCCTGCGTCCGGGTCTTCCGGCGTGGCCCAGGAGTCGGCCAGCAGGCCCTGGAGGTAGGGCAGGAGCGCCCCGCCCACGATCATCATCACCAGCAGGCTGCTGCCCTGCGCGGTGTCCTCGCCCAGCCCGTCGATGGCCAGGGTGAAGGTGTTGCTCCACATGATCGAGTTGAAGAGCCCGATGGCCGTGAGCGCCCACAGGGCCCAGGGACCGCCGCCGGACACCGCGGCCACCAACAGGCCCATGGTCACCAGGGCGAAGAGCCCCAGCGCACGGCCCGCGTTCGGTCCGGCCAGGTGGAACACGAAGATGTTGAGGCCGATGAAGAGCAGCAGGGTGTTCACCTGGTCCAGCGCCACGCCGCTTTCCAGCCGGTTCAGCACGAACAGCAGCCAGAAGAGCACCAGCCCCAGGCCCACCATCACCACGGTGCGCCAGCGGGCGGGCATCTGGCGGCCCAGGGAGATGGCCCCGAGGAAGCGGCCGATCATGGCCCCGCCCCAGTACAGGCTCAGGTACACCTTGGCATCGTCCGCGGTCAGGCCCATCACACGGGGCAGTCCCGCGAAGGAGATCAGGAGGCTGCCGATGGCCACCTCCACGCCCACGTAGCAGAAGATGGCCACCATGCCGCGCACCAGCTGCGGGTGTTCCCAGGCGCGTCCGGTCGCGGCTTTCGAGGGTGGCGGCTCCGGCAGGCGGGTCAGCCACAGCCAGGCGGCCTGCAGCACCAGCAGCCCGGCGAAGGCCAGGTAGGGCCAGCGCACGGCGGCATCCCCGGCGAACAGGCGGAAGATCAGGGCCCCGCCCACGATGGGCGCCAGGGTGGTGCCCAGGCTGTTGAAGGCCTGCGCCAGGTTCAACCGGCCGCTGGCGCCTTCCGGTTCCCCGATGATGGCCACGAACGGGTTGGCCGCGATCTGCAGCAGGGTGAAGCCCAGCCCCAGCACGAAGAGCGCCGCCAGGTAGGCCCCGTACACGTGCACGTAGGTGGCGGGCACGAAGAGCACCGCCCCCAGGGCGCTCAGCAGCAGCCCGGCGATGGAGGCGCGCTTGTAGCCCAGCCGACGGATGGGGTCGCTGCCGCGCAGGCTCAGGGCGAAGTAGGCCACCGAGCCCACGAAGTAGGCCCCGAAGAAGGCGAACTGCACCAGCATGCTCTGCGCATAGCTCAGTGTGAACACGGCCTTCAGGTGCGGGATCAGCACGTCGTTCATCACGGTCATGAACCCCCACATGAAGAAGAGGGTGGTGAGCACCACCATGGGTAGGGTCGATCGTGAAGCTGCCATGCCCGTTGTTCCCGCGCCATGGTGGGCGGGTTCGTGCACAAGTTTAGGGGGCGGAAGTGATCCAGTCCGCGCGCAAAGGATTAGCTTGCGGGCTGAATCCTAAACCTTCAACGCATGAAGCACTTTACGCTCGTCGCTGCTGCGACACTTTTCGCTTTCACCTCCTCGGCCCAGATCAATGATGGCGGTTTCGAGGGTGGTGCCGGAGGAGGAGCCTGGACCGAGGCTTCCACCAATTTCGGGACCCCGCTGTGTGATGCCGGCTGCGGCACCTGCGGTGGCCCCTGCGTTTCCCGCACGGGTACCTGGTACGTGTGGTTCGGCGGTGCCGGAGGCGCCACCGAGACCGGCTCCGTGGAGCAGAGCGCCATGGTGCCCACCGGCCCCGACGTGCGCCTGATCATGTACGTGAAGGTGGCCCTGCCCAACGCCGAGCCCAACGACCGTGTGGACGTGTCCGTGGACGGTACCGTGGTGGCCTCCGTGTCGGTCGCTGACAGCTCGACCTACGGCGACTACACCCTGCTGGACATCGACATGAACAGCTACGCCGGTGGCACGCACACCATCCGCATCGAAGGCTTCCAGACCACCACCACCGTCTCCAACATCCTGGTGGACGACGTGGCCCTGCTGGCCGACGGTTCCACGGTGGGCCTGTTCGAGAACGAGGCCCTGCCCGGCATCATGGTGTACCCGAACCCCGCCAACGACATCATCAACCTGAGCTTCAACGCCCTGGAAGGTGAGGCCGTGATCACGCTGATCGACATGAGCGGCAAGATCGTCGCCACCGAGCGCGTGGCCGAGGTGAACCGTCGCATCTTCAGCTACGATGCCCGCGACCTGGACAACGGTGCCTACATGGTGTCCGTGCGCATGGCGAACAAGCAGTACTCCGAGCGCGTGCTGATCGCCCGCTGATCACACCACGCTTGAAAGATCGGGAAGGCTCCGCATTGCGGGGCCTTCCTGCTATTTTCACCCCATGGGAAGGACGCGCAGGGAGTTCTTGAAGACCGGTTCGGCGGCCGCGCTCGGCACGGTGCTCGCAGGACCGGCCGCGGCCCGGGGCATCCTGTCCCGGCCCGCCGGTGCCAAGGTCATTTCCACCTGGCAGCACGGCCTCCAGGCCAACGAGGCCGCCTGGAACACCTTGGGCAACGGGGGCAGCATCCTGGACGCCGTGGAATTGGGCGTGGCGGCGGTGGAAAGCGACCTCACCAACCGCAGCGTGGGCCTGGGCGGCCGTCCAGACCGCGACGGGCACGTCACCCTCGATGCCTGCATCCAGGACCATGCGGGCCGTGCCGGCGCCGTGGCCTTCGTGGAGCATTTCGAGCACCCCATCAGCATCGCCCGGGCCGTCATGGAAAGGACGCCGCACGTGATGCTCGTGGGGGAGGGCGCCGAACGCTGGGCCCTGGAGAACGGCTTCACCCGGAAGGAGGTGGACCTGCCCGAGGTGCGCAAGGCCTGGCAGGAGTGGCTCAAGACCAGCGACTACAAGCCCGTGGTGAACGTGGAGAACCACGACACCATCGGCATGGTGGGGGTGGATGCGTCGGGCAGGCTTGCCGGCAGCTGCACCACCAGCGGCATGGCCTACAAGGTGCACGGCCGGGTGGGTGATTCCCCCATCATCGGCGCCGGGCTGTTCGTGGACGGGGAGGTGGGCGCCGCCTGCGCCACCGGCACCGGTGAACTGGTGATCCGCATCGCCGGCAGCCATACCGTGGTGGAGCTGATGCGGCAGGGCATGGAACCGGACGCCGCCTGCCGCGAGGCCGTCCACCGGATCATGAAGCAGAACCCCGGCCTCAAGGACCACCAGGTGGGCTTCCTGGCCCTCCGCGCCGATGGGGCCCACGGGGCGCATGCCATCTACGAGGGCTTCGACTTCGCCCTCACCACCGATTCCGGTACCGAGCTGGTGAAGGCCACCTTCGAGCAGAAATGGGAGTGAGGCGGGTGCAAGGGCTTGGATCCCAGCGGGGAATGGCCTATCTTCGTACTTCGAACGCCATGCGTCGCATCCTTTCAACCCTCGCCCTCAGCGCACTGTTCCTGCTCGCAGGCCCCGTGGTGGCCGGCGGTGGCGAACCCGCGAAGGCCACCGTGAGCGTGGAGGCCGCGCCCGGCTCCGCCTTCCTGAAGCTGAACATCCGGAACCACCGGAAGATCGGCAAGGTGGCGATCCTGGTGCGCGACGCGAAGGGCCGCGTGGTCTACAGCGAGGAAGGCAAGGCCATGACCGGGGAACTGGTGCGCCTGCTGGACAAGCGGGCCATGCCCCTGGGGGAGTTGACCGTCACGGTCACCGCCCGCGACTTCGCCATCACGCAGGTGGTGCGCTGAGCCTTACCAGCCCGGCTGCAACAGGGCCATGATGCCCGGATTGGCCGCCAGCGAGCGGTCCTCCATCGCCACGTTCCCCAGCGCATCTCCGCTTTCCTTCTTCTCCCGGCGGTTGGTCCTGGCGGCTTCCACCACCACTTCCTGCACGTCGGCGGAGTAGGTCGCCTGGCTTTCCGGCATCCGTGCCACCTCGCTCAGCACCTTGTCGGTCACGAGCATTTCATCCGTGAACGAGTCCGCCTGCACCTGGGCCACATCCGCGGCGGCAGGGGCGAAGGCCTCGGAACGCAGCGTGGCGGGTTCCTCTTCCGCCACCTCCATGTCCAGGTCCTTCATCACCGCATCATCCTCCACCACCTCGGCCGAGCGCACTTCGGCCAGCTCGATCGGCTGCTTGGCGGCAGCACCTTCCGCCTCGGCCTCCGCAGGTCGTTCCAGCTCCGCGTTCAGCTCCTCGCTCGGTTCCTCGGTCGCCTGCTCGCGGGTGTGTGCGGGCACGGGTTCCTCGGCCTTCTCCCGCCGCACCTCGGCCACCTGCTGCTGCCGGTCGTCGGCCAGGCGCTGGTAGCCCAGCACGCCGGCGGTCACCACCAGGGCCAGGGTCGCGAAGGCCAGGGCCGGCCGCCAGAACCCCTGCGCCTGCGGGGGAAAGAGCCATCCGCCCAGGCTGTTCAGCCAGATGCGCCAGGTGGGCTGCTGCGCCTCGCGGAAGGCCGCCAGCACGCGTTCCTTCACCACGGGGTGCGCCTCCAGCGGCTCCTGGTCCCGGCCCGCATCCCGCAGGTGGCCCAGCAGGGCGCGCATGCGTTCGTACTCGTCGCGCCCGCTCAGGTGCCGCAGCACGAAGGCGCGCTCCTCCTCCAGCAGCTCGTCGAAGCCGCGTTCGCTCATCAGGGACTCGAGGTCCTCAGGATCGTAGATCTCCTTGGCCATGGTGCATCAGGCGCGGGTCGAACTCCTTCAGGCGTTCGGCCAGCTTTTTCAGGGTATAGAACAGGCGCGACTTCACCGTGCCCTCGGAACAGCCCAGGGCGCCGGCGATCTCCTTGATGGCCATGTCCTCGTGGTAGCGCATCACGAAGGTGGCCTTGTGGTCGGGCTCCAGGCGGTCCAGCTCGGCGTCCAGCCGCTCGCGGAAGGCGGCGCGGTCCACGCCGTCGCCCCCCTTGGCCTCCTGCACGCCCTGCCCGTTGTAGCGCAGCTCGGGTTCGGCGCGCTTGCGCACCTCCTCCCGGCGGTACTCGTTCTTGCACAGGTTGTTCGCCACGCTGAACAGCCAGGTGCTGAAGGGGCGCGAGGGGTCGTAGCTCTCCGGCCGCTGCGCCAGCTTGGTGAAGAGCTCCTGCACGAAGTCCTGCGCCCGCTCGCGGTCCTTCCACAGCATCCGGTGGAAGTAGCTCATCAGCCGGCCCTGGTAGCGGTCGTAGAGCGCGGCGAAGGCGGGTTCGTCCCCCTTGCGCACCAGCTCCATGAGGCGCTCGTCGCTGGCCTGCTCCAGTTCGCGTGCGAAAAGGCCCATGCGTCAGTGCTTCAGGACGCCCGTTTCGTACAGCCGGGGCAGGGCGCCGATGGCGGTGGCCAGGGTGCGCAGTTCGTGTTCCAACGCCGCGGCCTTTTCCTCCTGCCCGGTGGCGCGGTAGTGCTCCAGCAGCAGGGCACCGGCGGGCAGGTAGTTGCGCGCCAGCGGACCGGCCCGCATGTTCTTGCGCAGCTTGGGCCAGGTGGCCGCCAGCTCCGGCACGGGGTCGTAGGGCGTGGGCGAAAGGCGCAGGGCCAGTCCTGCAGGGTACAGTTCCCTGGCCAGGGCCTTGGCCCAACTGGTGGGCAGGGCAGGGCTCAGCAGCACCGGCCGGTTCCCTGCCGCGGCCAGCTTGCGTGCGTAGTCCGGACCATCCCCGGGAACCGCCCCCTTGCCGTAGGCCTTCCAGAGGCGTTCGCGGTACTCCCGGTCGCCCAGCATCCGCAGGTCCACCAGTTGCACATCGCCGCGCACCCCGCGGGCCTGTTGCAGGGCCAGCGCGGTGTAGGTGTCCATTTCCCCGGCGGTGAGCAGCACGGCGTTGGGCGCGGTGCTCGTGAGCAGGTCGTGCGCCCAATCCAGCAGCGCGGGGTCCGGCGCACCACGGTCCAGCAGGGCCTTGGCCCAGCGTTGTTGGCCGGCGGCATCACCCCGTCGCAGGGCATCGCCCAGGGCGGGTCCGAACACCTCCGGCCGGTCCGGCCCCACGGTCATCGCCTGGGCCAGGGCCTCGTGCGAGGCGGGTGCCGGGAACTCCAGGTAGTACGTGGCCAGGCCGGCCTCGAAGCTGCCGGGTGCGGCGGTCTCGATGTCCTCCGCGATGGATTCCAGCTGCCGGCGGTCGGCCTCGGGCAGCTGCCCGCTGTTGGTGGCCAGGCTGGCGTTGCGGGTGATGCGGAAGGTGGCGAAACGCGTGGCCACCGGCGCGTCCACGGCGCTGTTGCGCGCGTTCCAGAACAGGTTGCTCTGGTTCAGGGTGCCGGCGTCCCAGGCGCCCTGGTAGGCGTCGTTCACCGGCGCGGCCGGTTCGTTCTGGGTCTGCGCCCGGGTGGCCGTTCCGGCCAGGGGGATCAGGAGGGTCAGGAGCAGGATGCGGGGCATCGGGTCTGGCTTCTGGAGGGGCTGTACACGCCGGCCCGGCAAAGGTTCGATCGGGCGGCCGCGACTACCTTTGCAAGGTAAGCCAATGCTCAGCGAGGAAGCCCGCGATCGCCTGAAGGCGAAACTGGAGGATGTGCACGACTGGCCCTCCGTCTACATGTTCAAGTTCATCTTCGAACCCACCGAGGAACGGCTGGCCCGGGTCATGGCCCTGTTCCCCGAGGAAAGCGAGGTGCTGCGCCGCTATTCCAAGGGCGGCAAGTACCTCAGCGTCACCGCCAAGGAGGTGATGATGAACGCCGACGACGTGGTGGACCGCTACGTCCGCGCCTCGGAGATCGACGGCGTCATCGTGCTGTGAAGCGATGCGGATCGACCTGGACCTGCTCCGCAACGCGCTGCTGATCACGCTGAGCATCCTGGTGCTCGTGCTCCTCTTCCGCCGCTTCCGCCAGCGGGTGCTGGCCCGCGACATGCCCGCGCCCCGCCATGCCGAGCTGCTGGACCTGCGCGTGGCCTACCACCCGGCCCGCCTCGTGGCCCGCGTGCGCCTGCCCGGCCGCCAGCGGGTGGCGCTGGTGCTGCGCGGGGCCGACCATGCCGAACTGCGCACCTGGCCGGAGGAGGACCTCCCCGCCGGCGACCACGACCTGGAACGCCCGCTGGACGGCATCCCCGACGGCGACCTGCACCTGGAGGTGCGCACCGCAACACAACGTACCGTGCGCCGTTTCCGTCTTCAACGCACATGAGGAAGCCCGCCACCCTCGTCCTGTTGTTCGGTGCCGCCGTGGCAAGTGCCCAGCTGCCCGAGGTCACGCCCACGGTCAAGGTCGGTTTCAACCTGCCGGTGCCCGTGGGCAGCGACCTGTTCCAGGACATCACCGAGACCCTCGGCCAGATCGATGCCTGCGCCCAGCTTCCCCTCTGGAAGGGTCTGGGGGTGGGGGCCGGCTACAGCGGCACCTGGTTCTACCTGGAGGAGCGGGCGCTTTCACCCACCGTGATCCGCGGCGATGTGATGCGCAGCACCTGGTACGGCAAGCTGCAGTACGAGCACTACGCCGGCCCCAACGGGTTCTATGAGTTCGCCTTCAAGGCCGGCGGCAGCACCATCAACTGGGACACCGAGAACTGTCCGGACGTCAAGCGCCAGAGCGCCTTCCACTGGGGCCTCTACGCCAGCTACTACCTGCACGCCACCGACGCCCTCGCCTTCGGCCTCACCATCGGCTACGAGGCCGACCCCTCCGCGGCCCTCACGCCGGACCTGCTCTGCCTGGAGGACTTCACCGGCCGCACCACCATGGAGGAACCGGATCCCTACCGCTTCTTCGTGCTGGGCCTGGGCTTCAGCACGCGGTTGAAGTGGGGAAGGGAGTAGGGAAGTCATTTGTCGGGAGCGTATCCCCTCCACTTTTCTCGGTGTGTTCGAGCTAGCCGCACAGGAGCGACCACCATTCCCTTGAACGGTCGCCTTCCTATTGGACTAGCAGTTTCGCTACTTGGCCTGCACAGCGTCCCACACCGGACCAGCTCCGGTGATGCCCCCGCACCCGGCCCACAACAAGAAGCCCCGGCCTTTCGGCCAGGGCTTCCGAGATCAGAAGATGGCGGTCGTTCGCTACTCGATCACCAACCGTTCGGTGAAGTGCTGGTCCCCTGCGGTGATGGTCACCAGGTACATGCCGCCGGACAACCGCCCCTCCAGGTCGATCACCGTGTTCAGCAGGCCACCTTGCGCCACCAGCGTATGGGTCGCCACGCGCTGGCCGATCAGGTCGTGGATGTCCACGTTCACCGTCAGGTCCGCCGCTGGCAGGTCGTTCAAGGTCAGGTACAGCTGGTCACCGCGGTTGGGGTTGGGCCAGATCATGGTCCGCAACGCCCCGCTGCCGGCCTTCGGCTCTATGACGAACGGGCATTTAAGAACTCCACAGGCGATCCCGTCACCCTGGTACAGACCGCCGTTCAGCGCACAATTGCCAGCATTATCCAAGATGCACCCACCACCGGGCAGGCAGCAGGCTCCGATCTCCGCCACGCAGCTCTGGTTGCAACCATCACCGTTCATCAGGTTCCCGTCATCGCATTCCTCGCCGGGTTCCAGCACACCGTTGCCACAGTCAGGCCCTTGGTCGTCGGCCGGGTTCAGGGGGTCGGTGAGGTAGAACAACACCTCATCCCCGTCGTTCACACCGCCACCGTCCGAATCCGGGTTGAATGGGAGGGTGCCGAAGACGAACACTTCCAGGTCATCGGTCAGCCCATCGCCATCGCTGTCCACTGGCGGGCAGCCGGACAGGGGCGAGAGGGCGGGGTTCAGGTCATCGCAATCACCCATGCAGGTGGTGTAGCCGTCCCCGTCCTGGTCCGCGGGCTCCAGCGCAGGGTCCAGATCGTCACAATCACCGGCACAGGTGCTGTACCCGTCCCCGTCAACATCGGCCAGGTTCAGTGCCGGGTCGTTGTCGTTGCAGTCCACGTCGCTGGTGTAGCCATCGTTGTCGTTGTCTGCCGGGGCAGGGGCATCGGTAATGGACACCACGCAGGCCTGGCCGAAGGGACACCAGGTGCTGCCGCCATCGAAGCTCGCCTGCACGGTCACGTCATAATCAGCCCCCGAGATCAATGGACTGGTCACCCAGTTCAGCAGCCGGGCGTTGGTGGGCGAGGTGATGTTGCGTACGAAGTTGTCGCCGATCTGCTCGAAGCGGAACCGGTATTGGTTGGCACCGGCCAAGGGATAGGCCACCACCTTGTCGCTGCCGCCGAAGGTGCGGTCCACCCCGCACGAATGGTTCGGGTTGTTGAGGTCGTCCACCAGCTGGGTGGTTGGGCAGGCGGGTAGGCTGGAGACCACCATCACGCGGCAGGTGGGTCCGAACGCGTTGTAGGTGCCGTTCACGCGGCCACGGATGCGCACGTTCAGCATCAGGTCCAGCGGCACCGGGTTGGTGATCAGGTTGCCGAAGCGCAGGTGCGCGGCGGCCTGGGCACCCGGAGGCGCACCCACCATCGGGTTGGCGTGGCTGAAGAACACCCGGCGGCTGTAGGTCCCGTTGGGGTCGAAGAGCCAGAACTGGTAGCCGCTGTTGGCGTCGTTCACCCCGAACTCGGCGGACACCGCTGCGTTCTCCGAGGCGATCAGGAAGTCGGTGGGCAGGAAGTCCGTCCGGTCGCAATGCGCGCCGATCACCTGGTCGGTGCCCAGGGGCAGGCAGAAGACCTGATCGTTGGCCAGGGCGCTCACCGAGGTGAAGCCGGCCCCGCCATCGGTGTTGTCAATGATCCGTTTCCCGTTCACATCGCGCAACACATAGCCACCACCCGGGTTGCTCATGCCATCACCGAAGCTGTCCAGCACGCGCAGCCGGTAGCAGCCATCGGGCAGGCAGCAGGTCTCGGTCACCTGGTCGTTGTCGGCGTACCCGGAGCCGCTGCACAAGGCGGGGCCGCCGCCGTCGGGGATCACCTCCCAGCTCGTTTCGCTGGCACTGCCGTCGGTGGTCAGCTCCAGGAACACGTCCTCGCAGCCTCCGTCCGGGACGCAGGCCACGGCCCCCATGCCGCTGGTCTCCCCGTTGGGGCAGGCCAGGCAGCTGGTGGCGGCCTCCACCGGGTTGTAGGTATTGGCCTCGCACAGGAGGCATACGATCGATCCCGTTTGGGCGCTGTATTCACCCGCCGGGCAGGCCAGGCACTCGGTGGCCGCGGTCACCGGGTTGTAGTAGCCCGCTTCACAAGCCAGGCACACCTCCGAGCCGGTCACGTTGCTGTAGGTGCCCTCTGCGCAGGCCAGGCAGCTGGTCGCTCCTTCCAAGGGATTGTAGAAACCTGCCTCACAGTCCACACAGGCCACCGAACCGGTGATCGCGCTGAAGGAGCCGGCCGGGCAGGCCTGGCAGCTGGTGGCGCCAATGGACGGGTTGAAGTAGCCCGCGTCACATTCCACGCAGCTGACCTGCCCCCATTGGTCCTGATAGCGCCCGGCGGGACAGGGCAAGGCCGTAATGCCATCAGGGCAGTAGCTGCCGGGCGGGCAGGGCGAGCAGCCTCCGTTGTTCTCATAGAAGCCGGGACCGCAGGGCACCGCCGTACCAGTGGTGCGGGTATAGGCGAAGGTGCCCGTGCCGCCAGCCCCCCAGTTGGTCCAGGTCACTTCCACGTAGATGTCCTCCGCGATCAGGTGGCACACATAGGTGTTCCCGACCAAGCCCGGCGGGCCGCAGTTGGTCACGGCGAGCCAGGTCACGTAGGTCAGCGTGTTCCAGTCCGAGATGCTGCCCAAGGCCCACTCGGTGTTGCATGGACCATCCCAGACACAGGAAGGGGCGCCGGGAAAACCCTCACAGACCGAGTTGTACAGCGGACCAACATTACCTCGGGTCAGGCTGGTCAAGGGGGTCATCATGTCCTCCTCCATGCCACTCAAGGTGTGCGAGAAGGACAAGCTTCCGGAGTCCCAGATGGTCTGGGCATGGGCGGGTGCCATGATGATCAGGAGCAGCAAGGCCAGCAGCAGGTTCGCTGGCGCACGCCCAGGACGTCTGGTGGGTTTGGATCGAAGAGGTCTCATCAGGTGGGTGGTGGTTGGGTTTTCGGAACGATCGGGAGCAAGATGGATGATCCATCCCGGATGGAGGCTCATTGGTTCAAATGATATTGCAAGGTGCTTACGCCATGGCCGTTCCCGGCGAATGAGAAGCCAGTGGGTCCTGTACATCCGGGGCCTTGCCGGGTTCGGAGACGAGTGGCCCCGAAAGCCCGTTGGAGGTCCCGGATAACCGGGGCCCCTTCGCTGCGCTCGGCCCGGCTTCCGGTGCTGGATCAATGGTTGGAGAGAGATGCCCCCCCCACGAAAAAGCCCCTCACTCCGAGGGGCTTCTTGCTCAGTTCACATGGGAGTGATCACTCCTTGTCGTCGGCGGGCGGCTCCTTGGTCTCGCCGTCGGCCTTGCCCACCTTCTTCTTGCCCTTGGTCACCTTGATCTGCAGGTCGCTCTTGTCCTTGTTGAGGCCCACGGTGATCTTGTCGCCCTCCTCGATGGACTGGTTGATGATCTCCTCGGCCATCGGGTCCTCGATGTACTTCTGGATGGCGCGCTTCAGCGGGCGTGCGCCGAACTTCTCGTCGTAGCCCTTCTCCACCAGGAAGTCCTTGGCGTCGTCGGTCAGCTTCACCTCGTAGCCCAGCTCGTTGATGCGCTTGTAGAGGTGCCCGAGCTCGATGTCGATGATCTTGTGGATGTCGTCGCGCCTCAGGCTGTTGAACATCACGATGTCGTCGATCCGGTTCAGGAATTCCGGGGCGAAGGCCTTCTTCAGGGCCTTTTCGATGATGCCGCGGTTGGTCTCATCGCGGGACTCCTCGCGGGCCTTGGTGCCGAACCCGACGCCCTTGCCGTAGTCGCTCAGGTCGCGGGCGCCGATGTTGGAGGTCATGATGATGATCGTGTTCTTGAAGTCGATGTGGCGGCCGAGGCTGTCGGTCATCTTGCCATCATCCAGGGCCTGCAGCAGCAGGTTGAACACGTCCGGGTGGGCCTTCTCGATCTCGTCCAGCAGGATGATGGAGTAGGGGCGGCGGCGGACCTTTTCGGTGAGCTGGCCGCCTTCCTCGTAGCCCACGTAGCCCGGAGGCGCACCGATCAGGCGGCTCACGGAGAACTTCTCCATGTACTCGCTCATGTCTATGCGGATCAGGGCGTCCTCGGTGTCGAAGAGGTAGCGGGCCAGTTCCTTGGCCAGCTGGGTCTTGCCCACGCCGGTGGGGCCCAGGAAGATGAAGGTGCCGATGGGCCGGTTGGGGTCCTTGAGGCCGGCGCGGTTGCGCTGGATGGCCTTCACCACCTTGCCCACGGCCTCGTCCTGGCCGATCACCTTGCCGGTCATCTCCTCCTTCATGCGGCGCAGCTTGCCGCTCTCCTTTTCGGCGATGCGGGTCACGGGGATGCCGCTCATCATGGCCACCACCTCGGCCACGTTCTCCTCGTTCACCTCCACGCGGTGGCTGCGGCTTTCCTCTTCCCAGGCCTTCTTGGCCTTCTCGAGGTCCTCCTGCAGC
Organism: Flavobacteriales bacterium; assembly: GCA_020635695.1. Lineage (GTDB taxonomy): Bacteria > Bacteroidota > Bacteroidia > Flavobacteriales_F > PHOS-HE28 > PHOS-HE28. Next base: position 148,519 of record JACJZH010000010.1, on the reverse strand, counting down.
TGGCGCTCGCTGTCGCGCAGCTTGGCGGCCTCCTCGTAGCGCTGGCTGCGCACCACGCGGTTCTTCTCGTCCTTCACCTGTTCGATCTTCTCCTCGATCTCCAGGATGTTCTTGGGCACCACGATGTTGCTGATGTGCACGCGGCTGCCGGCCTCGTCCAGGGCGTCGATGGCCTTGTCCGGCAGGTGGCGGTCGGTGATGTAGCGCTCGGTGAGCTTCACGCAGGCCTCCACGGCCTCGGGGGTGAAGTTCACGTTGTGGTGGTCCTCGTACTTCTCCTTGATGTTGTTGAGGATCTGGATGGTCTCGTCCACGCTGGTGGGCTCCACGAGCACCTTCTGGAAACGGCGCTCCAGGGCCCCGTCCTTTTCGATGTACTGGCGGTACTCATCCAGGGTGGTGGCGCCGATGCACTGGATCTCACCCCGCGCCAGGGCGGGCTTGAACATGTTGCTGGCGTCCAGCGAGCCACTGGCGCCGCCGGCGCCCACGATGGTGTGGATCTCGTCGATGAAGAGGATCACGTCCGGGCTGTTCTCCAGCTCGTTCATCACCGCCTTCATGCGCTCCTCGAACTGGCCGCGGTACTTGGTGCCGGCCACCAGGCTGGCGATGTCCAGCGCCACGATGCGCTTGTTGAAGAGCACGCGGCTCACCTTGCGCTGCACGATGCGCAGGGCCAGGCCCTCGGCAATGGCGCTCTTGCCCACGCCGGGCTCGCCGATCAGCACGGGGTTGTTCTTCTTGCGGCGGCTCAGCACCTGGCTCACGCGCTCGATCTCCTTCTCGCGGCCCACGATGGGGTCCAGCTTGCCCTCCTCGGCCATCTTGGTCAGGTCGCGGCCGAAGTTGTCCAGCACGGGCGTCTTGCTCTTGGAGTCGCCCTGCTTGCGGGGGCCGCCGCCGCCGTAGGAGGCGCCGCCCTCGTCGTCGTCATCGTCGGTGCTGCTGCCGGGCATCTCGGCCTTGGGACCGCTGTCGCCGGCCAGGATGCTCTCCACCTCCTGCTTCACGGCGTCGTAGTCCACGTTGAAGCGGCTGAGCGAGCGGGTGGCCAGGTTGTCCTCGTCCTTCAGCATGCTCAGCAGCAGGTGCTCGGTATCGATGTGGGGGCTCTTGAACAGCTTGGCCTCGAGGAAGGTGATCTTGAGCATCTTCTCGGCCTGGCGCACCAGCCCGATCTTGTCCTTCTCCGGGGGGTGCACGGCGGAGGCGGGCTCCATGCCATGTTCCACCACGCGGCGAAGCTCGTCCAGGTCCACCTCCAGGCGGCGCAGGATCTTCACGGCATTGCCTTCGCCTTCCCGGATGATGCCGAGCAGGATGTGTTCGATGCCGATATGGTTGTGCCCCAGACGCAACGCCTCCTCACGGCTGTAGGTGATCACGTCGCGCACACGGGGTGAGAATTTCTGGTCCATTTCGTTGGCTGCGTTGAATTGGCCGGCTGACCTGGGGGCAGGACCACGAAGGTAGGGGGTGGAGCTGCCGGGGACCAAGCTACCTCGGTGCTCAGGCCGTGACCGATCGCAGGCCGTTCTTTTATTCACAAGCAGTGCCCGTGCTTGTGGATAATTCGGTCCTGCTTCCGATCACCGGTCAGGCGTACCTTCGGGGCCCTTTCGCGCAGGTGTATAGCAAGTATCGCGCCAGCGTGACGATCTGACAGACATGGCAGAAGCAGCAGGAGAGCGGATCATTCCGATCAACATCGAGAACGAGATGCGCACCGCCTACATCGACTATTCGATGTCGGTGATCGTGAGCCGGGCCCTGCCCGACGTGCGCGACGGTCTGAAGCCGGTGCACCGGAGGGTGCTGTTCGGCATGCAGGAGCTGGGCGTGCTCAGCAACCGGCCGTACAAGAAGAGCGCCCGGATCGTGGGTGAGGTGCTCGGGAAGTACCACCCGCACGGGGACAGCAGCGTGTACGACGCCATGGTGCGCATGGCCCAGCACTGGAGCCTGCGCTACCCGCTGGTGGACGGCCAGGGCAACTTCGGCAGCATCGACGGGGACAGCCCCGCCGCCATGCGGTACACCGAGGCGCGCCTGAAGAAGATCGCCGAGGAGGTGCTCGCCGACCTGGACAAGGAGACGGTGGACCTGCGCCCCAACTTCGACGACACCCTGGAGGAGCCCACGGTGATGCCCACGCGCATCCCGACCCTGCTGGTGAACGGCGCATCGGGCATCGCGGTGGGCATGGCCACCAACATGGCCCCGCACAACCTGAGCGAGGTCTGCGACGCCACCATCGCCTACATCGAGGACCGGAACATCGACACGGCCGGCCTGATGGAGCACATCAAGGCGCCGGACTTCCCCACGGGCGGCACCATCTACGGCATCGACGGGGTGCGCGAGGCCTACGAGACCGGCCGCGGCCGCGTGGTGCTGCGCGGCAAGGCCCGCATCGAGGAGGACGAGCGTGGCCGCGAGACCATCATCGTGGAGGAGATCCCCTTCATGGTGAACAAGGCGGACCTGGTGAAGAAGTGCGCCGACCTGGTGAACGACAAGAAGGTCGAGGGCATCAGCGACATCCGCGACGAGAGCGACCGCAAGGGCATCCGCATCGTGTACGAGGTGAAGCGGGACGCCATGGCCACCGTGGTGCTGAACCAGCTGTTCAAGTACTCGGCCCTGCAGACCAGCTTCAGCGTGAACAACATCGCGCTGGCCGGCGGGCGGCCCGTGCTGCTGGACCTCAAGAGCCTCATCTCCCACTTCGTGGAGCACCGGCATGAGGTGGTGGTGCGGCGCACGCAGTACGACCTGCGGAAGGCCGAGGAGCGTGCCCACATCCTGGAGGGCCTGCTGATCGCCATCGACAACCTGGACGAGGTGATCGCCCTGATCCGGGGCAGCGAGACCCCCGACGTGGCGCGGGAGGGCCTCATGGAGCGCTTCGGGCTCAGCGAGGTGCAGGCCCGCGCCATCCTGGACATGCGCCTGCAGCGCCTCACCGGCCTGGAGCGCGACAAGATCCGCGAGGAGCATGCCGAGCTCATGAAGCTGATCACCCACCTGAAGGCCGTGCTGGCCGACGAGGGCATGCGCATGGGCATCATCAAGGACGAGCTGCGCGAGGTGAAGGAGAAGTACGGCGACGAGCGCCGCACGGACATCGTGGCCTCGGGTGCCGACATCAACATCGAGGACCTGATCGCCGACGAGCCCGTGGCCGTCACCATCAGCCACCTGGGCTACATCAAGCGTACGGCGCTCACCGAGTTCCGCACGCAGGGCCGCGGCGGTGTGGGCAGCAAGGGCAGCACCACCCGCGACCAGGACTTCCTGGAGGACCTGTTCGTGGCCACCAACCACAACTACCTGCTCATCTTCACCCAGAAGGGCCGGTGCTACTGGATGCGCGTGTTCGACATCCCCGAAGGCACCCGCCAGAGCAAGGGGCGCGCCATCCAGAACCTGGTGCAGCTGGATGCCGACGACAAGGTGGTGGCCTACCTGAACGTGTCCGACCTGAAGGACCCGGACTACCTGAACGGCCACTTCGTGACGCTGTGCACCAAGAAGGGCATCATCAAGAAGACCACGCTGGAGGCCTACAGCCGTCCGCGTGCCAACGGCATCATCGCCGTGAACATCCGCGAGGGCGACCACCTGCTGGAGGCCAAGCTCACCAACGGGAACAGCCACATCATCGTGGCCAGCCGGGACGGGCGCGCCGTGCACTTCAAGGAAAGCGACGTGCGCCCCATGGGCCGCGGTGCCAGCGGGGTGCGGGGCATGAACCTGACCGGCGGCTCCAAGGACAACGAGGTGATCGGCATGATCGCCGTGGACGCCGACAACCTGGGCGAGCGCCAGGTGCTGGTGGTGAGCGAGAAGGGCTACGGCAAGCGCTCGCTGATCCAGGACGAGGACGGCGAATACGTGTACCGCATGGTGAACCGGGGCGGCAAGGGCGTCAAGACCATGCAGGTCACCGACAAGACCGGCTCCCTGATCTCCATCAAGGAAGTGAAGGACGGCGACCACCTCATGATCATCAACCGCAGCGGGGTCACCATCCGGATCCCCGTGGAGGACCTGCGGGTGCTGGGCCGGGCCACGCAGGGCGTGCGCCTGATCGACCTGCGCAAGAACGACCAGATCGCCGCCGTGGCCAAGGTGGACGCCGGATTGAACGAGGAGAACGGGGACGACCTGCCCGGCGAAGGGGAGGGAGGCCCTGACGAGAATGGCACCGATGTTGCGGACACCGGTGCGGAAGCATGAACCTGAACGAGCAACGCAACGCGATGAGGACCACCCTGACGACCCTGTTCGCCGCCGGATTGCTGGCCGCCTCGGCCCAGAACTCCAACGTGGTGAACGCCTACAACTACATGCAGGACGGCGACCTGGCCAAGGCCGCCGAGTACATCGAGCCGGCCATCAGCCACGAGGCCACCATGGGCAAGGACAAGACCTGGCGGTACCGGGGCGACATCTACCGGATGATCGGCATGGGCACCGACGATGCCCTGAAGGCCCAGTTCCCCGATGCCATGCAGAAGGCCATCGACAGCTACCTGAAGGCGGAGGAGCTGGATGAGAAGGGGCGCTACAAGGACGAGCACGTGAAGGCCCTGGGCGCGCTGCAGGGCGCATCCCTGAACGCCGGCAATGCGGCCTTCGGCGAGAAGGACTTCGACAAGGCGGTGGCCATGTACGGTCAGGCCCAGCGCATCGCGCAGGCCTTCGGGCAGGTGGACACGAACGCCGTGTACAACACCGCGCTGGCCTACGAGTCCGCCGGCAACACCGCAGAGGCGCTGAAGGCCTACCGCCAGGTGCTGGACCTCGGCTACGACAAGGTGGAGGTGTACCGCTTCATGGCCCAGCTGCAGGCCCGCCAGGAGGACTGGGACGGCGCCGTGGCCACGGTGCGTGAAGGCCGCGCCAAGCACCCCGAGGACGCCGACCTGCTGAAGGACGAGCTGGTGTACCTGCTGCGCGCCGGTCGCGGGAATGAGTCGGAAGGCGTGCTCACCGAAGCGCTGAAGAAGAACCCCAACGACCCGATCCTGCTGTCCATCCAGGGCAGCCAGTACGAGGAGAAGCTGGGCGCTGCGGAGGACCAGGCCACGAAGGACGAGCTGTTCGGCAAGGCCGAAGGGGCCTACAAGGCCGCCATCGAGGCCGATCCGGAGTTCTTCGACGCCTACTTCAACATCGGGGTGCTGTACAACAACCGCGCGGCCGACATGTACGAGCAGTGCAACAGCATCAAGAGCGACAAGGAGTACATGGCCTGCAAGGAAAAGGCCGACGCCGTGTACCTGGCCGCCAAGCCCTACTTCGAGCAGGCGCACAACATGAAGCCGGACGACGCCGCCACCATTCAGCAGCTGATGAAGCTGTACGCGAAGACCAACGACACGGCGAAGTTCCAGGAGATGAAGGCCAAACTGGGCGAGTAACAGCTTCCCATCTTGGACTGATGGTCAGAGGGCCGGGCGTTCGCGTCCGGCCTTCTGCATTACAAGCTCTTGGTAGTCAGATGAATACAGGTGCGTGCTTGAAGCAGGCGCTCTGGTTTTGGTCGGGCTTTAGGGCCCATTCGTCGATGAAAATGGCCCTTTCGTCTTGACAGCGGGAGGCCGATCGTGCCATCTTGGGGCACCTTCAACGAACAGGCATGACCTTTCCACGCACCTTCTGCCTGCTCTTCGGATCCGTACTGACCCTGACCCTCTCGGCCGCTCCGGCCCAGGAGGGGACCGCTGCCGCCGAACGACCGGCAGTGGACGCCAACCACCAGGCCGAGCCCCTGCCTGCGCCCTGCGTGCAGGAGGAGGCCGGCACCTGGCCGGTGAAGACGCTGACCCTGCTCCTGCAGCTCACCGACGAGGAGCAGCTCTTCACCTGAGCCTCGGCCCGGTCCTACCTTCGGGCCGGCATGGCATTCCGCAGGCACCGGACCATCGACGACCCCGGCATCGGGCTCAGCTTCGACAAGCCGGTGGACCGGTTGCTGGGCGCTGACGGCCAGTTCCGGGTGGACCGCCGGGGCGGGATCCGGACGTTCCGCCAGTTCTTCCTGTTCCTGACCACCGTGAGCACGGCCACCTACGTGCTGTGCCTGGTGGCCACCTACCTGACGGTGATCCTGGTCTTCGGCGCGGGCTACATGGCCGTGGGGGTGGAGCAGCTGCAGGGTGCCGAGCTCCATGGCCTCTGGCCCCGCTGGCGCAGTGCCCTGGGCTTCAGCATGCAGACGTTGACCACCGTGGGCTACGGGCACCTGGCGCCCATGGGCAACGGGGCCTGGCTGCTGGCCACGCTGGAGAGCATGCTCGGAGTGCTCGGCCTCGGGTTGTTCAGCGCCATCACCTACGCCCGCATCGCCCGGCCCACGGCCCGTCTGCTCTTCAGCGAACGGGCGTTGATCGCTCCCTTCCGGGAAGGCTGGAGCCTCCAGTTCCGCGTGGCCAACCGTCGTGACACCCTGCTCATGGACGTGGAGGCGCGGGTGCTGCTGGTGCTCGCCGACAAGGACGGCCAGGGCGAACGGCTGAACTATTACCAACTGCCGCTGCAGCTGGACCGCATCACCTTCCTGCCGCTCACCTGGACGGTGGTGCACCCCGTGGATGGTGACAGCCCGCTATCCGGTCTTTCCGCCAGGGAATTGCAGGAACGCCGGGCCGAGCTGATCGTGATCGTGAAGGGGCTCGACGAGTCCTACGGCCAGATGGTGCAGACGCGCCGCTCGTACCGCTGGGACGAGGTGCATTGGGGAGGCCGCTTCGAACGGGCCTTCGAGCCGGCCGGCGATGGCGGCATGCGGCTGGACCTGGAGCGGGTGCACGCCTTCACCCCGGAAGCGGCCCCCGAGCGCCTTCCCGATCAGTGACCATCGCGCCCGCGTTTGCGGGCCAGCTTGGAGGAGGTCCGGTTCGCCTGGATGGCTGAGCCCTTGAGCCCCAGGGTATAGAGGTCCGTACGCCGGTCCTTCAGGTTGCGCACCGCCCCATGGGCGTTCAGCTCCTTCAACAGGTCGCGGTCCACATCGGCGATCAGCGTCATTTCCGTGTTGGGCGTGGCCTCGCTCTTCACGCCGTTGGTGGGGAAGGCGAAGTCGCTGGGGGTGAACACGGCGCTCTGGGCGAACTGGATGTCCATGTTCTCCACCTTGGGCAGGTTACCCACACTGCCCGCAATGGCCACGTAGCACTCGTTCTCGATGGCCCGGGCCTGGGCGCAGCGCCGCACCCGGATGTAGCCGTTCTGGGTGTCGGTGAGGAAGGGTACGAACAGGATCTGCATGCCCTGCAGGGCCATCAGGCGGGGCAGCTCGGGGAACTCCACGTCGTAGCAGATCAGCACGCCCACCTTGCCGCAGTCGGTGTCGAACACCCGCACCTCATCACCACCCACCATGCCCCAGTACTGCACCTCGTTGGGGGTGATGTGCACCTTCTCGAAGCGTTCCCAGGTGCCATCGCGCCGGCAGAGGAAGCCCACGTTCTTCAGGTGCTTGCCGTCCAGCATGGGCATGCTGCCGGTGATGATGTTGACGTTGTAGCGGATCGCGAAGTCCACGAACCGGTCTCGGAGCGGCTCGGTGTACTTGGCCAGGGATCGCATGGCCCGCGCCTCGTCCAGGTGGTTGAACTCGGCCAGCAGCGGGGCGTTGAACAGCTCGGGGAACAGGCAGAAGTCCGTCTTGTAGCTGGCCACGGCGTCGATGAAGAACTCGACCTGGTCGCACAAGGCGTCCAGGCTGCGGAAGGGCCGCATCTGCCACTGCACCAGGCCCAGGCGCACCACGTCGTTGGCCCGCCCGGCGATCTTGGGGCGGCCGTCGTGGTAGATGTTGTTCCACTCGATCAGCGTGGCGTACTCCAGCGAGCTGGTGTCGCCGGCCAGGTAGCCCTTCATCACCTTCAGCACGTGGAAGTCGTTGCTGAGCTGGAAGGTGAGCGTGGGGTCGTAGATCTCCTTCAGGCGCACCTTCTCGATGTACTCGCGCGGAGTGAGCTTTTCGGCGAACTTGGAGTAGTTCGGGATCCGCCCCCCGGCCACGATGGCCTTCAGGTTCAGCCGTTCGCAAAGCTCCTTGCGGGCCTCGTACAGGCGCCGGGCCAGCCGCATGCCGCGGTACTCCGGATGCACGAACACGTCGATGCCGTACAGCACGTCCCCGTCCTCATCGTGGGTGTCGAAGGTGTAGTTGCCGGTGATCTGCCGGTAGGTGTGGTCGTCGCCGTACAGGTCGTAGTCCACGATGATGCTGAGCGCGGCGGCCACCACCTGGCCGTTCACCGTTACGCACAGCTGGCCTTCGGGGAAGATCTCCATCAGCCGCTGGATCTGTTCCTCCTTCCAGATGGCGTTGTCCATGTCCGGATAGGCCTTCACCATGGAGGCCCGCAGGGACACGTAATCGGCGAATCGGAGGTTGCGGAGACGGATGCGCAGGGGTTTCTTCGGCATGGGGGCAAAGGTATCGGGACCAAGGGCCTTGGCCGGGAACGGCCAGTGCCCTTATTTTGGGGACGTTCCACGGCCTACGGGCCGAATCCCAGCACACATGGACCCGAAGCAGATGAAAGAGCGGGTGCTCGAGGCGGCCCGCACCAAGCTGAACGAGCACCTCACCGAGTACAACGAGCGCATCGCCGAACTGCGCGCCGTGACGGTGGAGAACGAACTGGCCGAGACCGCCAGCCAGACCGAGGGCCGGCGCGATGCCGACATCGAGCTCATGAACTCCATCGGCGAGCAGCTCGCCCAGGTGAAGCGCGAACTCGACGGCCTGGACCAGGTGGACCTGACCGACGCGCCGCACGACACCGTGCGCTACGGGTCGGTGGTGGTCACCGACCGGCACCACCTGCTCATCGCCACCAGCATCGACGGGTTCGATGTGGAGGGCGAGGAGTACCTGGGACTGAGCACCAAGGCCCCACTGTACCAGGCCCTGAACGGGAAGAAGGCAGGGGAGTCCGTGCAGGTGAACGGCAACACCTTCACCATCAAGCAGGTCTACTGAGCATGGACCTGGACGTGATCGGCATCGGCGCGCGGGTGGAGCATCCGGCGTTCGGCAAGGGCGTGGTGTACGACGCCGACCAGCGCACCTACTACATCTTCTTCGGCGGTGAACAGGGCGAGCAGACCATCAGCCGGAGCTTCACCGGGCTGCAGCTGGTGGAGCCCGGACCCGACCTCGCAGGCGGGGAGGAGCTGGACCTGGACACGGTGAAGGACGCCCTGCGCGAGGTGTTGGAGGAGATGGACCGTCCCCGGCGTCCGGTGGAACTGGCCCGGCGCTACGATGGCGGCACCCTGGAACTGAAGCCCTCCGACCCGGAGCTGAAGAGCAAGGAGCTGCCGATCGATGACTTCTTCCACAAGATCGTGATGCTGCGTGACCGGCTGCGGGTGTTGGAGCAGAAGATCAACGCCCACGAGGGGCTTTCGGAGGCCGACAAGGTGGAGCTGCAGCAGTACGTGACGCGCTGCTACGGCAGCCTCACGACCTTCAACGTGCTCTTCGCCGACAAGGAGGACCACTTCGTGGGGCAGAAGGGTGGGTGAGGGGGTTTGCGATCCCGTGGCGATCGACTTACCTTTCGAATGTCAACGCGTTCTTTGAGGCCTTTGGGCCTTCACCATACGGCCCGCGCAGGTTACGTTCGAGAAGCTAACAAGACACCTCCAGGGGTGGGCGCTTCGATGGGCAACGGCGCGCCCCGGTCCACCTTCCGGTGGATACCGCCTTTGGGCGGTGTACGGGGATTACGGAACCCATCTGTCCCATTCCGCTCATGTGACCCATGAGTTTCTTTTGAGCAAGTACCTGCGTGGGCTTTCTTTTGCTCCCGCGTGAGCACCTCGACCATGTCCGATCCCGCCACCTCCCAGGACCTCCGGCCCGCAGGGTCGCTGCTGCCCGTCATGGAGGCCTTCGGCACCGTGCAGGGCGAGGGGGCCTTCACCGGCCAGGCCGCCTGGTTCATCCGCCTGGGCGGCTGCGACGTGGGCTGCACCTGGTGCGATGTGAAGGAGAGCTGGGACGCCGCCGCACATCCCGTCCGCTCCGTCGATGACCTGGTGGCCGAGGCCCTGGAGCAACCCGCACGCATCGCGGTGATCACCGGTGGCGAACCCGCCATGCACGAGCTGGGACCACTGACCCATGCCTTGCGCGCCGCCGGCTTCCGCACCCACATCGAGACCTCCGGCGCCCATCCGCTCAGCGGCGAATGGCACTGGATCTGCTTCAGTCCGAAGAAGTTCCGCGCACCCTTGCCGGAGATCTACGACCGTGCGGACGAACTGAAGGTGATCGTGTACAACCGCCACGACCTGGACTGGGCCTCGGGGCATGCCTCGCGTGTGCGTTCCGGCTGCCTGCTGTACCTGCAGCCCGAGTGGGACCGCCGCGAGGTGGTGATGCCCCTGATCACCGCGCAGGTGCAGGCCCATCCGCAGTGGCGCATCTCCCTCCAGACCCACAAATACCTCGGCATCCCGTGAGCCTGCGTTCCTTGTTCCTGCTTCCCGTTCTCCTGCTGACACTCGGTGTGCAGGCCCAGCTGCGCGACTACAGCACCAAGGACAAGAAGGCCATCAAGCTGTACGAGGAGGGGCTCGACTGCATGCACCAGCGCGACTGGAACTGCGCCGAGGCCCGGCTATCCAAGGCCGCAGGTTTTGACGACCACTTCGTGGAACCCCGTTTCGCCCTGGCTGAACTGTACGACCTGCGGGGCAACGACACCGAGGCCATGCGCTGGTACCGCGAGGCCCTGCAACTGGCCCCGCGCTACTTCCCGAACGCCTACCTGCACCTGGCCGACATCGAGTTCCGGAACCAGGAGTACACCGCCGCCGAGGGGCACTACAAGACCTTCCTGGACCTGAACCAGGACCCCGTCCGCGCCGATCGCGCCCGGCTGGGCATCGACAATTGCACCTTCGCTGCGCGGGCCATCAAGCAGCCGGTCCCGTTCGAGCCGGTGAACCTGGGACCTGGCGTGAACAGCGCCGAGCCGGAGTACTACCCCTGCGTCACGGCGGACGACCGCACGTTGATCTACACCCGGCGCGTTACGGCCCCCGAGGTGCGGCCCTACGGCATGCAGGAGGATTTCTTCGTGAGCCATCGGGGCGAGGACGGGAGCTGGGGCCGGTCGGATCCCGTGCCCACGGTGAACACCCTGCACCACAACGAAGGGGCCGGCACGCTCACGCCGGACGGGCGCTTCATCATCTTCACCAAGTGCGCACTGGCCGATGGCAGCTACGGCGGCGAATTGAAGGGCCTGGGCAGCTGCGACCTCTTCATCAGCCGGCGCATCGGCGACCGATGGACCAAGCCCGAGAACCTGGGCCCGCCGGTGAACTCGCGGAACTGGGAGTCGCAGCCCAGCATGGCCAGCGATGGCCGGACCCTCTACTTCGTGCGGGGGCAGATGGCCCGCGACGGCATCCGCGACATGGACATCTGGAGCAGCACCCTGCAGGACGACGGTTCGTTCAGCACCCCGGAGAAGCTGCCGGGCGCGGTGAACACCCCCTTCCAGGAGGAGAGCGTGCAGATCCACCCCGACGGGCGCACGCTCTACTTCAGCAGCAACGGCCATCCCGGCTTCGGGGGGCTGGACATCTTCATGAGCCGGAAGGAGGCGGATGGCAGCTGGGGGCAGGCCCTGAACCTCGGCTGGCCGATCAACACCGGCGATGACGAGAACAGCCTGCTGGTGAGCGCGGACGGGCGTGTGGCCTACTTCGCCAGCGACCGGGAGGGCGGACAGGGCGACCTGGACCTGTACAGCTTCGAGCTGTATCCCGAGGCACGGCCGGAACCGGTCACCTACATCCGGGGGCGGGTATACGATGAGGCCACCGGGGAGCCCCTGGAGGCGGACGTGATGCTGCTGGACCTGACGGACGGGCGCCTTGCCACGGCCGCCTACAGCGATCCCGGCACCGGCGAGTTCCTGGTGGTGCTGCCCACCGAACGCACCTACGCGCTGAACGCCTCCGCCGAGGGCTACCTCTTCTTCTCCGCGAACTACGACGTGCAGGGGACCGGCGACAATGCTGACCCCTTCACGTTGGAAGTGCCCATGCGGCCGCTGAAGACCGGCGAGACCATCGCCCTCCGCAACGTGTTCTTCGAAACGGCCAGCCACGAACTGCTGCCGGCCAGTCATGTGGAACTGGACCGCCTGGTGCAGCTCCTGGAGCGCAACGCCTCGCTGCGGATCGAGGTCGGGGGCCACACGGACAACGTAGGCGGGGAGGCCGAGAACCAACAGCTGAGCGAACGCCGGGCCCAGGCGGTGCGTGGCTATCTGGTGTCGAAGGGCATCGCGGCCGATCGCATCGAGGCGAAGGGCTATGGCGAAGGCCGACCGGCGGCGACCAACGACACCGAGGAGGGCCGCGCCCTGAACCGGCGCACGGAAGTGCGGGTGCTCTGATCCAACGGATCGTTCGCCGGCGTACGTTCGCGGTCCCTATCACCGCGCATGCACCCCTGGGTCGCGGAGCACTGGCTCCCCTTGTTCGACCGGCTCGCCACGGAGGACCACCTAGTCCTGGACGGGGTCTTTGACGCGGACATCCTGCAGGCCCTCGAGACCTCCCTGCACGGCCACCTGACCGCCGGCGACCTCCACAAGGCCGGCATCGGGGCCCTGGCCGACCATCAGGTTGACACGACGGTACGGGGCGACGAGGTACACTGGCTGGACCGGGGACGGGAGCCGGACCTGGAGCCGTTCTTCCAGCGCATGGAAGAGCTGCTGGCCCTGCTGAACCGGTACTGCTACCTCTCGCTTTCCGGCTGGGAGTTCCATTTCGCGCACTACCCGCCAGGCACCTTCTACAAGCGGCACCGCGACCAGTTCCGCGGCAGGGGCAATCGCCTGATCAGCGTGGTCCTGTACCTGAACCGGGACCGGGGGCCGGGGGATGGGGGTGAGCTTCGGCTGTTCCTTCCGGATGAGGAGCGCCTCGTGGAACCGCTGTACGGGCGGCTCGTGCTGTTCAAGAGCGATGTGCTGGAACACGAGGTGCTGCCCACCCGCACCGACCGCTACAGCCTCACCGGCTGGTTGCTGCACCAACCGCCGGGACTGGGGTTCCTGGGGTAGGGAAGGCTGAAGGCTGAAGGCTGAACGCTAAACGCTAAACGCTGAACGCTAAGCGCTGAACGCTAAAGGCTGAACGTGGAACGCTGAAGGCCTTGGGTCAACTGGTGAACGGTCGCTCAGAAACGCCAGCCCAGGGCTGCGTTCGCTGCGCGGCCCAGGCCTTCCGGTGACGCGAGCCCGACCAGGTCTGGAAGCTCGGCGTGGAGGTAGAGGTGCCTGCCCGGGGCGCCTTCGAGCTGCAGGCCGGCCTGCCAGGTGGTGAAGCCGCCGTACCGCACGGCCAGGCCCCAGCGCCAGGCGTTGGAGGGATGCATCCAGGCCTGCAGCCCCACCTCGGGCACGAAACCCGGGATCACGACCTGCCTGACCGACACGGCCAGACCGACCCGTTGCCAAGGCCGCGTGTAGAGCCTGACCATCGCCTGTGACGGCAACATGCGCCATTGGGCCTTGGTCGCGTAGTTCAAGGCCAGCGTATCGCGGAAGTACTCCTCGTCCACCACCAGGTCGCCCACGTCGAAGATGTTGTCCACGTACAGGCCCTCGTAGGCGTACACCGTGTCCTTGTCCAGGTACAGGCTTCGATCGTTCCAGTACACCACCCCGAGGTCGCGCACCTCCACGCTCAGCCAGTCGCTGCGGCCGTCGGACCAGGGCAGGTCGAGCCGGTGGTTCCAGCGGCCGCTCAGGGCCGCGCCCAGGCCGTTGAAGGCGTCCCACCCCCGCTGGGCGGTGTCGCTGCGGGAGAAGGTGCCGTCCAGGCGCGTGTCCAGCACACGGCCGTCCGGCGCTGTGTAGAGGTCGCCTTCGCGCACGTCCACCAGTTGGAAGCTCTGGCCCTTCACGAAGGAAAGGCGCGCCCAGCTCCAACTGCGGTGGTCCACCACGCCCCAGCCCACCTGCTGGTAGCGCTGCTGTTCCAGGGCGCTGGGGGCCAGTTCGGCGGTCCGGTCCTCGTAGGGCGCGTTCCCGAAGAAGGCCAGCCCGTAGAGGTCCCGCGTGAAGCGCCCGCCCACGATGTCCGTGTGCGAAAGGGCCACCTGCCCCTGCAGCCAGGGTTTGCCGAACAGGCTGTCGCAGCCCAGGAACACGAGGCCACCGCCGAGTTCCTGGCCGAAACGGTTGTTGTCCGCCAACCCGTCCAGGGCCTCCTGCCGGGTCTCGCGGGAGAGGAAGCCACCGGCACGCACCGCGTCCACGAATTCATTCCGAAGCGCATTGGAGGCATAGCCGAAGCGGCCTTCCGCCAGCAGCATGTGCCGGCCAGCCCGCACCACCGCGTCCGCGCTGTCCGGCAGAAAGAACTCCGGGTCCTGGGCGGGCAGGGTGCCGGATAGGGCCAGCACGAACCCGAGCGCCACCCACCTACTCATCGCCGTTCACGATGTAATTGGCGCCCAGCGTGATCTGCAGGTCCAGCGCATAGCTGTCCAGCAGGGTGAGGTGCTGGGATTGGTCGGAGGTGCTGAAGATGATGCGGACCCGGACGCGTGTGCCCTGGTACAGGAGGTCGGTCTGGGCGGGGCTCACATGGGCATGCAATTCGGACGCCACGCGCTGCTGCACCAGGAGGTCGGGCCCAAGCAGGGCAGGAGCCACGGTCCCGGTGACGGGCAGCACGTCCAACAGGTTGCCGTCCGGGTCCACGATCTCCAGTTGGATGGTGCCCTCGAACGGAAAGCCGTTGTCCGCGAAGAGCTTCAGCTCGCCCTCCTGCAGGCCGTGCCCTTCGCTGGTGCCCGGCAGGTCGGGGTCGAAGGTGCTCTCCAGGGTGATCCCGGTGGCGATCAGGCGCAGGGGCACGTCCACGACCAGTTCGGCCCGGAGTTCGCTGTCGTAGTAAAAGAAATCGTTCCCGTTGCTGATGTCGCCCAGCGGGTTCACCTGCAGGTCCGCGGCGTAGCTCACCTGATCGGGGATCAGCTCCAGCAGCTCGGTGAAGTTGGAGTTGCCGTCGTCCATCACGGCCGTGTAGGTCGTGGTCTGGAAGCCGCCGTTCAGGTCCACGGCACGGGACACGTTCACAGGCCCGCCAAGGAGCGCATGCTGCAGGGACAGCGACTGGCCGGAACCCGTGTTGGAGACCTCGAGTTGCTGGATGAAGGCCTGCACATCGGCACCGATGCCGTTGGTGATGACGAGCCGCGCCGTGGAGCTTTCGAGGTCGAAGCTGCCGGCCTGCAGTTCGGAGAAGATGTTCAGCGGCTCGGTACTGGGGCCCACGCTGAAGGCCGGCTGCCCGAAGTAGCCCCGGGCGTAGTCGGCCACGATGCCGGCGTAGGCGATCTCGGCGATCAGGCTGTCCTGGTCGGTGAGCACCGTGGTGCCGATGCCCTGCGCCGTGCGCACCTGGATCGCCGTGGAAAGCGTGTTCACCTCATTGAACCCTGGTCCCCGGAGATCGATCCGGTGACCGTTCAGCGGATACTGTCCGAAAGCCTGGGAGGGGTCGGACGGTGTACCGGCGGCCACTGGAAGTTCCACCTGGAACGGGGTGCCATTCAGCAGGGCCGCCGGCAATCCGAAACGCCCGATGCAGTCGCCCGGAACCGCGCTGGTGAGGGTGACGCCCAGCGTTCCCGACCGTACCCACAGGGTGTTGAGCTGCAGGTCGTTCAGGTCGAAGCGGGTCACGTCCGTCTGATCGTAGAAGACCGTGTTCTGCGGCACGTTGAACGGACCGGGGAACGGCAGGCCGTAGCGGTAGATGAAGCTGGTGTCCGGCACGTCGTACACGGTGTCCAGCCTGAGGGCGAAGAGCTCCGAGGTGTACCGCACGCTCAGGTTCCCGTCCGCATCGCTGGTGAACTCGCCTCCATCACTGAGGTCCTGCACCGTGAAGGTGGAGCTGATCAACGGGCCCAGCAGGTCCACGTCCCACTGCGGTGGCTCGGTCTCGCGCCGGCAGCCGGTGAGCAACAGAACGGCCATGAGGCCGGCAGAGGCAACCCGGGTGGACATCCCTTCGTTTTCTGATGGGCAAGGTACTTCCGCTCGAACGATCCTCATGTGGGGGATCGAGTGCCGCGATTAACTTGCCCGGTGACGATGTTCCTGTTCTCCCGGCGCTACCTGCTTCCCTGGCTGATCTCGGCGATCGTCATGTTCGGCCTGTCCTATCTCTGGCACGGTCTCCTGCTGCGGGACCTGCAGGAGTTGAAGGTGCCGCTCGGCCTGTACCTGGGTCTTTCCGGGTTGGTCTACCTGGTGGTCGGGTTGGTGATCACCGTGCTGGTCCACGAGGCCATCCGGCATGAGTGGATCTCCCTGAAGCGGGCATTCCCGTTGAACAGCATGTTGGTGGGAGCGGTGGTGGGCTTCGTGGTCTACCTGCTCGTGTTCATCCTGGGAGTCTCCTTCGCGGGCCACCAGATGATGCACATCGTGGTGGACATCCTGTGGCAGATGCTGGAGCAGGCGCTCGGCGGGCTCATGGTGAGCCTGGGGATCATCTACGACATGCACCGGGCCTTCCTGGAGCACGAGCGTGCCTGAAGGTCAGTCCTGCGTATAGCGATCCCCCCAAAGCCGCCTGAGCAGGGCGGCATGCTCCTTTTCCCTGGGGTTGTTCCCAGGCTCATAGATGGCGGTGCCGCTCAGCGCTTCGGGCAGGAATTCCTGTTCCAGGAAATTGCCCTGACCCTCATGGCTGTAGCCATAGCCCTTGCCGTATCCGATGTCCTTCATCAGCTTGGTGGGCGCATTGCGCAGGTGCAGCGGTACGGGCAGGTCACCGGTCTCGTGCACCAGTTGCTGGGCCTTGCCGATCGCGAGGTAGGAGCTGTTGCTCTTGGGCGAGGTGGCCAGGTAGATGGCGCACTGGCTCAGGATGATGCGGCTTTCGGGCCAACCGATCAACTGGGCGGCCTGCATGCTGGTGGTGGCCATGAGAAGGGCGTTCGGATTGGCGTTGCCGATGTCCTCGCTGGCCAGGATCACCATGCGCCTGGCGATGAACAGGGGATCCTCGCCGCCCTCCACCATGCGGGCCAGCCAGTACACGGCCGCGTGCGGGTCGCTGCCGCGCAGGCTCTTGATGAAGGCGGAGACGATGTCGTAGTGTTGCTCCCCCTGCTTGTCGTAGCGGGCGGCAGGTCCCTGGACCACTTCCTTCACCAGGTCGTCGGTGATGGTCACTTCACCGGGGCCCGCGGCCTTGATGCACAGTTCGAAGGTGTTCAACAGGCGGCGGGCGTCCCCACCGCTGGCGCGCATCAGGGCAGCGGTCTCCTGCAGGTGGATGGTCCGTCCCTTCAGTTGGGCGTCCTCCTGCATGGCCCGTTCAAGCAGGGCCAGGAGCAGGTCCTCGGTGAGCGGTTCCAGGGTGTAGACCTGACAGCGGGAAAGGAGCGCACCGATCACCTCAAAGCTGGGGTTCTCGGTGGTGGCGCCGATCAGCGTGATGGTGCCCTGTTCCACGGCCCCGAGCAGGCTGTCCTGCTGCGCCTTGCTGAAGCGGTGGATCTCGTCGATGAACAGGATCGCGCTGGTGCTGAACAGACCCGCTCCGCCCGCCTTGGCGATCACTTCGCGCACGTCCTTCACGCCCGAACTGATCGCACTGAGCGTATGGAAGGGGCGCTTGAGACGTTCCGCGATGAGCCGGGCCAGCGTGGTCTTGCCCACGCCGGGCGGCCCCCAAAGGATCATGCTGGGAAGCATGCCCGAGGCCAGGGCCTTCCGCAGGATGCCATCGGGCCCCACCAGGTGTTCCTGGCCAACGACCTCGTCCAGCTCACGTGGACGCATCCGTTCGGCCAGCGGGGCGTGATCCATCCCGCGAAGGTAGGCGGGTGGCCGTCCTTCGTATCAAGCCTCCGGCACCGCAGGGATCGCTTCCAGGAACTGCTCCGCTCCGGTGGCCGGAATGGAGACCCCGGGATCGATCACGGTGGCTATCGCCAGCAGCGCCACGAGTCCGAGGAAGAAAAATAACCACTTCATGTCGGCCAGATCGGTCCTGGCCTTGCGGATGGTGCTGTTCAGCATCGTTCTTCAGTTTCTGGTTCGGATGATGGTATGGGTGCCGGGTGCGCCCGAATGGCGCACCCGGCTACCGCTCAGTTCAGCATGATCCTGCCGGTCAGCAGTTGCTGGTCCAAGATCAGTCGGTAGGTGTACGTGCCCGCCGACATCCCCGCCGCATCGAAGGGCACCCGGTAGGTGACCCCGGCCTGCACGGGGCTTTGCAATAGCTCGCCCACGATCCGCCCACGGACATCGAGTACCTGCAGGAGGGCGTTCGCCGCCGCTGTTGGGGTGAATACGATGGTGCAGTTCTCACGGAAGGGGTTAGGGAAGGCCTGCACCTGCACATCGCCCGCTTCCAGGTCGCTGATACCCGTGGTCTGGGCTTCATTATCACTCGTTCCCAATGTCCCATCGACCGTGTCGTCCAAGGCGGGAAGTTCCGTGTCGATCACGGTGATCACCTGCATGGCGCTCACGGTATTGCCACAGTCATCGGCCGTTGCCCATGTTCTGAGGATCGTGTAGAAGCACGCCCCGTTGCCGGGTACGATGCTGTCCTGGGAGACCACCGTCCAGGGCTGTTTGCAGTTGTCCTCAGCCCAAAGGACCTGGTCCGCCGGTGGCACGCTGTCGCAGGATACGGTCACATCATCAGGCACCCCCACGATGGTGGGCGGCGTATTGTCCACCACGGTGATCATCTGGGTGGCCGTGGTGGCGTTGCCACAGTCGTCAGCGGTGCTCCAAATGCGGAGGATGGTGTAGGCACCCTCACAAGCACCGGGCACGATGCTGTCCTGGGAGACCACGGTCCATGGCTGCTTGCAGTTGTCCGTGGCCCAAAGAACGTGGTCCGCAGGGGGCACGGAATTGCATTCCACGGTGACATCCCCAGGCACCCCCACAATGTTGGGCGGAGTGGTGTCGATCACGAGGACGAGTTGAACGGCCACCGCGGTGTTCCCGCAAGCGTCGGTCGCGGCCCAGGTGCGGACCACCGTGTAGCTGCCAGCGCATTGACCCGGGTTGATCTGCTCATTGAACTGCACGCTCACGTTCAGGTCGCAGGCGTCCACTGCCCATATGGGCGCAGGTGGCGGCATTTCTTGGCACTGAACGGTCGTGTCCTGGGGAACACCCATCAATTGCGGCGGCAGGATGTCCTGGACGGTGATCACCTGGGTCTGGGAAGCCGTGTTCCCGCAATCGTCCGTTGCGCTCCAGGTGCGCTCGAGGATGTAACTGCCCGGGCAGTTGCCGGGGATCGACGTTTCCACAAAGGAGACAGGGATCCACTCCTTACAGTTGTCGCTCGCGATCACGTTGTCCGTGGGCTCAGGAACGGCATCGCAGTTCACGGTGATGTCGCCCGGAACGAAGAGCAGCTCCGGGGCTTGGGTGTCGATTACCGTGATCGTCTGCACACAGGTCTCCACTAGGCCCAGGCTGTCGGTGGCCGTCCAGGTGCGGACCAGCGTGTAGGGGCAGGTGCCGAACCATTGGTCGGTCCAGTTGACGAACACTTCAGGGCAACCGGGGTCCTTGCGGAAGATCGGGTGGCCGATGTCCAGCGGATGCAGTGAGGTGCCGCACTCCACCGTCACATCCGGACCGCAATCAATGATCAACGGCGGACAATCCGAACAGTCGTTGCTTACCTGCGCCGAATCGCTGCCCGTGCAGCCGTTCGTGGCGGTCACCACGAGCACGTACAGGCCAGTGTCAGAAACCACGGGGTCCTGCTGGGTGCTCAGGAAGCCATTGGGTCCGGTCCAGCTGAAGCTGACATTGCTCTGGTCCGCAGTACCGATGAGTTGGAACGTTCCCAGGTCGCAATCGATCGATCCGCCGATGGCCGTGGCAATCGGGGCGTCGGCGTCCAGCAGGACATCCGCGGATGCCTGGCTGGTGCAACCGTTGGCACCGGTGACCGTCAGGGTGTAGGTGCCTGCCGTGGCGACCACGGGGTTCTGGTCGGAGCTGGTGAAGCCACCCGGCCCGGTCCAGCTGTAGGAACCGTTGCCGCCGCCCATGAGCATCACCGAGGTGACGTCGCAGGTGAGGGTGCCGCCGGAGGCCGAAGCGCCCGGCAGGTCCAGGTCCTCATCGACCAGGGCGTTGGCGGTGCTGGTGCATCCGTTGGCACCGGTCACGGTCAGCACGTAGGTGCCTGCCGTGGTGACCACGGGGTTCTGGTCGGAGGAGTTGAAGCCACCCGGCCCGGTCCAGCTGTAGGAACCGTTGCCCGTGCCCATGAGCATCACGGAGGTGACGTCACAGGTCAGGGTGCCGCCAGTAGCCGAAGCGCCGGGCACGTCCACATCGAGGAGCACATCAGCGCTGGCCTGGCTGGTGCAACCGTTGGCGCCGGTGACCGTCAGGGTGTAGGTGCCTGCCGTGGCCACCACGGGGTTCTGATCGGAGCTGGTGAAGCCACCGGGTCCGGTCCAGGAGAAGGACCCGTTGCCGGAACCCATGAGCATCACCGAGGTGACGTCACAGGTCAGGGTGCCGCCGGTGGCCGAAGCGCCGGGAGCGTCGGCATCCAGCAGGACATCAGCGGAAGCCTGGCTGGTGCATCCGTTGGCGCCGGTCACGGTGAGCACGTAGGTGCCTGCCGTGGCGACCACGGGGTTCTGGTCGGAGCTGGTGAAGCCACCCGGCCCGGTCCAGCTGTAGGAACCGTTGCCGCCGCCCATGAGCATCACCGAGGTGACGTCGCAGGTGAGGGTGCCGCCGGAGGCCGAAGCGCCCGGCAGGTCCAGGTCCTCATCGACCAGGGCGTTGGCGGTGCTGGTGCATCCGTTGGCACCGGTCACGGTCAGCACATAGATGCCTGCCGTGGCGACCACGGGGTTCTGGTCGGAGCTGGTGAAGCCACCCGGCCCGGTCCAGCTGTAGGAACCGTTGCCACCGCCCATGAGCATCACCGAGGTGACATCGCAGGTGAGGGTGCCACCGGTGGCCGAAGCTCCGGGCAGGGTCAGGTCCTCATCGACCAGGGCGTTGGCGGTGCTGGTGCAGCCGTTGGCGCCGGTCACGGTGAGCACGTAGATGCCTGCCGTGGCGACCACGGGGTTCTGATCGGAGGAGTTGAAGCCACCCGGCCCGGTCCAGCTGTAGGAACCGTTGCCCGTGCCCATGAGCATCACGGAGGTGACGTCACAGGTCAGGGTGCCGCCAGTAGCCGAAGCGCCGGGCACGTCCACATCGAGGAGCACATCAGCGCTGGCCTGGCTGGTGCAACCGTTGGCACCGGTGACCGTCAGAGTGTAGGTGCCGGCCGTGGCCACCACGGGGTTCTGGTCGGAGCTGGTGAAGCCACCGGGTCCGGTCCAGGAGAAGGACCCGTTGCCGGAACCCATGAGCATCACCGAGGTGACGTCACAGGTCAGGGTGCCGCCAGTAGCCGAAGCGCCGGGCACGTCCACATCGAGGAGCACATCAGCGCTGGCCTGGCTGGTGCAACCGTTGGCGCCGGTGACCGTCAGGGTGTAGGTGCCTGCGGTGGCGACCACGGGGTTCTGATCGGAGCTGGTGAAGCCACCGGGTCCGGTCCAGGAGAAGGACCCGTTGCCGGAACCCATGAGCATCACCGAGGTGACGTCACAGGTCAGGGTGCCGCCAGTAGCCGAAGCGCCGGGCACGTCCACATCGAGGAGCACATCAGCGCTGGCCTGGCTGGTGCAACCGTTGGCGCCGGTGACCGTCAGGGTGTAGGTGCCTGCGGTGGCGACCACGGGGTTCTGATCGGAGCTGGTGAAGCCACCGGGTCCGGTCCAGGAGAAGGACCCGTTGCCGGAACCCATGAGCATCACCGAGGTGACGTCACAGGTCAGGGTGCCGCCAGTAGCCGAAGCGCCGGGCACGTCCACATCGAGGAGCACATCAGCGCTGGCCTGGCTGGTGCAACCGTTGGCACCGGTGACCGTCAGAGTGTAGGTGCCGGCCGTGGCCACCACGGGGTTCTGGTCGGAGCTGGTGAAGCCACCGGGTCCGGTCCAGGAGAAGGACCCGTTGCCGGAACCCATGAGCATCACCGAGGTGACGTCACAGGTCAGGGTGCCGCCAGTAGCCGAAGCGCCGGGCACGTCCACATCGAGGAGCACATCAGCGCTGGCCTGGCTGGTGCAACCGTTGGCACCGGTGACCGTCAGGGTGTAGGTGCCGGCCGTGGCCACCACGGGGTTCTGGTCGGAGCTGGTGAAGCCACCGGGTCCGGTCCAGGAGAAGGACCCGTTGCCGGAACCCATGAGCATCACCGAGGTGACGTCACAGGTCAGGGTGCCGCCGGTGGCCGAAGCGCCGGGAGCGTCGGCATTCAGCAGGACATCAGCGGAAGCCTGGCTGGTGCATCCGTTGGCGCCGGTCACGGTGAGCACGTAGGTGCCTGCCGTGGCGACCACGGGGTTCTGGTCGGAGGAGTTGAAGCCGCCTGGCCCGGTCCAGGAGAAGGACCCGTTGCCGGAACCCGTGAGCATCACCGAGGTGACGTCACAGGTCAGGGTACCGCCAGTAGCCGAAGCGCCGGGCACGTCCACATCGAGGAGCACATCAGCGCTGGCCTGGCTGGTGCAACCGTTGGCGCCGGTGACCGTCAGGGTGTAGGTGCCTGCCGTGGCCACCACGGGGTTCTGATCGGAGCTGGTGAAGCCACCGGGTCCGGTCCAGGAGAAGGACCCGTTGCCGGAACCCATGAGCATCACCGAGGTGACGTCACAGGTCAGGGTGCCGCCAGTAGCCGAAGCGCCGGGCACGTCCACATCGAGGAGCACATCAGCGCTGGCCTGGCTGGTGCAACCGTTGGCGCCGGTGACCGTCAGGGTGTAGGTGCCTGCGGTGGCGACCACGGGGTTCTGATCGGAGCTGGTGAAGCCACCGGGTCCGGTCCAGGAGAAGGACCCGTTGCCGGAACCCATGAGCATCACCGAGGTGACGTCACAGGTCAGGGTGCCGCCAGTAGCCGAAGCGCCGGGCACGTCCACATCGAGGAGCACATCAGCGCTGGCCTGGCTGGTGCAACCGTTGGCGCCGGTGACCGTCAGGGTGTAGGTGCCTGCCGTGGCCACCACGGGGTTCTGATCGGAGCTGGTGAAGCCACCGGGTCCGGTCCAGGAGAAGGACCCGTTGCCGGAACCCATGAGCATCACCGAGGTGACGTCACAGGTCAGGGTGCCGCCAGTAGCCGAAGCGCCGGGCACGTCCACATCGAGGAGCACATCAGCGCTGGCCTGGCTGGTGCAACCGTTGGCGCCGGTGACCGTCAGGGTGTAGGTGCCTGCGGTGGCGACCACGGGGTTCTGATCGGAGCTGGTGAAGCCACCGGGTCCGGTCCAGGAGAAGGACCCGTTGCCGGAACCCATGAGCATCACCGAGGTGACGTCACAGGTCAGGGTGCCGCCAGTAGCCGAAGCGCCGGGCACGTCCACATCGAGGAGCACATCAGCGCTGGCCTGGCTGGTGCAACCGTTGGCGCCGGTGACCGTCAGGGTGTAGGTGCCTGCCGTGGCCACCACGGGGTTCTGATCGGAGCTGGTGAAGCCACCGGGTCCGGTCCAGGAGAAGGACCCGTTGCCGGAACCCATGAGCATCACCGAGGTGACGTCACAGGTCAGGGTGCCGCCAGTAGCCGAAGCGCCGGGCACGTCCACATCGAGGAGCACATCAGCGCTGGCCTGGCTGGTGCAACCGTTGGCACCGGTGACCGTCAGGGTGTAGGTGCCTGCCGTGGCGACCACGGGGTTCTGGTCGGAGCTGGTGAAGCCACCGGGTCCGGTCCAGGAGAAGGACCCGTTGCCAGTGCCCATGAGCATCACCGAGGTGACGTCGCAGGTGAGGGTGCCGCCGGTGGCCGAAGCGCCGGGCAGGGTCAGGTCCTCATCGACCAGGGCGTTGGCGGTGCTGGTGCATCCGTTGGCACCGGTCACGGTCAGCACGTAGGTGCCTGCGGTGGCGACCACGGGGTTCTGATCGGAGCTGGTGAAGCCACCGGGTCCGGTCCAGGAGAAGGACCCGTTGCCGGAACCCATGAGCATCACCGAGGTGACGTCACAGGTCAGGGTGCCGCCAGTAGCCGAAGCGCCGGGCACGTCCACATCGAGGAGCACATCAGCGCTGGCCTGGCTGGTGCAACCGTTGGCACCGGTGACCGTCAGGGTGTAGGTGCCTGCCGTGGCGACCACGGGGTTCTGGTCGGAGCTGGTGAAGCCACCGGGTCCGGTCCAGGAGAAGGACCCGTTGCCGGAACCCATGAGCATCACCGAGGTGACGTCACAGGTCAGGGTGCCGCCGGTGGCCGAAGCGCCGGGCGCGTCCGCATCGAGGAGCACATCAGCGCTGGCCTGGCTGGTGCAACCGTTGGCACCGGTGACCGTCAGGGTGTAGGTGCCTGCCGTGGCGACCACGGGGTTCTGGTCGGAGCTGGTGAAGCCACCGGGTCCGGTCCAGGAGAAGGACCCGTTGCCAGTGCCCATGAGCATCACCGAGGTGACGTCGCAGGTGAGGGTGCCGCCGGAGGCCGAAGCGCCCGGCAGGTCCAGGTCCTCATCGACCAGGGCGTTGGCGGTGCTGGTGCATCCGTTGGCACCGGTCACGGTCAGCACATAGATGCCTGCCGTGGCGACCACGGGGTTCTGGTCGGAGCTGGTGAAGCCACCCGGCCCGGTCCAGCTGTAGGAACCGTTGCCACCGCCCATGAGCATCACCGAGGTGACATCGCAGGTGAGGGTGCCGCCGGTGGCCGAAGCTCCGGGCAGGGTCAGGTCCTCATCGACCAGGGCGTTGGCGGTGCTGGTGCATCCGTTGGCACCGGTCACGGTCAGCACGTAGGTGCCTGCCGTGGTGACCACGGGGTTCTGGTCGGAGGAGTTGAAGCCACCCGGCCCGGTCCAGGAGAAGGACACACCTGCCGTGGTGCTGGCGCCATTCACTTGAACGGAGGTGACCGCACAGGTGAGAATACCGGATACCGAGGCCGATGCATCCGGAAGATCAGTGTCTTCCGTGACGACGACCTGGTCCGAACTTGTACAGCCCGATTGGTCGTTCGTCACCGTCAAGGTGTAGGTGCCTGGTGCGTTCACTTCAGGTGTGGCCGTGTTCGCTCCGGAAACGATGTTCCCTCCGTTGCTGGCCGTCCAGGCGAAGCTGACCCCGTTCGTTGGTGATGAGCCGGACAGTTGTACAGCGGGACCATTTAAGCAAGTGATCTCGATGGAGGGTCCGGCATCGGCACCGGGCAGGCCGGTGTTGCCGATGTTGGTAGGCAGGGTGATGGAACACCCCAGTTGATCGGTGATGGTCACGCTGTATGCACCACCCGGTACGCCCGAGATCGAGCTGCCCGAGCTGCCGTTGCTCCATTGATAGATGTAGGGGGGCGTTCCGCCCGCGACGGAGGTGGAGGCTGAGCCGTTGCTGGTGTTGCATGTGGCGTCTACCACGTTCACCGATGCGGTGAGCAGGGGAGGCTCGTTCACTTGGAACGTTCCTGATGCCTGGCATCCGCTACCGTCCGTGACGGTCACGGTGTAGTTGCCCGGAGTCAGACCGGTGATCGTCTGGGTCGTCTGTCCCGAACTCCATTGGTAGGAGAACGGAGGCTGACCATCGGATTGGGCGGTGATGCTGCCATTGTTCGCCCCGTTGCAGGTCACGTTGGTCACTTGTGCGGTGACCCCGATGATGCGCACGGTCACGACCTGGTCGGCCGCACCTGCCAGGATGCAGGCATCACCACCGATGATGCGCCGGATGAAGGTCTTCTGCGTCAAAGGACCGACGAGTGCTCCGGGCAGGTCCTGGGCCGTGGCGCCCGGGATATCGTTCCAGGTCAGGCTGTCGGTGCTGATCTGCCACTGGTACGTGGCGGCGCTTCCCAGTGAGGGATAACTGGACGCCGCGTTGTTGCGGACGATGGTCGGCAGTACGTAGGCGGGCTCAGAGCCGGTGATGTCGGTGGGGACGTCTCCGGCGCAGACGGTCTGGTTGCCGGTGATCGTGTTCCCGAGCAGGTCGGGTGGATTGGCCCAGACCACGAGCCCGGGTTCATAGATCGAACTGCTGCTGTTCTTGGTAGTGTTCAGTGCACCCTGGGTCAGTGGGATGTTGTTGGATTCCGAAGTGACGATCGTGTAGATGCGGCAGTTGCTGAACTTGATGCCGCGTTCACCCACGGGGTCGTAGTCGTCCTGGCTTCCTCCATAATAGGTGCTGAACTCGAGGGAGGCCAGATCGCTTTCCAGCTTCAGGAAGACCTTGTCGTCGCCCCCGTTGTTCGAGGTCTGTAGCGGCACGTCGGGAGCGGCCGAAGTGGGGAAGTTGCCGCTGCCCGTATATCCGAACACGTACACATCGTCGTTCTGGTCCGTGTTCAGGCCCATCATGTTCACCTCGTTCCCGGATCCTCCGATATAGGTGCCTGCGATGAAGTTCTGGTCGATGTCCATGTGGGCCACATAGAAGTCGTTGCTCCCGTTGTGACCGGTATCGTAGACCCCTGTGGTGATGTTCGCACTGTTCAGCCCTTCCGTCACTCCGCCGAAGTAGATCTCCGTGCGGTCGTTGTTGAAGGCCATGCAAAGCAGATTGGCGTCATCCCCGGAGGATGAGGAGAAGTAGGAGGACCACAACGCCCCTCCGGTCGCTCCCAGACGGCGCTGGATGAATCCTGCGGAGGAACCGCCCCGAGAGCTCTGCCGGGCGTTCAGCAGGGGGAAGTTGTTGCTGCTCGTGTTGCCACCGACGAAAAGGTCGCCTGACACCAGGTCGTGCAACATGATGCTGCCCACATCGCTTCCGCTACCCCCGTAATTCTCCATCCACACCAATGAGGACAGGTCCTGCCCAAGTCGGAAGACCAGCACATCGTTGCTACCGTTGTTCGTATTGCTGGCACCGGTGCCGGGGTTCAACGTGGCCAGGTTGGTGCTGGTGGTGCTGCCGCACACGAACACGTCGTTGTTGGCGGCGAGCCGTACATCGAAATTGTTGTCGGTCCCGTTACCGCCGATCACGGAGGCTTTGATCGAGGTGCCGGCGGTGTTGATCTTCAACACGAAGACGTCCACGCCGGACTGTCCCTGCTGGTCGATGCTGGGGCCGGAGAAATCGGGTCCGCCGAGCAGGGGGAAGTTGGTGCTGGTGGTCTGCCCGGTGATGTACAGGTTGCCATCCGGGCCCTGTTCCATGGCATAAGGGTTGTCGTCACCGTTGCCGCCCACATAGGTCTGCCAGACGCGGGTGCCGCTGCCCCCGATGGTGGCGGGTTCCAGGTACTTGCCGATGATGATCTCCAGATTCCCGTTGGCGGTCACGTCGAAGGCTCCCGGGGTGATCTGGTCGGTGGTGCCCACCACCCGTGCCACCACGTAGATGGCGCCATCGTTCGGATCCACCCAGATGCAGTGGCCGTGATTGTCACCTGTGGAGGCGGTGTTCACCCAGGTGGCCCAACGCAGGGCGATGGGGTCGATGACCAAGGGAATGGTGGCGTCGTGGTCGCCCAGCGTGAAGCGCAGACGGCCCTCCTCATCGATCCGGTACGTGGAGGGGACCTCCACCTCACGGCCTCTGACCTGCTGATAAACGTAGGGGGCCGGGAAGCTCACCTCACCAAGCAGGGTGGGGAGGACGAGCTCCCCCTCGGCGTTCAACCGCAGACCTTCGATGCCGTCAAAGGCCAGGGCGATGTCGTTCGGGTCGCTTCCGGCGTTGCACAGCAGGTCATATTCCAAGGAGCCGTCCTCCGCCGGGTAGTAGCGCAGGTCGATGCCGGGATAGACGTCCCTGTACCAGACCTCCTGGTAGCTGGTCACGTCCATTGCCTGTCGGTCACCAAGAAAGAAGTTGGAGGTTCCCCGATGCGCATGGCGGCCCTCCACGCGCATACGCGGAGAAGCACCCACCGGGCGCATCAGCCAGGCATGTCCGCGCTGCCGCCAGGTCAGGTCACGCATAGGCAGGCCACGCTGGACCTCCTGTTCGATCAGGATGCCTTCACGCTGGCGTTGTGCCACACTGGCCGGATCGAACATGGAGATGACCATGCCCTCCGGCGTGGCCACCGCCTGTCCGTGGGGAAGATCAAGCCGGTAGCGCACGCGATCACCGAACTGACCGTTGTTCTCCACGAATTCGAGCTGCTGCTCGTGGTGGTGGAGCAGCTCGTCCAGTTCGTGGTCGTGCGCATGGTCCGAGAACTGACCGAGGACCAGTTGCGGAAGGAGCAGCATAAGCCAGCGGCTCCATTCCCTTGGCCATTTAAGAAGTCGGGTAATGTGTTCCATGACTAATGGTTGGTAGAGTGGGACGGCAGGATTCAATGGGCAAGCACCAGCAAGGCGCCGATGCACAACAGGCACCAGAGCTCGGGGTCGAGCAGGTGGCCGGATCCAGGGATGAGGGGCCTCTCTTGGGGCCGCCCGGAAAGGGTGTGATTCGTTCGCCGCATGGGAGTTTCCTTGTTCAAGGACCTCCCGCTCGCAGGTCGATCGTCAACGAAGAGTGACGCGAAGTAAGTGTGATGGTCGAACCTTGTCAAGTGCTCATCGATGGAAAGAGCCTATTCGTCGACAGCACTGGAAGGGTAGTCAGCGGACCTGTTGACAACTTTTTCCGACATGAGATTTGGCGGGATCCGGAACGCTTGCTTATTTGTCCGTCGAACAACTGACAGCAATATCGTCAATAGCGAACCCGCATGAGCTTGTTGGAGGTGGGAGCGAAGGCACCGGAGTTGAGCGGTGTTGACCAGGAAGGCAAGCCGGTGCGCTTGAAGGACTACCAAGGACGAAAGGTGGTGCTGTACTTCTATCCGAAGGACGACACGCCGGGATGCACCGCGGAAGCCTGTAGTCTGCGTGATGCGCATGATGAATTGCGAGAGTCCGGCTATGAGGTCATCGGTGTTAGTCCCGACCCCGAAGGGAAGCACCGGAAGTTCGTCGACAAGTATGACCTTCCTTTCCGGTTGTTGGCCGACCCCGACAAGCAGGTGATCAAGGCCTATGGAGCTTGGGGCCCCAAGAAGTTCATGGGCCGCGAGTTCGAAGGCGTGCTCCGGACCACATACCTCATTGATGAAGGAGGCCGCATCGCTCGCGTCATCGACAAGGTGAAGACCAAGGAGCACGCACGGCAGGTGCTCGAGGGCTGAACGGCCCGATCGTCCTGTAACCAATAAAAACCATCATAACATGGCCGCTGTGGAAGTGAACAAGGAGAAGCTGAAGGCCCTTCAGCTCACGATGGACAAGCTGGAGAAGACCTTCGGCAAGGGGGCCATCATGAAGCTCGGCGACGATGCCATCGAGCAGGTGGAGGTGATCCCCTCCGGTTCGATCGGTCTGGACCTGGCGCTGGGCGTGGGCGGATATCCCAAGGGCCGGATCGTCGAGATCTATGGCCCGGAGAGCAGTGGTAAGACCACCCTGGCGATCCATGCGATCGCCGAGGTGCAGAAGAAGGGCGGCATCGCCGCCATCATCGATGCGGAGCACGCCTTCGACCGCTTCTATGCGGAGCACCTGGGCGTGGACACGGAGAACCTCCTGATCAGCCAGCCCGACAATGGGGAACAGGCGCTGGAGATCGCCGACAACCTGATCCGCTCGGGGGCCATCGACCTGCTGGTGGTGGACTCCGTGGCCGCACTTACTCCGCGCGCCGAGATCGAGGGAGAAATGGGCGACAGCCAGGTGGGCATGCAGGCCCGCCTGATGAGCAAGGCCCTCCGGAAGTTGACCGGAACGATCGGCAAGACGGGCTGCTGCTGCATCTTCATCAACCAGCTCCGCGAGAAGATCGGCGTCATGTTCGGCAATCCGGAGACGACCACCGGGGGCAATGCCCTGAAGTTCTACTCCAGCATCCGGATCGACATCCGCCGCGCCACCCAGATCAAGGACGGCGAGACCGTGGTGGGCAACCGCGTGAAGATCAAGGTCGTGAAGAACAAGGTGGCGCCGCCCTTCCGCCGCACCGAGTTCGATATCCTCTATGGCCAAGGCATCAGCAAGAGCGGCGAGATCATCGACATGGGCGTGGAGCTCGGTGTGATCAAGAAGAGCGGTTCCTGGTTCTCCTACGAGGACAACAAGCTCGGCCAGGGTCGCGACATGGTCCGCCAGTTGCTCGACGACAACCCGGAGCTCTGCGAGGAGCTGGAGGCCAGGATCAAGGCCGCCATGCAGCCGCAGGAGCCCCAGGCCACTGCCTGACCGGGATCGGCCGCCACCTGCCGGGACCTGCCTTTGCCCGGTAGGACAAGTCCTGCCCTCGTTCGGCGGGCAGGGCCAGGAGGCCACCGGTTACCTTTGGAGGGTCCCGCCATCAGGTGGGACCCTTCGCATGATGGGGTACCCGCTCACGGTGAACAGTGTCCTTGCCGTCCTTCTGCTGCTGGCCGCTTCCTGCAACATGCCGGGCGGTGGCGATCGGTCCGCCACACAGGAAGGAGGCGGGGAGCTTGACAGCTTGTCGGCCGGCCTCTTCGATCTGGAGCAACGCATCGTGGCGGATCCCTCGGACCCTGCGCTGTTCGCTGAGCGCGCCCGGCTGTACCTGCGATTCGACAGCACCGATCAGGCCATCAATGATCTGAGACGAGCGCTGGCGCTGGACAGCACCAATGCCCGATACCAGCTTGCCCTCGGCGAGGCCTATTACCTCTCCCTTCAGGTGGCCCAGGCCCTTCCGCGGTTCGAACGTGCCATCGAACTGGACCCCGGGCTCACCGAGGCACACCTCAAGATGGCCGAGATCCAACTCGTGCTCCGCCAGTACCAGCTGGCCATGGACGCGGTGAACGAGGCCTTGCGCACGGACCCCAACCTCGCCAAAGGCTACTACCTCAAAGGCTGGATCTACAAGGAGACGGGCGATACCACACGGGCGATCAGCAGCATCCGCACGGCCGTGGAACAGGACCCTTCCTTCTACGATGCCTTCATTCAACTGGGGCTGCTCCACGCGGCCATCGATGATGACCTGGCCCTGCAGTACTACAACACGGCCCTCGAGCTGCGGCCGCGCAGCGTGGAGGCCCTCTACAACAAGGGCATGTTCGCCCAGGAGCATGGTCAGGACAGCCTGGCGCTCGCCTGCTACGACCGGATCCGGGAGATCGATCCACGAAACGCCACGGCCTGGTATAATGCCGGCTGGGTCCGGCTCGAGCACCTGAACGACCTGGAGCAGGCCCACGCGGACTTCGACAAGGCCTACCGGCTGCTGCCGGGCTACCACCAGGCGGTGTTCAACCGGGGCGTGGCCAACGAACGGCTCGGCCGGCTGGACAGCGCGGCGGCCGACTATCGGGAGGCGCTGGACCTGAAGCCGGACTTCGAGCTGGCTGCGCTGGGGCTTCAGCGCCTGTCGGACCAGGGCGTCCGCGTGGGTGCCCCTTGAAATGCGAAGACCCCCACCGGAGCAGGGGTCGTTCGTGGAGCAGAGGAGATTCGAACTCCCGACCTTCGCATTGCGAACGCGACGCTCTAGCCAGCTGAGCTACTGCCCCGGGAGGGCGCAAAGATCGTCGATCACTTCATATTCTTGAGCAACACGGGCGCATCCCCGAACACGTTGCCCGATCCGTACTCCCCGTTCCACTTGCGAGCCGTTTCCAGCACCGCCTGGGCACGCAGGTACTCGATGTACTGCGGGGCACGAGCCAGCTGCTGCTGCTTGATCCGGATGGCCTCGGCCTCGGCCTGTTCGTTGATGATCCGCTTGGCCGAGTCGCCCTTGGCGGTCTGCACCTTGGCCAGCGCCAGTTCGTAGGCCTCGGTCTTCTTCTTCTCGGCCAGCAGGTTGCGCTGTTCCTGTTCCTCCTTGGCGATGATGGCCTTCTCGATCTGGTCGGGCAGGTCCACGTCCTTGATCAACAGGGCGTCCGTGACCAGGTGGTAGCGGGTGAGCTCGCTGCTGAGCAGGTCCTCGGCCATCTGCTGCAGTTCGTTCCGCTTCACACTGTACAGGTCCTCGGCCCTGAACCCGCCCACGATGTCCCGCACGATTGCCAGCGCCTGGGGTTTGATGATCCGTTCGGCGTAATTCGGCCCGATCTCGTTGTGCAGCAGGGGAGAGCGGTTGCTCATCACGCGGAAGATCACGCTCATGGAGATGCTCACCGTGAGCCCTTTGCTGTCCAGGACCGAAAGGTCCAACTCCTGGGTCTGCTTGCGCATGTCGTACTCGATCACATCGTCCCAGGGCATGATGAAGTGGACGCCCTCCTTGTAGGCCATGGCCGTATCGATGCCGCCGCCGAAGGGTCGGTAGAGGACGCCTTCATGACCGGGGTCCACGCTTTGAAAGGAGTTGGCGAGCAGCACCACGAACACCACCACGATGGTGATCAGGGCGCTCAGGGCAGGGATGTTGTTCTTCATGTTCATGCGGGTCGTTCGTCCTCCTCGATCACCTCGGCCTCGGGGATGTCATCACCGGGCCTGCGCCGGCCCCCGAGCCACTGCCTGATGAGCAGGTAGGTGAGGTACACGGCCAGTACGAGCATCAGGATGGCCGCCACCTTGAAGAAGCGGGGCGCATAGATGATCCCGTAGATGCCGGCACCGCAGATCACGGTGAGCACGCCGAGCGCCAGGATGCGCAGAAGGGTCATGGATGGAAAGGTACGGTCCATGAAGAAAGGGCCCGGCGGGCCCTTTCGTTCGTTCGATGGTGGGTGCGGGTCACTTGACCTTCTCCACGATGGCCTTGAAGCCGTCGGCGTCGGAGTAGGCGATCTCGGCCAGGGCCTTGCGGTCCAGGTCGATGTTGGCCTTCTTCAGCCGGTCCATGAGCACGCTGTAGCTCATGCCGTGCTCGCGGGCCGCGGCGTTGATCCGCTGGATCCAGAGGGAGCGGAAGTCACGCTTCTTCAACCGGCGGCCGATGTAGGCGTGGGAGAGGCCTTTCTCCACGCTGTTCTTGGCGACGGTGAACACGTTCTTCCGGCGTCCGAAGCTGCCTTTGGCGAGCTTCAGGATCTTCTTGCGGCGGGCCTTGCTGGCCACTTTGTTCTGACTGCGGGGCATTTCGTTTGGTTTTCGGTCGTGCGCGCCCCGCCAAATGGCGGGATCTTGATGGGCGACACGCCCTGGTGAACACTACCTCTTACCCGGTAGAAGGGTCGTTTACTTCAGCAGCGCGAGCACGTTCTTCTCATCGCCCGGGTGCACCAGGGTGAACTTGGCGAGGTTGCGCTTGCGCTTCTTGTGCTTCTTGGTCAGGATGTGGTTGTGATACGCGTGCTTGCGCTTCACTTTGCCGGTGCCGGTCAGCTTGAACCGCTTCTTGGCGCCGGACAGGGTCTTCATCTTGGGCATGGCCTCTCTGCGTTGGGTGGTTATTTCTTCTTCTTGGGCACGATGAACATGATCATGCGTTTGCCTTCGAGCTTGGGCATGCTCTCCACGATGCCCACGTCCTCCAGTTCCTGGGCGAACTTGAGCAGCAGGATCTCGCCCCGCTCCTTGAACACGATGGTACGGCCGCGGAAGAACACGAAGGCCTTCACCTTGTGACCTTCCTCCAGGAACTTGCGGGCGTGCTTGAGCTTGAAGTTCAGATCGTGCTCGTCCGTGTTGGGGCCGAAGCGGATCTCCTTCATCTCCACCGTCTGCTGCTTCGCCTTCAGCTCCTTCTGCTTCTTCTTCTGCTCGTAGAGGAACTTCTTGTAGTCGATGATGCGGCAGACGGGCGGGTCGGCGGAGGGACTGATCTCCACGAGGTCAAGACCGAGGTCCTCGGCCATGGCCCGTGCGTCCTCCACGGAATAGATGCCCTGTTCGACGTTCTCGCCCACCACACGCACCTCATCAAGTCCGCGGATCCGGTCGTTGATCCGGTGCGGGTCTTCCTTGATGAAGCGGCGGGGAGGACGTCCGCGTCCGCCTGGTCGTCTCGGGAATGAAGGTTTCCTTCTCAAATGCGCTGTTTTCGGTTCCTTTCAGGTCCTGTTCTACGTCGTTCAAAGCCCCTGCAGCTGGGCCTCCGCGCGTTCGTTCACCAGCCGGGCGAAGGCCTCGGCCGTCATGCCGCCCAGGTCGCCCTGGCCGTGTTCACGCACGGAGACCGTCCCCGTGGAGGCCTCCTTTTCCCCGATGATGAGCATGAACGGGACCTTGGCGAGCTCCGCATCGCGGATCTTGCGGCCGATCTTCTCGTTCCGTTCGTCAACGGAGGCGCGAATATCGTGGTTCTTCAGCGAATCCGCCACCCGGCGGGCATCGTCCACGAACTTGTCGCTGATCGGGAGCACGATGGCCTGCTCCGGCGTGAGCCATAGCGGGAAGCGCCCGCCGTGGTGCTCGATGATCACGGCCACGAAGCGCTCCAGACTTCCGAAGGGTGCCCGGTGGATCATGACCGGACGGTGCTTCTGGTTGTCGCTCCCGACGTACTCCAGTTCAAAACGCTCCGGCAGGTTGTAGTCCACCTGGATGGTGCCCAGCTGCCACTTCCGGCGCAGGGCGTCCCGCACCATGAAGTCCAGCTTGGGGCCGTAGAAGGCGGCCTCGCCGTATTCCACCACCGTCTTCAGCCCCTTTTCCGCGGCGGCTTCGATGATGGCCTGCTCAGCCTTCTCCCAGTTCTCGTCGGAGCCGATGTACTTGCTCCGGTCCACCTGGTCGCGCAGGCTGATCTGGGCTTCGAAGTCGTTCAGGTCGAGGGCCTTCAACACCTTGAGCACCAGGTCGATGACCTTCTTGAACTCCTCCTTCACCTGGTCGGGCCGGCAGAACAGGTGGGCGTCGTCCTGCGTGAAACCGCGCACGCGGGTGAGTCCATGCAGTTCGCCGCTCTGCTCGTAGCGGTACACCGTGCCGAACTCGGCCAGGCGCAGGGGCAGGTCCTTGTAGCTCCGCGGCCGGCTGGCGAAGATCTCGCAGTGGTGCGGGCAGTTCATGGGCTTCAGCAGGAACTCCTCGCCCTCGTGCGGGGTGTTGATCGGCTTGAAGCTGTCCTTGCCGTACTTCTCCCAATGGCCGCTGGTCTCGTACAGCTGCTTGCTGCCGATGTGCGGGCTCACGACCTGCTCGTAGCCGTCGCGTTCCTGGGCGGCCTTCATGAAGTTCACCAGCCGCTCGCGCAGTGCGGTACCCTTGGGCAGCCACAACGGGAGCCCCTGGCCCACGCGCTCACTGAAGGTGAAGAGGTCCAGTTCCTTGCCCAGCTTGCGGTGGTCCCGCTTCTTGGCCTCCTCCAGCAGGTGCAGGTGCTCGTCCAGCTCCTTCTGCTTGGGGAAGGTGATGCCGTACAGGCGGGTGAGCTGCTTGCGCGTCTCGTCGCCACGCCAGTAGGCCCCTGCCACGCTCAGCACCTTGGCGGCCTTGATGAAGCCGGTGTCCGGGATGTGCGGACCGCGGCACAGGTCGGTGAATTCGCCTTGCTTGTAGAAGGTGATCTCACCGTCCTTCAGCTCGTCGATCAGCTCCAGCTTGTACTCGTCCCCCTTCTCCCGATAGTAGGCGATGGCCTCCTCCTTGGGCACTTCCCGACGCTCGAAGACCTCCTTCCTTCGGGCCAGCTCCAGCATCTTCTTCTCGATGGCCGGGAACTCATGCTCGCTCAGGGTGCGGTCGCCCAGGTCCACGTCGTAATAGAACCCGTTCTCGATCGGGGGACCGATGCCGAACTTGACCCCGGGATAAAGCTCCTCCAGCGCCTCGGCCAGCAGGTGTGCGCTGCTGTGCCAGAACGTGCTCTTCCCCTCGCCGTCGTTCCAGGTGAGCAGCTGCAGGTCGCAATCGCCGGGCAGCACCCGACCCGCGTCCCACACCTGACCGTTCACCTTGGCGGCCAGCACGTTGCGGGCCAGGCCCTCGCTGATGTCGCGGGCCACGTCCATGGCGGTCACGCCCTGTTCGTAGGAACGGACACTGCCATCGGGGAGTTTGACGTCGATCTTCATGCTTCAGCGCCCGCCACCGGTACAAAGGGCGTGCGAACGGGGCGGCAAATGTACGACTTTGACAGGCACGGAGCGTGTGTCGGGCAGGGGGCTATGCGCCTGACGCAGAGGGGCGTTCCCCGGTGGGCCCGGCCATCCTGGTACCAGGCTCGTCCAGGGCCACCAGCACGCCCAGGGCCACCAGGCCCAGCACCGGCAGCTTGTAGTGGTCGTACACCGGCCCGAAATGCCCGAGCCAGAGGTGCGCGTTGAGGCAGGCGTAGGCAAGGAGCAACAAGGCTTGTGCCCACCCGTTCCGCAGGATGCCGTCCGGAGCCCACCAACGGACCGCGAGGTGGACGACTGCAGGCAGGGCATAGAGCAGGGAGTAGGTCTGCTGATGCGGAAAGACCAGGGGGATCAGTGCGAACAACCAGGCGAGTTCCCTGCCTGCCAGGCGCTCCGTGGAACGTGCCCGGAACGGTGGCCAGCCCAGCACGAACAGGAGCGACGAGGCCAGTACCAGGCGGGCGACCGGGATCAGGATCAGCATGGTCGAAAGCGGAAGGTCCATGACCTGTCTCGGAAGGTCCAGCGTGAACCTGTTGCCTCCCTCGGCGCTCAGGTAGGCACTGAGCACGGCCCCGATGGAAAGGAAGTCGGGTTCCTCTTCGTCCAGGACGTGGCGTGGATCGCCGGGATCGATCAACGCCACCCGGTCGTTCAACAGTTCCGTGCTGCGTTCCGGCCCGAAGATCAGGGCGGGCAGGCCCCAGGACAGGACGACCAACAACACCGGTGCCAGCGCGGCGGTGCGCCAATGCCCGCGATACAGCAGGTAGGCCCAAACCGCCAACGGCAGCAGCTTGATGTCCGTGCCGAAGGCCAGCAACAAGGCGGCCCCAAACCACTTCCCGCGTTCAGCGAGGGCGATGGCCTCCAGCATGGTCCACAGCAACAGGAAGGAGGTCTGCCCGGCGTTCAGGTTGTCCCGGATGGGCTGAAAAGCGAAGACCACGACGGCGATGATGGAGACCGCCAGCTGGGACCGATCGAGCTGGGCAGCCTGGTTCCACCGCCCCAGGAGCACGAGGCTGCGCGCGAGGAATGCCACGCCCGACAGGCCCCACATCAACTCGCCCCACCAGTCCGGCAGCCAGGCCAGGGGGCGCAGCAGCAAGGCGAACACAGGTCCGTAGAAGTAGGAGTAGGCTTCGTTGTAAAGGTCCCGATAGACCCGCCCTCCGTTCAACAGGTCGGCACCGGCCGCCAGGAACAGGTCCAGGTCGTTGATGGTGCCCGTGGCGAGGATGACCTGGACCAACAGGACCAGAGCGCAGAACAGCAGGGCCTGCGCAGGAGTGGGGGAGGCCGGTCTTCGCACCCCGCAAAGAAAAGCGGCGCAGGTCGCCCCACGCCGCTTCTCCATCGTTCCGTCCGGATCAGCCTTCCGTGCTCAGGGCGCGGTCGATCTTCAGCTTCAGGGCCGTGCGGTGCGCCTTGGTGCCGGTGTCGCCGCTGGTGAGGGCCAGTCCCTTGCGTACCCGGTCCAGTTCGTACACGGCCATGCTCTGGGCGTGCTCGCGATGGCCGCGCTTGCCGGAGGCCACCTCGGTCAGCATCTCCACATAGGCCTGCTGCAGGTTCTGGCGGTAGGTGTTCACCGATCCTGCGCGGTCGGCGGCGAAGATGGCGTCCGTGAGGTCGGTCATCATCTCCGCCAGCGCATAGGTGTTCCCGTACTCGGAGGCATCCACCAGGCGGCGCAGCGTGTTGGGGTGCAGCAGATGCACCAGCATCATGCGTTGCGCTCCGATCACCCGGTCATGGAGGTAGGGGTCGTCGTTGTACCGCCAGTGGTCGTACCCCCGGCGCTGCCGCTGCAGGTAGGGGTAGAGACTGGTGCCCACCCGGAAGGCGTCCGGTGCGAAGGCATGCTCGGCCAGGGCCTTCATCGCCTTCTTCTGGGTCTCCTTGGGAACGGGTACGAACGGCGGTACCTCACTGTCCTGGTCGGCGAAGCTGCGGTCCTCGTAGATGCCCCCGATCTGCCGGGTCATCACGTTGCAGGCCCCGATCATGCGTCCGGTGAGCACCAGGTAACTGCGCAGGAGCTCCTGGTAACTGCGGTCGCCCGAGCCGTACCGCTCCTTCACCGTACCCAGGGCCTTTTCGCAGGTGGCGATCGTGCGAAGGCCGTGCTCCACGGGGTCCGAGCTCATGTCGAAGATGTTCACCCGGGGGTCGATGCCCCGGCCGGGAGAACGCATGTCGTCGGCATCATTCCCGAAGCGGTGCTCCGGGCGGGTGCTTTCGTCCAGGATGCCGTCCAGCACCACGGCCTCGGCCTGTTCCCCGCCGGCCACCTCCGTATAACCGTAGCGGATGGCCCAGACGTCGTAGGGGCCAGGCGTGCTGTGGAAGTACTGGACCTCATCGCCTTCCTCCCAGGGAAGGTTCGTGGGGCTGTAGTCCATGACGCTTCCGGTCAGGCCGGTGCGTTCGGTCAATGCCCGATCGCGCAGCTCTTCCGGGGTGTGGATGCTGCTGGCCTTCATGTTGTGGTTCAGGCCCAGGGTGTGGCCCACCTCATGCAGGACCAGGTCGCGCAGGGCTTCCTGCATGAACCGTTCCTCCTGGGCCTCGCCCAGGGAGAGGGCCTGCAGCACCTCGCGCCCATAGAGCATCTGGAGTTGCAGGTCGTTGGCGAACAGGCACTGATCGCGGCTGCGCTCCAGTTCGGCCTCGTCCATGGCCAGGTAGCCGAGGGCGGCGGTCTGGAACAGCTCCATCTCCCGCAGGCGGTTGGTGATGAAGATGTACTCGAGCATCACGTCGGCACCCAGGATCTGGCCCGTGCGTGGGTCCACGAAGCTGGGACCGTAGCCACCGAAGGGCGGGTCGGGGCTGCTGGTCCAGCGCAGCACGTTGTAGCGGATGTCGCCTGCGTCCCAGCTGGCCGTGTCAGGCTGCTCCTTCACCACCACGGCATTGCGGAAGCCGGCCTGTTCAAAGGCGATGTTCCAGGCCTCGGCACCCTCACGGATCGTTTGGCGCAGTTCACGGGGCGTGGTGTTCTCGATCCACCAGACGATGGGCTCCACGGGCTCGCTGATCTTCGCCGAGGGGTCCTTCTTCCGGAGGTCCCAGCGGTGGATCACGTCGCGCCAGGGGATGGTCTCCGTGGTGGTCATGTCGTCCCGCTGCGTGGTGAAGTACCCGATCCGGGGATCGTCCAGGCGCGGCTCGAACCCATCATCAGGCAGTTGGATCAGGCTGTGGTGCATGCGGATCGCCACGCTGCGCGGGTCGGTGACGGCCTCGCTGCCCCGGTTCCTGGGGTAGCTGTTCGTCCAGACGTATTCGCTCACCACGTCCGTGTTCATCGGATAGTTCCGGATGTCGAGCACCTTGCTGCGCTCCTTGTCCAGCTTGCCCAGGTCGAACCACCAGTCCTCGGCGCCCTTGGGTGCCGGCCACTTCAGCTGCTCGAAGCCTTCGTCCAGGAACAGCGACTCGGCCCGCACCAGGAGGGAGTCCTGCGCCTTGTTGGCGGCGGCGATCTTCTCGGCCACCACCACGGGTTCGTTGATGTTGGCACTGCTGGCCTTGCTCAGCGGGCTTTCCGGGTCGAACTGGTAACGGGTGTTCTTCAGCCGGACCTCGACGCGATCGAAGTAACGCTCGAACCGGAAGATGCGCGAGTCACCGTATCCACCGCGAAAGGCCCCGGCATCCACCACGCCATCGGCCACCTGGCTGAAGTGGAGGAAGTCCTGGTCCAGCTGGGACTTCTTCACCAGGATGTACAGCTCGCCGTTGGCGGTGTCCTGGTACAGGGTGAAAAGCCCCGCGCGGGCGGAGCACTTCTTCGTGACCTCGCCCAGGTCCTTGATGCCTTCGGTCTTCTTCTTCTCCTCGGGGCCCTTCTTGTCCTTCTTGCCTGATGCGGCCAGCAGGGGCATGGTCAGCATCAGGGAGAGCAAAAGGGCGTTCGTTCGCAGCGTTCGCTTCATGGTTCGCAGGTTAAGGAAGCGTGAAGATAGCTGCGGGCCATGTGGGCAGGTGACGGCCTGTGGCGGACGGGTGGAAATGGCGAAGGGGCCCCTGATTGGAGCCCCCCCGCGCTTCGAACGGCAAAGGAACGCGTTCTAGTAGCAGTAGATGATGAGCAGTTCGTCCACCGACCCGTCGCCGAGCTCGCGGGCCTTGTGCAGGTCGGTGCAGGCCTCCTCGGTCCGGTCCTGGTGGATCAACTCCACGGCCCGGCTGCCGTACGCCTTGTCCAGGTCGGGGTCCAGCGCGATGGCCTGGGTCAGGTCCATGATGGCGCCGTCATGATCACCCAGATGCCCCCGGGCGATGCCGCGGTCGTACCAGGCCTTGGGGTCCTTGGGTGCCATTTCCAGCAATCGGTCGTAGCTGTTCCTGGCCGCTTCATAGTCGCCTTCGGCAATGCCCACCTGCCCCTGCGTGAACAGGCCGTGCTCGGCGATGGGCCCCCAGGGATGCTGTTGAAGCAGCTGGTCCAGGTCCCTGCGGGCATCGGCATAGCGGTTGGCCTTCAGGTATACCTCCGCACGCCGCAGCAGGGCGTTGGCATCGGAAGGGTCGAGCAACAGGGCACGGTCCAGGTCGTGAACGGCACCGGTATGGTCACCGATCACCACCCTGCTCACACCCCGGTAGTACCAGGCCTTCGCATGCTTGGGCTGGTCGGCCACGGCGTTGGTGAAATGCGCGATGGCGGTCCGGTGGTCCTCGTTCCGCAAGCTGAGCAGTCCTTCCCGGAAGGACCGGTCGGCCTGCTGTCCGAATGCCAACGAACAGATCGCCAGGGCGGACAACGTGTGCGCGAAGCGGTTCATGCGGGTCCTTGAACGGAGTCCATCCGCCAAGGTTTCACTACCACCCGGACTGTGAAGAACTGATGCACGGGCCATTCGCCGGGACACCGGACGAAGCCTATGTTCGCGGCAAAGCACGCCCCATGTCCCGCCTCCTGACCTCCGAACCCCTGGCCCGCGACCTGGGCCTGCTGTTGCTGCGCCTTTTTGCCGGCGGGACCATGCTCATTCAACACGGGTGGCCCAAGCTGCAGGGCTTCGGGGACCGCATGGAGACCTTCGCCGACCCCATCGGACTGGGCACCACGTTGAGCCTGGCACTGATCGTGTTCGCCGAAACGCTTTGTGCGCTCCTTGTCGCGCTCGGCCTATGGACCAGGCTGGCCGCGGTCCCGCTGATCATCGGCATGGGCGTGGCGGCCTTCATCGTGCACGGCGACGATCCCTTTGGCAAGCAGGAGATGTCCCTGGCCTACCTCGTGATGTACGTGGCGGTGCTGCTGGCCGGCGCCGGTCGTTTCGCGGTGGACCGGATCAGCTTCCGCTAGGCGACGGCCTCCTCCTCCCGGTGCCCGTTCACCAGGCGGGCCTGAAGGTCGCCGGGTACGGGTTGGTAGGCGTGGAACCGCTCCGAGTA
Source organism: Flavobacteriales bacterium (assembly GCA_020635695.1). Lineage (GTDB taxonomy): Bacteria > Bacteroidota > Bacteroidia > Flavobacteriales_F > PHOS-HE28 > PHOS-HE28. The sequence goes on along the minus strand of JACJZH010000010.1, from coordinate 107,041 downwards.
GGTGCCGCGGCCCTGGGTGAGGCTACGCAGGGTGGTGCTGTAGCGGTCCAGTTCGGCCAGCGGGGTGTGGGCCTTGATCACCTGGAAGCGGCCCTGCCCCTCGATGCCCATGATGATGCTCCGCCGTCCCTGGAGGTCGGTCATCACATCGCCCATCAGGTCCTCGGGCACGCGCACCTCGATCTCCTGCACGGGTTCCATCAGCTGGGGGTCGGCCTGGGCGAAGGCATCCTTGAAGGCCATGGTGCCTGCGATCTTGAAGCTCACATCGTTGCTGTCCACCGTGTGCATCTTGCCGTCGTACACCGTGACCCGGATGTCGCGTGCCGGTGAGCCGGTGAGGGGACCGCGCTCCATCTTCTCCATGATGCCTTTCAGGATGCTGGGCAGGAACTTGTTGTCGATGACGCCGCCCACGATGGCGTTGCAGAAGACCAATTTTCCGCCGGTGGTCAGGTCGTGCTCGTCCATTCCCCGCACGTTCACGCCCTCCGGGGCGGGCATGCCCTCCGACCAGGGTTCAATGCGCAGGTGCACCTCGGCGAACTGGCCGGCACCGCCGGTCTGCTTCTTGTGCCGGTAGCTGGCCTCGGCGGAACGGCGGATGGTCTCGCGGTAAGGCACCTTCGGGGAACCGAACACCGGCTCCAGCTTCTGTTCGTGCTCCAGCCGCCACTTCACCAGGTTCAGGTGCAGTTCGCCCTGTCCGCCGAGCACCTGTTCGCCGGTCTCCCGGTTGAACCCCAGCACCACGGTGGGGTCCTCGCGATGGATGTCGAGCAGGGCCTGGTGCAGCTTCTCCTCCTGGCGGGTGTCGGCGGCCTTCACGGTGACCCGGATGCGCGGCTCGGGGAAGGCGATGGGCTTCAACTTGATGGCCTGCCCGGGGGTGTGCAGGGTGTGGGCGGTGGCGGTGTCCTTCAGCTTCAGGGTGCCGCCGATGTCCCCGGCAGCGAGGCGGTCCACGTGCCTGCGTTCCTTGCCGTCCACGATGAACAGCTGGCCGATGCGTTCGGTGGCGCCGGTGTTGTCGTTCACCAGTTCCATGCCCTCGGTCACCTCACCGCTCATCACCTTGAACAGGCTGATCCAGCCGGTGCGGGGTTCGTTGATGGTCTTGAAGGTGAAGAGCACCGCAGGTCCTTCGGCCTGGCAGGGCAGCTCGCCGCCGTCCACCAGGGGGGCGGGGGGCATCTCCAGCGCACTGGGAGCCACGTTGTCGATGAAGCCCATCAGGCGGCCGCTTCCCATGTTGCGAAGTGCGCTCAGGCAGAACACCGGGAAGCAGGTGCGCGCCATCATGCCCAGCTTCAGGCCCTGCCGCATCTCGTCCTCGGTGAGCTCGCCCTGCTCGAAGTACTTCTCCATCAGCGCCTCGTCGTTCTCCGCGGCCTTCTCCACCAGTTCCTTGTGCAGGGCCTCGGCGCGTTCCTTCTCGCTTTCGGGGATGGGCTCCTTTTCCGGCTTGCCCCCGTCGTCCTTGAACACGTACATGCGCATCTTCAGCAGGTCGATGATGCGGTGGAAGCCCTCGCCTTGTTCCACGGGGTACTGCATCACGGTCACCGCTCCGCCGAAATGGTCCTTCGCCTGCGCCACGGTGCTGTCGAAGTCGGCATGCGGATGGTCCAGCTGGTTCACCCCGATGATCACCGGCCGGTCATAGTGCTGCATGCGTCCCCAGATCAGGTCGCTGCCCACTTCCACGCCATGGTGGGCGTTCAGCAGCAGCACACAGGTATCGGCCACGCGCAGGGCGGGGATGGTCTCGCCCACGAGGTCGTCCAGACCCGGCGTGTCGATGATGTTGATCTTGTAGTTGCGCCACTCGGTGTGCAGGCAGCTGAGGTGCACGGAACTTCCCCGTTCATGTTCGATGGGGTGGAAGTCGCTCACGGTGTTGCCTTCCTCCACACGTCCCCGTCTGTTGATGAGCCCGGCCTCGAAGAGCATGGTCTCGGCCAGCGTGGTCTTGCCGCAGCCGTGGCTGCCGAGGAGGACGATGTTCTTGATGTGTTTGGCATCGAAGACTTTCATGGCGCTGAAGAGTTTGGCGTGGAACAAGAACGAACAGGGCACCGGACCAACGGTCCGATGCCCTGAAGTTACGTGCTGTTCCGCGGGAAAGAAAGACGACCGTCAGCCGCAAAGGCCGGCCGGTCCCGCTCAGTTGAGGTCCTCTGCCTCGCGCGTGCCTTGGAGCCGTTTCATGCGCAACACCACCTCGTCATACGACTTCGGCAGGTTGAGGTCCTTGTGCGGACAAAAGGGCTCCTGGGCCTTGGTCTCTGCGTCAAGCTCAGCCTCCTCGGCGGTGGCCGTCAGCGATACCGTGCCCATTTCGGGTCGTCCCGTGTTCTTCATGGCCTGATGCCGTGTTGCTGGTCCTTTGATGGAACACGCTGCGGGTCTTCCTGTTCCCTCGTGTCCCTCTTTTCACTTGCAGTCCTGTAAAGGTAGGGTGGTCGGAAGGCGTTGTTCAAGTGGAAGTGCGCATTCCATGGCCTGGACCTCGCCGATCCGGGCCGGATACGTGGGATCCAATGGCCTTGGTGGTCATGGCCGGTCGAACGCCTCTCGCAGCACATCGAGCGCAGGCAGGCCCTGGGGACTGTAACCGTTGCCAGGGCCATCGGCTTCACCGGATGGCCTGTAGGCATGCCACTTCCAGACGAAACAGCCGGCATACCAGGGGCGACCGGTGACGTTCCGGAAGAAGGCCGACCAGGCCGCATGCTGGGCGGCCTCATCCTTGGGAGCCCGAGGGTCCTCCTTCCAGGGCTCCGCGGCACAGTTGGCGGTGCAGCAGTAACCGATCTCGGTGAACAGGACCGGTCTTCGGTGCCTGGCAGACAGCGCTTCCAACCGGTCCAGGTGGGGTGTCCAGGCTTCGTCGAGCTCCGACGCCGAGGGGTTCGGGGCCGGACAGAGCGGGAAATAGCCGTCCACGCCGATGAAGGACATGCGCCCCCAGAAGGGCACCCGCTCCACTTCGTCCCAGTTGGCGGCGTAGGTCAATGGTCCCTGGAACGCATCGCTCACCCGATCGATCAGGCGCTGCCAGAAGGCGGGCCGGCTCTGGACGAAATGGTCGAGCTCCGTACCCAGGCAGAACAGGTCCACGCCCCACTGGCGGGACAGGCGGGCATAGTGCACCACGTAGTCGGCGTAGCTCTCCTCGAACGACCGCCAGCCGGCCTCGCTCCCGGGATCGTAGTGCCCGGTGAATTGACCATGGCCCAACCAGAGGTGGGGTTTCATCATCACGCGAAGGCCTTGCGCATGGGCCATGTTCACCAGCTGTTCAAGGCCCTCCTCGCGTTCGCCCCACCACTGCCAGTCGGCCTGCTGTACGCGGTGGTCGTCGCCTTCCGCACGGCTGAAGGCATAGGGCATGAAGCAGACCTGGTCCGCCCCCAGTTCCACGAGAGGAGCCAGGGCGGTGTCCCCGACGGGGCGGTCCGGGCCCGTGAAGCACACACCCTGGATCGGCTGTCCGCAAAGGCCGGAGGACAGGCCGAGCAGCAGCATCAGCAACGGTGGGATCCCGGTCCAGCGGTGATCGGAGCGTGGCATCCTGCAGGATCTTCATCAAATTTCGGAAGTGGAAACGGGCATGCGGCACATCGTGATCATCGGGAACGGCATCAGTGGCATCACCGCTGCGCGGCACATCCGCAAACGGAGCGACGACCGCATCACCGTGGTCTCCGGTGAGAGCGACCATTTCTACAGCCGCACCGCGCTCATGTACATCTACATGGGCCACATGCGCTACGCGCACACCAAGCCCTACGAGGACCACTTCTGGGCGAAGAACGGGATCGATCTGGTCCGTGGCTGGGTCGAGCGGGTGGACACGACCTCGCGGGAACTGGAATTGAGCGATGGGCGGTGGATCACCTGGGACGTCCTGCTGGTAGCCAGCGGCAGCCGCAGCAACCTCTTCGGCTGGCCGGGACAGGACCTGCGCGGGGTGCAGGGCCTCTACGGCTTGCAGGACCTGGAGCGTATGGAACGCGATACGACAGGCGTGCGACAGGCCGTGGTGGTCGGTGGCGGCCTCATCGGCGTGGAACTGGCGGAGATGCTGCACAGCCGGGGCATCCACGTCACCTTCCTGGTGCGCGAACCCCGCTTTTGGGGCAGGGTACTACCGGAGGCGGGTTCCCACCTCATCGAACGGCATTTGCGGGAGCACGGCATCGACCTGCGCCTCGGGACCGGGCTTCAGGAGCTGGTGGACGACGGCACAGGCCGGGTGAAGGCCGTGCGCACCACCAACAGGGAGGAATTTCCCGCGGGCTTCGTGGGCATCGGTGTAGGCGTGTCGCCGAACATCGGCTTCCTGCAGGGCAGCGGCGTCTCGACCGACCGTGGGGTGCTGGTGAACGGATTCCTGGAAACGAACGTACGGGATGTCTACGCGGCCGGGGACTGTGCGCAATTGCAAGCGCATCCGGAACCCGGAAGGCCCGCGATCGAAGCGGTGTGGTACACGGGCCGGATGATGGGCGAGGCGGTGGCCCGCACCATCACCGGTGAACGCACGGCCTACGATCCCGGGCCCTGGTTCAACAGCGCCAAGTTCTTCGACATCGAGTACCAGACCTATGGCCGGGTACCCGCAATTCTGGACGAAGGGCATGATGCGCACACCTGGGAACATCCGGATGGCCGGCGTTCCCTGCACCTGGTCTGGGAGAAGGCCTCGCGGCGCTTCCTCGGGGTGAACGCCCTGGGCGTCCGGCTCCGTCACGAGGTCTTCGATGCGTGGCTGCGTCAAGGTGCCTCCATCGATGCGGTGGTGGCCGGGCTCGAACGGGCCCATTTCGATCCGGAGTTCCACCGCCGGTATGTGCGCGATCTGGCGCAGTCCTTTATGCCCGTAGTACCATGAGCCGGAGCGATCGGAGCCTGTCCCTGGCGGGGCCTCACCACCTGGGTGTGGGGTCCACGCGCTTGGCCGCCTGGGGCGCCGGGACAGGGACCATGGTCTTGGTGGCCGCACTGTTCGGTTTCGGCGCCGATCATCCTGCGCTGGTGCTTGGCGTGGGTTGGGGAGCGCTGGCGCTTGCTGTCCTCCTGGTGATCCGGGGGCGTTATGTCGGAAAGCCGGCTGGGGTCCGGAACGACGGCGTGTTCCATCGTTCGCTCACGGCACGCGGTGCCATCGCCTGGGCCCTGGGCATCGCTTTCACGGCCTACTACGTGGCCCTGTACTGGTTCCCGGAAAGCATTGCCGGCATCACCCGGCTCTTCGACCCGCTGAGCAGGCTGCTGCGCGGGAGACCCGCCGACCAGTGGTTCGCCTACGGGGGCTTCTACACCTTCGCCGTGCTGGTGATGGGGGCGAAGTTCCTGGTGAAGTACCGCCACAGCCGCTATCAGACCTGGCGCACCGTGAGCGTGATGTTCTTCCAGCTCGGCTTCGCGTTCCTGCTGCCCGCCTTCCTGGCCCTGATGCAGCGGCCGGAGTTCTACTTCAGCTATTTCTGGCCGCTGGACTACGACGCCCTGTGGCCTGGAACGGTCGGTTCCTTCAGCACCACCACGCTGGGGCTTTGGGCCATCGGCATCGGGCTCGTGCTCACTTTCGTGGCCACGCCAGTGCTCACCTTCCTCTACGGAAAGCGCTGGTACTGCAGCTGGGTGTGCGGCTGCGGCGGCTTGGCGGAAACGGCCGGCGATCCCTTCCGGCAGCTCAGCGACAAGAGCCTGAAGGCCTGGAAGATCGAGCGCTGGATGGTGCATGGGGTGTTGCTGCTGATCACGCTGCTCACGGCATTGCTCTGGGTGAACAGCGCCCTGGAGGGGGGCTGGCTCGGGAGCTTCTCGCAAGGCTTTGCAAAGGCCTATGGCTTCGTGATCGGTGCGGTGTTCAGTGGGGTGGTGGGAGTGGGTTTCTACCCGCTGTTGGGCAGCCGGGTGTGGTGTCGCTTCGGCTGCCCCATGGCCGCCTACCTGGGCATCGTACAACGCTTCTTCAGCCGCTTCCGCATCACCACCAACGGCGGGCAGTGCATCAGCTGCGGCAACTGCAGCACCTACTGCGAGATGGGCATCGATGTGCGCAGCTACGCCCAGCGCGGGCAGGACATCGTGCGGGCCAGCTGCGTGGGCTGCGGCATCTGCGCCGAGGTGTGCCCGCGCGGTGTGCTGCGCCTGGAGAACGGCGACTGGAAGCTGCGTCTTGAGGAGCGGTAGCTCCTGGCCACGCTCCGCTTCCAGGCGGTCGTAGTGTCGAACCACCGGTTCGACCGGGAAGGTCTCCTTTCCGGGACCAGTCCGAACCGCCATTCCCGATCTTCGCCGCCCATGATCGTCGATGTCATCATTCCCGCCTTCAACGAGGAGGAGGCCGTGGGTCACGTGGTGCGCGACATCCCGAAGGAGCTGGTGCGCGAGGTGGTGGTGGTGAACAACGCCAGCAGCGACCGCACCCGGCAGCGTGCCGAAGAGGCCGGCGCCACCGTGCTGGACCAACCCCTGCGCGGCTACGGCAACGCCTGCCTGATGGGCATCGCCCACCTGCGGGACAAGGAGCGCCGGCCCGATGTGGTGGTGTTCCTGGACGGGGACCACAGCGACCATCCCGAGGAACTGCCCAGGCTCCTGGCGCCGATCGCCGAAGATCAGGCCGACCTGGTGATCGGGTCGCGCGCCCTGGGCACCCGCGAACGGGGCAGCATGACGCCCCAGCAGGTGTTCGGCAACCGGCTGGCCTGCACCCTGATGCGCTGGCTGTACGGCGTGCATTACACTGACCTCGGGCCTTTCCGGGCCATCCGCTGGGAGGCCCTGGAGCACCTGGGCATGGAGGACCGCAACTACGGCTGGACGGTGGAGATGCAGGTGAAGGCCGCCAGACAGCGACTACCTTACGCCGAGGTGCCCGTGGACTACCGTCGACGCATCGGCTTCAGCAAGGTGAGCGGCACCCTGAAAGGCACGATCATGGCCGGGTACAAGATCATCGCCACCATTTTCAAGTACCGCTGAACGATGGGCATGGTGGTGCTGGTGATGTACGGGCTGCTGTTGGGCTTCATCCTGCTCTTCAGCCTGGGCCAGTTGCACCTGACCGTGGCCTACCTGCGGCAGAAGGCACGCCCTGCGGAACCCGAACCTCCGTTGCCGCAGGTGCTTCCCAGGGTGACCGTTCAGCTGCCCGTGTTCAATGAGCGCCATGTCGTGGAGCGGCTGATCGACCGGGTGTGCGCTTTCGACTGGCCGCTTGACCGGCTGGAAGTGCAGGTGCTGGACGACAGCGACGATGAGACCGTGGGCCTCGCAGCGGCCCGGTGTGCGGCCTGGCGGGAACGGGGTGTGGACATCGTGCACCTGCGCCGCGGTGAACGCACCGGGTACAAGGCGGGTGCCCTGGCCTTCGGGACGGCCCGTGCGAAGGGGGAGCTGATCGCCATCTTCGACGCCGACTTCCTGCCGGACGCGGACTTCCTGCGCCGCACGGTGCCCTGGTTCGCGGACGCCGGCATCGGCATGGTGCAGACCCGCTGGGGGCACCTGAACCGGGAAGGTAACCTGCTGACGCGCCTGCAGGCCTTCGGGCTCGACGCCCACTTCAGCGTGGAGCAGGTCGGGCGCAACGCGTTGGGGCACTTCATCAACTTCAACGGCACGGGCGGCGTGTGGCGCAAGCGCTGCATCGCGGAGGCCGGCGGCTGGCGGCCCGACTCGCTCACCGAGGACCTGGACCTGAGCTACCGGGCGCAGCTGGCCGGCTGGCGGTTCCGCTACCTGGAGCACGTGGTCTGCCCGGCCGAACTTCCCGCCGAGATGAACGCCCTGAAGGCCCAGCAGCGCCGCTGGAACAAGGGCGCCGCCGAATGCGTGCGGCTGGACCTGGGAAGCGTGCTGCGACATCCGCGGCTTTCCTTGGGAACGAAGGTCCATGCCGTGTTGCACCTCATGAACAGCACGGTGTTCCTGGCCGTGATCGGGCTGGTGTTGCTCAGTGGCCCCGTCCTCTGGCTGAAACATCGGCACCCCGAGCTGCAGGCGCTCTTCCAAGCCGCGCTGGTCTTCACCTTCAGCCTGCTGGTGCTGGCGGTGTACTACGCGGTGGCCCAGCGGAACAGCACCCGCATGCCCTGGCGCACCTTCGCCTGGCAGTTCCCGCTGTTCCTGGCCCTGAGCATGGGGCTCAGCCTGCACAATGCCCTGGCCGTGGCCGAGGGCTACCTGGGCATCCGCAGTGGCTTCGTGCGCACCCCCAAGCTGGGGCTGGTGGGCAAGGCGGATGGCTTGCACGGCGATCGCTACCTGCGCACCAGGCGTGGTCCGCTGCTCTGGTTCGAAGGCCTGCTGTTCCTCTATGCGGTGGCAGCGCTCTGGGCCGGCTGGCTGCTGCGCGATGGGGGGCTCTGGCTCTTCCATGGCATGCTGGCCCTGGGCTTCGGGGCCGTATTCAGCCTGTCCCTGCTGCATTCCATGCGTCTCTCCCGGTGAAGGGTCCCCTGGCACGCACCTCCGGCATCGTGTTGCTGGCGCTTGGCATCCTGCTGCTCGGCTACGCCGTGGACCGGTCGGTCTGGTGGCAGTGGGGCGGGGGCTACCTGGCCGCGTTCCTGGGTTATGTGCTCGTGCTCGGTGGAAGGCCCCTGTCCATGCGGGACCTGATCCTGCTCGCCTTCGGTCTGCGTCTGGCGCTGCTTCCTGCCGAGCCCCTGTTCTCGGACGACCACTACCGCTACCTCTGGGACGGGCTGTGCTCGGTGCAGGGCATGTCGCCCTTCGCCCACGTGCCCATCGAGGCCCTGGAGCAGGGGTTGAAGGTCCCGGAAGACCTGTTGGGCCTGTTGAACTCCCCGGACCGGCACACGACCTACCCGCCGGTGAGCCAGGCCTGCTTCGCCGTGGCCGCGTGGCTGGGTGGGGGCGACCTCCACGGCATGACGGTGGCCCTGCGCGCCTTGGTGCTGATGGCCGAAGGGCTCGCCATGCTGGCCATGCTCCGGCTGCTGCAGGTGAACGGCCAGCACACCGGCAGGGCTGCCCTCTACGCACTGAACCCCGTGGTGATCGTGGAGCTGGTGGGCAACCTGCATAGCGAGGCCTTCGTGGTGCCCCTCCTGCTTTTCACCTTGCTCGCGGTGCACCGGTCAGCATGGGCTTCTGCAGGACTGGCGCTGGGCCTGGCGATTGCCGTGAAGCTCTGGCCGCTGGTGTTGTTGGGGGTGTTCCCGGCCTTCCTCGGCTGGCGACGGGCCTTCGGGGCGGCGGGCGTGGCCATCGGTGTGTTCACGGTATCCTGGCTGCCTTGGTACACGCCCGACCTGGTGGCACATGTGCTGGAGAGCCTGCGCCTCTATGCTGCGCACTTCGAGTTCTTCGGTGGTCTGTACGAAGCCCTGAAGGTGCTCTTGCCCGAGACCTGGGTGAAGGGCGGGCCGGTGATGCCCCTGCTCATGGTACTGGCCTTCTCGGCACTGTTCCTGAAGCGCGCCTGGCGAACGCCGGAGGAGGGCTTCCTGTGGGTGGTGGCCATCTACCTGGGTTTCTCCAGCACGGTGCATCCGTGGTACATCGTGCCCCTGCTGGCGCTGGCCCTGTTCACGCCCTACCGGTGGCCCTACTGGTACGCCGCGCTGGCTGTGCCCACCTACCTCACCTACACCGTGATCCCTTGGGAACAGCCCTACGCCTGGGTGGGTGTGGCCCACGTCCTGCTCCTGCTGGTGCTGGCCCTGGAGCTGATGGTCCACACCCGTGCCGGCGCCCTGTTCCGCGCCCGGATGAAGACCCCGCGTCTGCTGCCGCTCGTCCCGGCCAGCGCGCCCGTGCTCGACATCGGCACCGGCAATGGAGCACTGGCCAGGCTCTTGCAGGAGGAGGGTCGCCACATGACCACCGTGGATGTGATCGACGAGAGCCTGTTCCCTGAAGTGCACCCCACCGTGATCGATGGCCGCGGCCTGCCCTTCGCGGACGGACATTTCCGCTGCGTGCTGCTGATCACCGTGCTCCACCATACCCGCTCCCAGGAACAGCTGCTCCGCGAAGCCGCCCGGGTCGGGGAGGAGGTGGTGGTGATGGAGGACGTGTACACCGACCGGGTCCAGCGCCTGCTCACCTACGTGTTCGACAGCCTGATCAACCTGGAATTTCTGGACCACCCGCGCACCAACCGCGACGAGGCGGGGTGGGAGCGTTGTTTTGTGGAACTTGGTCTCCGCGTGGTGCGCAAGGACGTGGCACGCACCTTGCTCGTCTTCCGGCAGGTCACCTATACCCTCCGTTCCGCATGAAGCGCCTCCTTTTACTGTCGATGCTGGTCCTTTCCGGTCTGGCAGCCTCGTCGCAGGTGAACGACCAGGGCACCATCCACCTGGCCGTAGGGGTGAACGCCGGCGGGCATGCCACCCAGTACGAGCAGACCATCCGCATCCTGGGCGTCCCCATCACCTCGAAGGAGTCGGACGGGGCCGCCACCGTGACCTTCCCGATCGAGTTCCAGTACGGCCTGGCGAAGGTCTTCAGCCTGGGTGTCTATTTCGAGCCCGGCAGTTACCTGGACTCCAGCGCCACCCGCACCAATGGGCTGGTGCTCTTCGGCATCGCCCCCCGGTTCTACCTGGTGAACAACGAGCGTTTCGCCTGGACGGCCGGGCTCCAGTTCGGAGGCAGCACGCTACGGATCGACGATTCGGATGCCCTTGGCGCCTATACCTCCACCTACCGCGGTCCCAACTTCGGGCTCAGCAGCGGCGTGGTGTTCCAGTTCAGCGACCTGATCGGCCTCCACCTGCGTGCCCGCTTCCTCACCACCAGCCTGGCGTTGAAGGAGTTCGAGCGGAATGGCGGTGGTCAGTCCTTGGAGAACTTCGAGGCCGACCTCAACACCGGAGGATTCACCCTGGGGGCCTCGCTCGCGTTCCGGTTCTAGAGCGTATCGAAGTCGATCGCCTGGAAGCAGGTCCTGGCAGGGTCCAGCCGCCTTCCCGCACCGGTGAGGTCCTTGAAGATCAGGTTCAACGGCGACGGCCGCTGCTTCATGGGCACGTTCAGGTAGGCGCTGCCTCTCCAGCCGTATCCCGGGCCAAGCCCGATCCAGGCCTTGCGCACCGGAGCTTTCGTCATGGGAAGGCCGTCGCCGTCCAGCCCTTCGGAAGTGGTGTAGAGCAGGAAGCGGAAGCCCTTCATGCGCCGTTCGCTGAGCACCAGCACGCCCTGGCCTTGACGGGCCTTCGCATATCGGTTCACGGGATGGGACAAGCGCCAGGTGATCCAGGCCGGGTCCCGGATCGGTTCAAAGACGGGTTCCTCCCGACGCCCGCGGAAGGGGATCGGACCCACGCCCACCATGGCCCGGAGCGGTCCAACGAGTTGGAAGCCGAGCTTCTTCGTGAACCCGTGGGTGCTGTTGGCGTTCGCCACGCCCACCACGAAGCCGTAACCCTCGGAGGCCGCCCGATCGTAGGTCGCCTGCGCCAGCCTGGTGAACAAACCCTTGCCGCGGTGATCGGCGTGTGTGGCCGTGTTCAACGAGAGCAGGCCTCTTTCCTCCTTCCCATGTACCCGTGCCCGCAGGGGAATGGTGACGTAGTGTCCGGCCAGGACGTCGCCGGCCCAGGCGTTGAAGCCCACGGCCCTGCCCTCGGGGTTGTCCAGGTATTGCCAACGGATCACCTCGTTGGTGAAGTGCAACGCTTCCGGGAACACGGCCCGGAGAAGGTCGCCGACGCAGGCTATCCCGGTCTCGTCCAGGTCCAACGGGCGCAATTGGTGTTCGGCCATGTTCCTAAGGCATCAACAGGAGACCTACTCCTGCGGTGATCCTTCCAAGTCCTTCTCCGGAACCTCCGGGAAGCACCTGGGTACGGGATCCTTCCGCGCCCGAATGGTCGAACGTGTTCACCACTCCTCCGGAGAACCCTCCGTTCACAGTGAGGGCAGAACGGCGACCCACTGGTAACAGCACCTGGACCTCACTGGCGAAACCGACCGACCAGCCTTCAAGGTTCACCGGTCCGTCGAAGATGATGGCATCGTTGGCATACCGTGTGGCTCCTGCCGACAATAATACCGAGAAGTGCGGGCCACCGTTCGCCGGGTCCGTGCTCAGTACCACCGCAGGGCCTATCAGGTCGATGCCGATCCGTTCATCCCAAGGGCCGCTGAGGGTGTTCCCGGAAGGATCCGTCAGGGTGATGTCCTCCGTCCGATGTCGGTACCAGGACCGGTCCGCCAACAGCCCGATGCCGAACTTGGGGCTGGTCATGTAAATGCTCGTGGCCCGCATGTACCAGCCCGGGCGGAGTCCCTTGAAATGCTCGGCGAGTTCGGGAAGCACATCGTCGGGGCTCCTTGCAGTACGTCGGCAGTGACCACCGGACAGGCCGAGCCTCCATCCTTTGCCTCCAAGCGACCGATCGGGCGCGTCGATCCCTGTGAATGCGGAATTGCCATTGACCTCCACCAGGGTATGTCCGGCGCGTTGATAGGCGCGGATGTCCTGGACCGGGACGACCTTGGAGCGTCTTCTTCCTGCTTCAAGCGCCTGGAGGTACACCTTGTTCGGTCTGACCGTCCCGATGGTCCCGGTAAGGGTGTCCCCGTTGAGCAGGTAGACGCGGTCCTGGGCCAGCAACCCGAATGCACCGCCGAGGAAGAGTGGAACGGCCAGCAGCCACCGCATGCGGACAAGGTAGCCTATGGACCCGGCGCCTTGGGCGGGGCGTTCCAGGGCTTGCCGCTGCGCTCCAGGTCCTTGGCGTCCACGTCGCGCTCGAACACCCAGCTTCGGCCATCCCACTGGTAGGCGTCGTAGCTCAGGTCGGGGCCGTAGAAGGCGTACTGGCCTTCCAGATCGGCGCGTGAGGGGCTCAGGTGGTCCAGCACGATGCGGTCCGCACCGGGCACGGGACGCAGCGCCATGGTCACCTGGAAGCCGTAGCGGAACACCACGCGCTGCTGCTTCAACCGGCCCTCGCCGAAGAGCGGAGCGCCGAAACGGGGCTTGCCACCGCGGAAGCTGAGCACCTCGATCACCTTGTGCGTCTGCACGCGGCTGTGGCCCTTCCAGCCCAGGAGGGTGTACCAGGTCTTCCCGCCGCGCTTCACCGGCACCACCGCATAGTACACGGCACCGAACCACTTCTCCGGGCCCAGTTCCGCCAGTTCAGGCGGGTCGATGCCGCGGGTCTGGTCGCGCAGCTCGTACAGGGCCGTGCCGCGCCGTTCCTTCACCAGCAACAGTCCCTCATAGCCGTGGTGGCCGTCGGCGTAGGGGACGTTCCAGGTGATCAGGCGGAAGGTGCCGTCGGGGGCGTCCACGCGGCTCAGGGGCAGGGCGGTAAGGTCGGCGGAGAGGGCGCCATCGGCCTCCAGCACCTCACGCACGGCGGCCTTCAGGGACTCGTTCAGGCTATCGCGGGCGACATCCACCTCCGCATTGCGCAAGGATTCAGCAAGGTGCACGGCCCGCGCCAGGGGACCATCGTTCCCCAGGCTTTCCCCCTGCGCCCACAGGCCGGGGGAGAACCACACCAGGGCGGTCAGCACCAGGAAGCGCATGCTCTGGGAACGCAGGGGCATGCGGCAAAGTACCGATGGGGAATGCTGAACGCTAAATGCTGAACGCTGAACAGGTCCCAACCTCCAACCTCCAACCTACAAATGCATGAACTCCTTCTTGGCCAGCAATTGCTCCTGGCTCTCGCGGTGGTCGGGGTCGTCCACGCAGCAGTCCACGGGGCATACGGCGGCGCACTGGGGTTCATCGTGGAAGCCCACGCACTCGGTGCACTTGTCGGTGACGATGTAGTAGACGTCCATGGCCACGGGGTTCTGCGCGGCGTCGGCGTCGTAGTCATTGCCCATGGGTGTGTGCTGCGTGCCGTGCAGCGAGGTGCCGTCGGAAAGGCGCCACTCCACGCCACCCTCGTAGATGGCGTTGTTGGGGCATTCGGGTTCGCAGGCGCCGCAGTTGATGCACTCGTCGGTGATGGTGATGGCCATGGCGCGTGGTCTACTTTTGAGGTCCTTTTTGCGACCGCGAAGATATGGCCCGGAACACGCCCGCATCCCCGAAGGTTCGAACGCCCGCCGCCCTGACCCCTGCGTTGGAGCAACTGGGCCGGGTGCTCGGTGCCCTGGGGAACGGCGAGGTCACCGATCCGCTCGCGCTGGGGATCACGGCCGAGGAGCGGGACCGTTTCGAGCGCGCGATAGCAGAGGCGGCGGCGCGTAATGGATGGTTTTCCCAGGAGAACGTCCGCCATGCATTGACCGGCATCGCCCACCTGTTGGAGACGCAGGGACTGCGCCACTGGCTGTCCGGCTATCCGGACCTGGGCACCGTGGACCCGCGGACGGTTGGGCTGGTGCTGGCGGGTAACCTGCCGCTGGTGGGCTTCCACGACCTGTTGTGCGTGCTGCTGAGCGGCCACGATGCCCGGGTGAAGCTCAGCGCTCAGGATGCCGTGCTGCTGCCCGCCTTGGTGGACCTGCTGGCGCGTTTCGAGCCGCAGATCACGGAGCGGGTCGCCTTCACCCAGGAGCCGCTCGGGCAGGTGGATGCCGTCATCGCCACGGGCAGCAACAATACCGCCCGCTACTTCGAGCACTACTTCAAGCACCTGCCCCATATCATCCGGAGGAACAGGGTCAGTGTGGCCGTGCTGGACGGGTCCGAAACGGAGGCCGAGCTGACGGCCTTGGGCGAGGACGTGTTCCGCTACTTCGGGCTCGGCTGCCGCAACGTGGCCAAGCTCTATGTGCCGCAGGACTTCGACCTGGACCGCTTCTTCCGGGCCATCTTCCCCTGGCAGCACATCGCCGGGCACAACAAGTACGCCAACAACCTGGACTACCACCGGGCCTTGTGGCTGCTGGACGGGGCCGACCTGCTGGAGAACGGCTTCCTGCTGTTGAAGGAGGACTCCGCCCTGGCGAGCCCGGTCGGCAGCCTATACTACGAGCGCTACAACGATCGGTCGGAGGTGGACCGAGTGCTGGCCGAACGCGCGCACGAGGTGCAGTGCATCGTGGGCCATGGCCAGGTGCCCTTCGGCCGCTCCCAGTTCCCCGGACCGGCGGACTACGCCGATGGGTTGGATACGCTGGCCTTCCTGCAGGGCCTGGATCAGGGCACGAACTCGTAGCAGCCCAGGTCGGGCTGGCCGTCGCGCAGGTTGCCGTCCAGGTCGAAGAGGGCGTCGGGGATGAACTGCCCGCGATCGCGTGCTGCGTTGTCCTGGTCGGTCAGGTGGAAGTCCTGACTCCCAATGGAGACGAAGGCCGGCGCCTGGTTCCGGTAGATGGAGGCCTGGTCCGGGAAGTGCACCGGGTCGTTGGTGGGCTGGTCCGTGCGGAACAGCCAGTTGGTGAACGTGTAGTCCACGTTGGCCGCGTTGTCCACCTCCACCAGGAACTCGTTGGTGTTGAACCCGTAGATCATCCCGTTCACGAAGGTGCTGGCCTCCACGTCGCGTACCTGCACCGTGCCGGTGATGTCCTGGAAGGTGTTCGTCAGGATGAAGGCCGGGTCCTGGCGGATGTCCCAGGTCCAGTAGTTCACCAAGGTGCTCTGCCGGAAGCTGTACTGACCGCCGCCCGTGAGCGCCACGCAGTACTGGCCGCAGTCGGCCACCAGCAGGTTGGTGCTCTCGATCCGGAAGTTGCGGCTCAGGATCCCGGCCAGCGAGGCATTGAAGATCTTGGCGTTGTCCAGCTTCAGCTTCGCTTCACTCGTTGGTTCCAGAGGGTTCAGCGGGAAGGTCTCGCACTGGATACCGATCAAGGAGTTGCGGATCTCGACGTGCTCCAGTTCATGATCCTGGCCGGCCGCACCCTCGTTCAGCCAGATGCGGTCCCACTGTCCGGGCAGGTCCTGGTAGTCCGGTTCCAGCCGGTCGCCCTGGAAGATGATCGGGTCGTCCACGGTGCCCTGGGCCAGCAAGCGGCCGTAGCGGTACACCCACAGCCCTGAGCTGCCGTGGAAGTAGACCTTCACGCCCGGGTCGATCTGCAGGGTGCTGCAGGAGTCCACCACGGCGTAGCCGTAGATCACGTAGGGCTTGTCGTTGGGCCAGGTCACGGTCTCGCAGGTGGGGTTTCCCTGGTCGTCCAGCCCGGCGATGATGCTGAAATCCGGGAACCCGGGGATGGACCGGTCCGGCCGGAAGATGTGGGCGTCCTGACCCCAGGCCACCAGCAGCACCTCCTGCTCGTTGCCGTTGGTGTTGAAGAGGATGCGGTCCTCCACGATGAAGGGGGTGTTCACCCCGCCCTGTCCGGGCAGCACTTCCACGAACACGAAGAGGCTGTCGCCGCCGAGGATCTCCACCTGGCTGAAGGTGAGGCCCGAGGCGCCGTCCACGTTGATGCGGTAGGGGCTGGGCGAGCCGCCCTCCAGCGCGATGTCCACCCGCACGGCCTGGTCGTTGCGGTTGCGCACGGTGAAGCGCTTGGTGACCGAGGTGGTGAGCGTGGTGAAGACGGTGTCGAAGAGCACGGTGTCCCGGCTGAACTCCAGGCGGGCGCCGGGGTCGTCGGTGAACTGCTCGTCCTTGCGGCAGGCCGACAGCACGGCCACGGCCAGCAGGAGCAGAAGGGATGCGCGCAGGAACTTCAAGGCGGGCAAAGATGCGGGATCGGGGGCATTACGGCGGACCGGCCCCGATCATTGCCTGAAGGTGTTGTTGGTGGTGACGGGAAGTCGTCCTATCTTTGCGGCCCTTAATGCGAAGTGTCATGAAAGAGGGCATCCATCCCGACAATTACCGCCTCGTGGTGTTCAAGGACATGTCGAACGACCACATGTTCCTGAGCCGCAGCTGCGCCTCGTCCAGCGAGACCGTGAAGTGGGAGGACGGCAACGAGTACCCGCTGGTGAAGCTGGACATCTCCAACACCTCGCACCCCTTCTACACCGGCAAGATGATGCTGGTGGACACCGCCGGCCGCGTGGACAAGTTCAACAAGCGCTACGCCCGCCACAAGAAGTAAGCATCGCCAACGATGGCATGAAGAAGGCCGGTCCCCAGGGACCGGCCTTTCTGTTGGTGCATGTCGGGGCGCTCAGGCCTTTTTCGCCTCGCGGTACTTGTCCTCCTTGCCTTCGCCCTCGCGGATCATCTGGAAGGCCTGGGCGATGCGGCGCTTGCGCGTCTCCTCCTTCTTCGCGTCGGTGATCCACTCCACGTACTCCTTCTTGTGCGTGTAGTTGAAGCGGGTCCACTGGTCCCAGGCCATTTCGTCCTTCTGGAGCACGGCCTCCAGTTCAGGGGGGACCTCCAGCTTCTTGCGTGGACCCTTCGCGTCGGGGAGCTTCACGCCGTCCAGGTTCAGCTTCACCGCCTCCTTCATCAGGCCTTGGAAGCCCTTCTCGTCGATCGCGTCGCCCTCCTTCAGCTTGTACACGCGCATGCCCTTGTCCTCGTCCTTGGCCACGGCCTCGAAGAGCTGCTTGGGGTCCTTCACCAAGGCCCCCTTGTGGAACCAGACGCTCACACAGGTCTTGTGGGCGAAGATGCCGACCATGATGCCGTTGCGATCGAAGTGTGGGCCGCTCCAGCGCCAGACCTCCTCGATCTCCGGATCGGTGGCGTGGACCAGCTGCCGTAGGCGCACCAACAGCTTGCGCTGCCATTCGGGTTGCGCGGCGATGTACTGATTGATCTGCTCCTGTACCAGCATGAAGCGGTGCGTTGGAAGAACGAAGCTATGACTCCAGGACGGAAGGCGGTCGCTTCAGCAGCGCTCCAGGATGGTGGCATACCCCTGGCCGACTCCTATGCACATGGTACACAGGGCATAACGCTTTCCGGTGTCCTGCAGCTCGATGGCCGCGGTCTGCAGCAGACGGGCCCCGCTCATGCCCAGTGGGTGGCCCAGGGCGATCGCGCCACCATTCGGATTGATCCGCGGGTCGTCGTCGGCGATGCCCAGGCTGCGCGTGCAGCTGAGGGCCTGTGCCGCGAAGGCCTCGTTCAGTTCGATCAGGTCCATGTCGTCGAGCTTCAGCCCGGCGCGCTCCAGGGCCTTGTGCGTGGCGCCCACCGGACCGATGCCCATGATGCGGGGCTCCACGCCCACCACGGCGCTGCTCACGATGCGGGCCATGGGCTTCAGGCCGTGGGCCTTCAGCCCGGCGTCGCTGGCCACGAGCACCGCCGCTGCACCGTCGTTCAGTCCACTACTGTTGCCGGCCGTTACGCTGCCGTCCCTGCGGAAGGCGGGACGCAGCTTCGCCAGCACCTCCAGGCTGCTGCCCGGCTTGATGAACTCGTCCTCGCTGAACAGCACGGGATCGCCCTTCCGCTGCGGAATGGGTACAGGAACGATCTCCCGGGCCAGCCTGCCGCTTTCTCTTGCCCTCGCCGCCTTCTGCTGGCTCCACAGGGCGAAGCGGTCCTGGTCCTCCCGGCTGATGGCCCGTTCCTCCAGCAGGTTCTCGGCGGTCTGGCCCATGCCGTCGGTGCCGTACTTCTCCTCCATGCGCGGGTTCACGAAGCGCCAGCCGAAGCTGCTGTCGAAGAGCTGCGCATCGCGCCCATACGGCGTGCTGGTCTTGCTCATCACCCAGGGGCCGCGCGTCATGTGCTCCACACCACCGGCGATGAACAGGTCGCCATGGCCCGCGGCGATGGCCCGGCCGGCCTGCACCACGGCGCTCATGCCCGAGGCGCAGAGGCGGTTCACCGTTTCACCGGGCACGGAGACGGGCAGCCCGGCCAGCAGCCCGGCCATGCGCGCCACGTTGCGGTTGTCCTCGCCGGCCTGGTTGGCGCAGCCCAGGATCACGTCCTCCAAGGCCGCCGGGTCCAGCTCCGGATGGCGGTCCATCAGGGCCCTGATCACCAAGGCGGCCAGGTCGTCGGTGCGCACGGGGGCCAGGGTGCCGGCGAAGTTGCCGATGGGCGTGCGGATGGCGTCGACGAGGTAGGCGTTGGTCATGGAGGGGGAATGTGGGAATGTGGAAACGAGGGAATGTGGAAATGGCCGGGTCGGGGACCGGTCATGCGTGTTCGTCGGGGAACCAGGGTTTGCCGGTGCGGTACACGGTGCCCTTGAACAGGGCCACGGTGCGGCCATCCTGGTCCCGAACGGTGATGTGGTAGATGCCGATGCTGCGGCTGAGGCTCATTTCCTCGCTGGTGGCCGTGAGCACGTCACCTGCCTTCACCGGGCGCGTGTGGCTGATGGAGGTCTCCACGCTCACGCTCTGGATGCCGTGGCTGTTGGCCGCGAAGGCCAGGCAGCTGTCGGCCAGGCTGTAGGTGATGCCACCGTGGGCGATGGAGAAGCCGTTCAGCATCTCCTCGCGGACGGTCATGCGCAGTTCGCAGCGCCCCGGGGCCACCACCAGCCGCTCGATGCCCAGCCAGATGCTGAAGGGGTCGTGGTCGTACATGCGGGCCACCACCCGCTCGGCGAGGGACTGAGCGTCCATGGGGTGCGAAGGTACCGGCTCAGGGCTGCTCAGAACAGTTCCCTCGCCAGGGCCCCTTCGTGCTCCAGCAACCAGCGCTTGCGCCAGAGGCCGCCCACATAGCCGGTGAGCAGCCCGTTCGCCGCGATCACGCGGTGGCAGGGCACCACGATGGGCAGCGGGTTGTCGCCGCATGCACGCCCCACCGTGCGTGGGATGGCCTTTCCCCCGATGGCCTTGCCGATGGTCCCGTAGGTGGTGGTGCTGCCGAAGGGCACGGTGGCGATCCGCTCCCAGACCAGCCGCTGGAACCGGGTGCCCGTGCGCTGGAGGGGCAGGTCGAAGGCCTTCCGCTTCCGGCGGAAATACTGCTCCAACTGGCGCCGGGCCTCGTCCAGCACGGGCTCCTTCCGGCCTGAGCGGCCTTCCAGCGCCTCGAAGGAAAGGTGGGTGAGCAGCCCGGCGTCGGCCGCGAGCCAGAGCTTTCCCAGGGGGCTGTCCAGCACAGCGACACGGGGAGGGGAGAAGAGCTCGGGTTCCTTCAGGGCGGCCATGGTCGGGCTAACTTACCGGCAAATTACGGACGCCATGGCCTGGTTCACCGCCGACTACCAACGCTTCTTCAAGGACCTCGCTGCCCACAACGACCGCGACTGGTTCCATGCGAACAAGAAGCGCTACGAGACCTCGGTGAAAAAGCCCTTCGAGGCCTTCGTGCAGGAGCTCATCGACCGGATGGGGAAGCTGGACAAGCAGTACCGCATCACCCCGAAGGAGGCGATCTTCCGCATCCACCGGGATGTGCGCTTCAGCAACGACAAGACCCCATACAAGCTGAACAGTTCCGCGCTCATCACCGCCGGTGGGCGGAAGGGCATGGGCCTGCCCGGCATGTACTTCGAACTGGGGCCCGAGCACCTGCGGGCCTATGGCGGTCACTACATGCCGGACAAGGACACCTTGTACCAGGTCCGCACCAAGATCGCGAAGGACCCGAAGGCGTTCCGAAAGCTGTACGAAGGCAAGCGGTTCAAGGAGTTGTTCGGCGGGGTGCGTGGGGAGCGGAACAAGGTGCTGCCCAAGGAGTTCAAGGCCGCTGCGGAGGGGGAGCCGCTGTTGTTCAACAAGCAGTTCTACTACTTCAGCCAGCTGCCTGCCGGCAAGGTGACCTCCCCCCAACTGGCCGAGCTGTTCATGGAGCGCTTCGACGCCATGCGACCCATGAACGACTACCTGTTCTCCCTCAAGGGTTGAAACGAAGAAGGGCGGCCTGAGCCGCCCTTCCGATCATTGGACCCGACGGGTTCACTTCTTGTATGCCTTGATCTCTGCGGTGAGCTCAATGTCATCGGAAAGGACCATGTCCTGTGCACCCGTGCTCCAGGTCACATCGTAGTTCTGACGATCGAAGACCAGTTTGGCCACACCTTTCATGGCGTTGTCATCTGCACGGATCTCCAGTTCGGTCACCGACTCGCTATTGGTCTTTCCACGAACGGTAAGCTCTCCGGACACCTCGTTCCCTTTCTGCGTGCCCAGTACCAACCTGGCCTCGCCGTGGTTGGCAACGTCGAAGAAATCCGGGGATGAAAGGTGACCGACCAGCTTCTCGCGGCTGTAGTCCTCCGTGTAGGTCCAGTCGTCGGTGGCGGTCATGGTGCTCATGTCCACGATCAGTTCACCACCCACGATGCGGCCATCGGACAGGGCCACGTAGCTGCCCGGCTTGAACTTCAGGTCGCCGGAGTGCTCCTTGACACCCAGCATCACGCCCTTCCAATGCACCCGGCTTTGGTCGGTGTCCAAGGAGTAGTAGGACTGATCTTCGGTCGCGTTGCCGGTTTCCGGGGTCTCCGGGGTGGTCGAGGCATCAGGCTCGGCCCCGCCGCCACAAGCTGCAAGGAGAAGGGCGGCCATGGCCACGGAGGAAATGGATGTGATCTTCATGGTGATTACGCTGGTTAGCTATGTGCGGTCAAAGGTAGATAAATATATTCTCCATGGAAAATAGATGGTTCGAAATGTCAACACGACCCCAGGGAGCCAGGTCCTCTCTGGTTCAGAAGAAGGTGCGTCCTTCCCGCACCATGCGTCGGAGCAGGGGCGAAGGACGGTAGCGGTCCTCCCCATATTCGGCCTGCAGGCGCTCCAGGGTCTCCAGGCAGTGGGGCAGGCCTTTCTCGTCGGCCCAACCGAGCAGTCCCTTGGGGTAGTTCACCCCCTTGGTCATGGCCAGCTCCAGATCGTCCCGCTCCGCGACGCCCAGGTACAGGGCATCCACGGCCTCATTGATCAGCATCACCAGGATGCGCCAGCAGATCTGTTCGTGCAGGATGACGTCATCGGTGGGGGCCGGCCGCTCGACGCCCTCCGCGTGGTCGTAATAGCCCCGGCCGCTCTTCCGCCCGAGCCAACCGGCCTCCACCAGGCGCTGCTGGGTGAAGCTGGGGCGGTACCGGGGGTCGTAGAAGAAGGCCTCGAACACGGTGCGGGTCACGGCGAAGTTCACGTCGTTGCCGATCAGGTCCATCAGCTCGAAGGGCCCCATCCGGAAGCCGCCCACCGTGCGCATGGCGTGGTCGATGGTGGCGGCATCTGCCAAGCCTTCCTCCAGGATGCGCAGCGCCTCGCCGTAGAACGGCCGCGCCACGCGGTTCACGATGAAGCCGGGGGTGTCCTTGGCGATCACCGGCACCTTGCCCCAGGCCTTCATCAGGGAGGTCAACTGTGAGGCCAGACCATGTTCCGTAGCCAGGCCGGGCACCACCTCCACCAGTGGCAGCAGAGGGGCGGGGTTGAAGAAATGGAGGCCCAGAAGGCGACCGGGCCTGGACAAGGCTCCTCCGATGGCGGTGACGGACAGCGAGCTGGTGTTGGTGGCCAGCACCGCATCAGGGCCGGCGATGTCCTCCAGTTGCTTGAACAGGTCCTGCTTCACCTGCAGGTCCTCCACGATGGCCTCGATCACCAGGCCGCTGCCGGTGAAGGCCTCCAGGCCCGTGGCGTAGGTGATCCGGCCTTGGATGGCCTCGGCTTCCTCGCGGTCCAGATTGCCCTTCTCCACGAGCCGGCCCATCACCTTGGCCAGCGCGGCCTTGGCCTTGTCCAGTGCCTCCAGTCGGGTGTCGTACAACACCACCGGATGACCCGCCTGGGCGGCCACCTGGGCAATGCCGCTCCCCATCGTTCCGGCGCCGACCACGCCGACCGTCATCGAACTATCCATGGGGCGAAGATCGGGGGGACGATCAGAAGATCAGATGATGAGATGATCAGAAGATCGGGGGACGACACCGTGCCCTGGTGCATTCATCCGTGCACATCGTTGGTCAAATCCCCGATGGGTCGACCCGGTGGGTCGACGCTACGGTCCTTGCACATGAGACTATTCGCCGCGGTAGACGGGCTTCCGTTTCTCGAGGAAAGCCTGCACGCCCTCGCGGTAATCGTGGCTGTTCCCGGCCACGGTCTGCAGCTCGTTCTCCACGTCCAGCTGGTCGTCCAGGTTGTTGAAGGTGCTGCGGTTCAGGGCGTCCTTGGTGAGAGCGATGGCCTTGGTCGGCATCACCGCCAGCTTCTTCGCCAGGGCAATGGCCTCGTTCATCAGTTCAGCGTCGGGCACGGCCTTCCAGATCATGCCCTGTGCCTCGGCCTCCTTCGCGCTGACCTTGGGTGCCAGGATCATCTGCCCGAAGGCACGCTGCATGCCCACCAGGCGCGGCAGGGTGAAGGTGCCGCCACTGTCGGGGATCAACCCGATCTGGATGAAGCTCTGGATGAAGACCGCGCTCTCGGCCGCCAGGGTCAGGTCGCAGGCGTAGGCGATGTTGGCCCCGGCACCCGCCGCCACCCCATTCACCGCGCACACCACCGGCTTGGGCAGGGCACGCAACCGCCGGACGATCGGGTTGTACTGCACGGTGATGATCTCCTCGATCCTGGTGCCCGGTGCGATGGCCTCGGCCAGGTCCTGCCCGGCGCTGAAGGCCCGCCCTTCCCCCGTGAGCAGGATGGCCCGTACGGCGGTATCATCCCTAGCCTTGTCCAGGGCCTCGATGGTCTCCAACGCCATCGCCCGGTCGAAGCTGTTCAGCTTGTCCGGACGGTTGAGCGTGATGGTCGCGACGCCCTCGGCGACGGTGTAGATGATCTTGGAGTAGGCCATGGAACGAAGATCGGGCGATCGCATGAAGTGTTGGTCAGATGATGGCGCGCGCATCTGCCATTTCCGTCATCTGATCATCTGATCGACCGATCGTCCGATCGATCACAGGCACTTGAACTGATCGAAGGGCTCCAGGCAGTCGTTGCACTTCCACAGCGCCTTGCAGGCCGTGCTGCCGAAGGGGGAGAGCATCATGGTGTTCTTCGACCCGCACTGGGGGCATTCCACCACGGGGTCCTCGCCCTTCAAAGCGCGGATGTCGGCGGTCTTCTCGGGGGGCGCGATGCCGTACTCCTTCAGCTTGCGCTTGCCCGCCTCGGTGATCCAGTCGGTGGTCCAGGCGGGGGAGAGGCTCATCTTGACCTCCACCTCGGGGACGCCGGCCTCCAGCAGCTCCTTCCTGATGTCGGCCGCCATCACGTCCATGGCCGGGCAGCCGGTGTAGGTGGGGGTGATGGTGACGACGGCCCTGCCGCTCTCCTCATCCACCTCCACACCGCGCACCACGCCCAGCTCCAGCACGTTGATCACCGGGATCTCCGGATCCTTCACGTAGTCGAGCAGTTCGAGGATGCGGTCCTTGGTGATCATTCGGTCAAGCTATCCACCGCAAAGGCGCCAAGCACGCCAAGAGAGGACCAGAGCAGGGGGCATGCGCATGCTTCGCGCTCTTGGCGTCTTGGCGGTGAACATCACCACTGCGCCCCCGGATGCGCGCGCTGGAGGAACTGCATCTCGCCGAGCATATGTCCCAGGTGCTCGGTGTGCTGTCCCTTGCGGCCGCCGCTCGCCATGAACTCGTCCTCCGGGCGCTTCAGGGTGGCTTCCGCCAGCACCTCGTTCACCGTCCGGTCGAAGGCCTCCTTGATCGGGCCCAGGTCCGGCACGATGCCCGCCTGCTGGAGGGTGGTGTACACTTCGTCCGTCTCGAACAGCTCCCCGGTGAAGGTCCACAGGTCGTGCAGCGCCTGTTGGGCGCGCTGGTGACTTTCCTCGGTGCCGTCACCGAAGCGCACCATCCACTCGCTGCTGTGGCGCAGGTGGTAGGTGGCCTCCTTCACGGCCTTGCCGGCGATGGCGGCCAGCTGCTCGTCCTTGCTGTCCAGCTGGGCCTTCAGGAAGGGCAGGTGCCACGCATCGAACAGGAAGCACTTGGCGATCGTGTGGGCGTAATCCCCGTTGGGCTGCTCCACCAGCTTGCAGTTCACGTAGCCGCGCTCGTTGCGCAGGTAGGCGAGGTCGTCCTCGGAACGTCCCTTCCCTTCCACCTGACCGGCGTACTGCAGGTAGTTGCGGGCCTGCCCGAGCAGGTCCAGCGCGCGGTTGGTCAGGGCCATGTCCTCCTCCAGCACGGGGCCGTGCCCGCACCATTCGCCCAGCCGGTGGCTCAGCACGTGGGTGTCGTCGCCCCGGCGCAGGCAGAACTGGAAGAGCGCTTCGTTCAGCTCCATGGCTCAGATGTACTTGGCGCCCTCGGGCATGGTGTAGAACGTGGGGTGCCGGTACACCTTGTCGTCGGCGGGGTCGTAGAAGCTCTCCGCATCGTCGGGGTTCGAGGCGTGCACATGCTCCGCCTTCACGACCCAGATGCTGTTGCCTTCGCCTCGGCGGGTGTACACGTCACGGGCGTTCTCGATGGCCATGCCGGCATCGGCGGCGTGCAGGCTGCCCACGTGCTTGTGGTCCAGTCCGCGCTTGCTTTGGATGAAGACCTCCCAGAGGGGCCAGTCCTTTTCGTTGTCGTTGCTCATTGGGGTCCGGTGGTTCGTGGTGGTCAGGCGGCGGTCTTGCGGGCGGCCTTCTTGGCGGCGTGCGCGGCCGCGGCCTCGCGCACCCAGCGTCCGTTCTCGTGGGCTTCGCGGCGGGCCTTCATCCGGTCGCGGTTGCAGGGGCCGTTGCCCTTCACCACGTTCCAGAACTCGTCCCAGTCGATGGGCCCGAAGTCGTAGTGCCCGCGCTCCTCGTTCCACTTCAGGTCGGGATCGGGCACGGTGAGGCCGATGGTCTCGGCCTGCTGCACGGTGCGGTCCACGAAGCGCTGGCGGAGCTCATCGTTGCTCTCGCGCTTGATCTTCCACTTCATGCTCTCTGCGGAATGCGCGCTGTCGGCGTCGTTGGGCCCGAACATCATGAGGCTGGGCCACCACCACCGGTCCAGGGCATCCTGCGCCATGGCCTTCTGTTCCTCGGTCCCGGATGCCAGCACGGACATGATCTCGTAGCCCTGGCGCTGGTGGAAGCTCTCCTCCTTGCAGATGCGCACCATGGCCCGGGCGTAGGGCCCGTAGCTGGTGCGGGTCAGCATCACCTGGTTCATGATGGCGGCCCCGTCCACCAGCCAGCCGATGGCCCCGATGTCCGCCCAAGAGAGGGAAGGGTAGTTGAAGATGCTGCTGTACTTGGCTTTCCCGGTCAGCAGCTGATCGATCAGCTGATCGCGGCCCACGCCGAGGGTCTCGGCAGCACTGTACAGGTACAGGCCGTGTCCGGCCTCGTCCTGGATCTTGGCCAACAGGATCGCCTTGCGGCGCAGGCTGGGCGCCCGGGAGATCCAATTGCCTTCGGGCAACATGCCCACCACTTCGCTGTGGGCGTGCTGGCTGATCTGGCGGATCAGGTTCTGGCGGTACTTGTCCGGCATCCAGTCGCGCGGCTCGATCTTCTGTTCATCGTCGATCCGTTCCTGGAATCGTTCCTCGAGGTTCTTCACGTCGCTCATGCGTGGTGCGTTGCGGTGGGCTAAAATAGGGTGAGCGCGGGTGCTGATGCTGACCCCGGTCATGGAGCGAACAAGGTGGGTGGCTGGCTGGTTCATGGCCCATGACCCCGCCGCACCCATATGAAGGGCTAAATTCGCCCCCCGTTGAAAGACCCATGCAGAAGATGGCCCGATTCCACACGCTCGAAGTGGCCGATGTGAAGCGCGAGACCGAGGATGCCATCTCCATCGGACTCCAGATCCCGCAGGACCTGCGTGAGGATTTCCGCTTCATCCATGGCCAGTACCTGACCCTGAAACTGGAGGTGGACGGGGAGGAGTTGCGGCGCAGCTACAGCATCTGCAGCAGCCCCTTCGAGGAGGGGAGGCTGAGGATCGCCGTGAAGCGCGTCCATGGCGGACGGGCCAGCTCGAAGCTCGTGGAGCAGCTCAAGGCCGGTGACACCCTGGAGGTGATGACCCCCATGGGCAACTTCTACACCCTCTGCGATGCGGCCCACGAGAAGCACTACGTGGCCTTCGCGGCGGGAAGCGGCATCACGCCCATCCTGAGCATCCTGATGACCACCCTGCGGAGCGAGCCGAAAAGCCGCTTCACCCTGTTCTACGGCAACACCGACCAGGACCGGATCATCTTCCGACAGAAGTTGGAGGAGCTGAAGGCCCAACATGGCGACCGGCTGCAGGTTCATCACATCCTGAGCCAGGGAAGTGATGAGGACATGCTCTTCAACGGGCGGATCACCACGGACAAGGCGGTGCAGCTCATGAAGCGCTTCCTGACGGACGACCTGCACAAGGAGTACTTCATCTGCGGTCCGGAACAGATGATGGTGAACGTGAGCGAGGCCTTGGAGAAGCTGGGTGTCGAGAAGAAGCGCATCCATGTGGAGCTCTTCACCAGCCCGGTGACCGAGGCTGCGAAGAAACCGCCGGTACCGGTCGGGGAGGGTGCCTTCACGGGCACTGCGGACGTGACCGTGATCATCGACGGCCGGGAGCATGCCATCCAGGTGTCCGCCGAGGGGGATGCCGTGCTGGACGTGGCCCTGGACGCCGGTCTGGACGTGCCCTTCGCCTGCAAGGGTGCGGTCTGCTGCACCTGCAAGGCCCGCATCGTGGAGGGCCAGGTGGAGATGGCCATGAACTATGCCCTGACCGATGATGAGGTGGAGGACGGCTACGTGCTGACCTGCCAGACACATCCCCGCAGCGCGAAGGTGGTCGTGGACTACGACCAACATTGATAGCCGACCACGGAACGAAGAAGGGCGGTCCCAACGGGCCGCCCTTCGCTTTCGCAGGCTGAAGGCGATCAGAAGCTCGCCTGGGCCACGTTGCCAAGCTTGTTCTGGATGTGCTCCAGGTAGTGCTCGCTGTGGTAGAATCCCTCCATTTCCTCGCTCCACCGGATGATCGCGGTCGGGAAGTCGGTGTAGAAGTCCTGTTTGCCCTGGTGGGCCTCCTCAGGGGTCAGGTTCACGTAGCATTCGTAGTCCGGATACTCGACCAATCCTTCAGGGAGCTGCGTGTCGATGAGCATGAGCTTGCGCTCGTAGCCCTCCTTGGTCAGTTCCACCGTATAGGTCTTGTCGATGTCGAGTTCCAGCAGGAATCGGCCTTTCTTGTCCACGGGCACTTCGCCCTTGTACTCGTTCTCTTCATAGAGCCGGACCAGGTATCCGTCCGTCTTCTTGCCATCGATGAACGCCTGTCCATGCACCGGCAGGTACCATCCCTCGGCCTGTTCGCGTTTGTCCACCAGACGTTGCGACATGGCATCCGTGGTGGAGATGAGCAGGGCGAGGATGAGGAAGTGGTGTTTCATGACTTCTCAGTGATCCCGGCATGTGCCGGATGGGTCATTGATACGGACCGGTGGGGAAAGGGTTACGCCCGGGTACTCAGGCGACATGCTGCAACAGGTCGCTCTGCTCTCCCTTGTCAACGGCCGGGATCAGGATGTGGATGCAGGCCCCTTTGCCGGGTGCGCTTTCGGCCCAGACCTTTCCCCCGTGCTTGGAAACGATCCGGTCGACGATGGCAAGACCGACCCCGGAGCCCTCGAACTGATCGTTGCGATGCAGTCGCTTGAACGCTCCGAAGGCCTGCTCGCTCCTGCTGGCATCGAATCCGACGCCATTGTCCATGACCCAGACATGATCCTGATCCCCTTCGCGCCGGTGGCCGATCTCGATCATGGGTCGATCCTTGTCACGTGTGAACTTGAGGGCGTTCGAGATCAGGTTGTTCAGCAGCACCTTCAACATCGCCCGGTCGCCCTGTACCCAGGCATCCCCGTCGGCCACCGTCGCTACCTGGACCTCGCGTTCCGGGCCGATGTTATCGGCACAGACCTCCTGGAACAGGGCCAGCACCGGTACGTTCTCACGCTGAACGGCCCTGTTGTTCGTTTGAGCGAACCGCAGGAGGTCGTCCACAAGTTCGATCATGCGTCCGGCTCCGCGATGGATCCGCTGGCTGAGCTCATGTTCACCGGAGCTCTCTCGACCGTTCAATTCCTCGGTGAGGTGCTCGGACAGGGCAAGGATGTTCTTCAGCGGCGACCTGAGGTCATGGGCCACGGTGTAGGAGAAGGAACCAAGGTCCTCCAAGGCGTCCAGAAGCTGCTTGGTACGCACGTTCACCCGGCGGTCCAGGTCGCGGTTCAGGCGCTTCAGGTCCTTTTCCTGTTGCAGCCGGTCGCTGATGTCCTTGATCATGGCCTGGTACATGGCCGTTCCATCCTCCCTGCTGCCCAGGTAGCTGGCGGTCAACAGGCAGTCGATGGAATGCCCGTCCCCGTTCTTGAGCGTCAGGTCCACGTTCAGGAAGTCCTTTCCACTGCGCTTTGTCCGGAGCGTGGCCACGAGCGCGGAAGGGTCGTCCAGATGACCGAGGAACCCCGAGCGGAGCAGCTCGGCCTTCGAGGTGCGGAGCAGTCGCTCGGTGGCAGGGTTGGCGTCCAGCACAGCCCCTCGCTGGTCCACGATCACGATCGGGTCGGCTGACACATCGAAGACCTGCCGGTACCGGATCAGAAGATCCTCGCGCTCATGACGCAGGGCGTAGACCTCATAGGCCTGCTCGATCCTGAGCTTCAGGTCCTGTGCGTCCCACGGCTTGGTGGCGTAAGCGTAGATCCGCCCCCTGTTCACCGCGTCGATCACGGCCTCGATATCGGCATACCCCGTCAGGAGCATGCGCATGCAGGCAGGGTGCCGCTCACTGATCCGTGCGAGCAGCTCGGCACCCGTCATTCCGGGCATCCGTTGGTCCGAGATCACCACATGAGCGGTCTCCCTGTCCAGCAGGTCCAGCGCCTCCTGACCGGAGGCTGCGGTCAGTACATCGAAGTCCCTGCGATAGGTCGCACGGAAGGCCTTGAGATTGGCCTGTTCATCGTCCACGTACAGGACCCGGATCGGTCGGCTGTTGATGCTCATGCACGTTCCTCTTTGACCCGCGGCTGATCCACAGGCAGGATGATCTTGAATTCGGTGCCCATGCCCACGGAGCTTTCCACCTGAATGGTCCCATGGTGCTTGTCCACGATGTTGTAAGCGATGCTGAGCCCGAGGCCGGTCCCTTCACCGACCTCCTTGGTCGTGTAGAACGGCTCGAAAATGCGCGAACGGACATGGTCCGGCATACCCGGTCCGTTGTCACGGAACCGGATCTCGACGGAATCACCGTCCAGGACCTTGGAACGGACCACGATCCGGCCATCGGTGCGATCGCCCAGGGCCTGTACCGCATTGGTCAGGATGTTCATGAACACCTGGTTCAATTTGCCTGCATAGCATTCCACCTTCGGCAGTTCTCCCAGGTCCATCACCAGCTCCACCTGGTCCCGGAGCTGTGGCCCCAGTACGGTGATGGTGGAACGGATCCCTTCATTGAGGTCCGCGGCCTTGAGGTCATCCTCGTCCAGCCGGGAGAAGTTCCGCAGGCCGCGGACGATCTCCGCCGTACGGTCGGCCCCTTCGGCGATGCTGCCGATGATCTCGGCCAGCTCCTCGATGGAGATGTCGATGTCGAGCTCCTTTTCCAGGGAAAGCACAGGGTCCAGGACTTCCGGCGGGACCCGGCCACCCAGCGCCCGATAGGCAGCGAGCACTTCGAGCAGGTCGTCGAGGTCCCTTCTCAGCGGAGCGATGTTGCTGGTGATGAAGTTCACCGGGTTGTTGATCTCGTGTGCGATGCCAGCGGTCAGTTGGCCGAGAGAGGCCATCTTCTCCGCGTCCACGAGCTGCGTCTGGGTCCGCTTCAGGTGGTCGTTCGATTCCTGCAGGGCACGGGTCCGCTCGTGGACCTTCTTCTCCAGGACCACGTTCTGTTCCCGGATGATCTTCTCATTCTCCCGGCTCACATGGAGCGCCTCCGCCTGTGAGCGTTCCTTCTCCTGGCGCAGCACGTTGATCCGGTCCGCAAGACCGAAGGAAAGGAACACGACCTCGGCCACGGAGCCCAGGGGCATCATGTACCGTGTGACGCCGGTGTAGGGTAGAAGACCCCAGTCCTTCATCACGAACGTCATGACCCCGAGCAGGAACACGCTCCAGGCGATCAGGAAGTACGTGCCAGGACGGTAGCCCTGCCTGGAGATCAAGTAGGCCTGTGCCAGGAGGTAGCAGGCGAACAGCGCGGACACCAATTGGATCACCTGGTAACCCGCGATGCGCGCCCCGGCCAGGTCGAGCGCCAATCCGACCCCAAAGGCCGCGTAGAACCAACGGGTCGCCCGGGAGAAACTTGGCAGCCGTTCGTGGGTGTGGAGGAAATGCCTGAGGAACTCGCTCGCACAGATGGCGGTGACCGTGGTCAACAGGATGGAGGCCTTCGAGGCCAGGAAGGTGAGCGAAGGGGCCACCACGACGGGCGTGATCCCAACGAAGGCCAGTTGGGCGGCGAGCACGGACAGGATGTAGAGCACATAGAACATGTAGCTCCTGTCCCTGATGGAAAGAAAGATGAAGAGGTTGTAAACGGCCATCACCAGCATGATGCCCACGTAGCCTCCGAGGTAGGTGTTGCGCTGGCTCGAAGAGGTGAGGTACGCGGCCCTGGTCCAGATCTGGACCGGTACCAGCAGCGGTTTCGCACTGCGCATGCGAAGCAGGACCGCTCCCGAGGACCCGGGCTCCAAGGGAAGCCTGAAGGTCAGGTCGGCATAGGGACCGAATTGGGCGGAGTAGGGCCGGTCGAGCCCGAGGGAGCCCAGGAACATGGCATGGTCATGCTGCACATACCAGGCGTCCACCTCGTCGATCTCGGGATTGGCGATGTGCAGCAGAAGATCGTTCTCATCGCTTGCATTGGCCAATTCGAGCCTGACCCATTGCACGGCATCGGAGATGCCGAGGTCGGGTACGGCCCCGGAATTCATCGCGGGGAATCGGGCACCGATCAGGTCCTGGACCTTGAGTTCGCCATCCTGGTCCGTGATGGCCCCCACATGTTCACCGAGGAATGGACTGTGGTCCTGCCCGAGGTACAGGTATACAGGGTCGGCTGCCGAGGTGCTGCCCAGGCAGGCAAGGACCAGGGCTCCAAGGAATACCGATCGTGCGGATCGCATGCTGCGCGCTTCTACGGCGCGCCGCACGTTCTTGTTGCAGGATCAGGCGATGAACCTCAGTCTGTCCGCTTCGATGTCCCGATACGCCTGAAGGTCGAAGAGGCCACTCTCCAGCCGCATGCGGTAGTGCACCTCCATGGGCGTTGACAAGGGAGTCTCCACACGGACCTGCTCGGGACGCAGGCGAAGGCTGTAGAGCACCTGCCGATGATCCGGCGTTGCATGTTCCAGCAGCGATGTGTTCGGATTCACCATCGCGATGGCGGTGATGCCCGGGACCGGATAGGCGAAGGTCCCCTGGTCGCCCAGTTCCTCCATGACCACGAACCCGTTACGGCTTGGGTGCTTCTTGGTGTAGTGCGCCACCAGGCACACCATGCGGCCTGCCCCGACCTGAACGGAGATGGCGGTGACCGCCTGGCTGAGCAGGATGGGGATGCCCAGGTGGCGGAATTCGTTCGCGTTCCACAGGCTGCAGACCTCCCCGTTGCCGTGAGGCCGGAGCTCCTCCAAGGCCTGCTTCACCTGCGGGTCCAGCTTGGCGATCGCCTCCTCCATGGGAAGAACGCGCCCTTCCGTGGCGAGCTGCAAGCGGATGCCGCCCATCATGCCGAACTCCTCGTTCAGGGCCACGATGATGATGGCATTGGGATCGTCCAGCCAGTGCTCGTTATTGGTGGTCACATTGCTGATGCCGAAGTCCTCGAGCACTTTGCGGTGCTGGCGAACGAATTCCTGGCACAGTTCCGGCTCCTCGGGGGCGCGGAAGGCCTTCAGGGTCAATTTCAGCATGGCTTCCATGGTCAATGGAGGGTTCGTTGGGGTCGAAGTACGAGCTCCTGCAAGGGTTTGCGCAGGGCTCTTGCGGTGGGCTCGCCACCGGGAGAGATCCTCATCATGAAGAGCGGCCTTCCGACCAGGTCGGGCCAGAGCGCCATGAACCGGGCTTCCAGGCCGAGCAGATCCTCCCGCTCCGCAGGGCGTATTCCCGGCCCGCCCAAGCGTGCGGCGTGGATCAGGAAGATGGGGGCCGAGATGGGGTGGACGGAGACACCGGCCAGGTTGGCCGCCGTCCAGAAGCGCTCGGCTGCCCGGCCTCCCATCAGGCGGGAGGTCGTCCGGTCATCGTCCACCGCCACCAACACCACGGCCGACGCAGCGCGGACCGCCCGTGTCGAGAACCGCTCAAAGGCGCTTCCCCCGCCCCAGGCATCCACCAGGGCCATGGCCCTCGGGTCGCTGGCGATCCGCAGTCCGGCCACATCGTTCAAGCTCATCTCCAGCGTATCGATGTCCAGCCCATCACGGGTGCGTTCCACCTCCTCGGGTGTCCATCGGAGCTCCTGCTGGAAGAACTCCCGGTGTCCGATGGGATTCACCACACGGATGCGTTCGGAGGTGCCGCAGATGGAGGCCAATTCGGCCAAGGCGTCCGGGTCGGTGAGCAGGTGGGCGGAGCAACCGGGCATGGCCGAGGCCAGTGCCAGGGCATCCTTGAGCCTGCCTGGGATCGAAGGGTCGCGTTCCAGCAACTTCCGGTTGGTACACCGGACCGCAATGCCGGCGGCCAGGGATCGGTCGGCTTCCGGCTCCACGTCGGGAGAGCCGACAGGCAGGACATCGATCGCTGCCACCAGCTCGGGCCGGTCCGGTATGGGAGCCAGATGGACCCTGGCGGAAAGACCGTTCTCCTGAATGCGGAGCACGATGTTCTCCACGGCGGTGCCCAGCGCGATGTGTGCGATCAGGTGGTCGGGGTCCCAGATGCTGGCGGAGGCCGCTTCGTCGTGCAGCACGTACAGGCGATCCCCGCGTTGCAGGAACCGCCACGGTTGCATGTTGCCGGCTGAAGGGGCCAGTGCACCCGCTTCGAAGCAGCGGGCCGCCAATTCCTCGGAGACCAGCCCTGTGTCCGGCGGTGCGCCGAGTGGCAGGTCCGAGGCCTCCGCGGCATCGGCCAGTTCATTGGCATCGGTAGGCGCCGGAGGCGTGGCGTCCGGCGGGGGGACTTCGACGGGGGTGCCCACCAGCTCATCCAGATCAACGAACCAGCGCCCCGAGCCGGTCATGTGGCCAAGGAGGATGCGGCGCACGGCATCACCGGCCAACGCGCCTCCCAGAACCACCGAGGTGGCCAGCTGGGGCCAGGTGCTCAGCGTCCTGCCCACTTCCACCACGGAGGCCTTCAGCCGTGGGCTCAGGGTCTCCACGCCCACGATGGGCAGCATGTAGGGCACCTTCTCCTCGCTGGTCAGCGCGTTCGCCGCGGCATCCAGGTCCAGGTGGTCTATCCAGCCGTGCATCAGCGGGCGGTCCGGCTCCAGGTCGAAGCGCTCGATGTCCAGGCAGCCTCGGTCGCTCATGTCCATGACCACGGGGATGCCACGTGCCTTGGCAGCCTTCCGGGCCAGGATCTTGATGTCGATGCTATCGCACTCCTCGATCACCAGGTCCAGTCCGCCGTCGCCATCGAAGAAGGCGTCCATGTTCTCACGCGTCAGGCCTTCGGTGAAGCAGGTGACCTTCAGGAAGGGGTCGATCTCGGCGATCTCCCGGGCCACGTTCACGGCCTTGTTCATCCCGATGGCGTGGGCCCCGCTGCGAATGCGATTGAGGTTGGTGAGCTCGATGCGGTCGAAGTCGGCGAGCCGGAGCTCACCGGCCGTACGTTCGAGGGCCATGGTCAGTGCCACGGACTGGCCCACGGACAAGCCTATGATGCCCACCCGTTTGCCGGTGAGCCTGGCTTGCTCCTCCCGGGTGATCTTGTTGCGGTTCCGGTCGGTGCGCACCTCAATGAACTCCTCCTCATCGAGCAGGTGAACGAGGCGCCCGGACCACGGATAATGGACCCACACGCCATGGGTGGCGGCCGGCTTTCCGTTCAGCCGGGCATGCACGGCCTTGTCCAGTTCCTCGTTCGAAAGGGGGTGCAGCGGCGAACGGGCCTTCAGGAGGTCGCGCAATTGGCCCTCCAGCTGGTCATGGACCTGAACGCCCGGTGATTCCAGGAGTTCCTCCCAGCGCCGTTGGTCGGCCGGGACTGCAAGCCGAAGGATCTCAGGCGTGTGCAGGTCGCGCAGGGCCGCTGCCTGGCCAAGTTTTTCGGCCAACCTCTCGTTCATGGATGCAGGCTAAGACGATCTGAAGAGTGGGTCGAAGATAGCCTGGCATGAGTTATGAACAAATTTTCAACATTTTATTTCTGTGTGGAACCATTCCGTGGCGATCCGCGTAGAGGTGACCCGTATCAAATGACCCGATCATGGGAGCCGAACGCCTTCACCCCGCCGCCTCCGCGACCCGTCCCACGGTGCTGTACGTGGATGATGACGCACCCAACCGGCAAGCCTTCCAGGCGGCCTTCCGGCGCGACATGGACATCCTGCTGGCCGGAACGAGCCTGGAGGCCCTCGACCTGCTCACCAAGCACCAGGTCCATGTCATCATCACCGATCAACGGATGCCCCTGACCCAGGGACATGAACTGCTCCGCCTGGTACGCGAGCGTCATCCCCGGGTGCGCCGCATGTTGGTGACCGGCTACGCCGACCTGCAGGCCGTGATCGATGCGGTGAACCAGGGTGGTGTGATGCACTACATCCCCAAACCGTGGAACACGGGCGATGTCCTGAACGCCGTCCGCGACGCCTTCGCCGGCTATCTGGAGGAAGCCGAGCGCACGGCCTATACGGAGCGCCTCGTTCAGGCCAACCAGCAACTGGAGTTCGCCCTGCGGCAACATCTGCTCTCCTGACCGGGGCCTTGGGCCGCATCTTTGCGGCCATGTCCGTCAAGTCCATCTTCGTCACTGCCGCCCTGCCGGCAGCACTCTCTCTCTCCGCCCAATGCGACCGCTGGCAACAGCGCATCCGGTGCAGCATGGACGTTGAACTTGATGTCCGTACGCACAGGTTCTCCGGCGAGCAGGAACTCCGTTACACGAACAACAGTCCCGATACCCTTCGGGAGCTGTACTTCCATCTCTACTTCAATGCCTTCAGGCCGGGCAGTGAGATGGACGTACGATCCCGCACCATCGCCGACCCCGATGAACGCATCGGTGGGCGCATCGCCGAACTGAAGCCGGAGGAGCAGGGGGAACTGCAGGTCACCCGGCTCACCGGACAGGGACGGGAGCAGACCTTGGAACACCTGGGGACCGTGTTGCGGGTCAGGCTGGAGAAGCCCATCCTGCCGGGTCGGACCAGCACCTTCGAGCTCGAATTCGAAGGACAGGTCCCCGTCCAGATCAGGCGCTCCGGGCGCGACAATGCCGACGGCATCGCCTACAGCATGACCCAGTGGTACCCCAAGGTGGCCGCTTACGATGACCGTGGCTGGCACGCCGATCCTTACGTGGCCCGCGAGTTCTATGGGGAATGGGGCGATTACGACGTGCGGATCACCCTGGACAGCAGTTTCACGGTGGCGGCAACCGGCGTGCTGCAGAACGCGGTCACCATCGGCCGTGGCTACGATACCGGAGGAAAGGCCCTGAAGAAACAGTCCGGGGAACGTTGGACCTGGCATTTCCTGGCCGAGGATGTGCACGATTTCGCCTGGGCGGCCGACCCCGACTATGTGCATACCACGGCACAGGTTCCGGATGGTCCGTTGCTGCATTTCTTCCACCAGCCCGACGGGGCCACGGACGAGGCCTGGGCCCAGTTGCCCGCCTACATGGTGAGGAGCTTCCAATACATGAGCGCGCACTTCGGACGCTATCCCTGGCCCCAGTTCAGCTTCGTGCAGGGCGGTGACGGCGGCATGGAATACCCCATGCTCACGTTGATCACCGGCGGCCGGCGGCTGGGAAGCCTGGTGGGCGTGAGCGTGCACGAAAGCGTGCATAGCTGGTACTACGGGGTGTTGGCCAGCAACGAAGGCCAGTACCCCTGGATGGATGAAGGCATGACGGAGTATGCGTCCAGCAAGGTGATGCAGCAGCTCTTTCCCCGGGAGGGCGACCCGCATGCCGGTGCGTTCCGCAGCTACGAGGCCCTGGCGCGCAGCGACCGGCATGAGCCCATGAGCCTGCATGCGGACCACTTCAGCACCAACTTCGCCTACGGAGTCACCGCCTACAGCAAGGGGGAGCTCATGGTCCACCAACTGGCCCCGGTGATCGGTGAACGGACGGTGATGGATGGACTGCGGCGCTACTGGAACGCCTGTGCCTTCGAACATCCCCGTCCGGTGGACCTGGAGCGCAGCATGGAAAAGGCGAGTGGGCTGGAGCTGGACTGGTATTACGATGAATGGATGAACACCGTGCGTGAACTCGACTACGGCATCGCCGCCGTGATGGGCCGGGAAGGTGCCACGCGCATCATACTGCGCCGGGAAGGGGAGATGCTGATGCCGGTGGACCTGGCGGTGGAGCTGAGAAGTGGGGAAGTGCAGCGGTGGCACGTACCCCTTTCCCTCACCCTGGGTGCCAAGGCCCCCGGTTCCGAGGAGTTCGATTTCACGGTGTTGCCTGCCTGGCAGTGGACCGATCCGGAGTATGCCATTCAACTGCCCTTTGCACTGGGCGACATCGTTCGGGTGGAGGTGGACCCGGACGCGCGAACGGCCGACCTGGACCGGTCCAACAACGCGGTGGTGCTGGACGGTGCCAGCGGATTCGCCAGGCCTTAGCGCCTCAGGCTGGACAGCCCCCCATCGACACCGATCACCTGCCCGGTGATCCAGGACGCATCCGGCCCCAGCAGGAATGCCGCCAGGGCGGCCACGTCGTCCGGCCTGCCATGCCGTTGGAGGGGGTGCCGCTCGTCGGCGGCCTTGCGCTTCTCCGGTGTGGCCAACAATCGCTCGGCCAGCGGCGTGTCGGTCAGACTGGGCGCGATGCAATTCACCCGGACATGCGGAGCCAATTCAGCGGCCAGCGAACGGGAAAGCCCTTCCACACCGGCCTTGGCCGATGCCACGGCCGCATGAAATGGCATGCCCTGGGAAACGGCCACCGTGCTGAAGAAAAGCATGCCCGCCCCGGGAACCTTCCGCAGCCTAAGCGCGGTATCCTGCGCGGCCCGGAACGCGCCTACCAAATTCACTTCCAAAGCCTGTCGGAGGTCCTCCGTGGAAAGGCCTCGGACCGGCTTCAGGTCGATGGTGCCGGGACAATAGGCCATGCCGCCCAGCGCCTCCGGCAGCTCCGAGGTGGGCAGACCGTCCGCAACCACGTCTGCCTGCAGGTGGCGTTCCACGCCGGTGGGAGCATCATCCGAACGGCCGACGGTCCATACGCGTGCCCCGGCAGTTAGCAGGCGTTCTGCGAGCTCCCGGCCGATCCCGCGGGTGCCGCCGATCACCAGCACGGGCTCAGGCCACATGCCCATGCCGCTGCCGGGTGCCTTCCTCCAATTCCTTCACCCCACGGACCAGGTAGGCCACCAGGGTGTTCACATGCCCTTGGAACAACAGGTCGTTCGCCTTGCGCAGGAACCTCCTGCGCCTGTTCTTCACATCCGTGGAAATGATCACCATGGCAAATAATGTTTGATCTTGGAACAGCATGATCGAACAAAAGGTTCGTTCAGGCGGTGGTCACGGGTATTCCCTGGAGCAGCCGGACCATGGCCCGCCGATGTTCGGCAGCTGCGGACAGCGAAAGCCGTTCTCCGTTCAGCAGGATGAAGTGGTAGGTGCATCTGCCGGCCCGTTCCACGAGTTGCACGCCCACCAATTCGCGGTCGGGAAGAGGAATGGCGAGGGTTTCCAGCAGGCATCGGCACCGGAACAGCCAACCGGAAGTGCGCCTCTCCAGGTTGCAGAAGCGCCGGTCCTCCTGCCGGTATACCCGGGTCAGCAGGTCTTCCGGGCCATCCACCAGGTGCAGGCGTGGGGAACCTGTGCCACCCGAACGGATGGAACGCCAGAGGCCGATGGGAGGCCCGCAGCGTTGACGGATGCGGCGTTCCACCTCGGGATCGTTGTAGCTCACGTTGTAGTGCTCCACACCGGGTGAACACCGCTCCCTCTCCGTAGGTTCCCGGATGGATGAGGAGCCTCAGGTCCGCCGATCATGTGACCTGTATACTTGTCCGACGTCACAACGCACGAACCTCAAACGAACAACGAAATGCTCGATCAATTGATCAACGGTCTGAAGGACCAGGTGGGAGGCGACCTCATCGGCAAGCTGGGTCTTGACCAGGGCCAGGCCGATGGGGCCATCAACGCGGCCGCCGACAGTGTGAAGGACGTGGTGGGCGGTGGCGATGGCTTCGATGTGAGCGATGCGCTCAGCCTGTTCAGCAAGGGCAGCAACAGCTCCGGAGCCGATGCGCTGTTGGGCAAGCTGGGCACCGATTACCTCGGAAAGCTCACCGGTCAGGTGGGTCTGGACGCCGGCAAGGCCGCCTCGGTGAAGGACCTGGTGATGCCGGTATTGACCTCCTTCCTGACCGAGAAGATCGGTGGCAACAAGGACATGCTGGCCGGCCTGCTCGGAAACGCCGGCAAAGGGCTGCTGGGCGGTCTGGGCGACAAGGTGGGCGGCCTGGGCAAGCTCTTCGGATGAACCACTTAGCACGAACACGAACCCCAAAACCACACTGACCCGACATGGGATATTACAAGACGATCGACGGAAAACAGTACGACGGTGCCATCATTGAAATGGCCGAGGAACTGACCAAGGGCCGTGGCGATGGACGCATCTCCATGGACGATGCCGGCAAGCTGCTGAACGCGGTGAAGGATGGTGACAGCTACACGGACGTGGAGAAGGACACCATGGCCTACATCCGCGACAAGTTCAAGTGGACCGATGAGGCGGACGAGTGGTTCCGCACCGAGATCCGCAAGTGGGCCGCGACCAAATAAGCATCCGGACCATGGGAATACTGAAAGTCATCGAGATCCTCGCCAGCAGTCCGAACAGCTGGGAGGAGGCCGCCGCGAACGCCGTGACGGAGGCCACGAAGACCGTTCGCGGCATCAAGTCCGTCTACATCCAGGAGCAGAGCGCCACCGTGGAGGACGGCAAGATCAAGGAGTACCGCTGCAACTGCAAGATCACCTTCTCGGTGGGCGGTTGACGGTCCGACCATACTGATGAGGGGGAGGGGCTTCGGCCCCTCTTCTACCTTTGGCGCATACCCCCTGTCATGAGCGACCAGCAAGCGTTCCGCACCGCGATGGTGGACGGATATACCGTGAAAGGTGACAGCATCGTCCTGGGCGGTGCCCTGTTGAACGGTGAAGTACCAGAGGGCGCGCTCGTTCGGGTGCCCCTGCGCACCATGAACCGGCATGGCCTGATCGCCGGAGCCACGGGGACCGGCAAGACCAAGACCTTGCAGGTGATCGCCGAGCAACTGTCCCTCAAGGGCGTGCCGGTGTTGTTGATGGACATCAAGGGCGACCTGAGCGGGATCGCCGCGCCGGGCAGCGACCACCCCAAGATCCAGGAACGGCACGCCAAGCTCGGCTTCCCGTACGAGCCGCAGGCCCTGCCCGTGGAACTGTTGACCCTGAGCGACGAGCCGGGCGCCCGGCTGCGGGCCACGGTGAGCGAGTTCGGACCGGTGCTGCTGGGACGCATCCTGGAGCTGAACGACACCCAGCAGAGCATCCTGGCCCTGGTGTTCAAGTACTGCGACGACCACGGTTGGCCGCTGCTGGACCTGAAGGACCTGCGGCGGGTGCTGCAGTGGATCACCAACGAAGGGAAGGACGAGGTGCAGGGGACCTACGGCCAGGTGAGCTCCGCCTCGGTGAACACCATCCTGCGGAAGATGATCGAATTGGAGCAGCAGGGCGCCGAACGCTTCTTCGGCGAGCGCTCCTTCGACGTGAACGACCTGCTGGAACTGCGGGACGGCAAGGGCGTGGTGCACATCGTACGGCTGACGGACATCCAGGACAAGCCCAGGCTCTTCAGCACCTTCATGCTGTGCCTGCTGGCCGAGATCTACAGCACCTTCCCCGAGGAGGGCGACCCCGAGAAGCCCAAGCTGGTGCTCTTCATCGATGAGGCGCACCTGATCTTCGACACCGCCACCAAGGCCCTGCAGGACCAGTTGGAGACCATCATCAAGCTGATCCGCTCGAAGGGAGTGGGCGTGTACTTCTGCACGCAGGACCCCAGCGACGTGCCCGAGAGCATCCTGGGCCAGCTGGGCCTGAAGGTGCAGCACGCGCTCAGGGCCTTCACCGCCAAGGACCGGCGCACCATCAAGCGCACGGCGGAGAACTACCCGCTCACCGACTTCTATGACACCGAGACGCTGCTCACCTCGCTGGGCATCGGGGAGGCGCTCGTGACCGCACTGAACGAGAAGGGCATCCCCACGCCACTCGCACACACGCTGCTCCGCGCGCCCATCACTCGCATGGACGTGCTGAGCCCGCTGGAGATCGACGGCCTGGTGGCACGGAGCGAGCTGGTGAAGACCTACAACGAGGTCATCGACCGGGAGAGCGCCTTCGAGATCCTGGAGGCCAAGCTGAAGCAAGCGGCCAAGGAAGAAGAGAAGCCGGAGCCTGAAGTGGAACGCCGGCGACCCAAGAAAGAGGAGCCCAGTGTGCTGGAGGACCTGAGCAAGAACACCATGGTCCGCCAGGTCGGTCGCACGGTGTTCCGCGAACTGACCCGTGGTCTGCTGGGCGTGCTGGGGGTGAAGGCGGTCCGCAGCCGGAGGGCCAAGCGATGAGACCGCGCTTCCTGCTGCCCTTCCTGGCCGGTTGCGCAGCCCCGACCGGGACGCCGGACCTGCCCGAGGTGGCGGCCCAGGAGGTCGAGGGTCGTGGGCTCGAGGCCCAGGTGGTCTTCTACAACGTGGAGAACCTCTTCGACACCACGGACGACCCGCGCACCAACGACGACGACTTCACCCCGGCCGGACGGCTGCAATGGACCGCCGACCGCTACGCCACCAAGCTGTCCCACCTGGCCCAGGCCATCTCCTGGAGCGGGGATCGGCTGCCCGATCTGATCGGACTGGCCGAGGTGGAGAACCGGGCCGTGGTGGAGGACCTGGCCGGCACCTCACCCCTGGATGGTGGGCAATACGAGGTGGTCCATTTCGACTCCCCCGACGAGCGGGGCATCGATGTGGCCCTGCTGGTGAGGCGTGGGGTGGGGGAGGTGACCGGGGAACGTGCCCTGCGGGTGGACCTGGACGGCGACCGCACCCGCGACGTGCTGTACGCCAGGCTGGGGACGGGGGGAACGACCTGGCACCTGTACGTGTGCCATTGGCCCAGCCGGCGGGAAGGTCCGGCGGTGAGCGCTCCCAAGCGCCTTGAGGCCGCCCGCACCCTCCGCGAACACCTGGATGAGGTACGAGGTCCGGGCGACCGGGTGCTGATCATGGGCGACTTCAACGACACGCCGACCGACGCCAGCATCCAGAAAGGACTGGGTGCCACCTGCGACCCGTCGGCCGAGCTTGTGGCGCTGATGTGCGTTGACCAGCCCGAGGGACATGGCAGCCACAACTTCCGGGGCGACTGGGCCTACCTGGACCAGTTCATCACCGATCCGGTAACGGCCGGGGAGGTGGCTTCGGCCAAGGCCTTGTGGGACCAGCGGCTGCTGTTCCGGCACCCGAAATACGGCCGCTCCCCGGACAAGACCTACAGCGGCACCAGCTACAAGGGCGGGTACAGCGACCACCTGCCCATCGTGCTACGGCTCCGCTAGCGGCGGTTCATGTAGATCATCAGGTAGTACAGCAGCGTGCCGATGGAGCCGATCGCGGCCACCACGTAGGTGCGTGCGGCCCATTTCAGGGCGTCGGCGCTCATGGCGTACTCGCCGGTGTTCACGATCTGCCGCTCCTTCAGCCACTTCAGGGCCCGGTTGCTGGCATCGTATTCCACCGGCAGGGTGATGATGCTGAACAGGGTGGTGGTGGCGAACAGGATGATCCCGATCAACAGCAGCTGCGGAAAGGTGTTGATGAGCAGGATGCCCCCGAGCAGGATCCACTGCACCAGGCTGGAGGTCACGCTCACCACGGGCACCAGCTTGCTGCGGAATTGGAGCCAGCTGTAGGCCTGCGCATGCTGCACGGCATGCCCGCATTCGTGCGCCGCCACGGCTGCCGCGGCTGCGTTGCGCTCGCTGTACACCGCCTCGCTCAGGTTCACCGTGCGGGTGGCGGGGTTGTAGTGGTCGGTCAGCTGGCCCTTCACGTGGGTCACCTTCACGTTGGTGATGCCGTGGTCGGCCAGCATGCGTTCGGCGATCTCCTTCCCGCTCATGCCGTTGCTCAGCGGGGTGCGGCTGTACTTGGCGAAGCGGCTCCGCAGCTGACGGCCCACCAGGAAGCTGACGAGCATGATGACGATCCCTATCAGATAGGCTCCTGCCATGGTCTTGGAATGGGTTGGTCTTCCGCCTTTAACAAAGCAGGGGCCGATCCGGATCGCCCGCCAAAACGGCAGGAGGGGAGCCGAAGCCCCCCTCCCGGAAAGCACGACCCGGTACGGTCACTCGCCTTCCTCTTCGGTCTTGCGGATCTCCTCGTCCAGGATCTCCTCGATCTTCTTCCGGGTGAGGTCGTCGATCTTGTCGCTCGTCCTCGCCTGCTTCTTCATGAAGCGGAACATGGCGTTCTTCTTGATCTCGTAGGCCACGTAGGCGGTGTACTGGCCGGTCTCCTCGTTCAGGTAGAACTCCTCGCCGATCTTGCGCAGGTCGGCCAGTTCGGTGCTCATCACCTCACGCACCAGGGTCTGGAACTTGTCGGCCACATCCGCGGCGTTGGCGTTGCCGGTCTCGCCCAGGTACTGGTCGGTGACGGCCCGCATGTTGGTGCCCACCTGCCCGGCCAGCTGGTTCTTGGCATCGAGGTCGGCCTTGCTGCGGGCGATGTTCTGCTTCACGCTGGCGCCCTGTCCGGTGCCCCGGAACCAGCGGTTGTCGCTCTCGTACTTGCCGCCGGTGAAGGGCTGCTTCACCTTGGTGCCGGCGGTGGTGCTCTTGCCGCTCTTGCAGGCGGGAGCGGCCATCAACAGGGCCGCCATCAGGAGCAGGCCGGCGGAACGGAACAGGCGCGGGGTGTTCATGGTCTGGGCTTTGGTCCCTGCAAAGAAAACACCGTGCCAGATCCACCGAAAGTCCCACCGATTTGCAGGAGCCGCAGGCCTTGCGCAACTTTCGGCAAATCCACCGGACATGAAAGCATTGAAGACCCTGCTGGTGATCGTGCTGGCCATCGTGGCCATCGTGATCGTGCTTGGCCTCATCGGCCCCTCGGAGTACCGTGTTGAACGAAGCATCACCATCCCAGCCGAGACCGGTGTGGTCTGGGCCAACGTGAGCGACCTGGAGGACCACGAGGAATGGAGCCCCTGGGCCGAGAAGGACCCCGACATGGCCGTCACCATCACCGGCGAGGCCGGTCAGGTGGGTCAGAAGTCCGAATGGAAGGGCGACGAGAACGTGGGCAGCGGCTACCAGCAGATCGCGGTGGTCGAGGAGAACAAGGCCGTGCGCACGGACCTGCATTTCATCGAGCCCTGGGAGTCGCAGAGCACCGCCACCTTCGACCTGGAGGACCTGGGCGACAGCACCCGGGTGACGTGGGGGATCGAGGGCGAGAACAACTTCATGGGCAAGGTGATGTCCGTGTTCATGGACATGGACAAGATGGTAGGCCCTGACTTCGAGCGCGGCCTCGCGAACCTGAAGGAGGTGAGCACTGCCGAGCAGGCCGCCCTGGACGCCGAGCGCGCCAAGATGGTGGA
This sequence comes from Flavobacteriales bacterium, assembly GCA_020635695.1. GTDB lineage: Bacteria > Bacteroidota > Bacteroidia > Flavobacteriales_F > PHOS-HE28 > PHOS-HE28. Next base: position 62,469 of record JACJZH010000010.1, on the reverse strand, counting down.
CGGCTTCACGATCGAGACCATGGAACGCCCGGGCATGACCTACGTGGGCGTGCGCAAGACAATCCCCTGGAGCGACATGGAGAAGTTCTTCGGCAACAGCTTCGGCAAGGTGTTCGGAGCACTTGGACAGGCCGGGGTGCAGCCCCAGGGAGCGCCCACGGCGCTGTACTTCATGTGGGATGAGGAGAACAAGCGAACCGACGTGCTGGCCGGTGCCGCCGTGAGCGATGCCGATGCGGCCAAGTTCACCGGCACGGCAGGCATGAGCACCTATGCCGTGGCACCGGGCAATGCCTACGTGATCGACTATTTCGGCGGCTATGCCGGCAGTGGCGCCGCCCACATGGCCATGGACAAGAAGATCAAGCGGGACGGAGCCTCCATGCGCGAAGTGGCCATCGAGGAGTACATCACCGACCCCGGCCAGGAGCCGGATTCCAGCAAGTGGCACACCCGGATCGTCTATCCGATCCAGTGACCGGCCTGCACCGAACGATCGCCCAGAAGCCCCGGTCCGTGCCGGGGCTTCTGCTTAGGATCCGGCCATGCTGCACCTGACCGTTCGTCCGTATCATCTGCGCTACCACAGGCCCTTCGCCACGGCCCACGGCAGCCGCACGGGCACCGATGCGGTCTTCCTGCAGCTGGTCAGGAACGGGGTCAAAAGCTATGGAGAAGCGGCCCTGCCACCGTACCTGCAGGAAGGCGCCGATCGGGTGAGGGCCGTACTCGAAGCTGTATCGCCCGCGGGACTGGATGAGGTCCTGGCGGTCCCGGAAGCGCTGGCTTGGATCGATCGGGCCACCGCAGGCTCCAAGGGAGCTCGTTCTGCCTTGGTGATGGCATATTATGACCTGACGGCCAATGAGATAGGGTGTTCTGTTGAAAGCATGGTCAAGGTCGAAGCTGGCCCATCAGCACGGGCCATGGCCACCCTGGGCATGATGCCTGCTGAACAGGTCCCCGAGGCGCTCAGGGCGCTTCCCAAGGTGGGCGTATTGAAGGTGAAAGTGGATGCGGCTCAAGGCGAAGTCCTGCTGAAGGCGGCACGCGAGCACTGGTCGGGCGCTTTCTTCCTGGACGGCAACCAAGGGCTCGACTCCGTGGATCAGGCCCTGCGGCTGTTGGACCTGCTGGATGGCCGGGAGGTGCTGGGATTCGAGCAGCCATTCCCCGTGGACCGCCCCGAGTTGCATCGGGACCTGGGTGAGCGCTCGGGCATCACCGTGTTCGCGGACGAGGCCGTACAGGACGCCGGCGACCTGGAAGCCGTGATGGGAGCGTACGGCGGTGTGAACGTGAAGGGCTTGAAATGCGGCGGCCTGGACCGCGCCTTGGAACTCGCACGTGCCGCCCGGTCAAGCGGACTGAAGGTCCAGCTGGGATGCATGAGCGAAAGCTCGCTGGGCTGCGCCGCCATGCTGCCGCTGAACGCGCTCGCCGACCTGGCCGACCTGGACGGTCCCTGGCTGATCGCCAACGATCCGTTCGGTGGACTGGAGGTCCGGAATGGGGCGTACCAAGCCACTGGTGAACAGGGCTTTGGCGTGCAGCTGGCCCGCTCCCTGTTCGACGACCCTCTTGGCGCATAATTTATATTATGTTAACTAATACAGGTCCGATGAGCGGGTGCCTGGCCTCCTCCTTCAGCCTGCGAGCAATAGCTTGAGCTGGTCCCGGAACTGCTGCCGTATGCCTTCGTCCTGCAGCTCCCCTGTGGCGGGATCCAAGAGCCTACCGATGCCGCTGAGCTTCGGCTTGTGCCAGATCACGTCGGCCTTCAGGTAGTTGAGCACGGCCTGGAACTGGTCCAACCCCCGCAGGTTGCCGGCGCGCCCGTCGCTCACGCCCACGAGCGCCACACGCTTCCCCTGGAAATGCCTCGGATGCACGGCGTCCATGAACAGCTTCAGGATGCCCGGGAAGCTTCCGTTGTACTCCGGCAGCACGAACACCAGGTGCCGGAACGGATCCACGTGGGTGCTGACCAGCTCCACCACCTCCGGCCCGGGTTCCCCATAGGGTCCGATGCGGTCGAGGTCGCGCGGCAGCCGGTCCAGGTCCATCCAGGTCACTGCCACGCCCTCCGCTTCGGCCACCTGCCGGTAGGCCTGCACCACCTTTGCGGTGTTGCTGTCCAGGCGGTCGGTGCCGCCGATGATGCCGATCGCGGGTTGGTCCGACATGGGAATGTTCAAAAGTCGCGCGGTTTTCAACAGGCACGACCCGCCGCGAAGATGCAGCTTTGTCCCGGAGCCTACCCGTTGACCCAACGGATAGTCCCAGGAGCGACCAACCTCACCTATCAGCAGAACGGATCCCCCTCATGGCCAAGATCATCGCCATCGTGAACCAGAAGGGCGGCGTGGGCAAGACCACCACCGCCATCAACCTGGCCGCCAGCCTGGGCGTGCTGGAGAAGAAGACCCTGCTCGTGGACGCCGACCCGCAGGCCAACGCCACCAGCGGCGTGGGCTACGATCCCCGCGAGGTGAAGGCCAGCATCTACGAGAGCCTGATCAACGGTGCCCCTGCCGCCGACCTGGTGATCGGCACCGACAACCCGAACCTGGAACTGCTTCCCGGGCACATCGACCTGGTGGGCGCGGAGATCGAGATGATCGACATGCCCGAGCGCGAGCACATGCTGAAGAAGGTGCTGGAGCCCATGCGGGACCTCTACGACTTCATCATCATCGACTGCTCCCCCTCCCTGGGCCTGGTCACCGTGAACGCCCTCACCGCGGCCGACAGCGTGATCATCCCCGTGCAGTGCGAGTACTTCGCCCTGGAGGGCCTGGGCAAGCTGCTGAACACCGTGAAGATCGTGCAGCAGCGCCTGAACACCGCCCTGAGCATCGAGGGCATGCTGCTGACCATGTACGACAGCCGCCTGCGCCTGGCCAACCAGGTGGTGGAGGAGGTGAAGACCCACTTCCAGCAGCTGGTGTTCGACACCGTGGTGCACCGCAACGTGAGCCTGGGCGAGGCCCCGAGCCATGGGCAGACCGTGCTGATGCACGACGCCAGCTGCAAGGGCGCGGTGAACTACCTGAACCTGGCGCGTGAGATCCTGCAGAAGAACCAGATGACGCGCATCCCCGAGCACGAGCGCACCATCCCCGTGGAGCAATGACCAAGAAACGCGGCCTTGGCCGGGGCCTGAGCGCGCTGCTCGAGGATCCCGGCACCGACATCACCACGCGCACCGGCGCCCCCGCACCGCGCGTCACCGGGTCCGTGTCCGAACTGCCCATCGCGCAGATCGAACCGAACCCCTTCCAGCCCCGCACCACCTTCAGCCCCGAGGCGCTCAACGAGCTCAGCAGCAGCATCCGCCAGCTGGGCATCGTGCAGCCCGTCACCGTGCGCAAGGTGGGCGTGGACCGCTACCAGCTGATCAGTGGCGAACGCCGCTTCCGGGCCAGCCAGCTCGCGGGGCTGGAGCAGATCCCGGCCTACATCCGCGTGGCCAACGACGAGGCCATGCTGGAGATGGCGCTGGTGGAGAACATCCAGCGCGAGGAGCTCGACGCCATCGAGGTGGCCATCAGCTTCCAGCGCCTGATCGAGGAGGTGCAGCTGACCCAGGAGCAGCTGAGCGCCAAGGTGGGCAAGGACCGCACCACCATCAGCAACTACCTGCGCCTGCTGAAGCTGCCGCCCGAGGTGCAGCTGGGCCTGCGCCAGAAGCAGATCGGCATGGGCCACGCCCGCGCGCTGATCAACATCGGCGACCCGGAGCGCCAGGTGGCCCTGTACCGCCGCATCGTGGAAAGCCAGCTGAGCGTGCGCGAGGTGGAGGGCCTGGCCCGGGAAAACGCCTCCACCCCGGCCCGCAACGGCACCATTTCCCGCCCGAAGAGCGGCCACCGCGAGGTCGCGAAACGTCTTGGCGACCGCTTCGGCACGCGGGTTGCGGTGAAGGAGTCCGCCGATGGAAAAGGCCGCATCGAGATCGCCTTCCGCAATGCGGAGGAACTGGAACGCCTTACCCGGCTCCTGGGTGAGTAGGACCCTGTTCGCCTCCCTCCTTTTCCTGGTCGCTTCCGGTCTCCAGGCCCAGGACACCGTGCGCGTCACCGGCGCGGACACCGTGGCCTACGAGCCCGACTGGCGGGTGGGCCACAGCCCCGGGAAGGCGGCCCTGTACAGCGCGCTGCTGCCCGGCGCGGGCCAGGTGTACAACCGCAAGTGGTGGAAGGTGCCCATCGCCTATGCCGGGCTGGGGATCAGCTACTACTTCATCCGGGAGAACACCCGCGAGTACCAGCGCTACAAGACCGCCTACCTGGCCACGATCGACGGCGACCCAAGCACCGTGGACGAGTTCGACGGGCAGTTCACCAGCGCCGGGCTTTTGAACGCCACCGAGCAGTACCGCCGCTGGATGGAGTGGAGCTACATCGCCTTCGGGCTGGTGTACATCCTGAACGTGATGGACGCCGCGGTGGACGCCTACTTCGTGCGCTTCGACGTGAGCCCCGACCTGAGCCTGCGGCTGGCTCCTTCCCTTTCCCTGGCCGCGCAGGGGGCGTTGGGGTTTTCGCTGGGGGTGAACTTGTAGGCGCTCGTCAGCCCCTTCGACCGCTCCTCCCAGGCCCGCTTCCCCCACCCCACCCCATCCGGTATCTTCGGCCCCGCATGAAGGTGGCCCTGTACGGCTTCGGGAAAATGGGACGCGCCATCGCGGAGGTCTGCGCAGCGCGCGGGCACGAGGTGGTGCTCACCGTGGACCGTTCCAATGCCGGCACCCCGCCCACCGGCGCCGATGTGGCCATCGAGTTCAGCGAGCCAGCCACGGCGGTGGCCAACATGCGCCTGTGCCTGGAGCACGGTGTGCCCGTGGTGGTGGGCACCACCGGCTGGTACGACCACCTGCCCGAGGTGAAGTCCCTTGTGGGCGAGCACCGCGGCGGACTGCTCTGGGCCAGCAACTTCAGCATCGGCGTCAACCTCTTCTTCCGCCTGAACCGGCAGCTGGCCGCGCTCATGGACCCGCACCCGGCCTACCGGCTGCATGTGGACGAGGTGCACCATGTGCACAAGCTGGACGCCCCCAGCGGGACGGCCCTTTCCCTGGCGCGGGACATCGACCTGGCCACGAAGCGCTTCACCGGCTGGCGGAAGGCGGAGGCCGGCGAACAGGCCGTCGAAGGCGCAGTGCCCATCGCCAGCGAACGTACCGGCGAGGTGCCGGGCAAGCATTCCGTGAGCTGGACCAGCGACGAGGACCGGCTCATCATCACCCACGAGGCCTTCGGGCGGCAGGGCTTTGCCACAGGCGCCGTGGTGGCCGCCGAATGGCTGGCCGGGCGCACGGGGCTGTACACGATGGACGACGTTCTTGGAGGATGAATGCGTGAATGTGAAGATGTGCGGATGTGAAAATGATCAGCCGACACCGGATCCCAGACCAGCGCATCCTCACATTTCCACATCCCAGCAATTTCCACATTTAAGACCATGATCCCCTACCTGCTTCTCTTCGCCTACTTCGCGGTGGTCTACGCCTCGCTGTGGAAGCTCTTCGTGAAGGCGGGGCGCCCGGCCTGGGAAGGCTTCGTGCCGGGCTACAACCTCTACGTGTGGAACAAGCTGATCGGCAAGCCCTGGTGGTGGCTGATCCTGCTGCTGGTGCCCGGGGTGAACCTGCTCATGCTCATCATCATGAACGTGAACCTGAGCATCGCCTACGCCCAGCGGGAGTTCAAGGACCACGTGCTCATGACCTTCCTGCCCTGGGTGAAGGTCCCGGAGCTGGCGTTCAAGGAGGAGTTCAAGTACGTCGGGCCCATCCCCAAGGAGCAGCGCAAGCGCGGGCTGCTGGGCCAGTGGGGCGATGCCATCCTGTTCGCGGTGATCGTGGCCACGGTGTTCCGCACCTTCACCTTCGAGGCCTTCACCATCCCCACCCCCTCCATGGAGAAGAGCCTGCTGGTGGGCGATTACCTGTTCGTGAGCAAGCTGAGCTACGGGCCGCGCATGCCGATGACCCCGCTCACCTTCCCCCTCACCCACCACACCCTGCCGCTCACCACCAGCACCCCCAGCTTCGTCACCTGGTTCAGCCAGCCCTACCGCCGCCTGCCCGGCTTCGGCCGGCCGGAGAAGGGCGATGCCGTGGTGTTCAATTTCCCGGAGGGCGACACCGTGGTGGCCAACTTCCAGAACCAGAGCTACTACCAGCTGGTGCGCGACCACGGCCGGGCCAAGATCCAGGACCCCAACACCATGCTGCCCAACGTGGTGGACGGCGAGCAGCGCCTGATGCCCACCGGCGGCATCCTGGTACGTCCGCTGGACAAGCGCGAGCATTACATCAAGCGCTGCGTGGGCACGGCCGGCGATACGCTCGAGGTACGGAGCGGCTACGTTTACGTGAACGGGAAGAAGGAGGACCTGCCCGAAAAGGCGCAGTTCGGCTACGAGACCGTGCTGAAGACCGCGCTCAACGAGCGGGCGCTGGACATGCTGAAGAAGAACTACGACGTGGCCCTGGGCGACCTGGGCAATGGACAAGGCCCAGAGGCCGGTTCGGTGAACGTGGCGCTGACCGGGGAGCAGGTGGCCGAGTTGGAGAAGGGCAACCCCTTCTTCGGCAGCCTCACCCGCCAGGACCAGCCGCGCGGATACACCCCGCCGGGCCACAAGTGGCCCTACTTCCCCAACCACCCGGACTACACGGACTGGAGCGTGGACAACTTCGGTCCCATCTGGATCCCCAAGGAAGGCGCCACCGTGCAGCTGACCCTGGCCAACCTGCCGCTGTATGAGCGGATCATCAAGTTGTACGAACACAACGACCTGCAGGTCAAGGACGGCACCATCCTGATCAATGGCAGCCCGGCCACCAGCTACACCTTCCAGCAGGACTACTACTGGATGATGGGCGACAACCGCCACCGCTCGCAGGACAGCCGCTACTGGGGCTTCGTGCCGCACGACCACGTGGTGGGCAAGGCCGTCCTCGTCTGGTTCACCAAGGACCCCTACACCGGCATCCGGTGGAAGCGGTTGTTCACGTTGGTGGATTAAGGTTGGAGGTGAGTGTTGAACGTTGAATGTTGGAGGTTGGAGGTTGACCTCGATCTCCACGGGACGCCATGGCGGACAATGGGCATCCATCGGTACGCGGGCATCTCCGCGAGTGGCTGAAGGCCATCGGGCTGGCGCTGGGGATCCTGGTGTTGCTGCATCTCTTCGTGCTGCGGTGGGTCACCGTGCGGCACACGAGCATGTACGCCACCCTGCTGCCCGGAGACCTGGTGGGCGTGGAGCGCTGGCGGGTGTGGACGGGCTTCGAGCGGGGTGACATCGTGGTGTTCCGCGATCCCGTGCAGGACGACCGTTCCCTCAGCTCCCGGCAATTGCTGGTGAAGCGGCTGGTGGGTCTTCCCGGTGATACCGTGCAGTTGAAGGCGGGCGCGCTGTTTGTGAACGGCGAGGAGATCGCACCTGCCAAGGGCGAGAGCCACCGGCACCTCGTGCGCCTGCGTGGTACTGCGGATCCCGAGGCGTTGCGGCAGCAGCTTCAACTTCCGCTCGCCTTCTTCCCTCCCGGTCGCAGTACGCTGGAACTGCCGCTGAGCAAGGTCCAGGCGGACAGCCTGCGGGAACGGAAGGACATCGTCTCCGTGGAACCCATGGGCCCCAGCACCGGCGCACCGGGACACATCTTCCCGTACAGCCCCAACTTCCGCTGGAACAACGACCGTTTCGGTCCGCTGACCGTACCGGCGAAGGGCGACACCCTGCGGATCGATGTCGCCAACTTTCCGCTGTACGACCGGTTGATCAGCCGGTACGAAGGGCACAGCCCCACGCACGATGGCCGGCGGATCGTGCTGGATGGGGTGCCGCTGGAGCAGTACGTGGTGGAGCGGGATTATGTGTTCGTGCTGGGCGATGCCCGCGACCATTCGGCCGATTCGCGGTACTGGGGCTTCGTGCCCATGGACCATCTGGTGGGCCGGGCGGGTTTCGTGCTGTTGGGCCAGAACGAGGAAGGCGGTCTGCGCAGCGGGCGCTGGTTCGTCGGGCTGGGCAGGCAGGGGGACTAATTTCGCGGCATGCGGAAACTGGCCATGATCCTGCTGCTGGGGGCTTGCACGAGTGCTCCGGAAGGTGATCTGTGCGAACGGCATTTCGAACCCTACCCCGACCTGATCGGCCAACGCGTGCGGACGGAGCAGAACGCGGAGCTGCTGGACGCGATGGAGCCCTACGCGGAAGGCGACTTCGCCGAGGCGGCGAAAGCACTGCAGCCTTACGTGGACAGGCATCCCCGGGAGGTGGAGGCCCGCTTCCACCTGGCGGTGAGCCTGCTGGGGAGCGGCCAGCCATACGATGCCGAACTGCAGCTGGACTTCGTGGAGCAGGACCCGCGCCGGGTGTTCCGCGACGAGACCGAGTGGTACAGCCTGCTCTGCCTGGTGTGCAGCGGGCAACGGGATCGCGCCGTGGCCGGTGCGAAGGAGCTGGCCGGTCGGAAGGACCACCGCTACTCCGGGGCCGCCGCACGCCTGCTGAAGGACCTGGAGGGCGCATGAGGCCGGAGGGGATCGTCCGCCTGCGTGAGGCCCTTGCGGGTCCGCTGCCCGGCCACGATGCCTTCCTGGAAGTGAGCGGTTACAAGCGGCCGGACATCGAGGCGGTGCTACGGCAACGGCCCGCTCCCCGGGAGAGCGCCGTGCTTGTGTTGTTCTATCCCCGCCGAGACGAGCTGCACACCCTGCTGATGCGGCGGCCGCCCTACGATGGCGTGCATGGCGACCAGGTGAGCTTCCCTGGTGGACGGCGTGAGGAACAGGACCGCGACCTGGTGATGACCGCCGTGCGCGAGTTCACCGAGGAGGTGGGCGTGGTACCCCGGGGGCTGGACGTGCTCGGCGCGCTGAGCCGGGTGTACATCCCTCCCAGCCGCTCCCTGGTGACCCCCTATGTGGCCCTGGCCGAGGAGCCCGGGCCCTTCGCCCCCGATCCACGCGAAGTGGCGGCGCTCATCGAAACGCCCGTGCGTGAACTGCTCCGGGACGACATCCTGAAGCAGGGCGACCGATACGTACAGGTCCTGGGGCGGCGTGCCACCGTGCCTTACTTCGATGTGCAGGGCCAGGTGGTCTGGGGCGCCACGGCCATGATGCTGGCCGAACTACGCCAGCTGCTCGGCGTCAGCTGACACGCCCAGTTCCCGAAGGAAGCGCTCGTTGGGGTGAACGCCCTCGGCATCCGTACTGAAGCCGGGCTTGATGCGCTTCACGAAGTACATGTCGATCTCGCCCTTGTTCTTGGCCTGCACCTTGCCGCGGTATTGGCAGTCGAAATGGTCCTTGATGATGGCGTAGGTGTCGCCGCTGATGTTCACCTCGCCCGGCTCACCGCTGCTTTCCATCCGGCTGGCCGTGTTCACGGTGTCCCCCCAGATGTCGTAGGCGAACTTCCGCTTGCCCACCACGCCTGCGACCACCGGGCCTGAATGCACGCCGATCCGCAGGCTCCAAGGCATCTTCCCCTGGGCCTCCCGTTGGCGTTTCCAGTCATCCATGAGCTCGCGCACCTCGAAGGCCACCAGCACGGTCTTGACAGCGTGCTGCGGGTCGCTGGCAGGCACGCCGGCCGCGCACATGTAGCTGTCGCCGATGGTCTTGATCTTCTCCAGACCATAGCGGCCCACGATGTCGTCGAACCGGATGAAGCACTCGTCCAGCTCATGGACCAGTTCCTCCGGGGTCATGCGCTCGGCCACCTGGGTGAAGCCCTTGAAGTCGGTGAACATCACGGAGACATGGTCGTGCCGCCGGGCCGTGGCGCTTCCCTTCTCCTGCAGCTCATCGCTGATGGGCTTCGGAAGGATGTTCAGGAGCAGTCCCTCGATCTGACCTTTCTGCTGTTCGATCTCACGGCTCTGGGCCACCACTTCCGCAGTGCGTTCCTCCACCTTCCTCTCCAGCACCATGTTGCGCATCCTCAATTGGCGTTCACGCACCTTCACGTAGCTGAAGAACACGATGCCGATGAAGACCGCACTGGCGGTGTAGAACCACCAGCTCTGCCACCAGGGCGGCAGCACGGTGAAACGCAAGGCGGCCGGTTCGCTCCAGTCGCCGGTGCGGTCCATGGCCTTCACCTTGAACTCGTACTCGTTCGGCGGAAGTGCCGGGTAATAGGCGTCGGTGGTGGTGGTGATGGGCTGCCAGTCGGTGTCCAGTCCCTCCAGCATGTAGGCGTAGCGCACGGCGTCCGGGTCGCTCAGCGATACGCTGCCGTAGGCGATGCGCACGTTGCGTTCGGTGTGGTCCAGCTTGTTGCGCTCCTTCACCGGGTGATCCTCCAGGTTCACCTTCCAGCCCCGAATGGCGACCAACGGCGCGATCTGTTCGTCGCTGCCGGCCTCGCTACCCACCCGGGTGGCCCCGTTCACCGTGCCGAACCAGACCTCGCCCCTGCCGGTGGCGGCCACCGCGTTGGGCAGCACCTCGATGCCGGTGAAGCCGGCCCGTTCGGTGAAGGCGATGAACCCGCCCTTCTTCGGACGCCACTTGTTCAGGCCCTTGTTCGTACCGATCCAGACATGGCCCTGGGCGTCGGTGGCCAGGGCCTTGATGGTGTTGCTCAGCAGACCTTCCTGATCGGTGAAGCGCTGGACCTCCTTGCGTCCTTCGAGGACGAGGATGCCCTGGCCTTCGGTCCCCACCCAGATCCGCCCTGCTTCGTCCTGGGTGAAGCAGGTGGCCGTGAAGGCCCTGCCCAGGTCGAGCGCGTGCACCACGCCGTTGTCGATCACCGATATGCCCCCCACGGTGCTGCCGACCCAGATGGCGCCGTCGCGGTCGCGGAAGAGCCCCTTCACGTGGTCCGAAGCGAGCCCCTCGTTCACCGTGTAGATCGTGGGCACGGTGCCGGACCCCGGGATGTAGCGCCGGACACCGTTCAGTCCGCCCACCCAGAGCTCGCCGGGCTGCCCCAGCTCCAGTGCCGTGACCTTTTGCTCGGCCAGGGTGAAGCTGAGCTCGGTCTGTGGCACGGCCCTTCCGCTGCGCGGGTCATACTGGAGCAGCCCGCCATTGTCGGTGCCGATCCAGATCCTGCCGTTCTGGTCCTCCTTCAGGCTCCGGATGAAGTTGCTGGTGAGCTGCCCGTCCTGCACGGTGATGGTGCGATCCACCGAGCCCTTGCGACCCAGGACCACGATCCCGTTGTCCGTTCCGAACCAGGTGCTTCCCTGGCGGTCCTCCAGCACGGCCCACACGCGCGGGTCGGCCAGTCCATCGGGTTCACCGAAGCTCACGAAGCGCTCCCCCTTGAAGATGTCCAGCCCGTTGTCGTTGGTGCCGATCAGCAGGTTCCCCTCCCGGTCGCGGCCGATGCAGCGCACGAAACTGGTGTGCAGGCCATTGCGCGGGTCGAACGTGCGCACTTCATCCCCGTCGATGCAGGACAACCCTCCGTCCAGCGTGCCCACCCAGGTCCGTTGCCGGGCATCCTCACCGAAGCAGAACACGGTCTCACTGCCCAGCCCGGCGGGGATGTCATAGCGTACCGTGGGCGCGCCATTGGCCGGCAGCCGGAAAGCGCCACCCCCGATGGTGCCCACCCACAGGTCTCCCGAGCTGTGCTGAAAGAGCGCCGTGAAGCGGAATACCTGTGGTATGCCGGGCATGTCCAAGGGCTCGAACCCGGTTCCGTCCCGGGTGACCAGGATCGTTCCACCGTCCTCCACGAAGCATGAACGGCCATCCTTCAACGCGCACGCTCCCAGTAGTTTATCGCGAAGGTCACTGGCGCCCACACGCGTTGCGGCAAGAGTGGTCGGTAGGTCCTCCATGGGTGGAATGCGCCAGGCACCCGAGCCGGCCGTGGCCAGCCAGATGGTCCCGTTCACGTCCTCGGCCAGACCGGTCACCGCGCTGGGCATGCCCTCCCCCACGGTGTATGCCTGGAACCGGTCCCCGTCATGCACGGTGATGCCGCCGTCCAGGTGTCCCACCCAAAGACGGCCCTGGCGGTCCAGCAGCAGGCTTCGGGCACCCCCGGGTGCGGCGCCGTCCTGGGTGCCTATGCTGCGTACCTGGCGGCCGTCATAGGCGGCCAGCCCGGCCTCGGTGCCGATCCAGACGGTGCCATAGCCGTCCTGGAGCACCGCGTAGACCTTGCTCGCCGGAAGCCCCCTGTCCACGCCCACCTGCTCGAAGAAGTAGCGCTGGGCGCTCACTGGGGCTGCGGCCAGGAAGGCGATCGTGAGTACCAGGCACCGGCCTGCGGATCGGATCGGGGACATCGCAGGCAAGTTAGCGGGTGAGCTCGTAGAAGGAGGCCTCACTGCCCGCCGCGTCGCTCACCACCACGGTATTGCCCACGGTCTCGCTGTAGTTCTGCATCTGCGCCTTCAGCGAACCGTAGTTGAAGTAGCTGTACACGTCGTCCTTCTTCGCATCCACGGGCACCCAATAGGCCTTGCCGCTCACGTTGCGGCCATGCCCGGAATACCAGACCAGGATGGTGTTCACCTGGTTGGTGCGCACCAGGTCCCGCAGCTCGATGTTGAAGAAGCGGTCCAGATCGGCCTTGGTCATGTCCTTCTTCGTGATGGTGCGCTGCACCCGGTAGTTGCCGAAGGCCTGGCGCATCTTGGCGGCATCGTCCTTGCCGGTGATGGCGGGGAAACCCTTGTAGTTGCTGTTGTCGATGTGCACGATCCAGGTGGTGCCCGTGGTGCCGGTGGTCGGGGTGGTGGTCGTGGGGGTTGGTGTGGCCACCGCCACCGGGGCCGGCTTGATCCGGCGGATGGTGAACACCGCTTCCGCCGCGTTGCCGTGCTGGTCCTCCGCGCGTACCACGAAACGGTCCTTGCCGGCCACAGGTACCTTGATGCTGAAATCAGGGTCCAAGCGGTCGGGTGCATAGCTGGCGTTCACACCGTCCACGGCGATCAGGCGGATGGGGCTGGCATCGCTGACCAGGCCTTCCACGAACACGTCCTCCTTCCCCTCCTCGATGGTGATCTCGCGATCCCCGCTCGGTTCCGGGCTCGTGAGCACAATGGAGGGTGCCAGCCCTTCGGTGCGCTCCACGCGGAGGTCCATGTTGGAGAAGTTGTCGTACACGTCCACGGCCTGCACCGCCAGTTCCTCCTGATCATGCGCCAGGGGCACGGTCACGATGAACTGGGGGTCCTTTTCATCCACGTTGAAGTCCGCGGCTTCCCCGTTCACGGTGATGGCCTTGAGCAGGCTCTTGTCGCGGACGTATCCGGACACCTTCACGTAGTTGAGCGAGGAGGACACCTGCACGACATCGCCCTCCTTGCGGAAGGGTTCCAGCACGGTGATCCGGGGCGGATCGGCCTCGCGTCCCAGTTCGAACACCCGCGCGCCGATGCGGTCGCGTGCCTCTGCCAGTGAGCGTTTCTCCTCGAGATCGGCATCGGGGTCCTTCTCCGCCAGTTTGGTCGCCAACTTCAGGTCGTCCAGGGCACCGTCCAGGTCCAGGTTGGCCTCGCGGCAGGCCGAACGCTGAACCAGGGCCGTCCGGTCCTCGGGACTCTCCGCCAGCACCCGGTTCAGGTCGTTGATGGCGTTCTGGTACTGCCCGAAGCCTTGGTAGTATCCCGCCCGCATCCGATAGACCTCCGTATCGGTATCTCCCAAGGCCACCACCCGGCTGATGTCCGCGATCGCCTTGGCATGGTCCTGTTGGAACGCATGGGCCCGGGACCGTGTCTTGAGCGCCGGGATGCTCTGGGGATTCAGTTCCAGCGCGGTGCTGGTCTCCTCCACGGCCTTGTCCAGGGTCCGCATCTTCATGGTGGGGCCCTCGTAGCCTTCGTAGAGCTTCAACTGGACCTCGGCGAGCGCGATGTACGCCTCCTCGTACACGTGGTTCCAATCGATGACCTGCTGGAAGTCCTTTTCGGCCGTGGTCAGGTCGCGCGCGGCCATGCGGGCCAGACCGTGCAGGTAGTAGGTATCGGTGGTGGCCTTGGTGGCGAGTGCCTTGTCCGACGAGGCGGTGGCACAGTCCAGGTCGCCCAGGGCCAGGCACGCCCGGACCCGGGTCTGCAAGGCGTCCAACTGGCGCTCGTCGCGTTCCAAGGCCTTGTCGCACCAGCTCCGGGCAGCTTCCAGCTGGCCTGCCCTGAAGTAAGCGGCGGCCACGGCCGAGGCGGCATCGGCATCCTTGGGCTCCAGTTCAGCCAGTCGCTGGAGGTCGGCGATGGCCTCCTGATCACGCCCCAGCAGGACCAGCACTTCGGCCCTGGCCTGGTAGGCCTTGGTCATGCCAGGGTCCACCTCGATGGCCAACCCGTAGCGTTCCAGGGCCTTGTCCAGCTGCTGTTCCTTGCGGAACTGATCACCTTCCTTGAGGAAGGACTTGCCGTTCTGTGCCTGCAAGGCGAGGCCTGCGACCAGCAGCAAGGAGGCCGAGGTCAGCCGAAGTGCGTGTGTTCCGATCATGTCCACCCCGGTGGTGGCGGGGCTTTCCAAAGGTAGGTGGCCACCTACCAGCGGCCAAGGGCCATCAGCCCTCCTGCACGAACTTGGCCATCACCTCGGGGGTCACACCCGTGCTGCTGAACCCACCGTCGTGGTAGAGGTTCTGCATGGTGACGAAGCGGGTGAGGTCGCTGAACAGGGCGATGCAGAACCGGGCGCAGTCGATGGCCGGAGCATTGCCCAGCGGGCTCATTTCCTGGGCGAAGCCGAAAAAGCCGTCGAAGCCCTTGATGCCGGCCCCGGCGGTGGTGATCGTGGGGCTCTGGCTCACCGTGTTCACGCGGACCTTGTTCTCCTTGCCGAGCCTGTATCCCCAGCTGCGGGCGATGCTCTCCAAGAGGGCCTTGGCGTCGGCCATGTCGCCGTAGTCGGGGAACACGCGCTGGGCGGCGATGTAGCTCAGGGCCACCACGCTGGCGCCCTCGTTCAGGGCGTTCCGTTTGTGGGCGGCCTGCAACATGCGGTGCAGGCTCATGGCGCTCACGTCCAGGGTCTGCTTGTACCACTCGTAGTTCAGGTCGTCGTAGCTGCGGCCCTTGCGCACGTTGGGGCTCATGCCAATGCTGTGCAGCACGAAGTCCACGGGGCCACCGAGCTTCTCCGCAGCCCCGGTGAAGAGCGCGTCGAGGTCCTCGTCCTTGGTGGCATCGGCGGGTATGATCGAGGCGCCGGTGGCCTCGGCCAGTCCGTTGATCTCGCCCATGCGCATGGCCACGGGGGCGTTGGTGAGCACGAAGGTGGCGCCTTCGGCATGGGCCTCCTCGGCCACCTTCCAGGCGATGCTCTGTTCGTTCAGGGCACCGGAGATGATGCCACGCTTTCCCTTCAGGATGCCAGTTGCCATGTCGCTTCGCGTTTGGGCCGAAATTACCGTTCGCTCCGGAACGCCTACCCGCCCTTCAGCAGCTCGCGGGCGTTCTCCAGGGCGGCCTTGGTGGTGCGGCGCCCGCTGAGCATGGCCGCCAGGGTGCGCACGCGCTCCTCGCCATCGATCGGGCGGATCCGGCTGTGGACCACCTCGGCCTCCTGGTCCTTGGTCACCAGCAGATGGGTGTCCGCCTTGCCGGCGATCTGTGGGAGGTGGGTGATGGCGATCACCTGACGCTCCCCGGCCATGTGGCGCATCAGCTCGCCCACGCGGTCCGCGACGGGCCCGCTCACACCGGTGTCCACCTCATCGAAGACCACCGTGGGCAGGTCCAGGCTGCCCGCTGCCAGGCCGATCAGGGCCAGCATCACGCGCCCCAGCTCGCCGCCGGAGGCCACCTTGTCCAACGGTTCGGGAGCCCGGTCCTTGTTGGCGCTGAACAGCATGCGCAGCCGATCGATGCCTCGCGGACCGGGTTCGCCGGTGGTGTGCTCGAAGCGGAACACCGCATGGGGCATGCCCAGGTCGTGCAGGACCTGCTCCACTTCCTTCGCCAGGGGTGCCAGCGCCTTGGAGCGGGCCTTGGACAAGCCATCCGCCTGCTTGGACACGTTCGTCCGCAGGCGTTCCTCCTCCCCTTCCAGCTCGCCCAGGTCCCTGCCCAGGCCACCGATCCGCGCCAGCCGCTCCCGCAGGTCCTCCCGCAGGGCGATCAATGCGGTCTCATCCTCGCAGCGGTGTTTCTGCAGCAGGCGGTTCAGGCTGTCGAGCCTTTCGTTCAAGCGGTCCACGGCCGCAGGGTCCAGGTCCACTTCCAGAGCGGCACCCGAAGCTTCATGGCCGATGTCCTGCAGCTCGATGCGCACACTGCGCAGCCGTTCCAGCAAGGAGGCGCTGCGTTGGTCGTAGCGCGATGCCTTGGCCAGCGCCTGCTCCAGGGAGGAAAGCCCGGCCAGCAGCCCGCCATCCCCCTGCACCCCATCGTCCACGGCCTGCAGCGTGCGCAGGAGCTCCTCCGCATGCTCGGCGCGGGCCAGGTCCTGCTCCAGGTGGGCGATCTCGCCTTCCTGCAGGGCGGCAGCGTCCAGTTCGTTCAGCTGAAAGGCCAGGTAGTCCGCTTCCTGCCGTGCGTTGGCCTCCTCCTCCCGCAGGGCGTCCAGCCGTTCACGGACGGACCTCCACTGACGGTAGGTGCCGGCATAGTGTTCCACCGCCTGATGCTGGCCGCAGAAACCATCCACGAGGCCGAGCTGGAACGCACGGTCGTTCAACAGCAGCGTGTGGTGCTGGCTGTGCACGTGCAGGATGCCGGCGCCCAGTTCGCGCAGCTGCTCCAGCCGCACGGGGGTGTCGTTGATGAAGGCCCGGGACCGGCCGTTGGGCTCCAGTTGGCGCCGCAGGATGCAGGGGCTCTCCCAGGGCAGTTCGGCCCGTTGGAACCAGCCCTGCCACCGGTCGGGGTCGAGCTGGACCTCGAGCTCGATGACGCAACGGGAGGCCGGATCGCGCATGATGCCGCTTTCGGCCCGTTCGCCGGTGGCCAGACCCAGCGCGCCCAGTAAAATGCTCTTGCCGCTACCGGTCTCGCCGGTGATGATGCTGAGCCCTTCGCCGAGCGGCAGGTCCAGCCCGTCGATCAGCAGGTAGTTGGAGATGGTGAGCCGCCGGAGCATGCCCCACAAAGATGAGCAGCGGAACGGGCATTCGCCGTTCCCGGCCGCTCAGTTCCGCATCATGTTCTGGTACTGGCTGATGTGCCCCGGGTCGATGATCTGCAGGGTGTTGAACAGCCGGGTCTTCTCCTGCGGGGGCTCGGGCTTGTAGAGCTCCACCAGTTCGTTGTACTTGGCGTTGAAGAAGACCTGCATGTTGTAGCTCACCGGCTTGGCCTGGTGCACGGTCTTGAGCTTCTCGATGCTGGCGGCGATGGCGCGCTTGGCCGCTGTGGCGTCCTCGGTCATGGCGTCCAGTCCCGAACGGTGGTAGTCGTAGAGGCATTGGCGCAGCGGGCGGAACACCGCCTGCAGCTGGTTGTCGATCAGCCAGTAGCGGTTCCGCTGTTCCTCGAAGGCCTTCCAGCCCGACTCCTGGGCGTTCTGGGCATTGTTCACCACCTGCTGCGCCAGGTTGTAGAACTCGCTTCCACCCAGCGGAGAGAAGGAGTCGCTGTCCAGCCCGAGCACGAAATAGGCATAGAACCCCAGCAGGCTGGACAGGTTGTTCTGGAACCGGTCCGGGGTGAACTCGATCTGGGTGTTCTCCAGGAAGCGGAACTCCACGAAGTTGTCCACCAGGTCGATCACCGGGCTGTTGTAGTCGGTGTTGAAGATCGGCCGGGCGTAGATCACCTGCAGGGTGCCGCGGAAGTAGTCGGTGCCGTTGAAGTCATTGACCGTGAGCAGCAGGTTGATGTCGATCCGCTCCTGGGGCGCGTAGTTGTAGTTCGTGAAACGCCGGGTGTTGTAGAACTCCACGATCGCGAGTTCCAGCGACTTCCAGATGCGTGGGTCGGCATTGGAGATCTGCGGGGCCTGCACCTGCACCTGGCAGTTGAACTCCTGGGCCAGCACGCCACCGGCCAACAGGCCCGTCAGCAGGGTCGACAGCACGATCTTCCTCATCCCTTCAGGCGACGTTCGATGGCGTCCAAGATACGCCTGGCCACCTCCGCCTTGGGCAACAACGGCAGTCGCTCGGGATCCTTGTCCCGGGTCACCAGGGTCACCTTGTTGGTGGCATGACCGAACCCGGCACCTTCGTCCTGAAGGCTGTTCAGCACCACGAGGTCGAGGCCCTTGCGTTCCAACTTGCCGCGTGCGCTTTCCAGCCCCTCCTCGGTCTCCAGCGCGAAGCCGGCGATCACCTGTCCGGGCCTGCGTCGTTTGCCGATCCAGGCCAGGATGTCCTCGGTGCGTTCCAGGACGAGCTCCAGATGGCCTTCGTCCTTCTTGATCTTGGAGCCCGCAGGCGCGGCCGGACGGTGGTCGGCCACGGCGGCGCTCATGATCACAATGTCGGCTTCCGGAGCACGCTCCTTGCAGGCTTGGGCCATGTCGGCCGCGCTCTCCACATCGGTCCGGACGATGCCCGGCCGGTCGGTGGTCAGTTCCACGGGGCCGGTCACCAGTTCCACCCGGGCACCCCGGGCGGCGGCCTCCTCGGCGATGGCGAAACCCATGCGGCCGCTGGAGCGGTTGCCGATGTAGCGTACCGGATCGATGGCCTCCCGGGTGGGTCCGGCAGTGACCAGGATGCGTTTGCCGGCCAGGGGGCTGCCCTCCATGAGGTCGGTGGCCAGGCGGTGCACGATGTCCATCGGCTCGGTCATCCGGCCCGCGCCTTCCAGCCCACTGGCAAGCTCGCCGCTCTCAGGGCCGATGGTATGCACCCCACGCTGGCGGAGGAGGTCCAGGTTGTGGGCGGTGGCCGGGTCCGCGAACATCTCCAGGTCCATGGCGGGGGCCACGTACACCGGACAGGTGGCACTGAGCCAGGTGGCCAGCAGCAGGTTGTCACAGAGCCCCTGGGCCATCTTGGCCAGGGTGTGGGCGCTGGCAGGAGCCACCACGAGCACGTCGGCCCAGCGACCCAGCGACACGTGGTCGTTCCAGCTTCCGGAGCCGTCCCGCAGGAACAGGTCGGTGAGCACGGGCCGTTTGCTGAGCGTGGCCAGCGTCAACGGGGTCACGAAATCATGAGCGGCGGGTGTCATGACCACCTGCACCTCTGCCCCGGCCTTCACCAGGTCGCGGACCAGCCAGGCGGTCTTGTAGGCGGCGATGCTGCCGGTGACACCCAACAGCACCCGGCGGTGCAGGATCGGCTCCACGACGACCGGGGGAATGCCAGGGAGGATCAGGCCGCAGGCCCTTCCTGGGCAGCGGTGGCATCACCTTCCTCCGGGCGCCGGATGTGCACCTTGCCCTCGAGGAGCTCCTGGATCGCAAGCGCCGAAGGCTTCGGGAGACGCTCGTAGTACTTGCTGATCTCGATCTGCTCGCGGTTCTCGTAGATCTCCTCCAGGTTCTCGGTGCTGGTGGCGAACTCCTCCAGCTTGCTGCCGAGCTCCTCCTTGATCTGGGTGGAGATCTGGTCTGCACGCTTGCCAAGCACCACCACGGTCTCGTACACGTTCCCCACTTCGCGATCGAGGTCGGACATGTCGCGGGTGATGGTGGTCTTGGCCGCCTGGTTGTTCTTGATGATGCTCATGGGGTCGTTGTGCGTTGAATGCGTTCGAGCTCGGCGATCAGTTCGTCGTACATGCGTTCCGCCTCGGACAACCGTCCACTCTGGCCGAACGCGTCCACAAAGTTATGGTATGAACGGATGGCATCCCGGAGGCGCTCCTCCTTCTTGTCCGCCACGCTGTTCACGGCCAGCCGGTGGTCCGCCTTCAGCAGGGCGATCATGGCCTCCTCGCGATGGTCGGAATTGGGCCATTTGCGCAGGAACTGCTCCAGGGCCTCGTGCGCGGCCCGGTAGTTCTTGGTCCGCTCGTATTGAAGCGCGCTGTGCAGGTCCTTCTGCTCGAGCTTGTACCGCAGCTGGTCGATGAGCCCATTGCAGGAATCGCGCAGGTCGGTCCTGGGATAACGCACCAGGAAGAGCTGGAGCTCGTCGATGGCCCGCCGGGTGTCCGACTGGTCCAGTTCGAAGGTGGGCGAGTTGCGGTAGTGGCACATGGCGCTCAGGAAGGCACACTCCTCCGCATGCACGCTCGTGGGAAAGGTCCTCGCGAAATTCGTCAGGTAGTACCCTCCCAGGTAGTAGTCCTTCATGTTGTAGAAGCTCTTGGCATGGAGGTACCCGACCTCTTCGCCAAGGGTCGACCCCCGCGTCAGCACGATCAACTCTTCCAACAGGGGAAGTGCGCGTTCATACTCCTCCTCCTCATAGTATTTGCGGGCCACGTCCAGTTTGTACTGGACATCGGTGCTCTTGAGCGCCTTGTTGAACTCGCTGCATCCGGGGAGCAGGAGCCATGCCAGAAGGAGAACGACGGAGGCCCGCATGGTGAAAGGCCGGCAAAGATAGGTCACCTGCGGCCCTCAGGACTCCAGCAACACGGCCTCGATGGCCTCGAGCTTCGCTTCACTGAACCGGCCCTCGGTGCGGTACAAGACCCTCCCTTCCCGGTCCAGCACGAAGAAGTAGGGTGTGGCCTTGTCCGGCATGCCCAGGCCGTCCAGGTAAGGCTGCGGATCGTCCTTGTAGAAGACCACGTGGTCCACCACTTCCGGGGTTGCGCTCTTGCGGAACTTCTTCAGCGTGGCGCCATACGCGGCCTTGTTGGCACCCACGAACAGGGGCACGAAATACACCTGGGCGTCGTAGGCCTGCGCGAAGAGCCCGTGCTTGGCCACGAACCGCAGGTAGGCCGGTTCCATCCAGTCCTCCAGCACCGGACCGGCCTGCTTGCCCCAGGCCATGCCCACCACGGTGGGTCCGTCGTGTCCCGGGTCGGGAATGGTGACCGAGCGCCCCTCGGCGGTCTCCCCGGTCAACGGGGTGAAACGCTTGGTGGTGTCGCCCGAGATGAGCAATATGCCGGTGATCAGGGCGGGAACGAGGAGCTTGGAACGGGTCATGGCGTTGCGTGCATCAAGCACCGTGCCGGGTCAGAACACCCCCTGGTCGGGGTTCTTCCCGCGGATCGGGCGGTAGTGCTGTTTCATCCGTTCGATGTCCGCCTCCAGGTCGTCCGTGAGCGGGAACACATCGGTGAAGCTCACCACTTTGTTGCCGTAGTCCATGGCCGCCAGGATCACGGGTACGTTCGCCTGCCGGGCGATCCGATGGAAACCGGTCTTCCACTTGTCCACGCGCTTGCGTGTCCCCTCCGGGGTGATGGCCAGCTTGAAGTCGGGGATGGTCCGGAAGTAGTCCGTGACCTGGTCCACCAGGTGGTGTGGTCCTGAACGGTCCACCGGATACCCTCCGAGCAGCCGGAACAGCCAGCCGAACGGAGGCTTGAACAGGGACTTCTTGGCCAGGTAGCGCACGTCGTTCATCCGGCAGATGCTGCGTACGAGGACGCCGATGGGGAAGTCCCAGTTGCTGGTGTGCGGGGCCACCACCACCATGTACTGCTTCAGGCCGGGCGGGCGGTGGTCCTCGACGCGCCACCCGAGCAGCTTGAAGTAGATGAACCCGGCCAATGCTCGGAACACCGCGGCAAGATAGGCCGCCCCAACCTTCCCTCCCCGTTGCCGTAGAAGGCTCCCGCATGCCCCAGTACGCCGTCATCGATGTCGAGACCACCCACGGCGATCCACGCCAGGGGTCCATCATCGAGGTGGGCGTCCTGTGTCACGATGGCATGCGCGACACCCATGCTTGGAGCAGCCTGGTGCGGCCATCGACGCCGATCCCGGGCTTCATCCGTAGGCTCACCGGCATCGGCCCGTCCGATGTGGCGGACGCTCCGCGGTTCTCGGAGGTCGTTGCCGGTCTTCAACGGTCCACGAAGGACCACATCGTGGTGGCGCACAACGTGCGCTACGACATGACCGCGCTGGAACACGAGTTCGCCCGCACGGGTCTGGTCTTCCACCGGGAGACGCTCTGCACCGAGCAGTTGAGCCGTGAACTGGTACCGCACCTCTCCCACTACAACCTGGGCAGCCTTTGCCGCTACTTCGGCATCCCCTTCCACGGAAGGCACCGGGCCCTGAACGATGCGCGCGCCACCCTGGCCCTGCACCAGCGGCTGATGGGCGAGTTCGGAGAGGAACGGCTCCTGGAGCGCACCCGCCTCTGGCCCTGGCAGGCCCGCGCCTGAGGCTCAGCGCAGCAGCACCCCCGAGGCCCACAGGCCCCACATCACGAGCGAGGAGACCAGGCCGAGCACGGCGCTCCAGCCCGCCAGACGCGTTGTCCGGGATCCGCTCCCCCGCCGGAGCAGGGCGCCGGTCCCGTTCAGCAGCAACGACAGCACCGCGAGCACCAAGGCCAGCGAGACCAGGTGGCGTGCGAAGGCCAGCGGCACGGACAACAGTCCCATGACCAGCGAAGTGATCCTGAAGGGACGCCGGCCAGCGCTCATTCGGAGCTGCGGATCATCCGTTCGTGCAGGGCCAATACCTGCGGTATGAGCAGCTGGCGCTCGTCGTTCACCAGCACGGCATCGGCCAGGGCCTCGCGCTCCGCGTCCGGGAGCTGATTGGCCATGCGTGCCCGCACCGCCTCTTCGTCCACCCCGTCGCGCGCCATGACGCGTTGTACGCGCAGGTCCTCCGGGGCGCTCACCACCCACAGTTCGTCCACCTGGGACCGCCCGCCGCTTTCCGCCAGGACCGCGGCCTCCAGCACCACGTAGGGGGCTTCCTGCGCCCCGGCCCATCGGGCGAAGGCCTTTCGCACCGCGGGATGCACGATGGCATTGAGTTCCTGAAGCGCGGCGGCATCCTTGAACACGATCTCCGCCAGGGCCTTCCGATCGACGCCCTGTTGACCGATGAGATCGGGGCCGAAGTGCTCGCGCACGGCAGCGATCACATCCGGATCGTCGGAGAGGAGCCTGCGTCCTTCGGCATCGGCCTCGAACACGGGAACGCCAAGTACGCCCAGGATGCGACAGACGGTGCTCTTGCCCGACCCGATACCGCCGGTGATGCCGACGCGCCGCATGGGATCACTTGGCCGCCTTGGCCGTCTCCTCGGTCAGCTGCGTGGAGCTGTCCATGCTGATGGCGCTGCGCTCGATGCGGAGCTTGGTGCCGCTGTCCACCTCAAGCAGGACGGTCTTCTCGGCCAGTTCCACCACCTTGCCATGGATGCCGCCGATGGTGATCACCTTGCTGCCCTTCTGCAGCGACTCGCGGAACTTGCGGGCGTCCTTGGCCTTCTTCTGCTGCGGGCGGATCATGAAGAAGTAGAAGACCACCATGAGGAGGCCCATCATGATCCAGAAGCTGGCGGGGTTCTGCTGTTGGGCCTGCAGGGGAAAGGTGAGTGCGAACATGGGCGAAAGGTAGAAGCTTCATTCCACCGGCAACGCACCGGCAGGTGCCAGCACCTCCCCTTCCAGGTAGAGGATGGTGGTGGGCGGATGGGTGTTGGCCACCACGCTGACGCTCTTCTCCTGGTGGCCGCTGCGGCCCTCGCTGTCGAAGGTGACGGTGATGGCGCCCTCCCCGCCCGGCGGCACCGGATCGCGTGGCCAGTCGCGCCCCACGGTGCAGCCGCAGGAACCGCGCACGTCGGTGATCACCAGCGGCCTGGGACCGTCGTTGGTGAAGCGGAACACATGGGTGAATTGCGTGCCTTGGGAGATGCGCCCCATGTCCACCTTCCGTTCGGCGAAGGCGAAGCGGGGCATTTCAGCCGTATCGGTCGCGGCGTAGCCCGAAGCGGGCACCTGGATCACGTCCGGGGTGATGGCCTCCGGGTCCCGCTCACTATGGTCGGTGACCATGCAGGAGGCCAGAAATGTGGAAATGACGAATGTGAGAATGTGGAAATGAGGCGCTCGCATCGTGCTTCAGTTCTCGAGCAGGCCGCGGCCCACCTTGCGGATGCGTCCGTCCTCCTTCATCTCGGCGAAAAGCTTGTCCAGGATGCCGTTGATGAACGAGCGGCTCTTGGGCGTGCTGTAGGCCTTGGCGATCTCGATGTACTCGTTCAGGGTCACCTTCACCGGCACCTCGGAGAACACCCGTGCCTCGGTGAGGGCCATCTTCATCAGGATCATGTCGCTGAGGGCGATGCGGTCGCTCTCCCAGTTGCTGGCCTTCTCGGCGATGGCCTGCTCATGCTCAGCCCCCTGGTCGATCGTGCGCCGGTAGAGCGTGGAGACGAACTCCCGCTCCTCATCCGGACCGCGGAACAGGTCGGTCAGGGAGGCCTTGCCGCCTTCTCGCACCCCCTCGATCGTGCGCTTCACCATGGAGCAGGCCAGGTCCAGGTCCTCCAGCCAATGGATGCTGCGCGCCTCGAAGAACTCCTGCAACTGGTCGAAGTTGGCGATGTGCTCCACGAACAGGTGCAGGACCACCTCCTGATGGTCCTTGAAGGTGGGCTCGGGGAGGGCCATGTAGCGCTGGAATTCCTCGCTGGCCTCGAACTGGCGCAGGATCTTGGTGACGAGCTCCTGCTCCCCCACCCAGTTCACCTTGCGTTTCTCGGATGCGGTGTCCAGCCGTTCGTCCATCAGGGCCTGCAGCACCGGGTTCTGCACGAAGCGCAGGTTGGGTGAGAGGTCCTCGGCGGTGGGCAGTCGCTTGTTCCGTCGCTCCTCGATGCGCCGTTCGGCCGCCCGGTGCACCTCGCCGAACACCAGCAGCAGGGCCAGGTACAGGTCGAAGGTGCGCTGGATGCTCAGGTGCAGTTCCTGTTCGATGCGGGCGGCGTTGGAACCGTCGCCCTGCCAGTACGCGTAGAGCGCCTGGTAGACCTTGATCCGGAGGTAGCGGCGGTTCAGCATGATCAGAAACGGATGCCTGCCTGACGCATGCTGCGCACGCGTTGTTCGGCCTCGCGGCTGGCGGCCAGGTAGGTGGGCACGCCTTCCTCCTTGCTGCGACGGAAGATCCGCAGGGCGGTGTCGTAGATCCCCTCGGTCTGCTTCAGCGCCGCTTCACGCACATAGCCCTTGCGTTCCCAGGCACAATTGATGATGCCGCCGGCATTCACGAGAAAATCAGGGGCGTACAGGATGCCTTTCTCCAGCACGACCCTTCCATGTACCTCTTCCTCCGCCAGCTGGTTGTTCGCCGCGCCGGCGATCACCGCGCACTTGAGGCGGGCCAGGGTGTCGTCGTTCACCGTGGCACCTAGGGCGCAGGGGGAATAGATGTCCACGTCCAGGTCGTACACCTCGTCCGGCCCCACGATGGTGACCGGATGAAGCGCGGCGATCGCGGCCAGCCGATCCTCGTGGATGTCGGTGAGGAACACCTGTGCACCCTCCTTCACCAGGTGGCCGACCAGCGCGGCGCCCACGTTGCCTGCTCCCTGCACGCTCACCTTGCGGCCGTTCAGGCTGTCGGTACCGAAGGCCTCCTTCGCGGCCGCCTTCATGCCACAGTAAACGCCATAGGCGGTCACGGGGCTGGGATCGCCGCTGCCGCCCATCTCCTCGGGCAGACCGGCCACATGCTTCGTCTCCTTGTGGATGTTCACCATCTCGGCGGTGCTCATGCCCACGTCCTCGGCGGTGATGTAGCGGCCGTTCAAGCTGTCCACGAAACGCCCGAAACGGCGGAACATGGCCTCGGTCTTGTCGGTGCGGCTGTCGCCGATGATCACCGCCTTGCCCCCGCCCAGGTCCAGCCCGGCGAGCGCGCTCTTGTAGGTCATGCCGCGGCTCAGCCGCAGCACATCGTTCAGTGCGTCGCCTTCGGAGGCGTAGGGCCACATGCGGGTGCCCCCCAGGGCGGGGCCCAGGGTGGTGTCGTGTACCGCGATGATGGCGCGCAGGCCGGTGGTGCGGTCGAAGCAGAAGAGCACCTCCTCGTGGTCATGCTCCTCCATGCGTCCCAGCACAGCTGCGGTGCCGGTGGTCTCTGTCGTTGTCAGTTCCATGGTGCAGGTCGTTGGTGGTCCTCCACCGGGGAAGGCACGCACCGCACCAGGCGAGCCGGGTGGATCACCCGGAAGCATTCGGTCAAGGCACGTGGCATTCCTCGCTGCAGGCCGGCCTACCTTTGGGGCCCCGGTCGGGCCTCCTGTCGGAAGGCGGGGCAAAAGTAGCACGATCGGTCCCCGCACATGCGACCGCTCCTCCGCCTGAACCCCTACTTCCTCAAGTACCGGGGCCGGCTGCTGCTCGGTGCGGTCTTCATCGTGCTCAGCAACCTGTTCGCGGTGTACGCTCCGCGGGTGGTGCGCGACGCCTTCGACCTGATCGGCGAGGCCGTGGCCCTGCGTGATGTTCCCCTGAGCGAGCGCACCCTGGCCGTGCCGCCGATCCTGGACCGCTGGCTGGGGTGGACCGGCATGGACATCGCGGGCCGGCTTCAACAGGTGACCGACCCTGACGGGCTCGCCGCCACCGTGGCCTGGCTGTCCGTGCTGCTGGGCGTGCTCTACCTCGTGCTGGCCCTGCTCAAGGGCTTCTTCATGTTCCTGATGCGGCAGACCATCATCGTGGTGAGCCGCCTGATCGAGTACGACCTGAAGAACACGGTGTACGCCCACTACCAGCAGCTGGACCGGGCCTTCTACAAGCGCAACAGCACCGGCGACCTGCTGAACCGGATCAGCGAGGACGTGGGCAAGGTGCGCATGTACCTGGGACCGGCGGTGATGTACACCATCAACCTCGTGGTGCTGTTCGTGCTGTGCATCAGCTTCATGCTGAGCGTGAACGTGGAACTCACCCTGTATGCCCTGGCGCCGCTGCCCCTGATGAGCATCGCCATCTACCACGTGAGCAACGTGATCAACCGGCGGAGCATGGCGGTGCAGCGGGAACAGAGCCGGTTGAGCACCCTGGCCCAGGAAAGCTTCAGCGGCATCCGCGTGCTGAAGGCCTACGCCAAGGAGGCGACCGCCGAGGCCCACTTCCGCGAGGCCGCGGAGGACTTCCGCCAGCGGCGATTGGACCAGGCCCGGGTGGATTCGCTCTTCATGCCGGCCATCATGCTGTTGATCGGTGTCAGCACCACGCTCACCATCTTCATCGGGGGCATGAAGCTGATCCAGGGCGACCCCACGGTGTCGGTGGGCAACATCGCCGAGTTCGTGATCTACGTGAACATGCTCACCTGGCCGTTCGCCTCCGTGGGCTGGGTCACCTCGCTGGTGCAGCAGGCCAGTGCGTCCATGGAACGCCTGAACGAGTTCCTGGAAACGGCGCCGGAGGTGCTGAGCGAAGGCGACGGGTTGAAGGTGGTCCACGGGGCCATCACCTTCCAACGGGTGGGCTTCCGCTATCCCGACACCGGCATCCAGGCCCTGGAGGATGTCTCCTTCCACGTACCGGCAGGCGGTACCCTGGCCGTGGTCGGGCACACCGGCAGCGGCAAGAGCACCATCGCGGACCTGATCGCCCGGCAGTTCGACGCCACCGAAGGCGAGGTGCTCATCGACGGGGTGCCCATCCGCCGGATCGACCTGCACACGCTCCGCGCAAGCCTGGGCTACGTCCCGCAGGACGTGTTCCTCTTCAGCGACACCATCCGGGCCAACATCGCCTTCAGCCTGGACACGGACCAGGTGACCCGGGAACGCGTGGAACGGGCGGCCCGCACGGCGCAGGTCCACCACAACATCGTGGACTTCCCCAAGGGCTACGACACCCTCCTGGGTGAACGGGGCATCACTCTCAGCGGCGGGCAGAAACAGCGCGTGAGCATCGCCCGCGCCATTGCCGGCGATCCGCGGATCCTCGTCTTCGACGACCCGCTGAGCGCCGTGGATACCGCCACGGAGGAGGCCATCCTGCGCGGGCTGCGGGAGGAACTGAAGGACCGCACCACCGTGATCATCAGCCACCGCATCTCGGCGGTCCAGCATGCAGACCACATCCTGGTGCTGGAGCACGGCCGCGTGGTGGAGGAAGGGCGCCATGACCAGTTGCTGGAGCGAGGCGGTGTCTACGCCGAACTGCACCAGGAGCAGCTGCTCGAAGAGGCCCGTTCGGCGAGCGCCTGAGCGATCCGCACTTGCCAACCTGCCGGGGCCTCCTATCTTTGAAGGAGCCACCATTGGTGAAGTTGCCATGGCCGACGAGCGAGAGGACGTGTATTCACGGGCGGTCCGAGCGGGGAAGCGCACCTACTTCTTCGACGTGAAAAGCACCCGCGGGAAGGACCTGTACCTGACCATCACGGAGAGCAAGAAGCACACCCACGAGGACGGGTCGGCCACCTACGAAAAGCACAAGATCTTCCTGTACAAGGAGGACTTCGAGAAGTTCCTGGACGGATACCAGGACGCCCTGGCCGAGATCGAGCGCCTGCGTGGCACCGGGGACTATGTGCAGGATGATGGTCGCCGCCAGCCCGAGAGCGGTCCATCCAGCTCCGACGACCTGCGCTTCGAGGACCTGGGTTGATCGCGCCCCCTCCCCGGCCTGCTATCTTGGCCGGTATGAGCAACGACTTCAGCCGCGTCCGTACCGCTGAGGACTACACGGCCGCACGCGCCGCCAGCATCGAGGATCCCGAGGCCTTCTGGGCCGCACAGGCGGAACGGTTCACCTGGCGCCGCCGCTGGGACCGCGTGCTGGAGTGGGAGTTCGAGACCCCGTCGGTGAAGTGGTTCATCGGAGGGCGGTTGAACATCACGGAGAACTGCCTGGACCGGCACGTGGAAGCCCATGGGGACCGGACCGCCCTGATCTGGGAACCGAATGACCCCAAGGAGCAAGCCCGGCGCATCACCTACTCGGAGTTGCATGAACGGGTGTGCCGCTACGCGAACGTGTTGAAGGCCAAGGGCATCGGCAAGGGCGACCGGGTGGTGGTGTACATGCCCATGATCCCCGACCTCGTGGTGGGCGTGCTGGCCTGTGCCCGCATCGGCGCCATCCACAGCGTCGTGTTCTGCGGGTTCAGCGCCCGGAGCCTGGCGGACCGCATCAACGACGCCGGCGCCAAGGCGGTGCTCTGCAGCGATGGCATGTTCCGCGGCCCCAAGGAGATGCCCGTGAAGTCGGTAGTGGACGAGGCGTTGGAGCAGTGCACCACGGTGGAGCATGTGCTCGTGTCACGACGGGTGGGCTGGGACGTGTCCATGCAGCCCGGCCGCGACACCTGGCTGGCCGATGAACTGGAGCACGTGGATGCCACCTGCCCGGCGGAGGAGATGGACAGCGAGGACCCGCTCTTCATCCTCTACACCAGCGGAAGCACCGGCAAACCCAAGGGCGTGGTCCACACCATCGGCGGCTACATGGTGTACACCGACTACAGCTTCCGCAACGTGTTCCAGTACGAGGAGGGGCAGGTGTTCTGGTGCACCGCGGACGTGGGCTGGATCACCGGGCACAGCTACATCACCTACGGTCCCCTGCTCGCAGGTGCGACCCAGGTGATGTTCGAGGGCGTGCCCACCTTTCCCGATCCAGGAAGGTTCTGGCAGGTGGTGGACAAGCACCGGGTGAACGTGTTCTACACCGCGCCCACCGCCATCCGCAGCCTGATGGCCTGCGGCCTGGACCATGTGCTCTCCTACGACCTGCATTCGCTGAAGGTCCTGGGCACCGTGGGCGAACCGATCAACGAGGAGGCCTGGCACTGGTACAAGACGCACATCGGGAAGGACCGCTGTCCGGTCGTGGACACCTGGTGGCAGACCGAAACGGGTGGCATCCTGATCAGTTCACTGGCGGGTGTCACGGACGAGAAACCCGGCCATGCCGCTCATCCCCTGCCCGGCGTGCAGCCCGTGCTGCTCAACGCCGAGGGCGGGGAGATCACCGGCAATGGCGAGGAAGGCCTGCTCTGTATGAAGTTCCCCTGGCCGAGCATCCTGCGCACCACCTGGGGCGATCATGAGCGCTGCCGGCAGACCTACTTCAGCGCGTTCAAGGGCATGTACTTCACCGGGGATGGCGCGAAGCGGGACCTGGACGGGCGCTACCGGATCATCGGCCGGGTGGACGATGTGATCAATGTGAGCGGCCATCGCTTCGGCACGGCCGAGATCGAGAGTGCCATCAACCAGGCCAAGGGCGTGGTGGAGAGCGCCGTGGTGGGCTACCCGCACGACATCAAGGGCCAGGGCATCTACGCCTACGTGATCACCGAGGCGCCCGTAGGCGACCCTGAGGACATGCGAGGCCACATCGTGGAGGCCGTTCGCCAGGCGATCGGCCCCATCGCCAAGCCCGACAAGATCCAGTTCGTGAGCGGCCTGCCGAAGACGCGCAGCGGCAAGATCATGCGGCGGATCCTGCGGAAGGTGGCCGAGGGCGAACTGGACAAGCTGGGCGACACCAGCACCCTGCTGGACCCGAAAGTGGTGGACGAGATCCAGGAGGGGCGCTTGTGAGGACGTGATGGCGTCCGGACGCCGGACCGATCACCCTTTCGCCGCCTTCAGCGTATTGAGCAGCAGGCTGGTGATCGTCATCGGTCCCACCCCACCGGGCACGGGGCTGATCCAGCTGCACTTGGGTGCCACCTCGTCGAACTTCACATCGCCCACCAGGCGGAAACCGCTTTTCCGTGACGCATCAGGCATGCGGTGGATCCCCACGTCCACGACCACGGCCCCATCCTTCACCATGTCGGCCGTGATGAACTCCGGTTTGCCGATCGCGGGGATCAGGATGTCCGCCTGACGCACGATCGAGGACAGGTCCCGGGTGCGGCTGTGCGTGATGGTGACCGTGCAATTGCCCGGTTCGCTGTTCCGGCTCATGAGGATGCTCATGGGCGTGCCCACGATGTGGCTGCGGCCCACCACCACGCAGTGCTTCCCCGAGGTCTCCACTCCATAATGGCGCAAGAGTTCCACGATGCCGGCAGGCGTGGCGGGCAGGTAGCCGGGCAGCCCCAGCACCATGCGACCGATGTTCTCGGGGTGGAATCCGTCCACGTCCTTCCGCGGATCGATCGCCAGGGTGACCTTCTCCTCGTCGATGTGCTTCGGCAAGGGCAGTTGCACGATGAAGCCGTCCAGTTCCGGGTCCCGGTTCATCCGGTCGATCATGCCCAGCAGTTCCTCCTCGGTGAGGTCGGCTGACTCCTCGATGAGCGTGCTGCGAAAGCCCACGGCGGCGCAGGCCTTCACCTTGCTGTTCACGTAGGTGCGGCTGGCCCCGTCATCGCCCACGAGCACGGCGGCCAGGTGGGGCGGGCGGCCACGGTGGGCGGTCACTTCCGCGGCCTCGGTGGCGATCCGGTCACGGATGGCCTTCGACGCGGCCTTTCCGTCCAGCAATTGGTAGGTGGTGACCTCACTCGACATGCCGGTAAGGTACGGAGCAGCCCGCTGGACGACCTCCTTCACATCGCCACCTCCAGGTCCGGCGAAAAGGTGGCCAGCAGGAGCAGACATCCCAGCGAGAGCGCCATGAAGATGACGGTGAGGACGAGGCCGTCCAACAGCCGCTGCCGCCAACCAGCCCGGCCATAGAGCGGTGGATACAGGACGAAATGCGCACCCAGGAACCCGGTGAACACCCAGGGTGGTGCGCCATCCTCCAGATCGAGCAACAGGGCCAGCGGATCGATGATCAGCATGGAGACGATGAGGAGCAACCCCATGAGGTAGATCGTGGCCACCAGGTGCTCCCAATAGGTCCGCTTCCGCCAACCATACCGGAGGAGCAGGACCAGGGCGGCCAGGGGCATGAGCAACCCGAACAGGAATTGGACCATGAGCTTCACCTCCCCATCCGTGGTGTGCAGTACGCCGAGGAACTCGTCCGGGAACAGGAGTTCGTGCAGCGAGACCAGTAACACCACTACCAAAAGGAACCGGACCGGCCCCAGGTAGATGCCCCGGCGTCCCGCCCAATACTCCCCAACCACCCGTGCCGGCCGGACCAACAGATCGCGCAGGGTGAGCCAGA
The DNA here is from genome assembly GCA_020635695.1 of Flavobacteriales bacterium. Lineage (GTDB taxonomy): Bacteria > Bacteroidota > Bacteroidia > Flavobacteriales_F > PHOS-HE28 > PHOS-HE28. Next base: position 30,635 of record JACJZH010000010.1, on the reverse strand, counting down.
GCCCCCGGTCCACGTTGAAGACCCAGGAGAAGAACTCGGAAAGGATGGAGCCAGCGGTGATCCGGCCGTCCACCACGTGCTGTCCGCAATCCGGGCAATAGGCCTTCGCCCCGGAAGCCCCGCAGTTGGTGCAGGTCCTTGTTGCGACGGGAGGCTGTCCAGATCCCATGGCACGGAAGATATCGATGGCTGGCGTTGGGATGTAACTAACCAGTCAGTACGTGCTCCAAAAGAAAATCCTCGGGAGCCTGCACGGGAAGCTTGGAGAAACCGAAGTCCTTGCGGTCGTACGTGATGATGTGCACGCAGCGCGCGTGGAGCGCGGCATAGTACTGCATGCCATCCTCCAGGTCGGTCGCCTTGGCGTCCGCCAGCGCCTTGCGCACGGCCTCCTGGTCCATGTTGGTGATGTGCAGCTTCGTGGCCAACAAAGCGACCTTCTCCCGGGCCTTTTTTCGGCCGCTCTTCTTGCCGGAGAAATAGGCGCCGATGGCCAGGGCCAGGGGCGAGGTCCACACTTCGAACCGGGGGTCGTCCGCCAGGCTCAGCACCCGGGCACAGGCACCGAAGCGCGGGTACTCATGGCACAGCACTGTTACGAGGATGTTGGCGTCGACGAAGAGGCGCTTGGGTAGCATGGAGAAATGGGCCTCACGCAGAGGCGCAGAGGGCGCGGAGAAATACGAGATCGAGGCTCCTCCGCTCTGCGTTCTCTGCGCCTCTGCGTGAGAAATGAGCTCTCATCTCTTCCTGCGGCTGTCCAGGTAGTCCTTCTTCAGGTTCCGCTGGGCGGCATTCTTGCGCACGTAGGTGGCCTCCCCTTCCGCCACCTGATGCACCCAATCGCTGACCGGAAGCTCATCGAGGCTGCGGTAGCCTTGATCGATGACCTTGCTGAGCATGAACTCGACGAGCCGCGAGAGGCTGATGTTATTGGCCTCGGCATAGGCCTTGGCCTTGGCAATGACGGCCTGATCGAAACTGAGGGTGACCTTGGTATCCATGGGGATGCCGATCTTTATACGACAAAGATATACCATTCATACGTAAAATGACCACCCTCGCTCAGAGGGGCGGTTCAAGCATTCAGTCGCACCCCTCCACGCCCTGTCCGGTCTTCGGCTTCCTCAAGTCCAGGGTGTCGGGTTGACGCGTGATGCCCGACAGCTTGTTCCCGATGCGCCGAGGTCAGCGCTTCATCCCCTGCATGGCCTGCATCTGCCGCATCATGTTGGCCATCTTCTTCTTGTCGCCCATCAGCTTCATCATCTTCCGGGTCTCGCCGAACTGCTTCAGCAGCTTGTTCACCTCCGTCACGGTGGTGCCGCTGCCGGAGGCGATGCGCTGCCGGCGGCTGCCGTTGATCAACTCCGGGTCGCGCCGCTCCTCCGGGGTCATGCTGCTGATCATGGCCTCGATGCCCTTGAAGGCATCATCGGGGATGTCCAGGCCCTTGATGGCCTTGCCCATGCCGGGCACCATGCCCAGCAGGTCCTTCATGTTCCCCATCTTCTTGATCTGCTGCACCTGCTCCAGGAAGTCGTCGAAGCCGAACTGGTCCTTGGCGATCTTCTTCTGCAGTTTCCGGGCCTGCTCCTCGTCGAACTGCTCCTGGGCGCGTTCCACGAGGCTCACCACGTCGCCCATGCCCAGAATGCGGCCGGCCATGCGGTCCGGGTGGAACTCGTCCAGCGCCTCCAGCTTCTCCCCCGTGCCGATGAACTTGATCGGCTTGTCCACCACGCTGCGGATGCTGAGCGCGGCCCCGCCCCGGGCATCACCGTCCAGCTTGGTGAGCACCACCCCGTCGATGTCGAGCCGGTCGTTGAAGGCCTTGGCGGTGTTCACCGCGTCCTGGCCGGTCATGGCGTCGACCACGAACAGCGTTTCCTGGGGCTTCACCGCCTGCTTGATGCGGGCGATCTCGTCCATCATCTGCTCGTCGATGGCCAGGCGTCCGGCGGTGTCGATGATGACAGCCGTGTGTCCGTGCGAACGGGCATGGGCGATGCCGGCCTGCGCGATGGCCACTGGGTCCTTGTTCTCCTTGTCGCTGTACACATCGACCTTCAACTGCTCGCCGAGCACGTGCAGCTGGTCGATGGCCGCGGGGCGGTACACGTCGCCCGCCACCAGCAGGGGTTTGCGGCCCTTCTTCTTCAGGTAGTTGGCCAGCTTTCCGCTGAAGGTGGTCTTGCCAGAACCTTGCAGACCGCTCATCAGGATCACGGGCGGGTTGCCGGAGAGGTCGATCCCCTCGTTGCGGCCGCCCATCAGAGTCGCGAGTTCGTCGTGGGTGATCTTCACCAGCAGCTGCTGGGGGCTCACCGCATTGATCACGTTCTGGCCCAAGGCCTTCTCCTTCACGGTCTCCGTGAAGGTCTTGGCCGTCTTGAAGTTGACGTCGGCGTCCAGCAGCGCGCGCCGGATCTCCTTCATGGTCTCGGCCACGTTGACCTCTGAGATCTGTCCCTGGCCCTTGAGGACCTTGAAGGCCCGTTCCAGCTTGTCACTGAGATTCTCGAACATGGTTCGTTGCGCTTTCTGCTGTTGGCCTGCAAAAGTAGGACCCGGCAAGGGGCTCGTCGTCCAATTGGGCCCTTCCGACGAATCGCGACGGGGCGTCGCATCCGGACCGAGGCTGTCCGTCGAGTCCACGTAACTCCGGGGCCTTCTTCAGGGTAGAAGGGTCTGTCCCACCTGCAAGGACACCCCGTTCGCACATGATCAGGACGCTACTCGCATTCATCCTGACGCTGGTCCTTCTGCCACTGAGCGCCACCCATCTCAGTGGCGGTGAGATCTATTATGAATGCCTCGGGAACGACCAGTACGCCATCACCCTGATCATCTACAGGGATTGCGCAGGGGTGCAGCTGGACCCTTCGTTCGATGTGGACCTCCAGAGCCCCTGTGATACGTTCCAGGTGCAGGTGAACACGCCGTCCGGAGTGGAACTGTCGCAATTGTGCGACCTGCAGTTGCCGAACAGCACCTGCAACGGTGGCACGCTGCCAGGCATTCAGCAGTACACCTACAGTACGGTGGTCACCCTTCCCCCGTGCTCGAGCTGGACGATCAGTTGGTCCCTGAGCAACCGCAACGGTGCCGTGGCCAACCTGATGAACCCGAACAATCAGCAGATGTTCATCCAGGCGACCCTGGACAACACGGTGGACGCCTGCGATGACTCCCCGCAGTTCACGGCCACGGCCACCCCCTACGTCTGCCTGAACTATCCGGTCACCTACAGCCTGGGGGCCTTCGATGCGGAGGGCGATTCCCTGACCTATACCCTGATCAATGCGATGGGACAGGGAGGGTCCCAGCTGGCCTACGTGAACCCTTACAGTGCCACGCAGCCCATCGGGGCCACCTCGCTGGACCCGCAGACCGGCCTGTTGAGCTTCACCCCCACCCAACCGGGCAACTGGGTGGTGGTGGTGCAGGTGAACGAGTACGATACCCTGGGCAACCTGATCGGCACGGTGATGCGCGACATGCAGTTCGTGGCCTATCCGTGCAGCAACGTGCCTCCCGATGCCTCCACCGGTACGATCACCAACCCGAGCGGCACGGCCACGGTGCTGGGGTCGAACGCGATCCAGGTCTGTGAAAGCGGTTCCTTCTGCTTCGACATGGTGATCAGCGATGCCAACCCCGGCAACGTCCTGGATGCTGTTTCCAACGTGTCCAGCGTGCTGCCAGGGGCCACGTTCTCCTTCAGCGGCACGAACCCCATCACCTGCTCGGTCTGCTGGAACGGTACCAATGCCACCAGCGGGTTCTATCCGTTCGTGGTGACCGTGGACGATGGCGCATGCCCGATCCCCGCCTTGCAGACCTATGCCTACACGGTGCAGGTGCTGGACGGGGTGTTCATCCAGGTGCAGGCCACGGATGCCAGCTGTCTGGGGAACTCCGATGGCACTGCGGCGGTCACGGTGAACGACGGACTGCCGCCCTACCAGTTCAGCTGGAGCAACCTGGCCGCCACCACGCCCGTGGTGAGCGCCGGTGCCGGGACCTACACGGTGACCGTGACGGATGCCAATGGCTGCGTGTCCGCGCCAGGAACGGCGATCATCAATGCGCCGGCCCCGCCCACGGCGAACGCTGGTCCCGATGTGGTGGCGTGTTCGGGGAACTATCCGATCTCCCTGGTCGGGGCCGTGAGCAATGCCGCCACGACGAGCTGGTCTGGTGGTGCTGGAACACTGACCGGCAACGGCGTGAACGCGACGTACACGCCCACTCCGGGCGAGATCCTGGCGGGCGGCCTGGACCTGATGCTGACCGCCACCTCGGGCAATGCCTGCCCGAACGCGTTCGATCTGGTGCACATCGCGCTCAGCAACAGTTTCCAGAACGCCCAGGTATCGGCCACGAACGCCTTGTGCTTCGGGTCCGCCTCGGGCAGCTTGACCTTCTCCCCGGCCCTGCCAGGCAACACGTACGTCTGGAGCACCAGTCCGCCACAGAACGGACCCGTGGCCACCGGGTTGTCCGCAGGCACCTACCTGTTGACCGTGAGCGACAGCCTGGGATGCGACACCACGCTGAGCGCGGCCGTGGCCCAGCCGGCCTCGTTGAGCATGGCCAGCCTGACCGGGACCGACGAGACCTGTGCAGGTCTGGGGAATGGCAGTGCCGTGGTCCAGGTGACGGGAGGTACCGCGCCCTATGCCTACACCTGGAGCAATGGGGCCACCACCGACTCCATTTCCGTGGGTGCGGGGACCTATACGGTAAGCGTTACCGATGCCAACGGCTGCGCTCCGGTTTCGGCTTCCGTGACGATCGCGTCGGCCAGCCAGCCCAACGAGGCCTTGGCAGGTGCCGATCAGGTCATCTGCAACGGATCGTGGCCGGTGAACCTTACCGGCAGCGTGGTGAACGCCACGGGAGGCACCTGGTCGGGAGGTGGTCAGTTCACCGGTTCCGGCCTCAACGTCTCGTACATGCCCGGTCCGGCACAGATCGCGGCCGGCCAGGTGGACCTGGTCCTGACCACCACGGGCAACATCGGTTGCCCACCGGACCAGGACACCGTCAGGCTGTTCCTCTCGGACAGTTTCCAGGGCGCCACCGTGGTGACCACGCCGTCCTGCAGCGGACAGAACAACGGGACCGCGCTGTACCAGCCGGCCATGCCGGGACTCTCCTATTCCTGGGGCACGAGTCCCGTCCAGACCACCCCGGGTATCTCCGGCCTTGCGGCTGGTACCTACCAGGTGACGGTCACCGACGCGTTGGGCTGCGACACCACGCTCACGGCGGTGGTCAGCGCTCCGCCTCCGTTGGTGGCCGCGAGCATGACCGTGACCCAGCCGACCTGCAGCGGTCTTACCAATGGCAGCGCGACCGTGTCCGTGAATGGAGGCACTCCCGGTTACACGTACGCCTGGAGCAGCAATGCCGGTGGGCAGAGCACACCGACCGCCACCGGGCTCGGCCAGGGCACCTATAATGTGGTGATCACCGACGCCAACGGGTGTACCACGCAGTCCACCGCCCAACTGACCTCACCACCGCCCTTGGTCCTGTCCGCCAACGTACCGGACACGGTGTGCGTGAACGCGATGGTCCAGATGACCGCCACGGCATCCGGTGGCACCGCACCCTTGACCGTCAACTGGGCCGGGATCGGCATGGGCAGCCCCGTTTCCTATTCGTTCCCCGCGAACCAGCAGGTGAACGTGTCGGTGACCGACGCCAACGGCTGTTCGGGGCCGACCCTGACCTATCCGGTGTTCGTGCTGGACCTCAACGACCATCAGCTGGTCCCTTCCAGCGATACCACCGTATGTCCTGGCGGAAGCGCCGTGCTCACTGCCGCCGTTCCAGGGTACCCCGGTGCCCTGACCTTTACGTGGCCGTCCCTCGGCCTTACAGGCGCAGGCCCCCATGTCGTGAACGTGGCCAACTCGCAGGCCGTCCCCGTTCAAGCTTATGATGCCTGTGGACAACTGCTTTCCGGGTCCATCACCATCACGCTGGAAACACCTCCGGTGGTCACGCTTCCCCCCCTGATCGCCGAGGGCTGTGCTCCGCTGACGGTGACCATGCCCGGCGGTCTGGCCACCGGGCCGTTGACCTACCTCTGGGACCTGGGGGATGGATCCACCAGCAGCGCCGAACAGCCCACCCACACCTATGCTGCCGGTCAGTACCAGGTCTCTCTGATGGTGACCACCCCGGCCGGATGCACCTCGAACGCTCAAGGCGGTGGCCTGGTGAACGCGTTGCCCGGTCCTGTCGCCGATTTCACGGCCTCACCCTGGTCAACGAACATGGACGACCCGACCGTGGACCTGACCAATACCTCCACCGGTTCCGTCCAGCAGTGGCTCTGGTCCTTCGGGGATGGAGATACAAGTGCCCAGGGCTCTCCGTCGCACACGTACTCAGCTCCGGGTAGCTATCCGGTCTCCCTGTGGGTGGCGGACGTGAACGGGTGCGCTGACTCGATCGTCCACATCATCCAGATCGACCCGGTCTACGAGATCGTGATCCCCACGGCATTCACCCCGGGAGAGGGAGGAAATGGAGGGTTCTACGACCCTTCCGACCTCGGCAATGATGTATTCTACCCCTTCGTGGAACACGTCGACGAGTTCCTGATGCGGATCTACAACCGCTGGGGGGAGCTCATCTTCGAATCCACGGATGTGCGCAGGGGCTGGGACGGCAATTACCGGGGCCAGCCGAGTCCGCAGGACGCCTACGTGTACCAGCTCTGGGTACGCTTCGTGGACGGGCGTGAAGTGGAACGGAACGGAGACATCACCCTGCTGCGATGAAAGCCCGCCTCGGACCGATCGCCCTCCTTGCAGGCCTGCTGTCCACGCCGGCCGTTGCCCAGGATCCGCAGCTTTCCCAGTTCTATGCGTCACCGATGTACCTGAACCCGGCATTGACCGGGAACACCTACCAGGATCGGCTGCAATTGAACTACCGGCTGCAGTGGGCCGGTATTCCTCCGGGGTTCGAGACGTACGCCGTGGGCTGGGACCATCGGGCGGCCCAGGTGAACAGTGGCGTGGGCGTGATGGTGATGCATGACCGTGCCGGAAGCAACGGCCTCAGCTTCACCCAGGCCTCCGCGGCGTATTCCTACGAAGCTCGGATCGACCGCAAGCGCGCCATGCGTGGTGGCCTGCGCCTGGGCTATACCCAACGGAGCTACGACCCCGACAACTTCCTGTTCGCCGATCAGGTGATCCGGGACAATGCATCCACGTCGCTCGAGAGCGGATTGATCGAACGGGTCTCCTACTTCGACGTTTCAGCAGGAGGCCTGTACTTCACGGAAGCCTTCTGGGCCGGGTTCAGCGTGAACCACCTGAACCGTCCCGACCAGTCCCTGCAAAGCGATGGTGAGGCCCGGTTGCCCATGCGCACCAGTGTGCACCTGGGTCACCGGATCCCCCTGGACGGGCTTTCCGTGGGGCGGAGCCGGACCGAGCTGACCCTGGCCGCGCACTACAAGGCCCAGGGCAAGTGGGACCAGTTGGACGTGGGCGGTTACCTGCACCTCGAACAGGTCTCCTTCGGACTGTGGTACCGGGGCCTGCCGGGGATCAAGGCCTATGCCCCGGGGTATCCCAACGATGATGCCGTGATCCTGATGGCCGGGTTCGAGACCGACCGCCAATGGACCTTCATCTACAGCTACGACATCACCGTGAGCTGGCTTGCGCGTTCCTCCGGAGGCGCTCACGAGCTCTCCGTCCGGTACGAATGGCCGCGGAGGACCAAGAACCGCAAGGCCAAGATCGTGCCCTGCCCCAAGTTCTAAGGTCGCAGGTCCAGGTCGGGCACGTACTCCAGCAGGATGTCCTGGTCGGTGACCACCTCGGCGAAATCGACCGTGCCGATCCCGATCCTCATCCACACCTCGGCGAAGAAGCCGGGCATGCGGTACAGGTGCACGTGATAGCCGCCGAACACCCGGGTGCCCAGGAACTCCCCGTCGCGTTTCACGGCCAGCACCCGGTCCTTCCGGCCCAAGGCCCGGAAGGCGGCCTCGTTCATGGGACCACCCGCGGTCGCCATCAGCGGGAAAGGGCGCGGACCAGCATCACCACCAGGCAGGCCAGGAACAGCAGGATGCTGATCCGGTTGATGCCGTGCATGAACCGCAGGTTCACGTTGGCCTCGCTCCGGCCGAACAAGGTGCGCGGGTCGAGGTAGTAGAGGATGCGCTTGAGGAACATGGTGGTGGGCTTCCGAAAGGTAACAACACGCCTGCGTGGTCCCGTGTTCCCCCTCCGGCACGGGCGTACCTTCGCGGGCCATGTCCTTCCACCTCGTTTCGGAGTTCACCCCCACCGGCGACCAGCCCGAGGCCATCCGGCAACTGGTGGAAGGCGTCCGGGCAGGTGACCGGTTCCAGACCCTGCTGGGGGTGACCGGCTCGGGCAAGACGTTCACGGTGGCCAACATGATCGCCCAGCTGGACCGGCCGGCGCTGATCCTGAGCCACAACAAGACCCTGGCCGCCCAGCTGTACGGGGAGTTCAAGCACTTCTTCCCGAAGGACCGGGTGGAGTACTTCGTGAGCTACTACGACTACTACCAGCCCGAGGCCTACCTGCCCGTCACCAACACCTACATCGAGAAGGACCTTTCGATCAACGACGAGATCGAGAAGCTCCGGCTCAGTGCCACGAGCGCCCTGCTGAGCGGGCGGCGCAACGTGATCGTGGTGGCCAGCGTGAGCTGCATCTACGGCATCGGCAACCCGGCCGAGTTCCACAAGAGCGTGGTGCACCTGAGCAAGGGCCTGAAGGTGAGCCGCAACAAGCTGCTGCTGGACCTGGTGGAGGCGCTCTACAGCCGGAAGGATGATGCGCCCGAGCGCGGCCAGTTCCGGGTGCGCGGCGATGTGGTGGAGGTCTACCTCGCCTACGCCGACGAGGCCGTGCGCATCCACTTCTGGGACGACGAGATCGAGCGGCTGGAGCGTTTCGATCCGGCCGACCGCAACGCGGTGGAAACGCTCGACTCCATCGCCATCTATCCCGCCAACATCTTCGTGACCAGCCGCGACACCATGGCCCAGGCCTTGGACGACATCAAGGCGGACGGAGAGAAGCAGGTCGCCTTCTTCCACGAGATCGGCAAGCACCTGGAGGCCAAGCGCCTGGAGGAACGCACGCTCTACGACCTGGAGATGATGCGCGAGCTCGGGTACTGCAGCGGCATCGAGAACTACAGCCGCTACTTCGATCAGCGCCAGCCCGGTCAGCGTCCCTTCTGCCTCATCGACTATTTCCCGGAGGATTACCTGCTGGTGATCGACGAGAGCCACGTGACCGTGAGCCAGGTGCATGCCATGTACGGCGGCGACCGCAGCCGGAAGAAGAACCTGGTGGAATACGGGTTCCGTCTGCCCAGTGCCATGGACAACCGGCCGCTGAAATTCGAGGAGTTCGAGGAGCTGATGGGGCAAACGGTCTTCGTGAGCGCCACCCCGGCCGATTACGAACTGGAGCGCAGCGAGGGCGTGGTGGTGGAACAGGTGGTGCGGCCCACGGGCCTGTTGGACCCGCCCATCGAGGTGCGACCGAGCAAGGGGCAGATCGACGACCTGCTGGACGAGATCCGCCAGCGCTCGAAGAAGGAGGAGCGCGTGCTCGTGACCACCCTGACCAAGCGCATGGCGGAGGAGCTCACCGAGTTCCTGGCCAAGAACGGCGTGCGCTGCAAGTACATCCACAGTGAGGTGGAGACCCTGGAACGCATCGAGATCCTGCGCCAGCTGCGGCTGGGGATGTTCGACGTGCTGGTGGGCGTGAACCTGCTGCGCGAAGGCCTGGACCTGCCCGAGGTGAGCCTGGTGGCGGTGATCGACGCCGACAAGGAAGGCTTCCTGCGCAGTGGTCGTTCCCTGACCCAGACGGCCGGCCGGGCGGCGCGGAACGTGAACGGCCTGGTGATCTTCTACGCCGACAAGGTCACCGAGAGCATGCAGCAGACCATCGACGAGACCGAACGCCGGCGGGCCAAGCAGCTTGCCTACAACGAGGAGCACGGCATCACGCCCACCCAGATCGAACGCCGGCGCGAGGACGTGCTGCGCCAGACGGCCGTGATCGACATCCACGACGACGGCAGCCGGAGCAAGGCCTACGTGGAACCGGAGACCTACGACATCGCGGCGGACCCCGTGGTGCAGTACATGAGCGCCGATCAGCTGAAGCGCAACGTGGAACTCCTGGAACAGCAGATGCGCAAGGCCGCCAAGGAACTCGACTTCATCGAGGCCGCGCGGTTGCGCGACGAGATGCGTGCCTTGCAGGCCCTGCTTGAGGAAAAGGAGCAGCCCTCCAAGAAAGCGTGACCTGAGACACAGGCGCCGGAGTGACCAACGGTTACTTTTGCCTTACGCCCGGTGCTTGTTGGTACATCCCTTCACCGACGCCCGGGTCGCGATCGATCAGAACGGAACGAACCTTACACCATGAAGACATTTTGGAAGATCTCCCTGTTGCTCCTTGCCGGACTTCCCTTGCCGGTGCTGGGACAGGTCTCTTTCGGGGGAACCCCCATCGGCACCAAGGCCGACAAGATCGGGCTGCCCAAGTCCACGGCGGTCATGATGCCGGAAGTGGACGTGGAGACCCTGCTCGCCGAGGATGCGGCGCGGGAGGCCACCGGCATCAAGGGCCCCTGGCGTTTTGGATACAACCACAGCGTGCATCTGGGCACCGACAATGCCGGTACGTGGGATGTGCTGCCGAACGGTGACAGGCTCTGGAGGCTTTCCGTGGAATGCCCCGGGGCCCTGAGCATCAACTTCGTGTTCGATCTCTACGTGGTCCCTGAAGGTGGCATGGTCTTCGTGTACAACGAGGCCGGCGAGGTCCTGGGCGGCTTCACCGCGGAAAGCAATCCCGGACACACCGAACTCGGGGTGACCCAGCTGGCCGGTGAACGGATCACCATCGAGTACCAGGAGCCTGCCGACAAGGCCGGTCAGGGACATCTCCACATCAACCAGGTGACCCACGGGTACCGCGATGTGCTGGGCCAGCTGAAGGGCCTTGGGGACAGCGGTTCCTGCAACAACAACGTGGCGTGTCCGGTGAGCGCCGGTTGGGAGGACCCGATCCGGTCGGTGGCGATCATCACCGTGCAGGGCAACGGCATCTGCACCGGTCAGCTGATCAACAACTGCAGCAACGATGGCACCCCGTACTTCCTGACCGCGAACCACTGCCTGGGTGGTGGTGTCGGCAGCTGGGTGTTCCGCTTCAACTGGGAAAGCCCGAACTGCACGCCCACCACGAACGGTCCCACCGGACAAACGGTGTCGGGTGCCCAGTTGCTGGTGAACAGCGGTGGCAGTGATGTGGCCCTGCTGCAATTGAACAGCACGCCGCCTTCAGGATATGGCGTCTATTACACGGGATGGGACAAGAGCGGGACCACCCCGAGCAGTGCGGTGGCCATCCACCACCCCAGTGGCGATGTGAAGAAGATCAGCTTCGAGGACGATCCCCTGCAGCAGGGCAGCTTCGGCGGCGCCCAATGCTGGCACGTCACGGCCTGGGATGATGGCACCACTGAAGGTGGCAGCTCCGGCAGTGGCCTGTGGGACCCGAACAAGCGTCTGGTCGGGCAGCTCTACGGCGGACAGGCCAGCTGCAGCTTCAACGTGAACGACTACTACGGGCGCTTCGACGTGAGCTACCCCCTGCTCCAGCCCTACCTGGGGAACTGTGGCAACACCTTGGACGGGTACGACCCGAACTTCAACCCGGTGGCCTTGGATGCCTCCATCCAGAGCATCAACAACGTACCCGACCAGCTGTGTGACGAACCCGTGATACAGCCCTCCGTGACGCTCAAGAACAACGGCACCCAGGTGCTCACCTCCGTCACCATCAGCTGGAACGTCAACGGACTGAACCCCGGATCCACCAACTGGAGCGGATCGCTGGCCAGCGGTGGCACCACCACGGTGTCGCTGCCCGCCATTCCCGTGGGTTCGGGGGCACAGGTGCTCAGCGTCTCCACCTCGGCGCCGAACGGCGGAGTGGACCAGAACCCCGGGAACGACACCCGGACCCAGGACTTCTTCTCGGCCAACCCCGGACAGACCGTGGAAGTGAACATCACGCTGGACGACTATGGGACCGAGACCACCTGGGAAGTGACGAACAACCAGGGCACCGTGCTGGCCAGCGGAGGGCCTTACCAGGACAATGCGGACGGGACCGTGGTCTCCGCCACGCTCTGCCTGGCCAATGGCTGTTACGACTTCACCATCTATGACGACTACGGTGATGGCATCTGCTGCGACTACGGCAATGGCAGCTACCAGGTGGTGGATGCGTTCGGTGTCGTACTCGTGAACGGGAACGGCACGTTCACCGACGAGTTCACCACCAACTTCTGCCTGACGAACACCGGTATCGGCGAGGGCCTTCTCGAGGGCGCTGTGATCGCCCCGAACCCGACCAACGGCAGGCTCAGCGTTCAACTTCCAGCCATGCTGAACGAGGCCGGCCAACTTCAGGTGATCGACCTGCTCGGCCAGGTGGTGTACCGCGCGACGCTGCCTTCAGGCCTGCAGCGCACGGACCTGGACCTGGGCGCATTGGCGGAAGGGACCTACCTCCTGGACCTGACCAGCGGAACGGATCACCTGGTACGGCGGATCGTGCTGCAGCGCTGATCGCAGGTCCGCACACGCCTTGCGGAAGGGCCCGTTCCCCGGTGGAACGGGCCTTTCTCATTCAATACCGCCAGGCATAGTAGAGCAGCTTGGCGTATTCGTTGTTCACCATCAGCATGCCCTCCTCGGTCTCCCACCATCGGTCCTTCTCGAAATGGATGCTGGGTGCGGCGCAGAGCACCACCGTGATCCCCTTCTCGCGTGCCAGTGGCCGGAAGACACGCCCCACCCGCCTCAGATGGAAATGGGTGGAGAGCACCAGGATCGTGTCATGGCCCAAGCGGGCGGCATGGTCCACCACGGCCACCGCCTCTTCCATGGTGCTGGTGCCGACCGGAAGCACGTGCGCCTTGGCCGGATCTAGCCCCGCTGCGACGGCCACTCCCCTGCTCTGCTCGCACTCCCGTTTCTCGATGCCCTCCGCCAGCAGGATGGTGCTGACGTTCTCTCCCGTGAACCAGGCCTCGGGGGCCCTGCCCTCGGCCATCACCTGGGCGGCCTGCGTGCCCCGCTCCAAGGCGCCCCCTCCCAACACGTAGAGCGCATCACCATGCAACGGCGGGTCCTCGTTGTCCAGGTAGTCCCCGGCCTGCCTGAGCAGGGTGCCACGGACGGTCCAGAGCAGCAGTACCAGGGCCAGCAAGGCCAGGGGCCATCGAAGCGTACGCAACACGCCGGACCAGGTCATGCCCCGAAGGTAATCGGGCTCAATAACCCCCGGCGCGCCGCCGCAGTGCCCACTCCAACGTGAGCAGCGCCAACAGGAGCGCAAAGATCCAAGGCAGACCGATCAGGTCGCTGAAGGTGGCGTGCTCATAGCTCCGGTCGCCGATCTCCGGACGCTCGGCCAGGAGCGTGTCCAGGGAGGCAAGCCCATCAGGGTGCACCGTTCGCCCGCCCGAGCGCACGGCCAGGTCGTCCCAGAGCCGGTGGTCCGCGACCGTGTTCCGTTGTTCCAGCTGCAGTTCCTGCACGGTGAAGGTGACCTGTGCCGTGAAACGCTCCTCCCCGAGCTGCACGCTGGCCGAGCCGGTGTACCTGCCTGGCGCAAGGCCCTGGACCTCCAGTCGATAGCCGTTGCCCGAGGGGGTGAACACATAGGCCAGTTCCTCACCCTGCTCGTCCTTCACCAGCAGGGTCGCCTCCGGTCCGTTCACGGCCTCGTAGCTGGCATTGTACAGTTCCGCCTCGATCCGCACCGGTTCATCCTCGGAGAAGAGGTCGTCGGCCTTCAAGCGGAACCGGTTCCGGTCCGTATGCACGGCGAGGAATTGCACGATGCTGTGCACCAGGCCGTCGAAATGGTCCGTGCTGCCATGCATCCAACGATCGGCCGAACGCCAGCGCCAGAGCCCTTCGCCCACGATGGTGGCCTTGCGGGCCGCACCGTCGCGGCGCAGCGCCAGCAATGGCCGGTCCGTCCGGACCATGCCGATGCGCTGCTTCAACAGCACGTCCGCACCCCTGTCCGCCAGGAACTCGCCGAACGGTGTCTCCAAGGGGGGCAGGTCGGCCAAGGCGCGGGCTTCGTCCTTGTCCAGGGTGAACAGGGCGAAGTCCTCCTGCACGTAAGCGGACGCCTCCGTGGATCCCGGACGGACCCCGGTGACCGAAACGCCCGACCCCGAAGTGCCCAGCCAGTTCAGGTCGGTGGTGGAGGTGACGGCCACCAGCAGCGGCATGTCCGCACGTTGGCAGCGGTCCAGGAAGGCACGAAGCGGGACCGTGGCCGTCGGTGCACCGTGCAGCACGACCAGGTCCACATCGGTCAGGTCGCCGGGCAACGCGGTCGGTAGCGCGAGGCTGGTGGTGTAGCCTTCCAGTTTGGACAGGGCGAGGCGAATGGCGGCCACGTCCGGGTGGGGTGCGGCAGCCACCACGAGCACGTTCCTCCGGTCGTCGAGCACTTCGATGAACACGTCCTCCCGATCGTTCTCCGGTGCCGCGTCCGCATCGATATGTGCCACGGACACCCGGTAGCGTTGCAGGCCGGCCTTGTCCGCTTGGAGCACCAAGGGCACCTCCTGGTACCACGGGTCGCTCGTGATGGTGAACGGGCGGCGCTGCAGCACCTTGCCATCCTGTTCCACCACCACCTCGCTACGCGTTCCCTGCAGGTGCGCGGCCTTCAACCTCACCAACAGCGGGAATTCATTGCCCAGGTAGGTGTGGCGGTTGTGTTCCACCGCTTTCACGGCCAGGTCGGGCCGCACGGTGGTATCGCCCAAGGCCACCGGATAGATGGGAACGGCAAGGCCCAGCCCTTCCTCCACGGGGTCCCTGCCGCGGTTCTGGATGCCGTCGCCATCGATGATCACCGCGCCGAGGTCCGGGCCTCCGAACCGGTCACGCACTTCGCGGAACAGGCCTCCGATGTCCGTCAGCCCATCGTCCTGCGAGTGGTCGAGCCCTTCGCGCACCCGTTCCCCGTAGGTGAAGGTGCGCACGGTGTAGGCCTCACCCAGCCTGTCGGCCAGGTCGGCGAGGGCGTCCTCGTAGGTGCTCTTCAGCGCGGCCGTGTCGCCAGCCAGGGTCAATGAGCGGGACCCATCGTGGGCGATCACGATCACCGGTCTACGCACCTCGCGCACCATCGTGCGCACCATGGGTTCCAGCAGGAAGAAGGCCAGCGCCGAGACCACCAGGGCACGCAACACCCCAAGCAGGAGCGCCAGCCGCGGACCCCAGGCGAAGCGGTCGTCACCGCGCCGGTAGAGCCACCAGGCATAGGCCACGCCCAGCAGCAGGCACAGCGGTGCCAGCCAGAGGGAGTGGGCGGTGGTCAGGCTCATCGGGGGGACAAAGGTCGGCATAGCCGGCACGGGTGCCGACCGACCATTCAGCCGTTCAGCAGGAGGCTCAGGTGAGCATGCCCCCGCAGACGTGCAGGGTCTGGCCGGTGATGTAGGCGCTGAGGTCGGAGCCCAGGAACACGCAGGCATTGGCCACATCGGTCGGAGTGCCGCCGCGCTTCAGGGGAATGGCCTGGCGCCACTCCTCCACCACCTTCTCGTCCAGCGCACCGGTCATCTCGGTCTCGATGAAGCCCGGTGCGATCGAGTTGCTGCGGATGTTGCGGCTGCCAAGCTCCAGCGCCACGCTCTTGGTGAAGCCGATGATGCCGGCCTTGCTGGCGGCGTAGTTGCTCTGCCCCGCGTTGCCCTTCACCCCCACCACGCTGCTCATGTTGATGATGCTGCCGCTCCGCTGTTTCAGCATGGTGCGCATCACCGCCTTGGTCATGTTGAAGACGCTCTTGAGGTTGGTGGCGATCACGTTGTCCCAGTCCTCCTCGCTCATGCGCATCAGCAGCTGGTCGCGGGTGATGCCGGCGTTGTTCACCAGCACGTCCAGGCGTCCGAATTCGGTCACGGCCTGGTCCACGGCGGCCTGCGCCGCATTGAAGTCGCCCGCATCGCTCTGGATGGCCACCACCTTGCGACCGCCCTTCGCGAGTTCCTCCGCCAGCGCATTGGCCTTGTCAGGACTGCTCACGTAGGTGAAGGCCACGTCGGCGCCCTCCTCCACGAAGCGTTCCACGATGCCGCGTCCGATGCCGCGCGTGCCACCCGTGACGAGCGCCGTTTTTCCCGTAAGAAGTCCCATGCCGCTAAAGTAGCAAGTGGAACAATGGACCCGAACGGGCGATCCTCCTAGTTTTGAGGACCAAGTCCCAGGCCCCATGTCCAGGTTCCATTCCCCCTTTCTGCTGCTCCTGCTTTCGGCGCTTTTCTTGTCCGGTACCGTCGGAGCGCAACATGCAAGACCACGTCTTCCTCAGCATTTGAGGTCCGACAGCGGTCCTGCGGCACAGCGGTCGGTGATCCAGGAAAGCACCTTGTTCAGCACCGTGGACCATACGCTGCCCCGAACTGTATGGCAGAACAAGGTCACCCGCGTCGAAGCGAGGGATCATAGCCTTCCCGAGGTACGCGCGATCAAGGAGGCGAAGTGGGAGCAGAAGGTACAGGAGGTGTCCAAGGCACGTCAGGCTCCTGGCGCGGGTGCCCCCAAGGCCATTACGCCGGTGGTCGGGAGCAACTTCGAGGGCAACTGGAGCGTGCAGCAGACACCGCCGGACAACAGTGTGGCCATCAGCAATGGTGGCTGGATCGTGAGCGCCAACAACGATGGCGTGATCTACGCCGATCCTTCCGGGAACATCTCGTACTCCTCTGGTTGGTCGGATTTCTTCAACAACCCCCAGCTGAACGCGAACATCTACGACCCGAAAGTGCTGTATGACAGCGGCTCGGACCGCTACTTCATGACCGTGCTGCACGGGTCCACGGCGAGCAATTCCCTGCTGCTGCTCTGCTTCTCCAAGTCGAATGACCCGAATGGCGGTTGGTGGACGTACAGCCTGCCGGGAAGTCCGCTGATGAACAACACCTGGTTCGATTACCCGAGCATTGGTGTGAGCAACAATGAAGTGTACGTGTCCGGCAACTTGTTCACTTCCGGCGGCAATCAGTTCGACCAGGCCATCCTGTTCCAGATCCAGAAGGCTCAGGGCTATGCAGGCCAGGGCCTGAACTGGGTATACTGGACGGGCTTTACGAACAGTCCCTTCGGGGCATTCACGATCGTCCCTGCCAGCTACGGCCAGCAAGGCAATTATGGTCCGGGCATCATCCTGGTGTCCAGTTCTGCCGGCGGTGCGGGCAGTGTTCGGTTGTACGATCTGACCGACGACCTCACAGGCTCGCCCCAGATCGACGATTACGTGGTGAACGTGGCTAATTACAGCCCAGCGGCGAACGCCGTGATGCAGGGCAATGGGGACCAGCTGGACAACGGGGATTGCCGCGTGCTGGGTGCGTTCTACCTCGGAAATCTCCTGCATGTGGTACATCACGGTGATGTGGGCGGAACCTGGAACGGCATCCTGTACAAGCGCATCAACGTGAACGACCTGACAGTACAACAAAGCACTTTCGGGGAGGTGGGTGTGAGCGATGTCTCCTATCCTGCCATGTCCTCCTATGCGACCAGCGCCAGTGATCCGTCGGTGATGATCGCCTTTCTACAGAGCTCCCAATCCATCTATCCGCAACTGCGCGTGGTGAATTGCGATGCGAACATGACCTGGAGCACCAGCACCCTGGTCAAGAACGGGGAGACCTTCGTGAACTTCATCAATGGCACCGAGCGTTGGGGGGACTATACGGGCATGGCGCGGAGGCATAACGCCAGCTCACCGGACGTATGGTTGGCCGGTTGTTATGGAGCCAATGTGAGCGGCATCATGAACAACACCTGGAAGACCTGGATCGCCCAGGTGGGCGGTAGCTCCGTGGGTATCGCAGCACCGATGGCAGACGCTCAGAGCGTATCGGTGTATCCGGTACCTATCGCGGACCTGTTCACCCTGGAGTTCACGGTGAGCGAGCGCACGGAACACACCGTGGCCATCCATGACGTACGCGGGGCGCTGGTGAAGGTGCTTTATCGGGACACGCCCGCCATGGGCCTGCACCGCCTCACCTTCAACCGGGAGCAGCTCGCCTCAGGCATCTACGTACTTACCATCACCGCCAACGGAAGAACCATCGCCCATGAAGACCTGGTCGTTCATTAGTGCAGCAGCCTTGATGCTGGTGTTCAGCTGCTGTGGTCCGAAAGAGCAGATCAACGCGGGCAGCGATGGCAACGGTTCCGATGCCCGGAGGGAGGCGCCCAGGCACAACGCCCCCGATCAGGACCGCATCGACAGCCTGAAGCAGGCAAAGCAGAAGGAACGGGACAAGCAGTGATACTGCCGGGTCTGTCCGCGAGCGCGCGGTAACCTCAGCCGAGCACCTCCTTCACCTTGGCGCCGATGGTGGCGGGGCTTTCCACCACGTGGATGCCGCATTCGCGCATCACGGCCTTCTTGGCGGCCGCGCTCTCGTCGGCGCCGCTCACGATGGCGCCCGCATGGCCCATGGTGCGGCCCTTCGGGGCGGTCTCTCCGGCAATGAAGCCCACGACGGGCTTCTTGCAGTTGGCCTTGATCCACTGCGCGGCCTTCACCTCCAGGTCGCCGCCGATCTCACCGATCATCACGATGGCCTCGGTGGCCGGGTCGTTGGCGAAGAGCTGCACCGCCTCCAGCGTGGTGGTGCCGATGATGGGGTCGCCCCCGATGCCGATGGCCGTGGTGATGCCCAGACCGGCCTTCACGACCTGGTCGGCGGCCTCGTAGGTGAGGGTGCCGGACTTCGACACGATGCCCACCTTCCCCTTCTTGAACACGAAGCCGGGCATGATGCCCACCTTGCATTCGTCGGCGGTGATCACGCCGGGGCAGTTGGGGCCGATCAGCGTGCAGTCCTTGCCGCGCAGGTACTCCCTGGCGGCCACCATGTCCTTCACGGGAATGCCCTCGGTGATGGCCACGATGACCTTGATGCCGGCCTCGGCGGCCTCCATGATGGCGTCCGCGGCGAAGGCGGGCGGCACGAAGATGATGCTGACGTCGGCGCCGGTGGCCTGCACGGCCTCGCTCACCGTGTCGAACACGGGCTTGTCCAGGTGCTTCTGCCCGCCCTTGCCGGGGGTGACACCGCCCACCACGTTGGTGCCGTACTCGATCATCTGCTGGGCGTGGAAGGTGCCTTCGCTGCCGGTGAAGCCCTGCACGATCACCTTGGAATCCTTGTTGACGAGTACGCTCATGGTCGTTGGGTCGGTGTGTCGGCACCCGGGGTGCCCGTTTGAACGGCCGCGAAATTAGGTCCCGCCGCCCGGCTGACCAACCTCGTTGGCATGGCGGGCCTTGATGTCCCGCACCAGGCCAAAGGCCCAGCGGGCGTTCAGCAGCAGCAGCACGCTGGCCGTGAAGAAGGGGATCAGGTAGTGCGTGGCGTAGAGGGAGGTGCCCACGATGGGCCCCACCACCCGCGCCAGCGAGCCGAAGCTCTGGTACAGCCCCACCACCTTGCCCTGTTTGCGCGGGTCGGTCTCCCGGCTCAGCAGCGCCAGCGAGCTCGGCCCCACCGGTCCGTTCACGATGGCCATCAGGGCGATCAGCGGCAGCTCCAGCAGCAGGAACAGGCCCGGAGGAACCAGGCCCAGGCCCAGCAGGATCACCGCCATGCCGATGTTGCCGGCGATCAGCAGGCGCTCATCGCCGAAGCGGGCGCTCAGGCGGCGGATCAGCAGCCCCTGCACCACGGCCGTGCTGATGCCCAGGAAGGCGAAGGCGTAGCCGCGCTGCTGTTCGTTCAGCCCGAAATGCTCCTCCCAGAACAGCGTGGAGCACACCTGGAACAGGAAGAAGGCGCCCACGTACAGGAAGTTGATCAGGAAGATCCGCAGCACCAGCCGGTCCTTGAAGGCCTCGCGGTAGTCGGACACCGGGATCAGCTTCAGCGGCGCATCGGGCGTCTTCTGCGGGATGGATTCCTTCAGGATGAAGTAGGCCAGCAGGAAGTTCAGCAGGCACAGGCAGGCCGCGAACCAGCCCACGTAGGCGAACCCGAAGTAGCCCATGATCAGTCCACCTGCCGGCGGACCGAAGATGAAGCCGAGCCCGAAGGCCGCGCCGATCAGCCCCAGGGCCCCGCTCCGGCGCTCGGGAGGCGTCACGTCGATCAGGTAGGCCTGCGCCACGGAGATGTTGCCCGAGGCCATGCCGCTGATCATGCGCGCGATGAACAGCAGCACGATGCCCTCCGAGAAGCCCAGCAGCAGGTAGCCCAACGAGTTGGCCACCAGCGTGATCAGCAGCACGGGCCGCCGGCCGATGCGGTCGCTGAGGCCGCCCAGGAAGGGCGTGCTCAGGAACTGCATGATGCTGAAGAGCGCGATGGCGAAGCCCACCCACACCTCGCTGCCCATCAGGTCACGGATGTAGTTGGGCAGGATGGGGATCACCAGCCCGAAGCCCAGCAGGTCGATGAAGACCGTGAGGAAGAGGACCAGCGACATCGAGCGGCCGCTGCGTGGCGTGCTCATGCCCCGGCGGTGTCGGTGTTGCTGCGCCGCACGTAAGGGCGGATGATCAGGCGGATGGTGTTCCTCCAGCTCATGTACTTCCAGGCCCAGTTCATCAGCACCATGAAGCGGTTCCGGAAGCTCACCAGCTGCATCACGTGCACGAACATCCAGAGCAGCCACGCGAAGGTGCCGCCGAACTGCCGCTTGCCCAGGTCCACCACCGCCCGGCGCCGGCCGATGGTGGCCATGGAGCCCTTGTTCCGGTAGCGGAAGGGCTTCTCCCTGCCGCCGTTCGCCCGCGCCTTCAGGTGGGCCACCAGGTGCTGCGCCTGCTGGATGGCCACGGTGGCCACCTGCGGGTGCCCCTTCGGCCACTCGGGATCTCCTGCGTAGCTGGCCACATCGCCCACGGCGTAGATGCCGTCCAGGCCTCCCACGCGGCCGTGTTCGTCACAGTTGTACCGGCCGCTCCGCTCGTTCATCGCGCCTTCCAGGCCCGGAACGGCGGCGCCGATCACGCCGGCGGCCCAGATCACCGTGTGGGTGTCGATGGTGGTGCCGTCGCCGAGCATCAGCCGGTCGTCATCGCAGCCGGTCACCCGGGTGTTCAGCATCACCTCCACCCCCAGCTCCCTCAGGTAGCGGTAGGCGTCGGCACTGCTTTCCTCCGAAAAATGCTGCAGCACGCGGTCGTTGCCGTCGATCAGCACGATCCGCATCCACTCGCTCTCCATCTCGCGGTACTCCCGCTTCAGCACGGTGCGCTTGATCTCCGCCAGGGCACCGGCCAGTTCCACCCCGGTGGGGCCCGCGCCCACGATCACGAAGTTCAGGTAGCTGCGCTTCTCCGCCTCGTCGTGCAGGTAGAGCGCGGCCTCGAAGTCCTGCAGGAAGTCGCTGCGGATGTCCAGCGCCTGGCTGATGTTCTTCAGCTGCATGGCCGTGGCCTCCAGGTCGCGCATGCCGAAGAAGTTGGTGCGCGAGCCCGTGGCCAGGATCAGGATGTCGTACTCGAAGGCACCGTGGTCGGTGTACACGAGCTTCTTGTCCGCGTCCACCGCGGTCACGTTCGCCATGCGGAAGGCCACGTTGGACATGGGCCCCACCGTGCGCCGGAAGGGGTGCGCGATGCTGTCCGCGCTCAGGCTGGCCGTGGCCACCTGGTACAGCAGCGGCTGGAAGCAGTGGTGGTTCTGCCGGTCCAGCAGCAGCACCTTGTACGGCTGCCCGCTGAGGCCCTGCACCAGCTCCAGTCCGGCGAAGCCGCCACCCACCACGACCACCTTGGGATGGGGCAGGTTGTCGTAGTGGAGCTTGGCGCGGGAAGGCAAAATGACCGGGGGACGGTGCGAAATTCCGGAATTTCGCGGGGATCATGACCGAGCAGGACACCATTGTCGCCCTCAGCACCCCGCCGGGCACGGGAGCCATCGGTCTGGTGCGCATCTCCGGGCCGGACGCCGTGCTGCTCCTGCGCAGCGTGGCGGCGAAGATGGACCGCGACCCCGCCCCCCGGCTGGCCACCCTGGTGGAATTCCGCGACAGCGAAGGCGTGATCGACGAAGGGCTGGCCACCGTGTTCCGCGCCCCGGCCAGCTACACCGGCGAGGACGTCGTGGAACTCGGCGTACACGGCTCCCCCTACGTGCAGCAACGCCTGATCGAGGCGCTGTTGCAGGCCGGGGGAAGGCTGGCCCTGCCCGGCGAGTTCACCCAGCGGGCCTTTCTGAACCGCAAGCTGGACCTGAGCCAGGCCGAGGCCGTGGCCGACCTGATCGCCAGCCAGAGCGCCGCCCAGCACCGCTTGGCCCTGCAGCAACTGCGCGGGGGCTTCGGCCGCCGCATCGAGGCGCTGCGCCAGCAGCTCATCGACCTGTGCGCGCTGGTGGAGCTGGAGCTCGACTTCAGCGAGGAGGACGTGGAGTTCGCCGACCGCGGACAGCTGCGCACCCTGATGGACGAGGTGAACGCGGTCTGCACCGAGCTGATCGCCAGCTTCCGCTTCGGCAACGCCGTGCGCCAGGGCATCCCCGTGGCCATCGTGGGCGCGCCCAACGCGGGCAAGAGCACCCTGCTGAACGCCCTGCTGCAGGACGACCGCGCCCTGGTGAGCGACATCCCCGGCACCACGCGCGACACCGTGGAGGAGGCCATCACGCTGGAGGGCGTGCTCTTCCGCTTCATCGACACCGCCGGGCTGCGCGAAACGGGCGACACCGTGGAACGGATGGGCATCGCGCGCAGCTACCGCAAGGCCGGCGAGGCGAGCATCGTGGTGCTGCTGGGCGATGCCGGCACCCTGAGCGAGGGCGGCCTGCTCACCGAGGCCCGGCTGCTCACCGAACGGCTGGCGAAGGACCGTCCCGAGGGCCTGCCCGCCCCGCTGGTGGTGCCCGTACTGAACAAGTGCGACATCCCGGGAGCCTCGCAGGCGAAGCAGGTCATCGGCATCAGCGCGCGCGACGGCACCGGGCTGGACCGGCTGAAGGAGGAGTTCCTGAAGCATGTGAACGCGCTGCAGAGCGGCGAGGGCGGCGTGGTGGTGACCAACGCGCGGCATGTGGAGGCGCTGCGCCGCACCGTGGAGGCCCTCACCGATGCCCGCGCCGCGCTGGACGGTGGCGTGAGCGGCGAGCTGCTGGCCATCGACCTGCGCCGGGCCCAGCACCACCTGGGCGAGATCACCGGCCGCATCACCACGGACGACCTGCTGGGCAGCATCTTCAGCCGGTTCTGTATCGGGAAATAGGAAGCGGCCCACCGAAGCAGGCCGCCTCTCCTCCCCCTGTCATTCCGGGCTTGACCCGGAATCGCGAAAGGCATTCACGCGATCCCTGGTCGGAGCCCGGAATGACAACCTTTCGTGTCAAGTGTTCGCTGAAAGACCGGCTGGTCCTGCGCGCTGCGAGGAACCGGACTTACGGACTTACCACGAAACGAGCGAACCTTCTATGCTCCTCACCGACTTGGAGAATGTACTCGCCCGGCGCCCAGTCACCTACCCAGATCTCCAAGCCCTGCCCAGTGGACCGGCCGCTTTCAACGATCCTTCCCGTGAGGTCGAAGACCCGCCAAAGCGTTCCGGCCTCGTTCAAGCCTCTCACCTGCACCCGCGTGGTCGCTGGATTAGGATACATACTCCATCCGCGGCTTCTTCGCTCTTCAGCACCGTTCGCAGTGGTGCAATACGCCAAGTCGAAAGATGCCCGTACATCATCTACGAAGGCATAAGCCAACGGGAACGTGCCATATCCTGTGGAATCGATCAGCGTCAGATCAACGAGCGCATTCTCAAAGAAATTACCTACCGCGATGAAGGCATAGGCTGAATCAGGGACATACATACCTGAAACGGAATACCAGATCGCGGTGTCCGTAGGCACCACGTCCAAGCTTAGCGCCGCTGAATTCGGGTATAGGTACAAACTCCAATCGTCAGGGAATTGTGTAAAGAACTTCAATCCAATCCCTTTGCAGGAATAGGGAGTGGAGTTTCCAGACCAACTACCGAACCCACCCATCGCTGTTTTGAACGATAGGCATATGGGGACGCCCGGAATGAGTGGCTGACTAAGTTCAATACCGACCAGTTCGCGATACCAAGGCCCACCGCCAGGGGAGGAGGTAGCCATTCCCATATATGCTTCACCGTCAGCCGCCTGCTGATACCCGAACTGATTGAACGGAACTCCAACCACTGTTCCTCCATTGCAGGAATTGAAGTAGTCCGCAGAATTTGTGTGTAGATCGAACCATCCCGTCGCATACTCCCCATACCCGGTGAACTGTGGGCAGGTATCATACTGTTCGAAAGAACCATTCGGCACCAAGTTCTGTGCAACGCCGGCACCCATGTTCAGGCCGAACACACCCAGGACCAGCCCGGCTTTCCAGTGCATGACCTAAAGGTACAGCGCTGTGTTGCCCCAGTTCCCCCCTTCGGCCGACGCGCTCTCCCATGGAAAGGCGTACCATGACAAGGTGTGTGGATGCGTGACCCCCGTCACGGTATCAGCCCTCATCTCCCGCTTCCTTCGCACCTTCGGGAACCATCCGTCCGCGCATGAAGGAGAAGAAGACCGTCAACATCCACCGGCTGTATGCCGAGGACCCGATCGAGGCCGACCGCCTGCTGTTCGGGCGGGAGAGCGACCCCGTTTCCCGGCGCGGCTTCTTGCGGCGCACCGGGCTCAGCGCCATGGCCGCCGTGCTGGGCGGGCCCATCGTGTTCGCCGAGCACATGCCCGGCGGACTGCTGCCCGCGCTGCTGCTGCAGGACGGCAACGAGGAGGCCCTGAAGAAACTGGGCAAGCACACCGGCCTCACCATCCTGAACGACAAGCCCTGGAACATCGAGACGCCGGCCCACCTGCTGGACGATGAGGTGACCCCGGCCGACCGGATGTTCCTGCGCAACAACGGCCTGATGCCCACCAGCATCGACCCGGCCACCTGGACGCTCACCATCGACGGGGAGGCCGTGACCAAGCCCGTCTCCTTCACCCTGGCCGAGCTGAAGCAGAAGTTCACCCACCACAGCTACCGGCTGGTGCTGGAGTGCGGCGGCAACGGACGCGCCGAGTTCGACCCGCCCGCCAAGGGCAACCAGTGGACCGTGGGCGCCGTGCAGTGCGCCGAATGGACCGGCGTGCGGCTGAAGGACGTGCTGAACGCCGTGGGCGTGAAGTCCAACGCGGTGTACATCGGCTACTACGGCGGCGACACCCACCTGAGCGGCGACCCGGACAAGGTCGTCATCAGCCGGGGCGTACCCATGGCCAAGGCCCTGGAGGACGAGACCCTGCTGGCCTTCGCCATGAACGGCAAGGACATCCCCCTCGCCCATGGACACCCGCTGCGGCTGGTGGTGGGCGGCTGGCCCGCGAGCGCCAGCGGCAAGTGGCTGAAGCGCATCGCCATACGCGACCGGGTGCATGACGGTCCCAAGATGACCGGCGACAGCTACCGGGTGCCCTGCAAGCCTGTTGAACCCGGCGAAAAGGTGCCCGACGAAGGCATGTGCATCATCGAGAGCATGCCGGTGAAGAGCGTGATCACCAGCCCGAAGAGTGGCGCCATCCTGGACAAGGGCCGCACCCTGGAGCTGCGCGGCCATGCCTGGGCCGGGGACCTGAGCGTGAAGCGCATGGAGGTGAGCATCGACTTCGGCGCCAGCTGGCAGGCCGCCGACCTGAAGCCTGCGCACAACCGCCTGGCCTGGCAGCGCTGGACGGCGAATGTGAAGTTCCCCGAGACCGGCTACTACGAGGTGTGGGCCCGCGCCACCGACAGCAGCGGGCGCAGCCAGCCCATGGTGGTGCCGGGCTGGAATCCGAAGGGCTACCTGAACAACGCCACCCACCGCATCGCCGTCCGCGTCCGATGAGCGACGACAAGCCCATCATCTCCCCCGAGCAGCGCGCGGCCTACGACCGCGTGAACACCATGCTGAACCGGCTCACCCTGGTGGCCGTGGGCATCGTGGTGGTGGTAGTGACCCTCATGTTCTTCCCGCAGGGGCTGGACCTCGGCACCGCTGACCAGGTCGCCGCCACCGAAGTGCCGGAGGTCGATCCCCTGGAGGAAGGCATCGTGGACGGCATCCACGTGGAGACCGGCTTCGTGGTGGACGAGGGCTGGGAGCTGGTGCGCGCCAACTGCACCGCCTGCCACAGCAGCAAGCTGGTGACCCAGAACCGCGCCGACCGCGCCGGCTGGGAGAGCATGATCCGCTGGATGCAGGAGACCCAGAAGCTGTGGGACCTCGGCGAGAACGAGCCCATCATCCTGGACTACCTGGCCAAGCACTACGCGCCGCAGCGCAAGGGCCGCCGCGCCCGACTGACCCACATCGAATGGTACGAACTGGAACCCTGAGCGCCGGGGCCATGGCGCTGCTCCTGGCCTGTGGCGGGGAGCACGAGGCCGTGGATACCGTGGTCATGACGGACAGCACCGTCGTTCGGAAGGAGCTGCCCGCCGCCCTGCTGGCCGCCGAGGACCTCTACGCCCTGCAGATCGGGGAACGCCCTCCCCTGCTGATCGATGTGCGGCCTGCTGAGGAGTACGCCCAGGGCCATATCCCCGGCGCCGTGCAGCTCTGGCGCGACCGGCTCACCCGAACCGATCTGCCCTACGGTGGCATGGCCGTGGCACGCGACACCATGGCCGCCGTGCTGGGTGCGCTGGGCCTGCGTCCCGACCAGGCGGTGGTGCTCTACGACGACCGCGGCGGCTGCGAAGCGGCCCGCGTGCGCTGGCTCATGCAGGTTTACGGTCACTCCGATGTACGGATCCTGGACGGCGGTTGGGCCACGTGGACCGGCGAAGGGCGCAGCACGGACACCGCCACGGTCCATCTCGCCGTTACCGATTACCAATTCCCCGGGCCGGTGGACAGCAGCCTGGTGGCCACCCTCGCCGATGTGCAGGCCGCGCTGGACGCCGGACTCGTGTTGTTGGACACCCGTTTCACGGACGAGTACACGGGGCGCGACCAGAAGAAGGGCGCTGCGCGGCCGGGAACCATCCCCGGCAGCCTGCTCTACGACTGGGGCAACTCGGTGGACTACGACCACGGCCAGTGCCTGCGCGATGCGGACGACCTGCGGGCACGCATGACGGCGCTTGGCCTTTCTCCGGAGGACACCATCATCACCTTCTGCCACTCGGGCGTGCGCAGCGCCCACACCGCCTTCGTGCTGCGCGAAGTGCTCGGCTTCCCCCACGTGCGGAACTACGACGGCTCGTGGACCGAATGGAGCCACTTCCCCGAGCTGCCCGCCCAGGTGGATACCACCGGCGCCCCGCCCGCGTGACCGGGATCACGGAACCGCGCACCCTTCCCGTCGTTCATTTGTTCAACTGACGACCCATGGAACGTTACCTCGACGCCTTCCTCAACGCCTTTGGCAACTACGCCAGCTACGTCTGGAGCGAGATCACCTTCAACACGGACCCCTGGTACGTGAACTACTTCTGGTGGCTGATCGCCCTGAGCCTGGGCGTGTGGCTGCTGGAGCTCGCCTTCCCCTGGCGCAAGGACCAGAAGGCCATCCGCAAGGACTTCTGGCTGGACGCCTTCTACATGTTCTTCAACTTCTACATCTTCAACCTGGTCATCTTCTTCGCCTTCAGCCAGGTGACCAACATGGCGGTGAACGACCTCTTCGGCACCAGCCTGGACAAGTTGAAGCTGCTGGACCTGAGCGCCATGCCCGGCTGGGCGCAGCTGCTCATCTTCTTCCTGGCCACCGACTTCATCCAGTGGTTCACCCACGTGCTGTTGCACCGCTACGAGTGGCTGTGGCGCTTCCACAAGGTGCACCACAGCGTGGAGGAGATGGGCTTCGCCGCGCACCTGCGCTACCACTGGATGGAGAACGTGGTGTACACGCCCATGAAGTACATCGCCGTGATGCTGATCGGCGGCTTCACCCCGGAGCAGGCCTACATCGTGTTCTACGCCGCCATCGCCATCGGGCACCTGAACCACGCCAACGTGCACATCACCTGGGGGCCGCTGAAGTACATCTTCAACAACCCGGTGATGCACCTCTGGCACCACGTGTACGCCCTGCCGGAAGGCCGCAAGCACGGCATCAACTTCGGCATCTCGCTCAGCCTGTGGGACTACCTCTTCCGCACGGCGGAGATCCCCAAGGACGACGCCCACATCAAGCTCGGCTTCCCCGGCATGGAGCGCTTCCCGAAGGACTTCGTGCACCAGAACCTGTACGGGTTCCGGCGGGATGCCGAGGGGACCGCGCCGGTGCCGCAGGCTCCGAGGGATGTGCGGCCGGCGTGATCGGAATGTGGAAATGTGGAAATGAGGGAATGTGGGGATGTGGAAATGAGCAGAGGGTGATCTTCGCGGCGTGAGCGCCGTTCCAGTTCTTTCGGCCTTCTACTTCGGCAGCGTGGCGCATTACCGCCTGCTGGCACGCCATCCGCGGGTGGTCGTGGACCTGGGCGAGCACTACGTGCGGCAGAGCTTCCACACCCGTACCCGCATCGTGGGCCCCAACGGCGTGCAGGACCTGGTGGTGCAGATCCAGCGGCGCAGCGGCGAGAAGATGCCCATGCACACCGTGGGGCTGAGCTACGCCGAGACCTGGCCGCAGCAGCACCTGCACGCCATCCGCACCGCCTACGGCCAGTCCCCCTGGTTCGAGCACTTTTACCCGGACATCGAGGAGCTGCTCCTGACCCGCCACCAGCGCCTCGCCGACCTGGACCTGGCCACCCTGCGGCTGGGGCTGAAGTGGCTGGGGCTGAGGACGGAAGTGGAGGTTTCGGAGACGTATGTGGAAGTCGTGAGTCGTGAGTCGGAAGTCAGGAGTCAGGATGAGGTGGAAATTGACTCACGACTCACGACTCACGACTACCGGACTGCCCTACACCCGAAGCACCCAATTCCACAGGAACTCCAGGTCCCGTCCTACCCTCAGGTCTTCGCGGATCGGCATGGTTTCCAGCCGGGGCTCAGCGTCATCGACCTGGTGTGCAACTGCGGGCCGCAGGCCATCGCCCACCTCCTGGCCTCCTGAACCCGCCCTTCCTGCCACCACCGGCACCCTTCCCTGCTTTTCATCCCTCTTCGGCCAACGTTCCGGCCGCGGATCGTGTCTTTTGTGCATGTCGCGGCCGACCCTCGCCCCCGTTGTCCTGCTTCTGTTGCCCGCACCCCTGGCCGCGCAGAACCTGGTGCCCAACCCCAGCTTCGAACAGGTGACCCAGTGCCCCACCTTCGCCAGTGAACTGGAGAAGGCCGCGCCATGGACCAACCCGAACGCAGGCACGCCGGAGCTCTACCACGGCTGTGCCCCCCTCTCCTCCTACGTCTCCGTACCGAGCAACACCACGGGCGGCTTCCAATACGCCCGCACCGGTATGGGCTATGCCGGGCTGTACTGCTGGCGCACGGATGTGGCCGACATGCGCGAGTACGCCCAGGTGGCCCTCAGCACCCCGTTGCAGGCCGGGAGCTGCTACCGGGTGCGCCTGTACGTGAACATGCCCAACGACCATCCCTACGCCTGCGATGGCTTCGGCGCCCACCTTTCCGTGGGGCCTGTTACGGGGGCGAACGGGCAGGTGCTGTCCGTGGTGCCGCAGGTGCAGAACCCTGCCGGCCAGTTGATCACCGACACCCTGGGGTGGACGGAGATCACCGGCGTGTACACCGCCCAGGGGGGCGAAACGCACCTCACCATCGGCAACTTCAAGAACGACGCCAGCACCCAGACCCAGCAGGTCGGATGGGGGCTGTGGTACCAGACCAGCGCCTACCTGCTGGTGGATGACGTGAGCGTGGAGGAGATCGACCTGGCGGTGGACCTGGGGCCCGATACCACGCTGTGCAGCGGCGGCACCCTGCTGCTGGACGCCACCACCCCCGGCGCCACCTACCTCTGGAGCAACGGCAGCACCAGCCCCACCCTGCTGGCGGCCACGTCCGGCACCTATTGGGTCACCGTGAGCACCGGCGGCTGCAGCGCGAGCGACACGCTGGTGATCGGTGGGGATGGCCCGCCCGTGCTGGACCTGCCCGCCCGCCGCACCATCTGCCCCGGCGAAACGCTGGTGCTGGACGCCGCCAGCCCCGGCAGCACCGTGCTCTGGAACGATGGGGATACCACGCGGCGGCGCACCATCACCGAAGCGGGCACCTACACCGTGGTGGCCACCAACACCTGCGGCAGCAGCACCGCCACCGTGCAGGTGGTGCACGAGTTGTGCCCCTGCGTGCCCTACCTGCCCAATGCCTTCACCCCCGATGGCGACGGCATCAACGATCGCGTGTCCCCCGTGTTCCGGTGCCAAACGGGCACCGTGCATTGGGAGATCTACGACCGCTGGGGCAACCTGGTCTTTACCGCAGAGGCCGTGGACAGTCCGTGGGATGGCACCATTGCCGGGGCCCCGGTACCCGAGGGCGTGTATGTGTGGCGGGCCCGTGCGCAAGGCACCGGCAGGGAGCCGGCCATCTACATGGGCAGCATCACGCTGGTGCGTTGAGCGG
>JACJZH010000001.1 GCA_020635695.1 Flavobacteriales bacterium | reverse complement strand
CAAGACCGCCCGCTTGGCCTGGGTGCTGCTGGCCCGGAAGGAAGATTACCTGCCAGCGTAACGCATTGGCTGAACAGGGCTAGGTCCCCGAACGATTGCGAGGTGGATGTTGATGGTGCAACGGCAGGGGCCGCCGCTTCGAAGCCTGATCTACGACAAGGCCATCGAGGCCGATCATGTTATGAGGCAAGAAGTAGCGGACTCCCATCAAGGCCAGGAGCGTGACCGCTCCGACCACAGGCCGGATAGATTCACGCAACCCAAGCCGGATGCAACGATCAGAACTACCTTGCGGCGGGAGGCGTCCATAGATTATCGAAGATCCCGCGCTGCGGCACTCCGCCCAGCACCCGGAAGGCCTGCGTCAGCGCATCGAACAGCATCTCATGGGTCTGGAGCAGGTATGCCCGCACGATGAACGCCCGGCTGTGCGACAGCTTGGTGTGGGCCACCTGCAGCTTGGTCTGCTTGCCGGCAATGATCGCCCAGTCCTCGCTCCTGTCGAACTGGAACGCTTCGCCAGGCTGGAACACCAGCGGCACGAAGGTCCCGCGCCCGCTGGTCTGGGCATCACGCTGGCGGTCGGCCTTCCAGCTGCGCGCGAAGGCCGCAACACGGCCATAGGAGCCATCGAAGCCCAGGGCGACGAGATCGGCGTGCATCTGCTTCACCGTGCGGCGCTGCTTGCGCGAGCGGCCAGCCTCGATCCGCAGCCAACCCGCCAGCTTCTCGGCGAACGGGTCCAGCTTGCTTGGCCGGTCGGGCACCTTGAACCGGGGCTCAACCGTGCCCGCCCGAAGGTACTTGCGGATCGTGTTGCGCGACAGTCCGGTCCGCCGCTCAATCTCCCGGATCGGCATCCCCTCACGAAAATGCCAGCGCCGGATAACGCTCAATAACGCCATGTCGATCACTCCAATGTCCCCCGACGCAACAGCCAGGGGCAAGGTCAGAACATGGGTCACTTCTCAGCGGAAATTTATGCCTCTCCCGGGTCAACTCTCAGCGGAAATCAACATCCTGTCCACAGCCTGTAGTGCGGGAATACCCAACCGGGCTTAGCTCGAGTGGCT